>NZ_VOUA01000001.1 GCF_024372725.1 Methanosarcina sp. KYL-1
AGGGTACATAAAACAGGGTACATAAAACAGGGTACATAAAACAGGGTACATAAAACAGGGTACATAAAACAGGGTACATAAAACAGGGTACATAAAACAGGGTACATAAAACAGGGTACATAAAACAGGGTACATAAAACAAGGGGAAATAGTTCAGGACCGGTAAAAATTAGGATAAGATGACTGTCCTGTCAGCAAGATAATTGTCAGGATCTGACTAAAAATCGGGATGCGGAAATTTCAGGTCTTCCCTTTTCTTTTTTCCTTCCCCTTTTCCGCTTCCTTTTCTTATTTTATTTCTGGATGATAATGGTAAGGATGTCTTCGTCCTGCATCACGTGTTCGAGCCCTACTCTCTGCCCGGGGTGCTTTGCGGACGTGCCCCAGACCTGAGCATAGCGGAATTTCCTGCGGAAATCGCGGTGCAGGCGGTCACAGATCTGGCCGATGTTGGTCCTGCTCATGACTATCAGGGGTTCTTCCATGTCTGCGGGCTGGCCCTGGGGTTTTAAGTAGACCCGGATAAAGCCCAGGCAGTCATAGATCTCGTCTTTGAGGGTCTCGATATTGATCCCCTGGTGGGCTGAGATGAAGATCGAGTCCGGGTAAATCTCTTTGCATTCCTTGATCAGCTGGGGGTAGGCCAGGTCAACCTTGTTGACTGCGATAAGGGAGCGGACGTAGCTCCGGTTGCCCAGGACGACGTCGATCAGCTGGTCTACGGAGATGTTTTCCCTTATCAGGACGTGGGCGTTGTGGATCTTATACTCGTCAAGCACGGCCTTGATGGTTTCTTCGTCCAGGTCGAGCTCGATTGTTGTGTTGATCTCTACCCCTCCCCTGTCCTTTCTTTTGATCACGACATCAGGGGGAACTTCATCCACGCGGATTCCTGCCTGGTAAAGTTCGTCCATAAGCACATCGTAGTGCTTGGGCTGGAAAACATCAAGCAAAAAGATGACCATGTCGGAGTTCCGGATAACCGAAATGACTTCTTTCCCTCTGCCTCGCCCGGAAGACGCACCCTTGACGAGCCCGGGAACATCCAGGAACTGGATCGTTGCACCCTTGTGTTCCAGCACTCCGGGGACAACGGTAAGGGTGGTGAATTCGTATGCTCCGACTTCAGATTTGGCGTCTGTGAGTTTGTTCAGGAGAGTGGATTTTCCGACTGAAGGGAAGCCTACGAGGGTTACGGTCCCGTCTCCGGACTTCCTGACCGAGTACCCTTCTCCTCCACCTTTCGAGGACGCCTTCTTCTCTACTTCGTCCCGCAGGCGTGCGATTTTGGCTTTAAGCCTGCCGATGTGGTGGGAAGTTGCCTTGTTATACTGGGTCTTTCGGATTTCGTCTTCTATTTCCTGTATTTGCTCCTGTATGCTGCTCATCTGGAACCTGCCGACTTCGAGACTGAAGAAATGATAATAATAGTTGAAAAACGAAACCGCCTATAAGCGGTCTCTACAAACCCTTTTTGATCCAAAACAGATCCTTAATCCGGATTTTTTATCCTGAATAGTTGGATGAAATATATATAGCTATGGAATAATCCCGCGTTTCTATTTCAATTTATATTACTTAATAAATATAATAGTATTTAAACATTATTGGTGCCCTGCAGGTTCTGCCGGAAATTTACTCTTTCCAGGCTTCCTGTCGGGCCCCGGGCCGCGAAAAATGTCTGCTCGGGGGCTGTAAAACCCCCTTTTGCATTAAAAAATTAAAATATGCGGGAAACCCGGTTTAATCGGCCTCAATAATTTCCCCGGTCTTCTCATACACCCGCGTCCCTGTCGGCAGTTTCGATGCGAACTCTTCGGAAACCAGGGCCTCAAGGAACTTCCTTATCTCTGGGATGTCCAGCAGTTCTTTTCGGACCAGGAAATCATATTCTTCTTCTGCGATTTTTATGAACTTCAGGCCGTTTCTTTCGGCACAGGTCCGGGCACCTACGCCTGCTTCTGCCTTTCCTGATAAGACCGCCTCGCAGACCGCAAGCTCCGATTTTGCTCCCGAGTCATAACCCGGGATTGAGCCCGCAAGTTCTTTCTTGCTTATTCCCCGGGTTCCAGCCAGTTCCGTGAGCTTGAGGTCAAGAAGTGCCCTCATGCCCGAGCCCAGGTTCCGGTTGATGAGGCGTTTTCCAGGAAGGGCTTCCAGTCCGGAAACCGGGCTGTCATGAGGGACAAGCAGCCCCACTTCCCGGAGGTAGCCTTTGACGAGCACTGCGCCGGAAAGCCCCATACTCTCGATTACCGGAAGGTTGTATTCACCTTCGGAAGAAGGCATGTTCACTCCGGCAATATCGGCGGTGCCTGCGGCAATTGCACTGAAGCCTCCGCTTGAGCCCGTGTTCAGGACCCTGAACCGAAGCCCGCTCAGGTCTTCCAGCAGGTCAAGGCAGGGGCAGGGGTCTCCGGCTATCAAAAGGTCCGGCTTTTCAACGTCCCCGAAAAGGGTAACTTCCACCGGAGTCCCGGCTTCGATGAACTCGGTTTCGGGTGGGATTTCGATAAAGCCGTCTGCTCCTGCAAGGGAGGTAATGGCCCCCGAACCCCTGTCTGCCGGGTACGCCCTGCCTCTTACGAGGCCTACGGGAAGGAGCTGCTGGCGTCCTTCCGAGCGGAAGTCCGTGCCAATTATTCCGTTTTCGGTCTTTTTGAGCCCGGTTTCGGCCCCCAGGGCTTTTCGGAGAAGGGGGGCAACGAATTCGTCAAAGATCATAAGGGCTGAAGTCGGGTTTCCCGGAAGCCCGATTATTGGGACCCCCCGGATGATGCCTATAATCACGGGTTTCCCTGGCTTGATGTTTATCCCGTGGGCAAGGGTTTCCCCCATTTCATCAATCAGCCTGTACATTACATCCCCGGCTCCGGATGACGTGCTGCCCGAGGTAAGGACCAGGGCGCATTCTGAGACAGCGGTTTCGAGTACCTTTCTCATGGAGGTTTCATCGTCTTTTACGATGCCGTAAAGCACGGGTGAGGCCCCGCATTCCTGCACCCCTGCATATAATGTGTACGAGTTTGCGTCATAGATCTGCCCGAATGCCAGTTTCTCTCCGGGATTCACTAGCTCGTCCCCAGTCGAGAGGATCCCTGCGGGCAGCTTAAGGACAGGGACTTCTTTTTTCCCTATGGAAGCCAGGACTCCGATTTCCCGGGTCCCCAGTTTTCTCCCCCTCCTGAGCACCCTTTCCCCTTTAAGGATGTCTGACCCGGCTTTCATGATATTTTCGCCCACTGTCACAGGCCTGGTGATAAATACCTCCCCGCCTTCTTCCGAGCTGTACTCTACCATCACCACAGCATCAGCTCCTTCGGGGACCGGGGCACCGGTTGCGATTTCCACGGCTTCTCCTGCCTGTACGGCGTATTTTGCGCCCGAGCCAGCGGGGATGTTCCCGAGCAGCCTGAGCCTTATAGGTTCGGTCTCGCTGCAGGCATAGGTGTCGCTGGCCTTTACGGCATAGCCGTCCATCACTGCTCTTGAGAAGGAAGGGACGGAAATCCCGGCAACGATGTCTTCTGAAAGGGTTTTTCCCCGGGCGTCTTCAAGGGGTGCAATTTCGGTTCCGGGATTGACCTGAAGGCCGCCTATTATTCTCCGCGCCTCCTCAACAGAGACAAGTTTCCGAAATTCTTTGCGTTTCATGTGACTCAAATCCTACTTTATCCGTTTTTCAGATGAATGTTTTACTTTAATATCGTTTCCCGGCCCATTTCATGTTTTTCACGGCCTGCTTCTGAACCGGCCTGCCTCTGGACAAGTTAACAATGGTGAAATAAATAGCTCAAAAATGAACATAGAAATGAGCAGGGAAATGAGCAGGGAAATGAGCAGGGAAATGAACAGGGAAATGAGCAGGGAAATAAGCAGGGAAATAGGCAGGGAAATAAGCAGGGAAATAAGCAGGGAAATAAGCAGGGAAATAAGCAGGGAAATGAACCGGGATCTCATATAAACAAGTTAAAAAAGTTCAATAATGGCTAAAAAGAGAGTGCAGCGGGAAAAATCCCGCCATCTATTTGTTTTTTTCTTTTACCCTGTTTGGGGCCTGCCCGTTTATTTGTAGATGGGGGTCCCGGAGTTCTGGGTGATTTTCTCGAAAGCCTCAACCATTTTTCCGGTGAGAGGTCCGGGCTTGCCTGTGCCGATGAGCCTTCCGTCGAGCTTGGTCAGGGGAGCGGATTCGGCTGCTGTCCCTGTGACGAAGATTTCGTCGGCGGTGTAGAGGTCAAAGAGGCCGAGGTTTGCTTCGATTGTCCTGTAACCCATCTCGTCCAGGAGTTCGATTGCAGTTGCCCTGGTGATGCCTTTTAAGTTGCTGATGGTATAGGGAGTCAGGACCTGGTTGTTCTTGACGATGAAGATGTTGTCTCCCGAGCCTTCGCAGACAAAGCCGTTCTGGTCCAGGAAGATGGCTTCGTCGCCTCCCTTCTCATTGGCCTCGATCTTTGCCAGGATGTTGTTGAGGTAGTTTAAGGACTTGATGTTCGGGGACAGGGCATCGGGAGCATTTCTCCGGACGCAGACGCTGACTCCGGTGAGCCCGACTTCGTAGAGGTCGCCGTACATGGCGCCCCAGCCCTGGGCGATAACAACCACGCTGGGCTTTTCACACTTGCGTGGGTCAAGCCCGAGGTCTCCGACCCCTCTTGAGACGATGGGGCGGATATAGGCGTCCCTGAGGTTGTTTTTCCTGAGGGTCTCAAGGATTACCTCGCTCATCTCTTCTTTTGAGAGAGGGATCTCCATTGCAATTGCCTTTGCCGAATCATAAAGCCTGTCAACGTGTTCCTTTAACTTGAAGACACGCCCGTTGTAGGCCCTTATACCCTCGAAAACGCCGTCGCCGTAGAGGAAGCCGTGGTCATAAACCGAAACTTTGGCTTCAGTCTTGGGGACAAATTCCCCATTTAAGTAAATCAGTAACTCACTCATTTGCGAACCATCCTCTTGAAGTTTTACTACCTTTGGGGGTTAATTTACAGCGCACTTCTGTCTGCCGCCCGGTGGGGCGACAATTTACAGTGTACCTCTGTATAGTGTATTTTCCTTGATGTTTTCAATCCAATATAATCTTTGATGTATAACCTCAATAGCCCATTTCCGTTTTTCACGCATTAGCAGTCTGTAGAGCTCTATACGGAACTCTAAGGAAACTCTAAGCCTTTGGGAAGATCCCATACTGATAAATTATTGAGGAAGATCCCGGATAATATCGGGAAGATACTGAATATATATTACAATTCCGCTTCTACATAAATATTTTAAGATTTTTTACAACTCTCCTGAACATTTTCATACAAAAAGCTTTTATCTTAAAAGGCTCATTTCGTATTCCGCAGTAGGATAATCAAAGTGGGCTCGTGGCTTAGCCAGGATATAGCGCTGGGCTTCTAACCCAGACGTCGGGGGTTCAAATCCCTTCGAGCCCGCTTTATTCCTTTTCAGCTTATTTCTCTCTACTTTTACCCGATTCTTTTACCCAATTCTTATCCTGTTCAATGTTCAGTATTTTCTTATCATTTTTGACATCTTTTCTTTCAAGTTCTTTTTTTCGTTACCTGACCCTCTCATAATGCCGTTTTTTTCCGTTTTTACTTTGAAAATACGGATTAAACCGGGAAAGGAGGCAGAAAAATAAGCAAGTACAAGAGAACTAAAATAAGTACAAGGTAATTAAAATATAAGGTAATTAAAATACCAGAGAATTAAAATAAAAAAGAAGGTTTGGGACTCAGGAAAACCCTGATAATTCCCTTTATTTTTAAATTGCAGTTGAATTAATCCGTTTCAGTTATCCCTGTTCTTAAGCAGCAGCCAGGCCCCGCCAAGGATCAGGATTACAGGCAGGAACAATTCATCAAGCCACCTGAACCTCCAGAATATGCCTGTCCTGTCAAGCAGCAGGTAAGCGCCCACGATAAGTAAAATCGAACCCAGGAGACGGTTGCGGTCTGACTTTTCCCTTATGCCGCCGCCGGCCTGCTTGAGTTCCTCATGCAGTCCGTTAAGGTTGCTGGTAACGGTTTCTTTTGGAGTCATCTCCACGCTGTCTTCCGTGGGCATGATTACGGCCAGGATTATGTAAATGACCAGCCCTACCCCGTCTATGAGAGTAAGGGCCACGAAGGCAAGCCTCACCAGTGTCGGGTCTATCCCTAAGTATTCCCCAAGTCCGCCGCAGACCCCAAAGAGCATGCGGTTGCTTTTGCTTTTTGTCAGGCGCTTCTTCATGGTGTAGGCGGTGCGCCTCTCTCCTTCGTTTTTCTCTTCTGTCCTTTTTTCTTCGGTTCCTTCTTCAGCCTCTTCTTCTGTTCCTTTCCTGCTTTCTCTTTCGTTTTCTTTCCAGGGCTCTTTTCCGGTTTCTGCCTCAGGTCTCCCCGGGGCTTCGGAGATGTCTTCTTCTACTCCCTTTCTGTCCTGGGAGTCGGGATTTTCCTGCATACTGAGAATTCCTTTCCTGCGGATTTATATTATTTGGTTTCCTTTCCACATTTTTCATTATTTTATACTATTTTTTCCACAGTCTTTTTCAATCTTTTTGAAGTTCTGGGGTATATATAATAAACCATTTTTGGATTTCTTTTTACATTTCTCTTCACTTTTTGAGTTCCTTCATTATGGCCGGGAAGCTTTTCGGGAATCTTAACGGTGCAGGTTGGGGTTGGATTAGAGTTGGAAGGGTAGCTTGCAGAGGCTAACTGCCGTATCAAAAAGAAGTTAGGCTGAATTGTCAGTTGGCTGAATGGTCGGAATTGAAAGGATGGGAAATAAAATGTTGCAAAAAAAGTATCTATTCAGCGTACCAAAAATCAGTCGATTGATGCTGATTTTGAGGTTTCAAAAACATAGAATTACCAACTTACGTAAAACCGAAAAACACAATCAATAGCCGACAATTATATAAAATAAGGCAAGATGATTTTGCCCGTTTTACATTTAGGAGGATGTCTATTGATGTTGTTTTTCATACGCTGAATAGTTCCCAAAAAACAATGAAATAAATTTTTCGAGATATGAAGGGTTCGGGAATCTCCGAAAACCTCCTCTCTTTTCACTTCCGGTTTTTGTAGAGTAGCCAGGCTCCTCCGAGGATGAAGATTACGGGAAAGAAGAATTGTTTGAGCCACCAGAATACTGTGTAATCGCTCAGTTCGTTCAGCACGAGGTAAATGCCGGTGATAATTATGATCATACCAAGAATCTTTTCGCGCTCCACCCGGTCTATTTTTTCTTCCCCTCCGGGCTTCTCTGCCTGTTCGGACCCCATCTATTCTTTGCTCATCTCAATGCCGCTTTCCGAAGGCATGATGACGGCAAGTATGATGTAGATGACAATCCCTATCCCGTTTAGAAGAGCAAGGAGCACGAAAGCAAGCCTGACAAGTGTCGGGTCTATCCCGAAGTACTCTCCGAGCCCCCCGCAGACGCCAAAGAGTATTTTGTTGCTTTTGCTCTTTGTCAGGCGGCGTTTCATGGTGTAGGTGGTACGTTCTTCTTTAGCCTCTTCGGCTCCCCACACTCTTTCTTTAGCTCCTTCAGCCCCCTCTTTTGCTTCTTCAGCTGCTTCTTTTACTTCTTCGGCCGCCACTTTTGCTTCTTCAGCCGCCTCCTTTGCCGCAACTATCTCTTCTTCGGGCAGCCTTCCTCCTATAACTTTTTCTTCCCCTGCAGCCTTTTCCATTGCTTCTTCTGCAGCTTCTTTTGCAGTTTCCACCTCAGCTTTTACCTCTACTTCTTTCTCCACCTTTTTTCCGACTCCTTCTTCAGGCTCCGGGGCGGTTTTGGAGGTACCTGCTTCCACGTCCTTTTTTTCAATTGGATCGGGATTTTCCTGCATACAGGTAATTCAATTTCAGCGAATTTATATTATTCGTATATATTTTTTCAATGGCAACCACATTCTTTTTTTTGCCGGAATATCCCGTAAAGCATCAGGGGGAGGAGGAGGACTGCAAATCCGAGCTTTACGGTTTCGGGAAGCATTTCGCCTGCGCTTCCCAGGGTTGCTGTTGCGCTTATTCCCAGTTTCAGGTAAAGGAAGTCCAGAAGGATTCCCGCTCCCAGGGCGCAGAGGGAAATCACTCCCAGGTAAAGGGCTGCAGAGCGTTTGCCCAGGAAGCGGGCGACCATTGTAATAGTAGCCGCGTTGGTCGCAGGGCCTGCCAGGAGAAAGACGAAAGCTGTGCCCGGGCTCATTCCTTTTGCCATCAGGCTTGCTGCAAGGGGGGTCGAAGCTGTTGCGCAGATGTAGAGGGGAATTCCAACCACAAGCATGACCATCATTGAACGGAGGCCGCCTCCCAGGTATTCCTGGATCAGGGTGTCAGGGACAGCATAGGATATGGTGCCTGCAAGGAGGATTCCTATGAACATCCATTTCGAAATGTCTCCCGGAAGTTCGATGTAAGCGTACCGGAGTCCTTCGAGGACTTTTTCTTTTGCGGATTTCCCGGCTTTGCTGCTTTCCTTTTCCCCTTCGATTTCGTGCCCGCAGCTCCCGCAGCCACAGGAAGAGCTTTCTTTTATCGGGGAGGGAATGGAAAGGGGTATGGTGAAGGGGGAGAGTTTTTCACCGGTTTTGTTGCCGATTCCTGCAGGCTTTATTTCTAAAGTTCTAACTCCTGCAGGTTTTGCTACGTTTTTCAAAGCCGCCCCTTTCCCGTCTCCGGAGTTCGCAGCCGTGCTGCAGCCGCAGGATGATATGTTGCATGAGCTGTCGCTGCATGAGCTGTCACTGCATGAGCTGTCACTGCATGAGCTGCCGGTTTTCGGAGCCCCGATCAGGGTGGCAACTGCAAGCATCCCTGTCCTGTTTCCCGGCTTTTCCTGTGCTTTTGTCTCCTTCTTTTTTTGCTCATCTCCTATCAGCAGGTTGTCCGCAAGCCCTGCAAGGAGGGCGGTTGCAAGGGTTGCCAGGGGGCGAAAGACCGTCATCAGGGGGTCCAGGAGGGCGTAGGTGATTGCAATGGAGTCCACGCCGGTCTGGGGGGTCGAGATAAGGAAAGAGAGGGTTGCTCCCCGGTTTGCCCCTCTTTTCCGTATGGACATGGCGGCAGGGATCACTCCGCAGGAACAGAGGGGAAGGGGCAGGCCTGCAATGGATGCGTTGACCACGGAGCGGACTTTTCCTGCGGAGGTCCCCAGGTAATCAATGATTTTCTGGTCGGGGACCAGGACGTTCAGGAGGCCTGCAACCCCGAACCCGAACAGGAGGTAGGGGGCAGCCTCCGTGAATATGTCCCAGGAAGCCAGGAGGACGCCTGATATGACGGCCGTCAGGGTGGACAGGATCTCAGTGCTCATGTTTTTCCTCCACGTGTTCCAGGCACATCTCTATTAACATTCGCACGTGGGCGTCGGCAATATAGTAAATTGTAAATTTCCCCTCCCTCCTGACCCGCACAAGGTCAAGCTGCCTGAGGGTGCGGAGGCTGTGCGAGATCGCTGACTGGGTGACGTCCAGGGCCTGTTCGAGTTCGCAGACGCACATCTCCTTCTGCCTGAGCAAAAAGAGGATTTTCAGGCGGGTGTCCGACTGGAGGGCCTGGAAGACCGCAGCCATCCTTGTGATGCTTTCGGTTTCCGGGACTTTCTTCAGCATGCCTCCTATCTGCCCGGCATTCACTCTTTCGCATTTTTCTTTCATGAATATATGAACAACTGTTCATATATTAATATCTTATTAAAAACTGCAGCAGTTAACGGTAATTGGCCGGCTCCCGGCTTTCAGAGCCCCAGGACCAGTATGGAAAACAGCAGGAGGACCAGCAGGGCTGCCCAATCCCTTCCCTTCATGGAAAGTTCGTGCATCGAAGTCCTGGCCCTCCCCTGGTAGCCCCTGCTCTCCATTGCAAGGGCAAGTTCCCCTGCGTCCCGGACAAGCCCCCTGAGCAGGGGGACGGCAAGGGCGGGAATCGACCTGAAGGGACTTTTCCCAAAGTCCATACCCCGGGCAGCCTGGGCGGCTTTTGTCCGTTCCACCCTTTCGAAGAGGAGGGGGAGGAAAGCGATGGAGAGGTTCATCATCGTGGCAAGTTCAAAGGATGTCACTCCCAGCCAGCGCAGGGGGAGGGGGCGGAGCATCCTTTCGATCCCTGCGGTAATTGCGGAAGGGTTGGTGCTTGCGGTCAGGACGGCGGCAAAGAGCAGGAGGAGCACGAAGCGGGATGCAATCCTGGTCCCGTTTTCAAGCCCTTCGAGGCTCGGCTGCAGGGCCCCAAAAGAGGCCAGTGCCTCTCCCTCCGTGAAAAAAAGCTGGGCAAGGAAGATAAAGGTAATAAACAGCACCATTGGCCTGACTGCCCGGGCAAAGACCTTCAAAGGGACTCCCGAGAGCAGGGCAAGGGTGAAGAAGAGTACGAAAAGAGCCCCTATCCCTGTGAAACTCTCAGCCCTGAAGGTCAGGACCCCTAGCAGCATCACGGCTGCAAGCTTTGTCCTGGGATCAAGCCTGTGGAGAAGGGATGTCCCGGGCACGTAGCTGAATACAGGCTCTTTCATGTTTTTTCCTCAAATGCTGATTTTGCTTTCAGGATCTCCTCAAGGGCAGCTTTTACTGTGAATGCGGCAGGGTTTACGGGCAGCCCCCGGTTTTTAAGTTCCCGCATCAGGGATGCAACAGGAGGGAGGGGGCCGCATCCGGCTTCAAGGTACTCTTCCCGGCTGCCCTGGAACACTATCCTTCCTTCCTGCATAAGCACGACCCTTTCCAGCAGGGGGAAAAACCCTTTAAGGTTGTGGGTAACCGTCACGACTGTAGTGCCCTGTTCACGGATTCTCTTCAGGGCCTCAAGGGTTTCGGTCTTTCCGCCAGGGTCCAGGCCTGTTATGGGCTCGTCCAGCACCAGGTAGTCCGGCCTGAGGGCAAGGGCGCTTGCAAGGGCAACCCGCTGCATCTCCCCTCCGCTCAGGCTGAACGGGGACCTTAAAAGCACTTCCCGGTCAAGGGAAACGGCTTTTAAGGCTTCCAGGACCCTTTCTTCGGTTTCTTCCTTTGAAAACCCGAAGTTTGTGGGGCCAAAGGCTATCTCCTCATGCACGGTCCTGCAAAATAGCTGGTCTGCAGCCTGCTGGAAGAGCATGCCCACCTTTCTTTTTACCTCTCTCGAGGAAGGGTCAAGCCCGTCCACGCTCACGCTTCCCGAGTCCTGGCGGAGAAGCCCGTTAAAGAGTTTCATCAGGGTGGATTTTCCTGCTCCCTTCTCCCCGAAAATTCCTACAAATTCCCCTTTTTCGATCCGCAGGTTTATGTCCCTGAGGGCGGGAGTTTCAAGGGGGGTCTTTTTTGCGTAGGCAAAGTTTACGTTTTTGAGAATAATCGGCATATCTCCTCCGCAAATGTTTCCGGGGAACGGGTCTTTTCCCAGGGCACGTGTATCCCGTGGGCCCTGAGCTGCGCTGCAAGTTCGATCAGGGAGGGAAGGGCAAGGCCCGGGTCTCCCGGGAGGTCTGAAAACAGCTTCTCAGGCTGTCCTTCCCGCACGATTTTTCCCTGCTCCATAACTATGACCCTGTCTGCGGCATGGAGCTCTTCGAGGTTGTGAGTGACATATACTATGGTTTTTCCTTTTTCCCGGAGCCCTTCTATGCGTTTGAGGACTGCAGTCCCCGAACCGGGGTCGAGCATTGAAGTTACTTCATCAAATACCAGGCATTCGGGCTCCATTGTAAGGACGCCAGCCAGGGCCGTGCACTGCCCCTGGCCTCCGCTCAGGGTTTTCGGGGAACGGTGCCTGTATTTCTCAAGCCCTGTTTCGGCAAGGACCCTGTCCACCCGTACCCGGATCTCTGCGGGGGAAAGGCAGAGGTTTTCAGGGCCGAAAGCCAGGTCCTCTTCCACGGTCCTGCCCACAAACTGGGTTTCAGGGTTCTGGAACACGATGCCCACAAGTTTTCTTATCTCCGGGAGCCTTGCAAAGTCCCGGGTATCCAGTCCCCTGACCGTGACCTTTCCTTTTTCGGGCCTGAGGAGACCGTTAAGGTGGAGGGCGAGAGTGGATTTCCCACTTCCGTTTCGGCCTATTATCCCCAGGAATTCTCCCTCTTCAATCTCCAGGTTTATGTTTCTGAGGGCAGGAGTCCCGCCAGGGTAGCTGTAACTTACATTTTCGAGCCTGATCATGCTGAATCGGATTTCTTCTTTTTTTCTTCTTCTTCTTCTTCTTCTTCTTCTTTTAATTCTCTTAAATATGCCAGAGCAAATTTCTTTTCCTCTTTTTTAAATCTCCGGAATATCCGGAATATGCTAAACCGGATTCCTTATACTCTTTTTAAATTCTCCGGAAAAATTCGGGAAATGCCCTGTTTCTTTTTGCAGGAAAAGGTGAGAGCCGGGGGTGGCCTTTACAGTTCATGTGTTGCAGCAATGTATGCGGCAACTGCAGTCTTTAAGGCTTCTCCCGGAAGGAAGGGTAGGACTCCGAGGGCAAGGGCGGTTTTGAGCCCGAGCTCGGCTACGAACATCAGCTGGGCAACTCCGCAGGCGTAGATTACCAGGATTCCGGCTCCCATGTTCAGGGCATTTGTCAGAAATCCCGGTTTACCTTTCTTTTCAGCGATTTCGGAAAGCCGGCCTATCAGGTAGGCTGCCAGGATAAAACCGAAGATGTACCCTCCCGTGGGGCCGAGGACAACGCCCAGTCCGGAACTTCCTCCGGAAAAGACCGGGAGCCCTGCAATTCCAAGGAGCATATATACAAGCATACTCAGGCTCCCCCATTTGCTTTTCAGCATACTTCCAGCAAGCAGGACAAAAAAGACCTGCAGGGTTATGGGCACAGGCGAAAAGGGCATGGGAATCTCAATATATGCTCCTGCGGCAGTCAGGGCTGCAAAAAGAGATGCAAAGACCATCTTCCTGAGTTCGGGAGCTTGGGTTGTTTGCAGGTTACTGTTTTTCATTTTCATGGTTTTGCCTTTTTATGGTGGCTTTTGCTTTTTGTTTAAGGGATTTTTGCCCTCTTTCGGGCCTTCTGGAATGAGAAGATTTCTGATAATGCAATAAATTGGCAACGGGCCAGTTCTGCCGGGTATTGTTAACTGCTGTATTGTTTCCCTTTGCCGGCTAACTCGTCCACTGCGAATTTAAAAGTATTGTTAACCTCATTTTCACCTTTGGTTTACATTGGATTTAAAACTTTCCCGGTATCCATGGCTTAATCTTTCCGGAGGATTTTTCTCCGGTTCGGAGCGATAATTAGATATATATCTTCTGCCGGTATTATGGATACTTCACCTGAGATGCAGTCCTTGCAGAATAATCACGGGCATGTATTTCGGGAATATCATTGTGGGCGCGTGGCCTAGCCCGGATATGGCGGCAGCCTCCTAAGCTGTAAATCGGGGGTTCAAATCCCTTCGCGCCCGCTAATTTCCTTTCATCTGTTTTGCCTGTTTTGTTCTGGCATAGGGATTCAGTGTCAGGTTTCTGATCATGATTCTATGGTTTTTATCCAGGTGTCAGAGCCGGCAGCATGAACAAATTTTAACAAGCACGAAATTAAAATAGAGTACAGAATTAACATAGCAGTACTGAATTAGCATAACAAGTACGGAATCAGCACTTCAGAGGAAACAGGACCGTGATCAGGAAAGCCAGGGTCAGTGACGTTGTTGCGATGAAGCAGATCATCAGCACCTATTCCAGGGAGGAGCTTATGCTCGCCCGCTCCCTGAGTGAGATGTATGAAAATATCAGGGACTATTACGTCTGCGAGATGGACGGGGAAGTCGTGGGTTGTTGTGCCCTGCACGTGGTCTGGGAAGACCTTGCAGAGGTCCTTGCCCTTGCAGTAAAGCCTGAATGCGCAAGAAAAGGCGTGGGCACAAAACTGGTCTCGGCCTGTCTTGAGGATGCTGAGGACCTGGGCATGAAGGAAGTCTTTGCCCTTACCTACGTGCCTGAATTTTTTGAAACGCTCGGCTTCGATATAGTGGACAAAAACAGCCTCCCCCGGAAAATCTGGTCCGGGTGCCTCAGGTGCCCCAAATTCCCCGACTGCAATGAAATTGCTGTCCTGAAGTCGATCAATGCCTGAATCTTTTCGGGGCTTTTCCCGGAATCCCTGCTTTTTTCGTTCCCTGTTTCCATGTTTTAGTCCGGATGTGCGGGGTTTTCGGCTGCAAAAGCTTCTCCTCTTAATTAACTTTTTATTATAGATCAAAAACCACAAGTTATTTATTTGGGCAGTTTAGTTTTTAGGTTGTCCTAATTATCCGGCCCGGTGCTTTCAGGCCGGTGCTGGTGGGATGGTGTTGATGCATACGGATCGATTAGAAGAATATCTTGAGACGATTCTTTACCTTATCATGAAAAACCAGGGCCCTGCAAAAACCAAACAGATAGCAGACGAGCTTAACGTGTCTCCGCCCAGCGTGACGGAAATGATCAAGAAGCTGTCTTCTATGGGGCTGGTGGAATACACTCCCTACCAGGGAGTAGAATTAACTGAAAAAGGAACTGACCAGGCTGTCAGGATTAAACGGAAGCATCAGGTGCTGGAAACTTTCCTGGCAGATGTCCTTGATTTTGACCGGAAGGAAGCCCACAAGGAAGCCTGCGAACTGGAGCATGCAGTCTCGGACTCCGTGCTTGAGAAGCTCTACGAGTTCCTGGGGAGTCCCGAATACTGTCCTGACGGGCATCCCATAAACATTGACATGAGCAATATGAAGCGTGAGGACCATTTCCTCCCCCTTGACGAAATGAAAGAAGGGACTTCCGGCACCATTGCAAGGGTTACTCTCCCCAGGGAAACAAGAGAGCGCCTGAACTCCCTCGGTATCCTTGCAGGGGAAGAGATCGAAGTGAAGCGCAAGCAAAAACAGGGCTGTATTTCGGTAATAGCCGTGGGCTCGGAAATTGCCCTGGGCAGGGATGTTGCAAAGAAGATTTTCATCACCCCCAGGGCTAATGGCCTGTAAGGGCGGGGGACAGGCCCTGCCCGGCACGGAACATAAACAATGGAGGCGTGATAAGAATTCCCGGCTCATGCTGTACTTCCCGCAACAAAAAAAAGAAAAATTCTCCTTATGATATGACCTTTGCCTTCGTGGGCAACCCCAGCGTCGGGAAAAGCGTCTTTTTCAGCAGGCTTACCGGGGTTGGCGTGGAGGTTTCTAATTATCCCGGCACAACTGTCACCCTTACCCGGGGGGTTGTCAAAGCCAGGGGCAAAACCATCGAAGTTGTGGACCTGCCCGGGATTTATTCCCTCGGGGCTTCGACTGAAGATGAAAAGGTCACCAAGAAATTCCTGATCCAGGATGAACCTGACGTGATAATCAATGTCCTGGACGCAAGCAGGCTTGAAAGAAACCTTTTCCTTACCCTGCAGCTGCTGGAACTTAACATCCCCATGGTTATTGCCTTAAACCAGATAGACCTGGCCGAAGAGCTGGGGATCCGGGTTGACGTCGACAAGCTCTCCGAACTCCTCGGGCTTCCGGTTGTGCCCACGGTTGCTATCCGGGGGGAAGGGCTTGACGAGGTGGTGCTTGTGGCCCTCGGGGAGCAGGGCAAAGCCCAGGACCATTACAGGGTCATGTACAGCCAGTTGATCCGCCAGGCCCTTGCAGGACTTGACTTTTCTTTTCCCGATTCTTCCCCCAGTGTGAAGATTGCGGCGCTTCTGAACGACGCAGAGTTTGTGGAACTCTGCTGCATGCCTCCCGAAGCCAATGCCCTGCTTACTTATGCCCGGAGGTTCAGGCAGAACCTCGAACTTGAGCACAGGCTCTCGGTCCATGATACCGTATCCAGGGACCTTTACGGGGAATCAGGGCACATTGTAGACAGCGTGGTCATCCGGGTAGAGCCCGGAAAAAGCATGAAAGACAGGATTGACGGGGTCCTTACTTCCCCCAATTTCGGGATTGCCGTGCTTATCGGAGCCCTGCTCCTGACTTTCCTCCTGGTCTTCCGGGTCGGGGGGTTCCTTGAGTCCTGGATCGTGGACGGTATTTTCGAGCCCCATATCCTGGGGCCAGTGGAGGCTATGACCGAGGGAATGCCGCCTATAATCCGGAACCTGATCGTATATTCCCTCCGCGGGGTGGAGGCAGGGGTCGCAATTGCCATTCCCTATATAGCAGTCTTTTACGCCATCCTTTCGGTTTTCGAGGACTCCGGCTATCTTACCCGGGCAGCGTTTCTCCTGGACAACCTGACCCACAGGCTGGGGCTGCACGGAAGGGCTGTAATCCCCCTGGTCCTGGGTTTCGGGTGCAACGTGCCTGCCATCATGGCAGTGCATGCGCTTGGGACCCGGAGGGAAAAGAGGATAGCGTCCCTTTTGATCTCCCTTATCCCCTGTTCAGCCAGGACGGTTATTATCCTGGGGCTGGTAGGGACTTTTGTGGGCTTCTGGGCCGCGGTTTCGATCTACGTGATGGAGGTATTCATTATCGCCGCCATGGGTTGGGTCCTCGGAAAAACCCTGCCCGGCCAGCGCAGCGGTTTTATCATGGAGATGACCCCCCTCAGGAAACCCGAGCTGAACTCCACCCTCAAGAAAACCTGGATGAAAAGCCGGGAATTCCTTTATATCGCTTTCCCGCTGCTGCTTGTGGGAAGTGCCTTCCTGGGAATTGCCGACGCCCTCGGGCTGCTTTCGGTCTTCCAGGACTTTGTTGAGCCCCTCTCCGTGGGCCTCCTGGGCCTTCCTGCGTTTGCGGCAACGGCCCTTGTCTTCGGGATCCTCAGGAAGGAGATGGCTCTCCAGATCCTTGCCGTGCTTGCAGGCACCGCAAACTTTGCAGCCGTGATGACCCCCTTGCAGATGTACCAGTTTGCAGTTATCACAACCATCTATGTGCCTTGCGTGGCAACCATTGCAGTCCTGAAACACGAACTCGGGTGGAAGGACACGAGCATGATCGTTCTTTTTACGGTGTTTCTTGCCCTGGGAGTCGGGGTCCTGATCCGGTATTTCGGGCCTTACTTCCTCTGATCTTTTTGCCTTTTTCCTGCCTTCTGGAATACCTCGTGGCCTGGAATGTTCCAGGGGCCTGGAATCGGGTATCTGTTAGTTTTTCCAGCTGTTTTTCCGGCTGTTTTTCCGGAGGGTCCAGGCTCCGGCCTCAATGAACTATCAGGGTTCGTGGAAAAAGTGTCAGTGTCCTGAATAAAACAGATTTATCTGAAAGACTTCTCTAAAAGACTTCTCTAAAAGACTTCTCTAAAAGACTTATTTATAAATAACTTTGAAAACGGATCTCAATTCTTTTTTCATTAATTGGAAATAACCTTTTTATATATTGTATGTGTTTTCATCTACAGAAATGTATGGGGCATGGTCTGTGGCATAATATTTATATATTAATATGTTCATGTGTTACTGTTCTAATTGTTTTGCCCATAACCAAAAATTATTAATACTAAGCAAATCGTGTTTATTTCCGATGACCCGAATTACCAGTCAGTCACACAAAAACGTGTTTAGTGTTATTATGGATATCTTTGAAATGGATCATTTCCGTGAGCCTGAAATGGAGGAGGTGCAGTTTTTCCTGGAAAGCACGGGAACCCACGGTTCCATTGTGAATGAAAATGCCCTGGAACTGGACTGCAGCTCACCTAAAATCCAGTCTCGTGCAAGTGTATTATTCGATTTCGATGATTCCATTCCGTCCATCAAATAACACCTGCTTTTAATATTCCCCCCGTTCTGGAATCCAACCCCCCATACCGGTAGTTTTTCGGGTTAGTATTGGATTTCATTTCTTCTATTTTCAATTTTCTTTAGCTTTGCCTGCCCTGAGGCCCTTCCTTTAATCGTCCTTAAGCCGTCCTTCTATTTCCTTTATCTTTTTCTGCCTTAAGGCCGTCTTTGAAGGTGTCTTTGAAGGGTGTCTTTGAAGCCAACCTGACCTCTCCGGTATATTTAAATTTATTTATACAGATTTCATCGAAATATATTTATATGAGTTTCTTTTTGATCTCCTTCTCAACAATATAACTTCTTTTACTTGATTCCTGTTTTAGGCCAGGTTTTTTCAGATTCCTTCAGGTTTTTTCTTAGTTAATATATTTTTTGAGATTTCTTTTTAAAGTCCCTGTGAAATTTTCCCTGCAGGAGTTATCAAATTCCCTTCCCTCAGGTTTCCCCACAAAATTTTGTTCCCTTCCTGCAAAAAATGGCAGATAGCTATCCATTTTTTCAGAAAGGTTAATAAAGTTCCTCTTATTATATTTTAATCAAAAGTTCTTGCTTTTCCGGGAAAAAGCCATCGATTACCATATATATATAAAGTAAGATTACATGTACTTTGTACACATTATTTAAATTTGTCTGAGCAATACAATAAAATTATAGTTATGTTGATCTTGCCTGCTATCTAAAGTGTTACAGGTTTTCAGGAAATCGGGGACCCGAATTCATTTAATGAGGTATTTTATGAGAACTGGACAGAGGGATCTGAATAATACACCGCTCAGAAGGCGCCTGTCAATTACCTATGAGGAGCTCGAGACTCTCAAGAAATCAATCAAGGTTTCGGTTCTCAACGAACTGCGGGCCGAAATGGAAAACAGTTCCGATGTGGAATCAATGAAGGACCTTATCATTTCCGAGATCAGGTCCGAGTTGATGGGGATACCTAATCCCGCATCCCTTAAGGCTTCAATAGCCAATGAGTTGCGCCTGGAATTAAACCAGGCTCAAGGGCATGATGGGGGGGCAGTTGAAAGGAAAGTCAAGGAACTGGCCGGGCTTCAGGACGGGCTTGTCCGGGAACTTCTCGACCAGAAAACAGTTATAAAAAAGCTGGAGTCAGAAGTCGAAAAACTCTCAAAGGTAATTGAAGAATTGAAAACTGCAGCTCCCGCAGCCCCTCCTTCTGTTTCCCTCTCCCTCCTCGAAGACCCTCTTGACCTTCCTCCTCTTTCGCGGAAGCCAAGACAAAAGCCAGAATTCCGGAAAGAAGGGCCTTCTTCACACGGAATGATTGAAGTCAGGGAAGTCCCTGCCCCTCTTCCGGGTACAGGTACCAGAGTCCAGCTGAAGGTTAAGGAAGTGGAACCCCGGGAACTGGATGAAGAGGAACCCCACGAAGTAAAGTGCGAGTATATTATTGCCGAGAGTGGGGAATTGAAGCGGCAGAAGTCTCCCAGAAGAGTCCAGCGGCGCGATGATAATTATAAGTGTGAGTACATCATCGCAGAAAAAGGTGAGACACTGGTCCTGCATGACGAATCCGTGGTCGAGCGGGAAGACGAAGACGCCGAAATCATCACCTGCAGCAGGAAAATTCCAAACGCGCAGTGAGGACTGAAAAAACAGAAATCTCCTCAAAAACGCAAAATTACAGAGGCATTCTGTGTACATAAAAGAAATTGAGTTTGTTAATTTCAAGTCCTTCGGAAAAAAAGTAAAGATTTCCTTTTTCAATGACTTCACCACCATTTCCGGGCCGAACGGGAGCGGGAAGTCAAACATAATAGACGGGATTCTCTTTGCGCTCGGGCTTACCAGTTCCAGGACCCTCCGGGCCGAAAAACTCACGGACCTGATCTATAACGGAGACGAGGCCAAAAAACCCGACTTTGCCCTTGTTACGATCCGGTTTGACAACACCGACCGCAAACTGCCGGTGGACATGGACGAGGTTGAGGTTTCCAGGAAGATCAGGCGGACAAAAAGCGGGTATTACAGCTATTTTTATTTCAACGGCAAATCCGTAAGCCTGGGGGAAGTCCATTCCCATCTCGCAAAAGCAGGAGTTACTCCCGAAGGGTACAACGTGGTCATGCAGGGAGATGTCACCCAGATCATCTCCATGACGTCGGTGGAACGGCGCAAGATCATCGACGAGATTGCAGGGGTCGCGGAATTTGACGAACGCAAGCAAAAGGCGCTGGGTGAACTTGAAGTTGTAAGGCAGCAGGTCGAACGAGTGGACATCATCCTCGAAGAGGTGCGGGCCCAGCTGGGAAAACTCGCAGGGGAACGCGACCAGGCCCTGAAGTACCAGGCCCTCAAAGCCGAGAAAGTCAAATTCGAGGGCTATGTTCTCCTTTCCAAGCTGAAGGATGCCAGGACCGAACTTGGAAATGTGGAAAAAGAGCTTTCCGGAAAAGAAGAGCACCTTGAAAAGGTCCAGGCCCTCCTTGACGAAAGGGTGCAGGAACTCGACGCCCTCGAAGATGCCCTGGAAAAGCTTTCCCTTGAAATCCGGAAGAAAGGGGAAGACGAGCAGCTCAGGGTCAAGAGGGAAATCGAGGAGACTAAAGGGGAAATTTCCCGCTGTGTAGACAGCGTCGAGCTTGCCGAAAATGAAATAGAGGAATCCGATTCCAGGCGCAGGAAGGCCTTTGTTGAGATCGATTCCACCAAGGGGAAAATCCGGGAGCTTGACGAGAAAATCGAAGGCGAAAATCTCCGGAAAGCCAGCCTTGAAGTTGAGCTATCGGAGAGGAAAACCGAACGCATGCTGCTCCAGAGCAGGATTGCCGACGTGGACGCGAAGTTTGCCGCAACCAGGGACGAACTCATGGCTGTGCGGCGCAGGCTTGAGGACGTCAAGAACGAAAAGAACGAACTCATCCGAAACGAAGACCGGCTTTTAGATGCCCTCCGGCGGAAGTCCTCAGAACTCCGGGACATTGAAAACCAGATCAAAGAGGCAGAAGCGGCTGTTGCGACTTCGGATAGCGACACCCTTTCGGTGCGCTACGAGCTTGATAAGCTTTCGGAAAACCTGGAGTCCCTGATAAAGGACAGGGATGATATCGAAAGCAGCCATTTCAGGATCAAGGAAGATATAAGAAAAGTTGAAAGCAAACTTCATACCCTCCAGCAGGAATATGCCCTTACCGAAGCCAGGGTCCGGGCAGCAGAACACGGTGGAGGGTACTCAAAAGCTGTGGATATGGTGCTCTCCGCATCCCGGCAGAACGAACTCTTCGGGATCCGGGGGACCATTGCCCAGCTCGGGAAAGTGGACCGGCGTTACGCAAAAGCCCTGGAGGTTGCTGCAGGGAACCGGATGCAGGCAATCGTTGTGGACACGGACGCGGATGCGGCGGAAGCCATCGAGTACCTCAAACGGAGAAAAGGGGGGAGAGCCACCTTCCTGCCCTTAAACAAGATGAGGGAGTCCAGAAGGCTTGAAAAGCTCAGGTATGAGGACGGAGTAATCGGGTATGCCATTGACCTTATCGAGTATGACCCGGATTTCGAGGCTGCGTTCTGGTACGTTTTTCGGGACACCCTCGTCATGGACACCCTGAGCAACGCCCGCCGCCTGATGGGAAATTTCCGGATGGTCACCCTGGAAGGGGAAATTCTGGAAACGAGCGGGGCGATGGTCGGAGGGTCCCTCTCCTCAAATACCGGGCTTTCCTTTGCGGCGGCAGAAAAGGACAAGCTTATCAAGCTCGCTGACGAAATAAAGGCCCTGGATGCTAGCCGGAATGCGGCGATCGGCAAACAGGACAATATCGAAAGCCACCTTTTCGAGCTGAGCCGGAAAATCAGGGACTGTGAGGCAAACATTTCCCGAAAGGAACAGCAGCTTGAGGAAATCGAAGGCCGGGAAACCAAACTTGCAGAACTCCTGGAAGCCAGGCAGGCGGACCTCAGGGCCATCGAAGTGGCCAGGACCCAGCTCCGGAACGAAATGGACAGGGTCATTGCGGAAAAGGCCGAAAAGGACGAGGCAGCAGCCGGGCTTGAGGGCCAGATTGCCGGGCTTGAAGAAAAGCTTGCCGACTCCCCGCTTCCCGAGATCAACCGGAAAGCGGAGTTCGTGGACGAAGAAATCCGGAGGCTTGAAGGCAGGGTCCGGGATACGGAAGCCGGCCTGAACGCCCTGCAGCTTGAAAAGGAGTATGCAGAGCAGAAAATTGCCGGAGCCAAGGAACTGATCGGGGAACTTGATGCAAAGAAAGCCGTCCTGCGGGAAAAGACTGCTTCCCTGGGAGCAAAAATCGGGGAACTCGAAGCAAAGCTGGAAGATAAGCAGAAGCGGGAACTTGAGCTTTCCGACGAGCTTGTGGAGCTCCAGCAGGAGCGCGAAAGGGTGCAGGCCGAACACGGCGCTGTGAAGCGCAGGGTCAGTACGGCTGCAACAACCCTTGAAAAAGCAAAACAGCAGGTACTTACGCTTACCGCGACCAGAAACGCGCTTATGGACCAGGAAACGCAGTTCGTGCAGGAAATCGAAAGGAGGGGCATCGAAGAGACGGACGAGGTCCCGAGTTACGAAACTGTCTACGTGCGGATCCAGGCAATCGAAGAAGCCCTCCGCAGGCTTGAGCCTGTTAACATGCGGGCAATTGACGAGTACAATGAGGTAGAACTCCGGCTTTCGGACCTTCAGGGAAAGCGCGACACCCTCTTTACCGAGCGGGAACAGCTGCTGGGACGTATTGACCAGTACGAGCAGCTCAAAAGGGACGCCTTTATGGAAGCCTATACCAGCATCAACGAGAATTTCAGGGAGATCTTCCACGAACTCTCCGACGGGCTGGGCGAGCTGGTGCTGGAAGACCCGAACGACCCCTTTGCAGGGGGCATGACGCTCCGGGCCCAGCCGAAGGAAAAGACCCTCCAGCGGATCGAAGCCATGTCCGGAGGAGAAAAGAGCCTTACTGCACTTGCTTTCATCTTTGCGATCCAGCAGTACCGTCCGGCTCCCTTCTATGCTTTTGACGAAATCGACATGTTCCTGGACGGGTGGAACGTGGAACGGGTCTCGAGGAGAGTCAAGGAGTCCGGGTCAAAGGTCCAGTTTATCGTGGTCTCCCTCAGGAAACCCATGATCCAGGCTGCAAACCGGACCATCGGGGTCACGATGCAGGAAAATAATTTCACAAGCATTACAGGAGTGAAGCTGAATGGGTGAGCTTGCGGAAAACGCCGGGACTGCACTGGAAGTTCCTGGGCTTCCTGCTCCGGAGGTTTCGGAGGTTGGGGACGGCGATTCCTTGTTTCCGGACCCTGAATCATACGGGCTTCCTGCTACCCTTTCCAGCCTGGGGGTCGAGTGGGGCCTGCTTGAACTCTCGGAGTTTGAGACTTATGAGCCCCTGGGCATCCTGGTCGAGCTTGCAAAGGACGGGAGAATCGACCCCTGGGACATTGACATCGTGGAACTTACGGACGGTTTCCTGCGAAGGGTGGAGGAATTAAAGAAAATGGACCTCCGGATTTCTTCCCGGACGCTCCTTTATTCTGCGATTCTCCTGCGCATGAAATCCTCCTGCATCCTTGAGGAGGACGGAGAAGAAGAACTTGAGGACGACTCCGGCTTTTTTGATGATGAGAACTTTCCGGAACCCGACGAATTCCCTATCCCTAAACTGCCTGTCCGCCGCGTGTCCACCCGCCCCGTCACTCTCAACGAACTGATTTTAGAACTCAAGAAAGCTGAAAAGGCTCTTTCCAGAAAGAATGATAAGAAAGCAAGGCAGGCTTCGGATGAAGCTCCTGCCCCGAAAGGCCCGGTACTTAACACCGGGGATGTCCTGGGCATTGCCCATGAGGAAGCCATCGGGTCAAGGCTGTCCCTGATCTGGGCCCGGCTTGCCGAAATGTTTGAGAAATACCCCCACGTGGTCTTTTCCGACTTCCTTGAAGGTAGTGAAGACCGGATCATGGATTACCTCTCCCTTCTTTTCCTTGCCTCCAGCAAGAAGATCTGGCTCTGGCAGAAAGAACTCTTCGGTGAACTGTACATCTACCCCGGGGAAGAATCAGGCTTTTCCACCGAGGGCAACCCCTCTCTTTTCCATGAGCTGAGATTACGCCCTGAAGAGGAAGTTTCGGAACATGGGGTTTCGGAACATGGGGTTTCGGAGCATGAAGTTACGGGTTCCGCAGATGCAAAGTTTGCCGGTAAAGGGCTTCTGGATGAGGCTCCGGAAGGATCCGGGCCCGCTGAGGCTGTCTCCATTGAACTGAAGTCGGTAGAAGCAAACCCTTTTGAAGAATAATGTTGATCTGCCTGAAGAATTATGTTTGCTATTTAAAAAATACTGTTCAAAATTTAAAAATAATATTACTATTTTTTCCGGAAGTGAAACCTTATGAGTGAGCTTGAAGTCATCGAGGCGGCTCTTTTTGCTGCGGGCAGGGCGGTAAGCCTTGAAAAACTTGTAAAAATCACCGGAAAACCCAAAAAAACCGTCCTTTTGGGAGTGCAGGAGCTGATGGAGGCTTACTCTTCCCGGGAATCGGGTGTTGAGATCCTGGACCTTGGAGAGCGCTATGTCATGCAGGTCAAACCCGAGTATTCCGAACTTATGCGCGAGGTTGCTCCAAAAGAACTCTCCGCCCCGAAACTCCGGACCCTTTCCATGATCGCCTATCACCAGCCCCTCCTCCAGTCCGACCTGATCGAGATGAGGGGGAGCGGGGCTTATGACCATATCAAGGACCTGATCGAGCGGGGTTTTGTGGAGTCCGTGCCCTGCGGGAGGAGCAGGCAGCTTTCAACAACTTCCCTTTTTGCGGATTATTTCGGGCTTAAGAGAAACGACCCGAAAGCGATAAAGGAAAAAATCCTGGACCTTTTGAAGGCAGAAGGCGGGCAGAGCGAGATCAACAGGTGGATAGGCAAAAAGACCGTTGCCGTAACTCCCATGTACGAGTCCCTTATGGGCATGTGCGGGATTAAGGACTACTTTGTGGCCAATGCCTATTCACCTTCAAAAGAGGAACTTTCCCGCCTGCTTGAGGTGGACGTGCTGGTGGTAACGGCCGGCTACCTGGAAACCGTGAGGCAGCACTGTGACGGGGAAATTCTTGAGGTGCGCTCAACGACCTTTGAGGATGTGGTTGAGGCGGTCTCTACAATTGCTGAAGAACTTTCGGATGAAATCGACCCGAAATGTGTGGAAGACACAATCCGGAAAATCAGGGAGACCCGGGAAAGGTACGTCTCTTCTGCCCTTCTAATTGAACGGAGGGTGAAGCCTGCAACGGAGATGGTCTCCAAAATCGTAAACGACCTGAACCTGAGAGTTTCGGCTGACGGTGTCCTGGTTGCTCCGGACTACGGGACTTCGAAAAGCGGCGTAAAAATCGGGAACGGGGCGGAAATCCTGGTGCCTACTCATCGCAGTGTGGAGGGCGACCTCCTCCGGAGGGTCTGCATGAAGTATGATGCTGTGCTTGAAGGCTTGAAAAATCTTGAAGACTGAGGCGCCTTAAATCGGGTTCGGCTGTCACATTCTTTCTTAATTTTTTTCTTTTTAGGTGCGCCTTTAATTTAAGCTTTTCCGTACTATATATACTGTATTTATATAGCATTTATATACTATGCGGTTCATTTAACTATAGCTTTATATACTGGTTAGAGGATATTACTTTTGCTTTATATACCGAGGGTTGACTAATGAGCGAATCTAGCATCAAGATCGAAAATGTGGTTGCATCCACCAAACTTGCTGAAGAATTCGATTTAACCGTTATAGAATCCGAGTTCGAAGGGGCCGAGTACAACAAACAGAAATTCCCGGGCCTTGTCTACAGGGTCTCGGATCCGAAAGCCGCATTCCTTGTCTTCACTTCGGGAAAGGTGGTCTGTACCGGGGCAAAGAACGTCGCCGACGTGCACACAGTAATTGGCAATATGGCAAAGAAACTGAACAGCATCGGGATCAAGACCATGGAAGATCCCCAGATCACGGTGCAGAACATTGTGGCCTCTGCAGACCTGCACACCATCCTGAACCTCAATGCGATTGCAATCGGGCTCGGACTTGAAAACATCGAATACGAACCCGAACAGTTCCCCGGCCTTGTCTACAGGATCGATGAGCCCAAGGTAGTTGTCCTGATTTTCAGTTCCGGAAAACTCGTGGTCACAGGCGGCAAGTCCCCCGAAGACTGCGAGAGGGGAGTAGAAGTAGTCCGCCAGCAGCTGGACAACATGGGGCTTTTATAAGACCCCTTCCCTTCATCTTTTACATCTATCTCTCCGCTACATCTACTCTCCGCTATTACAATAAAAACGGATTCTGCGACATATATAGAGGGTCCGGCAAAGGATACGTGTGAAACTTGAAATATACAAATGTTTGCGTCCTTATCCCTACCCTGAACGAAGCTGCCACGATAGGACAGCTTATCAAAGATTTTAAAAGTGAAGGGTTTACCGACATTCTTGTTATTGACGGGAACAGCAGGGATAAAACAAGGGAAGTTGCAGAGGCCGAAGGCGCAAAAGTGGTCCTGCAGACCGGAAAAGGCAAGGGGCAGGCGATGATCCAGGCCTTCAAGCTTATCGAAAGCCCCTACGTCGTACTGGTCGATGGGGACGGGACCTATCTTGCCTGGGAAGCCAGTTCCCTGCTTGAGCCCATCCTGGAAGGCCGGGCAGACCATGTGGTAGGCAACCGGCTAGAAAAATATTCCTCCGGAGCCTTTACAAGGCTCAACCTTGTGGGCAACCGTATGATAAATATGCTTTTTGACCTTGCATACGGGGCGCACTTAAGAGACATCCTCTCAGGCTACCGGGCCTTTACCCTGGAAAGCATCAGGGAACTTGAACTGAACAAGACCGGTTTTGAAATCGAAACCGAAATCTCAGTTGAGTGTATCCTGAAAAACCAGAGGGTCCTTGAAGTTCCCATAAGCTATCTCCCGAGAAGTGAAAAAGGGGCAACCAAGTTAAACCCCATAAAAGACGGGTTAAGGATCGGGTCAACGATCTACAGGCTTGCAAAAGTGCATAACCCCATGTTTTATTTCGGGATCATAGGCTCCTTCTTTATTCTGGCTGGCATCTTTACGGGGACCTTTGTAGTTGCCCAGTGGCTCCAGGGAATCACCCGAATACCCCTGACAGTCCTCACCGCCCTGCTGATAATCTTCGGCCTCCAGATGTTTATCTTCGGGATGCTCAGCGACCTGATAGTGTCCCTGCACAGGCAGACAATCCGCCTCCTTCAGGAAAAGAACAAGTAAGTGTTTAGTGAAGGTCCTCTTCATTTCGTAGTATAAATTCTCTCTTTTTTATTTCTCTCTTTTTTATTTCTCTCTTTTTTATTTCTCTTTTTTATTTCTTCCTTTTTAGCTCTCTATTTTTTAATTCTCTCTATGTTTCTATTTTTTGAATTGTATCTCCTCATGATGACGTTTATGTCTATTATAAGGCAGGTTTTTCAGGCTTTGATATTTCGTTTCTTTTTTATCGGTTTTTTTCTTTCTTTTCTTCAAATTCCTTCTTTTTGATTTCTTTTTTTCTCCATTTTTCTTCACAAAATCAATATTACTTTATTTGATCTCAAAGAGATCTTTGTTTTTCTTTATAAAAAAGGTTATTTTATTCTCATGTCTCCTATTATCGATATTAGTAATGCAATAAGTCAAGTTAAGTTGATTAAGGTTAAAGTTAATTTTTTAAATAGTGTTATATATAATTACGCGCCTTTATTGATCAAACAGGTCCTAAGTGTATTTACGGACAAATCTTGCTGATGAATCTTACAGACGAATCTTACAGATGAACGAAAACTTGAGGTTATTAAGATGACAATCGTGGAAGATGCACAAAAAGGGATTATCACTGAAGAGATGAAGATCGTAGCAAAGGACGAAGGGCTTGACCCCGAATTCGTCCGCCGTGGTGTTGCAGCCGGAAGGATCGTTATCCCAACCTCCCCCTACAGACAGGTAAAGATCTGCGGGATCGGAGAAGGGCTCAGGACCAAGGTCAATGCCTCCATCGGTGTATCCTCAGACATTGTTGATGCAGACATGGAAGTCCAAAAGGCAATCGCTGCCGAAAAAGCAGGTGCTGACACCCTCATGGAGCTCGGGACCGGCGGAGACTTCCTTGGGATCAGGAAAAAAGTCATTGACAGCATTTCCCTTTCCGTGGGTTCCGTGCCCCTCTACCAGGCCTTCATCGAAGCCGCAAGGAAGTACGGTTCCATCGTGCACATGACCGAAGACGAGCTCTTCAACGCAACCGAAGCCCAGGCAAAGCTCGGAACCAACTTCATGGCAATCCACACCGGGATCAACAACATCACCCTCGACAGGCTTAAAGCCCACGGCAGGTACGGCGGTCTCTGCTCCCGCGGCGGCGCCTTCATGAGCTCCTGGATGCTTCACAACGAAAAGGAAAACCCGCTTTTCGCAAACTTCGACTACCTCGTTGAAATCCTCAAGGAACACGAAGTCGTCCTCTCAACCGGAAACGGGATGCGTGCAGGTGCAGTCCACGACGCAACCGACCGCGCCCAGATCCAGGAACTGATCATCAACTCCGAGATGGCTGACAGGGCACACAAGCAGGGCCTGCAGGTCATTGTCGAAGGTCCTGGCCACGTCCCCCTTGACCAGATTGAAACAAACGTAAAGCTCATGAAGGAAATGAGCGGCCACAAGCCCTTCTACATGCTCGGTCCTCTCGTTACTGACATCGCCCCCGGCTACGACCACATCGTAACCGCAATCGGTGCATCCGTGTCTGCCTCATGCGGCTGTGACTTCCTCTGCTACGTGACTCCTGCAGAGCACCTCGCCCTCCCGAACCTCGAAGACGTCATAACCGGAGTCAAGACCTCCAGAATTGCAGCTCACGTCGGTGACATGATAAAGTACCCCGAAAGAGCAAGACAGTGGGACCTTGACATGGGCAGAGCCAGGAGAGAACTCGACTGGGAAAAGATGTACTCCCTTGCAATCGACCCCGAACACGCAAGAGCAGTCAGGAACAGCAGGGCACCCGAAGACACCGACGCCTGCACAATGTGCGGCAACTTCTGCGCCCTCAAGATCGTCAACCAGAACTACAACCTCGCAAAATAAGTTTTAAAAAAGGTAAAGTAAGGC
This sequence comes from Methanosarcina sp. KYL-1, assembly GCF_024372725.1. GTDB lineage: Archaea > Halobacteriota > Methanosarcinia > Methanosarcinales > Methanosarcinaceae > Methanosarcina. Next base: position 28,803 of record NZ_VOUA01000001.1, read on the forward strand.
CTCCGGGCTTTACTTTTTAACCTTTTGTTTCATCCTCACTTTTTTTGTATTTATTCTGTTTTTATTCTTTGTTTTTCTGTGTTTTTTCCCGTGAATTTGCTATCTGGAATGTGCAGGATTTATGCTTCTTCCGAAATTGACTCCGCAATTTTCAGTATCTCTTCTTTATCAAGGGTGCCTCTCAGGTTCAGGTCAACATTTCCGAGCTTCCACTTCAACACTTTCATATCCCCCGGGGCAAGGTACTTTCCTTCTTTCCCGTTAATGGCGATGTCTTCGGCAGAATTCATTATTGCTGCATCCGGGGCCTGGCCTTCAAATGAGGTTTCCGTAAGAATTACGCTGGCTTCCCCTTCTTTATATGTCAGGACGACCGTTTCGGAAGCCTGGCCTTCAGGGGCTGTTTCGCTGGTGTTGTAGGCTGTAGCATGGCTGAACTCGTAACCTTCAGGCAGGTACTCAGGGATCAGGATTTCAAACCCGACACGCTCCTCAGCTTCTTCGAGGCTTAATTCTCCAGAAGGATTCAATTCTCCGTATTCCACGGTCTTTATGTTTTCCACGGTCTTTACGGTTGCACCTTCCGGGATTTTGAACTCAAACTCGGAATCCGGAATCCCGGTGTTTACTTTCAGGTCCCGGACTTCTACTTTTGAAATAAGGGTCCCACTGCTATCGTACATCTCGTACCCGAGGAGCATCCAGGTCTCTTTGTCTACCCAGATTTTCATGCTGTATGCAGGGGCCTCTTCTCCTGCCACTTTCGGAGTAGCTTCCAGCAGGTAGGCTTCTCTTCCTTCAATCTCCTCGGTCCCCAGCAGGGATACGTCCATATCGTTAAGGGTTATTCCTATGAGTGAGAGATAATCGTCCCCGGTTAATTCCGGGGTTTCGGGAAGCTTTGTCTTTATGACCGTGTTTGTCCCCGGGGCATAGGTCCACCTGAACTCCCCATCCGAGAGCACAAGCGTCTCTTCTTCTTTTTCCGGCTCTTGTAGGAAGTTTTTCATCATATGTGGTTTCTTGTACATTGTCTTAAATTCGCTTTCTACGACCTTTTCCCCCATGTAGGAGGTCATATGCATTGTGTATGAGTAATCTTCAATGCTGCCCTGTTTTTCCAGCATCCGGGCCGCAATCTCTTCAGCACTCAGTTCTTTTTCCATGCAGCCCGACGCGAAAAGGGCCAGAACCAGCAGGGCCAATAATATAAGTTTCGTAGGTTTCGTAGGTTTTGTAAGTTTTGTGAGTTTTGTGATTTTTGTGAGTTTTGTAAGTGCTTTTCTGTTTCTCATTTTCTTCACCTTTTAATTCCGGCCCTTTCCGAATTCTTCTTTCTAAAGGGTTGAATCCTGCCCCTTTATTCAGGGACAAAAACCGATGATTAACCCTGCGGCAATCGGGTTGGCTCCATCAGGGCCTGTCATGTTTTCCGGAGGATAGTGTTTCCCGAACTCCCTGGTTTCCATGTTTGCTCCTTCCGGGAGCTCGAATTCAAATTCTGAATCCGGGATGCCCGTGTTGATTTTCAGGTTGCTTATTTCGAATTTCGCTGTCAGGTTTCCGCTGCTGTCATATGCCTCATACCGGAGAAGCATCCCTGTCTCTTTGTCTATCCAGGACTTCTCACTATATCCTGTAAAGGCTCCCTCTTCTTTTTCCTCCCCTTCTTCCTTTTCTTCTTCCCCATTTTCTTCGAGCCCTTTTCCAAGCAGGTATGCGGGCCTGCCGTCGATTTCCTCAGTCCCGAGCACGGATACTCCGCCCTCATTCAAGAGCCCTTCAATATAGCCGGTGCCGCTGTTTTCTGCTGATTCATTTCCTTTAGACTCCTTTCCTGCGGGTTCTTTATCTTCGGATTCCATTTCCCCGGATTCTTTATCTTCAGGCTCGGACGTTTCGGGCAGTTTTACTTCTATGGCGGTATTTTTCCAGGGGTAGTAGGTCCACATGTACTCCCCGTTTGAGACCTCTACTTTCTCCGGTTCTTTTCCCGGCGTTTTTGTAAGAATCCTGTACATGTCCGGTTTCTTGCCCATAACCTCAAATTCCTTTTCCAGGGCTTCCCCTTCTAAATCCAAATTCAGGCTAAAAGTGAAAGAATAATCATTGACATTGTACTCTTTCTGCTGCATCTGGGCTGCTATCTCTTCTAAAGTAAGTTCCTTTTCTGCGGGGAGTCCCTTATCTTCGCAGCCCGATGCGAAAAGGGCCAGAGTTACGAGGGCCAGCAGGAACAGCATTTTCTTTGTTGCCATATTTCTCATCTTTTTCCCGGTTTTAATTGCCTATTAAAAGAGCTTTTCAGGCATTTTCCCGTATGGACTCCGCAATTTTCAGCAATTCTTCTTTATCAAGGGTGCAGGCCAGGCTCAGCTCAATATCTCCGATTTTCCATGTCAGGATCTTCATGTTCCCCAGGGTAAGGTACTTCCCCTCCGCCCCGTTGATAGAAACGTCTTCGGCAGAATTCATGATTGGAGCTTCCGGGGCCTCGGTCTCGTATACGGTTTCCGAAAGGGAAATGACATCATCCTCTTCGTTTTCGTATGTCAGGGAGACGGTCTCGAAGGTCTGCCCTTCAGGGGCGATCCAGCTGTTATTGAAAATCCTTGAATAGTTGAAGACATAACCTTCCGGCAGGTACTCCGGGACCAGGATTTCAAATCTTGCGGCTTCTCTGGCTTTTTCGAGGGTCGTTTGTTCGGGAATTTCAAATGAGTCCATATCCACGGTCCTTACGGTTGCCCCTTCCGGAACCTCAAATACAAACTCGGAATCCGGGATTCCCTGATTGACTTCCAGGTCGCTGATCTCGAGTTCTATCACCGGGTCTCCGTTGATGTCATACGTCTCATACCTGAGAGGCATCCAGGTCTCTTTGTCCACCCAGAGTCTCATCCCCTCGATGAGCCGCATTCCTTTTTCCTCCTCTTTCGGGTTTGCTTCCAGCAGGTATGCAGACCTTCCGTCTATTTCCTCTACCCCAAGCAAAGAGACATTCGTTTCGTTCAGGAAATCTTCAATGATACCTGCGTAATCCATCTCCCCTAAAACAGGAGTATCCGGCATTTCTATTTTCGTGACCGTATTTGTCTTCGGGTCGTAGGTCCACATGACTTCCCCGTCCGAAACCGCAAAAGACCCTGCATCTTCTTCAGGTTCGATTGAAATGGTTTTCACCTTGTTTGGCTTCTTCTGCAGGATCCGAAGCTCGCTTTCCTGTGTCAGTTCCCCCAGGTGTAAAGTCATGTGCATCGTGTACGAATAATCCTGGATACTCGCTTCTTTTTCCTGCATCTGTTCTGCGATCTCTTCCGTGCTGAGTTCCCCGGTGCATCCCGATACAAAAAGGGCCGATACCAGCAGGATCAGTACGGCCAGGGCTTTTCTTACTGTCATTCTTTTCATTCCTCCGCTTGTGTGTTCTATCTTCCAATAAAAGTTACATTTTTAATCACGGTGCCATGTCTGGACTTTAATGGTTATACTTCTCCGTTCATTTTTTTCGTTATTCTTTCGCTGAGATTGACTCTGCAATTTTCAGCAGTTCAGCTTCATCAAGAGCAGCCGTTATGCTAATTTCAAGTTCCCCGTTTGTCCACTCAAGTTCTTTCATGTTCTCCCCAAATACCGGATAGAGCACCCACTCCCTGCCGTTTACCGTAATGTTTTCTCCGTCTTTTTCAAAAGGCCGGTATGCGGATTTGCCTTCTTCATACAGGGTTTCGGAGATTATGATCCGGTCGTTTTCTCCGATATATTCCAGGGTAACTCTCCTGTAACAGGGCATTGCCGCAAATGTGCTAAGATCGCTATTAATCACCGTCATATATGCCCGATCCCTGCTGTTAAAAATCGTTGAGTGATTGAATACGTAGCCTTCGGGAAGGTATGCCGGGGTAAGCACCTCAAACCCTGCCCGCTGCTCGGCTTCTTCAAGTGCCAGTTTTTCCAGGTCGATTTTATAATCTTCCAGACTCAGGGTTTTTACCCGGGCTCCTTTCGGTACCTCGAATTCAAACTCGGAATCCAGGATGGCCGAATTTGTTTTCAGGTCCAAAATATCAATTTCAACCGCAAGCATGCCCCTGTTATCGTACAGTTCGTATCTGGCGGGCAGCCAGGTCTTTTTGTCAATCCAGATTTTTGTTCTCAGGAGGTACAATTCATGTTCTTCTTCAGGAATAAACTCAAGCAGATACGCGTCCTTCCCTTTGATTTTCTCTGCTCCCGAAAGGAATACCTTGCTATTGTTCCTGTCCAGGTTTTCGCCAAAGAAGAGGGGGCAGGTCTCAGTGTCGATCGTATCCTGTTCTTCAAAAAGCTCTGTCTTTAGGACGGTATTTGATTCAGAGTTGTATATCCACTGGAACTTCCCGTCCGAAATCATCACTGACTCCGTACCTTTCTCAGGTATCCGAATCGTATTTTTCATAAGGGCCGGTTTTTTCCACAGGATCTCGTACGTTTCCTCTTTTTGTTCAAGGAAAGAGGATTTCATATGTGCTGTATATGAGCAGTCTTCTATACTCGCCTGTTTTTCCCGCATCTTTGTTACAATTTCCTCTGCGGTCGGTTTCTTTTCATAACCAGGAATTAACTCCTGCTTTTCCCACATCTTTACCTTCTCTCTTTCTGCGTTGATTATTTCCCCACAACCGGATGTGAGGAGAGCCAGTGCCACCAGCAGTATGACTATGGCTTTCATTCCTTCGATTTCTCCGATTTCCAATTTAATTCACAATAAATTAAACTTTGTCATTTTATGTGATCTGTATTTGACAGCTGTTGGGTATTTCGAGATTTTTTACCTCTCTTCCGAAGGGCATTATAAAAGTGGATTAAAGTGGATTAAAGCGAATTAAAGAGGATTATTCAGGATCAGAAGCCGAAGATAATTGCGGCGGATGCCACACTTTCCTCCCCGTCAGGAGGTGTTAGATTTTCAGGGGAATAGTACTTCCCGAATTCCCTTGTTTTTACTTCCATCCCGTCCGGGACCTCTACCTTCTCAGGGGCCTTTCACTGTTTTTTTGTAATGATCCTGTATTTTTTCCGTGCAGCCTGAAGCTGAGGCCAAAATTGCCAGCAATAAAAAGGACAGGATGCCCAGCACTTTTTCTTTTGGTATTTTTCCTTTATCCAGCCAAGTTTCTCTATTTTTAGATATGTTTATCTCTAAATTTTATTCATATATACCTCTTCTGGCCAGATCATCAAACTATTCGGCAGAGTCTACGGATTTTCACTTTGCGTTTTGAACGGTTGAATCTCTTTAGCCCGGCTTTCGGAAACATCCGGAAAAGCAATAAGAACAAATCGGCAGTTTTTTATTCGGTTTCTTAAATTCCTATCTATCTTTTACTATATTTCTTGGAAAGTTATGATGTGCTCCCTCCGGAAATGGGGAAGAGCCCGTTCAAATACAAATCGAGGTAGAAGTTTTATGAAAAGGGAAGTTTTTACAGGGGTTACGGTTCTCGGGATATTCCTTTTATTTTTTGTTTTTCCAGGATGCGGGGCTTCGGTTGAGGCTGAAGCCGGGTCACCCTCCGGAATTACGGTAGGGGAATATGAATTTGAAGAAATCAATCCCGACGAGGTTACGACAGCATGGGACGACACATATCTCTTCGGCAGCAGGGGAGATGCTCAGGAAGAGCTTGAGAGGCTGAAACAGAGGTCTGTGGAGATCAGCGAAACCTTCCGTCCGGAATTCGAGGAGCTTTCGGGGCCTGTCTTGCTGGACTACATCGAAACCAAAAAAGAGTTTTCAAGGTCCTTTGAGGTCCTGTATATTTATGCATACACAGGGCTCAGCAAAAACGTAAATGACCAATTTTTTTCATCTCTTCTTGCGAACACCCAGGACCTGGCTACAGAACATGGGAAAGCCGTTGCATTTGCCACTGTAAAGCTGACTTCGCTCTCAACGGAGGAATGGGAGCAGCTCTTTTCCGAAGAGCCCGGGCTTGAAGAATACCGCTCTTATCTTGAAGCTGCCTATGTCAGGTTTGCAGAGCACAGGCCGGAGGACGAGGCCCAGGCGGCATACCTTGCAGATCTGGAGAACCAGCGCATGAAACTCCGGACCGAGGCATTTTCAAAGATTACGAACAACGTCACAAGGGCAGGGAACATAACCCTCGAGAACGGGGACGAATATGCGGTCAACTCCCAGTCCTATTACACCCTGCTTTCAACGGACCCCAGCAGGGCCAACAGGGAAAAATGCTATGGTCAGAGGTTTTACCACCTGATTGACGAATCGGATTCAATGGCTGTTCTCTATTCCGAAAAAGCCCGGCTTGACGACCTTGCTGCAAGGGAGCTGGACTATAAGGACTCTTACGAAGCCTGCCTTTACCGCCTCTACCTTAAAGGCTCGCAGGTTGAAGAGATGAATACGGTCTTCAAGGAACGAAAAGGCGTATTTGAAGGCTGTAACGATTTCAGGAAAACAAAGCTCGGGCTCGAAACCCTTAAACCCTTCGACATCAACCTGCAGTTGACCGAGGTACCGGGAGGAGAATATGCTTATGCGGATGCTCTGAAAAGCGTCCAGAAGTCCTATGCAGGGATGGACCCCCGTTTTAATGGCATCTTTCTGGAGATAGTGACAGGGAATTTCATAGACGTGTACCCTGATCCCGAGAATGGAAAACAGCCGGGCGGCTACTGCTACGGACTCTCCGCCCTGCAGGCCCCGGCCCTGATCTTCATGAACTATAACGGCCTGATCTCAGACCAGAAGGCCCTCACCCACGAACTGGGGCACGGGATCCATTTCTACCTGATGGGCCAGTCCGTTGATTACCTCTACTGCAGCGCCCCGATCTACGAAATGGAGGTCCCTTCCACTTTCAATGAAGAGCTCTTTGTCGATTACGTGGTTGAAAACTCTGATCGGGATACTGCTGTTGCAGTGCTCTCCCAGCATATAGGGGAATACCAGAACTACTTCTCCTTCCAGCCCATGATAACGGAATTCGAATGGAAAGCCCACCAGCTCTGCGCCGAAAAAGATGCTGAAAACGGGACTGTCAGCGGAGCAGAACTCAATGCCCTCTGGACCGAACTGTATAAAGAATACAGGAGCGACTCCATCGAATACTATGCCGGAGACTCTGCGGAATGGACCTACATCAACCACATATACCTGACAAATAACTACTACACATTCAACTACGCAGTTTCTAAATCAATAACCCTTGCCCTCTTCAAGCAGTATAGGGAAGACCCGGAAACCTTCAATGAAAACTACATTGCCTACCTCTCTGCAGGCACGACGATGACTCCCGAAGAAAAACTGAAAAAATACTTCGGCATCGAAATCAACAAGCAGCTCTTTGAAGACGCCATGGATGTCGTGGAGCTAAGGATCCTGCAGCTTGAGGAGCTGGAAAGAGAGAGGAACGGCCCGAAATTCGAGTCTGCCGCAGAAAGCCTGAACGTCTATTCCGGTTCTTTCTGGGAGGTTCCGGTGGGAGAATGATCGATTGAAAGCTGATCGATTGGAAGCTGATCGATTGGAAGTTGATCGATTGGAAGCTGATCGATTGGAAGCTGATCGATTGGAAGTTGATCGATTGGAAGTTGATCGATTGGAAGTTGATCGATTGGAAGTTGATCGATTGGAAGTTGATCGATTGGAAGTTGATCGATTGGAAGTTGATCGATTGGAAGTTGATCGATTGGAAGACTAAAATGAATTGAAAACTTTGGGGCTCCGAGGACATTTAAGTGCCCTCCCCTCCAACTTCTTTTCTTTTTGCTTACTTTTGCCCCGCGAAAGGTATTTTTCTGCTTTTTGCAGTACCTTGCACTCTCACCGGTCGTGCCTGCACGACCGGCTTTTCCTGAATATGAACAAGAATAAGCATAGAAAATAGCTATAGTCCCTTGTTCAGTCCCTGGAGGTCAAGTTAGTTTCCCGTTGTTATCCCGGATGGGCTGGGCATTGAACAAACATTTCTACCATAAACGATAGAATTACCTGTAACCGGCAGGAGAAAACAGAAATGTACTATCACATCGTTGAATCCCCGATCGGCCCCATACTCCTTGCAGGAGACGAAGAGGGGCTGAAATACGTAAACATCCGGAAAGGCAAAAAGAAAGTCGAGGTTCCGGACAGCTGGGAGGAAAACAAAGAGTTTTTCAGGGATGTTTCAAGGCAGCTTGGAGCTTATTTTGCAGGGAAACTCGAATCTTTTAATGTAAAGCTGGCTTCCGAAGGCACGGAATTCCAGAAATCCGTCTGGAAGGCCCTGAGAGAAATTCCTTACGGGGAGACCCGGACTTACGGCCAGGTTGCAAAAAGCGTCGGAAACCCAAAGGCTTCCCGGGCTGTGGGGCTTGCAAATAACCGGAACCCTGTTGCGATAATCGTGCCCTGCCACAGGGTCATCGGGGCAAACGGGAAGCTAACAGGTTATGCAAGCGGACTGGACGTAAAAGAGTTTTTATTAAGGCTTGAAGGAAATAAACTGTAATCATAAAAGTAAAATTCCCCATGTTTTTTACGAGCTCTTCGCAATCTCTTCATTATCCCTTCAATATCGGAAATGTCCCGGAGAAGATAAGATGGACTTTAACACGGAACTCAAAAACAAGATTGAGCATCTCATAAAAACTGAAGCCTCGAATCCAGGCACGCAAACCCATTACAGGGAACCCCTGGTCGGCTTTGCCTCTGCAGAAGACCCGATCTTTGATGAAATGAAGAATATCATCGGTCCCCACCACCTGCACCCGAAAGAGATCTTTCCCGAGGCAAAAACCGTGGTGTCCTTTTTCCTGCCCTTTGAAGAAAAACTGGTGGAATTGAACCGGAAGTCTTCAGGTCCGCTGAAGGAATGGATTCAGGCCAAGAGTGAGACCGACCGCCTGATCGGGGAAATCAACGAAAAGCTCAGGGCCGAGCTTGCAAAAGAGGGGATAAGTTCCGCGGTTCCTGCGGGGGTTTTTGATCATGATAAATCCGGTTTCGACATTTCCTGGTCCCATAAGAGTGCCGCTTACGCTGCGGGCCTCGGCACTTTTGGCGTTCACCACATGCTGATCACGAAAGCCGGGTGTGCAGGCCGCTTCGGGACCCTTTTGATTTCTGCCGAAATCCCTCCGACTTCCCGGGCCTCCGAAGAGTTCTGTCGTCACAAGAAAGGGGGAATCTGCCTTGTCTGCGTGGACAGGTGCCCTTCAGGGGCACTCCGGGCTGGCGGGCTTGATAAGGAAAAATGCTACAGGCAGCTTAAGGAATATGAAAAGGCTTTTCCCGAACTTCATCAGATGGCCTGCGGGAAGTGCGCTACCGGGCCCTGTGCGCTCCGATCCCGCTGAAGCAGGGGAAATTTTCCATTTTTTGGATATCGATTTCGCGATTTAATTACTTCATCTTTTTTGAGAACGGCAGGGTCCGGTGCTGAATCTCAGTTCAGTTATTTATATTGCCGTTAATTGAATTGAAACGTTTTCCGAGAGATTCTGCGATACATTTATCCATATATTAAGGTCTCTATAAGGCAGGCAGATAATATCCCCTTCAAGTACTTCTTTCTCGCCCTCATTGTAGAGAGAAAATCCGAGCATCATATGCGTTCCCTCAAAGGGAGGGGTTATGGTAACTGCTTTTTCCCAGGTCTCGTTGTCCCCGAGACTTATATACTTCTGATCAGGGGGTAAAGGCAGAGACTTATCTTCGAGCTTAACTTCCATTGTATAATTGACATGCTTCTGCTCATGGTTCACGACTCCTACTATTACTGTCCCACTTTCCCCTAGCACATAATCTGTTGGATAGTTCTCAGCAGTTCCTTCAGGCCCGAGGATATAGAATTCGGTAAAAGGTTCCGTTAAAGACTCCGTCATCTGTTCGGCGTTCCTTTTTTCCTCGCACCCGGATGCAAGAAGAGCCAGGCTTATGAGAATCAGTATGAATAATATTTTTGTATGTTTCATTTTCTCCATGCTTCTTCTATTTTTTTCTCTATATTTCCAATGTTAACATGTACTTTCTAACATCTTAATATAATTTCCCCGACCTCCATATTATAAAATAGAAAAAAACCGAGTGATATTATGCCCTTAATTTCCCTTACCACTGATTTCGGAGACCTCTATCCCGCAGCCATGAAAGCTGTGATCCTGGGTATCAATCCCAGGGCTCAGATCGTTGACATTACTCACGGTATCTCCCAGGCCGGCATTCGGGAAGGGGCTTTTGCCCTCTACTCCCTTGTCCCTTATTTTCCGGAAAAGACCGTGCATGTGGCAGTTGTCGACCCCGGGGTCGGGACTTCCCGCCGTGCCCTTGCCGTAAAAGCCGGAGCTGCCGGAAACGAGCAGTTTTTCGTGGGCCCGGATAACGGGCTCCTGGTCCCTGCCGCCCGCCGCCTGGGGAATATGGAAGTTTACGAAATTACAAACAGGGACCTGATGCTCAAATCCGGGATTTCCGCCACATTCCACGGGAGGGACATCTTTGCGCCTGTGGGAGCCCACCTCTCAAAAGGCTTCCCGGTTGAAGATGTCGGGCCGGAGGTTTCGGATTTCGTGGACCTTGATTTCGGAACATACGGGATTGACGGGCCTTTTCTTTTTGGGGAAGTGGTCTTTTCCGACAGTTTCGGGAACGTGATTACGAACATCCCTGAAGAAGTGGTCCTGAAGTTCTTCAACTTCGGCTCCAAAGTGGAAGTAAACGGCAGGAATGTTCCCTTCGTACAGACCTACGGTCTGGCCGGGAAGGGAGAGCCGCTCATTCTCATAGGCAGCCACGGTTTCCTTGAAATTGCAATTAACGGGGGGAATGCTGCGCTGCAGTTCGGGCTTGAAAGCGGCGGACAGGTGGTGATAAAGGTTTTGTGAGTGAAGCTTTCTATGAATTGGGCTTCTCAAACAAAACAATTTTTATATAATATCTGAAATACAAGTTCCCAGTTAAAAATGAAATTTTCTGACATAAAAACGTACAAACTGGAAGTTTTTTTCTTTTTGATTTTAATTGTTTTAAGCTATGCTGCTCTTTCCGGAAATGATTCCGGGACAGGGGCAGGAACCGGGGCCGAAACCGGGGCCGGGACCACGAACAACTACTTCTGGGTACCCTCTGCGGTGATGCAGTCGATAGCTGCGGTATATGCCGTGTTTATTGCAATTTTTGCACTGTCCCTGCAGAAGAATCAGGACAGCATCCATTCGATTGCAAACAGGTTAAAGCCCCCCCTTAAGATCGTATCCTACACCGCAGCCGGGAGCATATACTTAAACGGGCTCGTGCTCATCATTTTCAGCGTATATTCCCCTCCGGAAACAAAGGCAAAGCTCCTGCTTTTCGCTTCCCTGCTCTCGTTAATAGCCTCATTGATCGCGATTGTTTACCTGTCCCTGGAGATGTTGAGCGACGTCTCCGGGTTGAAAACCTCGTCGGAAAAATTTGCCCACATCTCCTCCCTTCTCCGGGGCCTGAAAGAAGGAAACCTCCCGGAGGATGCGGAACTCAGTGCCGGGGATACGGAGCTGTGCATCCAGGCCCTTTACGATGAAAAACCCGAGGTCCGCCTGGCTGCAGCCGAACTGCTGGGCCGCATAGGGGACGAAAGGGCAGCAGATGCCCTGCTCTCCAGGCTGAAAGACAAAAATTCCCGGGTCCGGGAAGCCGCAGTTGAGGCCCTTGGCAGGATAGGGGACGAAGATACGGTAGGAGAACTCCTCGGGTGCCTGGAGGACAAAGACAGAGGGCTCAGGCTGCAGGCGGTCCGGGCCCTTTCCCGGCTCGGGGACGAAAGGGCAGTTGACCCCATTATCCGGAAGCTTGACGACAAATCTCCCGAAGTCCAGGCCGCTGCCGCCGAAGCTCTCGGAAACCTGGGCAGCCGGGATGCGGTAGATGCCCTTCTCAAAAAGCTGGAAGCTTTTCAGGCAGGCACACAGGCAGGCACACAGGCAGGCACACAGGCAGGCACACAGGCAGATACCCGGGCAGCCACACGGACGGCAGCCCCTTCCCCGGAACTCCTGAAGCAAACCCTTGCCGCTCTCGGGAAAATCGGAGACCCGAAAGCCCTTGATGCCCTCCTTTCCAGCCTTGACTCCCCCTACCCGGAAATCAGGACGCAGGCTGCCGAAGCCCTCGGGAACCTGGGGGACGGGAGGGCAGTATCTCCCCTGGTCAAGAAGCTCTCAGATCCCAGCCCCGAAGTAAGGAACGCTTCCGCATACGCCCTCGGAAACCTGGGGGACAAACGGGCGCTTGTCCCTCTCATGGGGATGCTTGAAGACCCCGACCCCGAACTCAGGATCACTGCCGTATACGCCCTTGGAAACCTAAAATCCCCGCAGGCGATAAGCCCGCTCGTCAAAATGCTGGACGACAGCAACCACTGGGTAAGAAAGTACGCCGCCGAAGCCCTGGAAAAAAGCGGGGATAAAAAAGCAATCGAAGTCCTGGTCAATAAACTGAATGACATGGACCCCGAGGTCAGGAGAGTTGCGGCCGGAGCCCTGGGAATAATAAAAAGCGATTAAGGTCTCGGATAAATATCGGATAAGACCTGTGAGTGTCTTCAGGGCAATAACTGCAAAGCTTCCCGGGCACTCATGAACCTTACTCTCAAGATATTCCCTTCAGGACAGGCGCTTTTTTATTTCTTCTAATTCTTCTTCAGTAATTTCGCCCTTCTCATACCTTGAATTTGCAAGCTCAAGTTCGGACTTTTCTTCTTCCGGGGGCTTGTCTTTCTGTAAACTCAACTTGACCACTGCAATGGTACACACAATTATGATAAGCCAGACCAGAACTAAGAGAAAATAATTTCCTCCTCCGATCCCGGAGCTTCCTATTGCACTTATCCTGCTCACTTCCTTTATTTTACTCTAAAATTGAAATATACTAAACTATCTTTCTTCAGGTATATTAGGTATCTTTTTTGACTCAGGAATTGCGGATACTGCACTTGTGCCCCGGCGGTGGCCAGCTAGCAGTTATTTTGCTGCAGGTTCTTTAGTTAAAATCAACTTCTAAATTAGTAGTTAAATTTAAATATAGTCAAATTTAACTACATTCTATGGCCGAAAAGGTGTTTGTGGTCGGAGGGGACGTTGAGCCTCCGTACTTTATCGGAAGGGAGCGGGAGATTCAAAAGTTGACACTGGACATCCTGGAACAGGCCCAGAACAATGTGATCATAGGCCCGCGAAGGATCGGGAAAACTTCCCTGCTCGGAAACCTCAAGGCTGCAGTGGAAAAAGAGGTACTTTTTGTCCCGGTCAACTGCCGGGAAATGACCGGCCTTGCCGATTTTTTCGGGGTAACGGCCCGGGCCCTGGTCGAAGCCTATGCAGAAAAACACAGGATCAGGGGCCTTGCCCTGAAGTTTTCCGGAATTTTCAGGGAAAAAATTACGGCAGCTTACGGGGCCCTTGCAGAAATAGGGGGCAGTATCGAGCATGTGGGAAAGGTCTACCTCAGGTTCCGGGACAATGAACTGAAAGTAGAGGAGCTGATAGCGGAAACTTTTGAGTTTATCGAAAGCTTCTCTCACGAAAAAAAAGAGCCCGTACTGGTAGCTTTTGACGAGTTCCAGGAACTCAGCAGGTTTAACGGCAGCATCTTCAATACGCTGAAAAGCCGGATGGACAGGCACCTGGAAGTCAGGTACATTTTCTCAGGTTCTTCCATATCCCTTTTGCATGAGGTTTTCTTAAAACCTGATTCCCCCCTCTACCTCATGGCCGCCAGGACCGAACTCAAACCGATACAGGAAGCCGATGTGAAAATATACATACGGAGCCGGCTCGCAACAAGGCAGATTGAAATCTCGGACCAGGCCCTTGAAAAAATCCACGAGCTAACCGGAGGCTTCCCCTTTTACTTCCAGAAACTCGGCTTCCTGCTCTACCAGGACGCTTCCCTCGAAGAAAAGACCCTGATCGGCTCCGAAGACGTGGAAAAGGCTTTCTCCGCAATGCTTGACGAATTCGACAGCGAATACGAAGCCCGCTACATGGACAAATTCAGCGAACAGCAAAAAAAGGTCCTTAAATACCTCTCAGCCGAAAAGCAAATGCGCCTTAGCCAGGTCGCCCGGGATATGGACGCGCCTGCCTCCTCCCTCACCACCTCCATGCGGGACCTCTACAGCACAATGACGGTCAACAAACCGGAAGAGGGCCTGTACGGGATTGCGGATAACGTGTTCCGGCTCTGGATAAAAAGGAATATACTGGGACAGGGCCAGGAATGAGTGAATTCTATTGAGAGTATCGAAAAATTGAAGTTTATATATATTAACATAGTATTAAGGAATCCAATCAAAAGTAAGGATCATGCAAACTTTTGAGATTTATTGCAAAATATCAAATGTGCCAAAATTTTTTATTAAGACTGGAAAAAGGCCGCTTGCAAGCAAGCGGACAAGACACGTTTGATACGGTATTACGTTTGCTCCGGTGTTTTCATAATGCGTATCTATCCACCTGTTTTTCGTCCGCTTGAGTGAGCGCAGCGAGCGAAACGGACACCGTGCTGCCGAAGCGGAACTCGGCTGCTGTGCCAGTGCCCCGGTGGTGACCAGACCGCAGTCCTGCGCCGGTGTCTGCCGGACAAAGAGAATTCGAGCCGCTGCCTCTGGTAGGACCGGATGCCAATAATGCTGAGGTTTCGAAGGCGGTAGCGGTTTCTACAAAGTTTTTATCCAGTTTTTGCTTCGTGTTTTTTCATGCGCTTCGTATTTTCATTCTGGATTCAGGAAAAGGCCATTTGCTTCGCAAATGGGACATAACACGTTTGATAAGGTATTACAGTTGCCTTGGTTTTTCATTCCCTCAGCTTATCCCCACACCGGTTTTTAGATATATTAAACGGTTTTTTCGTCCTCTTGAGCGAGCGTAGCGAGCGAAACGGACACCGTGCTCCCGAAGCGGGATTCGGGTGTTACATCCACTCATAACACATCAATACTTCCGGATTGAACCCCTGCATCAAACTGTTTTCCGTATACCCGAAAAAGAGGCACCCCTCACAGTTCCTCACGATCTCCTCCCGCCGGGCTTTCGAATCCTCCCACACTTTCTCAAACCCGTCCCTCATTACATTCCCGAGCGGCTCGTGCTGCACCCGGCAGGTTTCTGCCGTTCCGTCGTGGGTGACGTTGATGATTACGCTGCTCGCCCGGCATGTGTAGTCCATGTTCCCGTCCCTGACCATGCGGAGGTATGTTTTGGAGTTGATGATGGGGTAGCCCTGTTTTTTCAGTTCGATTATGCGGTCGACGGTGCGGCGGAACTTTTCTTTATCGCGGATTCCGATTTCGTTCCAGGTCTCTTTGTCGATTCCGGGGAACTCGTGGACCGGCTCAAAGGAGATTTTTGTGCCCAGGTCTTTTGCAAGCAAAATCAGGGGTTCGATGTCGTCCAGGTTTTTCCCGCTGAGCACGCAGTTCAGGAGGATGGGGTTTTTCTGGCGCTGGAGTTTTCTTACTTCAATGGCTTTTTTGATGCCTTTTAACAGGAAGTCGAAGTCCATTTTCCGGATTTCTCTATAGCTTTTTATCCCGTCAACGGAAACCGAAAGGAAGTCTACGTCCTCAAGCTCTTCGGCTTTTTCGTAGAGCAGCTTACCGTTTGTGACCATGGACGTTACCATCCCTAACTTTTTGGCATGGGCCATGATAAGGTGCAGGTCGTTTCGGAGAAGAGGTTCCGTGGTCCAGGCGTTGTAGACTCCTATACCGAAGGCTTTTGCATCTTCGAGCAGCCTGAAGATCTCTTCGCGGCCCGGCTCCTCGCCTGTCTCTTTCCAGTATTCGCAGAACTTGCAGCGCATATTGCAGCGGGCGTTTACGCCGTGGGAGATAACAAAGGGGCGTTTTTTTACTCTTATCTGCCAGAGGGCTTTTGCGGCGAAAAAGGGGTCAAACCGGGACATGGGGATCGCTTTTTGTTTTTAATAACAGAATTCTGTTCAAAAGGAATATGTTCTATTGATGAGCTTTTCTGTTATAGCTTTTTTGTAAATAGTAATTTGAGTTCCTCATGTTGAGTTTCTCAGGTGGAAGGTTTGAAAAGCCTTGGAGAAAGAATCGCATAAAATTGAGTGTGGACATGAACCGGATATTATAGAGAGTTGAAATTAACCGGATAAAATAGGGAGTTTAAATGAACCGGATAAAATAAAAACGAAAATTATTATTCCAACCCAATTATAAAAATTATTATAAAGTGGGCAAAGCCAAAAAAAAGAGATTGCCCGCCCTGAGGCGAGCTGTAGGTATTGAAATCACCCGAAGAGGGCGCCGAGGCCGGCCATCCCGTCTTCTTCGGAGGTGTCTTCTTCTTCTTCAACCTCTTCTTCAACAACGGCTTCTGCTGCTGCAGGGGCTGCTGCTGCGGGGGCTGCTGCGGGGGCTGCGAATGCTGCCTTTGCGATTGCTTCTTCGATGTCTACGCCTTCGAGGGCTGCGACAAGGGCCTTTACTCTGGCTTCGTTCACTTCGATACCGGCTGCCTGGAGAACGGCAGAGACTGCTTCTTCGGTAATGTCCTTACCTGCGTTGTGCAATAAGAGAGCTGCGTATATGTATTCCATCATTGATCACCTTTAATTTCAGTTATCGTAAAATTTGTTTATCCGAAAAGGGCTCCGAGTCCTGCCATTCCGTCTTCTTCGGAGGTGTCCTCTTCTTCCTCTTCTGGTTCTTCCTCTTTAGCTTCTTCCGCTTTAGCAGCGGGTGCGGCTGCTGCGGCTGCGGCTGCGCTTGCGGCGGCCCCGAGAACTTCTCTCAGGTCATCGTCTACGGCGTTTGCATCTTTGTCAGCGGCTTCGGATGCGACCGAGGTCATCTGGGCATGGGCTTTTGCCATAAGGGCGTCCATGACTCCTGGCTCAAGGACAACTGCATTGACACCCAGGTTCTTTGCCTCTGAGAAGGCCTTTGCCAGCAGGGTGGTGACGGTTGCGCTTGTCGGATATGCCGTGTTGACCGAGAGGTTGAAAGCGTTCTGGGCTGCTCTGATGATGTCAGAGAAGTACTGGCTTTCATCGATTGCAAGAAGTTCCGGCTCGTAAATTGTCCCGGCATCGTAGACTGACCTTAAGTCCATCCCGACGATGAGGGGATAAATTTCCAGCTTTGTAAGCATGGTTGCAAGCTTCTGCGGAACTGCCTCGCCTGCCTTACAGACTACTTTAGTTTCCTTTACGGCCACTTTCCCAGCTTCGATTGCTGCTGGAATCCCTGCGCTCTGCAGTTCTCCAAGGATAGGGCCCGGAGGGAAACTGGTTGGTCCCTTCTGGACAATAATGTCCACAGGTGCAATTGCACCTCCCCTGATCGGGGACGGGGTCTTAGTCTGTTCGAGAAGTTTGTAAAGCTTAAAGGGGCTTTCGTTTGTAAAGACCAGTGCGGTCTGCTTGTCAAGGTACTTGTTCATCCCGGGAATGCTTTCCCCGAGTTCGTCTAAAGCCCGCTCAATGAGGGTGTTTCTGGAGACTTTGAGCACCGCAACGTCTTTGAGGTCCCTGCGTATTTTCTGCATTTTGGTTGCAAGAATTCCTTCGATTCCTGCCATACCGAAAATACTGTGGGACTGGATGAGTTCCTTTATGTTTTCGATTTCATCCTTTTTCCACTGCGGGATGTGCTCGGTGTGATGCCTATCTTCTGCCATTTACATCACCCTCTCGGATTTTCCCATGGTTGTCGTTACATAGACCGACCTTACATTGTGCTTCCCCTTATCGAGGGCACGTTCCAGCCTGGCAACAACTGTTTCGATGTTCTCTGCCAGTATTTCGGGGTCCATGTTTCTTCTGCCGACAGCCACATGGAAGGTGAGTCTGTCTTTTGACCTGAGCTTGACCGCGCTTTGCTTGCTCTGGATCAGTTCGCCAATGTCCTTGTTTGCCAGGAGCGGAATCGGCATCTTTCCCCTTGGTCCTAATACGACACCGAGGTTCTTACCGATTATAGGCATGAACTGGGTTTCTGCGATGAAAATGTCGCACTCGTTTGCAAGAGTTCTGGCTTTGTTCTTGTCAGCTACCAGCTCTTCGAGCTCAACGTCAGAAATAACATACGCGGCACCGGCGGCTTTTGCCCTGAGGCCCACATCACCTTTTGCAAAAACGCCGATCTTCAGTTCTTTTCCGAGCCCGTGCGGAAGAATTACTTCTTCGTCGACTCTGTTCTTCGGTTGGTTCATGTCAAGGTTCTTTAAGTTAATCGCCAGGTCAACGCTTTCTGAGAATTTGCGTTCTGGGGATTCCTCAAGAACTTTTTTGACAGCTTCCAGTATTTGCTTTTCTACCATCTTGTTCCTCCCCGTAGTGTTGAACTCCTTTGTCCAAGCAGCCGTTCCGGCTTACTACGGCGGTCTAAAGTTGGCTCCCCGTAAATCCGGGTTCCTTTACTGTTATAAAGTAAATAACAGTAAGCCGTTCATAGCTCTCTTATATCCCTGGGCTATCCCAGCGTGCTATTTAAAGCTGTTGAGCTATAAGTGGTATCCCATTTAAAACTATTGGTGCGGATAGGACATCCCGGATAAAAAGGAAATAGCCGGGAAGGCTTACCACTCCTCGCCGGCAAGCACTTCATCGAACTTGCCTTCATCGAGGGCCTTCTGGCATTCCCTGGGTTTCATTCCCTCTACGGTCACGCCCATGGGGACACAGGTGCCTACTACCTCTTTCATTGTTGACTTAAGGTCGTAGGAAAGGACATCTTCCTTCTTCATCCGTGCGATCTTTACAACCTGCTGGATGCTGAGGTTGCCAACAACTTCGCCTCCGGGGTTGCCGGATCCTTTTCCGATTCCGGCTTCCTGCATGACCAGGGCAGAGGTAGGCGGCGTGCCCACTTCAATTTCGACGTTTTTCTTGTCGTCAACAATTATCTTTACAGGGACCTGCATCCCGTTGTAGTCCCTGGTTTTTGCATTTATCTTCTCGACTACTTCCTTTATATTGATCCCGAGGGGACCAAGTGCCGGCCCTAAAGGCGGTCCTGGATTAGCTTTCCCTCCCGGGACAAGTGCTTCAACAATACTTGTCATCTGAGTCTCACCGGTTTTAATAAGTATAAAGATTTGTTTGAATTATTGAGTACTGGTGATTAATTAATAAGCGGAATTTTTGTTGTGGTTCCGTTCGCCGAGCTTTTATTTTCGGCCTTAAACTTCATCTTCTTTTTTCAGTACCCTTACGGTATCCCCGCGGATTGTGATGGGGATCGGAACTACTGCATCGAAGAGCTCTACTGTAATCTCTTCGTGCCCTTCGTCAACCCGTTTAACCCGGGCTTTTTCTCCTTTGAAAGGTCCTGAAGTGACTTCTATTATGGCCCCTTCCTTGATTCCTGTCACTATCGGCTTGGGCTTCAGGAAGTGTTCGATTTCAGCAATCGTGGAACTCCCTTTCACAAGAGCTCTTGCATGAGGGATGGTCTGAATTGCCAGTTCCACAGTCCCGGATTTCGGAGCCTCTACAAGGACATATCCCTTCAACTCATCGGGAGCCAGAATCGCCCTTATGTCAAGCCTCTCTTTTTTCGAAACCCTGGCAAGGGCAGTCGCAACCGACCTTTCCTGGTTTGCCGTTGTCTTGATGACGAATATCAGGGATTCCTCACTCATTGGGCCACCCACTGGGGCAACATTGTCAGCAATACGTAGATAATGAAGCCGATTGCTCCCACCGCCAGGATGCCGGCACCTGCAACTTTGGCAATGGTCAAGAACTCTTCCCTGGACGGTTTTTTCGTAAGTTTCAGGACCCTCAGGTGTGACCGGATTGCCTGACCGACGCTTTCTACAGTTATTTTCGGTTCAAACGTTGATTCTGCCAATCAATTCACATCCAGGTTTTATTACTCTTTGTTAGCTGGAATTTCTTTATTAATTCGCTTCCGGTTCTTTCCCCTTGTGCTCCTTTTCCGGATTCTGCTTTTTAATTTGCATTATCCGAATTCGATCTTACAGGAAAGCCCGGGCGGATTATATTATTAATTCCTATTATATGAAGATATCACTGGCACGGTTTTTAATGCATCAAAATCTTCCGATGCCGGGTTTTTTCTTCAATTTGACCCGCTCGTGTCAGTGTCTCTAAATATTTTGCTTTTGATGCCGAGTCGTATCGGCATCATACTGCATTTACCATAAAAATAGTTTTCGATTGGATCGCTATTCTTTATTTTTTCCCTTTAAGGAGAGGAAAACAGTAAATGTTTACCCAATCGAAGTTTTTATCCCTCTAAATGTAACGTTTTTCCTCTGATCACTCTACGAAATCGATTCCGTACTTAAGGGTGATATTCTTTTCGTTCCCGTGTCCGTATATCTGGGCGGATGTGACCCCCGTGACCACAATCATGGTGCGCACGGTCTGCTCCAGTTCTGGGTCGATCTGGGCTCCCCAGATAAGGCGGGCATTGCTGTCTATGCGGTTGTAGACTTCCTGGACCACGCTCTCAGCTTCCGAGATGGTCATGTCCGGGCCGCCCACCACGTTCACAAGGGCAGAGGTTGCGCCGGATATGTCAACGTCCAGAAGCGGGCTCCTTAAAGCTTTTTGCACGGACTCCACGGCTTTGTTCTCACCGTCGGATTCTCCCAGGCCAATCATTGCAACGCCTCCGTTCTGCATGACCGTCCGGATATCCGCAAAGTCAAGGTTAACAAGCCCTGGCTTTGTGATCAGCTCGGTTATGCCCTTGACTGCTCTCATCAGGATCTCGTCTGAGACCTTAAAGGCAGCCTGCAGCGGAAGCCTCGGGACTACCTCGATAAGCTTGTCGTTGGGGACCACGATTACCGTGTCAGCAACATCTCTTAAGCGTTCCAGGCCTGCTTCGGCGTTTGTCCGGCGGATGTGCCCTTCCACACTGAACGGAAGGGTGACGACTGCAATTGTAAGGGCTCCTGCTTCCCTGGCGGCTTCAGCCACAATAGGCGCCGAACCGGTTCCGGTCCCTCCTCCCATCCCTGCAGTGATGAAGACCATGTCCGAGCCTTCCACAATCCGGTTGATTTCATCGATACTCTCGATTGCTGCATCTTCTCCTATCTGGGGAAGGCTGCCTGCTCCAAGTCCTCGGGTTTTCTTTCTTCCGATAAGGATTTTCTTTCCTGCACGCACATGAAGGAGGTGCTGGGCATCAGTGTTCACAGCAACCAGGTCTGCTCCCTGAATCCCTTCGCCCATCATGCGCTGGATGCTGTTTGAACCGCCGCCCCCGCAGCCGACTACCTTAATGGTTGTTTTAAGGCTTTTCAGAATTTCTTCAAGTTCGGCATTTACGTTCTCGTTTTCGTCAGAGTAATTGGGGGGTAAATAATCTCCCTGCCCGCCCCTGCCCTCCAGGGCAGATCGAGCAAGAGCTTCTTCCACAATGGATCTCATGCTACTGTTTTCCTCCAGTCCGATAGGGTAATGGCTTAATAGATAATATTGAGGAGTATATGTATTTTAACCATCAAATACACAGTTTCCAATTTAATAGTTTTCCTTTTCCAATTTTTAAATTTACACTGTATTTGTTTAATTATTTTATTAATGTTACGGGGTTTCCTGTTCAACTTCCAGTTTTTTACTCTTACAGGAATCTCCAGGTCGGGTTTTTCTTGTCCCCTTTCTTCCGCCACACCCATCATTTTTTTATTAAAGGCGTATATTTTTTAATATTTTATATTTTTTTGAAGCCTTTTCTTGTATTTTTATTTTTCTCTTTTTCCCTGAACCTGGTTTTCTCCGCTTCCCCATTTCCAGGATAACCTGGCTGCAGGTTTATTCGTGAAGGCTTTTTTTCCAGGGTACACTTTTCCCGTACAGGGCTTTTGCTTCCTTAACTATGCTTTTCCCCGGGACTCCCCTAGGATTATGCCTGTCGCGATCAGGTGGGCCACTCGCAGGGGTTCAGGGATATTGCTTCTTGTTGAGGTGAGGCTCACTATCTTTTTTGCGCTCATGAGCCCGATTCCTGCTCTCTGGATATACACGGGGTTTTTGTCTTTCTTTGTCCTCACCTGTTCTATGTTTCCGGCTTTCTCTATTATCTTCCACCGCTCTTCCCCGTCCGGGAAATGCTTTAGAGCAGCTTTGATTTTTTCAAAATCCGGGTATGAACGCATGACCACTATGACCGGAAGCCCCGTCTCCCTGTAAAGCTGCTCAATGTCCACTACGTTGAACCCTCCGTAAGTGACCCCGTCGAGCATGATCACCCTGAGCTGCCCGTAGTGCCTGCTCTCCTTTACCATCCTGGCAATGACTCCTGTGGCATCAACCCCGTCCCGGGTGATTTCCGCCCTGAGGAGCCCGTCCATCCAGTCCCCTCCCCGGAAGACAGTCCCGACTATCATTATTTTCTCGTTAAGGAGGGCCGAGTCATCGATTCCAAGGATGCGAATTTCGGGCTTTATATGAAAATCCGGGTCCACATTCATCCCTGTATTAAAATTGTAAAAATAGCCTGGCCGTTTTCACTAAAGGCCGCATCCTGCAGGAAGCCCGGCTTAAAAAAGCAGAAATTTTTCCCGGGAATAAGTAGGCCCACACAGGGTTTTTTTCCCGGTTTGTACAAACGTTTTTATACAAACATTGTTTCCGGCAGGCTCTGGGTCATCTTCTGGGCATCCGCAGCCATTGATACCTTATCGACCGCTTCGAGGAAGTCTTCCATTCCCACTGACTCTTTGTCCTTCCTTACCGCAAACATTCCTGCTTCCGTAGCAATTGCCTTAAGGTCCGCTCCGCTCATGTTCTCCGTAAGTTTTGCGAGCCTCTTGAAATCAATGTTTCCTTCAAGTGTCATCTTCTCACAGTGGATCTCAAGGATCTTTTCCCTTGCTTCCGGAGTCGGCATGGGGACATGGACCAGCCTGTCAAAACGGCCTGGCCTGAGGATTGCAGGGTCAAGGACATCAGGGCGGTTTGTTGCTGCAATGATCCTGATGTTTTTCCTCTTGTCAAACCCGTCCATCTCGGCAAGGAGCTGCATAAGCGTCCTCTGGACTTCCCTGTCCGCGCCGGTGGTTTCGTTCAGGCGCCGGGCTGCTATCGAGTCCAGCTCGTCGATGAAAATGATACTCGGGGCTTTTTTCCGGGCCATTTCGAAGATTTCCCTGACAAGTTTGGAACCATCCCCAATATATTTCTGTACGAGTTCGGAGCCTACGACCCTGATGAAGGTCGCATTGGTCCTGTGGGCCACAGCCTTTGCAAGCAGGGTTTTGCCCGTGCCCGGGAGCCCGTAGAGAAGGACTCCTTTCGGAGGCTCGATCCCTATCCGGGAGAAGCGTTCAGGCTCAATTAGCGGAAGTTCGACTGCTTCTTGAAGTTCCTGGATCTGGTCATCGAGGCCGCCGATCTGGCCGTAATCCACCTCCACGCTTTCGAGGACTTCCATTGCAGCCACAAAAGGCTCTTCACTGGAAGGAATTACCTCGGCAATGGCGAGAGTATGCTGGTTTAAGGCGACCTTTGCTCCAGGCAGCAGTTTTTTCTCGTCGATGTACTGTGAGACATTTACCAGAAACTGGGGCCCGTTGCTGCTCCGGACAATTATCCGATCATTTTTGATCACATCAATAACTGTACCAATGATCAGTGGAGACGTTTTCATGCGATCAAGTTCGGACTGCAGCTTTCGGATCTCTCTTTCATATTTGATTTTCTGATTTTCCAGATAGCGCTTTTCGGATTCGATCTGGCTACACTGCTCTTCAAGAAATGTATTGCGGCTCTCGAGTTGCCGCACGCGGTCATGGATGCTTTCAGCTGAGTCATCCAGTTCCTCAGAATCGATTCCGTCATACACAGGCCCGGACTTCACAATGTGACTGCGCATGCTTTCATCCTTACTTTTGGTACTTTCCGTCATGGAGCTCCGAATAATATTTAAGTTCATACCGTATATAGCGTTTTCGAAGTGATCAATATGCAATGCGAAATATGTGGTGCAGAGATTCACGGAAAGCCGATAAGCATTACAATTGACAACAGTGAACTCCAGGTCTGTCCCAAATGTGCCCCGTATGGCAAACCCGTTGACAAGCGGTCCCCCGTTTCAAGGAAAATCTCGCCTGTAGCTCGTGTGGCACCACGAACCTTAAAGAGGCCACAAAAAGACTTTTTCGACATCTTGAAAGATGAACTCTTAGACAACTACGAACAGATTATCCGGGATGCCCGGGAAGCCCGGGGCTGGTCTCAGGAAGACCTGGCTGAAAAGATCAAGGAAAAAGCGTCCCTTATAAAAAAGATCGAACGCCGCGAAATCGTGCCCGAAGATTCCGTCCGAAAGAAGCTTGAACATACCCTCAACATCAGACTCACGGAACGGGTAGATGTTCTGGACCAGGAAGTTTCACACTTAAAGAAAGACACAACCCTGGGAGATATCGTTACAATCAAAAGAAAATAAGTTCCGATGCAGGGATTTGCCCTATGCAGGTTTTTTCAAGGCCTGGGTTTTGTCCCTCGATGGCCTGAAAGCCGTCAAAGGTCCTGTTCCGGAAGCAGCAGGGTGCTGAGTGCTGAGAGCGGAGTAGCTTTCCTTTTCTGCTTCTCCTGCTCTATATTGCCTTTTTTCCTGCTCTTTCGGGAAGCCCTTTAGATTTTACTTTTCTTTCTGGTCCAGTTTTCTTGACCCAGTTTTCTTGACCCAGTTTTCTTGATCCATTCTTCTGAGTTTACTTTCCTGTATTCAGAGTTCAATCTCTATATCGTATACTTTTTCCGGGTTTTCCTTGTGAATCACCCAGAATGGCTCTTCTCCGTGTGTTTCCATTAGCTTTATGGTTCTTTTGGGAATTGTCTTCGGACCAAGCACAGCACCGGGGCGGTCGGGGTCATCGATGTAATCCGTTTCCATCATAAAACGTGTCCCTTCCTCCAGGGCTTGCTCGATTGCCCCCTTGGCGGAGATAACTCCGGGGAAGACCCCAAGTTCTTCACAGACCTTTACCAGGGGAGGAGCATAGTGCTTGACCACCCTGTACATTTTGATCCCCGTTTTTCTTGCCCTTTCCGCGATGTCCTTCAGTTCGGGCTCCCCCACGCTTTCGGTATGGAGCTGGACTGCGCAGTCCTGTTCTTTTCCCAGGGAAAAGGCATGTTCCATAACCCCGTTTGAAGCTTCCCACATCTCCTCCGACACGGGGTAGTGAGGGCGTCCGGACTTTATTCCCACAGCCAGCCCTTTTTCCACGTATCCCGCGGCAAGCTCGAGGCCGCTTTTCATGGTTTCTGCAGCCTCCCGGAGTTCCATGTACTCCGTAAGTTTTGAGATCTCGGCGGGGTGTACTCCCAGCACGGGAAAAGCTCCCACGCCCATCTCCCTGATTTTTGTAGCGATTTCCACGGTCTCATCAAAGACTGCGAGGTAATCTTCCGGCTCTTTAACCCTGACTCCAAGGGACCAGCTGGGTTTGGCGACCAGGATTATATGGGTCCCTCCTGCGTTTTTGAAGTCTTTTACGGCGTCAAGCCCCCTGGCCCGGGGGTCAATGTGCATGTGGTTATCGGTAATCGGGATTTTTGCAGGCATTCTTCCACCTCAAAAGTTTCCTGTAGCCTTTTTATGTTTCCTGTAACCTTTTAAGTTTCCTTCAGCCTTTTAAGTTTCCTGTAACCTTTTATAGCCGGCCTTCCGAATGCTGATCCGGCTTTGAGCTTCCTCTACTTCCCAAGAATCATTGTTCTATAATATTATTACCCAAAAGTTGAAATATATAGGCTTACTTTGAGTAGCCGGGAAGATTCGAATATTTTTTCAATAAATTTTTTGAAAAGTTTTCCCCTTTTCAGCTTATTCAATCGCTACAGTTCTTTGAATGTGGACCTGAACATAAGGTGAGAATATGAGTAAAACTGCAGCAGTTATCAAAGGTGACGGGGTAGGCCCCGAACTTGTGGATGCAATGCTTAAAGTCGCGGAAGCCGCCGGAACCGATGTGGAATTCATTATGTGTGAGGCCGGAGCCGGCTGGTGGGAAGAGCACGGAGGCAATTCCCTTATCCCGGATGAGACCTGGGACATCCTGGACAGTTCCGATGCCTCCTTTAAGGGCCCGACCACCACCCCCGGAGGGATCGGTTCCCCGAGAAGTGTGGCCGTGTCCATCAGGAGAAAGTATGACCTCTATGCAAACGTGAGGCCCATAAAAACTTTCCCGAATTCCAATGCCCCCCTTGGAGACGTTGAACACATCTGTGTCCGGGAAGGGACGGAAGGCCTCTACATTGGTGAAGAAATCGCACTCACGGATGATGTTTCGATAGCTATTCGCAAAATTACCCGCACGGCCTCAAGTAAGATTGCCCGCTATGCCTTTGAAGAAGCAAAGCGGAGAGGTTACGACGCTGTTGTCCCCATCCACAAGAGCAACATCCTTAAACTGACATGCGGCTCCTTCCTCGAGGAAGTTGAAAAAGTCGGGAAGGAATACCCTGACATTGAGGTCTGGCCTTACCACATCGACAACATCGCCATGCAGCTTATCAAGAACCCGCAGATCTTCAACAAGAAAGTCCTCCTGTCCACCAACCTCTTCATGGACGTCATCAGTGAGGAGTGCTCGGCCCTGGTCGGCAGTATCGGGATGATCTACTCCGCCAATATCGGAGACAACTTTGCCATGTTCGAACCTGCCCACGGCTCCGCCCCCAAGTACGCAGGCCTGGACAAGGTAAACCCTGTGGCAACCGTCCTTGCAGGGGCCTGGATGCTCGATTACCTGGGTGAAAAGGAGAAGTCCAAAGCCATCTTCAAAGCCACTGAGCGCGTGATTTCCGAAGGCAAGTACGTGACCTACGACCTCGGAGGCAGCGCAAAACTCAGCGAAATGGCTGGCGAGATTGCAAAATACACGGCAGAAATCCTGAAGTAAACTTATAATGTATAGCTATTACGTAAAGTTCTGAAATAGTTCTAAAGTAGTTCTGAAGTAGTTCTGAAGTGTAAATTAGTGTGGGTTGATATGAGGTCTCAGGAGGACCTTATACCACTCCTTACATTCTATTTTTAATCCGATTTTTGAATTCTATTTTTAATCCTATATTTTGAATTCTATTTTTATCCGATTTTTTGTTTCATTCTTTAGGTTCAGGGATTTTTCCTTTATTTTTGAGCTTTCCCCTTCCGGTATGGGCCGGGTTGCAGATGGGCTGGTAAAGGAAGTATTTTTCGACGTAGGTCAGGAGTTCTTCATCCGAGATGCAGGAAACCCTCTCTTCGTTGTCGTAGAGCCTCTGGATATCCTGCTGGATGTTCAGAAGCCTTTCATCGTCTTTTTCGACTATTGTCTCCACATCAAGGAGTTCGTTTAAGGTTTCCTGGATCCTGTGGCGGATCACTTCCAGTCCCGAGGAGTCTCCTATAAGCAGGAGCCGTTTTCCACCCACCAGCTCGGGGGGATAGGGTTCGTAGTTGAAGGGGTTTTTCAGGACTCCTGCTGCATGAATCCCGGACTCGTGGGCAAAGATGTTTTTCCCGACAACCGCCTTGTTCCTGGGGACCCTGAGGCCCAGTTCCTTTTCCATAAATTTTGCAAAGCGGGTGATCGGTTCCAGGTTGTACTTCTCAAAGCCTTCCACCCTGTCTGCCAGGAAGAGGAGTATTTTTTCCATTTCGCTGTTCCCGGCGCGTTCCCCGATCCCCAGGAAAGTCACGCTGGTCCAGTTTGCTCCGTGCCAGAAGCCTGCAATGGAACTGGCAGCCCCAAACCCGTAGTCGTCGTGGACGTGGGTCTCTATGTTCTTTACCCCTATCTCTTTTTTGAGGTGCTGGACGATTTTCGGGATCCCGTAAGGTTCGTCGATGTTAATGAAGGGCAGCCCGTATCCCACGGTGTCGCAGACCCTGATGATGCATTCCGGATCGATCTCCATGATCTTTTCGACCAGGGGGAAGACAAAGCCATAGTTATCCGCCCTTGTCATGTCTTCCAGATGGGCCCGGGTGCGGAGCCCGTGGTCGACTGCGTACTGCAGGGCGTCCAGATACTTCTCTTCGGCTTCTTCCCTACCGGACAGCCTCATCTTTGAAAATATATGTGTATCGGAAACAGACATCAGGATCCCGGTTTCTTCAAGTCCGTCCACTTCCAGGATTTTGTCTATGTCGCTCCGGGCAGCCCTTGCCCAGCCTGTAATCTCTGGGCATTCGTAGCCCAGGTCGAACATGAGTTCTACGGCGTCCCTGTCCCTTTTGTTGAAAACAAAAGCTTCCAGTTTTTCGATCCCTATCTCGTGCAGGTACTCATAGATCTGAAGTTTGTGTTCTCTGCTCAGGACTATCCCTGGCATCTGGGAGCCGTCGCGGATAGTGCTGTCGCTTATGAATATTTCATTTCCATAGGGCAGCTTTAATTTGGGCAGATCATCATATGATTCGTAAACCTTCATCCCTTTTCCTCCTTACTTTCAAATTGCAGTGCCCTTTCTCGGGGGAGCGGGCTTGCACTGCCGGGGGGTCTTTTTCCTGTGTGAAAAAAATGCTATCATGCATTATAATGTTGGAAAAACCAGGTGCAATAAACGGGAAATTTCTCCTTCTTTCCCCTAAAAATATTTTTTGGAGCCCTACTTATGTTTCCCTTATGGCAGGTAATCTGCACACATATATGTGGTTATAGTTGAAATCTCTTTCTTTTAAAGGGAAAAATTTATTTTAACTATTATATAATATCTCTCCCAAATACAATCCAAATCCAATATAAGTCTGGTATATGATGAAGAATAAGTCTGGTATATGATGAAGATTTAAGAATATATGCTTGCAGAAGACCCATTTTTCCATTATTTTTCGTTTTATCCCTAAATTTCTTTTTCTCCCAATTTTTTTCCTTTTTTCCAATGTTTTTTTCTTTTTTCCCTGCTTTCCTCCCTCTCCACTTTTTACTATTTTCTCTAAATACACAATTAAAATTTTGATTATTATGGCATGAAGGTAAACTAATACCTCGATTCCAAAAGAAGCACACATATTTTGGGAAAAGTTGCCTTTCAGGTTTTGGCTGTATAATCCGAAGTTCAGGTTTTAATTCTTATCTTCAGGGATTTACTTCTGGGAAAAGCCGGCCAATTCGGGGCCGTTGAGAGCCCCGGTACCCGGAACTCAGATTGAAAACGGTTTTCAGGGACAACAGGGGGAAGGAATTCCGGTGGCAGATATTCTGGAATCATATCGCTAGCAGGTATTAAATTAGTACGGAGATAACCTTTTCCTGCGGGCGTTTTCTCAATTTCAGTTCCTGCATGAACGGGTATTTTATTTGAACTTCCGGATGTTGCATGAAAGTTTACTTTCCTGAAGTTCACTACTTCTCGATAATAAGGTATATCTAGAACAAATTATATTTATATTCAAGTTGATCTGAATTAGATAATTTATATATTTCCGGGCATATAATTCGTAACTTGCCCGGGTTAATCCAAAGTTAATTTAATAAAATTCAGAATTATAGTTGCATATATTTAATTAAATTCTTATCGGCACATATTTAATTTACATTCGGTATATTTGCTTTACTTTACCAGGTGGAACATGTCCGAAATAATAAGTGTTAGCGGCGGTCCGACAAAACCGGAAATAATTGCGGTGTCCCTCTTTAAGCTCGGGCTGCAGGATGGGGACCGGTTTGCAGACGTAGGCTGCGGCACGGGATCGGTGTCCATTGCAGCAGCCCGGATTGCCCGGGACCTGAAAATCTACGCAATCGATGCCCGTGAGGAAGCCCTTAAAGCTACCGAAACGAACTTCAGGAATTTCAATGTCGGGAATGCCAGGCTTTTTGCCGGGGAAGCCTCTGAAATCCTGGGCTCGGAAGAACTCATCGATTCAATAGACTGTGCTTTTGTCGGCGGGACGAAAAACATTGAATCCGTGCTTGAGAATCTGGTCAAAAAGAATGCCCGGAGCATTGTGGTAAACGCCGTCCGCATCGAGACCGTAGTAAGGACGATTGAAGCCATGAAAAAGCTTGGGATTTTTGATGAAGTCGTCCATGTGGCTGTTTCGAGGAGTGCGCCGATTGCCGGAGAAACCATGTTCAAGCCGGAAAACCCGGTGTACATAGTTGCAGGAAAAAAGCACTGAAAAAACAATTGCTGAAGAAACAATTGCTGAAGAAACAATTGCTGAAGAAACAATTGCTGAATATGCAAGTGTAAGAAGATAAGCGCTAAATTCATGTCCTGAATTCATGCCTTTACATTTACCTTTGATATCTATGGAGCGATAAGATGTTAATAGGAGTAGGACTTGGTCCCGGAGACCCTGAACTTCTGACCCTGAAAGCGGTTAATGTTTTGAAAAACAGCGATAAAGTATACGTGCCCGGGCGCATGGCAGAAGAGCTTGTTGCCCCTTATGCGGATGCCGAAATCCTTGAGTTCCCCATGATAAGGGATATCGAGGTCCTCAATGCCCTCTGGAAAGAAAATGCCGACAGGGTGGCAGAAGAGGCAAGGAATGGAACCGTGGCTTTCGGGCTTATAGGCGACCCTAACTTTTTCTCCACTTTCACTCACCTTAAAAAAGTTATGCGTAAGCACTACCCGGACGTCGAGGTCGCAACCATCCCCGGCATTAGTTCCATCACCTCTTTTGCCGCCAGGACTGATGTGGCGGTTGAAAGTTCCTTTGAGGTCAGCGACGGCTCGGAGATCGGGTACAAGATCCACCTGAAAGCCACGCAGCCGAAAAAGATTGTGGAACAGCTCGAAGCTGAAGGGTATACGGAGTTTGTCTTTGCAGAAAAGCTCTTTTCGGACAGCGAAGTTATAATCAGCAAAAAAGAAGAGATCCCGGAAAAAGGGAATTATTTCAGCATCATCTACGGCAAAAAATAAATGCGGCCAGATAAGGGTATCCGGAATTTGAGGTATCCTGGCAGCCAGGTTAAGCAAGAAAGCAAAGGGAATGGTCAGATGGAAAGGAAAGTTTATTTTGTAGGGGCAGGCCCCGGAAACCCCAAACTCATTACCGTGCTGGGGCGCGAAATGCTTGAAAAAGCGGACCTTGTGATGTATGCGGGTTCCCTTGTAAACCCCGAGGTCCTTAACTACGCAAAAGGAGAAACCGTGGACAGCTACGGGTTGACCCTTGACGAGACCACGAAAATAATCGCAGAAGCAGTCGATGCAGGGAAATTCGTGGTCAGGCTCCACAGTGGAGACCCCTCCCTCTACGGGTCCGTTATTGAGCAGATGGAAGAGCTGAGAAAATACGACATTGAAGTCGAAAGGGTTGCAGGCGTCTCTTCGGTTTTTGCAAGTGCAGCTGCTCTTGGTACCCAGCTGACCTTAAACGGGGTCTCCGATACCCTCATCATCACCCGCCCTGCGGGAAAGACCCTGGAAAAAGACCTCATCCCCGAGCTTTCTGCCTATAACACGACAATGGCGATTTTCCTCGGCACCCAGAAGATCCGGGAAATCATGGAGAAAGTCACCTGCCCGAAAGACACTCCTGTGGCAGTGGTTTTCCATGCTTCCTGGGAAGATGAGGAAGTTATCACAGGGACTGTAGAAGACATTGCTGATAAGGTAAAGGATGCCGGGATCACGCGCTCGGCAATGATTATTATCGGCGGGGTTGTCGACCCCAAAAACTACAGGAGGTCCTACTTATACGGAGTGCCCCAGGAACCGCTGTAATTACATTTGAAAGGAACCGGGAAATTGCTGCCCGGATAGCGGAGCATCTGGGAGCCGACCTCCTCCTTTACGAAAAGGGAATATTCGAAACGGCTTTTGAAAAGTATGGGGCAATCGTTGCGGTCTTTGCCACAGGCATCGTGGTCAGGGACATAGCCCCCCTTCTGAATAATAAGTGGTCGGACCCCGCCGTGGTCGTTGTGGACTCTAACCTGAACTTCGCAATTCCCCTTCTCGGGGGCCACCACGGGGCAAACGAAATCGCTCGAAAGCTTTCGGAACTCGGGGCAGTCCCTGTGCTCACCACTGCCACGGAAGTGCACGGGAAACCCTCGGTTGAGGGAATAGCCGACCGCCTGGGCTGTGAGATCTTCAATAAAGCCTCCACGGTAGCCGTAAACTGTGCACTCCTTGACCAGGAGGTTGAGGTCCTTGAAGTGAAAGGGCCAAGAATTGTCGTCGTGGACGAGGATGTCTCCGTGCTCATCAGGAAGCGGCAGGAGTCGGCCTGGCAGGAAAGCAACACAGATTGAAATTGATTGAAGTTAATTGAAGTTAATTGAAGTTAATTGAAGTTAATTGAAGTTATTGAAGTTAATTGAAGTTAATTGAAGTTATTGAAGTTAATTGAAGTTAATTGAAGTTAATTGAATTGATAGCTAACCGAGCCTACAGCTGCATTAAATGGCAGCAGACAGACGATTACGGATGATCATAGGAATCGGAACCCGCAGGGGCATAACAACAGAAGAAGTCGTTGAGGCTGTGAAGCAGGCGCTCGAGGAGTGCGGGGCGAGCCTTGAAGAAGTCACGGCCTTCGCCTCTGCGAAACTCAAGGAAAATGAACAGGGACTGCTGGAAGCAGGAGAACTGCTCGGCATTCCGGTTAATTTTTTGCCGGACGAAGTGCTGAACAGCTACAACCCCCCTTCCTCGTCCCAGGCTTCGCGCTTCGGGTTAAAAGGGGTTGCAGAGCCTGCGGCCCTGGCCCTCTCGGAAAAAAAAGAATTGATTTGCAGGAAGAAAGTCTATGGCAGAGTCACAATCGCAATCGCAAGATAAGGCATCCGGCGGAAAACTCTACGTTGTAGGGATCGGACCGGGCTCCGTGGAACAGCTGACCCTCAAAGCCCGGGACGTTATCCTCAATGCCGATTATGTCCTCGGGAACAGTACCTACCTTGACCAGATGGAAAGCCTTCTCGGCACCCAGGAAGTAATCCGGAGTTTCATGGGAAAAGAGGTCGAAAGGGCCAGAAAAGCCGTGGAACTTGCAAAAACCGCAAACGTGGTCATGGTCAGCGGGGGAGACACCAACGTCTACGGCATGGCAGGCATTGTGCTGGAGGTAGCTGAACACGAGAACCTTGACGTGGACATCGAAATCCTGCCCGGGGTCACGGCAGTCCTTGCCGGGGCAAGCCTTCTTGGCGCACCCGTGGTGACGGACTTTGCGGTGATCAGTTTAAGCGACCTCTTGACCCCCTGGGATGTTATTGAAAAGCGGCTTAACATGGCAGCAGACGCTGATTTTGTGATCGGGCTCTACAACCCTAAGAGCCGCAAGAGAAAATCCAACTTTGCAAGGGCAATCGAAATCATCCGCAAGTATAAGTCCGACTCCGTGCCTGTAGGGCTTGTCAAGAACGCCATGAGAGGTGAGGGCGAGGACCAGATCGTAACAACCCTCGGGGAAGTCATGGAGTACGAGGACTGGGTCGACATGAGCACCGCCATTCTCATAGGCAACGGGGAGTCCAGGATCTGGAAGTCTCCGAAAAAGGATATCATCATCACACCCAGGGGGTATCATAAGAAATATGACTACTGAAAAAAGCAGTGAAGGGAAAGCCGTGGCTCTTGAAAACCTTGAGGAGTTTACCGAGCTTACCGTGGATGTTGACCCCGAACTTGTGAGCATCTGCAGGGACTCCGGCGCAAGGACCGAAGAGGCCAAAGCCATCTACATGAAAAGCCGGACAATGATCCAGGAAATCATCGGGAACAACACCCCCGAAGACCGTTTCCGCCAGCGCTGCGTTATTGCCACCGGGGACCTCTCCGTAGCAGACATCATGCGCTTTTCTAATGACCCCATCCCTGCAGGCGTGGAAGCGATCAAAAAAGGCGCCCCTATCTTTGTGGACATCAACATGGTAAAGGCAGGGATCACCCGTGTGGGGCACAAGTCCGAAATCATCTGCGTGCTCGACGAGGACCCTGATTCCGAAATCGCTAACAAGTACGGGATTACCCGGACTTCTGCAGGTTACCTGGCTGCCAGGGACAGGCTCGAAGGAAGCATTATAGCAATCGGAAATGCTCCTTCTGCCCTCATCATGGTCTGCAAAATGATCGAAAAAGGCTTGAGGCCTGCCCTTATCATCGGGCTTCCCGTGGGTTTCGTAAATGCAGCCGAGTCAAAAGAAATGGTCCGGGACCTTAAAATCCCCATCCCCTCCATAAGCTGTGTCGGGACCAGGGGTGGGACTCCGATGGCTGTTGCCTGCGTAAACGAACTCGTGGCAATCGCAAGGGAAAGCGAGGAGTAAAATTCTCTGCTTTTCCGTTTTCTTTTTCCATTCCGTTTTTCTCTTTCTTCTTTCTTTCCGTCCTGTTTTTTTCTCTTTTTGGTCCCTTTTTCTTTCCCTTTTCCGTCCTTTTTTTTCTTTTTACGTCCGCTTTCACTATTTTAAATGAGTCATCTGAAAAGCCCTCTGAACAGGTTCTGGTAGACCATCCAGAGCCCTACAAGCACGAGGACTATCCCGGCTCCCTTCTTGAAAGCCGCATCATACCGGGAGATCAGCCTGAGTTTTGTTGAGGACAGGTGCATGGAGTAAGCCAGCAGGAGCATAGGCACGGCAAAGCCCAGGGAGTAGATGAAGAGCATAAAAGCTCCGTATGCCGCATCCCCTTCCACGGCTACCATGGTCAGGATTGAAGCCAGCATCGGGCCCACACAGGGGATCCAGAGCACGCCCAGGGAAAGCCCGAGCAGCAGGCCTGCAGTCGCTCCTTCTGCTTTCAGGTCCACAGGGAGGGGGAGCCTTGCAAAGGCGTTGAATATGTTGAGTTCAAAAAGCATTGCAAGCCCCATTATGATTATGAGAATCCCTGCAGTCAGCTTTAAATATTCGATATAGGCCCCGAAAACTGCGCCGAAGGCGGAGCTGATTATTCCCATTAAGGTAAAGGTTATGGAAACCCCGAGTACTACCGTAAGGGGCCTGAGTTTTCCTTTCCCGGCAGAAGTGGCCAGGACTGCAGGCAAAAGGGGGAGGATGCAGGGGGAAAGGACGCTCAGGACACCTGCGCCAAAGGCAGCCAGGGGAGTTATCGCTTCGTGAAACATGGTTTTCAGGGTCCGGTTTTGTCTAGATCCGCTTTTTCATTCTGAAGTCCTGTTTTCATTCCCAGCATCCTGGTTTTCATTCCTGAATTCCTGGTTTTCATTCAGGATTTCCGTTCCTGGGTTCAGTTTTTCATTCGGCAGTTTCATTTTTTTGTTCAGCTTTGTCCTTTTCAACCTGCTGGAGTGCCAGGTCCAGGCGCTCTTCGTAAGTTTCTTTGTCATGGAGTCCGATCATCCTGGCCCGGTACCTGTCTTCTGTGACGTTTCCGTCCTCCTGCATGTACCTATATTTCCCGTCCTCAAACCCCACGATTACACAGGAGTCCGGGATATAGCCCACTTTAAAATAGGCTGCAAGTTGAGGGCTTTTATCTATGTCCGCAGACATGACCGTGGCTCTTCCTTCATAGGTGACCGCCATCTCAGCCAGGATGGGTTTCATTGCCCTGCAGGGGCTGCACCATTCGGCTCCCAGTTTCAGGAAAACAGGGCCTTCGGCGAGGGCTTCGTTTATTTGCCCAAGTTCGTTTACTTCGACAACGGAGCCCTCTGGTATTTCCGGAGGGCCCGCGGGATTTTCCGCATTTTCTTCCGTACAGCCGGCCGTGAGGAGCACACCTGCAAGGAGGATTATCAGTAGGCTAATTTTTTTCATACTGCCCCCTTCTGCTTATTTCTTATTTGTTTTTCTGATCTTGTTAATTTTGTATCTTTTGTTCCTTATCCGTTAATCTGTTAATTTCTTATTTCTTCCCTTAAATGGGTATGGGCATTGTTGGTAGATTCTTTTTAGACAAATAATTTTGTTTCTCCTGCTCCCTGGGGGCGGAATTCGGCAGTTGAGTGGGAAGTTCAAATTTATTAACAAAGAAACACAGATGCTGAAATGCAAAAACTGAATAAAAATCGAAAAATCCCGGAAAGTAAAAGAACAGAATAAAAAGAAAAAATGCTGAAAAAAAGAAAAGGGAAAAATGAAAAAGATGTGGAAATGAATAAACCTTAACTGGTTTTATTCTTCCTTCAGGGTCTTTTGAATTGCATCCACAACTTTTTCAAAGTTTTTCTGCCACTCCGTGCTGTGGTCGAGGCCCTGGATGACTGTGCCTTTGTCTTCCATTTCGGCAACTTTGGGCTCGATCGGGAGTTTGGCAAGGACGGGGACGTTGAAATCGTTTGAGGCTTTTTCTACGCCGCCGCTTCCGAAGACTTCTATCAGTTCGCCACAGTGGGGGCAGACAAGGCCGTTCATGTTGTCCACGATCCCGATTACAGGGACTTTGAGCTTGTCTGAGAACCTTATTGATTTGCGGACGCTGACCAGGGCTACGTCTTGGGGGGTTGTGACAACCACGGAGCCGTCGCAGTTGGGGATGAGCTGGGCTACGCTCAGGGGTTCGTCTCCTGTGCCGGGGGGCAGGTCGATGATGAGGAAGTCAAGTTCTCCCCAGTACACCTCTTCTAAGAACTGCTTGATTGCCCCCATCTTTACAGGGCCCCTCCAGATAATGGGGGAGTCCTTATCCTCCAGTAAAAAACCGACGGACATTACCGATAGGTTGGAAAAGACCTGTATGGGAAGGATTCCGTGTTCATCTACCTCGGGCCTTTCGGACTCGAGCCCGAAGATTATGGGGACGGTCGGGCCGTGGATGTCGCAGTCAAGAAGCCCTACCTGAAACCCGCGCAGGGCCAGCCCGGCTGCAAGGTTTGCAGCAACGGTGCTCTTCCCGACTCCTCCTTTCCCGCTCATGACCATGATCTTACGTTTGATGCGCCTGAGGTTGACTACTATTTTAGGTTCCTCAGGCTTTTTTGATAAGCTTTCCAGTGGTTGAATCTTATCTGTCATTTTTAATCGCCTGTTGTGAAATCTCAGAACTTTGAAGTTATCCCCGTTTTCACGTGTCAGAATCTTCGTCCGTGTCTGTACTCTTTGCCTGGATATAGTTGCCGCCTTTTATCTCTATCGCTTTTCCCACACTCAGGGCCAGAGCTACCTTCATCCTGGCGGCTTTAAGGTCTTCCCAGAAAGCCCTCCTTGAAATCCCTACCCTGGCAGCTGCGTCTTCCTGCCGCAGGTCTTCAAGGTCCACAAGCCTCAGAGCTTCCAGCTCTTCTACGGTAAGGGACACCACTTCAAGTTCTGACAGTGGGACCCCTCTTGGCTTGAAGTACGTGACATCGGGCGTTTGTTCCACACGCCTCGGACACTTTGGTCTTCCTCTGCATTTTTTCATGGATTACTTATGCACATTGTGGAATAAATATATAATATTTTCTCTTTCAACATGAAAAACTATATATATTTATGTACAAAAGTGTGAAATTCCTCGCGGTGGCCTGAAAAAGACAAGTGATGAAAAGCAGAATCCTAAAGCCGCCACTCTTTATGTGTGCGTACTAATCCGGGGAATTACGGCATGGACTGGAATGTTAAACAGTATTCCTTAAAAATTGTCACTTCTGTACTTTTTTGGTCATTTGTGCACATTGGGGAATATATATATAAAAATTTCTATCGCTGGGTAGAAAGCTATTTATATTTTCACACAAATGTGTGAAATTGGAACTCCTTTAATCCTGGGAGTTACCCTGGGTTCAGGCGGGTGCTCAGGCACCCGTATCACCTCTCAAAATCATTCCCGAAAGTCAGGATTCTGAAATCGGAGCATAAAAAATGAAAGTTTGCATAAGTTCAACTGGAAAGGATCTTGAGTCCGAAGTGGATCCCCAGTTCGGGAGATGCGGTTACTTCGTAATCGTTGATCTGGATACAGGGTCAGTGACATCCCTCAAAAATCCCGGCCCTGAGGCTTCCGGAGGGTCCGGGATCCGGGCTGCAGAGGCAATTGTAAATTCAAAAGCAGATATCCTTTTAACGGGCAGCGTGGGCCCCAACTCTTTTTCCATTCTCTCTGAAGTAGGGGTTGAGGTCCGGGTCGGAGTCAAAGGCACGGTAGCTGATGCCCTTAAACAGTATGAGGCCGGGGACCTCTGCATTATTGACAGCCCGAATTCTTCTGCTCACAATGGTATGAAAAATAGTTAAATTAAATTCACAACTGATATTTTTATATTTCAAACATTGAGCGAAAATAAACGCGAAGTGAAAATATAATTTGAAGGTGCTTCTATGAAAGTGTGCGTACCCACAAGGGATAATAACGGCATTGAAGGAATTGTTGAACAGCATTTCGGAAAAGCTCCCACTTACACGATCCTGGACATCGATTCCAGGGAAGTTTCCGTAATCCCGAACAACAGCGAACATATGGGGGGTGTGGGCCTGCCTCCTGAGTACCTTTTCCGGAACGGAGTGGAGATTATGCTCTGCGCGGGACTTGGGTACAAAGCCCTCCAGATGTTTGAATCATACGGGATCAGGGTTTTCGTGGGAGCCGGTGGCACTGTCCGGGACACGATTGAAGCCTGGGAGTCCGGACTTCTCAAGGATGCTACGTCTGAGAATACCTGTGTCGAGCACGGGCACCACCATTAACCGAAGCATGACCTTCTTGCTTCCGCTTATTCACGGTTGAGGACGGAACCTTAATGAAAGTTGCAATAGCAAGCGGGAAAGGCGGTACCGGGAAAACCACGGTTGCGGTAAACCTGGCCCTTTCCCTGGGAGGCGTGCATCTCCTCGACTGCGACGTGGAGGAGCCCAACTGCAACCTCTTTCTGGGCCTTGAACTTGAAAAGCTGGAATATGTTACCTGCCAGGTCCCGGAAATCGACCCTGAGAAGTGTACCCTCTGCGGAAAGTGTGCTGATTTTTGCCGCTACAATGCCCTGGCTGCACTTCCTTCAAGGGTTCTGGTTTTTCCGGCCCTCTGCCACGGTTGCGGAGGGTGCGGGCTCGTCTGCACGGAAGGGGCTGTCAGGGAAAAACCAGGGATCCTTGGTATTCTCGAAAGTGCGAGGTCCGACTCTTCCCTTGAATTCTCCCGGGGGGTCCTGAACGTCGGGGAAGCCGCGGCGACCCCTCTCATCAGGGCCCTTCAGCGGCATATTGATAATAGCAGGCCTGCAATCATCGATTCCCCTCCAGGGGTGGCGTGCCCTGTCCTTGCTGTGATTGGGGCTGCAGACTACTGTGTGCTTGTTACCGAGTCCACACCATTCGGTTTCCATGACTTCAGGCTTGCCCTGGAAGCAGTAAAGGCCCTGAAGGTCCCATTCGGGGTTGTCCTGAACCGTGACGGGCTTGGGGATTCCAGGGTGGAAGAGTTCTGCGGGGCAAAAGGCATTCCTATCCTGCTCCGCATCCCGGATGACAGGAGGATTGCGCAGCTTTATTCCGAAGGTATCCCCTTCGTTGAGGAAATGCCGGAGTGGAAAGAGAAGTTTGCAGGCATGTTTTCGGCAATAAGGGCCATTATGGAAAGCGGCGAGGGAACGGAATGAAACAGTTAGCCGTAATCAGCGGAAAAGGCGGGTGCGGAAAGACCACCCTTACGGCAGCTTTTGCCTCCCTTGCAAAGGATGCAGTCCTTGCGGACTGCGATGTGGATGCCGCGGATCTGCCCC
This sequence comes from Methanosarcina sp. KYL-1, assembly GCF_024372725.1. Taxonomy (GTDB): domain Archaea; phylum Halobacteriota; class Methanosarcinia; order Methanosarcinales; family Methanosarcinaceae; genus Methanosarcina. The sequence continues at coordinate 68,357 of NZ_VOUA01000001.1, forward strand.
TGGTCCTTACTCCCGGGGTGCTGGAAAAAGAAGATAGCTCCGGGCTTGAGCTTGCCTCAATCGACCCTGAGCGCTGCACTGGCTGCGGGCGCTGCCTGGAAGCCTGCAGGTTCGGTGCAGTCCTTGAAAATTTCACAATAAACCCGTATAGCTGCGAAGGTTGTGCAGTCTGTACCGTTGCCTGCCCCGAAAATGCGGTGTCTATGGCTCCGAGAGTTTCAGGACAGGCAGTTTCCTCCATAACCCGTTTCGGGCCAATGGCCCATGGAGAGCTGGGTATAGGAGAAGAGGCGAGCGGAAAGCTTGTGACCCTTGTCCGGAAAAAGGCAAGGGATCTTGCGGAAACCTATGCAAAAGAGCTGGTCATCATTGACGGTCCTCCCGGCACGGGCTGTCCTGTAATGGCAGCAATTACCGGGGCCGACCTTGTCCTCCTTCTCACCGAACCCACGGTTTCGGGGCTCTACGACCTGAAACGGGCAGTCGAACTTACACAGCATTTCCGAATTCCCGCTGCAGCCTGTATCAACAGGTCCGACCTCAACGAAAAGAAGAGCCGGGAAATCGAGTTGTTCTGTGAAGAAGCCGGGGTTCCGGTGCTTGCAAAACTTCCCTACGCAGACGTTCCCACAAGGGCAATGCTCAGGGAAGAAACTGTAATTGAGTATGCTTCTCTTGTCGGGGACAAAGATGTCGTGGAATTTGCAAACCTTATCCGGGAACTCTGGACCCGGCTTGAGACCAGGCTTTCTGAGATTTCCTGGAGCAAAGGGAGCCCAAAGGCCCTTGAAATTAAGAAGTTCTGAAAGATCGAGAAGTTCGAAAGTTAGATAATGTAACAGCCTGTTAATATTATTTAATAAACAGTCGGTGAGGAAGTAATATGGATTACGCTGAAATCGCAGAGAAACTGGTCAAGTTCCTTGACCTTAGATACGAACCGGTGGCAGTGAAGGTAATCAAAAAAGGAGAACTTATCCCCGAAGGGTACGAAGTTCCGGAGAAAAACCTCCGGCACTGCCAGTCCATAATGAAAGCCAGGAAAGGAGAATCTTTCGTAATCCCGGCCGACAAGCATGCCTGCGTGGTAGGGGCTTCAAGCCTCGGGCTCATCCCTACTCCGGAGAAAGTCGCTTCAGGAGAGTTCCACCACAACCTCGGGATGTTTGACAGTGTGGAAGCTGCAGCCGAAATGGTCGCAAAGCGTCCTGCCTTTGAGCCTGAGAGCCGGATTGCAACGGTCGTAGGCCCCTTAAAGGACGCAAAAGTCGAACCTGACGTGGTAATTCTTGTGGACCGGCCCGAAACCGTTTACTGGATCATCCCTGCAAGCACCTATTTCAGGGGCGGAAGAGTAAACTTTAGCAGCGCAGCCTTCCAGGCGACCTGTGCCGACACCACCATCCTGCCGACACTTTCCGGAGATATAAACGTCTCTCTCGGCTGCTTCGGCTGCAGGAAAGCCACGGACATCGAGAATGATGAAATGCTTATAGGAATTCCCTTTAACAAAATCGAAGAAATCGTCCAGGCCCTTGAAAAGATTTATGAAGGCCCCCTGCCCAAGGCCAGGCAGAAATAACCTTTTTCAGTCCCAATCTTTTTATTTTTTTCCTTTTTCCTATTTTTCATTTTTGTTTCCCTTTTATGTTTTTTGGGCCTTTACTCATTTTTCTTACTTATTTGAGGTATTTTCAGTGCTTGAACGCCTCTATGCAAATTTTACCCCATCTCTGCAAATATTTGTATGGCTTTCATGGAAATATTTATACCCTCAAAGTTTAGTTATGATCTGTAATAGTACCTGATAGTACCTATCCACATTATAACAGCCGGGCGAAAAAATGCAGTGTGCATTGTGCAGGAATAAGGAGTGCCTGAAAGGCAAAAACTGTTCTGTTATCAAGTCGGGGCTTGAGTACAGGGGGGCGGATTTGAAATCTTTACAGGTCTCTGCCTGGCTTGAATCCGAGCCTGCGAAAAAGACAAAGCTTGAAGAGATTGCAATTTACGCAAAAAAACTGGGGTACGGTAAAATCGGGATTGCTTTTTGTATCGAATACGAAAGGGAATCCCGACTTGTCTATGAGATCCTTTCACGCTACTTTGAAGTCTTTTCGGTCTGCTGCAAGGTATGCAGCTTTGATAAAGCGAAGTTAGGGCTCAGGAAATGTGAGCATTCGGGGTTTGAACCCGCCTGCAACCCTATCGGCCAGGCCCTGCTCTTAAACGACGACAGGACCGACCTCAATATAATGCTCGGGCTAAAAACAGGTTATGACATTCTCTTTGCAGCACACTCGGAAGCTCCTTCTATTACTCTTTCGCTAAGGGAACTACCTGCCTTAAATGATTCCGGAATTGATACTATAGAATGAATTGATGCGATATAATTAATTGATATGATATAATTAATTGATATGATATAACTAATTGATAAGATAGAATGATTGGTGGATTTTTAACAAATTTTTATGCCGGAGAAAAACATGCTTGAAAATTCCGAATCCAAACGCCTCAGGATCAGGGCTCATCACCTTTTTTGTATTCAAGGTTTCCAGGGCTACGGGTACAGCCTGGCTTTTGTGGCCAATATGAGGGCTGTGATCGCAGATCTGGAGGCTTCTCCTTCCAGGCCTCTTGAACTTGTGTCCGAATGTGACGCTATATGTGTCTCGTGCCCCAGCAAAAGGGAATGTTCCGCCCAGGAATCGGTTCTCTCCCGTACAATCAGGCACATGGACCTCCTTGTGCTGGATAAACTGGAAATGGAAGAAGGGTCCGTAATCGGGGCAAATGAGGCCTTCAGGCTCATCAACGAGAATCTGAATAACGCTTCAGATATCGAAGATGTTTGCGGGAACTGCAAGTGGAGGCAGAAATGCCTCTGGTACATGCAAAGAGAAAAGTAGAATTAAGAGAAAAGTACATTTTTTACTTTTCATCTCCTTTTTCCCCGCTTTTTTCCTCAGGTTTTTTCCTATTTTTCCCCTTCAGCTTTTTTCCCCTTCCTTTTTTCCCCTCAGCTTTTTTCCTCGGGTTTTTACTTCGATTTTTACCTCAAGCCCGCACTGATTTCATAGACTTTTGCCAGGAACTCGAGATTCTGGACAGAGTTCTGTTCAATTCCGAGCTGGTCCGGGGAAAAACCGAGTGCAAGACCGAGGAGCTGGGAATAGTGGAGGACGGGGATGGAATAGTCGGTTCCGAACTTTTCATTTACTGCAAGCTGTCCCCTGTCAAACTGGAGGTGGCAGAAGGGGCATGCATTGACGATGCAGTCCACACCGGCCCGCTGGATGCATGAGAGCTTGTGCTCGAGCATTTCAAGGGACTCTTCTATATGTCCCGAGCGCACCCCGCCGCCTGCCCCGCAGCACATCATCTTGTCGGTGTAGTCCACGCTTTTTGCCCCTGTGGCTTCGACCAATTCGTCAAAGAAAATGGGTGCTTCGGATTCGCCAAGTTTCCTTTCCTTTGTGGGCTTTACCAGGTGGCATCCGTAGTGGAGGGCCACTTTCAGGTCGAGGGGGGTTGTAACGCAACTTTTGAGCTTTTCAGGCCCCATTTCAGTGTACAGCAGTTCTATGATGTGCCTTACTTCTACTGTTCCCAGGTACTCCATGCCAATACCTTTCAGGCATTTGTTTGTCTGGGCTTTCAGTTCTGGGTCTTTTTTCAGCTCGATGTTGGCATCAGCCAGGGAGGCATAGCAGCCGTTACACACGGTCAGCACATCTCTTTCCATCTTTTCGGAAAGGACAATATTCCGGCTGGCAAGGGAAAGCCAGCTTGCCTTGTCAAACGATTTGAATACCCCGGGGGCAGGACAGCAGGAGGCTCCGGGCAGGTCCACGGCATCTATGTCCAACTGCTGCAAACAGAGTTTCGTGGCTTTTTCAATTCCAGGGTAGCGGTTGGGAACAATACATCCGAGAAACAGCGATAACTTTTGCATAATCTCCACCTCTATGTTTATTTTTCAGCCACAAGTTCATCGAATTTGCAGGTTTTGAGGAGGGTCTGAATTTGTTTTAAGGCTTCAGGGTACTTCTGGACAGTTTCAGGTATGGGGTCAAGCCCGAGTTCTTCCCTCTTTTTCTTTGTTTCTTCGTCAAGGGGGACCGCGTGCCCGCATTCCATCACCATTTCCGAAACCCGCCTGTGCTCGGGCAGCATGAACCCTTCCCGGACCGCAAGTCTCCTTAGTTCAAGCAGGGCATCCGTAATCGGGATCCCCCTCGGGCAGCGCTCCTGGCAGGTATAACAGGTGGTGCAGAGCCAGAGGTCTTCATCGGAAAGGACAACCCTGTCCTTGCGCGCATCCCTGAGGATCCGCCGGGTATTGAGCCCGGTATGCCGCCCGGAGGGGCAGCTTCCTGTGCACGTGCCGCAGTGCATGCAGGCAAGCACGTCAAGCCCTGCAGCCTTCAACACTTCTAAAATTTCTTTACTCATACAGGTTCACCGGCTGATTTTTATCTGGATTCGTTCGTTTTAGAAAAACAAAGGCGAGATTAAAAGAAGACGAATCAAAAGGAAGCGCTGCAAATCAAGGCCTCGCTTCGCATTTCAGGATTAAAATTCTTTTTTCCTGGTTTACAACTTCCTGTATTATTCGTATTACTCTCATGATATTTAACATAAACTAAATCTGTTTGGGGTTGGAGTGTCCGGCCGTATCCGGGAAACTATTCTTCTTCCTCCGGGTGTACCTTTTAAAAAGTTTATTCTTTTAAAAATTTCATTTTTTTAAAAAGTTTATTTGGCCAGGTTTACGCATCCTATTTACATATATTCGTATTCTATTTATATATTATGTCATTTCTAATATAAAAACTAAGTTATAGGGGCTATATAAAAGAAAAGATAGGATTACCATAAAATAATCAGTGATGGGGTAAAGCCCGGAGCCTCAGGCTTTGGAACCTGGGCCTTTCTTCATCGGGTTTTACCCTGATCTTTCCCGTTTTGTCTCCGGGCTTCGTGTCTTATCAGGAGAAGTTTATGCCCAGGTCTTTCATTCCGTTGAGTTTTGCCAGATTGATCAGGAGAGGGGTAAGGGATTCGATTGTATTTGCGTGTTTCAGGGGGCCTCCGTCAAGGGGTTTGAGGCAGCCCATATGCCTGACCAGTTCGAAGACAACTTTTTTTGCCTCTTCGTCATCGCTACAGACCACGGAGTCATGCACAGCTTTGCACTGCACTATGTCTTTTAATTTTCCGGCTGCAATATTGTGGAAAGCTGCAACTACCTTTGTGGACTCCGGGACCCGCTCCTTTATTGCCTGAGCTGCCGAGCCTTCGGCCGGGGGCCTGTATTCAAAGAGAGGGCCTTCTTTTACCATGGGGACAACGGGAGTGACAACGATCTTGCCTTCCAGGGCCTCGCGGATTTCCTTAAGCAGGGGTTCGACGTGGGTGAAGCGGATTGTGAGAATGATAATGTCGGCTGCTTTTGCAGCTTCAAGGTTGCTGTTCCCGGTAATTGTGGTTCCGGAGGTGTCAAAACCGCAGTTCTCAAGCTCTCTGAGGGCTTCTTTTGCGGCTTCTTCTGCGGTTTCCGGGGACCTGGACCCGATGATTACCTCGTTTTTAACGCCGCCAGCCATCAGGTTCTGCAGGGCCAGCCTGAGCACCATGCCTTCTCCGATATTGCCGGTTCCTCCCAGGACCGCTATTTTAAGCTTTTCAGGATTCAATCTTACCAAGACCTCCAGTTTGCTATGTCACCCCATAACATATCTCGGGTGGTTAATATAGCTTCTCTTATTTTTAACATACTAGTATAATATCTGAAGATACACATCTACTATTTTACTTAGTTAAATCGACAACTTCCCTGAGTACTGGAGCCAGAACGTTTTAATAAATTTTGTTTTTCTCCACATCACCTGTAATTTTTCCTACAATTTCCATAGAAAAGTTTATACTGTACACTGCTCTATGTTCTTAATAATTTGAGAATTTTGGGGTGTCAAACAGGGTAACTTCGTCGATGTAACTTTGTCGATGTAACTTCGTCCATTTAATCCTTAGCTTAGTTCGTAATCAGTAACTTCGTTCATGAATGGTGGCCGGGTTCATGTTTCATAACTTTGTTCATGGTTCTGCTCTGTTTGCATCTCAACGTTAACATTTGAGCATTAACATCTGAGCATAATTGGGGGGTGGGGGTAACTGGGGAGTTACACCCGGAGAGTATCATATGTGTTTATTATAGCTGTAGCCCTGGCGGGGGTATTTTCATCTCCGGCTCTTCAGGGGCTTTCGATAGAGGATGCCGGCAGGTCTGCCGAAGGGGAAGAAGAGGGCATGCAGACGGTATACGTTTACCTTTTCCCGGATTCCGGCACTCATGTGCTCGACCCTTATGTCTGGGTTACGGAGAGGGATGAAGCCTGTGGCGTTGCCGTGGCCCTGGTGCAGGCTGATTCCCTTGCAGAACTTGTTTCCCTGGAGAAAGTCCGGGAGGTCCGACAGGTTAACCCTCCTGTCATAAGGCAGGTCCGGCCCCTGGATGGGAAGGCGTTTATCCCCTCTTTTGAAGGACCCGGGGGACTTAATCGGGCTAAGGGGAAGGGGACCGGGCTCAAGGTCGGGATAATCTCCGACGGGGTCTCAAGCCTTACCGAAGTCCAGGCTGCCGGAGCCCTTCCCGAGGACGTGCATGTCCTTGCCCCCGGAGTGGGGGACGAAGGCACGGCGATGCTTGAAATCGTGCACGGGATCGCCCCTGAAGCCGAGTTGTATTTTTACGAGGCCGGGAACAATAAGCTTGGGTTCAACAGGGCGGTCGATGCCCTCCTTGCCGAGGGGTGCAGTATCATCTGCGACGACATCGGCTGGCCCGACGAACCTTTCTTCGAAGACGGGATCGTTGCCTCCCATGTACGTGAGGCGCTGGAGAGCCGTGACCTCCTTTACGTGAGTGCGGCAGGAAACGATGCAAACCGCCACTACCAGGGCATGTTTTTCGATGACGGGTCCGGCTGGCACGATTTCAGCTCAGGGAAATCCGATTCAAAAAACATCTACGTTGACATCCCCCCCGGAGGGGAGGTGGGCATCGTGCTCCAGTGGAACGACCCATGGGACTGTTCCGGGAACAACTACGACCTTTACCTGAAAGACTGCCTGAGCGGGGAAGTCCTTGCTTCCAGCGAGCATTCCCAGAATGGGAATGGCACTCCCCTTGAGTACCTCAGGTATGAAAACCCGGGAAAAGCCGAAAGAAAAGGGATGGTCTGCGTCAAAAAATGTTCAGGGGACATAAAGGTCCTGGAACTTTATATCTATCCGGAATCCGCCTGGGACATCTATCCTGATAACCTGGTTGCGGAGGACTCGGTTTTCGGGCACCCGGCAGTCCCGGGGGTCATCTGTGTCGGAGCTGTCAATCCTGGGGGGTCGGGAGCCCCTTACATAGAGCCGTACTCCTCCTGTGGCCCGGTGAGCATCTATTTCCCCGAATATGAGCTCAGGGGAAAATCAGATATCTGTGGACCTGATAACCTTAGAGTGAAATGCCTGGAAGAAAAAGGCAGCCCCTTTGCAGGCACCAGCGCATCCGCTCCCTATGTTGCCGGGGTCGCTGCCCTTATCTGGAGCTCACACCCTGAAAAGAACGCCAGTGAAATCCGGGAAATCCTGTATTCCTCTACCGAGGACCTGGGAGATGCCGGATATGATTACGTTTTCGGGTACGGGTTGGTGGGAGTGCCTGCAGGCAGCCCGGTGAACGGCCTTTTAGACGGTCAGTTAGATGGTCAGTTAGATGGCCAGCTGGAACAGGGTGGCAATCTCTTTCAAGAGGTTGAATCCTCTCGGGAAACCCTTTCAGCCTCCGCAGAACGGCTGGCAAATCATGTCCCTTCCCATGCTCCGAAACTCAATGAAATCCTTAAAATGTATAATATCCCGGCTGGGATTTCAGGGGCTTTTGTGCATTAACTGCTTCTGTGCATTGACTGCTTCTGTGCATTGACTGCTTCTGTGCATTGACTGCTTCTGTGCATTGACTGCTTCTGTACATTAACTTGCTTCTGAGCAGCAATTTTTTCATTCCAGAAGCAGAATCCCCATGCACATTATTTTTTCCGGTTTGCAGAACTCCAGTTTGGCTCCTGCACTTTCCATTACTTTTTGCAGGTTGATCCCCACGGCTTCCGGGGCAAAGCGCCTTAGATCGGGTTTTATGCACCCTTCCAGGTGACAGGTCTCGCATTCGTTGCAGGAGCCCGGCCTTAGGAGCTGGGCGAAGATGAGGCCGTCCCTGAAAGCCTCCTGTTCGAGTTCGTACATCTTTTTGAACGAGGCTTTCCTGAGCTCTCCCCAGGCCTTGAGAACATCCACCCCGGTGGTATCGTGCTCTTCCACAAGGAGGAGCGCATTTTTATATTCCCGCAGGGCTTTTCTGAAATCCTCAACGGATAGGATGTGGGGCGGGCAGCTCAGCCTCTTCCCGTAACTCCGGCAGCCGTATGCGCATTTCAGGGCTATCCTGTTTTCTACAGGTATGTCCACTGCGTCCAGCAGATATGCTTTAAGCCCTAGGCTTGAGGCTTTTTCAATCAGGTTGCTGAAATTTTCTGACAATTCAATCCCCCTTACTTCTAAATTTTGGATTCGTGCTTGATATAGTTTGGTAACTAAGCCCTGATAACTGCTTTTCACTCCCAAGATTACATTACCCTGATAACATTACCCTGATAACATTACCCTGATTACATTACCCTGATTACATTACCCTGATTACATTTCCTGGGTTACACTTCTATAATTGGGAGCAGATAACTTAGTAAAGGGATCCACATGATTAAGAAAGTACCTTTAACTGAACTGCAAAACCGTATGAGCCGCTTCAGAACACGGATGGATGCATCAAGTCCAGATTGGGAAATCGCTGTCATCTTCAGCAAAATCAACATTTACTACTTTACCGGAACGATGCAGGACGGGATGCTAATTATCCCGAGGAACGGAGAAGCAACATTCTGGGTCCGGCGCAGCTATGAAAGGGCTCTGGACGAATCGTTATTTCCCAGTATAGCACCAATGAACAGCTTCCGGGATGCTGCAGGGGGTATGGGCAAGGCAGGTACGGCGGATAATGCAGGTAAAGCAGGCAATGAAAGCAAGTTTCAGGATTCGGTCTATCTGGAAACCGAAATTGTACCCCTGGCCCTGTACCAGCGCTTTCAAAAATACTTCCCCTTTAAGGCCGTTAAACCCGTTGACTCCCAGATTGCTGCCGTTAGAGCCGTAAAAAGTGAATATGAACTGTCCCTTCTGCGGGAATCCGGCAGGATCCACCAGCACGTGCTCGAAGACCTTGTGCCCGGCATGCTGCGGGAAGGGATGAGTGAAGCGGACCTTTCAACCGAACTGTTTTCAGTGCTGGTAGAGGAAGGACACCACGGAGCCTGCCGTTTTGGCATGTTCGATACGGAAATGATCCTGGGAAATGTCTGTTTCGGGGAAAGCTCCATTTACCCATGTTATTTCAACGGCCCCGGCGGAAAGCGCGGAATGAGCCCTGCGGTCCCCCTGCTTGGGAGCCGGGACAGGAAATTAAGGAAAGGCGACCTGGTCTTTGTTGATGTCGGGTGCGGGGTTGAAGGTTACCATACGGATAAAACCACAACATACATGTTCGGCTTATCCCTTCCGCAGTATGCCATAGATCTCCACAATAAATGCGTGGCTATCCAGAACGAAGCTGCATCGATGTTGAAACCCGGCGCTATCCCCTCGGAAATCTATAATGCCATCATGAAAGGGCTTGATGAGGAATTCCTGCAAAATTTCATGGGCTTCGGGAACCGTAAAGTAAAATTTCTGGGACACGGGGTCGGCTTGCTGATCGATGAAACCCCCGTAATTGCCGGCGGGTTTGATGAGCCCCTGGAGGAAGGAATGGTATTTGCCCTGGAACCCAAAAGGGGAATTGAAAACATCGGGATGGTGGGAATTGAAAATACCTTCATAGTAACCTCTGATGGCGGAGAGTGCATTACCGGGGATAATCCTGGCTTGATTCCTGTATTTTGAGTGGTGAAATTCAAGAATCCGGCCTGAGTATTGTAGGGATCTTGAACATCATAGAGATCTTGAACACTATAGAAAAATAGTCTGCCTGTCTCGAGAAACGCTTTCCTAGATCCTGGAAACCATTTTCAATCCAGACGTTTGAAAGTGCCCCCGCCAGCTTGCCTGGCGGCGCCTCCCATAAAAAATAATAAATAGTGGAGTAAAATTACATTTTCCGGCTGTGTTTTCTTATTTTATCTAATCCCTTACCGGTTTTTTCAGGATCTTCACCTTTTTCGGTCTCTTTTACTTTTTTATTTTTCTTTTTACTCTGCTTTTTCCCTTAATTGTTTATTCTGGAAAGGCCGGCCACCTTCGGTGTCCGGGACAAAAACGATGGGAGATGATGAATTCTGGTTGTACGGGATAAAAAATCCTTTTTCTATTCAAGGCTTTATTTTTCTGGAAATACTTATCGTTTGATGGTCTTACCAGAACATTTATTATAAATTGGTTTTAATTAGTTTATAAATTTCAAAAGAAAATTCCTGAGTTTTTTGTGTTCCTGGGGATGAGCTATTAATGAGAAACAGAACAAAATTCTTAATCGCAATTTCTTTTGTGATTTTAGCAATGGCTACATTATTTTTTACCCTGATTTATCAGCCTGGAGCAGGCACGTATGTTCGTGCGGATAAACTTCAGGATCCACCAGAGAAATACGTGGAATTCAGTTTAGCAGATCTCGAGAAATATCCCTATATCGAAGAAGCAATAAAAAATCCAGGAAAAGACATTAAGCTCCCTTTTGATCATGATGGAAATATGACTGAGTTTGCTAACATCATGTGGGGTAACAGGACTGAATATATAAAACTGAATAATGAGTATTATCATATAAGTTATTACTCTGCTGATTAAGATATGGCGACACTTTGGATAATTTTTCATTTTCTTATCAAGCACAGGTGGGGAATTCTACATGGTGATTATTGACACGCCAAATGGGACCGTGAAATCCATTGAAAAGGTGGATAAGCTGCCTGAATGGGCTCTGGGGATTGCAGAGTCCGTCGCTGTTGAATAAATTCCTCAAAATCAAAGTTCACATATTGAGCCATTTTAACAGGTCTGCTTCGAGAGCCGGGTTCACAAAATATTTCCTGGATCTGCCTTCTGTTTCGGAAAGAATGATTCTGTCGTCCCTTAAACTCTTTATATGCCAGTATGTGGTGCTTTTGTCCAGATACAGGTCCTCTGAAAGTTCCTTGTTTGTTATTTCGGGCTTTTCCAGGATCTTAAGAAGTATCTGCTTTCGTGTGCTGCTTTTGAGATGTGCTATTATTATCTTTTCACTGCTTGCGAAAACATCGGAATTTTGAAAGACCCTTGTGAATTTTCCGGCCCACATTAAGCTTATCTTATTTCCGGCTTTAAGCATTTCAAGGTGGAACCTCACAGCCCCCCGGTTAATTTCCAGGTCTCTTGAGATTTCCGAGACCGTGCACCCCGGGACCTGCCGTATGTGACGGTATATTTTCTGCCTGTTTTCATTTCCCCGCGGGATTCTTACCTTGCCCAGGATTAAGGGGACCATTTTGAGTATGGAAGCAAAGGCAGCTAGATATCCTATTATGTAAGCTATCTTGAATGATAACGGAAATTCCCAGAATGAGTACGTTCTGTCCGCCCCGCTCATGTCAACGGCATCGCCCAGCTTATCGAGTTCTTCCTGAGGCGGGCAGGGGCTAACAGTATATCTTCCAGTGTCTGCACCGGCTGTGCCTACGTTACTCAGGACCAGAATAAAAAGTAAGCTCATCTTCCACATAGCTGGTCCATAATTTCGATTAATTCAGATTGTATAATCTTCTGTCCCGGTTACCCTGTACCCGTATACCTCATACTTCCAGGTTCCCGTTTCAATTCCGTTTGGATCTTGAATATTCAGGCAAATCCTGCCGTCAATTGTCCCATCTGCATTATCATAATAAGGACCCAGCACCGAGCCGTCAGGAGTATACACCTTGAGCCGGAGTGAATCCGTCGAATCTCCCCAGTTAAGATCCACAACCAGAACGGTGAGGCCGCTACCTATGTTTTTTCCATGCAGGTTTGTCTCTCCCTGGCTTATCGTATCATAAACTGTCAGGATGCCGAGATCTTCTTCAGTTGTTTCGATTTCAGTAAAATATGCAGGTGTTACGGTATATCTGTTTGCGGATTCTGCTTTTTCCATATTTTCAGCTGTCGCTGTTGCAGTCACAGACACAAAAAATAGAATCATCAATATTAGCAGGATTGTCTTCTTCAACATTTTTGATTCCTCTATTACGTCTATATTTGCAACTTATTTAATTTTTATGTCCAAATCGTCCAACTGAAAATTAATTGTCGTATTACAACTTCTCTGTAAATCAAAGATATTGGGATAGTATAGAACTTTAAATTCACTATCTGTATGTCTTTTTCAAAAAAAATGTTCTCAAAACTCGAATCTTAATTATCTGAAAATTAGTAGTATTGCCCACTTGATAGTTTGATGATTTGGACATAAATTATTTATTATGTATGTTCGATAGAAAAGTCTGAACATCTAAGAATATGTTTGATGGAGTTCAAACGAACTTTCCAGAGCCAATTTGAACTCCACATTGCCCGGAGGCAAAGAAATGTTAGCTTTGGGAGTACTTAAGGTTTACCTGATTTGCCTCTGGAGTAAAGAAAAGAGGCAAAGAAGAAATGATTGCAAACAGAAAATTTGGAATCGGTGTGCTGCTGGCGGCAATGCTGCTTGTGAGCACGTCGTTTGTGCCGGCTGCGAGTGCTCAAATTAACAAAAATTCCAATGAAGTCAATGAAAGTAGTATAAGTTATACGAATGCAGAACTCCAATATCTGTATTGCAGGTATAATATCAGTGAAAATGATATTAAGTTTGCAAAAGGCCAACTGCCTAATTTTTTGGATGGGACAATTCTGCACAGTGATACAAGAGTTATAGTTACTGAAGATGGTAAACCGCTTGAAAGCATGAAAGAAGGTGTAGATTATGATATAATAATAAGCGAATCTGAAATGGTTAACATCATCAAAAAAGCAGAAAAAAATTACATTGAAAAATATGGTGTTGATCCATCTAATCCGAAAGTAGATATTGTAAATGGTAAAGCAATTCCAACTGAAAAAATAGAAGAACTTATAGAGAGTGGTGCCATCAAATTGACTGATATTTCTGTGCCCTCAATTATTGAGGATAGTATACTATCAGTTTCTTCTAATCCTAAAGCTGTAAATGACAAAATATATGTGCATGTCTACCCAGCGAAAGACAGTATTCATGAACCAAGTCAAAATTACTACCAAGACACAATAGATGGAAGTGAAAGATTCGAGAACTTTGGGATAGATGTATACAGAGTATGGCACTACGATATTTGGGATGCAAGTGATGAATACCCTTCATATAATGCATCGAATATTCTTGATGACCTCAAAGATGATTGTTCATCCATCAGGGACAGCGACAATGATATTGTCCTTGGATGGGTTGATCTTCTTGATCATAATGGAATTGCATACAGAGACGGAGCGTACAGTCTTTGTGCAGTTTCAGCATCTGGAGTAGATTGGCCACATGATAGTATCGTACAGCATGAGATTTCACATAACTTTGGTGCTTTAGATCAAGGGACATACATTTACGAGCACCCTGAATGTATTATGAACTATAACTGGGCATATCTTGGAACAAATGTCTGGTGTTCAGATTGCGCAAATGATGTACAGTATGGAATTGATCATTAAATTAATGGATCAATTTCCATTATTTTTTGGGGGTGATAAATTGAATCTACTTAAAGTAATAATGGCAATTATTCTAATTTTCTTTATTCTGGCAATGCTTCTTATAATGGCACCACTGGCGTTTACGACAATCGAACCACTTTATACAATTAAGAATTATGACGAACACCCACATAATGCAACAGTCAAAATCACCGGATACAATGGAGAGTATTTTGAAGAAACACATTATCAACTCAATCCGGGACAAACGGTGAGCGTAGGAAAACCAAAAAAGCTTTTGTTAAAATGGTCAAACCCTTTTAAAGACGGGTATTTGCATTATGCATCTGGAGATTATCATTACTACATTGCATCCGAGAATGCTTCAGCAACTTATTATTCAACTCCGCACCTTACAAACACTGTAATCTTCGAGCTGGTAAACGAGAGTGGAGAATTCAACGTATCGGTCATTGAATATACATGAAAATCACAGGAGGGCTGGCTTTGAGAATTTCGGGGTTGTGTCTGATTATAAAATTTTGTTGTCTGATGACGTTCTTCTTTTTGTTAATCACTGCCGGTACCGGGTCCGCAGACACAATTACGGTAGATGGCAATGGGGGAGCAGATTATACCTCGATACAGGAAGCTGTCGGTAACGCAATATCAGGCGATACGATTTTTGTCTATCCCGGCACGTATGAGGAAAATGTGAACGTGAATAAAGGGGTGACGATCAGGTCCTATTCCGGGAATCCTGATGATACGATTATCCGTGCTGCAAACTCGATGAATGACGTTTTCTATGTGACCGGAAATAATGTAAGCATCAGCGGATTTCAGATAAGCGGTGCCGATATAGATGAATATGGGGAAGATAAAGCCGGGATATATTTAGAAGGGAGCAACAGGACTGTTATAAGCGGCAATAATATTTCCTCAAACAGTTTTGGTATATTTATTCTCGAATCGTCCCACAATAGTGTTTTTGATAACAACGTATCCAAATGCAGAATTGGTATTTTTTTATGGAACTCCAGTAACAACAAGTTGAATAATAATATTTTAAACCTGAATAATCATGAGGGCATACTTCTCTATGAATTCTGCAATAACAATGAATTGAGCAACAATACTGAAAATCGTGCAGGGTCTGGAATCGGGCTGGAGTTTTTCTGCAATAACAATACGCTTGTTAATAATACTGCATCAAATAACCTTTTAGGTATTCTTCTAAGAAAATCAAACCATAACTCCCTTATTGACAACTCTGCAAACTCAAACGAGGGGAGCGGCATCACTCTCGATGACAGCAGCAACAACGTCCTGTTTAACAATACTGCAAATTCCAATACCTACAGTGGTATATTTTTGATAGGTTCTTCTGACAATAAACTGGATAGCAATAACGCTTCTAACAACCCGGGTTATGGAATAAACGTCAACAATTCCAGCAGGAACAACGTTTTGGTGAACAACGTCGCAAATTCAAACGGCAAAGAAGACATCATTTTTGCTGACCCTGAAAACAACACGATAAAAGGGCCGGTAGAGGATGTTCCGTTTCCGGGTTTTGCGCTGGCAGTTGCTGTGGTTTTGCTTGCATCTTTAATTTTTGGCAGAAAAATGCGTGGGAAATCAGGCAAAATTACACAAATGCGGAAGTCAAAAAAGCACAAAAAAGAATGAAATAAAGATGAAGCCCAAAGCTTCACCTTTCAAGTTTCCTGTAATTTTATTCAGGTTTTTATTCCTGTTTCCTTGCCATCTTTTTCTTTGCAAGCTTCTCGATAATGCCGAGGTTAAGCTCGCCGCCGCCTACACTCAGCTTCCCGCTGGCAACCGCGCTTTCCAGGAGGTGCTGTCCTACAAGGGTGCGGACGATCAGGGTGGTGTAGCCGTTCGGGCTTCCAACCGCGCCTGCGGAGATGTCGGCTTTGAAAGTGGTAAATCCAGTTTCATGATCTTGTTTTTATTTGGAGAATCTGACGACAGTAGTTGTCAGATATATTAAATTTCTGGTCAAAGTATCAAACTATTTATCATACAAAGTAATACTGCTGGAAAAAATGATCATAAATCTAACCTCTTTCTCGATAGTTTGATGATATGGTCAGAAAACTTATAAAGAGTTGATTAAAAGTAGTTTATGGAGTTCAAACGAACTTTCCAGAGCCAATTTGAACCCCACTTTGCCCGGAGGCATGAGTTAGTGTTAGCTTTGTGAATATTTAAGGCTTGCTTGATCCTGCCTCCTGGGAAATGAACAGGAGTGAGTATGAAATGAAGACGAAATTTGGAATAGGAACACTGCTTTTGGCAATATTTCTGGCAGGAATGGCTTTTGTGCCGGCTACAAATGCTGAGACTGAGAAGAACTCTAATGAAGTTTCAATAGAAAACAGTATAACTTATACTGATGCAGAATTGCAAGATTTGTATATCAAATACAATATAAGTGAAAATGATATAAAGTTTGCAAGAGGTGAGCTGCCTAACTTCTTGAACGAAACAATTCTAAATGGTGATATAAAGGTCATAGTTACTGAAGATGGTAAACCACTCGAGAATATGAAAGAAGGAATAGATTATGATATGATAATAAGTGAATCTGAAATGCTTAGTATCGTTAAACAGGCAGAAAAGGATTACTTTGATAAATATGGTGTTGATCCGTCAAATCCAAAAATAGATATTGTTGATGGTAAAGCAATTCCAACTGAAGAAATAAAAATACTTGTAGAGAACGGTGATATTGAGTTGTCTGACTCATCTATGTCATCAACTGTTACAGACTGCTTAGTACGCTCAGTTTCTTGGAATCCTAAAGAAGTAAACGACAGAATATACGTGCATATCTATCCAGCAATTGATAGTTTTCATGAACCAAGTCAAAACTACTATCAAGACACAATAGATGGAAGTGAAAGATTCGAGGACTTTGGAATAGATGTATATCTAGTATGGCATTATGACATTTGGGATGCAAGTGACGAGGTCCCTGCATATAATGCATCAAATATTCTTGAGGATCTAATGGATGATTGCTCATATATCAGAGATAGTGACAATGACATTGTTCTTGGATGGGTAGATCTTCTTGATCATAATGGAGTTGCGTACGGAAACGGACCATACAGTCTTTGTGCAGTTCAAGCATCAGGAGTGGATTGGCCACATGATAGCATCGTGCAGCATGAGATCTCACATAACTTTGGTGCTTTAGATCAAAATTCTCCACTTCATCCTACTTGCATAATGAATTATGCATACGCATATGGAGGTACCAATATCTGGTGCACTTCCTGTGGGAATACAGTAAATAATGGCATATACAACTGAGTCTTCAGTTCTATGTGAGCAAATCCCAAAATTCAATATTCGACTCAAAATATCCACTTCCAAATAATAATTTAAGTTCCTTATCTTGGAAATGGTTCTGAAATTCTTATTGAGATGGGAACAAAATTGGTTTTGGGATAATCTCTGTATAAAAATGCTGATTGATCGTACTCCAAAATTGCCAATCAATAGTATGCGAGAAATCAACAGGAATATATTCGCAGAGTAACAAAAATTATCCACAAAACGAATACTGGCTAAGAAGGAGATTTACTAATCTCCTTCTGTTATAGAGGGATTTCAAATGCAAAATATCAGAAAAATACTTTTCATCTTGCTGATCATACCTATAATTGCAATTGTGGGTTATTATGCATTGATATTTCTTCTGGGCGGTCCGGCTTTACCTAATTTTTTTGAATTAACAAATCATGATGTCAGGACCCATGAAATATCTGTTGAAATATTGGATTCTGATAATGAATCTGTATTCAAAGAATCATACAAGCTACATCCAAACGAATCAGTATCAAAAGAAAAACCGTCTAATCTGAGAAATTCTTTTGAATCGAAAGAGTATACATTTAGAATTATATTAGACAACGGTTTTGCAGAGGAAACAACTTCAGTATCTCTGAATCGCTGGAGCACCGCTATTATACATCTATATTGGGATCATGAGACTCCGATAATTATAGGGACAATTGTTGTTTAAACCCAGGTTAGTACTATTTTTTATTTTTATCTGGAAAGGCCGGAAACCTTCGGCGTCCAGGACAAAAACGATGGAAGATGACGAATTCAGGTTGTATGGGGTAGAACTTCCATTTCCGGGTCCTGCGCTGGCAGTTGCTGTAGTCCTGATAGCATCTTTATTTTTTGGCAGAAAAATGTATGAGAAATAACAGGCAAAACTACACAAATGCGGAAGTCAAAAAAGCACAAAAAACGCACATGAAATTCTTGGAATAACATGCCCCAAAAATGAAAGTGCATTTCAACCTACCTTTTTTTACTTATTAATACATCTTCATCTGGGGCAGGAAGGTTGCATTCATTTTGGTTCTTTACTCCTTCAGCTTGTTATAGGAATTATCTAAGTTACAAAATCTCTATATTGAGATCAAGATTTGGAAATTCCAAAGCTGAATGTGTATTGAAGCCGTGAAAAAACTAACCAGTGAATTGCCAATCGAAGGCACAAGTGTGACTTTGACCACGGATGCTAAATTGGCCTTCGAGGCAATCACACTGCCCATATAAAAATATGGAGTAATCTAAATTGTCAGAAATAGTAAACAAATCTTGCGGTTTAGATATCCACAAAAGTTTTTTCATCGCCACAATTCTTAGCCGATCTGATGAAAAACAACAATTCCGCCTTAACAGAGATGATGATGGAAT
Source organism: Methanosarcina sp. KYL-1 (assembly GCF_024372725.1). GTDB lineage: Archaea > Halobacteriota > Methanosarcinia > Methanosarcinales > Methanosarcinaceae > Methanosarcina. The sequence continues at coordinate 86,927 of NZ_VOUA01000001.1, forward strand.
TTTAACTCTTAAAAACATAGTTCTCTCCGAAAAATGTGATGTTGTTGCATGTGAATCAACAAACGACTTTTGGGTTCCAATCCATGATTTACTGACAAAACATGTACGTGTTATAGTCGGAAATGCACGTGATATGAAGGCATTTACACACAGAAAGACGGATAAGATTGACTCTGAGTTCATTGCAAAACTCGCATTGAATGGGATGATTCAGCCTTCAAGAGTCTTTACAAAAGAGCATAGGGACTTTCGTTCGTTGGTTCGTCGTCGTCATAAATTTGTTGGGAAGAGAACTGATATTAAAAATGAAGCTCATTCTATTCTCTCATCTGAAATGATACCTCTTAAAGGTATACTTTCAGACATTTTTGGGAAAAGCGGAAAAAAGATATTATCAGGAATTACTTCTGGCAAGAACCTTGATGACATTATAGCAGGCTTGCCCGCAAATGTCCGCAAAAAAAGCGATCAGATAAGAGAAGTTCTTGACAGAGAAATCTCCCAAAGCGCTATGATAAGACTTCAGTCATGTCTAAATCTAATACAACAATTTGATGATGAAATCAAAAAATTAGAGACACATATTTTCAATTATGTTTACAGCAAGCATGAACATGAAATGAAAATTTTGATGTCTATGCCAGGTATTGGTGAACTTAGCGCAGCCACTTTAATTGCTGAAATCAGCGATTTCAGTGATTTTCCATCGGGAGATAAACTTGCTTCATGGCTTGGAATTGTTCCAAATGTGCATCAATCGGCGGATAAATACTACAGTGGAAGAATAACCAAGAGAGGTTCAAAAGTAGCTCGATGGATTCTAACCCAAATTGCTCAGGCAGCGGCAAGGAAAAATGGTAGCAAGTTAAAAGAGTTCTTTGACCGGAAGAAAAAGTCGATTGGACATTCAAAAGCAATTATTGCCCTGGCAAGAAAAATGGCAACAATAATGTGGCACCTAATCAAAAAAGATGAAATGTATGAAGATGAAATGGGTTATGCGAAGGGAGAAATTCTAAGGAGAAAGATTGTTGAGAGTGAACCATTTTCAATTAATGAATGCATCTCAATAATCAGTGGAATTTCCGCCATTGTGTATAAAAAAGAGGGTGATGGAACTTGAAGATGTAGCAACATTCCGGACCCTGATCATTCAAATTTATGGGGCAAAAACCCCATATAAACTTCTAATATCACCACGAATTCTTAGAGAGGGTCCTGATAGTGAAATGGATGGCACTTTCATGCCAAATGAAATAAAGATGAAGCCCAAAGCTTCACCTTTCAAGTTTATTCTATAATTTTATTCCTGTTTTCTCGCCATCTTCTTCGTGGCAAGCTTCTCGATAATCCCCAGGCTGACCTCGCCGCCTACGCTCAGCTTCCCGCTGGCAACTGCGCTTTCCAGAAGGTGCTGTCCGACAAGGGTGCGGACTACAAGGGTGGTGTAGCCGTCGGGGCTTCCCACTGCGCCTGCGGAGATGTCGGCTTTGAGAGCGGCAAATACAGTTTCATGATCTTGTTTTTTATTTGGTAAATCTGGCGGCAATAGTGGTCAGGTATATAATATTTCTGTTCAAACTATCAAACTGTTTGTCATATAAAGTAATATTATTGGAAAAAATGATTATAAATATTGCCTCATTCCTGATAGTTTGATGGTTTGGCCCGAAAACTTATACAGTTCTGGTTAAAAGTAATTTATGGAGTTCAAACGAACTTTCCAGAGCCAATTTGAACTCCACATTGCCCGGAGGCAAAGAAGTGTTAGCTTTGAAAGTACTTAAGGTTTGCTTGATTCTGCCTCGGGAACAAATGTACGAGGTAAAAATAAATGGTAACAAAAAGTAAATCAGGAATAGGAGCGCTGCTTTTCTCAATGTTGCTAATTGGTATGATGGTATTTGTGCCGGTGGTGAGCGCCTCTTTTGAAAAAGCAAATGAACAACAGATGCCAGAAAAAGTAAAAGAATGGATTGAAGAAAATACGGTGGATGAAGCAACAAAAATTTGGAGAGGAGAACAAGCTGAACAATGGATGCAAGATCATACTATATATGTAACATCAACTACAACTTACAAATACTGTAATGGGCAACTTGAAATAAAAGAAGTTTATACGAGTAAAGATCCGGAAAATAAAGCTAAAATTAATGATTTTACAAAAACAAGTAAAATCCCAATAAGCACGAAAGATAAAATCACGACTTTAAATGGTGAGTCCTTCACTCTTGAGGAAGGAAACAAGAAAGTTCTCGTGACTGAAAAAGCAGTAGTAATAACAAGCCAAACTGATCCATATCCCTGGTGGGATTATGGATATCAATATCCACAATGGACATGGTCAGAAGATAATGGACAATATGCCAGAGAAGACCCAATAAATCTTGCGTGGGAATGTACAAATCTCAATACTGTAAAGTCTGTGATTTTAGACCATGGATGGAAGGATAACATTTTCGAATATACTTATTATGTGTCAGATCCAGTATATGGCTGGATTGAAGATGATGGTGTTGCCACTGACGAGGAACGTTATTTTGGTGGTTATCACACAAGGTTATTTGAATTGAATAATGGAGATGTCGTGGGTGGTGCTCATCATGATGATCCATTCCCTCATGAAGCAGATGAATTTGAAACTGCTGAAGATGTTGTTGCTGAGTTCTTTGACGGCAATGTGAATAACTGGTGGGTATTATATGACCATCGAGAGCTTGATAATGAAGTAGGAACTCCCAACATAGAACCATGGAATGATGGAAAAGCCACTTGTATATATAACGTAGGAAGTTAAGTAATCAACGTACTACAAATGTATATCAAACGGAAGGTGACGGAAAAATCACCTTCCTTACTTTTAGGGGGTTTAAACATTAATTTTAAAAGAAAATTAGTTCAGCCTTTGATAATCTCTTTTATAGTTGTTTTCATTGTAGTTGGTCTTGAAACTGTAGATCTGTATAGGATGTTTGGAACTTATGGGGAGAGATTTGAGACCGTTGTTAATTTACTTATTTTTCCTGTAACTCCGATTATTTATGGATGGATTGTAAAAGATAAGATCGGGGCAGTTATAGTTGGAGCAGTCCCAATTTTCATTATTTTGTTTTTTGGAAATTTATTTTTTGGAAATCTGATCTATACCAACGGTCTCAGTATCAGCCGGTTTTTTACTATTCTTCTCTATGCGGTAAGTTTGGCAACTCTTGGTAGTTTAGCCGGATATTTTGCATCAAAGAAAGAATTTAAGTACCTTGTTATCTCTATTTTTTTTGGAATAGTGTGGATTTCAGTTTTCTTCAGTGGAATCGATTGATCTTAAAGTCAATCTGATTATATAATTTGAAGATTTAGCTAGGAAAACCTCTGAAGAGCTGATTAAAAGAAGAGCTGATTAAAAGTATCGAAGTTAAAGATAGTTATGGTACTGTACTTGCAAGAAGGGCCGTCCACCTTCGGTATCCGGCACAAGAATGAAATAAAGATGAAGCCCGAAGCTTCACCTTTCAAGTTTTCTGTAAGTTAATTTCTGTTTTGCAAGTTTTATTTCTGCTTCCGCTCGAGCTTCTTTGTGGCCAGCTTCTCGATAATCCCCAGGCTGACCTCGCCGCCTACGCTCAGCTTCCCGCTGGCAACTGCGCTTTCCAGAAGGTGCTGTCCGACAAGGGTGCGGACGATCAGGGTGGTGTAGCCGTCAGGGCTTCCAACTGCGCCTGCGGAGATGTCGGCTTTGAGGGCTGTAAAGTCCGTGCAGACGTGGCAGCCGGGGCGGACGGTGTCCTCAAGCTCGGCAAGTGGGATCACATACTGGGTCCCGTTGTCGAGGGTGATTTCGAGCTTGCCCTTGACGTCGATGCGGCAGACTTTCATGGGTTCGAGGGCGTACTCGCTTTTCAGCTTGCCTGCAATCAGCTTTTCGTAGTCGAAGCTTTCGGTACAGAAGAGCCCGAGCACGAAGCGGATGGATTTCTTGTAGGGGCTGACAAGCTGGTGGTCGGACTCAAGCATCTTGCGGACTGCCTGGACGACACAGGGGACTCCCACAACTGCAATGTTCCTGTACTTCCGGGTCACAACGGCTTCCTTAAGCGCCGAGACCAGGGGGACCCACCAGTTGTAGCGGCTTCCGGCCTGTCCAATGAGGGCTTCGCTCCTGGTGATTACCATGGAGTGCGGCTTAAGGGTCCAGGGGTCTTCGGTGACCGTGACCACTGCGTCCACAAGGCCGGTGTCCAGGGCGTTTGCAAGGATTGCTGTAACGGCTCCTCCGCTCTGCTTTCTCGGGATGTCGAATTCTGCCTTTCCGGCAGTGATCTCCAGGTAGTCCCCGAGCAGGCTTGAAGGCTGTTCATCGAGCCTCGGGCAGACCTCGTAGCAGGCCCCGCAGGGCACGTCATCAACGGCGGCTTTGCAGTAGCCGTTGCTCTTCGGGGTTGCGGAATCGCCGCCGGTTTCGAAGTACAGGGCGTCAGCAGGGCAGACTGCAATGCAGGCCCCACAGCCTGAGCAGAGGCCGGTGTCCCAGACTTTTGATTTAAGGTCAAGGTAAGTCTTGCTTATTGGTTTCTTTTCTGCCATCTCTGATCACTCCCAGACGTATTTGCTTGCAAAAGGCCGGCTGCTTGCAGGTCCGATCCTTGTGTAGTTGGTGTCCAGGAACTCTGCGGGGTCATACCCGAACTGCTCGCAGAAGCTCTTTATGGTCGGGGCGATGCGTTCCAGGTCAGCTTCCGTAAACTCGAATTTCTTGGCTCCGACTCCGAGCAGGTAGTCATCCACTTCCCCGCGTATGATGATTTCTCCGCCGTGGATCCCGCTGCCTATGCCCCTGTCGGTCATGGTTTTTTCCTTTCCGATTCCGAGCACCAGCACAAGGCCTCCTGCCATGTACTCCCCAAGGAAAGAGTGGGCTGTCCCGCCTATGACAAGTATGGGCCTGGCTTCCACTTCATACTGCTTCATGTGAATGCCGCCGCGGTACCCGATGTTATTCTTAATGAAGACCTTTCCTCCCCTCATCCCGTGGGCTACGGCATCTCCTGCACTCCCGTGAATTACGAGCATGCCGCTGTCCATGGTGTTTCCGGGAGCGTGTTCAGCGTTCCCTTTTATTATGCAGGTGGGCCCGCTCATGAACATCCCCAGGTCTCCTCCGGGGACTCCGTTGATTATGATGCGGACATTGCCCCTTAACCCGTCTCCGATAAAGCGCTGCCCGAGCACGTTGTCGAGGACGATCTCCTCGGCTCCTTCCGCAACTGCAGCCCTTATCTTCTGGTTTAAGGGGGTGTAGTGCATGCCTTTAGCGTCAATTCTTACCGTCTTCATGTTCAGGCCCCCGCCGGGAGTACGTCCAGGATTTTAAGCATTCCTTCGTCCAGCATGTATCCGCGCAGGCGGTCCCTGTTTCCGCGCAGGCTTTCGATACTGTTGATGCCTGCAGCACCCATAAGTTCGCTGAGTTCCAGGGTCCAGCCGTGTATCAGGTTTGAGACCTGTGCTGCTCCAGCTTCGGGGTCAATCCTGCTCACAAGGTCAGGGCGCTGGGTAGCAATGCCCCAGGGGCAGAGGTTCCTGTAACAGTTGCCGCAGACCCTGCATCCCAGAGCGACCAGGGCTGCAGTCCCGACATAGACCGCGTCCGCCCCAAGGGCAATGGACTTTGCAAGGTCGGCGCTGTTCCTGATGCCGCCGCTTGCGATGATTGAGATTTCGTTCCTTACGCCCTGGTCCCTGAGTTTCTGGTCAACGCTTGCGATTGCAGCTTCGATGGGGATTCCCACATGGTCCCTGAAGACCTTGGGGGCTGCTCCGGTCCCTCCGCGGAACCCGTCAATGACCACTGCGTCTGCAGAGGAACGGGCAATGCCTGCGGCGATGGGAGCCACATTGTGCACGGCTGCAATCTTCACAAAGACCGGCTTCTTCCATTCGGTAGCTTCTTTCAGGCTCCTGATTAGCTGGACCAGGTCTTCGATGCTGTAAATGTCGTGGTGCGGGGCCGGGCTGATTGCGTCACTGCCCAGGGGAATCATACGGGTCTTGGAGACTTCTTCGTTTACCTTTTCTCCGGGGAGGTGGCCTCCTATGCCCGGCTTTGCTCCCTGTCCGATCTTGATCTCAATAGCAGCGCCTCTTTCCAGGTAGTCGATGTTCACACCGAAGCGGCCTGAAGCGACCTGGACGATCATGTGGTCCTGGTAGGGGTAAAGCGCCTTGTGCAGCCCTCCTTCCCCGGTTCCCATGAAGGTCCCGGTTTCGGCTACGGCTTTTGCCATGCTGAGCTGGGAGTTCAGGCTGATGGCTCCGAAACTCATGTGCCCGATCATTATCGGGGTGTCGAGCTTCAGGTTGGGGGCAAGTTTTGTTTCCAGCTCGACGTCTCCACTCTCGGTTTTCCTGAAATTGAGCTTTGAAGGCTTCTTCCCGATGTAGGTCCTGAGCTCCATGGGTTCTCTCAGGGGGTCGATACTGGGGTTTGTGACCTGGCAGGCGTCCAGGAGGAGCCGGTCGTAGATGATTGGAAGGTCTCTGGCGTTTCCCATCCCTGAAAGGATGATCTTTCCGCTGCGGGCCTGGTTGATGATATCTTCCCTGGCTTCCCGGGTCCAGACGGGGTGGGAACGGTAGTCTACGGGTTTTTCCGTAAGGGTGATTGCGTCCCTCGGGCACATTGCAACACAGCGGAGGCAGGCCGTACATTTCCTGGATTCGATCAGGATCTTGTCGCCTTCTCTTCTGTATACGCCGTAGGAACAGTTTTCAATGCAGCGGCCGCAGTCCATGCACTGGTCGCGGTCGATGCTGACTTTGAATTTTGGGGGTACGCTTCCGAGCGTCATTCGATAAACCTCCCGATGATGGGTTCTCCTGCCCTGGGAGTGTAGATATTCTTGACTTCGGGGTCAAGGGTCCTTATTGCTGCCTCTTCACTGGATATGTAGAGGCGGTCTCCGTTTTCGCCCACCACGAGGGGGCGCAGCTTGATCCTGTCAGTGAAGCCCACTATTCCGTCTTCAGTTCCGACAACGATTGCAAAGGGCCCGTTCATCAGGGCAGACCCGTAGGTCAGGCGGACCGCTTTGTTAAGTTCGGATTCTTTTGCAGGCATGCGGTCGATATCGTCCCAGAATGGGGGGGCAAGGGCCTTGACAACCATCTCATGTGACAGTTCATGCTGCCTTCCGAGCAGGTCAAAAAGGTAAGCTACAACCTCTGTGTCGGTAAGTGCAGTGCATTTGTATCCGTACTCTTCGACATAGCGCTGGTTTGTGCCGTATGAGGTGATTTCTCCGTTGTGCACCACTGACCAGTTAAGCAGGTTGAAGGGGTGAGCTCCTCCCCACCAGCCCGGAGAGTTTGTGGGGTAGCGGTTGTGGGCAAGCCAGATGTAGCCTTTGTAGTCCTCGATCCTGTAAAAGTTTGCAACGTCCTCGGGCCAGCCAGAAGCCTTGAAGACTCCCATGTTTTTCCCTGAAGAAAAGATCGTGGCCCCGTTCACATAGGCATTTACCTGCATGACAATGTGCATGACAACGTCGTTTTCCGAAGCCATTCTTCCTGCCATAAGGTCCTCGGAGGGCTTGAAAAAGTATCTCCAGGGGATATGGACCTTTTTGATGCCTGGCTGTGGGGTGGTCGGGATTTCTTCCTGGTGGACGATTTCTCCCCACTGCTTGAGGATTTCGTCAACCTTTGCTTTTGGTTCTGCCATGTTGTCGAAGAAAACATGAAGAGCATAACAGTCTGCATATTCGGGGTAAATCCCGTATGCAGCATAGCCTGCCCCGTCTCCACTGCCTCTTTCGTTCATGAGACTGAGGGCGGCTTTTATGCTCGACCCGTCCATTCTGGACTTTGTTCGATCTATAAAGCCTATTATTCCACACATTTTTGATCACTCTAGAAATGAACGTAATGGATTTTTGTTAACAACTTCTTGAATGATTTCCGCGGCTTATTTTTGAAAAGTAGTTCAAAAAGCTTGCCTTTTTAAGAAACCGGTCACCGGGGATTCCGGTGGTTTTGAATTTTTGTAAATTCCGAATTTTTGTAAATCGGGGGTTCTGTGGGATCTCACAGGTAATTATCTTCATCGTTATTATGTTTATAATGTGTATATTTTGCGGCACACTCCCTCCCGTATCTGCTTCTTCTTCCGGGGTTGAGAGGGTCACCACTAAGGGAAGTAAGTAATTTAGTACCTATTTGACAATATATATATGTTTCTTTTTCCCGGCCGAAGCTGTCCGTGAAGAAGTGCGGTGAAGCACGGCTTTTTTCCCCTCCCCATTCTTTTTTTGCAAAAGGTCCTTTAGTATCGAGTGGGGTTCGAGATTCCGTAATTACAGGGGGGACTCTTCCATTTTTTTCTTCCCCGTGTTTGCTATATGGGGGTTTTAGGTACTTACTGACTGCAAGTCTTTCATCTTCCTGTATTTTCAGCTTCTTGCCGGCTAACCCTTTAAGCCGAAATCTTTCCCGGTTTTCGTTGGGGGAGAAATAAAAAAGTAATAAGGAAAAAAAATTCCTTTCTAAAAAATTCCTTTCTAATGGAATTTTCACATCTTTTCCCGGGCTTAAGTGGATAGGAAATTTGCCATTTATGGCTACTTAATGGATCCGTAAATGGGGATGTACCTGCCTTTAAAATATGCGCATCATAGTTTTTCCGGGGAAAACTCCCCTCCCGGAAATCGGCCGCATCAAGTTTTTCTGGCAGGTACGCAGTGTACTGGGAGGACTGTCCGATGCTTACAGCATGTGGAGGTAACGTTCAAGTTCCCAGGGGTGGACCATGGCTTTGTATTCGTCCCATTCTGCGGTTTTTGCGCAGAGGTAGTTTTCAAAGACGTGGGATCCGAGCACTTCCTTTACGAATTCGCTCTTTTTCATCTCATCCACTGCTTCTTTGAGGTTTGCAGGGAGGGAAAGGATACCTTTTTCCAGGCGCTCTTTTTCCGTGAGATGGAAAATATTTACGTTGGTCGGCTCTGCAGGCTCGATCTTGTTCTTTATCCCGTCAAGGCCGGCTCTCAGCATAAGTGCGAAGGCCAGGTAGGGGTTGCAGGCCGGGTCCGGGCACCTGAGTTCAACCCTGGTCCCGTTACCGCGGGTTGCAGGAATCCTTATCAGAGAACTCCTGTTGCTGGCGGACCAGGTGATATAAACGGGAGCTTCATATCCGGGCACTATTCTCTTATAGGAGTTTACTACCGGGTTTGTAACGGCTGCAAATTCCCTTATGTGCTTCAGCAGCCCTCCTATGTAGTACATTGCTTCCTGGGATAGCTGGTTCGGGGTGTTGGGGTCGTAAAAGGCATTTTTCCCGTCCTTAAAGAGGGACTGGTTGCTGTGCATTCCCGAGCCGTTTACGCCGAAGAGGGGTTTTGGCATGAAGGTTGCATAGTAGCCTTTGTGGTAGGCAATGGACTTAACCACATATTTGAAGGTTACCACATTATCGGCAGTGTTGAGCACGTCGCTGAACCTGAAGTCGATTTCATGCTGGGAGGGGGCGACTTCATGGTGGGAGGCTTCGATCTGGAATCCCATGTGCTCAAGGGCATAGTCAATGTCCCTGCGCACGTCCTGGGCGCGGTCAAGGGGTGCGAAGTCGAAGTATCCGCCCTGGTCGGTAAGTTCGGTGGTTGGGTTTCCGTTTGCGTCCAGCTTGAACAGGAAAAATTCAAGTTCCGGCCCGACGTTCATTGAATAACCCATTTTTTCGGCTTCTTTGATTGCGCTTTTCAGGACATATCTGGGGTCTCCCTGGAAGGGTTTTCCGTTAGGGAGGTAGACATCTCCGAGAATCCTTGCAACTGCTCCGGTTGCAGGCCTCCATGGAAGAATCCTGAAACTGGATGGGTCAAGCACGAGTTTCATGTCGGACTCTTCGATCCTTGTAAAACCCTGGATGGAAGATCCGTCAAACATGACACCGTTTTCAAAAGCTTCTTCGAGTTGTTCTGCGGGAATTGCCCAGCTTTTGATGATGCCAAGTGTATCCGTAAACTGTGTCCGGATAAACTTTACGTCTCGTTCTTTAACAGCCTCTAACACATCTTCCTTTGTAGTACACTTTTTCATCTGCACCATTTGATTTCATCCTCACTAGGCATTAGGTAACCATTTACCTATCTTATGTTATATATAGTTTTCTATACCTCGTATGGAATTAACTATTTTGAAGGTTCTGGCAAAAGCCCAGTGAAACTAGTAGAAACAGTTTATAGGCTTCATCCCCACGTTTATATTTCCAACCTAATGTATATATAATTCATTAAGGAAAATTCCCGGTAAAACCCCTCCAATCCCGAATTTCCATTGCCCGGAGCTTCAATGCCGGACGGTGTCTCCTTCCTTAGCCCTGAAATCCCGGCCGGGATGCAAAAGGCTTTTTCTCATCCCAAGTTTAACTCTCATCCCAAGCTTAATTAACTCCCGGGTACATATTTTTCCTCTGGGGATATATGCTTCGGGAAGTAAACAAATTCCGGCTTATTGTTTCGATACTGCTCTGCCAGCTTGCAGGTGCTCTTGGGTCCCTATACACGGCATCATCCCTCGAGATCTGGTATGCCGTGCTTGAAAAGCCTGCTTTTAACCCTCCTTCCTGGGTCTTTTTCCCGGTCTGGGTCACACTTTATACGCTTATGGGAATTTCCCTTTACCTGGTCTGGGAAAAGGGGCTGCAGCAAAAAGAAGTCAAGGTAGGGATAGTCCTCTTCGGAATCCAGCTGGGCCTCAATACCCTCTGGTCTTTCCTCTTTTTCGGGCTCAGGTCTCCTTACTATGCCTTTATTGAGATCCTTTTCCTCTGGCTTGCTATCTTCCTGACGATAGTTCAGTTCAGCAGGATTTCAAAAACAGCTTCTATTTTACTGGTTCCCTATATCCTGTGGGTCAGTTTTGCAGCCCTGCTTAATTATCAGATCTGGGTCCTGAACCCATGAAGTAATCGGATTTTGAATTTATGGATTCCGAATTTATGGATTCCGAATTTATGGATTCCGAATTTATATCAATTAAATTAAAAAAGAATGTATAGAGCCAAATGCAGGTACAGGCTCGTTAAAGGGCTCCGCAGCCGCAGCTCCGGCCCAGGAGGGTTGATATCCTGTGCTTCAGGTGGTGGATGTCGTCTTCTGACATTTTTTCAAGGTCATCTTTGTGCTCCTCTTCTATATGGTCGAGCATCTCTTTTTCAACCTTTTCAAGTTCACTGCCGACTGCCATAAAACTGCACTTGAATCCCAGATCGCCGCACTTGACTATTTTCATAAGATCTCTTCTCCAAACACAATACTGACTACAAAATATTGACTATCAATTAATTTATCAATTCTCTGTCAGTTCTTTATCAATTCTCTTTAAATTCGCTACCAATTCTAACAAAATATAATAAAAATTAATAGGATATAAAATTAAGTTTTTCCGGAGTTTTCTTTCCCGGATGCGGCTCATTTTTCTTTATTCTATGGGGATGGTTCTTGCACACATAAATCCCCCTTTATAGGGGACCTTGATGGTAAGCATCCCATTATTGTTTACTGCAATGGCCCTCTCCGGGTCCACAGGCCCGTCCAGGAAAAAAGACCCGAGGTATTCCACACTATCGCTGAAGGCCTTCAGGTAAAAACTGTTTTCGTGCATCACAAGGGTTATGTGATCGTCTCTCACGTCGGGAAGTTCTAACTCAATAGTCAGGTTTTCATGTTTGTCATCGTGATACATGGCGATGACCGGAGTTTTTATTATCTTGGGTAAAGGATTTTCCATAATTGCCCCCCGAGAAACTAGGTATGCGGATTTGATGTCCTTGCATATTTGATTTTTAATCGATTTTCACGTCCACAGCACCTTCAAAAGGCTGCTGGTAGGGCACCGTAACTTTCAGGATCCCGTTTGAATATGTAGCAACAGCTTTATCGGGATTTACGGGACAGCATGTTGAATAGCTGTCAACGTACTCAACTCCTTCTTTGCTTGCTTTCACGTAAAAGCCGTCTTCGGTGATCTTGAAAGATATGTTTTTCTTTTCGATCCCCGGAAGAATTATTTCAATTTTCAGGTTTTCGTATGCATCGTCCGGATATGCCCAGATAGCCGGTGATAATCTCAAAACGTCCCCCATAATATTCACCCCAAATAACATCATCAACTAACGTATTTATAGATATCTTACTCATATCTGATAAATATTCGAGGTATCTTTCTCAGTATTCGGAGTTTTTGGAGCCCGGGTCATATCTGTTCCGGGTATGGTGTGGGCTGGAATTTTTAATTGGGGACGTGGGCAATAAAAAGTAATAATGAAGTGACAGCCGGGAACTAATTAAAGCTGCAGAAATCTTTTCTTGAAAAATGTAGAAATAAGAATCTGTAAAAGTGAAAAAAGGTATGAACTGCCGTTTGAAATAGGTGCGGCAGTTTTTTAGAGTTTCAGGACGCCCAGGTCAAGGCTTAGGGATACGATTATGGCAATCACTGAGAACACCGTGATGACCATGTAGTTTGCGCGTTCCTTTGAGACTGAAATGCTCCATAGTAGATAATAAAGCCCTTCAAGGTCTTTTTCTGAAAGCTGCTTCCGGCCCCTCACTTTCTCAAGCAGGCCCAGGTCCCTTATGACACTGAACCTCCTCTTCGCTATGTGGTGCCTGTGCATGAAGAACCAGAGGTATCCTGTGACCCCGAGATACCAGATAGCTTTTGCCCAGAAAGTGCTGTAATGATCTGCTATTATTATGGCCCTCAGCAGGACTGCAGAGACAAGCCCTACCCAGAAGTAAAGCTTGATCACGGACATATTATATCCCCGGGGGATTTCAAAGGTCGAAGCTTCCGGTTTGAACTCGGTTAATAAGGGTTCTGACTTGAACTCACTTAATAAGGGTTCTGATTTGAACTCGGTCATTATGGATACCTGCTTGGTTTTAGAATCTCTTTTGGTAGTTTGATGATTGGTTTGATAGGATTGGTTTGATGGGATTGGTTTGATAGGATTGGTTGATAGGATTGGTTTGATAAGGTTGATTTGGTAGGGTTGGTTTAATGGATAAATGCTAATTTGGGACGGAAAGGCCAAAAAGAGAAAGATAAAAATGGAGATGCTGTTAGAGCGCATCCCCGTCTCTTTCTCCGGTCCTTATCCTAACTACGATTCCAACAGGGATGATGAAGATCTTTCCGTCTCCTATCTCTCCTGTGAACGCAGTACTCTGGATCACATTTATGACTTCTTCCACTTTGTCTTCCGAAGTCACGATTTCGATTTTTGTTTTGGGAAGAAGGTCCACGCAGTATTTTTTACCTCTCCACTGCTGTACGATCCCTTTCTGCTGGCCGCGCCCTTTTACATCGGTCACAGTCAGGCTCGGAAACCCGGCTTCTTCAAGGGCATCCTTTACCTGGTGCAGTTTCAGGGGTTTTATGATTGCTTCTACCTTGAACATTTGAGTCATTTTAGTCCTCCCTCATCAGGTACTCGGGGTATGCCCTGATTCCGTGCTCGCAGATGTCCAGGCCCATGATTTCTTCTTCTTCGGAGACCCTAAGTCCGATTACAGCATCGAGGATCTTGAAGATTATGAACGAGAGCCCAAAGCCCCAGACGATGGTTGCTATGACTGCCACGAGCTGGATCAGCAGCAGGCTGATTCCTCCTCCGTAGAAGAGCCCTGGCACCTCAGCAGCGTATGCTGCGTCTGCAAGGATTCCGTTTCCGATCCCTATGGAGAAGAGCCCCACAGAGAGCAGGCCCCAGCTTCCGCAGTACCCGTGCACTGCAATTGCGCCCACCGGGTCGTCCAGTTTCAGCTTGTTTTCGTTGAACATGACGCCTACGTAGATGATTATTCCGGCAATGGCCCCGATGACAAGGGCTGCCCAGTTGTTAACCGAGCCGCAGGGGGCGGTGATTGCAACAAGCCCTCCGAGGAGCCCGTTTGCACTGAGGGACGGGTCAGGCTTTCCGGTCTTCATCCAGGTGATAAGCATGGTAACAACAGCTCCGGCAGCTCCTGCCAGGAAGGTGTTGACTATTACCAGGTTCATGTAGGCGTCGTTTCCGTCAAGGGTACTTCCACCATTGAACCCTATCCAGCCGAGGGCCAGGATCAGGGTGCCCAGGAAGGCAAAGGTCAGGTTGTGACCGGGAATCGGTATTGCTTTTCCGTCCCTGAACTTTCCTATCCTTGCGCCCACCAGGAGCACGCCTGCAAGGGCGGAATATCCTCCGATCGAGTGTACGACCCCGGAGCCTGCAAAGTCGTGGTGTGCTACTCCTATTGCCTTTACGATCGGGCTTTCGGCTCCGGTAAGGAGAGCCATGTCAGCCCCGCTCCAGACCCAGTGTCCGTATACAGGGTAAATGACTGCAACCATCAGGATACAGTAAACGAGGTAAGCCTTGAAGTTGGTCCTCTCGGCCATTGCTCCCGAAACGATAGTTGCTCCGGTGGCAGCGAAAACCATCTGGAAGAACCATCCGTTCCAGAGTGCGTTGTCCGCACCTGCCAGGAAGAACTGGTTGGTCCCTATAAGTCCTGCCGCATCGGCTCCGTACATGACGCCCCAGCCCACGGCCCAGTAGACCAGGATGCCGAGGATAACTGTCATGAAGTTTTTCATCAGGATGTTAGCAGTGTTTTTGCTTCTCGTAAGCCCCGTTTCCACGAGGGAGAAGCCTGCATGCATAAAGAATACAAGTCCACTTGCTATAAGCAGCCACACGAAAGTCAGTGCGGTCTGCACTCCTTCTATGGATGCTGCGTTTTCCTCCGGCGTTACGGCAAGTGCCGGCGAAGACAGCGCCATAAGTATTACACAGGTAATTAGCAATAATTTTCCAATCTTTTCCATATTTTTTAACATACCGTTCATCTGCCTCCTTTGTACTCGGCAACCGGTAAATGACTGTAGATTCAATAATATATAAAGTTAACTCAAAAATCCCGAAAAATGAAAATATTCAATTAGTTATAATTTACAGGGTCGAGGGCAAAATCACAATCTTGCAAAACTGTCATTTATTATATTCACAGAACTCCCTCCCTCTCTAACTCCCTTCTTTTTCTCACTTTTTCTCTTCATTCCGGTTAATCCCGGGAACTTTTCCCTCCCCTTGGGAACTTCCCTCACTGTCCCCGCAAAATACCCCGGAGTTGCAAACTTCCGTTATCCTGTTTATCTTCACTCTACCTTCACTCTGAAACCACATTTTAGTCCGCTTGAGGGAGCGCAGCGACCGAAACGGACAGCGCACTGCAGAGCCGCAACTCTGCTGGCTCAACTCTGCTGGCTCAACTTTGCTGGCCCAACCCGGCTGGTTTGGCAGGGTTTTCTGCTTTTCCGGCACCAGAAGTTTTAAATATTTTATTATTTATTTTATTTTTACTAAATACTAAAAATAGTAAATAATGCTAAAATTAGTAACTGGAACTAAATGACCTTTCATGGATGAAATTGACAGAGAATTCATTGCCTTCTATCAGAACGTAGGCAAAGCCTATGGGATGGACAGCCTGATGGCAACCATCTTTGCCCGGGTTTATGTTGAGCCCGGGGAGATGGGCATGAGTGAGCTTGCTGAAGAGACCGGTTACTCCCTTGCTTCGGTGAGCAATAAGATCCGGCAGCTTGAACCTTCGGGCTTAATAACTCGAAATACAAAGCCTGGCACCAGGAAGGTCTATGTTCATTCTGACAAGGATATACTGAGAATTGCTCTTGGGCAGCTGGTCCGGACAAGGGCTAGTGAAACCCAGCCTGCAGCTATTGAAATTCCTCGTATGATAGAACGCTTTGAAAAGGAAGAGTTGAGTGAAAAGCAGCAGGAGAAGCTTGAGATTCTCAGGCGCTACCATCGGGATATGCTCAAGCTTGATTCCCTGCTTGAGGAAATGCTTGAAAAACTTGAAAAGCTCAGCCGGCAAGCCTGAGTTTTCTGTTGCATGCCGGCTGCTTTATGCCTGCGAGGGGTGAAAATGCCAGAACAGAATCCGAACACCAGAGTTGCTTCCTTTGATAATCAGGGAAAATTACTGTTCCTTCCACTTTCCGGTGGTTCCCGAAAGCTTGCAAGGCTGCTTTCCAACGAAACTTCCCTGAGGGTCCTTGACATGCTCGGCAAAAAAAGCATGTCTGCAGGAGACCTTTCGGAGTCCCTGGGAATCCGGCTTAATACCCTGAAATACAACCTTGATGCCCTGGAGGAATCGGGCCTTATCAGGGTCCAGCAGATTAAGTGGAGCCGGAAAGGGAGGGAAATAAAAATGTATATGGCAGTGGAGCAGCTTATCGTGCTGGTCCCCGGGAAAAGTGCCGACCCTTCTTCGGTCCTCGGAATTTTGAATAGTTATTCTTCAGCCTGACACTTAAAGCATAAAAGCCAGAACAACCCCATATTGTATGGGCTGAACTGGCTGATGGTGCGATCAAAGGTGCATCTTACTATATTACTAAATTCAACGTGTGAAAAAACAGCGGAGAGGACATGGAAACTAAAGAATCCGATGCTGAGTTTTCTGAAGCCGGGTTTTTGAATCAGGAGAAGGAAAACGGGATTTCCGGGCCTGAAAAAAAGGAGCTTTCCCCCAAAAAAAGGGATTCTACCTTAGATGATAGGTCGGATGAAGAATCCTTCGTATGCGAGGTGCCCCGTTACAGACGTGGAGCAGACGGAGCTCGGGGCAGGAAAGCCGGAACCCCGGTTATCGAGGTCATCAATGTTAAAAAGAGCTACATGCTGGGAGGCCAGGAGGTCCCCATCCTTAGCGACATCAACCTTACAGTCCTGGAAGGGGAGTTTCTTGCCATTATGGGCCCATCGGGTTCGGGGAAGAGTACGCTCATGAACCTCATAGGCTTCCTTGACAGGCCCACGGAAGGGAAGATAATAATTAAGGGCCTGGACATCAACAAACTTTCCGACAAGGAAGTTGCCCGGCTCAGGGGGCTTGAGATAGGTTTCATCTTCCAGACCTTCAACCTTATTCCACGTCTTACTGCTCTTGAAAACGTCGAGCTTCCCACCTACGCCAACTCAAGGAGCGGCGTAAATTCCCGTAAAAGGGCCGAAGAACTCCTTACATTGGTGGGGCTTGAAGACCGCATGCGCCACAAGCCTAGCGAGCTTTCGGGAGGTCAGTCCCAGAGGGTGGCAATCGCCAGGGCGCTTATAAACGACCCGACGATCCTTCTTGCTGATGAGCCTACAGGGAACCTGGATTCGAAAACCGGGTGTGAAATCCTGAACATGTTTACTAAACTTAATGCTGAAGGCAGGACCATCGTGATGATCACACACGACCCCGAAATTGCAAAATATGCGGACAGGGTCGTGCTTGTAAAAGACGGATCAATTCAGAATAGTTCCGACCAAATCTCAGATTAAATCTCAGATTAAATCTCAGATTAAATCTCAGATTAAATCTCAGATTAAATCTCAGATTAAATCTCAGATTAAATTTCCGAATAATCAAGTCACTAACATTCAGGCTTACCAGGGTGAACTGAGAATGACAAAAATGAAAAACCTGACAATTCCTTTTGTGCTGTCTTTGCTTTTGATTTCTTCTATTTTTGCGGCTCCTGCTTCTGCAGCTGTTGCGGGTGCAAACCTGAAAGTAACGATTATTGAAATAAACCCCTATCCTGCTCAGATAGGGCAGTACATGGACCTTACCATACAGGTGGAAAATGTCGGAAGGGACCGGGCGGATGACGTTTCCATAGAAGTTGTCCCGGAGTATCCTTTCTCCCTTGATTCCCCTACAAACGCCGTGCAGAATGTAGGGGCTCTTGCTCCCGAGAAGGTTGCATCTAAAGAGTTCCATCTTTTCGTGGACAAAAACGCCCAGAAAGGGGTTCGCTCGATTGACATCCGGACCCAGGCGGACAGGGACAGCCCCTGGAGTAAGGAAACATTTGACATCAGGGTTGGCACCGAGACCTTTGACAGCAAAGGCACTGTAGAACTTGCGGAGATTGTCTCGGACCCCGGGGTCTTCATGCCCGGAGACAGGGGGACTGTCACCGTGACCCTCAAAAACACCGCAACGGCACCTACGGTTACCATAGACGGAGAGGACTTCGATACCAATGCGAGAATTCAGGCTGCAACCCTGGTGCCTTTAACGGATGGAATAACAGTTACAGGTGTTCCTTTTAGTGAAATGGGTCTTCTGGGTCCGGGGGACAGTATTGACCTGACATTCAATGTCGAGGTTTCAGAAGAAGTAAGGGACGGGACGTACAACCTCGAACTTGCACTGGAAGGAAATTCCTTTGACTACAACAGCCGGAAGAACATCCCTCTTGATGTGGACTCTTCGAATGTGAAGGTGATCCCTTCCAAACCCTTAAAACTGGTTAACGGCGAGGCAACCCTCGAGTTTGATGTGGCAAACACCCACCCCAACGAATTTAGCTCCGTGAGCATCAGGCCCGAGGCTGAAGGAGTTGAATTCTATCCTCTGGAGTACTTTATAGGGCCAATGGACCCGGACGAACTTTTCACTATCGAGTTCGATGCCGTGACTGACGTGCCTGCAGGAGAAAATGGGGATGCCTTGGAACCCATAAACCTCACCCTTTCCGCAAGTTACAGTAACGGCATTAACAAGCATGAAAACCTGGTAAGCAACCTTCCGCTCAGGAACGTCGTGGAGACTCAGGGAAGCAGTTCGACTTCTATAATAGTCGCTGTAATGCTTGTAGTCCTGGTTGCCGCCGGGGTGCTGATCTACAGAAAGAAAAAGCAAAGTAAGTGATTTGCAGAAAGAAAAAGTAAAGCAAAAAATGAAAATGTTCGAAGGCCGGAAATATTCCGGCAGAGCTAATTTTTTCAGGGGTTTGAAAGATGGTCCAGTTTAAACAGGCCTTCCGGATTGCTGTGGGAAGTATAGGCAGTGCCAAATTGCGCTCTGCCCTTACAACCCTGGGCATTGTAATCGGGATTGCGGCGGTAATCACCAATGCGTCCCTCGGGGCCAGTTTCAACCAGTTTTTCACTGATGAGGTTTCTTCCGTGGGCTCGAATTTCGTCATTGCGTACAGCAAGCAGCCCAACCTCTTCTTTGACAACGAGTATGAGCTTGTAAAGAACACTCCGGGAATTACCGGGGTTTCCCCGCGGAAATGGATGAGCGGGGAACTCAGTTACCTTTCAGAAACAAAAAACGTGGACATTGCCGGGGTCAGTGAAGACTTCCGGGAAATCCAGAACCTTCAGCTTGAGGAGGGAAGTTTTCTCACTGACAAGGACAGCTATTCCGCAGTGCTCGGGTATGACCTGGCTAATGAGGAGTTTGACCGGAAGATCTCCGACAGGGGCACCGTGGATCTCGCTTTTCGGCTTGAAGACGGAAGCGTTGTGAGAAAAACCTTTAAGGTAAAGGGAATTCTTGAGAATTCAAAGGAGACGATCATCGGTGGGAACGGTGATACTGATTCTATGGTCTTCATCCCGGTTTCCACCATGAACGAAATGCTCGGGGAAAAAGACTACGGGGCTTTTTTTGCCATGGCAAGCAGCCCGGAAAGTGTCAGTGAAGTCTCGGATGAGGTGGATGAGCGGCTCGCCAGAAACTTCGGGATTCCCAGGCGAGACCTTGAAGATGAGGATGCAAAGCCCTACGGGGTTGTCGATCAGGCCGAAATCCTTGAACAGACCGGGCAGATGGGAGACGCTCTCGGTTCTTTCCTCCTCGCCGTGGCCCTGATCTCCCTTCTTGTGGGTTCTATCGGGATTATGAACATCATGCTTGTCACTGTCACGGAACGCACCCGGGAAGTTGGGATCCTGAAATCCCTGGGGTATACCAATTCCGGAGTCCTTTCCCTTTTCCTCCTGGAATCCGTCCTTGTCAGCCTTTTCGGTGGCATCCTGGGCACAATGCTGGGAGGGCTCGGGGCATATGCCCTGGAAACGGCCCTGAAACTTCCGCCTGTTTTCCCTTTCAGGTTGATTGAGATAGGATTCCTGGTCTCGGTCCTTGTGGGAGTGGTTGCAGGCGTCTACCCTGCACGGAAAGCGGCAAGAATGAACCCTGTAGACGCTTTAAGGTACGAATAAATCCTGCAGGTGTGAATAAGTCATATATAATAACAGGTCAGGCATCAGGGCCTGGCCCCTGGAATGTTGCTCTCCGCCCTTCCTTTTCGTCCCTTCCTTTTCTTATGAAGGTGAGGATGGGGAGTCCGGTCGGCTGCCCGGGATTCCCGTACTCTTTTTCTGCATATCGGGCCGGGATTCAGGTCCTAATGGCCGTGAATTCCCTATTCCTTTTTCTTCTTTCCGGAAGGGGGGACCTCACGCTTTACGGCCTGGTGCAGGATCTTTTTCTTTCTCCAAATGTGCAAAGTCCTGCATTTTTTCAGGGATAGTTACGGTAAACGTGCTTCCTTTACCCGGCTCGGAGTCAACCCTGATCTCGCCGCCGTGAAGATCTACAAAATTTTTTACAATGTATAACCCAAGGCCCACTCCTTCATATTCTTTCGCAGAGGAGGAGTCTTCCTGTACAAAGGGATGGAATACCTTTTCCTGGTTTTCTCTGGATATTCCTATTCCGTTGTCAGTAACTACAATCTCAAGCATGCCATCTTTTTTGCACGCACTCACAGTGACAAGTCCCTTTTTGGGAGTGAATTTTATGGCGTTGCTCAAGAGGTTGTAAAGAATCTGCTTGAATTTTGCCCTGTCGGCCCAAATGCTTCCGGGCGCCGGGTCGAGCCTGGTTTTTATTGCAATTTTTTTGTTGGACGCGAAGGGGATAAGGGCCAGCCGTACCTCGTCGACAAGGTCGGCAACGTCCACTTCTTCATAGTTCAGGTAATCCTCTCCGGCTTCGAGCCTGGAGATGTCCAGAAGGTTGTTGATAATCTCAAGCAGGTGTTTTCCGCTTCTCAGGATGTTGTTTACGTACTGTGATTGTTTTGTGTTCAGCGTTCCGAAAGTCCCTTCCAGCAGCAGGTCTGAAAAACCTATGACAGAGTTGAGGGGGGTCCGCAGTTCGTGACTCATGTTGGCTATGAACCCATCTTTGATCCTGTTGGCTGCTTCGGCATCTTTTTTTGCCTTGAGGAGGGTTTTTTCGAATTCCTTCTGTTCATTTATGTCCCAGACAATCCCGAGCAGCACGGAATCTTCTTCCGAAGGCCCTTTGAGGACGACTTTATTAAATATTACCCTGTGAATTGTGCCGTCAGGGTATCCCATGGAGGCTTCGTACACTTCTTTTCCACGCTTTTTGATCAGTTCCAGATCCCTTAAATGGTGCTTCTCATGGATTTCCCGTTGGCCGAATTCGCACATAGTCTTTCCGATAATCTCCTCTTTCTTTTTCCCCATTAGCTTTTCAAAAGCCAGGTTGCAGCCTATGTACTTCCCTTTCTCGTCCTTGTAATAAACAGGAGTCGGAATGGCATCGACCATGTTTTGCAGGAAATTCATCTTTTCTTGCTGCAGGGCTTCCATTTTTTTCCTTTCGGAAATGTCCCTGGCAAAGGAAAGTATTGCCTGCTTTCCTTCATATTCTATTATTCGGTTGCTGACTTCACAGGGGATGACTGTGCCGTCCTTATGGAGACACTCGATAACGAATACCGCATTTCCGGCCTGGCGTATCAGTTCCCTGTGCTCTTTGATTTTTTCCTGGTATTCCGGGGTTTTTAATTTCCATATGGGCATTTGCATAATTTCTTCGCGGGTGTACCCCAGGGTTCTGCAGGTGATCTCGTTTGCTTCCAGAATGTTGTTTTCCAGGTCAAAAATGACGATTGCATCGTTGGAATGGTCGAATAAGTTCCTGAACTTTTCTTCCGAACTTTTAAGATTTTCTCCATTCTGTCCGATATATCCCCACTTTCCCCTTCTTTTGATTATGGCAGCCTCGCTCCTTTCCATAAGGTCAAGAAGTTCGGAAGCTGAGAGCTTTTCCAGGGCCAGTGTGCAGAGGACAAGGGGGCTTTTTTCCGAATCTAACTTTTTGAGGGCTTTCCTGCATTTTTCAAGGCCTTGCATCAGGGAGCTTCCGGGCTTTTCACTGGCAGGGCTGCTTTTTTCAAGCTCAAGATTGGTCCGGAATCCTGTAAACCCGTCGGAAAGGGCTTTTTTATACCCGGTTTCTGCGGTTTCCGCCACTTCTGATGCAAGCAAAGCCGCATCTCCGGGGAGGGGCTTTGCAGGCAGAAACTCAAGCTGGGTTGACAGAAGCCCGGGCTCAATATCCACTCCCGAATTTTCGAGTTCTTTTTTTGCTCTGTCAGCAGGCAGGGTATTGCCTGTAACCCATAAGCAGCGTTCTCCCTTTTCAATACCTTCCTTAAAATAGGCAACAAGTAGTTCGGTCAGCTCTTCGGCCCCGCTGTAGACGGCAGTTACCTGGGGGCTACGCGAGGTTTTTGAAAAAAGGCCGGTATCAATTTTTATATTTTTTTCCTGAATTTTTTCCCCCTCCATACATTTTGCAACCAGTCCTATTTTAATAAACAAAAACTGGGTGACAGGGTTAGATTTGGTATAAAGGAAAATCTGGAGTAATTTTGAAGCCTTATTAACTTTCGATTTATTTTATAATTATCTCTTACATATTTGTATTATTTTCCATACCTTGGTTTTTCTATATACTCCCCAACATATATAAGAAATATTCTAATTTACGATGTTTCACTGGGGCCGGAAGCTTCCTGTGGCATAAACTGTCCAGGAATCCCTCCTATTAGGGGTTTCATATTTAGGGTACAAAAGGAACCGATGTCAATAAATTTCTTTGAGATCTTACTTTTTATATATCTAATACATTATAGTTTTATAGGATCTCAGGGGAATGCAGTTCTGCTGCAGGGGCGAAGAATGAGGGTTTCAATCAGTATCATATGCTATAACTACTTCCGGAAGCTTTAGGTTTCCTTCTCTCCTTCTTGATAAATCCCTGCTTGAAAAAGCCGGGGTTTCGGTAACAAGTTCATCTGCAAAAGGTGGGGTTTCGGTAACAAGTTCATCTATAAGGAGGGGCTCCGGCAATAAGTTCATCTGCAAAAGATGGGGCTTCTTGAAAAAAGCCATCCGGGGGAGGTGGAGGTTCTTGTGTTGAGGCTCAGGGAGGCTGTCAAAATCTCTCTCGGGAGCATATGGAGCTCAAAGCTTCGCTCGGGCCTGACAACCCTCGGGATCATAATCGGGATTGCAGCTGTAGTTGCAAACGTCTCCCTGGGGGAGAGTTTCAACGTCTATTTTGCGGAGGAGATCAATGCCCAGGGATCTAATTTCATTATTATTTACAGTCAGGAACCTAACCTCTTTTACACCGATGAGCTTGAACTAATTGATAAAACCCCTGGAGTTAGCGGGGTTTCTCCTATAAAAGAGCAGTTGGGAGAGGTAACTTACTTTTCACAGACTAAAAACATCAATGTTGTGGGAGTAACCGGGGACTACGAGGATACTGCCAACATCATTATGGAAGAAGGCAGCTTCATAAGTGACCAGGATACTTTTTCTGCGGCTATCGGGTCCGAGGTGGCAAATGAAAAATTCAACAGGAATATTTCCACCCGCAGCACCATAAATGTTTCCTTTCGTCTTGAAGGAGGCAGAATTGTGACCCGGAAGTTCAAGGTAAAAGGTATTATTGAAAGCCCCGGTGTCTCTTTTGTAGGAGGGGGGATTGACCGGGATGTGAGCATTTTTATCCCGGTTTCCACCATCAACCAGATGCTCGAGGAAGATGATTTCTCGGCTTTCTTTGCAATGTCTGACAGTCTCGATGACCTTGAAGAAGTCTCGGATGAGGTGGATAAAAGGCTTGCCCGGAACTTCGGGGTCTCGTCCAGAGACCTGGAAGACGAGGACGCAAAACCCTACCGGATCTTCAATCAGGCAGATGTCCTTGAGCAGACCAATCAGCTTGCAGATACCCTGCGGAATTTCCTGGTTGCAGTGGCCCTGATCTCCTTGCTTGTGGGGTCCATCGGGATCATGAACATCATGCTGGTTACTGTTACGGAGCGCACCCGGGAAATAGGGATCATGAAGGCGCTTGGTTATTCAGGTGCCGATATTCTTTTGCTCTTTCTGATTGAATCCGTTATTCTCAGCCTCTTCGGAGGTCTTCTGGGGGTAGGGGTGGGGATCGGAGGGGCTTATGCCGTCACAAACTTCCTGAACCTGCCCTTCCTGTTTTCCCCTTACATCTTTGAGGCCGGGTTCCTGGTTGCGATAATCGTGGGTGTTGCCGCAGGGGTTTATCCCGCAAACAAAGCAGCTAAAATGGCTCCTGTGGATGCTTTGAGGTACGAATGACTTGCCCCTGACGGTTCAGGCAGGTGGCCGTTCAGGTTTTTTCTTCCCCCCTGCCCTGTTTTTGCTCTCCTTCTCTTCTTTGCTTCCATATATTTTTCTTCTACAACACTATTTTTATGCCCTGATTATTTGAGGGCATTTATATTCTGCAGAATTATATCTTAATTTATATATCCTTAAAAACCGGAATACTAATTATGGTCCGGGGGACATACAGGTTATGAGAATAATCTTTCATTGTGTTTCTTCGGCCCATTCGCTGCCCGGAGATCACAGAACTTCAGGTCAGAATTTTCGTTTATGGAACCTTTAAGGAGGATGAGAGGACGGACGTGACGGACACAACGGGCATAGTTATTAAAAAAGCCATAGGAGCCAGGAGTTTCCTTTACCCAATGCCCACAACCCTTGTGGGGGCCAATGTGAACGGGAAGCCGAATTACCTGACCATTGCATTTTGCGGGATCGTGCAGGCAAGCCCTCCCATGATTGCGGTGACCCTTGGGAAAATGCACTACACAAACGAAGGGATCAGGGAAAACCGCTGCTTCAGCGTGAATATCCCTTCGCGGCACATGGTGGAACTTACGGATTACTGCGGGATCGTCTCAGGGAAAAAGGTGGACAAAAGCGGGTTTTTCGAAACTTTCTACGGAAAACTGGAATCCGCCCCGATGATCCGGGAATGCCCTGTAAACCTCGAGTGCAAACTGGTTGATACCCTGGACTTCGGGGGGACAAACGAGGTCTTCATCGGGGAGATCGTAGAGAGTTATGCCGAAGAGCACTACCTCTGCAACGGCATCCCTGACATCGAAAAGATCGAGCCTATAGTATTCTCCATGTACGACAACAACTACTGGGGAGTGGGCGCTCACCTGGGAAAAGCCTGGTGCATAGGTAAAAAACTCGGCGAAACCAGAACCGAAGAAAAGAATGAAAATGATGAACAGAAGGCAAAAAATCTTCTTTGCAAATGTTAAATCCTCGTCAGATTTATGTGCAGAAGTAATTCGGATTGGTAGGATGTATGTGCAGAAATAATTCAGATTGGTATGGCCCGGATGCATTTGGATAAAATTTCTGATATTTCTTGGATGTGTGAGCAAGGGGAGTTGTGTGTTCAGGGAGAGTTTTAAGGGGGAATTTGATGAAGATAACTGCTTTTAGTGGGAGCCATAAGGGCAGGGAAGGAAACACCATGCTTATGGTGGAAGAATTTTTAAAAGGGGCAGAAGAAGCCGGGGCAGAGACGGAAAATATCATCCTTACCGAAAAAAACATCAGGTCATGTAAGGGAAAATTTGAATGCTGGCTCAAGACTCCGGGAAAATGTACGATCAGGGACGACATGGACGACCTGCTCCCCAGGTTCATGGCTTCGGATATTGTTGTGTTTGCATTCCCTGTCTATCTCGAAAATGTGCCGGCGGTCATGAAAACCTTTCTCGAAAGGTTGATCCCTGTCCTTTTGCCCCATTTCGAAGAGTTTGAAAAAGGGGAGTACAGGCATGCAAAGCGTTTCGAGAAATACCCGAAAATCGTGGTAATTTCAAACTCCGGGCTTCCGGGGCAGGCCAATTTTCAGGTGATAAGCCTCTTTTTCAGGCGCCTTGCGAGGCACTTCCACACCGAAGTCATCGCTGAAATTTACAGGGGAGAAGGGGAAATTTTGGGCGTAAAAAACCTTCTTGCAAAGCCCCTGGTTTCAAAGTACAAAAAGCTCCTCCGCTCTGCTGGTGGGTCGGTTGTGGAAAATCTGGAAATTTCCGAAGAGCTCCGGGAAAAACTTGAAAAGCCCATCATCCCGCCTTCAATATACATAAAGTATGGGAATGAAGAATTCGACCGCATTCTTGGGGATCTCGAAGGCGATTAAAAGCTTGAATGGGGATATTTAGCCTGAGTGGGATATTTATACCGGTAAAACGGGTCCTAAAACCCTTAGGAAAAGGTGATGATTGCTTGAATGGGAATAAAAGAAGGGTTTTGCAGTGGGCAAAACCTTTCAGTTCCCTTCTACAAGGTCTTCGATGCTGTGCTCCATATAAGGGGCATTGCTCCGGTTGATCAGTTCCTTGCAGACTTCGGTTGGCTCCCCGTCAATAACAAGGGCACCGTTTTCGATTAGCACTGCCCTGTGGGCGACTTCCCTGACAAAGTCCATGTGGTGGCTGACGAGGACGATTGTCGTGTTGAATTGTTCATTAATCCTTTTTAATGAGTTGGTAACATCCCTGAGGGTTACCGGGTCAAGGTCTCCGAATGGCTCGTCCAGCAGGAGGTACTGGGGGGAAGTTGCAAGGCTTAAGGCAATAAATGCCCTGACGTGCTCGCCTCCGCTGATCTGGTAGGGGGTCTTGTCCAGCACTTCCAGGGATAGGTCCAGGGCTTCAAATACGGGTTTTGCGTAGCTGTCCACGTCCGTTACCGGGATTGAGGGGAAGAGCTCGGAGTAAATCGTTTCCGGGAGGTTCATCTCCCTTAAGAAGGTGTCCCTTTCTTCCGATGGCATATCCGGCAGCCTGTATATGCTATCCAGGGTCTCGTCCGAAATGCCGATCTCTTTAGCCTTATCTCTTGCGTACTCAATTGCGCCTTTCCTTTTCATGCTCAGCCTGAAGCGGATCTGGTCCCTTACCGTGGAGTTCGGGGACATGGAGAACTCCTGGTTCATGATGCTCATGATCCTGCGCAGTTCCATGCGCTTCCTGCTGTACTGGGTTACGTCAACCCATTCCTCTCCGCAGAGGTATTCAACAGTACCGCTCTTCGGCCTGACCAGCCCTTCCATAAGCTTCATAAGTGTGGTCTTTCCGGCGCCTGAAGAACCTATGAAGGCGAGTATTTCCCCCCTGTGGACATCTAAAGAGAAATCCTTGATGTTCAGGACTTCTCCCATCCTGATGATGGAGTAGCGCTTTGAGATGCTCCTTGTCCTGATGCAGACCTCTTTATTTGCAGGTTCCGGAAGTCCTTCTTTTGGTTTCATGTCCTTCAGGAAGTTCCTCAGGACTTCCGTGGGCTTTCCTTCGGCTGCTATTTTCCCGTTTTCCAGGAAAATCAGCCTGTCGGCAAGGTACGCGTGGATTTCCGGGAGATGGGAGACCACGATGATCGGGATGTTCAGTTTCCCTCTTAAGCTCTTTATCACGTCAAGGACTTCCTGCTTGGTGTCCGGCCCTGTCATGGTTACGGGCTCGTCCAGGAGCAGGATTCTGGGCTTTGCGGCAAGCTGTCTTGCAATTACTACCCTCTGCTTTTCCCCGCCGCTCAGGAGGTTGGTGGAATGGAGGGCCTTGTGCTCCAGTCCCACGAGCTTCAGGTATTCCATTGCTTCTTCAAATAAATCGTCATAATCGCTGGTGTCATTGTATGGGAGGGCCTCATGCCCCATCTTCAGGTAATTGAGTTTCCTTATTATATTTTCAATTGCCGGGCCGTTCCAGAGCCCGAAATTCCGCTGGAGGTGGATTGCGGTCGCATTTTTCAGAAACCTTTCCCCTTCTTTCCCGGAGTCAGGGGCCACAACTTCCCCGTCCACTTCTATGGTCCCTTCCTGGAAGGGTTCTACCCCTCTGATGATGCGGAGCAGCGTTGATTTCCCGCTTCCGCTCCGGCCCGTGATCCCGAGGATTTCCCCATCTTCCACCGTGAGGTCGATATGGTCCAGTACTCTTATGTTTTCGGAACGCACCTCATAATCTTTTACCAGATTGGAAATTCTGAGCATAATCATACCTCTTAGTGTTGGTTGTAAGTTAATGTAGGTTGTAAGTTAACGCTGAGTCCCGGACGAATTCTGCAGGGTTATATATCATTTTGATTGACATTCTTTCAATCGAAGTTCTTTCAATCGAAGTTCTTTCAATCGAAGCTCTTTTCTTCCTGACGCATTTGCCTGTTCTGAACAGTCTCATTTTCCGGGTCCGTCCGCGTTAGTAGAATGTGATACTAAAATAGGAGTCAAGTATTACCTTTAAAACTATTTATTACAATCGGCTGCCGTAAATTGCTGCCAGTACATGCTTTAATATTTCAGGAGTTTAAGTAAGTATGGAAATAAGGAGCCTGGACAAAGAAAAGCTGGAAAAAATACTGACTAATAAATAAGATTTGATCTCTTTTAGTTCTCTTTTCCAAAATCAGGACAAGAAAGGGCTTAGAGCCCCGCCCTTTCAACCATTAATTCTGCCACATGTTTTGCATTTTTGAAAGGGAAATCCTTTTCAGTAATCAGGCTTTTCGCCTCTGCTGCGGTGACTTCAACATCCCCTATCCTGCATGTGGTGTCCAGCCCCTCGGGTAAGGCAGCAATCAACTCCTCAAGCGAATTTATGGGAAACTTTGCATCTTTGAGTATTGCAAGGATCTGTTCGTAGACTTCTTCCCTTACGTCCATTCCATCTTTCCCCTCAGATTTTTCCGGTTTTTACTTTTGCGTTTTCATGCTCTGGAAACATTGTTCCTTAAACTTTATTTGCCGTTCTTCGTTAAGCTCGTTATTTGGGTCCTCGTTGGTTTCATCATTGTTCACTTTATAGGTACCGCACTATACTAATTCTATTGTGGAACTGCACAAAAACTTTTAAAGTCATCCTATGTCATCTGGAGAGCGTTTTTTCATTTTTGGGGAAGCACCGTCAGGCAAGCTGGCGGGGGCACTTTTTAATGTTTGGATTGAAACGCGGTTTCCGTGATCCGGGGAGGTATTTCTCTGCCCAGGTTGGCAGGATGGCTACAGCTTTACCTGGTGTGGGTAATAAGGATTATGAATGTTCTACTTTCGGGTATTAGGAAAAATATCACTCGATTAGGTAAGGTGCAGGGCTTAATCTTAAGCTACTTTCCATCGTAATCTGGAAAAAAGAAGGCATAAGCTCTCGAAAAACAGTAACTAAAAAGTAAATAGGTCTTTTAAATACGGAAATTTAATAAAATTATTTAAAAGAACTGTAGGTTAAATAAACTCTTTTCTAACTTGAAGAGCAGGCAACACACCCTTAAACTGTCTTCTCAGGTGTTCAGCTTTTGATGGCTGATACCAGTTCTGCCACTTTTGCAGTTACGTCTTTTACTTCTTCAACAACCGTCCCCGTGACGATCATGTCCGCGCCTGCGGCAGCACAGAGTTTTGCGGTTTCCGGGTCCCGGATTCCGCCGCCTACTATCAGCTTGTTGTCTCCAAGGGCTCTTTTGACAGCTCCGATCATCTGCGGGCTGATCGGTGTATGGGCTCCGGACCCTGCCTCAAGGTAGGTGTAGTGCATGCCAAGGTACTTGCCTGCAAGGGCATATGCCACAGCAATTTCCGGTTTCTGCCTGGGGATCAGTTTTGCGTCCCCTACCCAGCCCACGGTGCCCCCTGGTTCGATCACGAGGTAAGCCATGGAAATAGGCTCGATTCCACTCCTGTATACAAGCGGAGCTCCGAGCACCTGGTTTGTGATGACGTACCCTATGTCCCTGGAGTTAAGGAGGCTCATGAAAAAGACAGCATCTGCATACTGGCTGAGCCCGGCCGAACTTCCCGGGAAAAGGATGGTAGGGACGTCTACCTTTTCCTTGATTTTTATGACGGTCTCGTCCAGGAGGGTCCCGGAAGCTCCTGTTGAGCCTCCGATCATGATGGCGTCAGTACCGCCCTTAGCCGCTGCAAGGGCGATTTCTGCGGCCCGCTCCGGCGCCTGGGACGCCGGGTCGATAAGGGTAAGATGAACTTTTCCGTCTCTTTCAATAATCTTCTGAAGGTGTGCTTCCACCTGCAAAAAAGATCATGCTCCCTTGGATTCCTTGGATTTCACGCGGAGGGCTGTGTAGCCGCATTTCCTGCAGCGGGTTGCCCTTACGGCGTTTCTGGCGTTGCATTTCATGCAGATCTTTTTGTTTAAGATCCTTTCTTCTGCTTCTGGAAATCTAGCCATTTTTGTCACCTGCTATTATTTTTTTGTTCTAGATAAGGTATATAGCCCGCTTAATAGTTGTTAAGGCATATAATGTTTTTCATAGATTGGAGTGCGGAAATGCTGGTGAATTTTCCTGTTTTTACGTGCTATTGGAATGAAAATTAAGCTGTTTCTCCTCTCCTGATAACTCAAAGTTTATTTATTGGTTATGCTGTTTATTTCCCCCTGCACTTTATGCTGAATTGAAGATTAAAGTAAATGATAGAGTTAACATTGAAATCACTTAAAGCTGAAATTCACTTAAGGTTATAACTTGTTTCAGGTAAAAACACACTGTTTAAAGTTTGCTGACGGTGAAAATAACTGTTAAAACCTGCTAAGGCGAAAAGTGATTCAAAACTTTCTTTAATTTCCTTTACTCCAGAATTGGTGATTGATGTGGCGATTCATCCTATAGAATACCGGTACGGTACACCGGAAATGAAGTATGTATGGAGCCAGGATAACCGGCTTTCAAAGATCCTGCAGACCGAGGCAGCCCTTGCCCGGGCCGAAGCTGATATGGGGCTGATCCCTGCGGAAGCAGCTGAAATCATATCCGAAAGCATTGCTTCTGTCAAGGCTGAAAGGGTTAACGAAATTGAGGACGAGATCCACCATGACATGATGGCGGTGGTCCTTGCGATTTCCGAGCAGTGCAGGGACGATGCAGGGAAGTGGGTACATTTCGGGGCCACTTCAAACGACATCCTTGACACTGCAACCGCACTCCAGATCAAGGACGCAATCGGGATCTTTGAAGATAAGCTGAAAAACCTGCTTAAAGTCCTGGTAAACCAGGCGGAGGCCCACAAAAACACGGTCTGCTGCGGCAGGACCCACGGGCAGATAGGGGTCCCCACAACTTACGGGCTCAGGTTTGCGATCTGGGCGTCCGAGATATCAAGGCACCTTGAGCGCCTGTACCAGCTGGCTCCCAGGGCCACGGTGGGGCAGATGACCGGGGCTGTCGGTACTCAGGCCGCATTTGGTAAATCCGGGATTCTGGTCCAGAAACTTACCATGCAGCACCTGGGAATCGGAGCTGTTGATGTTTCCAACCAGATCATCCAGAGAGACAGGCATGCCGAGTTCGTGATGTGGATGGCAAATACGGTTACGACACTGGACAAGATCGGAATCGAGATAAGGTCCCTCCAGCGCAGTGAGATTGCGGAAATCGAGGAAAGTTTCGGGAAAAAGCAGGTTGGTTCCTCCACAATGCCGCACAAGCGAAACCCCATTAAGTCCGAGCAGATCTGCGGGCTTGCAAGGATTGTTAGGGCAATGGTCGAGCCCGAACTTCTTAATAATACTCTCTGGGACGAAAGGGATCTGACAAACTCGTCCTGTGAAAGGGTGGTCTTCCCCGAGACCTGCGTGCTCACGGACCACATCCTGAAGCTCGGGATCAGTGTGCTTGAAAACCTCAGGTTCTACCCGGAAAACATTCGCAGGAACCTGGAACTGCTCCGGGGCCTGAATATGGGAGAAGCTATAATGATTGAGCTTGCAAAAAGAGGAGTAGGCCGCCAGGAAGCCCATGAACTCGTCCGGGCCTCCGCAATGAAAGCCCATGAAACCGGCCAGCACTTCAAAAACGTGCTCCTTGAGACTCCCGAGGTTTCGAGATACCTCAGTGTTGGAGATATTGAAAATCTTGTAAACCCGGACCGGTATATCGGGACTGCCGTGGAACAGGTCGAGGCCCTTGTTTTGAAGCTTCGGGAAACTTATTCCCTCTGACCTTTCCTTCTTTTTCTTTTTTTACCGGCCTTTCCGTATCCTGTCCTGAATATATGAAACTTCTCAATCAAAATATTTGTAACTGACTGTCCTGAAGATATGAGTGTTTCAAAAAAGTATTTCTAATAAAGTGTTTCACACTTTTATGTTCATCAATGTCTAAGTAAATGTCTCAAATTTTTATGTTCCTCAATGATTTTATTTATTCATAAACGGTTTCATGTCATCATTTTATTTATTCATATACGGTCTATATTATCGATTCATTCTTTTTATAAAATGTGATAAATATAAATGTTTATATGCAATGAAATCCATTTCTGACAAACTTTCTCAAAATAGGGTGTATCGAGGCATCTAAAAAAAGGCGTTGCGTAACTTAAAAGGTCTATTTGGGCTATATGTGGTAGATGATTTACGGTGTGAAAGTGGATTAGATGCCTCATTAACCCCTATGTAGAGGTTGTTTATAAATTTTGTGCTTGTCTTTTGCAAGTCATTACAATACAATTCTTTCTCCCCGTGTTCATTTTCTTACTATCGAGCTTCTGGTTTTTTCAGTCTCCTTTTTCTTTTTACGGAAACCTTTTTCCTTCTCTACTTTTTCTCTAAGTCCAGGTGTCTTCTTCTTATTTTTTCTCCTTTTTCTATGTTATTATTCCTGAATTCTTTTCTTTTTATTCCCTGGGGTGATGCCCTGACCGTAGAAACTCGATTATTTCCCGCATAAATGAAAAAAAGTTCTTTTTTGTTTATTGGGTCCCCGGTGTTTTCTGGGAGTTCAATGGGCGTTTTTGTACATAATTGCATCCTGCTGGCAAGGGAATCCTGGGTGTGCCAGTGGACTGCAGTTTTATTTTTTTAAATAAATATAAATCTTTATATATGATGATTCTATTTTCAAAAAAGCACTGTTTAGTAAATTGTATTGAGGCATCTTAAAAAGGCGTTGCGTAACTTAAAAGGTCTATTTGGGCTATATGTGGTAGATGATTTAAGGTGTGAAAGTGGACTAGATGCCTCAATAATCCTTAATGATTAAGTTGTTTATATAATTTGTGTTCAATATGTGCACAACCGTCCAAAACTCCTTTTCCGTTCTTATATATTGTCTTAATTGAATAATAATTGTCGATTTTTAATGTTGTTTTTTCTTTTTTCTGGAGCATTCCTTGCTTCATTTCCATTTAGGAACCGGTTAAGGATGCTTATTTTCAAGAGATTCCGGGCTACGGGCTCTTTTTTCTCTTTTCCTCATCAGAGTTAGGACTTGCCGAAATGTTTTTATATATCCTTTGAATTGCCCTGGGCCCGCTTGCTGCCTGGCCCCGAAAACAGGTCCTGCTTTTCATGGGTCGATGAGCTTCCAGACGCAGCAATCTGGTTTTATCGCTGCGTCCGGGCCCTTTATGCCGTATGTATTGGAGCGGCTGCCCATATCTTGAGTCATTCCTTCCTTTCCGACTCGGAGTTCTTCGGGCGGAGGGCTGTTCAAAGATTTCCAGTGTTCAAAGACTTCCGGTTTTCGGATATTTTTATTGTTCGAAGACTTTCAGGTTTGCCCAGTTGAATTTGTCTGGCGGGCAGGCCCTTATACATTTCTGGCAGTGTGCTCCTTCGCAGAGGTCGGTGCTTATCATAACCATATTGTTCTCGTCAATGCTGATGGCGTCATTGGGGCAAACTTTTATGCATTTCCGACACTCAGGGCAGTCCTCGACAACCATGCTCATGTAAGTCCCGACCCTTTCGAGCACATGCAGGCCTTCTTCTCCCAGCACCGGGATATCTCTTTCAACCCTTTTGTCGATTACAGGACTGCTGATCGGGTCGTCAAGGGCCGGCAGCCCTTTCTTTTTGAGATATTTCTTGAACATTTTGAAGGGCATTCCTTCTTCCCAGTACGCAAGTTCGAGAACATACGCGTCGCGGAATTCGGGGGCAGTTGCAAACATTATGTGAGTGCCTATTATTTCATTTGCAATATCCTGGAGTTCCCATAGCCTCTTCTCGGAAAGCAGGATCTCGCGGGCAACGGCAAGGGAGGTGTTTCCCAGCTGGCAAATCCTTCCTGTTGAATACGGGATAAGCCCGATTTTCTGGGCCTTTGCAGCGTCCATATAGGTTCCTGCGGCCCCTGCCATGTAGGCAGTGTCAATGTCCGAAAGTTCTATTCCCGCAGTTGAACAGAGCGTTATATGCCCTGCCCTAATCGCCCCTATGGCTTTTCCGGCTTCTTTCAGGTCATGTTCCGAGAAGAGGATGTTGTTCTGCAGGTGGATGAGCCCGTCAGGGGTTTTGACCTTCGGGAGTTCTACCAGCCCGTGAGCAATTGCTTTTTCTATCAGGGCTATAACTCCGGTACCTGTAATTCCTTTGGCTTTGATCTGCCCTTCTTCAAGCACTTCCCCGGTAGCAGGGTCCATAAGGTCTCCGGGGGTGGCTTTCATCTCTTGGCTCAGCACATAGTTTCGAAGAGCTCCGTCTTCGAATTCAAAGTCAGAGATGGTGTAAGGTGAAGCAAGGTTTCCGTGCTTGATCTGCTGTCCCTCGAGGGCTGGCCCGGCAGCTGCAGAGCCCGTATAAATAATATCCTTCACTTTAAGTGCCATCTCGGCATTTGTACCGTAGTCCGTTGCAATCGAAATTTCGTCTTTTTCAAGCATTCCGGATTTTATTATCAGGGCCAGGGCATCGGCTCCTACCTCGTGCTTTATTGCCGGGGGCACCACAACCTCACAGTCGAACTCCTCTAGCCCTGGAATTTCACTGCTTGGCACTATCCTTGCATTCCTTTCCTGTTCCTGGATATTGTACTTCTTTTTCTTCCGCTCCCCCGCATATGCCAGGTCCTCAATGGTAATTCCCTGAAAGATAGATAGCTGTATCGGGTTTCCGCAGATCGCAATCCTCTCAAGTTCCCCGCTTTCTACTCCCAGGGTCTGGAACAGGTTCTTTACGGCATTTACTGAAAGCCCGTGGGCAAGGTCCTGACCATAGTGGATTGCGAAGTCCATGTGGTCCATTACATTTGCTCCCGGAAGTGGGTTCCTGAGCGTGATCACCGTTCTTCTGATTTCTTCGGTCTCAAGGTCAATTTTCTGGGCTCTATACCCACTTGTTCCCAGGTCAATTGCAACTCCGTATCTCATTCAAACTCCCCTTTCTTGATTTCCGGCTTGCCTGGACTCGGCGTCCATTCGGTTTTGTCGGGCCCAGGTAGCTTTCTCAGATCTTTATATTATTTTTTAAGTCCTTGGATTTTTATATGATTATACTTTGAAAACCGGCATATAAATAAATAGGGGCATTTATCTGCCTTTTTATATATTTTTATACTACTGCGCGAGCCCTTTTCTGAAAATAAAGATTTTAAAGATATTTTTGTTTAATCCAGCTTTTTTTGTATCTATATTTCTTTAAAAATGGCTTTTTATGCTTTTTTTTCCTGCAGTTGGAGGAGGGTGGAATCTGTCAGATATATGGAAAAAATAAATATCGGCAGGGATACTTTTATAAATTACTAGTGTGTTGTATAGCTGATGAGCTAGTCCGGGTAGCCCGGCGTTACCTGTAACCCGAAATCGCCGATATGCGGGGGACGAAGCCAATGGAAGGTGCGACAGAGAGGTTCCAGCCTGGGATCTCAACTGAGAAGCCCCGTCCTGCTTGGATGATGCTGACATGAGGGCTTGCTGGAGAGCAGGTCCTCATCCTTAACTGCGGAAACCGGTCGAGGCCCGGAAGGGAGCAGACTTACCGTGGGCAGTCGTCGCTTGTGGGGTCGCGGGGTGGAGAAGAGGTGCCAGTCTACTGGGATTTCCGAGATGCATCAACCTGCAGCGTGCTCATCAATAAACATTTCAGGCCTGCATCTTTATAAAAATCTCTGGATGTGGGTAAAAGAAGCAGTTAACACAAACCCTTTTCTCCGGAAAAGGTTAAATATGTGAAATGCATTTAAGGGATCGCGTTTCTAGCATTTCGATGTGACGAGATAGCCAAGCCCGGTATGGCGCGGGATTGCTAATCCCGTGATGCCCTGCATCCCGGGGGTTCGAGTCCCCCTCTCGTCGCTTCTTTTTTTTCAATTTTTCAAGTAGTCTGGCTTACGGTTTGTAGGTTTTCAATTCTTCATTTTTACAAAAATTATTTTTATTTAACTAATTTTTAGGGGATGTTCGGGGTTCAAGATCGAACTGAGCCCCGGGCTTTTTCCTCTTATATGGTGTCGTTTTTCTCCTATTATCGTGCAGGAGCATCTTCTATTGCCGGATTTTTTGCATAACAGGACCTTTACGCTCAAATACATAAATCTGATTTCCATAAGTCGGCGGACCTGGCTTATTTTTCTGCCTTCTGAAGCTGCATTATAGTATGAGAATGTGCCTCAAATCTGTCTATTTTTAACAATCTCTATTTATTTTTACACATTTCTCAAAAATACTTATATAGATTTTTCTTCATAATGTCAATCTGTTCGTTTAGAAATCTAAAATTTCGTTCTGTATGGGGGATGTAATGTGCAATATAAATATCCAGTTCTTTTTATAGTGGTACTTACCGTAGTTGCAGCTATGGGATTGTCGGCGGGTGCGGAAAGTGCGGATGAGTCAAATCCCCTGCAGGGTCTTGAGGAAACTTTTTCTGAATCCAATGGGACCTTTGGGGCCTCAGGAATTGGCGGTTCCAATGGTTCAGCCAGTTCTGCTAGTTCCAATGGTTCAGTCAGTTCTGCTAGTTCCAATGGTTCAGTCAGTTCTGCTGGTTCCGTAGGTTCCAATGGTTCCTATAATGACGAAGGCTCTATTGGTTCTGATGGTTCAGATAGTTTCTTTGATTCTGGGGGTTCTGAAGGTTCCGGTATTTCTGAAAGTTCCGATGAGTTTGAAGAAGATCATGGGGGCCAGCAGGGCTCCAGCGGAATGGCTAACTCAGGTGGAAAGGGCGGTTCTTTGTTGAAAGGGGGGCCCAGGTGGAGTTTCTCAGGCTTGAGCAACGGACCCTGGTGGAAATACTTACAATCTTTCAGTTCGGACCTTTCTTTCGGGGCCGGAAACTCCGGTCAGAAAGGAGGCCCTGGCAGTAAGGGCGGTTCCGGTGGTTCCGATAGTTCCGGTGGAAGTGATGACTCTGGAAGTTGTAGCGGTTCCGATGGTTCTGATGGTTCCGATGGTTCTGGCGGAAAAGGTGGAAAAGGAGGAAATGGCGGAAGCGGTGGTTCTGACGGCTCCGGCGGTTGTGGCGGTTCTGAAGAGTCCGAGAGTTCCGGCGAGGGCGGAGAATCCAGCGAACATGGGAAAGGTGCAACAGCAACCATTTCTGCTTACGATGAAGCCGGAAACCTTATAGATAGCTTCGAGGGTGAACCCGCTAACTGGGGAGAATACCAGCAGTTGTTTGCCAGTTCAGGCACTCCTTCTAAAATCAGCTCTGTACGCCTCTCTGCTAATTCTCGTAAGGGGAAAGTAAGGTATGATGACCTCACGTTCAAGTGTGGTTCCGGGAATACAAAGGAGATTTCCTTCGATGAAGATGAGCTGGTTTCCGGTA
The DNA here is from genome assembly GCF_024372725.1 of Methanosarcina sp. KYL-1. Classification (GTDB taxonomy): domain Archaea; phylum Halobacteriota; class Methanosarcinia; order Methanosarcinales; family Methanosarcinaceae; genus Methanosarcina. The sequence goes on from NZ_VOUA01000001.1 coordinate 124,484, forward strand.
CTGCTATTAAGGGCCATTATAATTGGGTGAACTTCTCAAATGAAGCAAAAGTCTATTCCTCGGAAGGTGCTCGATCGGGCAATAACTTTTTGAGAAACCACCCGAAAGAGGGCCAGGCTATTGTAATCAATTTTAAAAATACGGTTTCTGAGGTAAGTATCTGGTACACCTTCCAGCAGGGATCGAATAAACCTTCCGGTGAAGGTGGTTCCGGTGGTCCCGGTGGTCCCGGTGGTGAAGGCGGTTCCGGCGGTGAAGGCGGTTCCGGCGGCGATGAAGGTGGATGCGGTGGTTCTGATGGTGAAGGCGGTTCCGGTGGTCCCGGCGGTGAAGGTGGTTCCGGTGGTCCCGGCGGTGAAGGCGGTTCCGAAAACTCTTCTCCCGAGCCTATGATCATCCAGCCGGTTTCAGGCAGTTTGGTCAGTGGTGTTGTTAAGGTAGAGGCAGAAGAAAAGGAGGCTCATGATCTCGAATCTGCTGTTTTTGAATACTCTGCGGACGAAGGGGTCAACTGGGTGAATATCGGTACGGATACCGATGGATCCGATTTTTGGGGAGTGCAGTGGGATACTTCCTCAGTCTCCAATGGAAACCGTCTGCTGCGTGTGACGATGATAGATAAATCCGGGAGAGAAGGAACAGCTCAGGTTGAAGTAATGGTAAAAAATGCCTTATCTGGTCCTAATGTCAAGGTCCTAAGTCCGCGCAATGGGGAAACTGTTCGCCTTTTAAAGGTTGCCATGGCATCGGCGGACCCGGAGGTTACAAAAGTCATTTTCCAGGGTTCAATTGACGGTGTTACCTGGGTTGACCTGGCCACGGACTCATATAAAAAAGACGGATGGTGGGCTTCTATTAATTTCAGCAAATTGCCAGATGGGGCATATTACTTCAGAGCTGCGGGGGTGACATCCGAGGGGGATACAGGTTATTCTCAGACGGTCAGGGTTAATGTGTTAAATAAATGAAATGCGGGTTAAGGCAGCAAAGGCAATTCCCTTTGCTTTTCCTTTTTTGTCTTTTCTTGTTTCTGATGTTTTTGCAGTTTTTTGATTTTTTGTTCCAGGGGTTTCCTAACCTCTTGCCCATGCTTGAGGTGTTTTTTCATGTTTTTGGGGATTTTTTTCTTGATCAATCAGGTAAATTTTAGGGTGGAATCTTCCTCTGGATTTTTAAGCGATTTAGGAGGATTTGTGGAATTTCTTCATATCGAGGTATTTTTTGAAGTTTGGCATGTAATATTTTATATAAGATTTCACATTATACGTGTATATAAAAATTCGACAGCAACTTTCGTTCTTTAAGAGCGTACATTGCTCAACTTTTATATACTTCATTTGGATATTATTCTCCTCTCAAAGGGAGATTCTACTGTGAGCGGGCCACATAGTCTTTCTCACTCTTCAGGCGTTATTTAATCACATTCGTGGTTTAAAAAATTCAATCTTACAAGGAAAAGGTTGCAGCAGAGAAATGGACCGTATCTCATCAGGTATAAACGAACTGGACGAAAGGCTGGGTGGCGGATACCCGGCGGGCAGGGTTCTCCTTGTTACCGGAGGCACAGGGACCGGAAAGTCCATCTTCGGGCTTCATTTCCTGCACCGGGCCTGCAGGGACGGCAAGAAATGCGTGCTCATCGCAACCGAAGAGCTCCCTGAAGATATCATTCAACAGTCCGAAATGCTGGGGATCGGGCTTTCAAGATATTATGAACATGGGCAGCTAGTTATTGAAAAGGCTTTCCAGAACCGTTCCGAGAAAGTCCAGACTTCCAAATTCGGCTTCACTCCCGAAGGTCTGGAGATTGAATTGCCGACACTTGTCGATTATGTGCCCGATGGGACCGATGTTGTGGTTATTGACAATATCGGGGTCTTCACTTTACGCCTCTCTATTCAGGATTTCAGGGACCAGTTTGACGCCCTTAACTTTGTCCTGAGCACCAAAGAAGGATGTACTGCCATGTTCATCATGGACGATACCGCATGCAAGATGACCCAGAACCTTGCAGAGTACTCGGCCAGCGCCTCTCTTCGCCTTATGGTGACGGAAAACCCCTATACCGGCAATATGGAACGTTTTCTCAAGATCCCTAAAATGCGAAGGACTTTTATCGGTTTGGACATGATCCGGTTTGAAATAACTTTGCAGGGAGTTAAACTGCTTTAAACATTAACCTGCTTTAAGTCATGCTTCAATTGCATTTTTTTCCTTAGGGCTATTCATTTTTCTTCAGTTTCCCTTTTTTCTTCACTCTACTATTTTTGTTCTTACATTCACTTTCTTTCCACTTGATTTCTTTATTTCGACATCTCTTTCTCCATGCCACTAATTCTTTCAATAGTTTACACTCTAAGAAAGTTAAACTATTTATGCGATTATGGATATAAACCTTAAAAAATAATTCTAATCTTATTTCCCTTATATCCCTTATAATCGGATAATAAGAGTTTTTGATTCAGGTACAAAAGGAATAAATATTATGAAATGAAGAATGTTTAATCAAAAAATGTTGTAACAGTTGTACGATCAGATTTTGCGATCTATTTGCATATTTCTGAAGTGTGAGGGGTACAGGTAACTGGCGGAAACAATTTTAATGGGTATTAAAAACGGAAATTTTTTGAAAGACTCTGAAGCCTCATATCGGATACCTTATGGAAATGCTGCCGGAAAACGTTTCCGGGAGAATAATTCCAATAGTGCAAAGTAAGGACGAAATATTTCCTGAACAGGGAGCTTCGTGCATGCTTCATGAATAAATTAGAGTGGATAAAATTGGGTGGGGATGTCTCTAAAAACGGAAAGACCTGTGAGGATGAAGGTTTCAGGGACTGAAAGGCAGACCTGGCTGATGAGGAACTCAAGGCTGAAAACTGGATGGGAAATTCATGCTTGACAATTTAAATAATTCGGAGTTTTCTCCGGAGCTACAAACCGGGGAGCATTTTGTAAAAGATCCGGAATCGGAAACTTCTGAAGTCTGGGAAAAGGACGGGGAAAAGGGGGATATCTTTTTAGGGGAAGAAGGGGGCCTGGATGCAGATCCGGAAACAGGCCTGGATATGAACCCGGATGCGGACTCGGAAACAGATCCTGATGCGGAATTGTCTCCTTCTGAAGGTCCGGGTCATGAAAAGAAAGTCAATATTATTCTGGAAACCGAAAGCACAGGCATTTTTCCTCCGAAAGAGGAAATCGAGAGTAAAAAACTAAGGGACCTTGGGGGGGGTACGGAGGAGCCAGAAGTTTCTCTGCCCGAAAATGGGATACAGAATATTGCTAGCTCTGCTGAACTTAAAAAAGTTTCCTTAAAAACTGATAAAAAGAAAAAAGCCGGTTTTTCGGGAAATATGAAGGGACTGATTTATGATATTGCCGGAATAAAGTCGGGGGAAAAACTGGGAGACAAGGTGAAGGAATTCCTGAAAGATGTGAAAACTCCGGAGGGTGCAAAACAGAAGTTTGCCGAAATCATGCGGAAACTGAATGAAGAAGAAATCAGGATCCTTCCCCCTTACGATCCGGAAACCTATGGTCCCCTTCTCGAATACGAAATTCCGGCAGGGTTCATCGAAGTCGAACGTTACTGGGTGGAGGAACCTTACGCTTTTGTGAGCATAATCGAAAACATGGAGATGAAGTTTTACTATACTGTGGAACCCACTCTCTCCGCGTACGAGAAGTCCATCCTCGAGCGGGTGCGGGACAATCTGGAAGACACCCTGACCCAGGAAGACATGAATTCCGGAAGTGAAAAGGAAATCATCCTCACAAATAAGGCTTTGCGCCTTCTTGACCAGTATTACAGCACCCTTGAACTGCCTTCTCTCCACAAGATAATGTATTTCCTCAAGAGGAATTTCATCGGGTACGAACGGATCAACCCTCTTATCCTTGACCCTAACATCGAAGATATTTCCTGCTCAGGGGTTGAGATCCCCATTTACCTCTACCACCGGAAACACAACAACATCGTGACAAACATCCTTTTTGGGGAAAAGGAACTCGATTCCCTTGTTGTCAAACTCTGCCAGAGGAGCGGAAAGCACATCTCCATCGGAGAACCAATCGTAGACGCCACCCTTCCGGATGGGTCGAGAATCCAGGCAACCCTGGGCAGGGAAGTGACCACAAGGGGCAGTTCCTACACGATCCGGAAGTTTAAGGGAGACCCCATAACTCCCATCGACCTGCTCAAATACGGGACCTGCAGCATTGAAATGATGGCTTACTACTGGATTGCCATCGAAAACAACATAAGCGTGCTCCTGGCAGGCGGAACGGCTTCCGGTAAGACTTCTCTTATGAATGCAATTTCCCTTTTCATCCCGAGGCTTTCTAAGATCGTGTCCATCGAAGATACCAGGGAAATCATGCTCCACCATGAAAACTGGATTGCAGGAGCAACCCGCAAGTCCTTTACCGTGGGCGGTACCGGGGAAGTGTCCATGTATGAGCTCCTGAAGGCAGCTCTTAGGCAGCGCCCTGAATACATCATCGTGGGAGAAGTGCGAGGAAAAGAAGCCCTTACCCTCTTCCAGGCTATGTCTACGGGGCATACTACATATTCCACCATGCATGCGAGCGACGTGCAGACTGTGGTAAACAGGCTTGAAAACGAGCCCATCAATGTCCCGCATGTGATGATGCAGGCCCTCGGGGTAATAGCCATCCAGATGCAGACCTATGTAGACGAGGTCAGGGTCCGCAGGACCAAGACCATTGTGGAAATTACCGGGCTCGACGCAAGGACAGGAAGCCTCAGGATCAATGAACTTTACCGCTGGGAACCCCAGTATGACAATTTCAAGCGCGCGGGTGACTCTTACGTGCTTAACGAGATCATGAGGGCAAGGGGATGGAACCCGGACAAGCTCTTTATCGAGTTCAAGAACCGGGAAAAGATCCTTGCATACATGGCTGAAAGGCAGATTCGGGATTATGTCAGTGTCTCTCTGATAGTGCATATGTACGCTACGAATCCGCAGCTTGTGATGGAAGCGGTTGGAAACGATACCCTGCGAAATATGGTCCAGCATCACAGTTTATGAGGGAGCGCCATGAACGCTATAGATACGCTTGCTTTCAGGATTTTCGGAGACAAAATTCTTGAAAATGAAGAAAAGTTTTCCATGTTCAGGATAAAGCTCCGCCAGGCCCAGATCCCTCTCCCCGTGGAGCAGTATGTGTCGACTGCGGTTTTAATTTCCCTGCTTGCGGGAATTTTCGGGGGTCTTTTTGGTTTACTTGTGGGAAGGCAGATTTTCCGGGGCATTACTCCTGAAATTATTGTTTCAACTCTGGGTATCTCCAGGAGAGTGACCCGGGCAGTTGATACCCCGGGTTTTGTTGAAGCGCACCTCCCTCTTCTTCTCACACTGGTAGGAGGGGTCCTGCTCTTTACAATGATTGCTGCCCTAACCTATGGGCTAATAATGGCTTACCCTCCCATGAAAGCCGACAACAGGAAAAGGGCAATTAACGAAAATATGCCGCATGCAACTGCTTTCCTCTATGTTCTTCAGAGGGGAGGCGGGATGACGATCTTCGATATCATAAAGTCGCTTGGTGGGTATTCTCACCTTTACGGGACAACTTCCAGGGAGTTCGGGAACATTGTCCGGGATATCGAGTATTTCGGAAAAGACCTGAAGGACGCCCTCTGGGATGCAGCCGACAGGACCCCTTCCGAACATTTCAAGGACCTGGTTGACGGGATGATATCTATTGTATCAAGCGGAGGGGACATTACCCTCTACCTGAAGAACAAAACCGACCTTTACAAGTCCAATGCAAATAAAGAACATAAGCGCTTCCTCGAAACCCTCGGGCTCCTTGCGGAGGTTTACATCACCGTGTTTGTCGTGGGTCCCCTTTTCCTGATGGTGATCCTTGTTGTGATGAACATGATCGACAACAGCGGCCCAACAAACCTCTACCTCCTTGTATACGGGGCAGTTCCCTTCGGGACAGCTATTTTCCTTATATTCCTGGACATGCTCACAGGGGACTCCGAAAAGATGCCGGAGGAAAAAATCTTCAGGATCAGGCCTGATTCGTTCAGCGACGTCAGGGTAAGACCCGAAACTGAAGAAGACCTTGAGCTGATAAAGAAAATTGATTTTTTTGAAAAGGTCTCAAGGGTCAAAAAAATACTTTTTCATCCGATCAGGGCCATGCTCGACAGGCCTGTATATGCTTTTGTAGTGGGTGCTCCGGTGGCCCTTGGCTATTTCGTTTCCTCATTCCTGGATAACGGGCCTTACTACGGAGGCTTCGTCGAAACTGCACAGGTCCTTGACGACTATATTTTCTTCAGCCTTCTCCTCCTTTTCATTCCCTTTATCATCTTCCATGAACTGGAAGTCCGGAAAATCAAACAGATAGAGGACCAGGTGCCCGAGTTCCTCAAGAGGCTTGCAAGTATCAACGGGACCGGGATCTTACTGGCCGATGCTATTGCCATAACCGCCCAGTCAAACATGGGAAGGCTGAAGCCCGAAATCAAAAGGACGGTCGAGGACATCCGCTGGAATTCCAACCTTGTGGAGGCCCTGAAACGCTTTGAGGCCAGGATCCGGACCAACATGACCCGGCGCAGCATGACCCTTATCGCCAAGGCTAGCGAGTCCACCGGAGATATCCACCAGGTTATCAGCACAGTTGCAGACGACGCCGACATCGAGAAAAACCTGAATAAAGAGCGTTCTGCCGAGATGTTTATCTATGTTTTCATCATCTTTGTAACGTTCTGTGTCTTCCTGATTATCGTGTACGTGCTCGCCGCCTTCTTCCTCCCCGCCCTTGACGGGTCCAGTAACCCGGCAATGTCCATGGGCGGTTTTAACCTGGCGGAGTACACTATGCTCTTCTTCCATGCAGCCCTTCTCCAGGGCTTCGGTTCAGGGCTTGTGGCCGGGAAAATGGGTTCGGGAAATGTGTCTTCAGGGCTCAAGCACTCCCTTGCCATGATGGCGGTATCATATGTACTGTTCATCGTGTTTATCTGAGTATTCGGTTTCCGGGGTTTAAAAAATTAGTTTAAAACCCCGGGTCCCTTTTCTTTTTCAGGTTTTTCCGGTTTTATTCAGGTCCTTGAAACCTTCATTTCTTTATCCCTTTGTTCCGTTTCTTTTATAAGGTGTATGTCCGATCTTATAAATATGGAAAAAGATGCAAAAATGAAAAAGATACTTCCGGGTATCCTTATCCTGGCAGTAGTCCTTTCTTCCTTTTTTGTTCTGGATTTCAAGGCAGCAAAGAGCGAGACCAGGACAAATTCCATGATTAGTGCCCATTCCACACACGAACCTGAAATTGATTTTCCGGGCAGGATTTATCTTTATGTCGAAGGCGATGAGGCCCTTTCAGAGCCCCTCGGGGAGTATCTCCGGGCCGAACTGGAAAAAGCAGGAATGGAAGTGTCAGTTTCCCGGACCTTTGAGGAAAAGTATGATTCTCAGGCCCTTCTGGTGAATATTGCGGAACCTGAGGGGCTGTATACGCCCGTTTATGCTTCTTCAAGCCTTAACCTGATGTTTTTCTATACTTCCACCGGAGAAGACACTCTTTATTTCGAAAAATTCAAGGAGGGAAACGTGACCGTAGACTTTAGGGGTTCCCGGAAAGGAGAAAAGCTAATTGACGGGGAACTGGAACTTCAGGATTCTACCAGGGGCCTGGTCTCGCTAAAAGCTTACAGGGAACACCTTGCTTCCGAGGCTGCAAAGAAGACAGTAGAGCAACTTCAAGAGCAAATAAGAGATATTCCTTAAATATATCATGTAAGTCCTCTTACCTGCCGGGACTCTATCCGTGCCTCTATCCTTCCGTCTTCCATGACGTTTATATCAATTAGAATTTTAATTCATATTCGATGGCATCGGAAATTCTCAGGGACCTTTTGATAATATTCGGGCTTTCCATTCCGGTTGTTTTTACGTTTTCCAGGTTGAGGATAGCTCCTCTTGTGGGTTTTTTGCTTGCGGGCATCCTTGCCGGGCCTTTTGGCCTCGGGCTTATCTCCGAGGGGGAAGAAATTGAACTGCTGGCTGAAATAGGAGTAGTGCTCCTTCTTTTTACTATCGGGATAGAGTTTTCCTTAAAAGAGCTCCTGAAGCTCCGGAGAATAGTACTTCTTGGGGGAGGGCTCCAGCTTTCCATTACTGCCATAGCTGTTGCTTTTTTCTTCTTCTGGCTGGGAAATTCCTGGGAGAATTCGGTTTTTATGGGGCTTTTAGTCGCGCTCAGCAGCACGGCAATTGTCCTTAAGCTCCTGCAGGAAAGAGGTGAAATTTACAGTGCCCACGGGAGGACTTCTCTCGGGATCCTTATTTTCCAGGACGTGGCTGCAGTCCTGATTATCATTTTTATCCCTCTCCTTGCCGGGACTCCCGGGGAGGATACGGTTTTTTTTGAACTCATCCTCAAAGGAGCGGGGCTTATCGTCCTTACCCTTTTCAGCGCCAGGTATGCGGTGCCTTTCCTTATGTACCAGATAGCCAGGACGCGTAACAGTGAACTCTTCCTTCTGAGTGTTGTGGTTATCGGGCTTTCCGTTGCCTGGCTGACCTCCATGGCCGGGCTTTCCCTTGCCCTTGGGGCTTTCCTGGCCGGGTTGATCATCTCGGAATCCGAATATTCGGTCCAGGCCCTGGGCAATGTAATCCCTTTCAGGGACATGTTCATGAGCATTTTCTTTATTTCCATAGGGATGCTGCTTGACCTGGACATCCTGAGAGAGCACTTATTACTTATCCTGGCTGCCACCTTTACCGTCCTTTGCATCAAGGTTCTGGTAAATGCTCTGTGCACTTTCCTCATCGGCTTTCCCCTTAACACAATGGTCCTTGTGGGCTTTTCTCTCTCCCAGGTAGGAGAGTTTTCCCTGATTCTCGCTGGCGTGGGGTTTGCAAGCGGGCTTATGTCTTCTGCAATCTATCAGGAATTCCTTGACGTGGCCGTGCTTTCCATGGTGCTTACCCCGTTTATCATGGGTGTGGGGTACCGCACTGCGGCTTTTGCCCAGAACCTTCCACTCCCTCGGATTTTGAAATCTGGCTGGTATGGGAAATTTCACGAACCGCCGGAAAAAGGGCCTGAAAACCACCTTATCATAGTGGGTTACGGGGTCAACGGGAGAAATGTCGCAACCGCTGCCAGGGCAGCTATGATTCCCTACCGTGTAATCGATATCAACCCGGAAACCGTGAGGCAGGAAAAACTGAAAGGGACTCCCATTTTCTACGGGGATGCTGCCCAAAAAGACGTGCTCGAACATGCCGGGATCAGGGCTGCAAAATCAGTCGTAGTGACTGCAGGCGACCCTGTCAGTGCTAGGAGGATTATTGAAGCGGCCAGGAGGCTGAACCCTTCCGCCCACATCATTGCAAGAACGCATTTCCTCAGTGAACTTGACCAGCTTTATTCTATCGGGGCAAACGAAGTCATCTCGGATGAGTTTGAAAGTTCCATAGAACTCTTTGCCAGGGTGCTTCACAGCTACCTGGTCCCGGGAAACGAGATCGACTTACTGAGTACAGAACTCCGGGCAGATAATTACCGGATCCTTCGCAGTCCTGAAATTCGTCGGAAAATGGTCTGTGAACTCGCCCTTGACTTTGCCGATGTGGAGGTCCAGAGCATGAGGGTTGTAAAAAATTCGAAGGCCTCAGGAAAAACCCTGGGGGAACTTGAAATCCGGAAACAATACGGGGTTACGGTACTTGCAATCTCCCGGAGCCATAAGCTTATATCCGAAATGAGGGCAGAAACCGAACTTTATCCCGATGACCTTCTGCTCCTGATCGGCTCCCCTGAAAGAATTGAAGAAATCAAAGGCCTGTTTGCAGAAGAGATGACTTTTGAAGGCGAGAAAACTGTTACAGAAGAGGAGACTGTTTAAGGAGAGCTTTAACAGGTCGCCGGTATATCAGAGTCTTTTATAAATATCGAGTCAACAGAAAAATTAAATTTATTAATTAGCCGTCAATATTAGTTTCATCTCTCATAAGATTATTACATATAAATTCTTCTATTCTATTCAAAATTTGGGGTTTATATACCTTGCATTCTAGGGGTAAATTCCGGAAACCTTGACCGCCTTAATTTGGTGAAAACACTAAACGAAGGCCGATTCTGCATGTGTCGATATATAGGATCAGTAAACCCCATTATTTTCTTGACAGTTGTTTTATTAACAGAGTCTAAAAATATATATAATATCTTTCTAAAAAATCAAAACATATTTATCCCCTCTTACTATCTCAAATAACGGATATCGATGAAATCTAAATTAAGCCACTATTTTTCGTCTGTAACCTTGCTGTCAGGCTTTCTTCTGGCGTTAGCAGGTATCGCTTATGCCCTATCTGTAAATCTTACTCGAAGATCTGACCCGGGAGAGATAGCCATTACCTACAGTTTCATCGGTTTAGGGTTATCCCTCATCCTTACGGGCATTAACCTGATGATCAAGCACCCAAAAGAATACCACTACTATGTGGTGGGAGCAGGCCTCGTGCTTAACTTACTCGGGCTGGGGGCTGTTCTTCTGATCTATCCAAGAGGTGGGTGGGTGTATCCCAATGTTACTTACATTGTTGTCACCTATGCCGCCGGGGTCTGCCTGCTCGCAGGAAATGCCTTCGCAAACACGGTTTTGAACCAGATTGAAGAGAGGGCAAGGCAGCTTTTCGAGAATGAGTCTGAAGACACAAAAAAACATAGTGAAGATGATATCGAAAAAGAGGTCCAGAGGACCATTGACCGAGCTTTTACAGAAGAGGACAGTTTTTCGAGATTCAGTCTTGGGTTAAACGAATCTAATTATGATTTCGTTCTCGGAAAGGCGTTTTTGGAATCGGAAGAGAAAAAAACTGTTGTTCAGGATAATATTTCTGAAGTTGAAAGCTTAAGACTTGCAAGGAGCGGAAAGCTGGAAGTCTGTGACGATGGGCTCGATTCGACATCACTGTTACTTGCCCAGGCCATAAGCACGGACTCCGGAAGCAGAAAAACCAAAGGGATATTTGACAATAAAATGAAGTTGTTCAAGAGGCACAAAAATGGCTAAAGGACTTGACGTAGGAACAATGAACATTATCAGTGCAACCAAAGGGGAAGGTTCAATCTCCTTCGCACAGCAGAGAAATGCATTCCTTGAGATGGAAGCTAACGACCTGACGCAGCACATGCTTGATAATGCAAAAGTGCTGTACACTCAGAGAGGCAGCAACCTGAATGTGCTCGGGGAGGATGCATTTAAATTCTCCAATGTGTTTAACAAATCCATCAGGAGACCCATGAAGCAGGGGATCATCAGCCCTGATGAAAAGGAGTCCATCCCGATGATCAAGGTCATCATCGAGAGGGTTATCGGAGCCCCTGAAAAGAAGGACGAGGTTCTGTTTGTTTCCGTCCCTGCAAACCCTGTGGACAACAAGCTCAATGTGCTTTACCACAGCAAGACTGTGGAAGCCCTTGCAAAGAAACTCGGGTACAACACATTCACGATTGACGAAGGGCTTTCCGTTGTGTATTCCGAACTAAGCGACTCCAACTTCACCGGTGTCGGTGTCAGTATCGGGGCAGGGATGACAAACGTAACCGTTGCTTACATGGCCACTCCAATCGTTTCCTTTAGCATTGCCCGTGGAGGAGACTGGATTGACGAGCAGGTCTCAGTTGCAACCGGCATGGCAAAAGAGAGGATTACCGCAATCAAGGAATCGGACTTCTCCATCGGCTCCGAATACGAGCTCGGAAGCGTCCAGGGTGCCCTTGCCGTTTACTATGATGCCCTTTTAACATATGTCCTCCAGCACCTCAAGCGCAAGCTCTCGGAAACCGCTCCTCCCGATGCCGAATTCCAGGTGGCAATTGCAGGCGGAAGCACCAGGGCTAAAGGTTTTGTGGAGATGTTTGAAAAGAGGCTGAAGGAAACCAACCTGCCCATCAGGATTTCCAGTGTCAAGAAGGCCAGGTTCGTAAGCCCCTCAGGTTCGGACTCCAGAGACCCCCTCTACGCCATTGCCAGGGGATGCCTTATCGCAGCCCTCACAAAAGAGGCAAGCCTGTATCCGGAAGCCCAGGTCCAAACCTCAGCAATGACAGAGGCCGTAGGCGCTGAAGAAGAGGACTGAACAACCAGGCCTGACTAAATGCATCCGAAGGAGGGTAAAACCCCTTCTTCAACTCCTTTTTCAATCCTCTTTTTCAATCCTCTTTTTCAACCCTCTGTCCTCTTTTCTGTCCCCTCTGTTTCTTCTCTCAGGGCAGGCTTCAGGACCTTGTGTATATAAACATCTCCGCACACCTTGCATTTTTTCTCCCATTTTTCGAAAATTCTCGTCTTTTGTCTTTTTTTCCAAGTAAAATTTGCTTTCCCGGATGTCCGTACGCAATTAAACCTGAAAATAAAGTGGATATAAAAACCACCCTATTCTCCCGGGAAAACGGCAGCCTGCATGGTAGGCTGCCTGGAATGCAGTTAAGTAAACCTTCTCCGGGCCTGAGGGCGGCGGCGCATTCCGAAAATCAAATTTAGTTTTTAAACAAATTTATAAGGAATGAAGAGGATACTTAAAATAACTGGCACCTGCGGATTTAATGACGGTGCTTTTTAGAATAACATGTAATATACAGGAGTAAAAACGTGATGCAGTCATTTATAGTGGAACATTATCTTAACAAGGCCGTAGATGTCTACTGTGGCGGACCTGACGTATTCAAGGGAACAATAGAGGCCTGTGCCGATAATGTCCTTACCCTTAACAAGGAAGGAAAGCTTACCCATATAGCTATTGACAGGATTATAGCCATGTGGGCTCAGTGATCTCAAAAGCAAAAAACGCCTACAGATGCTGAGAGCGCAGATATAGTTCTGAGAGCCGAAAACGGATCGGAAACGGGTACATTGAAGAAATATTTTGAGGTGTAAAGCAATGCAGTCCTTTATAGTTGAACACCATCTCGGTGAAAACATTGATGTCTACTGCGGCGGGCCTGACATTTTCACCGGAAAAGTCGAAGCCTGTGCAGACAACGTGCTCACTCTTGCAAAAGATGGAAAGTACACCCACATTGCCATCGATAAGATCATAGCCCTCTGGCGTTCATGATCCTACCGGAATGTGTTAGAATGTGTTAAGACCTGAAGCAAGTGGTGAAAAGATTGCTTAAACGGAAATTCCTTGCAGGCAGCAGATGAATATTTTGTGCTTGCAACCGGAAATTTCTTACGCAATAGAAAAATTCAGTAAAATGGAAAAGTCTTGAAGTCCTATGCTTCGTTCTTTTCCACCGGTTTTCAAATTTGGGCCCAAGGCCCTCATAAAAACCTTTTTTCGTTAAACTTCTTTCCGTTTAAACCATTTTTTTCGTTAAAACCTTTTCAGTCATTTCTGTGAGCTGTCGCGTGGGAGGCGATAAACTCTCTCATGATTTTTGCCCCTAGCATGGCCGTTTGCCCGGAATCGTATTCAGGGGCTATTTCCATGATGTCAAAAGCCATTGAGAAGGGGGCAAGGGTCCGGACTGCTGTCCTGACATCCCGGGCGCTCAGGCCGAAAGGTTCGGGGGTGCCGAGGCCGGGGGCGTAAGCCGGGTCTATGGCGTCCATGTCCAGGGAGAGATAGAGCTGGCTGCAGTCCAGCCATTCGAGCGCTTCTTTGAGGACTTCGACAATGCCTATGGCTTCCACATCATCGGCGGTGTAGTATTTCAGCTTATTTTCCCTGGCAAAGACCCATTCTTCCTCCGGTCCGCTCCTGATCCCGATCGAGACCAGGTTTTTAGTGATCTCGGAGAGGATGTTTCTGGACACGCAGGCGTGGTTATTTTTTAAGCCCCTGTACCCGTCCCTGAGGTCGAAGTGCGCGTCTAAGACCAGGACTCCGAAGTCGTCTCCTGCAAGCTCCGCACAGGCCTTGACCGTAGCGAAGGTCAGGGAGTGTTCGCCTCCCAGCATGATGGGGAGCTTCCCGTCGTCCAGAAGCTCTTTTGCTGCTTCGTAGAGGTCCCTCAGGGTCTCATCAACCGAGGCTGAAGTCTCCAGGTTTCCTGCGTCATGGATGGGCAGGTCTACGAGGTCGATGTCGAAGACGGGGTTGTAGCTCTCAAAATTTGCAGAGGCCTGTCGCATGGCATCCGGGGCCCAGCGGCTGCCTGCCCTGTACGAGGATGTGTTGTCAAAGGGTACGCCGAAAATCACGTAGCGTGCAGCCTCATAATCCGAAAGGGCATCTATAAATGAATTAGGTAAAAACATGCTCTGACCTGATTTGAATTAATTTAAATAAAAAAGAGGGGGCTCAGGCTGTTAACCTGAAGCTTTTTATCAGTCTGTTCGGGACTTTATGTCCTTATGTCGAGCTTTATCTTGCCGAGGGCTGTGATGTAGGAAACTTCTTCTCCTTCTTTGACCCTGTCTTTGTATTCATCAGGGATTGTGATTTCAAAGGTTGAGAAATCTCCCATGTCCATAAGCTGGGCAACGTCTCCGGTGATTGAGATGATTTGTGCGCTCTTCCTTTCCACAATGGGGACGTAGACCTTGTTTGCAACCGAGCCGATGTATGAACGCTTCTGGTTGTCAAAGAGGCCGATAGCTTCGACCCTGGCCTTTGCAGCTCCGTGTTTCCCGGGCTTGGACTTGGAAATGCTCTTTATGACGCATGCTTCATCGTCAATGATGACGTATTTCCCTTCTTTAAGCTCCTTAACTTCTACCTGCTGTTTCATAACGATTCTCCCTTACGTTTTAAAGACGTATATCAATAAGCTGTAAATGCCAGTTCCTGATTCCCGGGCAGGGGGCCCGGTTCCATCTGGCGGAGTAGTATTAGAAGGCTGTTTTAATTTTTAAGCCTGCCTCTTCTTTTATCCATATCTTGCTTAAGTTCTTTTATATATACGCCGCTTAAGCGCTCTTTATATATACGTTGCCTGAATGCTTTTTATATATACGCTGCTTAAGTGCTTTCTATATAAGTATTTTATACAATTCTCTGTATGAAAAACTGTAAAGCAATTACTGGACCTTGGGTTGCCTGCAGACTCCATCTACAGATCGAGAACTAATACGATTAATTATTCTAGACTATATAATGCTTATGCGAGATTCTGGCTTTTAGC
This sequence comes from Methanosarcina sp. KYL-1, assembly GCF_024372725.1. Lineage (GTDB taxonomy): Archaea > Halobacteriota > Methanosarcinia > Methanosarcinales > Methanosarcinaceae > Methanosarcina. Next base: position 139,625 of record NZ_VOUA01000001.1, read on the forward strand.
CCGTTTTTTTGAACAAAATCCGGAGCTTTTCGGGGAATTTCAGGCCCATCTCTTTGTTTCAGGGCAGAATTTCTAGCTCCTGCAGCTTTTTTGTAGAGGGTGCCCCTTCCTCGTCCCAGCCCCTGAAATGATAGTATTCCGAAAGGGCGGCTTCGAATTCCTGCCTGGAAATCCCTCCTTTATTTGCCTCACCGCTGTTTTCAAAGAGCCTGCCCGGAAGGGTGTCGTCTCTCCCTGTGAAGCCTGCTCTCAGGTTATAAATTCTCTCGAGGTTCCAGATCCGCTCTCCCGTTTTAAGAAGTCCCGCAGGAGACACCTTCATCCCTGCACCTGCAAGCAGGAGGGAAGAGCAGAGTTCCTCGTTCAGGGCAAAGATCGAAAACGGGCAGAGAACAAGAGAATCAAAAGCTGCGGCCATGTTTTCGAAGACCTGCAGGATGCCGGCTTTTCCTTTCAGGCCCATGCGGTCAAGGCCAAGGGGTTTTCCGAGCACCTCGGGCCCTACCATAAAGGCTGTCAGGTAGTCTCCCCCGTGTGGTGAGGTCGCATAAGCAAGGGCCTGCCCCCTGATTCCCCGGGGGTCGAAACCTGCAAGTTCGAGGCCTTTTACGTCCATGCTGAGTTCCTCTCTCCCGCGGCTTGAAAGGTATTTCCGTGCCCCGTTTCCAGGCACGTTCCCTTCCCCTATTCCCATAAGGAAAGCCTCTATTTCTCCTGCTTCTAACTTTCTTGCTTCCAGTTCGGCATAAGCCCCGAGCACGGAACCTGCAGAAACCGGGTCGAGCCCGTAGTCCGTGCAAATCCGGTTTGCCCTGAGCACGGAAGCGAAATCCGGGTTTTCCAGGTTCAGCCCGAAGGCCCAGAGGGCATCGTAGTCCGGGACCATCTGCCCGGTATCCTTTATCCTCTGCTTGCAGCCCAGGGGACAGGCCGGACAGCTTTCTTTTTCAAGTTCAAAAGTAGTTTTGATATACTCTCCCGAGAGTTTTCCTGCGGCTTTGCTTCCTCTTTTCGAGAAATTCCTGCAGGGAATGAGGCCGAAGTAATCGAGAAGTTTCACAAGCACGGGAGTACCGTAGTTTCCAAGTCCTTTGGAGAGTACGGGGTTTGCATCAAAAAGCTTCAGGACCTTTGTTTCAAACTCTACAAACCTTTCCGGGTCTGCGGGCTTTAGTTTTTTTTCCCCTTTTACAAGCACGGCTTTTAATAGTTTTGAACCTGCAACAGCCCCCAGCCCTCCTCTTCCGGTATGAGCCGAATCAATAACAAAGGAAGAGATAAGTGCCTGTTTTTCCCCTGCCCTGCCAATGCAGGCAACGCTCCCTTTCTCACGCAGGGCAGCGGTGCATTCCTCCGTATTTTTGCCCCATAGCCTGTCTGCAGGTTTGATTTCTGCATTTCTTCCCTTCAGTTCCACATAGGAAGGCTCTTTTGCTTTTCCGGTGATCACCAGGGCATCTATCCCTGCCCTTTTCATTTCCCCCCCGAAGCCTCCCCCTGCGTTCCAGCTGAACACGGTACCCGTGAGGGGAGATTTCGACGTAAGGACCACTCCTCCCGCCATGGGGGCAAGCCCGGTAAGGGGGCCCACTGTGAAAACCAGGGGGTTTTCGGGGCCAAGGGGGTCCGTGCCAGGGTCTGAAAGCTCGAAAAGCATTTTTACTCCAAGCCCCCTGCCGCCCAGGTATCTGCGAATTAACGTTTCGTCGGTCCCGGTTACGTTAACTGATTCGGAACTCAGGTCCACATATACGGTTTTTCCTGTCCAGCCAGTCATATTGGATTCCCGGTTTTTTTATTTCTTTTCCCTTATTCTGATTTCTTTTCTCTTATTCTGATTTCTTTTCTCTTATTCTGATTTCTTTTCCCTTATTCTGATTTTTTATCATTGTCCTGTTTTTGCCTGTTTACTCTTCGGTTTCACTCCAATATACCCTTCCAGCTTAAAAGCGTGTTTCAAACCCCGGAGTTGCTTTTTGTGGATGTGGGAAAATATTTTCGAGTAAATTTTACTTTGTAAGTATATTTATTGAGCTCGCATTTAAGGCATTGAAGCTTTAAATATTAGGGTATGACGCTTAAGAAACCTTACATCGTTTCGGTCTATGCCCTTATCCGGAATGAGAAAGGAGAATTTCTGCTGCTCAGGCGTTCGGAATATTCCCGAACGAATCCGGGGAAATGGGACCTTCCGGGGGGAAAGGTTGGCCTCCGTGAGCCTCTTGAAGAAGCAGTTGTCCGGGAGGTCTGGGAGGAAACCGGGATTTCAATCGTTCTCGGTGGGATAGCAGGGGAGGTCACGTTTGAGCTTCCTGCAAAAAAAGTGATTGCTGTTGTGTATGACGGGGGATATGTTATGTCAGATATACAGTTGAGTTCCGAGCACAAAGAGTACGCCTGGACTTCGCTTGAAAAAATTCTGGAAATGAAATCCCTTCCTCTTTACTTCAGGGATTTTTTCAAAGAATTCTCCCTGGAAAGTGTGGAAACTTCCGGAGCTCCGGTTTAACCTTTTCTCTCCATTTTAACTTTTTCGCCTGCAGTTCCATCCACTTATCCGGAACTTTCGCTGTCCTCAGATTTTTCTTTCTCTGGAGATTTTTGCTTTCCTCAGGTTTTCTTTTTCCGGAGATTTTTTCCCCTCAGGTTTTTTCTTCTTCATTTAGGTATCTGTCTTCAAGGGCTTTCCTTTTCTTTTTGCTGAGCTTCCAGCTTATGCCGATGAACAGGAGAACAATCATGGACGCAAAAGCTGCTATGCGCAGCAAAGGCCCGTATCTGCTCAGGAGAAGAGGGTTTACGTCTTCCCTTAGTTCGTATTCCGGGTACATGATGTCTCCCGGGTCACCGCTATGCCCGAGCCCCAGGGCGTGCCCGAGTTCATGCTTTGAGATTGCGAGCATTGTTGCGTCCCCGTACTGGCGCCAGACCTTGCCCTGGTAGTTGCCCACTTCCAGGACGATGTCCACCCTCTCAAAACGGTCGTTGACAACATATGGTCTTGCGTAACCTGCAACTCCCGGGGGGGCTCCTTCGATTTTCTCAAGGTTTTCGACCCACCTGATACGGATATCCGCTTCTTCTGAGTCCGTGAGTTCAAATACAGGCGTATATTCCAGATTTCCGTTGCCTCCCTCCTCCCAGTATGTCAGGGCTTTTTCCACCTGTTCGTAATAGGTCGGGCTGTAGTGGGGGGGTACATTTTTATTGTCAACATAAACAGTGATTGGGGTATGGTCCCAGGGATCCCCGAAGGGCCTTTCGGAGTCCAGGGCGGATGCTGCAGGGTTTACAGGTAAAAATAGAATCATAAGCAGCATTGCAGCAATTAAATTCTTTCCGGACATAATATTTCTGTTTATACAGATGAGTCTACGCAATAAATAATTGATTGAACAATAATTGATTGAACAATAATTGATTGAACAATAATTGATTGAACAATAATTGATTGAACAATAATTGATTGAACAGCAAAGCTGGCTGCAGCAATTTCAAAAAAGAACTTTTGAAGGCAGCTTATTGTCCTGTAAGCTTATTTCAGGTTGGCTCCGGAGATGTTACAGATGTCGCAGTTCGGGTCGCAGCACTGGCCCTTTTCGTCCTCTTTTTCGTCATCCGGAAACTCGGAAGCTAGAGCTCTCGTGCTTTCGGCAAGCACTGCTGCATTTGAAAGGGAAGCCCCTATCATGATGGCATAAAAGATGCTCTCTTTTGGGATATCCTTTCGTTTTGCTATCCTTATGTGCATCTTAAGGCAGTGGTCGCAGCGGAGGGCGGAAGCCACACCTATGGAAATGAGCTCCACGGTCTCTGGGTCGAGGTTCTTGAATTCCCTCATGATGGAGTTATCATAAAGGGTTTTCGGGATGAAGATCTCCGGGAGGTCCTTCATGAAGTTCATGATGTACGGGATTTCACCGTACTGTTTCCGGACATCCTCCAGGAGTTCCGGAACGGCTTTATCGGGGTCCTTTTTTAAAATTTCCACAATTTCTTCAAGTTCCATAAGAAACCACCAGCATATTTTAAGTGTGGAAACCGGATTTTTGATGCCGTTTGCCGGCCTGGGCTTTACAATTTAAAAGGATCAGATTAAAGCAAAATCCAGGTAAAAATGTAAAGTGGAGAAAATCCGGGTCAGATCGCAAAACCAACGTCTGATTTAGATTTGATTTTTATCAATATATAATTTTTCATTTTTGACCTGGAAATGTTTGCAAGCTCGGAAAGGACCACTCCTTCGTCAAATTCCAGTTTTTCAATTTTTTCGTGGTATCTGTCATAAGGCAGTTTGACCCTGAGCCCGTCCAGTTGCAGGGTAATCGGAGCCGGAGAGAGCACCCTGTTAATTTCAGGGACCTGGTTTTCAATCTCTTTCATAATCCTGGCCGGAATCACGGCAAGCGGGTCTTTTGCCAGCTGTTTGCGCACTCCGTCCACGATCTTTGCAACCCCTTCATTGAGCTTGTCCAGGGCGTCTACTTCTTCTTTCCTTCTCAATCTGTGGGAGACCCTCCCGATGTTTCCTACATAAAGGTCTGCTCCCGAGACTTCTTCGGTTTTCAGGTCAGGTCCGCCTGTGACCACGATGGGGATCTCGATGCCCTCAAAGAGCTTGGGCTTTTTGTTTATTATGCAGTCGCTGAAGGACCCGAAGGTAAAAACAGCAATGTCATGTTCGTTGATTAGCCTCCTTTCGTAGTCCATGGACAGGGAGACCCTGCGTCCCATTCCCCTGGCAAGCCCGATCATGTTGGTGTTTGCCCCCGGGTGGCGGAGGTATTCTGCAACGTCGCAGGCCGAATGAGGGAGGTGGTGCGAGGCAAGGGTCGGAGAAACTACTGCAATTTCAACCCCGGTCAGGGGAGCCTCTATCAGGATGCCGAGCAGTTCCGCTGCAAGTTCTTTTACCAGCCCCACGTCCTTTTCAGGGATAAGCATAATCATGTTGACTTCGGTGCCAGTTACGACTTTCTGGATTATGTACCCTCCAAGGTCTTCCAGCAATTCGATCAGAAGCCCGTGCTTATAGACCCCTCCGGTGTAAAGGTAGGGTAGGAGTACGGCGGTCATTTTGTTTTCCCTCCTTCCAGCAGTTCTTTGAGCATTGCTCCTGCCTCTTCGATCCATTCCTGCTTCATGGCTTCCTCGGAGGCCACAAAGACAAAATGGTTGCCTTTAAATAGGTGATAGCGGACCCTGAACCCCTCTGGCGTTACCCTGATAGCAAAGTCTACGAGGTTTTCGTGAAGGGTGTGCCTGGGGTCGGCAACTACCATCTTTTCGATGAACTCCGCTTCTTGCAGGGGCCTGTCCGTGCTTATAGCCACAGTCCAGCGGTCCGGCTGCCTTATGTTTGCTTTCCCGTAACGTTCCCAGAGTTTTATGAGCAGGTCGGAGAGATACTGTTCTTTCTTGATTGAAATTATTATCTCACTGGCAACAGGCTTTGCTTCCACATCGGCCATTTCGATTGTAGACAGCTTCGTGCCTACTTCCCTGAGGACGATTGCCATCTGGAAGAGAGAGTCTTCCGGCCGCAGCACCACCTTGATTCTCCCGATGGCCGGGGCAAGCTTGAGACTGGAGATGTTATCCTCGATGATTTTCTTGTAAAACTCTGTTTCCGAATCGATTGCAGACTCAACAATAAAGGTCTCAAGCGCTTCCATTTCAGCTCACTCCTCCACATATCCTGAAGCAAGCAGAGCTGCCCCTACCGCTCCTATCAGGTGTGAGTTTCTGGGCACAAGGACCTTGATCTTCAGGAGTTCTTCCAGGGCTTTTGGGACTCCTTCGATAAGGGAGGACCCGCCCACGAGGATCAGGGGCTCTTTTACGTCTACTTCCTGAAGCTGCTGCTCAAAGATCTGTTCGACCACACTGTAACAGGCTGCCGCTGCTACGTCTTCCGGAGCAGACCCCTTGGCAAGGGAGTTTACCAGGGACTGGATCCCGAAGACTATGCAGTAACTGTTCATGGTTACCTTTTCCTGCATGCCTTTGACTGCCAGGGCCCCGAGTTCCGTGATTTCCACACCAAGGCGCTTTGAGATCATCTCAAAGAAACGCCCGGAAGCTCCTGCGCAGATCCCTCCCATGGTAAACATGCCAGGAATCCCGTCTTCAACGGAGATTGCTTTGTTGTCCATCCCGCCGATGTCAATGACCGTGGCCGGGCCTTTCTGGCGGTCTGCCAGGTAGACAGCTCCTTTGGAGTTGACCGTGATCTCTTCCTGAATAAGCTGGGCATTGAAGTGTTTTCCTATCAGGAAGCGCCCGTACCCGGTGGTTCCGAGGGCCTGGACTTCTTCCCTGGAGACCCCGGCTTCTTTGAGGGCTCTTGAATACGCTTCTTCAGCGCTTTCAAGCACCTTTATGGTGGGGACCCAGCCTGTGCCTATGATCCTGTTATCCTTCATGACCACTGCTTTTGTGGTGGTGGATCCCGAATCGATTCCCGCGGTCAGCCCGGTCTGTACTTCCCTTGCAAGGAGGTGCCTGCGCCTGGCAACGGTAGTCAGGGCTTCCAGGCGGGTGAGTAGGGTTCCCGCACTGGTTCTTTCGGTGAAGGAATAGCTGATTACAGGGATGTTCGAGTGTTTGTGGATATACCTTCTTACCTCGTTTCGGACAATGGCACCTTCGGCGCAGCGGAAACAGGTAGTTATAAAGACCCCGTCCACATGGGTTATGCCTTCAACAACGGCTTTTGCCCGGGCCATCATGAGCCTAAGGTCCCCGCTTGCAACCTCGAGCCCGAATTCCTTGCCGATGTTGTCAATAGACGCAATATCTATTTCGGGGAACACGAATTTCGCATTTACCCTGGCTGCAGCTTCCTCAAACTCAGGCTGGACCCCGGAATACTCGGAGCCGCAGGAAACCAGCGCGATTTTGACTATTCCGGCTTCTTCAGCGCTCATTGTTCTTCCTCCTGCCCTTCAGCCTTTTCTTCCTCTACCTTTTCCTCGCCTTTCTTTTCTCCAACTTTATCTTTTTCCTTCGGGAGTGACTCGAGGAAAGCTGCAATTTTGTACACAAACTCCCTTGCGTCCTCTTCGGATTCCGGGTATACGACCTCAAGGGTCGGGACTTCCTTCTCACGGACAAGGTATTTCATAAGTTCGTTTGTGCGGTTGCAGCCCACGCAGCCGAAGTTTGTGGGGGGATTTTCGACAATGATCGCAGCTTCCGTTTCTTCAATCAGGGGGCCTATGAGGGCCATCCTGCCCCGGACCCCGGGAGGCACTTCCACTGCAGCATAGCGAAGCCCGATTTTCGGGTCTTCGGGGGTGATATTGACCGGGGGAGAGTCCAGGCTGATGTTCGTAACTTTTTCACGTACCTGGTTCATCACAGCAAGGGGTTTGTGCCCGTAGCGTTCCACCAGGTCAGCCAGGATAAGGCTGTTTACAGGGTAAATGAAAACCTTTGCCAAAAAAGCTCACCTCGCAAGTTCCGCTTCAATAATCCTCTCTAAATCAGATACCTTAAGCTTGCCTTTGCCCTCGGTTTTTTCCTTTAAGGGTTCTTTTTCCTCCAGTTCATCAAGTGCGGCTCCGATAGCAGGGAGCATCTTTACCTCTTCCCTGAGGAAATGGAAGCCAGGCCTCGGCCCTCCGCCCCGGCTTGCCCGGCAGCGCCTCTCATCCCCTGCAGGGAATCCCCTGTCCTTTACAAAAATATGATTTTTGTCAAGTTGCCGGATATTTTCCACAACTTCCAGGACATCATCCGCCGGCCCTGTCACGATAAGTCCGAAGCAGGTCTCCTTAACCGTAACAGGAAATTCTGATTCGTAGATCTTCATGGCTGCGTCCACAGGCAGCACTTTATCCGAGCTGATAACAATGACCTTTGTAATCTCTTCTTGTTTTGTTTCCGTCATCTTTCGTCTCTCCTTAGCTGCGGGAGACTTCACCTGCGATAAATTTTCACGTGTGAATCCACTCAAGCATATTGCATCCGGTATAATCGCATTTATGGATGAGTTCACTTGCGCAATACTTCAGTTATATATATTGCGTCTCCTTCCCGGATGCCTTTCAACTTCTCCGGCTGAAGGATCCTACCTATGATGTTCGTTGAGGAGAATTTCTCTCCGGTCGGGCCGAAAAGGTCGTCGTCCTCGAGCTTGACTCCGATGTTTCCCATCCTTTTTGCCGCCTGGTTCGTAATCCCTATTTCTCCGGCAAGGATTTTGTTTGTCGGACTGTTCTCTGGCATGACTTCTTTATACTTTACGGCCTCTTTTTCGGGCTTGAAGAGGTATGTATTTTCATATACCATGCTGACAGGCAGTTTTCCCACAGGTTTTGTCTTGAGTTCGAGGGAGTGGCGGAAGAAGTCTACAGACTTCGGAGCCTTTTCGGGGTAAAGTTCCACTTCTATAAGTTTTGAGGCAGGCACCGCAAAGGCAGTCACCTTCGCCTCCCCGAAAATTTCCAGGGTGGTCGCGGGGCTCTGGCTGACAATAACCGAGTCCTTTTCGGTGTACCCTTCCTTTACCAGTTCCACTCCTATAGAGGAGAGCACGGGCTCCACTTCATCAAAACTATGTCCCAGAAGGATGAGCTGGGGGGGGAGACTTTCTACTGTAAGGTTCTGTCCTTGTTCGGCGAGTTTGACGAGTTCCAGTCCCCTTGTAACGCTGCCCACAACAGAGTGCACAAGGCTCGATGGCCGGTCTTCCCTGGAGATGTAGGCCCTTCCGGTCCCATACCCTATGGTCCTGAAAGAGATGGCACCCGCTGCCCTTGGTTCAAAATTTTCGTAAGGGGTGATTTCTCCTTTCAGGGCGTCATCCGAGATAAAAGAGCTGGCAACAAAGTTTATATTAAAGGTCCCTTCCCGGGTCAGGGCATAAAAATGTTCTGCCCCTACAGGAGAGTTCCTGGAAAGTTCAACTTCAAAATAAGTGAAAATGCTGGCTCCGTCCTCAAGCGGCGTCGAAAGGTCTGCAGTACAGGCTTTTTCTGCAAGCTGTTCCCATTCGATAATCGGCTCTATATTCAGGATAGAGTCTCCCCTGGAAAGCTTGAGTAATACGCTTTTTCCGCTTATGATTTTTGCAAAAACCCCGTCGTCAGGGGTTCCGTATTCTGCAGCGTGTCTTTTTCTGGAAATGATCAGGTGGGTGTTTGCGGAGTCAAACCCCCCTGCTCCGAAAAGGATGTCAAATGCTTCAAAATTTCTTATTCCACGTTCGGGTTTCAATTCGGCTTCAAAAGGCCCGAAAGCCAGAGCTTCCTGACCTGTCCAGTGAACGGGTGCTCCTTCATATTCTTTAAAGTGTTCAGCCCATATTTTTCCGGAGGGGGAATCCAAAGTTTCGATTTCTATCTTGAATTCCCCTTTTGATGTGTTGATAGCGTATTCAGTGATTTTTTCCGTTTTCTTTTCAGCGGTCTTTTTCAGAATCCCTATCGCCGTACCGGCTCTGTATGGGGCGCTGGAAACTTTAAGGGCATCTCTCAGGGTAGAGCCTGCGGGCAGACTCCACTGGTGCCCGTTCACTTCTACGCTTATCTCTTTACTCGTAATCGGCACCTCATCTAGTATTTTTCAATACTAAGAGGTGGCAGCATGTTTATATTTCTTCTGCAGCCTGGATCCGTTCTTCTTCCGTAAGCTGCGCAAGTACGGTCTTGGGCTTTCCGAGGTCCACAATCTTCCCATTGCGCATGAGGGCAACGCGGTCACATATCTCATTCACAAAGTCCATGTCGTGGGAAACTACGACAAAGGTCTCCCCAACTTCTTCTCTGGCTTTAAGGATTGAATTCGTAACTGATACCTTGGTTATGGGGTCCATTGTCCCGGTGGGTTCGTCCATGATCACGATTCTCGGCTCCTTGATAAGGACCTGGGCAAGTGCGATCCTGTGTCTCTCCCCTTCACTCATTTCATCGGTCATTTTGGGGAGAATGGCTTTTGCCTTATCCTCTTCAAAACCGGCAGCCTTAAGCGTCATTAACGCCTTCCGGACCCCAAGTTCAAAGGGCAGGTCCAGGCTGATGGATTCCGTAAGGTTATCTATGACGGAACTGTGGGTGTAGAGCCCGTATTCCTGGTGCAGGAATCCCATGTACTTGGTTGCCCTACCTTTGTTTTCCACTCCTAACTTTGTCATATCCACCCATTCGTCTCCTACCCGGACTTCCACTTCCCCGGCTGTCGGGGGTAAAATTCCCATAAGGATCTTTGAGGTTGTGGTCTTGCCAGCCCCGCTTACTCCTACAAGCCCGAAGATTTCTCCTTCTTTTACGTCAAAAGAGATGTCGTCTACGGCCCTGACCACTCCGCGGTCAACCGAGATGTAGCGTTTTGCGAGGTTCCTGACCCGGATAATCGGCTCTCCTACTACTACGTCCTTTTCCCGCCTTACCATGGAGGCGCTCTGCATAAATATTGCAGATACCTCAAGTGGGTCCCCTTCCTTGATTATTTCGCCGTTTTCAAGCAAGATTGCCTTGTCTGCCAGCTGCTCGATGACATCAGGCCAGTGGGATGTCAGGACCATGCTCATGTTATAACTCTTAACGGCCCGGATGATGGCTTCATGGACCAGCTTTGCAGTCATCGGATCGAGGGTTCCCGTGGGCTCATCTGCGAGTAAAAGCAGGGGGTTTCTTACAAGCTGCCTGGCAAGCACCACTCTCTGTTTTTCTCCTCCGGAAAGCTCCCTTGCAACGTGCATCATACGGTGGTTCAGGTTGACTTCTTCTAAGAGTTCCACGGCCTTTTTCATGGCGTCATCTCCTCTGTATCCGATTTCATTTAAGGAATTGATGACGTTTACAAGGACCCTTTCGTCCCCGTAGAGGGCAAATGTCCTCTGGAGCATGATTGCAATGCGTTTGGCGATGTCTTTCCTTATAGGGTCGTAAAGAGAGAGCTTTATGAAATCCGCTTCATAGGCTTCGAGCGTCTCGCCGCAGACCGGACATTTCTGGCCTACCTTGCTGGGGCGTTCGATATATCCGCACTTCTCGCAGTGGGCAAGGTGGAAGATTACTTCTCCGGAGATGTTTTCAAAAGACTCGGTCCCGCGTAACACATGCATAAGGATTGTTTTCCCTGACCCGCTTCTCCCGAGGATCCCTACGACTTCCCCTTCTCCTATGGTAAGATTTACATTTTTCAGGGCTTTGACACCGTCGAAATCCACGGTTAGGTTTTTAATTTCAATAAACACTGGCATGAATTTTCCTCCGCAAATTATGAGCTGCAAGTTCCTTTCTGGTGAATTTTTTCCGCCTACCCGGGGCATATTTCACAAGTGTGAAAATATCTACTTTAATGCACCTGGACTTTGACTTTATGTAATTGATAAACTGATATTAACAACAAATTTCACACATATGGGCAACAACTACATAAGAATAAACATTACATAAACATAACGCATTATTTTGTCACTGTGAACTTCCATAATCAGGATCAATAGGCAAATTTGTCCTTTTTTGTATCTTCTTTATAGTCCCTTTACCACGTCCACGACTTTTATAATGTCGTCCAGCACCACATCGGCTGCTTCCCTGAGTTTTTCAGGCCTTTCATCTCCCTGCTGGACCGTCATGATCCCTATGTCTGCTGCTCTGAGGGCCAGGATGTCGTTGATGCCGTCCCCTACCATGACCACCTTCTCATAACTTTTTTTAAGTTCAAGCACGACCTGTTCCTTAGCCCGGGTGGTAGCGAGGGCAAAGACCCTTTCCGGTGGGATTTCTATGTACTCTGCAAGCTGCAGGAGGGTTCGCATGCTGTCTCCTGATGCTATGTATATGTCCACTTCCATAGCCTTGAGGGCCTGGACGGTCTTAAGGGTTGTGTTAAATACCTGTCCTCCCGTGCTGAGCACGTAGGGCACATTTTTTGCCTCCGAATCAATGATCAGTCCTGCGGCAAGGTAGAATATGTCAGGGCAGCGGGAAGAGACAGCCTGCAGCACATCGTGCACGTCTCCAACCCTGAGGCTCGTTTCCTTTATGATTTCACAGGCTGTTTCCGTTAAAAATTCCCCTCTGGAGCAGCTAATCCCGAGCGGAACTCTATAATATCTTATAAATTCAAACAGGGGCATTTCTTCCCTGGAATGGAGAATCACCTCATTTTCTACGTTCAGGACTACAAGCCCGCATCCATTTTTTTTTGCGACAATGGCGGTACTCTCAACGTTTTCAAGAATGCGGCCCGTACTGGCTTCTTTTGCAACCCGGTACATGTGGAGGAGGGTTCCGGCGCTGTCGAAGACCACGGCTATTTTTCTGGCCATAGGAAGTGATTAACTGTAAAATAAAAAAATCTTTTCGAAAACCCGGGGAAATGCCCGGGTACAAAAATATATAAAAATAACTGAAGTGGAAGGGGGGCGAATGCCCTGCTCATATAATTGATGAACCTGAGAGCAGGACTCCTGTGAAAAAACCGAGGATTACCCCGGTATTCAGGAACGGAAGGCCTGCCTGGGGTTTTCCCTTCATGACAAGGGCTGAAAGCACCAGGTATCCTGCAAGGGTCCCGATCATGGCCCCAAGTACGGGGTAGGAGAAGATTCCCTCGTTTTCCAGGAAGACACTTGCCGAGACTACCAGCAGTGTGGGCATGACGGCATCCCCGAGCCCCATGAAAAAAGCTTCCCTTTCTTCTCCTTCCCGGAAACTTTCCCGCAGGAATGAATAACTGCGGCTCTTCGGGATTATGAACAGGATGGGGAGTTTCAGGTCCATGATCCCTTCGGCCATGGTAATCATGTGTTTTGTCTTGTAGACGGAGATGGCATCATAGATCGCAAGGAGTAGCAGAAGGACAACTACCGGGATGATGGAGAGGGATATCCCTATAAGGGCACTGACACCGCCTGCGATGCAGATTCCCACAAGGTCAATAACATACCATTCCGGGTACTTGTAAAGCAGCGCTGTCAGCCCTGTAGAGAGCAGAGCCGAAGCTATGGCCTCACGCCCTGCCAGGGCCGGGGAGAGGGTGAACAGGGCGAAAAATACGTAGTAAAGGGTACTTAACACCGCAAAGTAAATGAAGAGGGTGATTACCCACTTCATATTCTTTTTTATCGCTATCAGGACAAGCAGGGTAAATACCAGGATCAGCACAATGTAATATATGGAATTGGACACCTGAGTGGGGTCCTCGAAAGCCTGCATTTCGTTGACTTCCATGGGCGTGGACAAAAAAAGTGCAAGGATTTGCACAATCAGGATTAGCCCTGCCATGGAAAGTAAGGGTAAATATGCTCTGAGTGATTGTTTACTTGAACTCAAGTGTACCTAAACTCCTTAATTCTTAAAACTATGCCTTTCTATTCCTTTATATACTTAGTGTATTCCACAAAGCCCTGCCGCTCCTAAATTCCCATAGCCTTTTCCCTCTAAAGCTTTTTTGCTTTTCCCCCTAAAGCTTTTTTGCTTTTCCCCTCTAAAGCTCTTTTTGTCCTTTCTCTCTAAACTTTTTCCTCTCTGCAGCTTTAAGTCACTTTTTTTGAACAGTGGGTCGAATTATCTTTAATCTCTACACATTTTAACCACGAATTTAAACCCACACTGGGACTAATTTCCCTACTTTGAGTAGCCGTCCTACTTTTTTCATTCCTTTAATACATATTTTTTAAGTGACTTCGGCTTAAGAAATCCCGTTTTGAGTAACTCCCACTTTGTTGTATGTTTTCCTTCGGGGATGGGTCTTCGATCAGAGTGGAAAGGAATATCCTGAATTTGGATAACTGGATTCGGGCACCCGGATAAGTTGCTTGATTCAGGTAGCCTGATAAGTTTCTTGATTCGGGTAACCGGATTAAAGGGATGGTAATTTATTGCCTGTCCGGCTCTTATGGTAAAATCTTGAAGGGAATATTCCCGGGAATAAGGGGTAAAGAGTTCGGAAATAGAAGGAACATAAATAGTTTGTGCAAAAAAATAAATAGCATATCTGTATAAAAAATAAGCACAAATAGAATTGTACTAAAACTAGTAAATACTTCTCAGAAGTATCCCCCACAGATTTTTGAAACATTTGAACATTATCCCGGAAATCGTGGTATCACAGAGGATTTCCATAATAAGTGTTAGAGGTATACAATGGAGTCAAGAGATACGGTATTTTTTGTAGTGATGGTCCTGTCGTCCTTCCTCTTATCCTTTGAATGGCTAAGAAGGTTCACATATCGGCCCACAAATCCCCTCATCATCATCTCGGCTATGATCCTCATAGGGACTTTAGCTTTCATGCTTATCTCTATCAACAACAGGCTCCAGCAGCTTGAAGATAAGATGGAAGCAAAGGATCGTTCCCTCAGGGTTAATATACAGAGCACCGAAACAACCATGGAAGACAGGATGAACGAACTTATTACCAAAGTTGATAACGCTATATATGAATTCAACCGCAGAAAATATCACTGATTTCTGCAAAATATCAACACTATTTTTTTGGAATTTTTTCCAAAAGCCCGTTTCTATCTTTCAAATCTTTGATAGGGATGCTGGTAATTTTTATCCGGATAGTTAATCAAATATTTGAAACTGTTTATCCCATTATATTTTGCCTGCCGCGAGCTGTTAAAACTGAACATTTTACTCAAAACTGCTAATTATTATTTTTTAGGGTGAGCTGTTTACAAAGATGACGCCGCTTTAAAGAAATGGTTGACTATTTAATACGACAATAATTATTAAAAGCGATGCTAATTATTAAAAAATACTAATTATTAAAAAAGATAAAAATTATTAAAATATCTATTAATACTTAAACAGCTATTTTCTATTGTACTGGCTTGTTTCCCCTTCTACGGTCTTTCTACCGTAAAAAATATATCTTAGTTCTCATGTATACGGGGAACGTCTGGATTTATGATCTTTGAAATTATATATTTTCAAAGATATTTTGTATCGTAAGCTATTATTACTCATAGTTAGTATTAATTGAATTTGGTGTAAATTAAAGAAGGAAAGCTGATATGCGCCTTAGTCTGGAGCCGATCGGTATCATCAAAAGGGCTGCAAATAAGTCGGAGATTTTGATCTATTCCGATTTTGAGCAGGTTATACGAAACATTGTTTCCAAAATTGGGGATGGGGCTGAATTTGGACAGAAGCTTCTGGTGATTCATAAAACTAATGGTAAAAAACAGGAAGATGGGCACCAGGTTCAGGTCACCAAGACGACATTGCTGGAGAGAAAAGGCAACCTGCTTACAGTCTCAAAGATAGAGGCAAGCGAAGATTCCGTTATTGACGTCCGGCTTGATGTTGCCGCCTGACCGTTTTCGAGGGGACTGCCGGACACTTAAGGCCCTTATTTCATACTTTTCATAGATTTTTTCTTTCCTGGTCTGGGCCCGGGTCAGCTTTTCGGGAGAGTTGAACTTGGGAAGTGAACTGAAAACAGTAGGGGTCACGGTAGTTCTCCTCATTCTTCTTATTCCGGGGAGCGGCTGCCTTGAAGACGGAATAAACCCCGATCCCAGGGCAGACTCCGGAAATGAAGTTCATCCTGCCGCAGGAGAGCCGGAGGCAGGGCAGTCAAAGCTCCAGCTCTCCACCCTTGTTGCCGTATACATGGTAGGGAGCGACCTGGAGTCCGAAAGCGGGTATGCCAGCCGGGATATCTTCGAAATCCTTGATGGGGCAGCTTTGGGCATGGAGGGTGCCGAAGTCGTGCTGGCGTACGGGGGGGCCGACCTCAAAGGCTGGAAAGGTATGACGATCGCAGACCTGGAAGACCTTGAAAGGGATGGCGGTGACGGGGTCATAGGCAATGAGGCTTTTCACCGGAAAGTATATAGGTATGCAAATATGGGCGACTCCGATAGTCTGGAAACTTTCCTTTCTTACATCCGGGACAATTATGAAAGTGAAAAAGTCCTGCTCATTTTCTGGGACCACGGGGACGCCTACCGGGGGGTTTGTTTTGATGAGAACCGGGGGTATGACCGGCTTGAACTTTCCGAAATCGAAAGTGCCCTTGAAGGTTCCGGAATGCACTTTGACATTATAGGTTTTGATGCCTGCCTCATGGCAAGCCTCGAACTTGCAAAAGCAATCAAAAATTCGGGCGACTACATGCTTGCCTCCGAGACCATCGAGCCCACTCACGGCTGGGACTATACAGCTTTAGTGGGCTATGTGGGAGGGCATCCCGGGGCTTCTCCCGAGGATATAGGAAAAGTAGTCATTGACAGCTACCTGGAAAACCAGGAGCATGTGCCTCCCCGGACCCTTTCCCTTCTTGACCTTTCCAGGACTGATTCCGTGCTGGAAAGTGTTGACCTGCTTGTGGCAGGCCTGGACCCCAAAGTTGCAAATTCCCGGAGTTACTGCGGGCTTGGGGCTTCTTTTACAAAAGCCCGGAAGTTCGGGGCCGAGCCCCGGCAGGAGGCCGAAATCTCCATGGACCTGCAGAGTTTTGCCCTGGGGGTAAGGGAGGAGATCCCCGAACTTGCCGGGAATGCCGATGCCCTGCTTGCAGAGCTTGAAGAGTTTGTGGTCTATAAACGGCAGGACGGCACGGTGCCGGGCTCCTACGGCGTGTCCGTGTATTCTCCCCAGGCTTCGGAAAGCTATTACAGGGACTACGGGAAAGTCTCCCTCTCGGAGGCCTGGTATGGCTTCCTTGGAGGATATATGGAAAGGACTTGTGCGGATTTCACGGATCCCGAGATTTCAAAATCCGGGAATTCTTTTGCTGTGGAAGACGATTCGGGGCTGGCTTCTGTGGAACAGGTCTATTTCATGAATTCTTCCGGAGGAATGGCCCTCCTGGGAAAGACCCCGGTTGGCTGTTCCGAAGAGGGCTCCTACGGCCTTCCTGCCTGGGACGGGAAATGGGTCTACCTTCAGGACCCCGGCACAGGAGAGGCTTCTCTTGTGTATGCAACGTGCGGAGGGGAAACTGAGGATGGGGAGAGGATTCTGACAACGGAACTCGGGCTTCTCAGGAACGGCAGGTTCAGGCCCTGCCTGGGGCATTTTTATCTTGACCCTCAAAAAGGGACTTTGAAAGCGTATATGAACCCTTACGAGGTCTTGAAAGCCGGAGATGTTCTTTTTTCAAGGGAAGTGCTTGAGCTAAAAGCCGGTGACTCCGTCACCTCGTATGCCCCGCTTTACGGGGAGGGCGGGGTGCGGCAGTGGACAGAGCTTGGCACGATAACTGTGGGAAAAGATGCGGCTTTTGTTTATGACTACTTGCCGGAAGGGACTTACTATACCGCGCTTTATGCCGAGGACTACCGCTCAAACTTCAATATCAGTGAACCTGTGGAGCTTGTTCTTGATTAATTTTCTGAAGCTTGTTCACATTTTACCCGTTTTCTTCTTTTTCAGGAACACGGCTAATGAGGCGGTAAGCATAAAGTCTCAGTATGCCTAAAATGTATTGAAACACTTGGACGATTAAACTCCTAAAAACATTGAAACAATTCAATCCCTTAAAACATTGAAACAATTCAAACCCCTAAAAACACTTAAACGATTAAACTCCGAAAGAAGCGCCAGGTGCGCTCTGCCGGAATACCAGAAGATACCCCGAGGGAAAACATGGGCACAGATATCGGAGACCTGCTCCAGAAAAGAAAGGTTGAACTCTCAGACCTTGCAAACAGGATAGTTGCAATTGATGCATTTAATACCCTGCACCAGTTTCTAAGCATTATCCGCCAGCGGGATGGCAGTCCCCTGGTAGACTCAAATGGAAAGGTGACATCTCACCTTTCAGGCCTGCTCTACCGGACAGCAAGCCTTGTTGAGGCCGGCATCAGGCCGGTTTTTGTTTTTGACGGCAAGCCTCCAGACCTGAAGGCCGGGACCCTGAACAAAAGAAAGGAAGTCCGGGAATCTGCCTGGGAAAAGTGGGAAACCGCAAAAGCTGAAGGGGACATGGAAGCTGCTTACAAATATGCCCAGGCTTCCTCAAAGGTCGACCACGAAATCGTTGAAGATGCTAAATACCTCCTGGAAATCATGGGCATTCCCTGGGTGCAGGCCCCTTCCGAAGGGGAGGCCCAGGCTGCCCACATGGTCCTTAAAAAAGATGCGGACTATGTTGCTTCCCAGGACTATGACTCCTTCCTTTTCGGAGCCCCGGCAGTTGTCCGGAACCTGGCTGTCACGGGAAAGCGCAAGCTTCCGGGCAAGAACGTATACGTGGATGTCGAACTCGAACTGATCGAGCTGGGGGAGACCCTCGGGGAGCTAGGTGTCAACAGGGAGCAGCTTATTGACATTGCAATCTGCGTGGGTACTGACTATAACAAAGGCCTTGAAAAAGTGGGGCCTAAAACGGCCCTTAAACTGGTTAAAAAGCACGGGGACATCCACGCCGTGCTCCGGGAAAAAGGAGGGGAAATCGAAGCCCTTGAGAGGATCCGGGAGTTTTTTTCCCGGCCTGAGGTCACCGACGACTATGAGCTCAAATGGGGCAAACCGGACCGGGAGAAGCTTGTTGAATTCCTCTGCGAAAAACACGGTTTTTCACGGGACCGGGTGGAAAAAGCTTTCGAACGCCTTAATGCAGCTTCAGGAGGCAGGCAGCAGACCCTTGACAGGTGGTTTTAAGCAGGTAAGGAGGTTGTAAACTGGCAAATTCAGGGCCCGGGCATTTCCAGAGCAAGCGTTCTCATGGCCATACCCATGGGGCTGCAGACCCTGAGCTTCTTTCCACGGAAAGGGGGCTCTATGCGGTCAAGTGGTCTTTTGCAGGCCTTATGCTTACCGCACTTTTCCAGATCGCCGTTGTCTGGGTTTCCGGAAGCGTGGCCCTGCTTGCCGATACTATCCACAACTTCGGGGATGCCGCAACCGCAGTTCCCCTGGGTTTTGCCTTTCTCCTTTCCCGGAAAATGCCCAACAAAAGTTTTACCTACGGCTATGGCAGGGCCGAAGACCTGGCGGGGTTATTTGTCGTTTTTTTAATTCTTTTCAGTGCTGTTGTCGCTGCCTATGAGTCTTTTTCCAGGCTTTTCTCCCCCCGGCCCGTGGAGTTCCTGGGGGCTGTTGTTGCTGCGTCCCTGATCGGTTTTTCAGGGAATGAACTGGTGGCCCGTTTCAGGATTAAGGTTGGAATGGAAATCGGAAGTGCCGCCCTTGTTGCCGACGGCTACCACGCAAGGGTTGATGGCTTTACCAGCCTTGCCGTGCTTGTCGGGGCACTGGGGGTCTGGCTTGGCTATCCTCTTTCAGATCCTATTATCGGGCTTCTTATCACTGCTGCAATCCTCCGCATCGTATGGGACGCGGGCAAAATCGTCCTTTCCCGCATGCTCGACGGGGTGGACCCCGGAGTCGTGGACGAAATCCTGCAGGAAGTTAGCCGGGTAAATGGGGTGAAGGAAGTTTCAGAAGTCCGGGTGCGCTGGCTCGGGCACAGGCTGCATGCCGAGGTGAACATTGCTGTTGACCCTGAACTTTCGGTTGAAGAAGGGCATGCAATTGCTGTTGAAGTGAGGCATGGGCTGCTGCATGGACTGGGCTACCTTTCAAATGCCCTTATCCACGTGGACCCCCTCGGGTCTTCTGGAGAGGAATTCCACCGGTTTCCGGAACATGAACATGACAGCCTGCCTCCCCACTCCCACTGAGTTTTCAGGCCAGGCTGTTTTTCTATAGTATTTTCAGCTTTTGAATAAGGTTTTCAGCTTTTGAATAAGGTTTTCAGCTTTTGAATAAGGTTTTCAGCTTTTGAATAAGGTTTTCAGCTTTTGAATAAAGTTTTCAGTTTCAGAGCCCGATTTCCGACTCAGGTCCTGGAGATCTCTGCACCTCTATTTTTTGCTTTTGTCATGAAGACTTTTCCGCCCACCGACTCATCGAGCATTTTCTGGACCTCAGCCTGGAGTTCCCTGCCCTGCGCCCGGTTGTCCACAAGGGAGTAGACCACAGGCCCAAAGGAGCTTACTCCGGCTCCGTAACTGCGGCTGCGCATGAATGAGGCAATGTTTTTCACAAAATCGGGCCAGATCAGGCTTTCCCGTTTGTTGAAGCCCACGGTCTGGACGTGGTTTACGGCAGCCCCGAAGTTCTCTATGTCTTTTTCGATCACTGAGGTCATCATCTGCATGAGTACCACATGGGCAACTTCCCTTACCTCTTCTATCGGGAGGGGGCAGAATTCCTTGAAGATGTTGATCTCATCCTCGTCGTGCATCCCTTTGTCGTTTGGGACCGCGACCACTATGTCCCAATCAGGAAAGTCCTCCCTGAAAAGCACGGGCCCGGGAGGCACCCTGCTGGCAGCTGAAGGCAGGAAGGCTCCCTTGTCCTTAAACCTGTGCCCTCCGTCCACAATGAAACCGCCCTTTTCAAAAGCCGTTACCCCTATTCCCGAGGTCCCTCCTCGCCGCACTGCAGATGCAAGCTCACGCACGCTTTTCCCAAGCCCGTAAAGCTCGTTCACGGCTGCCGCAGCAGCAAGGGATGACTGGGTTCCGGACCCAAAACCGACATGGGCAGGGATAAGCTCTTCCACAAGGATCCTCACCCCTTTTCCCTCGGGAAGCAGGGATTCCGCGGCTTTTTCCATTCGTTCGGTAAATCCCTGTCCTCCCTCGATCCGGATCCCTTCTGCTTCTTCTGCCGTGAGCCTGACATTTGGGGAGGAAAGGGTCAGCCCAGCTCCTCCGTCTACTCTTCCGATCTCAGCGTTCATATCGATAAGGGTCAGGTGAAGTCGGCAAGGAGTTGTTATTTTGATCATTCCTTATACATCCCGGGAATATTCATTCGATATATATAAAAAATTTAGTATGTGCCTTCTCTTATTGTTGTTGCTGCTATTTAAGCTTTCTAAAAATATCATACTTCTTCATACAGAATTTTATGAGGGGGGCTTCGGGAAGCTTCAGAAAACCTGAAGGCGATGAGAAATAAGTGAATAAAATGAAAAAAAAGAGAAAAGCCTAAATATTCCCTTAATTGCCGGCTTTTCTTACGATCAACGACTTTCCCGTCATTTCTGTGGGCTTAGGGATCTCCAGAAGGTCAAGTATGGTCGGGGCAAGGTCGCAGAGCTTTCCGTCCTTCAGGGCTTCGACTTCTTCGTTTCCTGCGTAGATGCACTTTACGGGGTTTGAGGTATGTGCTGTGTGGGCATCTCCTGTATCCGGGTTTGCCATCTGTTCGGCATTTCCGTGGTCTGCGGTAACTATTGCCACTCCTCCTGCCTTACGAAGGGCTTCTACAATCCTTCCCACGCAGGTATCTACGGTTTCCACTGCTGTAACGGCAGCATCGAAAATCCCTGTGTGCCCCACCATGTCCATGTTGGCGAAATTCAGGATGATCACGTCGTACTTTCCGGACTCTATGCGTTTGATTACCTCATCCGTAACCTCGTAGGCGCTCATCTCGGGCTGAAGGTCGTATGTCGGGACCTTTGGGGAGGGGACAAGGCAGCGGTCTTCTCCTTCATAGCTTTTCTCGACTCCTCCGTTCAGGAAAAAAGTTACGTGGGCGTATTTTTCGGTTTCTGCAATGCGTAGCTGGGTTTTACCATGTTTGCTCAGCACTTCTCCAAGCACGTTTTCCAGGTTTTCGGGGGGGTATGCGATTGGTACGTCCAGGGTCTCGTCGTACTGGGCCATGCAGACATAGTGGACTTTTGGGCGCACTTCCCTCGGAAAGCCGTCAAAGTCCTCGTTTAAAATAGCCCATGTCAGCTGCCGGGCCCGGTCAGGCCTGAAATTGAAGAATATTACGGAATCATTGTCCCGGATTGTTGCCCTTGCTGCGCCTGTTGAGTCAGTTATCACAGTCGGTTTTATGAACTCGTCGTTTTCTCCCCTGGCGTAGGCCTCGGCTACCGCAGTTGCCGCATCAGGTGCTTCAAAGGGAGCAACTCCCAGCGTCAGGGCATCATAAGCAAGTTTTGTCCTTTCCCAGCGCTTATCCCGGTCCATTGCGTAATAACGCCCTGAAACGGTTGCAATCTCTGCAACTCCGCTTTCCTTGCAAAAGGCTTTGAGCTCCTTAATGTCTTCAAGAGCAGCCCTGGGAGGCACATCCCTGCCGTCCAGAAAAGCATGTATATACACTTTTTTGAGTCCCCGGGCCTTTGCCAGCCGGATAAGGGCGTGGAGGTGGGTCATGTGGCTGTGCACGCCCCCGTAAGAGACAAGCCCCATGAGGTGAAGGCTGGAGTCATGGGCTTTCACATTAGAAACCGCATCCAGAAGGGCCCCGTTTTCAAAAAAGTCCCCTTCCCTTATGGAGAGGTTGATCCGGGTCAGGTCCTGGTATACGACGCGCCCTGCCCCTATGTTCAGGTGCCCTACTTCCGAGTTTCCCATCTGGCCTTCGGGCAGCCCCACAGCTTCTCCCGATGCCTCAAAGAAGCAGGAAGGGTATTTTTCCAGCAGGCTGTTGAGATTAGGGGTTCTGGCTGCCAGAATTGCATTTCCTTCTCCATCGAGCCGGTATCCCCAGCCGTCCAGGATCATGAGCATGAGAGGTCTTCTTGCCTGAGTCATATGCAGGGAATTTCCTCATCTGCTAATAAAAAGCTTCTTATGAATTTCTATATAATATATTTATGTTGTTTTGAAAATATATTAACTGTCCTTAAATATAAGTATTAATAATTACATAATTCACCAAAAGTAAAAAAAGAGGCGTAAAACAGGCATGTAGCCTCTCTTAACACCTATAAAAATTTAAGTCTGACTCTCCGGGTAACAGGCAAGAAGGATTGGACCTTAGGATTGTTTGGAGGACTGATTATTATGAGTGAGGAAATTCACGATATTATGAACATTACGCACGTAAAAGTCCAGGACTTTACTGCGAACCCGGCTCCTCTGGGGCTGATGGGTTTCGGAATGACCACGGTGCTTTTGAATATACACAATGCCGGCTACTATAACCTTGGAGCGATGATCCTTTCCATGGGCTTCTTCTACGGTGGGCTGGCCCAGGTGATTGCAGGAATCGAGGAATGGAGGAAAGGAAATACCTTCGGGGCTACGGCTTTCACTTCTTACGGGCTTTTCTGGCTCACCCTTGTAGGTATTGTCATTCTCCCTAAATTTGAATGGGCTGCAGGCCTGGCACCGGCCAAGACGGCTTTTGCTGCATATCTCTTTATGTGGGGCCTGTTCACTTTATTCATGTTCATAGGTACTCTGAAAGCCAACAGGGCCCTGCAGGTCGTTTTCCTTACCCTTACGATCCTGTTTTTCCTGCTTGCTGCAGGAAACTACCTGGGCAGTGCATCAATACTCAGGATTGCCGGGTTTGAAGGGATCTTCTGCGGCTTTACTGCCATTTATGCCGCCATTGGCCAGGTATTGAACGAAATGTACGGGAAAAAGATGTTCCCACTCTGAGTTTACGCAAAAAGGTGGTTTCACTCTAAATATTCAATTTCCCTTGTTGGGATCATTTTCCGGGCACAATGCCCGGCCCTCTTTTTTAAGGCTTCTCTTCTTAATTTCTCTACATTTTATCTGTATTTTCTTTACATTTCTCTGTATTTTTTAGGATTTTTTTTGGGAACTTATTTATTTGTTAATACTTATCTATCTATTTGTATTACTGCAGGTGGGTTTCAAAGGGGGGAGGACGAGGAAATATTATGGATGTAAAAATTGACTGGAATGAAGTCTGGAAGGAAAGAATGGAGGCCCAGAGAAAGGCCAGCCTCAATACCGACTGCGCAAGCATATGGCATAAAAAGGAAAATGCCAGGCGCTTCTGGGAGATGTCCCGGGAAAATGGGGTCAGGATCGAAAAAACCCTTGGAGGAATGGCCCTCACCTCTGAGTCAAGGGTCCTTGACATAGGGGCTGGCCCCGGAAGCCTTGCAATCCCCATTGCAGAGAGGGTAGCGCACGTAACAGCAGTCGAACCTGCCGAGGGAATGATGAGTGTCCTTACTGAGAATATAGAAACTTACGGGCTCAAGAACATTGACTGCGTCTATAAGGACTGGGAGGTGGTTGATGTGGATTCTGACCTCTGCCCCCCTTATGACGTGGTTTTTGCTTCTTATTCTCTGGGCATGAAGGATATCAGCGCCTCAATCCGGAAAATGGTAGAAGCTTCTTCAGGGTACATTTACCTCTACTGGTTTGCAGGGGAGACTTCCTGGGACATGCACTCAAGGAAGCTCTGGCCCTTCCTGCACAACTGTGAGTACCAATCGGGCCCCAAAGTTGATGTTCTCTATAATGTACTCTATGATATGGGGATTTATCCCAATGTCACCGTCTTTCCCTTCGAGCACACAAACCGTTTCGGAAGCCTTGAAGAAGCGGTTGAGCACTTCAGGTCCCATTATGCCGTGGAGTCAGAGGTGCAGGAAGAGATCCTTAGGGCCTACCTTGATGAGTTGCTCGAAGAAGAGGGAGGTACCTTTGTCCATCGGGGCTGGAGCACAAGAGTAAAAATGTGGTGGAAAAACATAACTTAAAAGCATATAGAAAAGGTGAGTTCCTGAAGGTTTGTACTTTTTTGAATGTATACCTTTGGAAATGTATACTTTTTGAATGGGATAAACTGCTGGCTGGTTCCGTGTCAACTGAAGTTAACTATATTGTGGGTCAATGTCAAGGTCCTCTCACTTCAGGTTCTGGCCAGTCCTTCTTCTGTTTTTTCGGTGG
Organism: Methanosarcina sp. KYL-1; assembly: GCF_024372725.1. GTDB lineage: Archaea > Halobacteriota > Methanosarcinia > Methanosarcinales > Methanosarcinaceae > Methanosarcina. The sequence goes on from NZ_VOUA01000001.1 coordinate 164,241, forward strand.
AACAGGTTTTTTCAATAGTTTTTTCACATTTTTTCAATGGTTTTGTTCAGTGATCAGGGCCACGGTTCAGGGGCTTTCAATTAAGTCAGGCTTTTCTGTGAGTCCAGCTCCTTCCGTGAAGTGTGAGAATGGCAGAAAGCTCCGCTTTTTCTCGTCTTTTCCGTAGTTCTCTTTCTCCGGGCAGTTATCATTCCCGATAAATTTCCCTTCCTTTTCCTGTGATTCCTGTAATTCTCGTGATAAGTCCTGGTTCAAGGAAGAAGTTTGTTTGCCCTCAAACAGAAATGGGGCGAGCATGGGGGCCGTAGTGTACAGTTCCTCTTTTTTTGCAAGGACTTCGCGGGAGACCAGCACGTCCAGGATACGGGCCGTAAGTGTGGGGTCGGTTCCGAGTTCCTCTGCAAGTGCTTTAGCACTTCTGGGCTCGATAAGCTTTGTGAAAATGCCAACCTCGACGGCCGTATTGAAAATCTGGCCTGCTTCAAAGTTCGGTGCAATTTCCCGGAGGAATTTCCCGCTATCTGCGGGAGATAGCATCCTCTCAGTGAGTTTTCCCGAATTCAATCCTACCTACCACCTGGTTTTATACGTTTTTGGGAATTCTGATCTGCGGATGGGGGATTTTCCGCAGTTTTTTCCCTTCCAAGATTACTTCGATTATTCAAAATTTTTCAGCAAAGATTTTGCTGGGGGAAATAGAGTATTGTGTGGTTCCGCTCCACATTATCTAAATTATGACCTATGTTCTAATTTTTTTTATCGTGTGTGCCATGAAATTAGACTTTGTCAAAGATAAAACTTTCGGAGTACTATATTGTTTATATATAATCTTAAGGTGTTGCTCTCCCATAAGAAGACAAGAGGGCAACCCTACCGGTACAGTACGTATAATTTTTTTCATCCGGGTCCTATTTTTTACTGCAGCCACCCTAAAAATAAGTCCGATGTCTGTTTAGATGTCTGCTTATAGGTATTTCCCCTTCGGCACAAAGAAAGGGGGTCATTATTGCCGGAATGATGGCTACCACCAGGTATATCTCCTTCAGCACAAAGATAGGGCGAGAAGTGCTATGGTTATACTGACGTCTCTGAACTTTCTGCTCCCTGCTTGATTGCCGTGCAGGAGATTATGCCACCATACAATCCCTTATGCATATGCCTAACATGTTTTTGCGGAATTTATTTTGAAATAAAATCTTTATAAAAATAATTATTAGTCTATTCTTCTAACCATTATAAGAATTATATTCTTATTAGCTCACAGCTCTCTGATTTTGTTTATCCTATTCATGTTATACAGGTCTCCCAATGTTCTATTCGATTAATAATATCGAACAGTGATGCAGTATTAGTTTTATGAACTCAAATGAATTTTTTGGAAGTTATGAAAGGGTTTTCAGGCACCGAAAGACGAACAGTTCCGGATACAGGGAAAGAAATGCTACCCTTGAACTCTTGAAGAGTTCTATTCTTGTTGCGTTTTCCGGGGCGCTTCGGATCCATATCGCATTCCTTCTTCTCCAAATTCAGTCAAGTTTGCTAACCTGTATTGCAGGGGGGCTTATTATCTATACTGTCTATACCCTTGACAGGGCTCTGGAGTCCGAGGAAGATACTGTAAACCGCAAGGAATTAAACGGGTCAAGACGGGAAGTCGCGCTTGTTGTTTCCCTGCTGGCCTTTGCAGCCGGGACTTACATCCTGGCAAAAGAGGGGTTAATAGCACTTGCATTCGTGCCTTTCTTAACCGGATACCTGTACAGTAAAGGGATAAAAATCGGCAAATTCGCTTTGAAACTCAAAGGCGGACTCGGAGTTAAAAATCTTGTAGTGGGGGTTACCTGGGGCACTTTTATCGCAGGGCTTGCTGGAAGCAGCTGTGTACATCTTCTGCCTATTCTTCTGGTCTTTTCCTTCTTCGGAATCAAACTCTTCATAAACTCTGCTATCTACGACTTCAAGGACATTAAGGGAGACACCCTTGCAGGCATCAAGACCCTTCCTGTAAGCCTCGGGGCACGGAACACACGCTACCTTCTCACCACCATGCACATGATCGTCCACCTGGTGCTCGGCATCGCTCTGATCGAGGGAATCCTTGCATTCGAGCCCCTTATTGTCCTGTACAGTTTCGTGTGTGGGATGTTGTGCATCCAGAGCTACACCAGGGTTGCTGACGAAGAGCTTCCTTTCCAGAAACTCGAAAGGACCTTCCTTGTGGACGGGGAATCCACTTCAATCGTCGGGTTGAGGCTGTTTGCAAGTGCTCTGCTATCATGAAATTTCATACCGGTAAAGGTATATTCTGAGTATGGTACTTTCCATACAGGAAAAAAAGTGGAAGCAAACCACAAAAGTGGAAATAAGCCACTATAAAATGTAAAATGGGGGGATGGAAGGTCAGAGCGGTTTCTGATTCCCACCTTTCTATTCTACCTTTCTATTCTCTTGGTGTCCTGGGATCTATACAGAAAAAAGATTTAAATGTTTTTTATCTCAATTGAATTTTCTTTGTAGTGTTTGAAGAGTTCTTCTCCCCATTTAACTGAGGAAGTGTCAAAGCCCACCAGGTCATTTCGAGGATCAAATGTCCCATTTTTGAAGAACAGGGAAAGGGAGAGGAAACGGTCTGTTACGACAAAAGCAATTTTTGCGTTGTCATAGACATGAAAACTCGTATGTTTGTACTCCAGAAATTCTTCGATTTCACTGTTGTGTTCGCTTTTTATCTTGAAGAACACATTTGGAGTAACAATTATAGAAACCGGGATATTCTTGCGTGCCATTTGCACGAACATCGTAGGGTAGTTGGGCAGGAATATAGAAGAAAAACCCATGAAACGGGTGGAGGACTGGACATTCTCAAGAAATGTTTTGTGGGAGTCATAGATGTGTTCGTGTTCATCCTTTATTACCCTGCATTCTCTGAGTTCCTGAATCCTGTTTAATAGGGGTTCGGGGATTGCTGTCAGGTCGTGTTCTTTCCAGAATTTCTCGTTCGCTTCTATTGCAGTCAGGGTGTCGAGGAAAGGCTTATAGTAAATGGCTGAAACCTTTCCAAGTGGGGTCAGCCTATACAGCCCCTCCTGCCTCATGATTAGATTGGCGTTTTCCATTTCTTTCAGGCGGGGCAGAATCTCCGGTGACCTTACGTCGAAGTAGTCTTTTATTTCGGAAAGGGTTCTTGGATTTTCCTGAAGTAGAAAGAGCAGGTCCTTTCGTTTTTCAGAAAAAGTAAGGATACTTAAAAGTCCGCTTGATTTCACTTTGATCAACCCGTTATTTTTTCGATATATATGGGGTGAATGATTTTTCATTCCAGGAATATGAGCTATTATGGGGCTGGTTCATAATCCGATAAAATTTGATCTCTTTCATATTTCCATTTTTCTGTATGTTGGGTGGCATTTAGATTTGGATGATATAGCATTACTAGAATGATATACGAATTCAATATATATTATCTTTTTTAAGAGTAACAATGATTTCATGGCACTTTCAGGTTATTTCGCTATGCTCTGGTTCAGTCTTCTGAAAATGCCTTTCCTCATTTAAAAAACTATCTGCCGGGTGTAAAATAATATTGGTATGTTAATGGTATCCTGTTATTTTACTGAAATACACTTTCAAAGCTAAAAATATATCTAAAGATAAAATAAGTCTGCAGCTAAAACAATGTAGTTAAAACCTTCTCTGCAGTTGATTCATCGCAGCTGAATGATATATTTGTAGCTAACCTGCCGCAGCTAATAGGAAAAAACCGAATCTTAAACTAGAGTAATTTACGAGACTAACTTAAACTGTAGCAAACGAGAGTAGCTGCGAATGGTATGACTATAAACGGGTAGTTCTACACTCAAGAGAGTCTTCGATAGAATGAACTTCTTTGTGAGGATCAGGTTCTTTGCGAGAGCCTTGCCGACAGGAGATTAAAAATCCACGTTTCTACTTACAATGGCCGGAGTCCCGCTGAAAAGAGACGTTCCCCGCCGATTGAGGCAGGGTCGACTTGATATTGTTTTCCGGGGCTTCCGGTTTTTGAGTTTTTCTGCTCTCTTCGCTTTTTCAGTGGAAGAAATGCCGCATGCCTGTGAAGATCAGGGCTACGCCAAGTCTGTTTGCGGTGGCGATAACTTCGGCGTCCCTTATGGAACCTCCGGGAGAAACGATATAGCGGATGTTGCTCTCTGCGGCATGGACTATGCTGTCGTCAAAGGGGAAGAAAGCATCTGAGGCCATAACGCATTCGGACATGATCGTCCTGCAGTATTCCTCAAAGGTTATTCCGGGCTGTTCGCGCTCATAGATCAGCTTCAGGTTTTCGACGGCTTTCGTGGCTGCCAGTTTGCGGATGGAGTCAACGCGGTTGGGCTGTCCGGCTCCCATTCCCAGCACCATGAAACAACCTGGGTCATATTCGTAGGCAAGGATCACAGCGTTTGATTTCGTGGCTTTGCAGGCTTTCAGGCAGAACTCCGAGAGGGCGCGTTTCTTTTCCGGGTAGGGGGCTTCGGTGACGGATTCCCATTTTTCGTAGATTCCTATGTCCCTGCTCTGCTTGAGCATGCCTCCTATGAGGTATTTGTAAGTGCAGTTTGTTCCAAAGCCGGCCCTTAGTTCTGGAAGTTTCAGGAGCCTGAGGTTTTCACTCTTGTTTTTCAGGTATTCGAGGGCATCAGGCTTGAAGTCCGGGGCAAGGATAATTTCCACGAATTTCCCGTTCAGGAAGTGGGCAGCTTCGAGGTCGAAGACTTCATTTGTGCAGATGATGCTGCCGTAAGCCGAGATCGGATCCCCGTCCCAGGCAGCCTGCAGCGCTTGCAAGAGCGTGTTTCCTGTGGCAAGCCCGCAGGGGTTGTTGTGCTTTACGATGGCAACTGCAGGGGAAGCATTCCCGAGTTCCTTTACAGTCTGGAGGGCGTTGTCAGCGTCAACATAATTATTATAGGAAAGCTCTTTCCCGTGAAGCTGGAGGGTTTTTGAGAGGCTCGGACCTTCAATTTCAGGCTCTTTGTAAAAATAGGCTTCCTGGTGCCAGTTTTCCCCATAACGGAGTTTTACGCCATCCCTGAACTTAAGGCGGAGCACTTCTTCTCCTAAAAGGGCCTTGCTAAGATATGTGTCTATGGCTGCGTCGTAGTTTGCGGTGTGCCTGAAGGCTTTGACAGCAAGTTCGGCCCGGGTCTGCTCTGAGACTACCCCTGTGGAGCGCAGTTCTTTCAGGACCCGCCCGTAGTCCGCAGGGTTGGAGAGCACTGTCACTGAACGGTAATTTTTGGCTGCAGACCTGAGCAGTGTGGGCCCTCCTATGTCGATGTTTTCGATGGCCTCTTCGAGTTCCACTCCTTCTTTAGAAACCGTGACCTCAAACGGATAGAGGTTTACGGCCACCATATCAAGAAGGGAGATATCTTCCTTTGAAGCCTCTTCCATGTGCTCTTTACTTTCCCTCAGGCACAGGAGGCCCCCGTGGATCCTCGGGTGGAGGGTCTTGACTCTTCCTCCCATCATTTCAGGAAAACCTGTTACTTCCGAGACATCTGTAACTTCGATGCCGGCTTCGCGAATGATTTTCGCTGTTCCGCCGGTTGAGATAATCTTTACGCCAAGAGCTTCGAGCCCGCGGGCGAGTTCTACGATTCCTGTCTTATCAGAGACGCTGAGCAGTGCCCTTTTTACCAAAAAATCACCAATATACTTGGTTTAAAAATTCCTGGCTATATACCTTATGGTCAACAGTTTTTATATAATATATTTCGAGCTTCACAGAGAAGAATCAGACTATAAAACCATTGAATTTTTTTTTCGTTAACGTGATGTTCCGAAAAGCGGTGGTTTATGTATATTTAAAGTTTTTTGTAATTTTCCTCTCCGAATCTTCCGGCTCTTAGAACAAGGAACATTTTTCCGAAAAAAGGATCAGGTGAAATACTTATTGTTTAGGGCAAGAGAGATTATGGGGTATATCCTCAGGGTTTTTCTTTACGGAGGATTAAAGCAGGGGAAAGGGGAGACGGATGGAAAGGGAATACGATATAGTAATCATCGGGACAGGGGTAGCCGGTACAACCCTTGCGCACCAGGTAGGGTATTCGGGCCTGAATATTGCAGTTATCGACTCAAGGGAGTATGGGGGGACCTGCCCGCTAAGGGGATGTGACCCAAAAAAAGCGCTTGCCAGCGCATCCGAAGCCGCGGACTGGAACAATAGGCTGATAGGCAGGGGTGCGGGGACTGAAAGCCCTTTACGGATTGACTGGCCCTCTCTCATCGAATTCAAGAGGACTTTTACGGAGGACTACCCCCGGAAAATAGAAAAGAGCCTTTTTGAAATGGGAATTGATACCTATCACGGAAGGGCTTATTTTGAGGATGAAAACACAGTGGCCGTCGGAGAGGATAAACTCAAGGGAGTTTACATTTTCATTGCGGCAGGGGCAAGGCCGAGAAAACTCGGAATCCCTGGGGAGGAATACCTCACAAGCAGTGAAGAGTTCATGGAAACGGAAAAGCTCCCCGAAAGAATTGTTTTTGTCGGGGGCGGCTACATCTCCTTTGAATTTGCCCATATTGCCCGGAGGGCCGGTTGCAGGGTCACAATCCTGCAAAGGAGTGAAAGGCCACTGGAGCAGTTTGACCCGGACCTTGTGGACATGCTCCTCAAAGCCTCCGAAGTCGCAGGAATAGAAGTCCTGACAAATAATCCGGTAGTTGCCGTCGAAAAAGAAGGGGGCAGCTTGCTGGTCAGGACGGAGTTCAAAACCGAGTCCCATTCCGAAACCCATACCTTTTTTGCGGACATGGTTGTGCACGGTGCAGGCCGGGTACCTGACCTCGAAGACCTGCAGCCGGAGAATGCCGGGATCAGGGTCGAGAATGGGGCCATTGTGGTTGATAAGCACATGAGGACCTCAAACCCCAGGGTATATGCAGGCGGGGACTGCACTTCCGAAGGCATGCCCCTTACACCTGTTGCAACCCTCCAGGCCCGGGTGGCTGCGGCAAACGTCCTTGATGGTAACCGGGTAGAAGCTGACTATACGGGCATACCGAGAGCTGTCTTTACCATCCCTCCCCTGGCCTCGGTGGGCATCAGTGTGCCTCCAGACAGTACTAAATACAGGGTGGTTTTCAGGGACCGGAGCAACTGGTATTCAACCCGGAGGACAGGGATGGAATTTGCAGGTTCAAAGGTGATTATCGACAAGGAAAACGACCGGATAATGGGGGCTCACATCCTGGGGCCAAATGCCGAAGAGGCTATCAACCTCTTTGCTGCGGCAATGCGCCTTGGCCTCAAGGCTTCGGACCTCAAGAAGGTCGTGTATGCCTACCCGGGGGTCTGCTCGGATATCGTGTATATGCTGTGACCTGCCCCGCAGACATCCCATTTTTCATCTCGTTCTCCTAACCTTTTCTATCTCCTTTTTTATGTCTCTTTTCTTCTAACCTTTTCTATCTCCTTTTTTATGTCCCTTTTCTCCTCTTTTCTACTAATTTTTTACACACATGCTTTTTTCCGTTCCAAACCTGTAAATACCACTTTCGGGAATGGATTGTTAGCAGGTTTTTAAACGCAGTTAAAGTTAAAATGGTGCCTCAGCATGTCCTCAAAAAACCTAAAAGAAGTGAAAAATTCTCGCTCCGGTGAAGAATACGAAATCCCCGACAACCGCCACAACTTCGACAAGATCTGGACCATTCTCAGGGAAGAGTACCCGGATGCAAAACCAGCCCTGAACTACGGCAATCCCCTTGAACTCCTTGTAGCCACCGTCCTTTCCGCCCAGTGCACGGACGCACAGGTCAACAGGGTGACTGAGGATTTATTCAAAAGGTACCGTACTGTGGAAGACTATGCAAACGCCGACCTGCAGGAACTTGAAGAGGAGATCTATTCCACGGGCTTTTACAAAAACAAGGCAAAAAACATCAAAGCTGCTGCCCGGCTGATTCTCGAAAAGCATAACGGGGAAGTCCCGAAAACCATGGCAGAACTTGTGACTCTGCCCGGGGTCGGAAGAAAGACTGCAAATATAGTGCTTGCCAGGGGGTTTGGAGTAATAGAGGGTATAGCTGTTGATACTCATGTGAAAAGGCTTTCCGGGAGGCTGGGCTTCACAAAGAATTCCGACCCGGATAAAATAGAAAAGGACCTGATCGAACTTACCAGAAAAGAAGATATGGATTCGCTCTCCATGACGCTTATCATGCACGGGAGAAAAGTGTGCCAGGCAAGAAACCCAAATTGCCCGGCGTGTGTGGTAAAAAAGCTATGCCCTTCGAGCATTATATATGTATAATCAAAAATCGGATTTTTATAATGGGGTAAAACCATTTCTCCCGGGTTTTTTCCCGGGGGATAATGGCTCTTTCATAAGGAAGGCTCAGGCCTTTTTGTTGAAGACCTTCCCGAACCCTAAACTGATTGCCAGTACCCCAAGAGTTCCAAGGGCAATTGCTGCAATTTCCCCGCTCTTGCCCATGCCTTCAATCGAATAGTCAGGCATCGGAGATCCCACTACCGGCTCCATTTCTTCCAGTTCGCTCATCCTTGACTCCTCGATTACGCCTCCTGCAGCGCTCTCAAGCCCGTCAGGGTCAGGAGAAGCCAGGAAGGGTGCAAGGGCCGAAATCAAAAGCGCAATCACAATCCCTGCGTAGAGGAATTTCATGTTTGACTTCCCGCTCATGCGTGAACCTCCGTGTTATACTTATCTGACCCGGCAGCGAAGCTGTCTTCCAGGAGATCCGGGCGGGACTTGGCAATTGCAGTGACTGCAACGGCCGTGATCAGCCCTTCTCCGATGAAGCCGATGATCAGGTGAAATGTGCCCATGGCCATAAGCCCGGGGACCAGGGGGAAGGTACCCGCAACCCACATCTGGACCGCACAGGCCATTGCCGAGATAAAAAGCCCGAGCCAGGCGCCCCCGAAGGCTGCGATGCTTGTGCCCACACTCTTGCGAAGGGCAGCATAAGTATAGTACCCTACAAATCCGGAAATAACTCCCATATTGAGAATGTTTGCACCGAGGGTCGTAATCCCTCCGTCCCCGAAGGCAAAACCCTGAACTAGCAGCACAAGGGTCAGCACCAGAACTCCTGCCCAGGGGCTTCCGAAGACAATGGCAACAAGGGTTGCCCCAACCATGTGTCCGCTTGTCCCCATTCCTATGGGGATGTTCATGGCCTGGATTGCAAAGATTCCTGCTGCAAGGGCAGCAAGGACCGGTACTTTCATTTCATCGAGCTCATTTTTCGCCCACTTCATCGACATAAAAATAAACGGAAGAGCGATTACCCAGTAGACTATTGCCTGGGTTAAAGGTATAAATGAATCTGGTATGTGCATTCCTTTTCCCTCTGTTACCCCTTTATTTTTTTATTTCTATGTTTTCACCGTAAACATCCTAAAAATAGACCTCCAGAGAATATTCCTCAATTGGGGAATTGAAAAATATCCTTAAATTGAAAGTCAGGGGGGTGCTGTTAAGTGAATGAAAATCATCTAGCTAATTTTATGACAAATGAAACGACTTAAATTTATTACAACTGTTTTCCATTGCGTTTTTTGAATAATGTTCTTGAAGATATCTCAGCAATAATAAGTATTTCAGTATTACATATATACGTTTTGGTATTACTTTGTTCGACAAATATTTATCTTATTACAATTAGGTATCCGCCGGATGGCAATGGAATCTACTTTGAGTATCTATGTATTCTCAATTAAGTCGAATCAGGTATCCATGCATGAATAGTTGGTATTAAATTATAGAATCAATGTCTGCTGCTTTCCGAAATAAACTCTAAAATTAATGCATACCTATTCCTCAGCTGTTTTTCCATGTTTTCAGGGAGTAGGGCTCTCAATTGAGGGCTTTTCAGGGGTTGAAAAATCGTTTTTATGAAAGGGAAAAGTCGGGGGAAACGGGAGATTACGGGGTTTTCAGGCAAAAAGGTGGATATAAAATATGCACCCGGCACTCAGGAACAAAAAGAAGATATCGGCTGTCCTTATTTTTGTCCTGTAATATGCTTTTTCGTGCCCGCTCCCATAGCCCCTGCAGAGCATGCTGATGTAGGTCTTTTCCCCCTGTTCGTAAGAGCGTATGAATATCGAACTTATGCTGTGCCCTATTTGCTCTAAAACCCACTTTCTCGGCACGTCTTTGTTCCAGATGTTGAAGAGCCTGGTCTGCTGGGCAATTTTTATCCTTTTCAGCACGGCCCAGAAAAGGAACAGGTAGCGCACCATCATGCTCAATAGCAGGGTGAACTCCCGGGGAAACCCTACCCTGTCAGCTGCAGCTACCATATCCCTCAGGCGGGTTGTGGAGGAGAGCAGGGCCACGGTCGTTATGCAGACCAGGAATTTAAGGAGGAGCGTGGTCCCGAAAGCCAGCCCTTCGTAAGTGATGCTGAGCCCGAAGGGCAAATCCAGGGGATATGGCGTGTAGCTTTCCATAAAGGCCGGCCTCAGGAAAGGCTGGAAGAGCGCTATCCCGAGCCCCAAGGGGAGCGCAGCAAGGATGCGCAGGCTAAAATACCTGAGGTCAAGCCCCGCAAAAAGGACCAGGAGCAACAGGTATGTTTCAACGGATAAGAGGCGGACCGTGTTTTTTTCATGGATGCGGGGCAGGCTCACCACGTAGATGATCACTGCAAGCGCGAAGAACAGCTTTATCCTGGGGTCAAGCCGGTGCACAGGGCTATTTTTGTATGACTCGCGCTCGATATCGGTAAGGGTTACCATTGAGTTTTCTCCTTCCGGAAGCTTTTCTTCAAAAGTTTTTCCATTTTTCCGGCTTTTTACATCCCGGAGCCCATGAGCCTCATGATTTCGTTTTTGGCGGATTCGGCTGTGATCTGGATGCCTGCATTTATCCCTTCCTGCTGCAACATCTCAAAAACTTCAGCCACCCTGGGGAGCCTGAGATGGGCTTTCCTGAGCAGGTCCGGGTTGCTGAAGATCTCTTCCGGGCTCCCTTCAGCTTCAAGTTTCCCGTGGTGGAGGACAAAGACCTTTTCTGCAAAATAGGGCACCACGTCCACGTCGTGGGTGGAAAGGAGCATGGTAATTCCGAGTTCCCGGTTCATTTTCATGATCAGGTCCAGGATGCGGGCGGAACTCAAGGGGTCAAGCCCCGCAGTAGGCTCGTCAAGCACGATTACTTCAGGGCGCATGGCCAGGATGCCTGCGATTGCAACCAGCTTCTTCTGTCCGCCGCTCAGGTGGTGAGGGGCCCGTTCTTCAAAGCCGCTTAACCCCACCATTTCCAGGGCTTCTTTTACCCTTGCTTCTACCTCTTCCCTGGGTAGCCCCATGTTTATGGGCCCGAAAGCCACGTCTTCTTCCACGCTCGGGGCAAGCACCTGGTCATCAGGGTCCTGGAAAACGATCCCTACGGTTTCCCGGCAGGTCCGCACATTCTTTTTTGTAATCTTTTCCCCTCTTACCAGCACTTCTCCCGAGAGAGGGCGCAGGATCCCGTTCAGGTGCTTGAAAAGGGTGGACTTCCCAGCCCCGTTGGCCCCGAGCACGGCAATCCTCTCCCCTCGGTATACCTTCAGGCTGATGCTGTCCAGGGCATTTGCAGCCAGGTGAGGGTACCTGTGGCAGAGTTCTTTGACCTCTATGACCGGAACGCCGCTCCTTCCTGCGGCCTGGCCTGCACTTTCCTGGCCGGGTCCCGTGTTCCTGTATGTCCGGTCGGTGTCCTCTGCCGGAACAGCTTCGGCTTTCCCGGAGTTTGCTTGGGGATTTGATATATGCATACTTGATAACGTCCTGTATGGGGGTCGCTGTTAACTTTTTCAAAAATAGTGCTACAACTAATGAAGTTATCTCTTTTATGTATTATGGTTTGTACTTCATTTTTTGTATTTTATGTCGGTGTTCTATTTTTTGTGCTTTTCTTTTCCCGGGCCTATGAATTGGACAGATAATTATACAAATCTTCCCGTCCTCTTTTCCTGTGATGCAGCGGGTCGTTCTCCACGTGGACATGGATTCCTTTTTTGCAGCGATAGAGGAGCGGGAAAACCCCGGACTCAGGGGAAAAGCCGTCGTTGTGTGCATGCTCTCGGGCCGGAGCGAGCTCAGCGGGTCAGTGAGCACCTGTAACTACCTTGCACGGGAGTCCGGGATAAAGTCGGGGATGCCCTGCTCAAGGGCAAAGAAGCTGAATCCAGATGCGGTGTTTCTGCCGGTCAGGAAAGACTTTTACAAATCTGTTTCCGACCGGGTCATGGAAATTCTCCGGAGCTATGCGGATTCCGGGGAGAGCGGGGATGCTTTTGAGCAGGTAAGCATTGACGAGGCGTTTCTGGAGGTTACGGAGCGTGTGGGAGGCGACTTTGGCCGGGCGTTTGAACTCGGGATGAAGATTAAGGAAGATGTCCGGGAAAAGGAGAGGCTGACCTGTTCGGTCGGGATAGGGCCTAACAAACTCATTTCTAAGATGTGCTCTTCGGCGAAAAAGCCTGACGGGATAACAATGGTGAAACCGGAGGACATCTCCGGCTTTTTGCAGCCGCTCAAGCTTACGAAGCTCTGGGGGATCGGGGACGTGACGGCAGAGAAACTGCAGGAGATGGGGGTCTCAACTGTCGGGGACCTGGCGGAGTACGACGTGATCGGGCTGATTTCCGTTTTCGGGAAAAACCGGGGGACCTGGCTCAAGCAGGCTTCGGCAGGGATAGACGACTCTCCTGTAAAGGAGCGGGAAGGTTCCGAGCAGATAGGGAGAATTGCAACGCTTCCCGAAGATACCCTGGACCCCGAAATGATTTATCCGCTGGTGGACAGGCTGGTCGAAGACGTTATTGCAAAACTGGATGCAAGGGGGCTGGTTTTCAGGGTTGTTACCTTAACTGCGATAAATTCGAACTTCAGGACGCATACGAAAAGCCGGACCCTGAACCATCCTGTCTCGGACAGGGAAATCCTCAGGCAGACAGCCCGGGAAATCCTGGTGGAATTCCTTTCGGAAAGTCCGGTCGAACTCCGGCGTGTGGGAGTCCGGGTGGGTGGGCTTCAGAAAAGGACCGGGCAGACAAGCCTTTTTGATTACGGGGCCTGAATTCTTTTCAGGGCCTGAATCCTTTTGTTTACCTCTGTGGCGTCCTCCAGCCCCGGGGCCGTGGAGTTCGGGGCAGCTTTTCGGCCTTTTGCCTTCCTCTCTTCTAATTTCTAAAATTAGTTCGCCAGGGCCGGGCTTACTGTCTTAAATTCGCAATCCTGAGACTTCAAGGCAGTATCCGATCACAAAGGCAGTATCTATATATTAATATTCCACTGGTGTCATTAAATATGTTGACCCTGACTTTAGAGGAAGTTCAACTGGTTTTATTTTCCTCTTTTGTCAACCCAATATAGAGTTTTTTCACAAAATTTATCAAACAAGAAATCCAATAACAATATGAGCGAATGTTTCAAAATTGCTTCCATGACCTGAATTTCTATCCCCATATTTTCGTCTGTAGCTATTTTTAATGTAGATCCTGTCTGCACGCGAATTTCTGTAAAAATGGCAACTTCTATGGAAATTCGCTAAAAAATGGCAATGAATTTGTAATGTGGGACCGGGAAGGACGAAGCACCATTGTAAGTTTAGGAGAGGGATAACATGCTGAAGAGACCGTTTACCATTCAGTTTCCCGAGAGTCCGGGCACGGGTTTCTCCTGGGACATAGCGACTACCAACGGCCTTGAGGTGATGAGCGAAAGATACGTCCCCTGCGAGGAAGATACTGTGGACGGAGGTTATCGCGTATGGGAAATCCAGGTGATTTCCTGTGGAAGCCAGAGAATAACAGGTACATGCCGTAAAGGAAACCAGATCGTAAGCTGTTTTGAAATTAGTATAGATGCCTGATTTTTCCGGCCCTGTTCACCTCCCTTCATCCCCCGGAGCCGGATCGGTTCCCAACAGGCTTCACTATGTGAACAGGAGCTATATTTTTCAATCTTTAAATCCTTTTTATTTCCTTTTGATTCTTTTTATTCCCTTTTGGTTCCTTTTTATTCTTTTTCAATCTTTTTCGATCTTTTTCGATCCTTTTTTGATTTCCTTTTTCTAAATTTTTCGGTCCCTTTTATTCTTGCTATTTCTAAACCCTCTCCCCCTGCCCACTCTCCTCCGGCTCCCTCTCTCCCAGCCCCCTCTTCGCCTTTTCTCTCTTTACCCTGTCCCTTCCGGCCCTGCCCCTTTTACTCCACCTTACATAAACTTCACGAGAGGGCACACCTCAATGCAATCCCCGCAGTGCACACAGTTCTCGCTAACAAAGGCCTTTCCATCTTTTACCTTTATTGCGTCGTGCCTGCAGTGGCCCACACAGACCCCGCAGCCCTGGCAGAGCAGTGCCCGCCTGACCGAGAGTTCCATCGTCCTCATGAGCTTTTTCAGCAGCTTTTCATCCTCGCTTCTTCCGTTTACGTTTCCTGAGGCAAAGACCTGGGCCCTGGATTCCCCCCGGACAACGGAAGCTGCACCTTCGATGAAAGATACCTTTCCGACGGGGTTCAACATCCCGCTCTCTTTTAAGGTTTCGATATCTATGGCCTGCCCGAAACTCCCGTCTGCGGAAATCCCTCCTGCCTTGCAGGGCCGATAACCCGTGGCAACCTCAAAGTGGAGTTCGTTTGGGGCGGCCTGGGTCGGGATCAGGGAAATCCCTTTCTTATCTGCAAGTTCCCGGAGAACCTGAGGATAGCGCTTGTAGCGCCAGAATCCGTATCTTACCCATTCAGGGGACAGCCCCACGCTCTCTGCGTAGGTGAGGAGGTGGGAATTGAGTTTCTTTGCAAGTTCGGGGTGGCTTTCTTCTAGCTGGAAAAAGTCGGCAAGAGAAGATGACGGGCAGAGCCAGCACCCCATCCGGTCATAGCCTTTCTCGTAAGCCGGGTTATAGGGGGCCTTTGTCCTGAAGAGGTAGAGCCAGACATGAAGGGCTGTCCACTCCTGGATCGGGGATGCACCAACCTGGTTTCCTACCCAGGGGTTTTTCCAGACCTTCTTGCTTATGGACCTGGCATGGGACTCGTACTGGCGCTGTCCGATAAAGCTCAGGCAGCCTCCCTCATAATTTTCGTCGATCAACCGGGTGATAGGCCCCAGTTTGCATATTTTGCAGCACCAGCGGGTATCCAGAGTAGGAGGGCCAAAGACCCCTATCGAGTCCCAAAAAGAGTCTCCTGCACCTGCAATCTTGAGGGATTTTCCGTAATAATCGACAACTTTTTTGACGTTTTCAAGGGTTTCCGGGAATTCCAACCCGGTATCGGCAAACATGATTTCGTAGTCTTCCAGAGCCTCGTCCACGAGCTGGAGCACAGCCAGGCTGTCCTTGCCTCCGGAATAAGACACGCTGACTTTCAGGTCCATGCTTCCAACAACGTTTTTGATGAAGGCGTGGGAATTTTTTATCATAATGTCCAGGACATTTTCATTAGCCCTGACTGCATCGTCCCAGCTCTGTCCTCCGGGGAGAGATTTCTCCGGCCTGGGCTCTTCGTTCCAGCGGGGTTTTACTGCATTGCCTCGCTGCTCCTCAACCATATCTTTCCCTGTCATCCGGGCGCGTCCGCAGCAGACTACTTCTCCGGCAGGGTTCAGGACAACAACCTCGTCTTCTTTCTGAATCTCCGGATCAGCCTCAAGGACTCCGGGGGCCAGGACGCTAGCTCCCTTTTTAAGGATGAAAGGCACGATTCCCTGGTCAATAACGACCCATTTCTTCAGCCCTTTCCTGTCCCTGCCCTGGAAAAGCCTCCTTGCTCCCTCAAGGCGGGGAAGAAGGACCCACTCACAGCTCTCGATTTCGAACCTGATGGAGGCCAGGACTTCCCCATCTGCGATAATCTCGTCCATCCTGTCTTCATAGGGAGCTTTGTTCAGCACCACAAGGTGCCCTTCGGGGATAAGGGGGGCGTTGAACTGTTTTTCAGAAACGGAATTTATGCGTTTTATATCGTAGTCAAAAGCCGGGCGGATGTCCCCGGGAGGGGTGACTTCTACTTTTCTGGTTTTTTTGCCGCACCCGCACTGTTTCCCGAGTACGGGCACATTGCAGGCCTCGCACCAGTGCAGGAGCATTTTGCCAAGGTATGCTGGTCTGGACATGTCACGCAGATTGAGAGAGGTCCACCTTTAAAAGGTTTTGGCTTTGGGGCCTGGTAAATACATAATAGTATCCACGTGTTGTATCCACGTAAATAGTATATATAATAAAAATCAGAATATGACGCATTAGGGGGAATTTCATGGTAGTTATAAAGGAAATCGATCCTGTCGCATACGGGAAGGTCCTTGCCATACTTTACGGGACTATGGGCCTGGTTTTTGGGGCTTTTACGACGGTTGCCGCTTTAATGGGGTTTTCGATGCCCGACACTTTAGGGATCTTTTCCCTTATCTTCGGTAAACTGGCCGTGCTTAGCCTGCCTATTTTTTACGGAGTTTCCGGCTATTTCATAGGGCTTATCACCGGCAGCCTTTATAATGCGATAGTGGGTTCGAAAAAGGGGTTAAGGATAGACCTGCTGCGCTGAACAGTTGCTTTCTTCAAGCTGCTTTCTTCAAGCTGTTTCCTTGTCTCCCTTCCCTGCTTCTTTGAGATACCTTACATTTAATTTCAGGAAGAGGCTTCAGAAGAACTTTGACATGAGGGAAGAGCCGGAGCCGCAGGGTTCCAGGAAGTTGCATTGTTTGCAGAGTTTGCCCTCTTTTCTTTCGGGCATGAAACCTGCTTTTATTTTCTCTACCCGCCTGCAGATTTTCAGGACTTCCCTCCGGTCCGTGCTTCGGATAATAACTTTCCTGACAAGGCCGAAAGCTGCATATTCCACGAAAGCAAAAGGTACTTCTTCCCCGGATTCGGCTTCCAGGAGAAGGACGAAGGCTGCGGCATGCAGGCGGTCGGAGGCCCAGACGCCCTGGATGGGGCAGCTTCCCGGTCTGATGACCGAGGGGACAAGTGCGCCTTCGAAACGGACCAGTTTGGAAGGGACACCTTTCAGGTTCAGCTTTCCGGAAGAAAGCAGGGGTTCGGTTTTGACCGGAGTCAGTGCCGCAAGCAGGGCATCTTTCCCATATTCTTCTGCTGCTTTGAGAAGGTTTGCCGTAATTTCCGGGATTTGGGCTCTTGCCCGCGCCGCACCCTCTACTAAAATGTCCTTCCCCGAGCTGGCAAATTCTCCGGGAAACAGGAGTGGAAGGTCTCTTTGGGCCTGGGTAAGGGCTGCCTCAAGTTCGCAGTGGAGGCTATCGGCGTTTAACGAACACTTATTCAGAATTTCAGAATAAGTTAGGGCAAGCTCTTTTAAAAGCATTCTTTCTATTCTGGAAGTACTCATTTCGGGAATCAGTTCAAAACCTCTGCTGACAAAGTATACCTGTCTCGGGCAGCCAGTGTACAGCAGAAGGTCGGAAACACTCATTTCCGGGTTCTGTGAATCGGCAGGCATAACATTCTAATTTATGTGGCGCATCTTATAAATAATTGAAGAAAGATCTCGGTTTAACCCGGGCCGGGAATAATCTGCGACAATTGCCGAAACCGCATTCGTTACATATATATGGGAATGTTTCATCTTAGGGTATGTAAGTCATGACATCCAATGAATCCTCAGAAAATCTTCGTAACCGCCTGGCGGAAAAAATGGCTGGAGAGATCACTCTCTCGGAAAAACCGGGTGAGTCATTGAAAAAATGGAGGTCGAATTTTGAGATCTCCCAGACCGACATTGCGAATTACCTCAAGGTTTCTCCCTCCGTTATCAGCGACTACGAAAGCGGAAGACGAAAGTCCCCCGGGACCCTTATCGTCCGGAAGATCGTGGAGTCCCTGCTGGAAATTGATATGGAGCGGGGAGGCAAAAAGATTCATGCCTACGAAACTATGTTAAGTGCTGAAAACAGCTCGAAATCCATTTATTCTACATACGAGTACACCATCCCCATACAACTTGCAAAACTTGTCAACCTTATCGAAGGAGACGTTATTTACAAAGGAGTGGAGAGGCCCCTTTACGGTTTCTCCGTCATTGACAGCCAGCGGGCAATCCTGGAGCTTTCCTCCCATGAGTTCCAGAAACTCTACGGCTGGAGTACGGACAGGGCCATGATCTTTACCCGGGTGAGCACAGGAAAATCACCCATGGTGGCTATCCGGGTGACCAACCTCAAACCCGGGGCCGTGGTGCTCCAGGGGCTCCGAAAAGAAGATGTCGAACCGGTTGCCGTCAAGATGGCAGAAGTCGACCGCATCCCCCTGATTGCAAGCACAATGGAACTTGACCAGATTATCCAATTGCTGAAAAAATACAGCCAATACCATGCGAGGGAATGACCCTCCCTGGAAATTTATTCCCTGAAATTTTCAAAAACAGGTGAAAACATGACTACTGGAATCGTATCATACGGTGCATATGTTCCGAGATACCGTATCAAGATCGAGGAAATCGCCCGGCTCTGGGGTGATGACGCAGAGGCCCTTAAAAACGGGCTTATGGTATACGAAAAGTCCGTTCCTGATGTCGATGAAGATGCGGCAACCATTGCAGTTGAAGCTGCAAGGTATGCTGTGGCAAGGAGCGGCGTTTCCCCCTCAAGAATCGGGGCGGTGTACACGGGTTCGGAAAGCCACCCCTATGCCGTAAAGCCTACGAGCACGATTGTTGCCCAGGCAATCGGTGCAACCCCTGAAATGACGGCTGCAGACTTTGAATTCGCCTGTAAAGCAGGGACAGCTGCCGTCCAGGCCTGTATGGGCCTTGTGGGTTCCGGGATGATCGACCTGGGCCTGGCAATCGGGGCGGACGTTTCCCAGGGAGCTCCCAGTGATGCCCTCGAATATACGGCCGCAGCAGGCGGGGTTGCTTTCCTGATCGGGAGAGAAGAGTCCGAACTTGCCGCAATCATTGAAGATACTTATTCTTTCACAACGGATACCCCTGACTTCTGGAGAAGGGAAGGGATGCCCTATCCCGAACACGGAGGGCGTTTCACAGGGGAGCCCGGGTACTTCAAGCATGTTCTGAATGGTGCCAGGGGCCTTATGGAAAAACTCGGGACAAAACCCGAAGACTACGATTATGCGGTATTCCACCAGCCAAACGGAAAGTTCCCCAGCAAAGCCGCAAAGATGCTCGGGTTTACCGGAGCCCAGATAAAGCCGGGGCTTGTGGTTCCTATGATCGGAAATACCTATTCCGGCTCCTGTATGATGGGACTTGCCGCAACCCTTGACCAGGCAAAGCCAGGGGACAGGATCTTTGCGACAGCTTTCGGGTCCGGGGCAGGGTCCGACGCCTTTAGCATAACGGTTACCGACAGGATCGAGGAGATCCGGAACAGGGCACCGACGGTTTCCGAACTGATAAAAGACCCTGTGTACATCGACTATGCAAGGTATGCCAAGCACAAAGGCAAGATACGCCTTGCCTGAAAACGGGGTGAGTATAATGAGAGACGTCGCAATTATCGGAGTAAAGAATACGAAGTTCGGGGAACTCTGGGAACGTTCCCTCAGGGATATCGTGGTAGAGGCCGGCATCGGAGCAATTGAAGATGCAGGCGTCAGTGGAAAAGATATCGATGCCCTTTATGTCGGGAACATGAGCGGAGGCCGCTTCGTTGAACAGGAACACATCGGGGCCCTTATCGCTGACTATTCAGGGCTTTCCAGGAACCTGCACGTACCCGCAACCAGGGTGGAAGCTGCCTGCGCTTCCGGCGGGCTTGCCCTGCGCCAGGCGATCATGTCGGTTGCCTCGGGCTACAGTGACATTGTGGTTGCTGCAGGGGCAGAAAAGATGACGGACGTAGGGTCCGAAGAAGCTTCTTCAGCCCTTGCGGCTGCAGCTGACCGGGAATGGGAAGGCATGGCAGGGGCAACTTTCCCCGGGCTTTATGCAATGATCGCAAGGTTGCACATGCACAAATACGGAACCACAAGCGAACAGCTTGCCGAGGTCGCGGTGAAGAACCACAGGCACGGCTGCTTAAACCCGATTGCCCAGTACAAGAACGAAATTACGGTGGACGATGTGCTTGGCTCGATCCTTGTGGCTGACCCGCTGCATATCTTTGACTGTTCTCCCATAACGGATGGGGCCTCGGCCCTTGTGCTGGCCCCTGCGGAGGTTGCCCACAAGTACACCGACACTCCCATTTACATCAGGGCAACAGCCCAGGCCAGCGACACCATTGCCCTTCACGACAGGCGGGACATAACAACCCTTGATGCCACGGTAATGGCTGCAAAGAGAGCCTATGGCATGGCAAAGCTGGGCCCTGAAGACATCGACCTCGTAGAAGTGCATGACTGTTTCACCATTGCCGAAATCTGCGCCATTGAAGACCTTGGCTTTGCAGAAAAAGGAAAGGGCGGAATTGTTACCTCCGAAGGGGAAACCGCAATAGGAGGCCGGATCCCCGTCAACACCTCCGGGGGCCTGAAAGCCTGCGGACACCCTGTGGGAGCAACAGGCATCAAACAGGCCGTAGAAGTTGTTACCCAGCTCCGCGGAGAAGCAGGAAAGCGCCAGGTGGACGGAGCAAAGTACGGGATGACCCACAACGTCGGAGGGTCAGGAGCAACGGCAGTAGTCCACATATTCTCAAGGGAGAGGTGATATCCGATGTCTTCCGTTCCAAGATTCTGGAGAAATCTCGGCAGCAGGTACAACCTTGAAGGCACCCGCTGCAAGGAATGCGGGGAATACTTCTACCCCCCGCGCAACGTGTGCGTAAACTGCAGGCGCCTGGGCCAGATCGAGTCCTATAAGTTCAAAGGGACTGGTGAAATCGTAACCTACACCCTGATCCGGACTGCCGCCGAGGGCTTCGAAAGCCAGGCTCCATATACCCTTGCAGTCATCAAGCTGGACGAGGGCCCGAGCCTGACCGCCCAGGTAGTGGGCGACCCCGACAAGATGCACATCGGGATGAGGGTCAGGTCCGTTTTCAGAAAGCTCGGAGAAGGCGGCGAACGCGGCATGATCTATTACGGCACCAAGTTCGTCCCTGCAGACAACTGATCTGGTCCGGGTTTTTCCGGATCTGTTTATGTAGATTACTTAAAATGCAGATTGAACTGGAGATGTCTGGAAACTATGATTGAAGTGGAAGTCAAGGTAAGAGCGGACCACTCAAAGGTCCTCCCTCTCCTTAAAAATATAGGAGCGGAAAAAATAACGGTGGAGGAGCAGTCCGATACTTACTTTGCAGCCCCCCACCGGGATTTCGCAAAAACTGACGAGGCGCTCAGGATCCGTTCCCTGGACGGCTCGGCCGTGCTGACCTACAAAGGTCCCAAACTTGACAGCGTCTCAAAGACCAGGGAAGAGTTTGAAACCCCTGTGAATGAAACCACTACCACAAAAATCCTTCATGCCCTGGGTTTCTCGGAAGCCGGAGCAGTCCGAAAAAAGAGGGACGTCTTCAGGGCCGGGGACATCACCGTTTGCCTTGATGCGGTAGAAGGGCTCGGGGAATTTCTCGAAGTGGAAATCGTGGTCGAGGACGATAGAAAACTTGAAAGTTCAAGGGCACAATTGTTCAAATTTTTAGAGCAGCTGGGAGTCGGAGAAGAAGATTCAATCCGGACTTCTTACCTGGAAATGGTGCTCGATAAAAAAGTAGTTTAATTTTAATTTAGAGGTTCAACTTTAGTTAACGGCCCAGTTTATCTGCAGATATTTTATCTGTTATTCATGCAGATATTTTATCTGTTTCTTCTCTGCTTACATCCTCTTCTATACTTACATCCTTCTCGATTTTTTTTGTTTTGCTTTTGTTTTTGCGGTTCGTAGAAATCCTGATGTATTGCTGGAAAGTCCCCCGTTTATGAGCGATTTTAACTCCAGTTTCAGGTAAAGGCATTATCTTCATATCGTTTCCGGGGCTCTCACCGCCCGCCTCGCAGGCGGCCTTTTCCAAATTCACTGAGAGAAATTGATTGAAAAATGAACTGGTGAAGAGGAAGCCTTTTACTTTTTATTTTGCATCCTGCTTTTGATATCCTGCTGTTATACTTCACTCAGTCGCTGCAGTGACCTTTTTAGTCACCCTGTCATTCTTTACTCAGTCATTGTAATAACTTTTTTAGTCACCCTGGTATACTTTATTCAGTCACTGTAATGACTTTTTTAGTCGTCTCGGTATACTTTATTCAGTCACTGTAATGACTTTTTTAGACATCCTCTCGTATTCTCTTCACCAATTTTGGACTATTTTTTGTCTCTCAATTTATTTTATGGAAATGCCGGTCGTCTTCGACGACCGGTGAGAGTTTCGGTACCTGAAAAGCAGATTGAAAACAGGTTTTCAGGGATCGGTGAAAAGGGAAATTACAGCTGCCCCGTCCTGATCAGTCCGGATTTTACAGTTCCTGCACTTCCCCGCATACGGTTTCAAACGGTCCCAATTACAACTTCAGCCCGGCTCCGCAGGACAGGGGGCAGCCTGCGTTTTTCCAGCCAGGAAGACATTATCGCGTTTTCAGCATAGATGTGACCGGAACCGGGCAACTCGTCTGGGCACTCAACGGGAAGGCTTCTGCGGGAGCGTACTGAATTAAAAGGTTAAAAACAGGTAACAGGTTAAAAACAAGTTTTTCTAAAATGTAAAAAAGAGAGGTTGAAATGCCGGAAAACTCCGGCAATTTCGATCTTTTTGAACTTTTTTTCTTAAATTCTTTTCCTTCCTCTAAACCCTGCAGCCAGCAAGAGCCCTAAAGCTGCAAAGCCCAGCTCAAATCCCGGAAGGCCTCTGTCCTCTTCTTTATCAGCCTCTTCTCCGGGGATTCCCTGTGTCCCGCTGTCTTCTGTTCCGGGCTTATCTTCCGGGACTATTACCTGCCCGCTTTCTCCGCTTTCGCTTTCTCCGCTCTCGCTTTCTTCTCCACCGCTTCCGGGCACTTTCGGGTTGACTGTGGCAAAGCCGGTGCCTTCTCCACTGCTTCTGCTTACGGTGCCATCTCCGCCGTCATCTCCGATGCCTCCGTCCCCGTCGCCTTCTGCGACGTTTATGATAATGCTCCGGGTACTTACGGCTCCCATTTCGTCTTCTGCGCTCACGTTGATACGGTGGACTCCTTCGGGCTCAAGGGCCAGGGAAAAGGATGTTCCGGTCCCGATCGTTCCGCTGACGTTTGAAGTCCAGATAACGCTTGTGTTCTGGCCTTCGGGGTCAAGCACATTGACGGAGAATTGGATCTCCTCACCGGGGGGGTAGGTCCCTCCGTTTTTCGGGGAAAGCAGCTTGATTACTGGAGGGTCGTTTACCTCTCCGTCAAAGTACTGGCTGCTGCTCTGGACCAGGGTCAGGTCCCCGTCCAGTTCGGCGAAAATATCATACCTGAGATAGTGCAGGCCGTCCATATCCGTGTAGAAGGGAATGGTAAAGTCTACCTGGTTTTTCCCGGTTTCAAGCGTAAAGTGGTGTGTTGAGTTTCCTACAAGCCTGTTTTCCGGGTTGTAGACCATCAGCTGTAGCTGGGCCGGCACATCATCGTTTGTGTCAAGCAGGAGATGGACGGTGATATTATCTCCCGAAAAGTAAGTCTCGTCTGCCGCAAGCGAAGGCGAAGCGGCTAAAAGGATAACGGCAAGGGATGCTGCAAAGAGCAGCCCTGCCGATTTAAAGAGTCCGTTTCTGCTGAACTTTAACATTTTTACTCACCTCCTTTTTCCAGCTCCACTTCCGCAGACACCACTATCAGTTCGAACCCGTGAATGTCCAGCAGGTATTCCCCGGTAGTGTCTCCGTAGGTGATATCGTAGCGATATACACCTGAGGGGATATTCGGCACGGTGAATTCAATCTTGGTATCACTCCCGATATCTCCTTCGTAGGAGAGCCCCGGGCCTTCTATTGTAAGGTGGTCGGCACGGGTTATGTTAGCGTACATGGTGACTTCCTCTCCAACATCATACGCCTGCTTTTCCGTGCTAACCCGGAGCCCGTTTATGTCCCTCCTGTCATGGATGTAATCGGAGTTGATGTAGAGGGACCTGCCTGAACTCTCTCCTCCTTCGGGGGCGTTCACGTAGACACTGATAAAGACCTTATTCTCGGTTTCAGGAATCGGGATGTCCACTGTGATAGTGCTGGTTTCCCCTCCTCCTACGGTGAAATAGCTCACGTTGTCATAGTCGAAGTACTTGGTCCGGCTGTAGAGGTCCAGAGGGTAATTTCCGTTGTTCGTAACCTGCATGGTGAGGGTTGCAGTCTCTCCCGGGAGGTAGGCCCGCTGGTCCAGCCAGGAATTGACCGTCACATTGGCGCCTTCCAGGTAGAACCGTGTCTCATTTTGCTCTTCTCCTTCAAGGCCGTAGTACACGGAATAGTACCCTTCGGGCAGGTCGTCAGGGGCTTTGAAGGGGAAGGAGAAGACATGGTTTTCTCCGGAATCGACCCATGAGGAGATTGATCCCTCGTAGATCCCGGGGATTTCCATGTTCACCGCAGTCTTTCCGCCAACAGAACCCGTGTTTGAGACGGTAAAGTTATAGGTTGTGTTTTCTCCGAGTCCCAGGCTCATCCTGTTTGCAGGGTCGGGAGTGAGGCTGAATTCCGGAGTTTCCACCGTGAAATTGCCTCCAGCCCTTTCCAGGACCTCTCCGGCTTCCAGCAGGTCCACAGTTACGTTGTAGTTTCCTGCAGGCAGGTTGAGCAGGGATATCCCGTACTCAAAGCTCCCGTTCTCCAGGGCTGAGAGGTTTACGGGGTACTCCTGGGAAAAGAAGTCCGTATAGATCTCCAGGGAACCGTTAAAGGGCAGCTGCGGATGCATGTTGCTGACGTTTACTGTCAGGTCCACACTTCCGGCTTCAACCTCCAGTCCGACAAGGTCCATTGCTGCTGTGTCTTTGACCTCGAAGGGTACGGCCTCAAATTCAATGGGTATATCCGCACTTGCTTCAAGGACGTAGCTGCCTTTTCCGAGGTTAAAGGTCAGGGTATCGTTTACGCTCTGGTTGATTCCCAGGGAATAGGTCCTGGTCTCGTTTACCGTTTCGTTGACCGCAAAGCTGGCAGTAAACTCGGTGTTGTACTTGCCGGTGTTAGTAATGTTCAGCGGGACCTCAACCGTGCCGGGCCCGTACATGAGCAGGCACTCGCTGTCAATCGAGGCGCTTTCCCCGAACTCGACGAACTTTGTCAGCCGCTCGGTCAGGTCGCCTGTGACGCTGACATCAATAGTCGTGTTCCCGCTGATTGTCGTTTCAAATTCCAGGGCCCTGGAAGTCCCGGGTGCCAGGGAAAGGGTCAGGGAATCCGTCTCAAGGCTCAGGTTGTTGATTTCAATCCCAAGCTCTGCCGTTACGTTTCCGGGGTTTGTGGCGGTCAGCCCGACTATGAAGGGGTCCCGGTTTGCCAGGTCAGGGGCTGTAAGGTTTACCTGTACTTGTGGGGCTTCTACCGTTATGTCCTTGCTCACACTTGCACTTTCCACGGCTGCAGTGATGGTATAGGTCCCGGGTTCTGAGTATGAGGTTGATTCCTCGAACCTCTCGCTTTCAAACGGCAGAATTTCGAAACTCTGACGGTCAAACTCTCCTCCGTCCCTGAGCAGTACAAGCTCGCTTCCCAGGGGTGCCCGGGCGTTGTTTGATACCGAGCTTACAATGGAAACCGTTTCTCCGGGCCTGTAATACTCTTTGTTGGTGGTCATTGCAAGTGAATAGTCCCTTGCGTAGACGTCCACAGAGTCTGTCACAGTGCCGGTCTTCTGGTTATAATCCGTCACTGCTTCTACTTCAAATGTAAGCTGGCCTTCCTTTTCCGCAAGGTAACTGCCTGTCCAGCTAAGGGTAGTGGTCTCTCCGGAGCTTTCCGCGGAGAAGTCATCCAGGCTAACGCTTTCATCCATTACGAGCTGCATTCCCTCGCCGTTGACGGAAGCAATCCAGCCGTTTCCGTACAGGAGCAGGGAATCTTTTCCGGCCTCCATACTCGGGGTCCAGGTGTCTTCCGGGATCAGGCTGCTCTCAAAATCGAACCAGCTGTTTCCTGTCAGGATTTTTATCTTTTCTGCATAATTGAATTCTCCTTCCTGCTCCGATACCTGCGCATACAGGCAGTCCCCGACGGAAACCAGGTTCCAGGCATTCATGCCTGTTTCCTCATTATAATTCCCGGTGTCGGGATCGTACCTGAAAAGCTTCCAGTCATCGCTTAAAGTTGCGATCCAGTATGCTTCTTCATTGTATGCAAGTTCGCGAACTCCCGAAAGCCCGGTATTGTATGTACGGCTGGAATCCAGCTCGTAGTCATACTCGTAAATGATCCCGTCTGCACACAGGACTGCAGCAAGTTCCCCGGATTCCGTAAAGTCCATTGGGTTATATATCTCCGGGACATTAACGGCTGATACGGAAACTCCATCTCCGGTGCTGTATACCGAAACCCCGCCGTAGTAGGA
Organism: Methanosarcina sp. KYL-1; assembly: GCF_024372725.1. Classification (GTDB taxonomy): domain Archaea; phylum Halobacteriota; class Methanosarcinia; order Methanosarcinales; family Methanosarcinaceae; genus Methanosarcina. The sequence goes on from NZ_VOUA01000001.1 coordinate 190,683, forward strand.
AAGGACCCACAAATCTTCATTGCAGCTCTCGATCCTGAATGGGCCGCTTTCATCATAGTCGCTGTTGCTTGCATTAAACACTGCAACTTCTTTGGATTCCTTATCTACGCGGAGGAGGTCGTCTCCACTTATGAGCCAGATGTAGTCGGATGTAAGGGCTGTACTGGCAATGTCGACAGATACAGGTGCCTGTATTTCGGTCCAGGTGCCTGATGCAATGTCGTAAATGCTCAGGAGCTTCCCGGTTGCACTCACGATACAGGTTTCGTCTCCTGCCGGTGTTCCGTATTCTCCAAAGGAATTTAACGGCACACGGACCGAGGCCCCTTCCGCCTCGTTAAAGGCGAATAACCCGCTGTAGAGGCTGAACCACACTGCAGAACTGCCCTGGGCCAGGGCCATTATGCTTTCTCCTCCCGTATCGGTTTCAAGCCCCGAAAGGGTTTTTGAGGCTGCTTCGTACCTGAGCACTTTTCCTTCGAAAGTCATGCCGTCTATCGAATAGAAGAGGATGCTTCCACCATAGGCGCTTGCTGCTGCCACATAGGAGAATGTTTCGTTTTCATTAAACTCGTAATCCGTTGAGACGCTGCCGCCGGCTGCATCTCTGCTGCCGATTCCTGCATCGGTTATGAAGTAGACATAAGTTCCGTCCGAAACTGCTGCCGGCACGCTGTCGGAAGGCAAGCCGTCCGAGCTGTCGTAAGTATCCCAGCCCGTATCCGTTAAGCTGTGGCATTCGTAATTATACACTGTTTCCCAGAGTTCGTCGTTCCAGTAAGAGGCGTCTACGATGAAGAGCACTTCGTCCGGTAACACCAGGATATCATTTACGCTTCCGGAAAGCGGGCTGTTTTCGGAATTATAATAGGTTACGGTTTCATCGCCGCCGTAACCGTAGGATACCGCACCTTCCCAGCCGTTGGGCATGTAGATCTTCTGGTTGGAACTATCCACCCTCATAAGGCCGCTTCCAAATTCTCCATGTTGCTCCCATTCGAATTCACTTTCCTCGCTCTCCATTTCAAGCACTGTCGTAAGCTGCCCGGTGTCCGGGTCGTAGCTATAAACCGTATCTTCGCTCAGGACCCAGAGGAAGCCTCCATTGATGTCCAGGGCCGAAATCTTCATAGAGGCAAGCTCTTCGTTTTCGACAGGGGTGATTCCACCTTCAGGTGTTTCCTTAAAGAGGCCGCCATTTGTGCCTATCAGGACCTCGTCTCCGAAGCGGACAATCGAGTTGATGGGGTACCTGCTGTAGAGGAGCAGGCCCTCCGAGTCCTCTGTGTTTTCTTCCATATAGGCCTGGATGGAGACATTGCCTGCCGGGACGCCCCCTGCAGCCGTAAGGACTGCGGTGTACCGGACGGTGTCATTTTCCAGATAGGCCTGGCTCTCAGTGCTGATTTCCGGCGTCAGGGTAATGCCTTCTATGTGGACATCGGAAACAGTGGAGCTTTCAGTCCCGCTGCTCAGGTCCTTTGCTTTTACGCGGAAAACGTATGTGCCGGAGAAAATGCCTTCAGGGACTATAAGGTCCAGTAAAACGGACTCGTCAGTAATTTCCCCTGAAGGCTTAAACATAGCCGTGCTGTTGACAGCGTTGTTCCTCCCGTCCTGGAGGGTGAGTGTGAAGTTCCAGTCCGAAGAATAGATGCCGCTGATTTCGGCCTCGATCGTTTCCCCCTGCAGGAATTCCCTGCTGTTCAGGTTCAGCACAAGGCTCGGGTCGGGCACGTACACGAAAGCTGAAACACTTTCTTTTTCCCCGCTCTGGTCTTCAATGCTGAAGAGAATCTGATAATCCCCGCTCCGGACAGACGTTGGGACGGTCAGGCTGAAAATTTCCGAACCGCCGACAGGTACGGAAGCCGTACCGTTAGTGGTGGCAATATCCCCGGTCTCGTTGGAGAGCACCAGGTCGTAACTGCCGCTTAAGGGGACAATTCCCGTATTGTTGACTGAGACGTTGATCGCTTCCCCGCGTCCCGCGCTGAAGGTGTCCACGCTCTGTCTGTATTCGAGCCCTTTGACAGAAATCGTCTTTGAATAATCCAGTGTCCTGCCGGTGTTTTCTTCTTCACATTTCGCTTTCAGGACGTATATGCCGCTGTTCAGGGTCCCCGGGAGCGCAAAGTAAAGGGTTGAAACTTCCCCCTCTGCTATTGAAGCCTGCCGGGTTCCGAGGTCAATGCCGTCAAAGGTTATACTGATATTGGAATCGGCGTCAATTCCACCGGTATTGCTTATTTTGAGTCCCAGGTAATCCCCTGCATCATACTCTTCGTTCTCAACCCTTATGTCAAGTTCAAGCCCCTCGATTCCGACTGTGTAGAAGCCGTACTTCACAAAGTTAAGTGAGCTGTTAGAGTACTCTATGTAGAGGGAGTAGGCTCCGGAAGGTAGGTCGGAAGAGAGCGGGATTTCCACGATTTCCTCCTGCCCTGCCCCTACGGAGACATTTTCTTTCACATACTCACGGGAGCCAGTGTAAGAACTTAACCTTACGGTCAGGTCTCCCGTGATCCCCACTCCTGTACTGTTCAGACGTATGGGTATGGTCCCGTCAGCTTCGAAACTGTCTCCTATCGGCTCAATGCCTATTTCAAACCCTTCCACATGCACCGGGACGGTGCAGGCCGATATCTTTTCGGTCCCCAGGTTTCTCACCACTGCCTGCAGGGTGTAGTTTCCGGTCCGGACCATAGGTACGGGGAGTTCCAGGGTAAGGGTTTCGTTTGCACTTATGCTGGCATATGCCCTTTTATTCTGGCTTATGAAGTTCAGGGTATAGTAGGTGCTTGTATCTGCAGGCCCAAAGTTTGTGATATTGAACGTCAGGTTTCCGCCTGCGACAGCGTTCAGGGCCGGGTCTATTTCGAGTTTTGAGTTTGCCATCCGGTAATAGTATTGCCTGTCCTTCACGGTGTATGCGGAAGGTTCGGTTTCCGGGTCGACGTTTAACTCCAGGTCAATGTGTCCGGCGGTCTGGCAGGAACCCACAGGAATTTCATAGCTGATGACTTTTTGTTCATTGGGTTCCAGGTGCACCGTGCCGGTCTTAAAGAAGCCCAGGCCGGGGTCAGGGAAAGAACTTATGTCTACCGTCAGGTCTACTGCAGCGTTTCCGTTGGATAGGGAAAGGGTAAAGGTTTCGTTCTTGTCCTGTTCAAAGACCGAAGACGAGAGATAACTGGACACTCTCAGGTCATAATTAAGGTAGACTTCTTTCCTGTCAAGGGTATTTTCCCCCTCTGAAAGGGTGTACGTAATTTCATATATGCCGAACCCTGGCTTTCCGAAAAGTACCGGGACATTCACTTCTTTTTCTTCCCCTGCTCCTAGCTGTACGGGTGTGCTGCTGCTGTATTGCAGGGTTCCGTCAGGCCCGGTGCAGTTTGTAACAAGGGTCAGGTTTTCGGCCGGAGTCTTTTCCAGGTTTTCGACTCTCACGGTCATATTGCTTGTGCCGTTGAAAATAAGGGGTTGATTGCTCTTTGCCGGATAAAGGTTCACTACCCGTTCCTTGGTGGTGATGTAGAGAGAACCTGTCCCGAGCCTGCTCTCTCCGTTTGTAACTTCCACGACAAAGTTATACGTCCCTTCCTTTTCCGGCGTGAATTCAATGCTGCCGGTGTAAGGGGTGCCCGAGAGAATTTCTGTTTTCACGTACCGGGATTCCAGGAGATTTGAACTTGAGTCGAAGAGTTTTGCTGCAACGGCGGTCCCATTTACGTCCCCGTTTGTACTTCTGACTGTGAAGTTGAGCTCATTTGTAGTATTCACCTTAAAGGTGCTCGGACAGTCAAACTCAATTTCCAGGCTTGGGTCAAAGCAGTAGATCCCCAGGGTGGAAGCCCCTATTTCTCTCCCTTCACTGTTGTAGAGCTGGGACCAGAAACGGTCGTAGCTCCTTACGTTTTCGAGCAAGTGGTTGAACGAGGTACTGCCCTCTGCAGGCACTGTAACGGTTTTTTCAAGGTTGTACCAGGAGCCGTCAGCTCCTACTCCGTACTGCGGGTCACCTTCGATCCATCCGTGGTGCGGGAAGCAGTACTTTAAAGTAACATCTTTGTCCGTGTCTCCATTGTTCCAGATTGTGACCGTAAAGACCGCATCGCTCCCGTAGGCAAAATGGTCGTTTGTGGAACTTATGCTGTATGTGATTTCCGGGGTAGTGCTGTACCCGTTATTGGAAGATATGTACTTCCCGATAGCAACCTTTCTGGCGTCATATTCGGTGTATGCCGTGTCGCTTTCGTTTTCCAGGACGTAGTCCAGCGCCCAGATCCCGAGGGTCTCGCCCTGTCGGGGTCCGCAGGCAAAGTTCAGCTCCGTGCTGGCGCCGGGCTCCAGGGCCGGGTCCAGGTCCATGCTGTCTTCAACCTTAAGGTTCCCGAGGGGGTCCGTAAAAGCAAAGGTCACTTTTGTGGCCGGGAACTCTCCTTTATTGCTTATGTTCACCGGGATGTCAATACTGTTCGTTTCGAGCATCGCCTCCACGGCATCCGGGTCTTCAGCCCAGGTCAGGATGTCCCGTACCAGGAGTTCACCCTGCAGGGTCGAAGCCCCGTCAAAGTAGGCCCAGTCGTCATATACGGAAGTTGCAAGCACTTTGCCTTTGTAGTAGTCGTAGGCCAGCATTGCGGGCATGCTGTTCTTGTTCCGCTTGAGGATGATTGTGGAGTTTTCCGGATAGGACGTGAAATACCCGTCAATGTTCACGGTAAGGGTTGGGGTGGGCTGGCCCGAAACTACAGGGTGGTATTCGCTGATGCTTGCGGCGTTGTACAGGCAACTCTGGTCTTCCTGCCATCCAGTTCCTCCGAGCGCCCTTGTGCCGTTATGGGGCAGCATGTTAAACTCGTAGCCGTGCTGCTGGGCCATGACGACAAGGGTCCCACCCTCTGCAACGTATTCCGCAAGTTTGTCCCTTATCAGGGCCGAAGAATCGAGTCCGTAGAGGGACCCGGAGGGCAGGAAGAGCACGGGAGTGTCGTGTACAAGCTCCTGCGTGTCGGCTGCGGCAAAGTCCTGTACCCTCATCAGGCGGACCGGTATACCCCTGTTTTCCACCATGGCTTTTGCGGAGGCATAGAAGCCTTTCTGGAGCATCAGCACGTCGGGGGCAAGTTCGAGTTCTTCCTTAATCGTATCATAATTTTTTACGATGGTTGTGTAAACATCAGCCTGGGAAGCACTTAGGTCATAGAGGCTTTCCTGCTGCTCACTGTCTGTGTAATCGCCGATCTCTTCCATATCAAGCTGCCCGAGGCGGTACTCGTTAAGGTGGACAGCGTTAGTATAACCTTTCTTGTAAGCGTTCCTGATCAGCAGGCTGGTCACATCAGCATTCCGGAGTTTGGAACTGGCCACGCTGAATGTGTCGTCCGGGTGGTCCCCTCCGGGGCTTGAAGGCTCTTCAGGGTCGTCATCTGGTTCGAGCTCTTCATCCAGGTCCAGCTCTTCATCCAGGTCCGGTTCATCTGCTTCTTCCTCATCTCCGGGGAAATCGTCGTCTCCTCCGTCATCTCCCCCATCATCTCCCCCATCATCTCCCCCATCATCTCCCCCATCATCTCCCCCGTCATCTCCTCCGTCGTCTCCCCCGTCATCTCCTGTGTTATCCCCCTCTTCCTTGTCTTTGTCCAGGTCGATGTCTTCCTTTTCTTTTACTTCCTCTTTCTTCTGTTCGAGCTCCTCTTTCTTCTCTATGAGCTCTTCCTTCTTCTTCTCCAGTTCCTCCTTTGTAACCTGTTCTTTCTTTTCTTTCAGTTTTTCCTGGATCTCTTTGTATTCCTGCTGGGATTTTTCGTAATCCGCTTTGGCGTCATAGATATCAATGACGGTTTTTCCAAGTTCCGTCAGGCGGTCGGCTGTAAAGGCAGTTACAATCACAAGCCCGGCGGTTGCTGCAGCAGTTACCCCTACAGCGGCTCCTGGGAGTACAGTTGTAACCACGTATCCTGCTGCGTTGACTGCTCCTACCACTGCGGTCTTTGCGACCCGGGCAATAGTGGATCCGGTTCCGTTAATCGCTTCTCCCACGGTGCTGATCACTCCCGTGGCAACCCCGGCAATCTTGCCTCCGGTGTCTGCGATGACTTTTGCAGTGCCTTTCACAACCGTACTGGCAGCCGAAATCCCTGCTTCAAGCCCGGTCTTGAGAGTGTCAAGCCAGCCCCAGCCCCTGCCGTCGGGGCCGTAGTATGAAGACGCTCCCGTCTCAGGGTCAAAGACGATGAAAACGCTGCCTGTAAAGTTCCCCACCGTTACTTCGTCGCGAGGGATAATTACGGAATATCCAGAGTCTACGGCGCTTTTTACGATCGTCTTCTGGCTTTCAGAGATGTTGAGGGAAGTTTCTTTTTCTGCCCAGTTCGAGCTGTCAAGGGTGTAAATTGGAATTCCGGCTTCTCCTGCCATCCTTATGATCTCGGAAGTGGAGTAGGACGTTACCTCGTAGCTGAGAGAGAGCATGCTCTTTTCCATGGAAGAGGCAGTCATCCCCCTGGTGAACAGGAAGGCATAGGATTTTGCAGAGTCTCCGTCCTTTGATGTCGGGTTGATTATGTCCCGCACGATGTCCGTGTACACCCCGTTCATCTGGACACTCCGGGAACCTTCGCTTTCCCTTACGTCAAGCTCGGTACCGACAATCATGGCAGAGGGGTGCCTGGTGTAGACGACGTCCGTGGCTTCTGCGGCAATGGAGTTGTACAGGCCGTAGTTCCCCCAGAAGGTAAGGGCCTGCAGGTTCAGGAGTTCCCCGTAGAGTTCGTCTTTTGTGACGTTGAAATAGTCCAGTTCCAGCAGGTCGCTGGTGACTTCGTAACGTTTGACCCTCTCGTTCATGTGAGCGATCGAAACAGGCTGCAGGGCCAGGCCGATTACGAAGTAAGCTCCCGTGTGCAGGGTTCGGGTGTAAGAGTCAACCTGCCCGCCGGGAGCGATAAAGCTGAGTTCCAGTTGCTGCTCCGAGCCCAGAGGCTCCGGGGTTCCTGCAGCTTTTACGGCTCCGTCCACTCTCAGGAGGGCGGACATGTTGAGGTTGAGAGCGTTGAGTTCGCTTAAGTTTTCGGAACTGTTGAGGTAGTCGGCTTCTTCTCCCGTACTGGGCTCATAGAAAACCGAGAGTCTTTTTCCTGCAATTTCGGCAGTGTTCAGGGTGAGGTCGATACCTGAAAGCTGTATCCTCAGTTTGTGGTTGAAGACCTCGGGGAGGTCAGCGTATTCCCCGTGGACCCTGACAACCGTGTAAGGAAGAGCTTCGGGAAGGGTATAGTAATCGTTATACGGCACAATCTCCTTTGAGCCGAAGATTTCACTGTTAGTAGTGTTTGCGTATTCCGTATTGAGGAGAGTCCTGAAGTCGTCTGCCATCCGGGTATAGGAGCTGTCCAGGCCTGAGACGTTTATCTCTGTGACTTCGTCCCCGGAGCTTTCCACATTGTCCTCCAGCATGGAGGAGTAATAGTCGGAGTCTGCGGCAAGGGCTTCAAGGTCCATACCTTCCGTGTAATCGTACTGTTTGAAAGAAGGGTCAAGTTCAACCCACTCCCCGTCCACATAGGTTTCCACCCAGATGTGGTCGAACTGCACCCCGCCGGAAACGGCCTGTGCGGAAATCCCGTTCCTGTGCAGCATCTCCACGATAACGCTTTCGTTTTCGACCCCGAAATAGTTCTTTGCCTGCTCGGTATCGAGTTCAATCGTACCGTATACATAGCGAGCCGGGATATCCGAAGCCCTGAGGAGGCTGATTGCCAGGGATGCCTGGTCGGCATCGTTTCCTGCCCTGTCCATATAGGTCAGATGTGCCCCTTTCATGGAACCAAAATAAGGTACGTACTCAAAGTAATTGTGAACAAAAGAGTATATGATCGCAGGATCATACTGGTTTTTTTCTGCCGAGTTCAGGACGTCAATGCTCGGGTATGTGGCAAAATAGAAGTTAAGGTCCGCATCTGAAGGGCCGTTGTCCTGGGATTCGTATGAGGGGACAATGGATGCTGGTGGGGGTGTTTCCGCTCCGTAGTCGATCGAACGATGCATCAGCTTTAGTTTAGTTTCCTCACCTGAACTCTCTGATAAGCTCGGTAGTGGTTTGTTCTCAACAATCGCAGGTGCGGCACCTGCGAAGTTTGATGTCAATATCAGACATATAAGCATTATACTTATGATTTTACCTGCATTCTTCATTTTTTTCCTACCTTATAACCTTATTTTGGTCTAATTGGGCGAGATATAGGTCAAATATCATTAATTATGTATGCATGTAGTCTTTTTATGTTTCAATACTATATGAATTAATTCACACTGATCTTTTGCATTTTTCTTTCTTTTATTAATCAGGTAATATTATACTTATTCTATTTATCTTATTTAATTTGGTGTTTTTTTACTAAATAAAAAAAGTATTTTTTCAGGTAGTAACAGCGTTTACAGGTAACATTATTTCAACTCAAAATATAATGCATTTTTAAAAACTATTTCTCAATATATTTGGAAAATAATTCCTGTCTTTTCAGGAAATCAAATCAGATATTTTTTAAAAAGTAATCTGAAACCATAATTTTTTAGCTGAAATTTTAACAGTATCCTCTATCTTCAATAAATACGTGTTACTATTTTTTCCAAAAAAGTTCCATCAAAAAAGTAAGCGATTGCGTTTAAAACGCAATCTTCATCTGTCTTTATAGATATGTGCAAATTACCAATTAACCTGCACAATGCGCTGAACCAACATGCTGAACCAGCACGTTTAAGCCTGCACTCTGGCCCAACGCGCAGAGAAGTTTACCTTATCCTTGACCCGGGCCTGATTTCCTTATCGGGCATGAGGGCGGCAACAATGTTCCCACCGTCATCGGCTGCAAGCATCATGCCGTTTGATTCGACTCCGCAGAGTTTTGCCGGTTTCAGGTTGGCAAGCACGACTATATGCTTTCCGATAAGCTCTTCGGGGGCGTAATAAGAAGACATGCCTGCAACAAGCTGCCTCGGCTTTTCTTCTCCTATGTCGACTTCCAGGCGGAGGAGTTTTTTGGACTTCTTTACGGGTTCGGCAAGGAGGACTTTTCCAACCCTTATGTCAAGCTTTGCAAAGTCTTCGTACTCGACCAGGGGAAGTGCCTCTTTTTCCTCTGCTTCTTTTGTTTTTCCTGCTTCTTCCGGTTTTTCGGCGGCTTTTGCTTCTTCTGCAGGGGGCATTCCGTCGGACTTTTTGGGGGCTTTTGCCTCTGCACTTCCTTTTGCTGCGGCCTTCTTTGCATCTGCAGCTTTTACCCGCTGGTTTGCAATCTCTTCCATCTCTCCGATCCTGTCGTCTTCGAGTTTGGTAAAGAGGATTTCCGGCTTTGCAAGTTTTGTGCCTGCTTTCAGGGGCACGAGGGCTTCTTCGTATTTTGCCTCATGCACGCTGCCTTCCTGCCCGAGCTGTTCCCAGGCGGTTTCCATTCTCCCGGGGAGCACGGGCTCAAAGATCAGGCTAAGGGCTTTTGCCATCTGGAGGCAGTTGTAAAGCACCTGTCCGCAGGCTACCCTGTCTTCTTTTATAAGGGCCCAGGGTTCGTGGGACTGGAAGTACGTGTTTCCGAAAGATGCAAAAGTCATGGCGGTGTCAACGGCTTTTTTGAACTCGTATTCTGCCATGGCTGCTTTTACTTCCTCAATGGTCTTTTCTATCTGGGCGCTGACTTCCGGTTCAAGTTCGCCTTCGGGGACTTCTCCGTAGTTCTTGAAGGCAAAGAGCATGGTTCTGTACAGGAAGTTCCCGAAAACAGCTACCAGTTCGCTGTTGATCTTTTCCTGCAGCACGCGCCAGGAGAAATTCAGTTCCTTGGTATGGGAGGTGTAGCTTGCCAGGTAGTACCTCAGGAGGTCCGGGTGGAAGCCGTGGTCAAGATAGTCTTCCCCTACCCAGACCACATAGCCCCTGGTTTTGGAGAATTTTTTGTCCTCAATCTTGACCATGCCTGAAGCCACGACAGCTGTCGGCACGGAATAGTCGGCGCCTTTGAGCATGGCAGGCCAGAAAATGCAGTGGTGATAGGTGATGTCCCCTCCGATAAAGTGGACGATTTCCCCGTCGCCTTTCCAGAACTTTTCCCAGGAATCTCCTGCCTGGGCTGCCCACTCCTCGGTAAAAGCTATGTACCCGATGGGAGCGTCCACCCAGACATAGACCACAAGGTCGTCATGCCCCGGGAATTTTACGCCCCATTCCAGGTTCCTTGTGATGCACCAGTCGGTAAGCTCCTGCTTCACCCATCCGAGTGCATAGTTCCTGGCGTTAATTGTGCCGCCAAGGTCGTTTGAGAGGTAGTTCATAAGGTAGTCTCTGAATTCGGAAAGCTTGAAAAAGAAGTGTTCCTGGTGGCGGTACTCGGCCGGCCCTCCGCAAATGGTACAGACGGGGTTCTGGAGTTCCCCGGGTTCCAGGTGCTTTCCGCAGCCCTGGTCGCATTCGTCGCCTCTTGCAGTTTCTCCGCAGTGGGGGCAGCTGCCTTCCACATAGCGGTCAGGCAGGAAACGGTTGCATTTGGGGCAGTAGGCGATTTCGATGGTCTTTGGGTACAGATATCCCTTTTCAATCAGCCTGTTGACTATGTCCAGGGTCCTGTTGTGGTTTTCCGGGTCGTCCGTGGTCCCGAAAGCGTCAAAGTAAATCCCGAGCTGTTTGAAGGTTTCGTCAAAATGCCTGTGGTATATCTCCACAAGCTCTTTGGGGGTAATCCCGAGTTCTTCGGCATTTACAACAATAGGGGTGCCGTGGGTGTCCGAGCCGCAGACGAAGGTAACGTCCCTGCCTTCCTTCCGAAGGGAGCGGGCAAAAATATCCGCAGGCACGTAGGTCCTGAGGTGCCCCACGTGGGCCTTGCCGTTGGCATAGGGAAGGCCGCAGGTGACCAGTACGGGTTTATCGGATGATTCTGACATTTTTATCTCCATGTATTTTTTACGAATATACCCTCTTGGAGGTTTGCTATTCTGAAATATATTTCGCTTATTGCGCTTTTAAGGGAATCTATTTGAAGGGATAGTTAATAATCCTATATAAATAAGGCTTAATGAAGGCCGGAATGCGGAAAAACAGGAAAAATGTTTCTGCCCACTCTTATCCGGCAAAATGGGGACGGCAGCAAAAAGTGATAAGGCCGGAATTTACTAATCATGCCTTGATTTATTATATCTAAATGTGAGTTTTAATTGGCAAGTTCAAAATATGCGGTTCGGGCAATAATGACTCCGGAAAATATAAATCCAGAAGACACGAATCCAGAAGAGATCTCTAATGAAGAGATTTCGGAAAGTGCTGGCCACAAAATAAGTGCCGGTGATGAGATAAGCAATGCTCATGAGAAAAGAGAGGAACTCCCCCATGAAGGCCCTTCGGGTGAGAGTTTTTCCTCTCCTTCTTCTTCCTCTGCCCGGGATCAGGAAGGCTCAGGTCCCGGAAAAACAGCCGGTCCCGAAAGTCCCGTCCCGGCACCCGAAATTAAAAAGCTTGAAAGTGAGAGTTTTAACATGAGTTCGAGTACTCCTCCCCAGGTTCCCCCTAAAAAGAAGCGCAGCCATATCTCCTACATAGCCGTTGTATTCGCCCTGCTTATAATCATAGGGCTCAGTATGGCAGCTATCTTCTACGGTTTCGGCTTCGAAGGGGACCTCGGGTCCTCGGAGAAGGTTGCAGTCATTTACGTCCAGGGTACCATGCTCACCGGAAACATCCCCTCCGGGCTTGGCTATGCAACCTCCGAAGAGATTTCCGAAAATATCCGCAGGGCGGTTGAAGATGAGGGAGTCAGGGCTATAGTGCTCCGGGTCAACAGTGGGGGAGGGTCTCCTGCAGCGGCTCAGGAAATTGTAGGCGAGATCCAGAAAGCCCAGGAAGCAGGGGTCCCTGTGGTAATTTCCATGGGAGACGTGGCGGCTAGTGCTGCTTATTACATCTCCGCACCGTCCGACTACATCATTGCAAACCCCTCGACGAGCACCGGGTCGATCGGGGTTATATGGGTTTTCCAGAACCTTTCAGCTTACTACGATGAAGAAGGCATTGAATACTATATCGCAAAATCCGGGGAACTGAAGGACATGGGCGGTTCATGGAGAGGGCTTACGGATGAGGAAAAAGAGTACGCAGACAAAGTGGTCCTGGAAAGCTATGAAGACTTCGTGGCCCAGGTTGCCGACGGGCGTAACATGACCCGAAGCGAGGTAAAAGCCCTTGCTGACGGGCGCATATACACCGGGAAAGCGGCAATAAAACTGGGGCTTGTGGATGAAACGGGCAATTTGTATGATGCCATCGACAAGGCTGCGGAACTCGGGGGCATCGAAGGAGAGCCAAGAATCGTGTACATGAATAGAGCAAGCCTCTCAAGGCTGCTTCTTGGCTCGGAATCTTCAGACTCCGGAGATGCGGGCAAACAGCTTGCCAATTACTTTGAAGAAAGCCCTTACGGAAAAATCCTTGCCTGATACTTTTTAATTGCCTGATACTTTTTAAAAAAGTAGTAGGATAATGAGAAATTACTCATTTCCTTTTTTCTCTTTTTACTTTCCGTTTTTCTTATCTCTTTTTACTTTCCTTTTTCCCTTTTTCTTTCCCACTCAGCCTTCTTCAATGTTTCCTGCTTTTCTCCTGCAGATCTTGTCCAGGAGGAGGATGTTGTCAAGCATCAGGGAGCAGCTCCAGCCCAGCGGGATTGCCCAGGCAGGTCCGCCTGAGGACTTGTCCACCTGTTCGGGGAGGAGCCCTGCACTTGTCGCTCCGGCAAGAGACCACTTAAGGAATTTGATCCCTTCTACGGTCAGTTTTTGCCGGGTTTCTGCAAAACTGTCTTCTTCCTGATAGGGAAGGTCCAGAGCAAGGGCGAACATGGCTTCGGAAAGCCAGAGCGTGGTCACAATCCAGGGGTTTCCGTTGATGTAACTGTCGTTCTCGTAGCGCCTGATCCCGTAGTGCCCGTTGATAGGCAGGGAAAGCTTTTTCTGGATGTTTTCTATGAGGAAAAAGATCATATCTCTTTCTACCGGGTCTTTCGGGGAGAGCATCCCGAAGGGGATATAGGCTCCCAGGGTGCTTGCATCCATGGTCTTGTCCAGCCTTTCGTTGATAACCCCTTTCGCAAAATAACCTTCCTGGAGCCAGAAACGGTCGATGGTTGCCTGTTTGATGAACTCCGCCCGCTTTTTCCAGCGCCGTGCCATTCCGGATTCTCCGTTTTCTTCGGCGAGGTGTGACGCTCCCATGAGCCCGGCATAGATAGAGGAATTCGTATAGGTGAAAATCCCGTAGTAAGTTTCCCAGAGGTCCATGCAGCTTTCATGCAGTCCCGATCTGGTCCGCTTCATCAGGTATTCGGCTGCCCTCAGTACTGAGACCCACACCTCTTCCAGGAACTCAACTTTTTTTAAGCCTTCCAGAATCCTGTAATATACGTCCATGGCATAGAGGGTAGAACTCGTTTCATCTATCTGGGTGGAATAGTCAAAATTCCCCCAGGAAGGGGCCGTGTCCCCGTTGAGCCAGTAGCGCTGGAACCAGGAACCGTCAGGTAGCTGGGTTCGGATGCACCATTTAAAAAACCTATCACAGTATTCGGGATAGCCCGAGTGCTTAAGGGCAAGCACCACTTCGGAAGTGTCACGGTTCCAGCAAAAGCCGTAGCCTCCGCATTTCTCAAAGTTGGAGTCAAATTCCGGGGCAGCCACAAAGGACCCGTGCTCGTGGTCGTTGAGGAGGTAGAGCATCAGGAGCGCCCTGTTATAGGCATTGAAAAGGTCCTGGCGCAGGTTGTTGTGGCCTTCCAGCCCCGGCATTTTGAGTACCTGCTTTTTGGAAAGCCACATGACCCAGTGTTCCCGGGTCTTTTCAAAAGTCTGTTCAAGGGGAAGTTTGGAGAGTTCTTGCATCCTTTTGTACAGGAGGTTCCGGGAAGATGCGGCGCCTATGAGGATTACGAACTCGTGGGCCCCATCCGCTTCCAGTTCCAGGTCCCAGCCCGCAGCGTTGTTTATGTTCCCGATGTCCTCCTTATTCTTCTGGAGTTTCCCGTCTTCCATATCGTATCTGGAATTTGTCCACCAGATCGTGTCCATTGCTTTTCCGACCTGCCACTCCGTAAACTCGGGGATGGCATAGAGCCCGATATAGTATTCCTGCCAGTACTGCGCTATCAGGCGGGCTTCGGCGTCGCAAAAACCTGAGTTTTTCTTAGAAGTTTCTCCCACGTTGAAGTTCGAGTAGTAGAAGAACTTCCCGGAAATTTTCTGCTGTGACTGGATCTTGAACCTGCGGATCAGGACCGGCACTTCGGGGTGTACCAGGTCAAGGATGGAAATCCGGATCCCCGAATCGTGATAAAGTTTTGTGGATACTATGTTGGTATCTTCTATGTAGTTCTGAATAGAGTGCCATTCGCTGCTGTTTGTCCAGAGGAGTTTTTCCCCGTTATGGATGCAGGCAAGTGACTCTTCTACGTGCTGGGCATGGTCCCTTCGCGGATAAAAAAATCCGAAGAGCTCTCCCTTTCTCCCCATGGTCACCAGCAGTTTGGCGTTTCCAAGGATAACGTTAGGCTGTTTGATCACCTGGGGCCCCCTCTTGGCTGCTGTTCTGCATTCGTACCTGCGGGTGCCAGCGAGATGGTGTGTTCGCAGACCTCATGTCCGTTGGCTTTGCAGCTTACTTCCCTTACCCTTATGGCTTTTCCGGAGTATTCGGTCAGGTAACCTGCAAAGTAGCCGCTCATGTAGGCACATATCGGCTGGTCTGTCTCTCCGTAGACATCGGCAATAAAAGAGTCCTTTACAATAATCTTCCCTTCGTAAGTAATGGGGTCGCAGTCGATTTCCAGGATACCCCAGCCCACAGCCCTGTAGAGTTCCGCAAGGATGTTCGTGAAATTGCTGTCGTCAAGGGGCATGATGCTCCTGAAATATTTCGCGGCATGGATCCCGCCTTTAAGGCCCGAGAGGGTGAGAAGCCCCTCTGCATGCGGGGCGTTCTCATTCAGGGTCCTGATAATATCAACAAGGGTAGGTGCCCGGGTAATGATTGCCCTGACCCCTATCACATTTAAGGGGAAGTCCACCAGATGGATCATCCTGTTTTCCGAAATCCCGTATTCCACTTTCTGGACAAGCTCAAGCTCCTCGATTTTACTTGAAAGCTCGTTCACGTCAACTTCTTTTTTAATCTCGGTGAAGATGGAATATTCTCCCATTTCCTCGTTCATATTGTCAAGATGCCCGATACTTATGAAAACGTCCTGCTCTTCCAGAAAATTAATTATAGCAGACAGTGCTCCCTTCTCTTTTAAGTACGTGATCTTAAACCATACAATCTGCGTGGCTTCGTTGTGGCCTGCAAACAAGCATAGGTCCCGAACCATTGGCTACTCTCCCATGAATTAATATGCATACATTTGATTAATCCGTTGCGCTGAGTTTCCTGAACACCCGGGCTTTGAAATCCATCAGCACGGCCATGAAGTTGACAGCAGCGTCAAAGGGGGTGGAATGCACGCTGAAGTAGGAGTGCACGTCCCCGTCCCCAAGCCACTTCGTGCACATGTAGTAATAGTGGTCCGAGGTGAGCAGGTGTTTCCAGATGCGCAGGAGTTCAGGGTCTCCTGTCTTTTCTACAAAAGGTCCAAGCAGTTTCATCTCCTCAAAACAGCGCCTCTGCATGTCGTTTCCAAGCCAGGCACTGGTGTCGCGTTCCATGTCGGCCCAGGAAATGGTGGACAGGTCCCCAACATCGATCTCAGCTACAGGAGAATATTTTTCCACCACTTCGGAGGGGGTGCTGAAACTCAGGTCTGTTTTTAATATTTCTTCCGGAAACTTTTCCAGGAATTCAAAAATCCCTGTTTCCTTCCACTGGTGCTCCCCGAAGGTCTCGTAATCCATAAAGATATTAATGCAATCTTCTTTGATCCCGGAGGCCCATGAGGCCCATTTTTCCGCAGTCAAGGGGTACCCGTCCCACCACCGGGCAGAAAAGCGGTATCCTATGTCATCACTAAGTTTGTAATTCCTGAAGAGGATGGGAAGCCCGGAACCTTTTGCTTTGTACACGAGGTTCGGGGACCTCCAGCCGAGCATGTGGTCCGCACCCTCCGCAAGGATGGCCCTGTACCCCAGTTCAGAAGCAATTTTCGCTATCGTGTTGTTGTAGAGTAGTTCGGTATTCCGGAACACCCGGGGCTTTACTCCCAGGAGGTCAAAAACCAGGTCCCTGTGTTCCCTGATCTCTTCGATAAATTCGGTTTTGTCCTCAAAGAGGCTTGATATGGAGTGATAACAGGTTTCGTCCAGGAACTCCACGGCTCCTGTCTCTGCCATCTGCCTGAAGTCTTCCAGGACATCCGGGCCCCAGAGTTCGCACTGTTCCAGGAGGGTTCCTGTTACTGAAAGGGCGAACCTGAATTCTCCATTATATTCGTCCAGGGCTTCCAGAAAGAGCCTGTTTGTCGGAAGGTAGCACTTCCCTGCTACTTTTTCAAAAATCTCCTTATTGCTTCTCTCGTCAAAGTAGCGGAAAAATCCCTGCCTTTCATCAGGCCAGAACCTGCGCAGGCGGAAGGGCTGGTGTATCTGGAAGTACATGCAAAGGGAGGTCATGCTCCCTCCTCTATGACAGCTCTCCTGAAATCCGAGATAATGGAAAAATAGTTCACAGCCCTTTCGTACCCTTCCCGGATGTTTGTTCCGGAGTTCATTGTAAAAAAGATTTCACTCTGCTGGAGGTAGCCGAAGAGCTTTTTCAGTTTTTCGTAATTCGGGCTTCCCTTTACATTTTCAAGTTCTTCCCCTACCCTTACCAGTTCCCTCAGGTAGAGCTGCTGGGCATGGTTTCCCACTGCATTGTTCATCCCGTATCTGATTGTTTTTTCGGTCCCGAGGGTAGGGAGCCCGGAAGGCTTAAACCTCTTTACCGCCTCCGAAGGTGTGAGCATTTCAATGCCCCGTTTTTCCAGGGTTTCGGGCAGGGCCCGCATAAAATCGGCTATAAGGCTCTTTTTCCTTTGATGGAAACAGAGGCTGGTATAGTTGAAATAGAGGGTGAGCACGTCCCCTTCAATGCTTGCTATCCAGTCCGAGAACTTTTCCGGGATCAGTGGGTAGCCTTCCCAGCTTTTCTCCGAGAAACGGAGTTCCAGGTCTTCGCTCAGGTTTATATGCCTGAGGAGGGTGGGGAGATGGTTTTCATAGACACGACCGGGGTCGCAGCCGTCCAGAAGGTTGCGGGACCCTTCGGCAATAAGGCACCTGTAGCCCATTTCGGCAAGGATACTTTCTACTCTTCCCGAAAGCAGGAGTTCGGTGTTAACGAATGTTTCCGGAATGGTTCCCAAAAGCTTCCGGACCTTCTCCCTGTGGGTGAGCACCTCATCTTTAAACCAGCTAAGGTCCGGGTACAGAGCACTCAAGGAGTGGTAGTAACAGCTTCCCGTAAACTCCACACTCCCGCTTTTCCCCAGCTGCCGGAAAGAACTGATAAGTCCCGGGTCCCACTGGCACTGTTCAAGGAAAGGCCCTGAAATATCAAAGGCATACTTACCCCCCTTTTCAATTGCTTCGAGAAGGAGATTGTTCAGGCAGAGAATTTCCTTCCCGGTCTTCATGAACCTTGAAAATACCTGGTTCCGGTCAAAGTACCTGTCCATTTCAGGCACCCCGGAATAACCCTCAAAAGGCCAGTACCATTTGGGGCTGTACGGCAGATTCACTCCCATGCACATACATACCGCTTTCATGACACTGTGATTTAGTGCGGAAACATACTAATATCTATTGTTTCTTTCAGTTGCCCCCGCCTAAAAATGGTGTAAACCCTGAAAAAGGGCAAGAAACCATAATGGAGCAAAATCATGCCCTTAATGTGAAAAAAAGTGAAAGGTTAAAATTGAAAGGTTAAAATTGAAAGGTTAAAATTGAAAGGTTAAAATTGAAAGGTTAAAATTGAAAGGTTAAAAAAAGGATGGGTTTTCATCCCATCATAAACCTTGTAAGGCTGCCGTTTGCCTCCGAGATATCTTCCAGGGAAAGGGAAATTTCAAAGCCTTTTCCTTTGATCTCAAGGGCATTTCCTCCCACCTTGCCGATTACGGTGCAGGGCACTCCTTTGAGTATTTCCTGCACAGCTTCAGGCTCGGCAGTTGCAAGCAGGGCTCTTGCGGGAGTTTCTGAAAAGAGGAGTTCGTCAGCTCTCATTTCTCCGGCAATTCCGCTCAGGTCTGCCTGTGCTCCCAGCTTCCTGCACATCCTGGCAAGCCCTGCGGCGATTCCTCCGAGGGAGAGGTCGTGGGCCGAGCTGAGTTTTCCGCTTTTTACGGCTTTGATTACGGCTTTCACGATGTCTGCGGCATTCTCAGGCACTGCAGGGGCTTTTCCGGTTTCAGGGATTCCAAGGCAGGCGTAGTATTCGGAGCCTCCCATCTCAGGTGTTGTTTCTCCGACCAGGATTATGCTGTCTCCGGCTTTTGCAAAGAAACCCGAGGGGAGCGGTGTCTCCAGGTCCACCTTTCCGATCATTCCGATGGAAGGAGTTGGAGGAATTGCAGTTTTGAACTCGTCACTTTCGTTGTAGAGAGAAACGTTTCCTCCTACCACCGGGATTGAGAGTTCTCTGGCTCCGTCTCCAAGGCCAAGAACAGCGTGCTTGAACTGCCAGTAGGCCTCCGGACGTTCCGGGTTCCCGAAGTTCAGGCAGTCTACGATGGCAAGGCCCTCCGAGCCTTTTACGGCAAGATTCATGGCGTTTTCGTAAACTACGGCTTTTCCGCCTGCGTATGGGTCAAGGAAAGTGGTTCTGGGCTGGCAGCCGCAGGAAAGGGCAATTCCGTTTTTATCCGTGATCCTGAGGACTCCCGAGTCCTCTCCCGGCTTGACCATGGTCCTGAGCTGGACTTCATGGTCGTACTGCCTGTAGATCCATTCCTTTGAGGCTATGTTATAGGAAGACAGGACTTTCAGGACTTCCGTTTTCAGGTCTTCCTGCATTTCCGGTCTGCTGCCCTCTTCCCTGGGTGCGGGGGATGTTGCAGGCCTTTCGAAGGTCGGGGCTCCTCCAGCAAGGAAGTGGATAGGGATCTCGGCAACGGTTTCTCCTTTGAACTCCACGGTATACGTTGGCTCCTCGGTCAGGTAACCGACCACGGCCCCGTTGAGGTCGTACTTCTGTACCAGAGCAAGTACGGCGTCCACGTTTTCAGGGACGACTTCGAAGATCATGCGTTCCTGGGACTCGGCAAGCAGGATTTCATAGCTGTTCATGTTAGGTTCGCGCTGGGGCACCGCATCTGCGATGATGTGGGCTCCAAGCCCTCCCTTTGCAGCCATTTCCGAGCTTGCCCCTCCAAGGCCGGCAGCCCCGAGGTCCCTGCAGGCCTGGACATAACCCTTTTCAATTGCCTCAAGTGTCATCTCAATGAGAAGTTTTTCTGTGTAGGGGTCGCCCACCTGGATGCTTGGCCTGTCTTCGGCTTCGGCAGATTCGGAGAGGTCCCTGGAGGCAAAAGAAGCTCCTCCCAGCCCGTCTCTTCCGGTGCTGGAACCTGCAAGTACCAGTTTGTTTCCTGCTTTCTTGGCACAGGCGGTCATAACGTTTTCTTCTTTGCAGAGCCCCACGCAGACCACATTTACGAGCGGGTTTCCTCTGTATCTCCTGTCAAAGAAGGTC
The DNA here is from genome assembly GCF_024372725.1 of Methanosarcina sp. KYL-1. Taxonomy (GTDB): domain Archaea; phylum Halobacteriota; class Methanosarcinia; order Methanosarcinales; family Methanosarcinaceae; genus Methanosarcina. The sequence continues at coordinate 210,382 of NZ_VOUA01000001.1, forward strand.
TCGCCGTTGACTACGGGCACCCCTATACAGTTCCCGTATCCTGCGATTCCTTTGATGATCTGTTCAAAAAGGTAGAGGTTTTTAGGGGTGTCCAGGGGCCCGAAGTAGAGCGGGTCCATAAGGGCTATCGGGCGAGCTCCCATGGAAATAACGTCCCTGACGATGCCGCCGACTCCGGTAGCTGCCCCGTTGTAGGGGTCCACGTATGAGGGGTGGTTGTGGCTTTCCATGGCTATGGCAAGCACGTATCCGTCTTCGAACTTAATTACTGCAGCGTCGTCTCCAGGGCCAATGAGCACATTTTCGCCCGTGGTGGTAAAGGTTTTCAGGAGGGGGGCACTTGAGCGGTAGGAGCAGTGTTCACTCCACAGGTTTAAAAAGCAGCCCTGCTCTACCAGGTTAGGCTCTCGCCCCAGTTCTTTTTTAATGATCTTCAGGTCTTCTTCAGGTAACATTGCCTTGCCTCTGATTCTTAAAGCCTCTTCTGGATGTTTCAGGAATCCGAATCCCGGAATCTCCGGAGCCGCAGGAGGCAGGAAGGGTCAGCATATCCGGCCCGTCCCAATTCTCTCTCCTCTCCCGATCCCGGGCAGGTTCTCCTATTTCAGGAACCCGCAGCTTACGGTTTATTTTTATGATAATCCCCGAGAACCCGGGGTTTTCAACTTAGCGTTAACAGACTATGCGGACATAAAGGGAAAGGGATTAGATAAATATTTCTTCGTATCGGCGGAGAAAGTTTGCCTGTGCGGAATTCCCGTCTGCCTCCACTGCCGGATGCCTGCACCCCGTCTCCGGGCTTTTCCCGGTTTAAAGGACTCCTAAACACCAGAATCCGTCCTGTAAAATAGTGGGCTAATTAGTTGAATTACTTCAGTTTGGGGAAAATCTAATTCGGTTGAAAATAACTCGATTGAAAATGACGCAATTGAAAATAAAACAATTGAAAATAATTTGAATGAAAGTAACTTTAATGTATCCAGCTGACTGAAGAGAAAGGTTCAGGACAAATCTAAGGATTTAATTTGGAATCCTGTTAAGAATGGAATCCTGTTAAGAATGGAATCCTGTTAAGAATGGAATCCTGTTAAGAATAGAGTCCGATTAAGGACAAAATCAATAAAAAAATGAATTTGATAAAGAGTAAAAAGAATAAAAAAATTTAGATTTTTTGGACTATTTTTTCTATCTTTACTCCGGTTTCGGTCAGGGAGTACATTTCCTCCTTCTTTGCAATAAGTTCCTTTTCTTCCAGTTCCCCCAGGGTTTTTTCCATGGAAAGGTCTACAATACGCAGAGTTTTTGCAATGCGTTTCCCTTCCATCTCCCCTTTGGAGGCAAGCAGGGAGAGCACTTTCTGCCTGGCGTTATTTCCGTTTACAAAGCCTACTAACTCGTTCATGGAGTACCTCCCGGATATGCCTTAAATACTTTTTCCGGACATTTTTATTTAGTTATATTTATATATTATAGGTGCATATATTTGCAATTATATAGGTTATATAAAGAGATGGGGTTCAAGCTATATCTAGCTTTTTGCTGGCAAAAGCACGCTTTTTACGGTGAAAGCAGATTTTTCCCTGGTTCTTTTCTTTCCTGGCGTATTTGGCTTTCCTGAGAATTTCTCTTAAGGAATGGCTTTCTCTTCAGGACCGGAATAGAGGATTTCAGGGTGTGTTTCAGGTACGGATCAATATGGGCCGGGCCCGGGACAAAAAAGTTTTCCCGCTTTTATGCAAACCTATTTCTTCAACAGAGTTAAAAATAACATAACCGATAATAATATTATCTACCTGTATAGTAACATTATATCTAACTAAAATATATAACACCTGAAGCCTTGTTTCAGGTTTTTGTGCGGTGAGGCAATTTTGTAAATTGTCTGAAATTCCGCATAAGAGTGCCTGAAAATACCATTAGGCTTTAATACCTTCATTGATAAGTACTTTATATCTATTCAGTTATTTTTGGATGTAATGTACATATACAATGATTACAAATTCGGAGGACATACCAACAAATGAGCAGCGGAATGTGCCCGGTATGCGGGCTTCCAAAAGAACTTTGCATATGCGAAGAGGTCGCGAAGGAACAGCAGCGTATCACTGTAAAAGTCAACAGAAGAAGATACGGAAAAGAAGTTACGGTTGTAGAAGGTTTCGATGCAAGTGAAATCGATCTTCACGAACTTTCAACTTATCTTAAATCTAAATTTGCATGCGGAGGTACCGTAAAAGGGAATACGGTGGAACTTCAGGGCAATCACCTGACCCGCATGAAAGAAGTCCTTATGGAAAAAGGTTTCTCTGCTGAACAGATCAAAAATTAAACTCTAAGTCCTGCCTTAAGGGCTGGACCGGGCCTGAGGAATGAATGCTATACTTCCAGGTTCCGGATTTGCGCATATATTTTTTATTCCGTTTTCCAGCAGAGTCCCCTAACCCGCCCCCAGGTCTGATCTCGGATCTCGGGTTGCTGCCCGGAAAACTATGTTATAAATGATATGCAGTACGCAGAAAGCCTTATTTTAGCTGACAGAGTGTTGGTCTCCCATGAAAACAACATGTGAAGTGATGGTACAGAAAGTGCTACCTGCCATAAGGGCTGAACTTTCTCGGGTACTGATTTTCGAACACAGATGCACGCAGCAGGATGTGGCGGAAATTCTGGAGCTTTCAAGGGCTGCGGTATCCCAGTATGTGAGTGAAAAACGAGGGGCTGATGTTGACTTCTCGGTAGAGACCCAGGAAGAAATTCGGAAATTTGCATCAGTGCTCTTAAATGACCACTTATCCTCTCAGGAAAAAGTAAAGGGAATGTGCAACGTATGCCGTTTTGTACAGAAATCCGGCTGGCTGTATAAGAATGCCCCTGAAGTAAAAGCCTGCGGCATCTGTGAGGATACGGATTCTCAGTGAAAGCCACACTCTGCGTCAAATGCAAAGGAAAAGGACTCTGCGGGCGTCCCCGCTGTCCTATACTTGAAAAGTTTAAGTCCTTACAATCTATTTCTCCTGCAATCTCGGGAGATTCCGTTTTTGGAGCGTCTCCTCCTGCTCTTTTTGTGGGAAGTTACGGTTACCCGAGGGTTTCGGCAGGCCCCCTTATCCCTCCTTTTGCAAAGGAGAACGAGGCTTCTTTTCTTGAAGACCCTTCAGGCTGGGGGGGTATGCCCATTGAGGATATAATTTCCATGCGTTCCCGCATGGTGAGGGCAAACACGACCCTGCATGTAAAAGATGCCGGGAAAAAAGAAAACCCTCTTCTGGAAAAAGCCCGGGAGCTTGCTCTCTCGAGAACTCCCGTGGACACCGAAGCCTGGTTTTTCAAAGCTCCCAAACAGGAACTCAAATTTGATGCGGTCCTCTCCCCTATGGGCCCTGCCGGGCTTGTGAAAAACTTCGAACTTGCGGAAAACCCGAATGTCCCGAGAAAAGTGGACTATCTCGTTTATGATACCGATGCCCTTGCAAAGGACGCGGTGCTCGAGCTCTACAAAGGTGAGGTTTCGGGTGAGCAGATCACCCGCCTGCTCTCCATCGGCCTTCTGGGAAAAGAAAGGAAAATCGTGCCCACCCGCTGGTCTATTACAGCCGTGGACGATATGGCCGGAAAGGAGCTTGCAGACAGGGTAAAGGACTTTTCCTGGGTTTCGGATATCAAGCTCTTTTCCGGGACCCATTTCGGGAACCACTTTGAAGTCCTCTTCCTCCCGAGGGCCTATTCTTTCGAACTCATAGAAGCCTGGCTTCCCAGGGCTGTCTGGTCAGGGGAATCCAGCTGGCTCGGAGAGGACAGCGAAGGCCTTGACGGAAAAAAACAGTATTCTTCCCTTGCAGGGGGTTACTATGCCGCCAGGCTCCCCGTGCTCGAATACCTTACGGAAATAAAAAAACAGGCATCCGTTTTTGTCCTCAGGGAAATCACTCCCGACTACTGGGCTCCTCTCGGGGTCTGGGTGGTCCGGGAAGGCATGAGAAATGCCCTTCAAAATCCCCCTAAAACCTTCGAGTCTCTGGAAGCTGCAGTTGCAGACCTTGCGGGCAGGGTGCGCACGCCCAGGGATGAGTGGATGCAGCAGGCAAAAATGCTTTCGGATTTCCGCTTCCAGACAACCCTTGACTCCTTTTTCAAAATCTAAGTTCCAGGATTAAATATTAAAGGAAATTTAAAAAATAAAAATTAAAGGAAATTTAAAAAATAAAAATTAAAGGAAATTTAAAAAATAAAAATTTTAAGGCTTGATGTTTTAAAAATAAAAGTTTAGGGGCTTATTCGAAGATTTCAGGCACAATGCGCCTGGCAACTTCTTCATAAGCTTTTGAGATGTCGCCCTTGTCAAACCTGAAGACATCCTTGTCCATGGACTTTCCGGTTTCTTTGTCCCAGAAGCGGCAGGTGTCGCAGGAGATTTCATCGGCAAGGAGGATTTCCCCATCCCTTCTCCCGAACTCAAGCTTGAAGTCGGGGAGCAGGATTCCTTTCCCGTCCAGGTAGGGCACGAGCAGCTCGTTAATCCTGAGGGCGAGTTTCCGGAGTGCAGCAAGTTCTTCCCTGCTTGCCACGCCGAGAGCAACGGCAATGTCGTCGTTTAACATCGGGTCTCCGTATTCATCGCTCTTGAAATCAAAGACAAGGACCGGGGACTCAAAAACAGTGCCTTCTTTCATGGGATATTTCTTTGTAATGGAGCCTGCGGCAATGTTCCTGACAATAACTTCGATTTTTATGATGTCTACTTTCCTTACGAGCATTTCGATTTCGGAAAGCATCCCAATGAAGTGGGTCTTGACTCCGTTCGCTTCCAGCATCTCAAATAGCTTTTTCGAGATCTGGGCGTTGTAGTACCCTTTCTTTTCCATTTCCCCTTTCTTTTCCCCGTTGAAAGCAGTAAGGCTGTTTCGGAACTCGGAGATAAGGGTTTCGGGATCATCTGTATTGTAGATGGTTTTTGCTTTTCCTGAATAGAGTTGTTCTCTTTTCATGCAATGATCCTCTCTAGGGATAATTCTGGATTTCCTCAGGTAGAGAGATTTCCGTAATGATTAGGTTTATTAAGATAGAAGTTTCCTGGAAATGCCGCTGGCATTCCAGACAGGCCGGGACATTCTCAGGAACATTGAGTGTATTTCCCGGAAAGGATAAGAACCATTCCAGAAATTGCAGAGACATTCCTTTGAACCTTGAGACATTTCCGGATACAGCAAAGGCATTTTCCGGAGGCCTCACAGGTGTTTCCCGAAGAGATGGAATAGGTACTAGTGTCTTTCTGCTAGATAAATGTATCATCTCACACAGATGAATGTATCATTTCACGCCCTGCACTCATGAAACTCTTCCGGGATTCCGGCTGCGGCTTCGTAAATTATATCATAGAAGAAATCCAATTACTAGGTTTAGCCGCTTAATCAAGGACTTAAGAACTTACCGCATCTGAGTGCCCAGCACTTGATAGTGAATTCTTCTAAGCACGCAACAGGTAAAAACATGCCAGGCACCATCATAGAAATCGTAGAGCTGCTACTAACTGCAGAAATCTATAACCGCTACCCTGAACTGGACGTTAATGACCTGCCCAAGAATATCAGGAAAAACTACTGGAGTAGCGCAGAAAGAACAGTTCCCAAACCCATCATAGTCTCATTTCTCAGGCTTGAAAAGCTGTGCGGAGTGGAGGACGTTGAAAAAAGCGTTAGGAACGTGCCTTTCATAGCCGTCGACAGGTCTCACTTTGAAATCCGTCTGAGTGCATTTGAACTTGCCGTGGAATGGTTCGAAAAACAGGAGGATGCCAGGGAAAGGATCGAAAATAACCCTGTCCTTGCCTATTACTTCGGAGAAATCCGGAAGGTGGAAGCTGCAAGCTATGCCGACGCAAAAGCAAAGGCAAGGCCAAAGGAAGTTGACAGGGAATGGATTGAGTCTCTTATAGCCGATATCAGGAGGGAAGACAAGGGCGAGGAAATGCTCAAGCTCGTGTCCATTATCGCTCCCGAAGATGTGAAACAGAAGGTAAAGGACCTTGTGCTCACCCCGGAGCAGGAAAGTGAAATCGAAAAGATCATGAAAGCGATCAAGCACAGGGAATACCTCCGGGAAATCGGGCTGCACGATATCGGGAAACTGCTCTTTGTAGGGCCTCCCGGGACCGGGAAGACCTCGGTTGCCAGGGCGCTATCCGAGCAGCTCTCAATTCCCTTTGTCGAAGTCAAACTTTCCATGATCACGGACCAGTACCTGGGTGAGACTGCAAAGAACATCGACCGGGTCTTCCTGCTTGCCAAGAAGCTTAACCCCTGCATCCTCTTCATAGACGAGCTTGACTTCGTGGCAAAAGCCAGGACTTCGGACGAAAATGCCGCAATCAAACGGGCGGTTAACACCCTGCTGAAGGCTATTGACGAAATAAGCCTCGTGGAACACGGCGTCCTTCTGATTGCCGCAACAAACCACCCCCGGATGCTCGACAGTGCGGCATGGAGACGCTTTGACGAAATCGTGCATTTCCCCCTGCCTGACCTTGAGATGCGCAAAAACATCCTGGACCTTGTGACCAGGCACATCGAAGGGGAGCTTGATACCAGGGAAATAGCGGAACTGACCGAAGACTATTCGGGTTCGGACCTTCGCATGGTTATCCGGGAAGCTGTCCTGGGTGCTCTTCTGGAAGAACGCAAGGTGCTGGCCCAGGAAGACCTCCTGGATGCCGTCAGGGCTTTTGACGAAAGGGACGAGCTCAAGTCCGAAGAGTACGAAAGGAAGAAAAAAGCATGAGGCTCACTCTGTTGGGGACCGGGGATGCCGTCGGGACCCCCAAAATCGGCTGCTTCTGCCCGGCATGCACGGATGCCCGATCCGGTGGAAAGAGCCAGCGCCTTCGTTTTTCAATTCTGGTGGAGTCCGGGGAGGGCAAAATCCTTATTGATACCAGCCCGGACCTCAGGCAGCAGTTCCTCAGGCAAAACCTTTCCGAAATAGACGCTGTTATCTGGACCCACGGGCACTACGACCATTACGCGGGCTTCGGGGAATTTTACAGGGTGCAAAACAGGGTCAACGTCTACGGGATTCCCGAAACCCTTGACTACATTAACCAGTATGTGTCTTTCCTGAAGCCGAGATACCACTACGTGAAACTTTATGAGCCCTTCGAACTTATCGGGCTGCAGTTCACCCTTTTTAAAGTCAACCACCCCCCGGTGGAAATTCCCGCAGGGGTCATAATCCGGGAAGGGGATACGAAAGTGGTGGTAACGGGAGATACGAATCCCGCGATTCCTGCCGAAAGCCTCGAACTAATGAAGGACCCCGACCTCCTGATAGCCGATGCCATAGTCCCACCCCAAATCCATATCAAAAAGCACATGAACTCGGAAGAGGCGATGGCGCTTGCAGCAAAAATTAATGCAAAGGAAGTGGTTTTGACCCACTTAAGCCATCTTTTCCGCCCCCATCATATCGAATCGATGTTTTTGCCCCTGGGGTATGACGGGCAGGTCTTTGAAATTTAAGCCTGAAGCTCTCTTTTGCTCTTCTCAGGATGTAACTCCTATATATCCCGGAGCCCGAAATTCAATTATGAACCCTAAAAGGATCCGGACCCTAAAACCGGGGAAAGCGGGAGACGGGCCTGTTGCTTACTGGATGAGCCGCGACCAGCGGGTAGAGGATAACTGGGCACTGCTCTTTGCCCGGGGGATGGCGTTTGATTCCGGAGTGCCCGTTGTGGTGCTTTTTTGTCTTGCGGATGAATTTCTAGGAGCCGGGGGAAGGCAGTATGTGTTTATGCTGAAGGGGCTGCAAGAACTTGAGCAGGCCCTTGCCGAAAAAAATATCCCGTTCTTTTTCCTCCGGGGAGATCCGGGAAAAACAATCCCCCTGTTTGTTAAGAAATACGGAATCGGGACTCTTGTTACGGATTTCAGCCCCCTGCGCATCAAGAGGGGGTGGGCGGAACAGGCAGCTTCCGGGCTTGAGGTCCCCTTTTACGAAGTGGACGCGCACAACGTCGTACCCTGCTGGGAAGCCTCCCCAAAGCAGGAATACGCTGCCCATACTTTTCGGCCGAAACTCCAGGCCCTCCTTCTGGGGTTTCTGGAGGATTTCCCGGAGCTTGAACCCAACTCCGAACTCAACTCCGAACTCAACTCCAAACTAAACTCTGGCCTCCATGAATTTTCTACCGGGGGCACTGGCAATGGTCCTGAAATTGTTCGGAACCTGCAGGAAATGGGCCTTGAAGAGCTTCTCCCTGAAGGGCTCAGGGGGAAAAGTGCCGACCCTTTCTTTGAGCCGGAACATTTCAAGCCCGGGGAAAAAGCCGCAAGAGAGGTGCTGGAAACCTTTCTTTCGGAACGTCTGGATTCGTACAATGCCCTGAGAAACGACCCCACAAAGAGAGGGGTCTCTGACCTTTCCCCATACCTCCACTTCGGGCAGCTCTCAGCTCAGAGAGTCGCCATTGAGGTTGAAACTGCGAAAGCTGACGAGGAGGCAAAGAAGGCTTTTCTGGATGAGCTTCTTGTGTGGAAAGAAATTGCGGATAATTTCTGTTATTATTCCCCTGCATATGATAGTTTTGAAGGTTTTCCTGCCTGGGTAAAAGAGTCCCTTAATTCCCACAGGAAAGACCCGAGGGAGTACGTTTACACTCTGGAGGAGTTCGAAGCCGGAAAGACCCACGACCCGCTCTGGAACGCGAGCCAGATGGAACTCCTCAGGAGAGGGAAGATGCACGGGTACATGCGGATGTACTGGGCAAAAAAGATCCTGGAATGGAGTGAATCCCCGGAAAAAGCCCTTGAAATTGCCATTTCCCTGAACGACCGGTACGAACTGGACGGCAGGGATCCCAACGGCTACGCAGGGATTGCCTGGAGCATCGGGGGAGTCCACGACCGTGCCTGGAGGGAAAGGGCGGTCATCGGAAAGCTGCGCTACATGAGTTACGAAGGCTGCAGGCGGAAGTTCGACGTGGATGCCTATATTGCAAAGTATCTCCCGGGTGGGACACTTTCTGCAGAGGGGAGCAGGGAAAAAAGCATGAGGGTAAAGGAAAGGCAAAGGAAAAAGCATGAGAGTAAGGGAGGGGCAAGGGGAAAAAGCTTGAGAGTAAATGATCCGGGGTGAGAAGTTACTAAAAAACAGGTAAAAACGAATCATATTTCGAAAAACCTGGAATTTCAGCATTTTTACTCAAAATGGGGTACAGAATACCTCTGTTTCTGCGGGATTCGCAACGAAAAAATAAGCTGAATTTCCTCTGACTGTATTTTATATGCCTTTGTTTTTGTTGAAGGGGGAATAAAAAATAATTTTTTTCGTTTTTATAATCTATTTTTGTTTCTTTTATCTTGCTTTTTTCCTTGTTCACTTACTGCTCTACTTACTGCTGTTTCAGGGCTCTCAGCTCGGAAAGTACTTTTTCGGCGTGCCCGCTGGCCTTTACATTATCCCAGACCCTGGCAATGTTCCCTTCGGGGTCTATCAGGAAAGTGGTCCGGACAGTGCTCATGACCTCGTTGCCCTTGAAATTCTTCGGGTGCATGACTTCGTATGTCCTGTGAACGTCGGCAGTTTCGTCGGAAAGCAGGGTAATTTTGAGCTCTTTTTTCTCGACAAATTTTCGGTGGGATTCCTCGCTGTCCCTGCTGACTCCCAGGATTACGGTGTTTTCAGCTTCAAACTCTTTCCTCAGACAGCTGAAATTCCTGGCTTCAAGGCTGCAGCCCGGGGTGTTGTCCCTGGGGTAAAAATACAGGACAACCCATTTTCCTTTCAGGTCTTCCAGGCAGATCCTTTTCCCGCCCTGGTCGGGAAGGCAGAGAGGAGGAGCAGGTTGTCCCTTTTCTAATGTTGTTTTCGCCATATTTTTCCCTCTATCGTTGCTTTCTAAGCTTGAGCTATTTTGTGGTTACAGTAATAATAATTTGAATATTATACATCTTAACTCTATCTTTTAAGTTATATTTATTCTGTATTTGCATTCAGGACCATTTTTTTCTTCCCCAGGGCAGCAGTCCGGCTTCAAAGGCAAGTAAAGGCCCGATTAGCCACCCTGCCCAGAGCAAAAGCCCCGTAAATGCCAGGCCAAAGAAGTACAGGCGTTTCTTCGTTCCGTTTTCCCCATAGCCACTGCCTTTGAGGCTCAGGCCCATTGCTGCAACTCCAAGCGCGAGGTGCGAAAAGCCCAGGAAGAGGGTAATAAATACCTCGGGAGAGTAAGCGCTCCTGTTCAGTGAAACCAGCATCTGTACAAGGAAAGATAAACCTGTGCCCAGGAAGAAAAGGGATGCAAAAGCCCCTGCCCATTGAGCAGGTGTGAACATGGACCCTTTTTCTTTTTTCCGTAAGACTGCCAGGACTCCGGCAGCAAGCGTGAGCCCCAGAGGAGCGAGGATAAAGGGCAGGCTCTGGCCTTCCCAGCGGTAGGTCCTTATCTGGCCCAGGGGGACAAGCACCCATTCCTTTAAGGAAAAACTTTCCCTGTACCCGAGGACGATCCCGTAATTGACGTCCCTGGCCGGAGAAGCGACTGCTGCATAATAGGTCCCGCTTTCCGGGGCTTCCAGGTCAAGCCTGGCAAGGGAGTAAAAAGCACTGGGGCTGAACCCCTCATAAGTTGCGCTTTCGGGAAGTTTTCCGGGAAGCATTTTTACCCCGTTCCCTTCGGGAATTTCCAGGGTCTTGGGCACTTTTCCCTCGTCGGCAAGTCCCGGCCCCATGAGTACGAGGTCAGGGGCAAAAACCCTGTTTCCGGGTTTTACGGGGACAATAAGCCCTAGCAGGATTCTTTCTCCTTTTTCCATTTCAAAACTGTAATACCTGGCGTTTCCTCCCCCTTCGAGTTCTCCGTAAAGGACCCGGGACTTCAAAGGGTCTTCTACGGGAATCGCTTCTCCAGGGCTTTTGCCGTCCTCTTCGAACACAGGCACGTGCGCAAGAACCGGCGATATAAGGAAATAAAGTATTAAAAGCATAAGTCCAACAAACAAAAAGCAAGAATTCCGGAAACCCCACTTTTCCATGTATTATATTTTCCCGGGAAGCTGTAAATAAGTATCCTAAAGTTAAATATCTGAACCTGAAGACTGAAAATCCCCCGCAACTCTTCCATTAATCAATTTTGAGGTCACATCCATGAGAATCTGGGACATCCCTCCTGAGAACATGTGCAGGCAGCACCTTCTGGGTGAACACAGGGAACTGCATGCCCTCTGGTCCATTATAACCAATAACAAGAAAGCATATGCCCACCACCCCGAAACCCTGCGCTGGAAGGGGAAATTAAAAGCCCTCTACTTCAGGCACGAAGCCCTTGTGGAAGAAATGGCACTGCGGGGCTATAAGCACCACACTCCCCTTGACCCTGCCCTCGCGACCGGAAAAGCCGTACAGGACGAGTTTGTGTATCCTTATGAGGAACAGGTCAAAACTCTGAGGGAAAGAGGGTGCGGGTGCAGGGTGTGACTGCAGGGTCTGAACCAGTTGCTTTCTAAGTTGGGTCTTTTATCCGGTGAGAGATCCATGCAGTAGATCCATGCACCGGTCTTTGTACTCATCTTTCTTCTGTTTTCAGGCGTTTTCTTTATTAAATATTAATAGTTTTCGTTAATTTTATATTACATATAGTCGTAGAGAGATAGAGACAATATTTCAGAGTAATATATCTCAGAGTAATTAATATCAGAGAACTTATTATGAAGCTCGTACTGGATGAAGAGGAAGTCGGGGTCCTTGAATGCATCAAAGAGGTCCAGATCGACTGTGGTTTCCATATTCGGGATGTTATCAAAAAGGCAAAAGCCGGATACGGGATGTCCAGGTCGAAAGTGTATGAAATAGTGGGTTATCTGGAGTTCCACGGCCTGGTAAGGACAAACAACTCCGGGTACAGGGAACTTGACGAGGCAAAGGAATTTTTTATAACCTGCCCGGAATGCGGCCGGGAAATCTCCGGGAGCGAATACTTCAAAGAAAACGGTTGTGTAACCTGTGAAGACTGCTACCTCGAAGCCCACCAGAAAATCAAGTTTGCAGACCCCATGGCTGTACGCTCCAAGAAACTCTTCAGAAAACAGCACGGGCTTGAAGGGACTGAAGGGCTGACGGACCTGCAAAAAGAGCTCTATGACTTCATCCTGACCGAAGGGGGGGCTACACCAGAAAAAATCTCAAAGCTTTTCGGGCTCACTCCTCAGGAAACGACAAACCAGCTTGCGCTCCTCAGGCACTGTGAGCTGTTAAAGTGGAGAAAAATAGGGGATGAGATTTACATGGTCCCATTTGATTCTTAATTATTAAAGGCTGTTTGTATTCAGGAAGTGGTATTACGACAGAAAAAATCGACATGAATGAAAAGCTAGCAGCAATGGCCGGGCAGATGCCGGGAGTAATGAACGCGCTTATGGGGCTTCATGGTGAGGTCGTCAGGGACGGGGCTCTCAGCGCCAAAACGAAAGAAATAATGATGGTGGGAATTGCAGTAGCCCTGCGCTGTGAATACTGCCTCTGGAAACACGTTCCTGAAGCTGTAAAACTGGGAGCCACTCGTGAGGAAATCCTGGAGGCTGTCAGCACGGCCATATTGATGGCCGGAGGGCCAGCAGTAGCTTACGGGTCAGTGGTCGTCCTTGAAATCCTGGACGAGCTGAAGGTCTGATGCGGACTGAACTTCTAACGAACTAAATTTCTTATATGAGCTAAATTTCTAACGAACTGAATGTCTGAAACGCTGGGGTGATCTAAGATGACAGAAGAAAGAACCGGTCCTGCCAGGTGCGAGGCTTGCGGCTGCGAACTGGCTGCGGAAGATTGTATTGAGGATGAAGGCAAGGTTTTTTGCGAGGACTGCTACATAGAGGGCCACCATAAAATCCAGGCCTGCAATCCCTGGGCAGTTCGTTCCAAAAAAATCTTCAGGGAAGAAGCAGGGCTTGAAGGAACTGAAGGCCTGACTGACCTGCAAAAAGCCATTTATGAATTCATCGTCTCCCAGGGCGGAGTAAAACGCGAAGAAATTGCACAAAAGTTCGGAATTTCCGCGAGAGAAGCCGAAAACCAGTTTGCCCTCCTGAGGCACTGCGAGCTGGTAAAGGGACAAAAGAGGGCAGACGGGGTATACCTTGTGCCCTTTGATAGCTGAGGGAAAAACGAAGCAGTATCAAATCAAAAAATAATCAAATGGCTGAAAAATACTCTTTTTCATGTCTCTCTTTTTTCATGTCTCTCTTTTTTCATGTCTCTTTCATTTCTTTTTGTATTCATAGCCTGGATTTTTTTATCTTTTCACAGTTTAAACGCCTTCCAAAAACTGTTTCATCGGGGGACAACAAATAATAGCTTACCGTTATGAACTATCATTAAGCATCAAGCATGAAATATCATAAAGGCGGTGATGGGTGGTGGACAGTTCTAAACCTTATTTCAACCCGGAAATCGAGACCATGGACAGGGGGGAGCTCGATGCTCTCATTGAGGAACGTGTGCGGTACACGGTCAAATACGCGGCTGAGAATTCTTCTTTTTACAGGAAATGGTTTGAAAAGCACGGAGTGAAGCCCGGAGACATCAAAGCCCATGAAGACCTCCGGGAGCTTCCTGTCATCTCGGGGTCGACCATCCGGGAAAACCAGCCCCCTGAGAAGGAAGATTTCCTTTTCAAAAGTGTGGGCTGGGAAGACGTGTTCACCATCCATGAGACCAGCGGGACCAGCGGGACTCCCAAGAGTTTTTTCCTTACCTGGGAGGACTGGGAGCGCTATGCGGAGAAATACGCCAGGATCTTCACGTCCCAGGGTTTCGGGGCAGGGGATAGGGTTGTTGTCTGCGCCTCTTACGGGATGAACGTGGGGGCAAACACGATGACTCTTGCGGCCCGCGAACTCGGGATGGCAATCATTCCCGAGGGCAAGTGTACCTTTCCCCTGAGGGTCATCAAAGCCTACAGGCCTACCGGTATAGTGGGAAGCGTCTTCAAGCTCCTTAACCTTGCCCGGCGGATGCGGGCCGAGAGCCTTGACCCTAAAGAGTCCGGGATAAATAAGCTGGTGGTGGGAGGTGAATCCTTTGCCGAGGAGTCAAGGACTTACCTTTCCGAAATCTGGGGCTGCCCTGTCTACAACACCTACGGGAGCACGGAAGGTACGATGTGTGGGGAATGCAGTGAAATTTCAGGGCTGCACGTGCCCGAAGACATGGTCCACCTGGACGTCTACGATCCCCGGATCGAGAATTTCGTGCCTGACGGGGAGTGCGGGCGGGTTGTCCTGAGCACGCTTCTTCCGGTGGGTGCAAAGGCCGGAAACCTCCTCTTAAACTACGACACCGAAGACACAACCGTCGTGCTCACCCGCAAAGCCTGCCCCTGCGGGAGGACCCACATGAAAATCATGACCCCTCAGCGGGAAGCCGAAACGTTCTGGGTGGAAGGTACCCCCTTCAACAGGGTTGACGTGGAAAAAGGCGTCTTCCAGCGAGGGAACATGGAATACCTGACAGGAGAGTATGAGGCTTTCCTTTATGGCGGGGAAGATGAAGGAGAAGTCGTGCTCAGGGTCAGCCTGGAGTGCGAGGACCTGGCGGCCTGTGATAAGGACCTTATAAAGGAAAATTTCATCCGTGCCTTCCTGCAGTACAAACCGCCCCTTTTAAGGGCTTACGAGGAAGGCTTCTTTAAGGTCCTGTTCAATTTCACAGGCCCGAAGGGGCTTGAACTTCATAACGTCAAGGGCAGGCCCAAAAGGCTTGTGGACCGCAGGTGAGAGGGACCGAAAACCGAAAAGTTCTTGTCATAAGCCGACTTGATGGAGGCTGTGGGCACTGGTGCAGTTCTTTACACTATGTAATAAGTTATTAATAATTCCCATACATTAATAATACTGAAGACTAATTAAGCTGCGAGCACAACTCTTTTATCTTAATTATTAAGTAAAAAAAACATATATCATAACACATATACTTACTTAAAGTACATATATCATAACACATATATTTACTCTAAGTATTATCTTTACTTAAAGTATTATCTTGAAGATTCATATTTACATTAAATGGTGATACGATGGAAAAAGAACTTATGAGGATAGGGGTCTCCCTTCCTGATACCCTTTTGAGCAAATTTGATGAGATTATTGAAAAAAGAGGCTATTCTTCCCGTTCGGAAGGCATAAGGGACGCCATCAGAAGCTATATCTCTTACTATGAATGGATGGGTGATATCAAAGGCCATCGTGTCGGAACCGTTTCGGTGATTTATGACCACACGAAGCGCGGGCTTTCAAATGCCCTTGCGGATATCCAGCACCACTACACCCACCTGATCAAATCTTCCGTACACATCCATCTCGACCACGACAACTGTTTTGAAGTAGTCGTTCTGGACGGGGACGGAGAAGAGATAAAAGAACTTGCCGAGGCCATAATGGCACTAAAAGGGGTAAAGTTCGCAAAGCTTACAACTGTGGCATCCAGTGAAAAGATCTGAACTCGCTTCGGTTAAAGTACGATTCCCCGCATGGGGATTTATCTCTCCATTTTTGGAGAAACAACAAAAACCATTAAAAAAGGGAAACAGCCAGAAAGGCTGCAATTTTGTTTCCTTTTTCTTTTTTCCTGTAAAATTTCCAGTTTTCAACTTTTCATATTTAATTTTCCAGGGCTGCAGCCTCGGGAAGATCTAATTGCTTAATGCTCAAGGAGACCTTTGACGGGACGAAGAAATCCGAGTAAACCACAGGTTCCATAAGCGGCCTGAAATCTGCGCTTCCGGAAGTTTCGTTAATTATGTACGGGGTATCTCCAATACCATTCCCGTCGGAATCTTCCCCTGTATAATCGCTCCAGTAGTTGCCTTCCGTTGTGTTCCAGGTGTTTTTGTTATCGTCTTCGGCGTTTATCTCGTTATTAAAGTTATTCAGGTACAGGACGTTTCCATCTGAAGCATAAAGTGCAATTCCACCGTAATTCAACTCCAGGTTATTGTTGACAAAGGTGTTGTTTGTGGACGCTTCCTGATAGATCCCAATGTCGTTCTTCTGGATCTTGTTGCCGAAAAGGATGCTGTCGTTTGAGTTCAGCAGTTCGATCCCGCCCCAGTAGTTGATGTTCACGGTGTTGTTATACAGATAGTTCCCATCGGAGGCTTCGGAATAAATTCCCAGCTCATTTTTGAAGACATGGTTTCCGTATATAATGTTCCTGTCTGACCCGATCAAATCGATTCCATCAAATTCATTGAGCTCTGCTGTGTTGTTGATCAGTGTATTGTTGGTTGAATTTTCGATATATACCCCAAGGCTGTTTTTCATGGCTCCGTTCTCGTATAGGATGTTGTCTTTTCCTCCAAAGACATCGATGCCGTCATAGTAATTGAGATACGCAAGGTTGTTGTACAGGATATTGCTTTCTGCCCCATTGAGGATAATTCCTGCTCCGTTGTGTGAAAGGCTGTTGTTGAAAAGCAGGCAGTTTTCCACCTCTTCCAGGTATATGCCTGCCGGTGTCCTCGGGGTATCGTTCTAGGAAACTGCTCCCCTGATGGTAAAACCACCGACAGTTACGTTATCGGAGTCCACATAGAAAACATCATAATCCGGGTCATCCGGGTACACGAAAGTATCTGCCGGCTCTCCTCCCTCGGACATCAGAATGACCTCCTTATACACATCGACGTTCTCTATGTAAACTCCAGGGGACACGATAATCGTATCTCCCGGAGTCGCGTTATCAATTGCTTCCTGGATTGTGGTATAATTTTGGTTCCCGTCATCATCCACGTATAACGTGCTGGCTGCCCCAATATCGGCAAACAATGTGAAAAAAATAATAAGGATCGCCGATAAGGATACAGCGTATTTCTGATGCTACATAATTTTCCCCCTCACCAATTTATAATTATATATTTTATAATTATCTTTGTTTACTATAAGGATTTTGAACAATAGATTCTGAACATTCTATCTAATCCCGGTTCCTCATATCTACTCCCTTTATTCTCTTTTCCCTTGCATCGAGGATAAGCTCCTGCTCAGAGCCTGTCAAATTACATCCTGTCAGGTTTACTTTGAGTAATTTTAGTTTGAATTTGAGCCAAATTAAAGATGAAAACCAGTCTGTAGAACGTGAAGTTTGTAGAAGTCGGAGTCTATATCACGTGGATTTTTTAGAAGCCAAGTTTCTAGAAGATGGCATTCCAATGAAAAAGAGATAGGTATCAGAGTGCCTAATCTAAGTAGAACAAAAATAAGAGCTTGAAGAACCTTTTTTATAGAGTGAATATTTCGAGCTAATGTGATCCGAATTCACGATCTCTGAATTTCGATCTCTTAATTAATGAGTTGCAGTTTCATTCGGTTTCGATTTTTTTTCCCATCTTTTTCAAAAGTGTTTTTCAATGGTTTTCAGGAGAAGGCTTCCGAATTCCGTGAGTTCGTAGACCTGGAAACTGCGTTCTCTTCTGGAATCTACAAGTCCTGCTTCTTTTAAGAGTTTGAGGTGGTAGGAAAGGGCCGAATGTTTGTGGTCCGTGGTTTCCACAAGGACACAGACGCAGAGGCTCTGGACTTCCAGGGCTTTGAGGATTTTGAGGCGGGTAGGGTCCGCAAGTACCTTAAACAGGCTGACAATCTCTCCTACGTCGGTGTTCATGGCCATGTGCACGGCATCAAGCACATCTTGAGGCAGGATGTATGCATTCTGAACTTCTATAAGTTTTTTTTCAGACATTTCTCCACTTAAACCTCGATAGGGGTTAAAAATACTCCGCAGAATTATTTAAATAATTATTGTGTTAATAAATTAGCGGTTATCTTCCTGTCCGGTTTTAAGATATTTATCTTTTTTGAATCCGGATCCAGAGGGTTTCCGGATCCAGAGTTTCTCCGGGTCCAGAGTTTTTACGGTTCTGAGTTTTTACGGTTCTGAGTTTTTACGGTTCTAAGGTCCTTAAGCTTTGTTTTAAGGTTCTTGCTTTTTAATGGATTTTTCCATCCCGGGCTGCTTTTCCCCTTTCAGGAGATTGGGGTCTGTAGAGAGTACTTCTTGCCACCTGAGTCCGAGCTCCGAGATGGCAAACCCGCCCCCGAGAAGGGTGACCGAATTCTTTATTATGTGGTCAAGCACGGCAACCGTAAACCCCACTTCCGGTTTGATTCCACCAAGCCCGAAAACCGCTGTGAGGGCGACTTCGTATGTCCCGATCGCTCCCGGGGTTATCGGGAATATCTTTGCAATATTTCCGATGGCAACTGCCAGGAAGACGAGGGAGATCATAAATGTGGAAGACAGGTCGGTTCCTGCCGCTGAAAAAGATTTCAGGACCAGGAAACAGGTGAGGATGTCCGTTCCCCAGATAAGGAGGGAAGACGCAAGTACCGCCGCAAACGCACCAGGACGGACGGCAACAATGCTCATCTGGCGGATAAAACTGGCTACAAAGTCCATTATTTTGTCCAGGTGCCTGTCGTGAGTTTTTTCCTGGATTTTGTTTTCTGGCTTTTTTTTCAGGCTTTCCTCCCTGAAAGATACCGAAAAGAGGGCTGCAAAAAACAAGATGACCGCAATCCCGGAAAACCTGATCAGGGACTCCATCCAGGGAGCGAGTTCGAGCCCGGAAGCTGCGCCTGAAGAGGCAAGTACGGCAATTAAAGTAATTGCAACTATGTCAAAGACCCGTTCTACTGTCAGGGAGGAGAGGCCTGTTGTGAGGGCAAGCCCTTTGTTTTTTTTCAGGATATACAGCCTGCTCAGGTCCCCTATACGGGCCGGAAGTACCACGTTTGCGGACTGGCTGATGAAAATGCTGCCCGTTAGAAATCCGAGGCCAAAACTGTTTCCCAGCCTTTTGAGGATTTGCTGGAAACGGACTCCTCTCAGGGGCCAGGAAATGCAGTATACGAGGAAAGCCAGGGTCAGGGTCCGGGGGGAGGCTTGCCTGGCATTTTCCAGGATTTCGGACACCCCAAGAAGGGTTGCTATAAGTGTAAGGATCAGAAGTGCGAGGAGGGCTGTTAGAAGGATTTTTCTTTTTCCCGTAAATAAACCTGCAGCAAAGAGTTCCCACCAGAGCCGGAAAATCTCCGACCCCATTCCTATGACATCTTTTACAATGTTTACCTTGCTTGACCCGCCGTGCCTCCAGTACACTGGAAATTCCAGGACCCTGTAACCTTTGTGCTGGGCCCTGACGAGTAGTTCCGTATCCCAGAACCAGTGCTGGTTTTTTATTTCATCTAGCAGTTCAAAGAGGGCTTCTCTCCTGAAGGCCTTAAAACCGCACTGATGATCGTAAAGTTTTGAATGCAAAAAAAGACGGACCAGGAAATTATAACCCTGGCTTGCAAATTCCCGCTTGAAGGGCCTTCTTGAATCGCTTTCCGGCATCATTCTCGAGCCCGTGGCAAAGTCATATCCTCCGGTGCTCACCGCCCTGACCAGTTTCTCAAGGTATTTCATGTCGGTTGCAAGGTCCACATCAATATAGCAGAGCACCTCCCCGGAAGCTGCCTTAAATGCCCTGTTCAACGCCCTGCCCCTCCCCTGGCGTTCTTCCGAGTGCAGGTGGATGACATAGTTGTACCGTTCCGAAAGCCCTGCAGCTATCCGGTCCGTGCCGTCCGTACTTCCGTCCTCGGCTATGATTATCTCAAAACAATCCGTTATTTTTGAAAGGGTATCTGCTGTAATGGACACGGTATTTTCTATTCTGGCTGCTTCATTATAGGCAGGCAAAACAACAGAAATGCTTGTAATGGTTAAAACCTCTTGATTTTCATTTCGGGCTTTTCCGAAACAGGAACTTCAGAAATCATTTTTTATCCGGTATATTTTGACAGAGCCAAGGTAAACCAGTTCGAAATAAGTTTCGTCTTCGAATTTATCCAGTCTACCTCCGTATCTATCCCTTTCAAGTTCCCCTATGTATACGTAACTTATATTATATTTTTCGATAAGTTCAATGGCTTTTTCTTCGCTGTCTGTGTTGTAGATGGAACTTATATCTTTTATCCTTGTCCTTACTTCAGCGCGGTCCCTCCCCCAGAACCTCTCGTGCCTTGCCCAGCCCAGGACTGTGGGAAGCCCGGTGTTTGCAGAGACCCTTGAGGTGTAGGAATAGCTGCTCTGGTCTGAGGCGGCTTCGAGGATTACGGGAGTCCCCTCTATATTTTCCTGCATCCATTTTATGGCGTTGTAATCTCCCCTATCAAGTTCTTTCATGTATTCCATCCCGTCAAGGGCCGGTTTGGCCTGCATATCCTGAATTCTCGTAAGGGTCCCAACGACCGGAAAGAAGGTACAGGAGATAAGCAGGAGCAAAAATAAAACTGTCCAGGCCTTGTTTCCGGCATTTTCCGGGTATTCAGGAAAAAAAGCATGTTCCTGGGTCCGGACTCCATAACGGGAACGGATTTCATAATAGGAATAAGAGGCTGCGATAGCCAGGAATATCCAGGCGTGCATGTAGAATTTAAAGACCGTGTTCATGCGGGCATAATTCCCCGGACAGGGGTCTTCGAGATAAATGAATTCACACATCAGTGTGATGAAAGCGGCTGCCGCAGCAAGCAGGGATACGAACCCTGTGGAACTCCTTTGAGAGAGGTCTTTTAAGAACGATATGAAGGAGAGGCCGAGCAGAGGCAGAAGGACCAGTAACAGAGGAGTTCCCCACTCAATGGAAAGCAGGGCAGGGATTCCAAATCCCAGGGTGAAGTACCTGACTTTTTGCTTGAAGTCCAGATGGGTGCTAAGGTGTGTAATTAGAAAAGAGAATATCAGGTACAGGAAAAGGCCGAAAAGAATGAAGAATTTGTCAATTCCTGTCCGAAGTTCCGGGTCCAATAAGCCGAATCCTTCTGCGGCTTGAGGATGAAAGGACAGGTAAAAGGGCAAATATAACAAAAAGCTGAGGGTGGAGATAAGGACTAATGTCCTGGAAAAGCCTGAAAAGGCCCGGGAAATATCTTTTTTCCGAATACCTGATCCGGAATAAAATGCGGATCTAGAATAAAATGTGGAGCTTGAATTAAAGACGGAACCAGAATAAAAGGCAAAGATAACCGATACCATAAGGCCGAAATATATGGGGAAATCCCAGGCGTTGGCGGGGAATAAAAAACCAAGAGATATTGAGAAGGCAAGAAATGCCGGAGCGTTTTCAAATGCCGAATTTCCGTTTCTTCGGAAATAGATGTTGAGAAGAAAGGCAAGTACGAGCAACTGAAAGGGGATCGCCAGCATATGGGCGTGAAGGTCTCCGTGTATGAAACTGAAATATGGGAATTCGTTTATGGTGTAGGGGATCACTCTCGAACTGCTCCAGTAGTATCCCATGGAAACTGGATTTTTGAGGATGTAGATGGAGACGAATCCTATCAGCCCCTGTATATTCCCGAGCAGCGCTCCGAATGCTGCCGTTATCACCCCGAATTTCACATTTCCGCGAGTAAGGTTGTACCCAATCCCAAATAACAGGTTGAGGGAAAGGGCGAAGGTAAGTGCGATTGCCAGGTTAAACAGTATGGAAGGCTCGACAGCGCTTAGTTTTCCGGGAACTCCCACGGAGAGGTACCCTAAGTAGTAGTAAAAATCAAGGGTTCCGCCTGCAAACCAGGGGTCCGGAGGAGGAAAAGAAGAAGTCCTTATCACCGTATTCAAAAAAGCAAAATCCATAAACTTTTCGTGCCCGTGAATTTCGGGGAGGTACATGCGCACGAGCAGGAAAAAAAAGAACCCTGCGGTGAAGACAAATTCGTTCAGGAGCACGACATTCCTGTTCGGTAAGATTCTTTGTTTCCTGTACAGGTTTATTGATATAAGGCAGAGTACAAGGATCGCAATTATGACCGTACTTACTTTAAAGCTCCAAATATACGAAAAAATCCACGACAGATAGGTGACAAGTACAATCCCGAGGGTCCTGGATGCCGAATACCCCCCATCAGCAAGCCGGTTTCCGAGAGCCCCGGCGAGTGGAATGGAAATTAAGCCCAGGCCCTGGATAAGAATAAACCATAAAATTACGTGAAGATAGTCTGACATTGTTTTATGTCCCTGAAAAATACATTCCCCTAAATTCATTTCCCTATATGCATTCCCCTAAATTCATTTCCCTATATGTATTCTTTACTTTTAAATAGCTGGAATCTTCCCCCCAAACGAATCCCCATCCCCAACGTATTCTTTTTTTCAGGGGGCTGCCTTGATAGGTAGCATACATCTTGTTAATAGGCTTATATTCCTGTTGAATGGGAAATTTTTTTCTCTTTTCCTTTCTCTCCCTCTTCTTCCTCTCTTCCTCTTCTTCCTCTCTTCCTCTTCTTCCTCTCTTCCTCTTCTTCCTCTCTTCCTCTTCTTCCTCTCTTCCTCTTCTTCCTCTCTTCCTCTTCTTCCTCTCTCCCTCTTCTTCCTCTCTCCCTCTTCTTCCTCTCCCTCTTTCTCCTTCTCCTGCCTTTTTTCTTCTTGCCCTTCTCCTTCTTCTTCTCCTTTCTTTACTTCCAGGTTATTATCTATACATTCTTCTCTATTATTATTCAAAAGTTCCTATAAACCTTGTTATCTTAAAATATATGCTCGCAAATAGTGGTAGTTATGAAAATGCAGATTAATGGAAAAGCTGTCGAAGCATGCGGCGGGGAGTTTTTTGATGTTAAAAACCCGGCAACGGGTGAACTTATTGATAGGGTTCCCATGGGTTCCGAAAATGACGTGGATATGGCGGTTGGAGCCGCTGCTGCAGCTTCTGGCGGCTGGGCTGCAACTTCTCCCCAGCAGAGGGGCGTTATTCTTTACAGGGCTGCCGGGATCGTAAGGCAGAAAAAGGATGAACTTGCCGTCCTGCTTACGCGGGAACAGGGAAAACCTCTTTTCGAAGCTAAAAATGAGATCGAAGGTTTTGCAAATGTCCTGGAATATTATTGTGGGCTTGCAGGCAGCCTGCGGGGGGATTTTGTTACCGTTCCCCAAAACGGCTATGCTTTTACTGCAAAAAAACCCCTGGGGGTCTGCGCGGCAATAATCCCCTGGAACATGCCTGCCCTGATCATGGCCTGGAAAATAGGTCCTGCCCTTATTTCGGGGAACACTGTTGTGCTGAAGCCGGCAAGCAATACTCCCCTTACCAACCTTGCCCTGGCTTCGGTCCTGAATGAAGCCGGGCTGCCTGCCGGAGTGCTGAATGTTGTCACAGGCCCCGGAAATTCCGTTGGGGAAGCCCTGGTCCGCAGCCGGGAAGTGAAGAAAATCTCTTTTACTGGGGAATCAGGGACTGGAAAGCGTGTGGCAGAACTTGCCGCCGGTGGGATGAAAAGAGTGACCCTGGAACTCGGGGGAAGCGACCCCATGCTGGTCTGCGACGACGCTGAAATTGAAAGTGCGGCTATAGGAGCTCTCAGGGGGAGGTTTTACAACTGCGGGCAGACCTGTACTGCCGTCAAGCGAGTTTACGTTTTTGAGTCCGTGGCTGAAGAATTCATAAAAAAGCTTGAGGCCGGCATCCGGAATTTGAGAGTCGGAAACGGTCTGGATGGAAATATCAGTGTCGGGCCCCTTAATAACCTATCGCAGTGGGAATATGTGAAAGGGCTGGTAACCGAAATTAAGGAGAAGGATGAGGGTAAGGTCCTTACCGGAGGGAAGGTCCCGGAAGGCTGTGAATATGAAAAAGGGTATTTCTTCGAACCTTCTCTTGTCGTGGATGTGCCCCGGGATTCCAGGCTCCTGAATGAAGAGGTTTTCGGTCCGGTGTTGCCCGTAGTTACTGTAAAGGACCTTGACGAGGCAATTGAAGAGGCAAACAACACACGTTACGGGCTTGGGGCATCTCTCTGGACAAAGAATCTTGACAGAATCCGTACGGGCTGCGAAAAGTTGAATGCGGGAGTTGTGTGGATTAACCAGCACCTTAAGGTAGCTCCTGAAGTTCCTTTCGGGGGGGTTAAGGAGAGTGGTATGGGAAGAGAAAACGGTCCTGACGCTCTTCTCGAATATATGGATACGAAAACTATAATGCTAAAAGTTTGAATATGTTGCAAAGGCAAAAACAAAGAAAAAGATAAGACAAGTAATGATAAATCAAGACAGTCAAAGGAAAAGCTGCAAGGAAACAGAATTCCCGTGGATTCGCATATTTCAAAAGAATAAAATAAAGAAGTTTCGATGAGTTCAATATCGATCAGCAAAACCATCTTATGAACTCACTGTCGATTAATAAAAACATCTCGATGAGCCTAACATCTGTTGGCCCATCGAATTCCCCTTTTTTCTTTAAACAGGCTATTAATAAGCTTTTGAAGTTTACTTCTTGTACTTGGGCAGGAGCTGCATGAATTCGGCAGCTTCCATCACGGGAACACTATCTATTATGCAGATGTCGGACCAGGGCAGGTTGAAGGCCCCGTAAGCTTCGGAACTTTCGGCTTCGTAAAGGATAAAGTATCGGTTGCCTGAAAGATCAATCCACTGGTTGATAATATCGATTCCCTCAGGTACCTCCAGTTTCTTGAAGTGTTCAAGGATCTGATCGCGGGTCGCTGGGTCCCAGGTGCTAATGTCCATGAATAACATCTTTTACCACTCCTTTTCTTTGTTGCACAGTGCTGCCAATTCCCCTCCCCGGAAACCAGGGCAGCCTTTATACAGTATCCGGGTTTTTTAAGAGCTCCGCTCCAAGTGGAAAACATATCTGCTTCCCCCGGCTATGCCATCCCCACAGGTGCAGGTGTGACATGCGTGCCCCTAAAAGGCCAATATGCGGCCAAAGTTTCAAAGTTTCTTTTTATTAAATTATTAACTGTCCTTTCCTAATTCATCATTCCCCAAAATCCCCTCAGGATGATAAACTCGGTCAGACAGGTAGTCGTGCAGATAGTTCTGCAGGTATAGGCAGTATAATATCCTCCCTTAGACTATATAATAGTTAGTCCTAAAATTTATATCGATCTTGAAAATGGAATTAAGTCCTCATAAGAAACTCTTCATTAGCAGCCGGGCGCATTCAAATCCGGCTTTAACCGACCCGTTTATGCTTCTTTCAGGGTAATTCTCGGGAGAAAACATGCCTGCAAGGTAAAGCCCCCGGGGCCCCGGAGCTGCAGGAAGTACTTTTTCAAGATATCCCTGCTCGTACACCGGTGCGGTATCCAGTCGGCGGAAGAGTTTTTTCCAGCGCACTTCTTTTCTGGAAAAGGCAGGAAATATCTTTTCAAGCCCCGAAAGATAGGAATCAAGGACCTCTTCTTCCTTTTGCACCCATAGGGGGTCCTTTTCATTCTGGAAATAAGAAGCCAGATAGACCAGGTGTTCTCCGTAGTCCTCAAAGGGTAAAAAGTTAGTGTGTTCGATAACGGCTCCGAAAGGCACGTCTGCTTTTATGTTCAGCCAGTAAGTCCCGTCCTGCATAAGCCCTCTATCAAGCCCCAGGAGAGCGCATGCGGTTCCCTGGTACCGAATGCCCCGGAGGGTCTCGTGCAAAGCCTCAGGTTTGCCTTTTGTAAGCGCATCCAGCACTCCGGGTTCTACGGTTGAGATCACCGCATCACAGGCTACAAAAGTTCCGTTAGCGACCACCCCCTGTACAGCGTTATCCTGGATGACGATTTCGCTTACAGGGGTATTTTTCTGGATTATGCCGCCATTTTCACGCACTTCCTCTGCCAGGGCTTCTACCAGGGCATTGAACCCTCCTTTCATGTATCCAAGTTTTTCCCCGCCTCTGCCCCTGTCCGACCTGATTTTCACGCGCCCGATTAGCCAGGCTGCGGAAACGTTTTCGGCGTTGTCCCCGAATTTGCTTTTCAGAAGGGGGGCAAAAAAGTTTTCGTACACGTTGCTCCCTGCGGTATCGAGGATCCAGTCCTTTGCCTTTATTTTGTCATAAGGGGCCGTATCTTTAATGCCCCTGATCCTGAGGACCATCAGGCCCAGCCTTACAAGGTCAGAGAGGGAAAGGGGCTTGAAGCGCAGGATTTCCAGGGGTGTGTTCATCGGGTAAGCTTTTCCGTCCACAAAATAGGCATTTTTTCCCTCAAGCCACAGCATTTTCCTCTCGAGCCCCAGTTCCTCTATCAGGGCAAGGAGTTCGGAATCACTCCGGAAGATGTGGTGGTAGTATTTTTCAATGAAATATGGATTTTCCGCACTTTCCTGGCAGCAGCTTGCGGCCATTCCCCCAATTTCCGCATCTTTTTCAAAAATAAGGACTTCATTCTCTTTGCAAAGTCTGTACCCGGCTGACAGCCCTGCAATTCCGGATCCGATTATTGCTATTTTCATAGATTTTTTCCTCTTTCGTAAGACTTGCGGCAAGTTTGCCTCTCAAGCCTTTCTCCTTTTTAAATTTTTACTTCGCCTGAGTGCCCCAGGAACTGAGTGTCCCCCGGATATTTTCTTTTTTCCTGCTGTGGAAAAGGCTTCATTCAGCCCTTTCCAGGCTCCTTTTGTAATAAAGGGTGAACTCTTTTCCGGGACGCAGGGTGAAATTGTAGGATGCATAGTCTTCTTCCGGAATCTCCCTGTACATCTGGTATGCTGCAGGCACGATTATTGCATCATATTTTTTGTTCATGGGAAGCTTTGACATGTATCCTGTTTTTTCGTAGTCCCGAAGGTACCAGGGCAGGGGCCAGTACAGGTTTTTCGGGTCCACCACGTAGATCTTCATACTCTTTGGCCCGAGTTTTAACCCATCTATCTTTTCTATGAGCTCACGGATGTCCGGGGATGCTTGGGTGTAGGTCATCGGTTCTGCCGGCTCCATACTCCTGTAGTAGTTTACCGAGATGCCCTGTACCAGGGAAATTACCAGGGTGAGGGCAAGAACCCCTGCCAGTATAGTGCGGCTTCTCCTAAAAAGCTCTGGCCGGAAAGCTGGAAAATGTTTTGGTTCGGAGGTTTTTGGTTTTGTCCCATCGGCATTTTCCACGGGACTGCTTTTAAGTCTTCGGGGAAACATTTCTCCAAGGTATGCTCCTGCAAGAATCCCGAAAGGCAGGATGATATGCACGACTAGCCAGGGGACTTTTTCCTGGAGGTAGGAATAGAGCAGCAGGCTTGCAAGGGCCCAGTAGCAGAGGAAAAGGAAAAATTGGGAATTTTTCCCTCTCTTTTTAAGGAAGTGCAGGAAGCCTGCGGTCCCGAAGAGCAGGACGGGGATTTCGTACACGAGGAGAAGGGGGAAGTAGTAGTAAAAGGGTCCTCCTATGCGCTCGGTCCTGTGCATTGCCATCCAGTGGGAAAAAGCCCTTTCCACGATTGAGAAAAGGGATTCCGGGTTCCTGAAAAGGCTTGTGTAAAACAGCATTACAATGAAAATGAAGAGTGCGCCTGAAAGGAGGACATCAGGAATATAGGGTAAGAGGACAGAACTTTTGAAAAGAGCTTCACGCCCCTTTTTGGGTTCCGATGGCCTAAACTTTCCTTTCCTCCATCCGGAATAAATTCCGTATAAAATGCTAAGCCCTGCATAGCTTCCGAAGATAAGGATTATCAGGTAAGCGTTTTCCTTTGCAGTCACTGCAAGGGCAAGGGCCGATACGGCAAGGATGAGATACGGATATCTCTTTAGACTGTGAAGGTTCTCGAGGTATCGGACCCCTCCTGCGATGGCAGCAATAGTGCAGAAGACGATTATCATGTCATTTCTGAAGAACCTTGAAAAGTAAACCATGCTGGGAGAAGCTGCAAGCAAAAACGCTGACCAGAGGACGCCTCTTTTCCCCAGTTCTTTCTTCAGCAAAAAAAGCACCAGGATTGCGGCTGTTCCGAAAAGTACCGGGAGCAGGCGGGCTGTGGAGTCATTTATTCCGAGGAAGTGAAAGACCAGGGCTGTGGAATGGTAAAGGAAGGGGCCGTGGTAGGCGGGGTCGTAACTGTACTGCCCGTGTTCGAGGAGTTTCAGGGTAAGGCTGGAGTGTATACTCTCGTCATGGTGGAAAACCCGTTCCCCCAGATGAAAAAACCTGAGGAAGAGGGCAAAAAGGATGATCAAAAGTCCAAAAACCCTGTATTTTTTCTCCGAAAGCTCCGGCAAATTTGCGGGATCTGAACTGGAAAACCGAATAAACCCAGGGCTCTGGCCGCCGTCAGGCTCTGCCCCGTTTTCCTCGTCCTTCATGCTGCCCGTAGTCTGCATTATTTCCAAACCCTCCAGAACTGGCTCTTTTCCTATATGCACAGCTATATTTAAGGAATGGGGTGAAATAGCTTCCCCATGGCCGGATAAATCAAATCCGTTCCTTCTTTATTCTCCGTGTGTAAAATAAGTTTCAGTTCAAGACCATGTTGTTTTTGTGAGGGGTGAGGATATCACTCAAAAAAACAAGGAGTTCCAAAGCTCAACAGAAGCGGTTTCCCTGACCTTAAAGGGTTTTGAACTTTTCATCTCCGGCTAAAATGCCCTTAAAATCTTATGTGGTAAGGGACATCTCCTGCGCCCGGATCAACCTGTTCTAATCCGGTTTAAATGCCCTTCGGAACTTCATTTGCTAAGGATAGTTCATAATAATAGGGAAAGGACACTTATGAAACCGAGAATTATGCAGAAATTAGAAAAATTGACTTTTTGGGTTACTTTTAATAAGAAGTTGATAGTAAGCAGTCCGAATACAAAGGAAAAAATTAGTGCAAGAAGCGAGGGGATGTCTATCGCTATAAGGTCCATAATTCCGATTCCTATTTCGGCGCCAAGGACTGCGGGTATACTCATCAAAAAACTAAATTTAAGAGCCCTTTCGGAATCAAAGTCTCTGAAGAGAAGGGCTGCAACTGTAATTCCTGAACGGCTGATTCCGGGAAATGCAGAAAAGCCCTGAGCCGCGCCTACAAGCAGAGCATCCTTCGTATCCGGTATTTTTTTTGAATTTTTCGTATCTGCTGAAATTCGCTGGAATAAGCCGGTTAGTATTAAAAAAATTCCTACGGCAGCGGTAGCAAGTTCCCCGGAAACCTCTGCTGCCTCGGTTACGAACAGCATGATTGGCAGCCCGATGCACCCTGTGAGAAAAGTGGAGATTATAAGGAAGCTAATCAAAAGGTTTGTCTCCCCCGAATTTTCGGAAGAAGGCTTTTCCTGTTCCTTTTTCCCGGAATTTACTTTGCTAAATATTACTTTGCTAAAATAATCTGGGAGCTTCCTTATAATCAAAAGCACTTCTTCTCTAAAGTAGACAAGGGCCGCCAGGAGGGTTCCCATGTGCAGCCAGATGGCAATAGGAATTGCCTCTGATATCGATTTCCCAAAAAAGTTGATCATAATAAGGGAAGCTACCCCTTCACTGCTTACCGGCAGCCACTCTGCAACTCCCTGAACAATACCCAGGACAACAGCCTCAAAAAATGTCAGCATCCATATTCAATATGTTTGCCCGCTATATATACATTAAACCTTTTTTATAATGGGTAAGGACAATCAGTGATAACGAATCAATGATACGTAATTAACGATACGTAATTAATGATACAGAATTAATGTTAAGGACAATTAAACAAAAGGTACTATCCTGAAGATAAGGGAATATGAGGAATTCCAAGTGTATCACGACCAGGAAGTTACATCCGTTTTTGAGGTGCTGGAGACATCTGAATCCGGGTTGAGTCCCGAAGAAGCCGAAAAGAGGCTTCTTGAGTTCGGAAAAAACGAACTTGAAGAGGAAGAGAAAATTTCTGTCCTAAAACTTTTCCTTTCCCAGTTCAAAAGCATCCTTATAATCATTCTTATAGCAGCAGCAGTCGTCTCGGCCTGGCTTGGGGAGCTTGTGGATGCAGTCGTGATAATGTTTACGGTCTTTCTGGCAGGGATACTGGGTTTTGTGCAGGAGTACAGGGCAGAAAAGGCAATTGAACTCCTTAAGTCCCTGACAGCCCCCGAAGCCCTGGTTATCAGAAACGGGGCTGAGAAAAAGATCCCTTCGAAAGAACTGGTCCCCGGAGACATCATCCTGCTCCAGGCAGGGGACCGCATCCCCGCCGACTCAAGGCTTGTCGAGGGCTTTAACCTCAGGGTGGACGAATCCGCCCTGACCGGGGAATCCGTGCCTGTTGAAAAGCATAGTGATCTCCTGCCCCCGGAAACTCCCGAAGCCGACAGGAGAAACATTGTCTACACCGGAACTGCAGTCTCCTATGGGAGAGGAAAGGCAGTGGTCACGGCAACCGGGATGAAGACCGCCTTTGGGATGCTTGCGGGGCTTCTTGGGCAGATCGAACGGAAGCGGACCCCTCTGCAGGAAAGCCTGGACAAGTTCGGGAGGTGGATTGGCATCGCAACCCTTGTGGTTGTGGCTTTTGTCGCTTTGCTTGGAGTCCTTAACGGTTTTCCTCTTTTTGACATGTTCCTCTGGGGCGTTGCCCTGGCAGTTGCTGCAATCCCCGAAGCCCTCCCGGCTGTTGTGGCCGTGGGGCTGGGGCTCGGGGTCAGGCGGATGGTCGCCCGGCACGCCCTTGTGAGAAAACTGCCTTCAGTGGAGACACTGGGCGCAACCAATGTTATCTGTTCGGACAAGACCGGAACCCTGACCCAGAACAAGATGACGGTTGAGCGGATATACGTCAATGGAAAAGGGCTGGATGTCACAGGCACAGGGTACGAGCCTGAAGGGAAGTTTTTAAGCGGGGAAACCGAGCTTTCTCCGGAAGAGCCCCACCTCAGGAGGCTGCTGGTCACGGGTGCGCTTTGCAATGATTCGGGCCTTTTTAATGAGGACGGGGAATGGGATATAAAGGGTGACCCTACCGAAGCCGCTCTTGTGGTCGCTGCTGCCAAAGCAGGTTTCCGAAAAGCCGAACTTGAAGAAAAGTACAGGCGGGTCGGAGAAATTCCCTTTTCTTCGGAAAGCAAGAGGATGACCACCCTGAATGCTCTTGATGATACGGAACGTGTGTCGGGAATCAGGCTTTTTGCCTGCTCTAAAGGGGCTCCGGAAGTGATCCTTGATTCCTGCACAAAAATCTTTCTTGAAGGTGAGGAAAGGTCTTTAAGCCCTGGCCTCAGGGAAGAGGTCCTCGGGCAGGTAAGGGAGATGGCAGACCAGGCCCTTCGGGTGATGGCGTTTGCCTTCAGGTTTCTGGAAGAAGAGCTTCCTTCCGGGGAAACGGAGCAGGAAATGGTTTTTGTAGGGCTTATGGGGATGCGCGACCCTCCAAGAGAAGAGGTTAAAGCTGCAATCCTTACCTGTGCGAACGCCGGCATCAAGACCGTGATGATCACCGGAGACCATAAAATTACGGCATCGGCTATTGCAAGGGAACTCGGGATCTTCGGGGAAAACGACCTGATCCTCACGGGCAGCGAACTGGACAGCCTGGGAGCCGTTGAGTTTGAGGAGATTGTCGAAAGGGTCTCGGTCTATGCGAGGGTGTATCCCATCCACAAGCTCAGGGTTGTGGAAGCCTTAAAGAAAAAAGGTTATGTTGTGGCAATGACCGGGGACGGAGTAAACGATGCCCCTGCCCTGAAAGCTGCGGATATGGGCATTGCCATGGGCATCACGGGTACGGACGTGAGCAAAGAAGCCTCAAGCATGATCCTCACCGACGACAACTTTGCGTCAATTGTGGCTGCGGTGGAGGAAGGGCGAAACATATTCAAAAACATTAAAAATTTTATCGCATACGGGCTCACAACCCATCTTGGAGAAGTCCTTATCGTCCTGATCGCGGTTCTGGGCTGGCAGGTCCTTCCCCTGATCGCCGTGCAGATCCTCTGGATAAACCTTATCACGGACGGCCTGCCCCCCATGGCCCTTTCCGTAGAGCCTCCCGACAGGGGGCTCATGAAGCAGAAGCCAAGGGATGTTAAGGAAGGGCTGATTACCCGCCGGGAGGTCGCAGCGGCGCTGGGAATCGGGGGTCTGATTGCCCTGCAGGGCCTGATCGTCCTGCTATGGTCTCTCGACAGCGGTTTTCCCCTGGCTAAACTGCAAACCCTTATCTTCACTCTGGTGGTCTTTTCAGAGCTGTTCAATGCCTTTAACTGGCGCTCGGACAGGTATTCGATTTTTGCCCTGGGGCTTTTTACGAACAAACCCCTCCTATATGCCGTGGGAGCCACGGTTGGCCTGCAGCTCCTTGTGGTCTATGTCCCGTTCATGCAAACGGCTTTCCGGACAGTGCCGCTTTCGCTGGCCGACTGGGGAGTCATCCTTCCCCTTGCATCGACCACGTTTATAGCCATGGAGCTCGTGAAATATCTCCGGGCAAGAGTGTATAAATGAAATGTGGAGATACCTCCATTTTGTTCCTTTTTTGGGGGTATTTCGTTCCTTTTTGGGGGTGAACTTCGCTTCAGTCCTGTTCAATCTCCTGATTTCTTTTTCTTCTTCAGGATTGCCCATTTCAAACAGACCGGGGAGACAATAATCGACACTGCAACCATCACCACGATAGCCGAAAAAACCTCCTTGCTGATGATTCCCAGCCCCCTTCCTATGGAGAGCACGACAAGCTCGACTCCGGCCCGAGGCATCACTCCTATCCCGAAAATCAGGCTGTCATAGAAGTCGAATCCCACGGCTTTTGACCCTATGAAGCCTCCTATCAGTTTTCCGGAAAGGGCCGCAACGGTCACCAGCAGGGTGAAAAGTCCCGTGCCTTCGAGGGAAGCCAATTCTATTGAGTATCCTATGAAAGCAAAAAAGAAAGGGATCAGGATCCCGTAGGCAAGCCCGCTTACCTTGCTCTGGACATCCTGGAGTTTGGCAAGGGGAATTTCGGAAATAAGGACCCCGCCTATGAAGGCCCCTATGACGGCATGCAGTTCGAAGAGTTCGGCAAGGTAGGCTGAAAAGAGGGCGACCATTACCACGAAAGCAAAAATGGCTTCTTTTGCGTGCATGCGCTGGACGTACACAAAAAGGCGGGGGAAAAAGTATTTTCCCAGCAGGTACATGAGCCCCAGGAAGGCCAGGATTTTTCCTGCAATGAGCAGGACCTGGCCGGCCGAAGGCACCTGCTGGAAACGGGCAAAAGTGACCACTATGGAAAGGAAAAAGATTCCTATGATGTCGTCCAGGATTGAGGAGGAGAGCATTACCGTGCCTGGCCTTGTGGAGAGATAGTCCAGGTCGATAAGGGTCCTGACCACCACTCCTATGCTTGTGGGGCTGAAGGCAACTGCCATGAAGAGGCTCTCAAGGAAACCGAAGGAAAAAAGTCTGCCTATCCCGAAACCGAAAGCAAAGGCAAGGATAATCTGGAAGAGGGTCGGGACAAGAGCTATTTCGGATGCAGATTTCAGATCCTTCAGGTGCACTTCTTTGTACCCTGCGGTAAAGAGAAGGAAAATTGCTCCCAGTTCGGCAAAAAAAGATAGGACTTCAAGGTCTATGTCCAGAAAGAGTACTCCCAGAGTCACTCCGGCGAGGATCTCTCCCAGAATTGCCGGGATTCCGATCCTTTCGAATATTTCTCCGAAAACCTTTACGGTAAACAGGAGAAACAGTACCTGCAAAAGGGCACTCACGTCTTTCGGACCTCCCCTCTTTCTTTTTAACCCATTTCAAGGGCTCTTCTTCTGGAAACTTCCCTTACGATATCTCTTTTGGATATGACTCCTACCAGTTTTCCTTTCTCGGTTACGCAGACGCGGTCAAACCGGTGCTTCATCATCATTTCTGCTGCATCTATGAGTGTAGATCCAGGAGGGATTGTCACAGGGTGTGTGATCATGACATCTTTTGCGTGTACCCCAAGAGACCTCACAGCTACAAGGTGGGTGTGCTTTGCCCTCGGGATATGGGCAAAAAGCAGAATTTCAAGTACAATATCCTGATCGATTATCCCTGCCAGTTCCCCTCTGGAGTTCAATACCGGTAAGGTATGGTATAAGTACTTTTCAAAGAGGGTAAAGATTTCTTCAAGTAGAGCATCTTCGTGTACAGTGACCACTTCCCGGGTCATGAGCTCCTCTATTTTTATTTCAAGGCAGCTCTTGCAGTTCCAGGCCCCGGTTTCAGATTTCCCTTTTTCGGATCCTCCAGACAACTCGCCAGCCTCCGGGCTTTCAGGAGAATCAGGATCTTCCGGGTTTTCTATAGAAAAATTTTCCTTTCTTTTTGGTCCTTTTTCCGTTCCTCTGCCCCCTCCGGAATTGAAGATTTTAATTAGATTCCCCACTTAATGTGAAAAATTCTCTTTTAAGGAACCCCGGTTAATTTCTTATTTTTAAGCACTTTTAAGCACTTTCAAGTTATGTCCTCTGTCCCAATATAATATCCGTTTTCCTGTATTATGACATTTCCGTATCCGGAATGCCCGCTGCTTTATCCATAGGTATTTTAAGGAATTGTGAAATACTGTACCTCATGGCTGAGGTGAAAATCAAATTATTTGCAAATCTGCGTGAAGCTGCGGGGACGTCGGAACTGCAGCTTTCCGGAGAAAAAGTGAGTGATGTCCTTTTATCCCTTGCGGAAAAATTTCCCGAATTAAAGAAACTCATTTTTGAAAACGAATCTCAGGAAGTCGAATGTAAAGACCCGGTCCTCTGCGGAAATATTAATGTCCTGATCAATGGAAACAATGTCCGCCATCTGGAAGGGCTTGACACTCTTCTGTCCGAGGCCGACGAAATCGCAGTTCTGCCCCCGGTTTCCGGAGGCTGATTTTTTCGCGGGAGGTCCTGATAGCATGGGCAGGATATTCAAAGCGCGCACTCCGGTTGAAGAAGCCGGGCAAGTCTTCCTTGAACATATCTCCCCTCTTCGGGAAGCTGAGGAAGTCGCCCTTGAAGCTTGTGCAGGTAGGGTGCTGGCAGATGAAATTGTTGCAGGAAGGAATGTCCCCCATTACAGGCGTTCCGCAATGGATGGCTACGCTGTAAGGGCCTCCGATACCTTCGGGGCCTCCCCGGCAAGTCCCGTGCTGCTGCAGCTTTCCGATCGGGTGGAGGACGGGAGCTGCACCTGGGTCCATACAGGGGCAGCCGTGCCGGAGGAAGCCGATGCCGTGCTCATGGTCGAGGATACGGCTGTAGTCGGAAACCTGGTCGAAGTCAGGGCCCAGGTCTACCCTAACAGGAACGTGGGGCCTGTCGGGGAAGACATAAAAGCCGGAGACCCGGTCTTTGAAGTGGGACACCTCCTCCGTCCCTGTGATGCTTCAGTGCTTGCTTCACTCGGCCTTAACAGGGTCAGGGTTTTCCGAAAACCGGTCGTTGCGGTCATCCCCACAGGGGACGAACTCATAAGCCGGGAAAAAGCCGGTGAAGTTCCGCCTCCCGGGAAGGTCCTTGAGACAAACGGGTTGATGGCCGCCCTCTATGTGGAGAAATGGGGAGGGATCTCCCGTTGTACCGGGATCGTGCCTGACGACCCCCGGAAGATCAGGGAGGCTGTGGAAGCTAATCTGGATGCGGACATGATCCTCCTCTCAGGCGGCACTTCGGTGGGAAAGCGGGACCATGCCCCCCAGGTAGTTGAGGGGCTGGGAAATCTGCTCGTACACGGGGTAGGCTTAATCCCAGGAAAACCCACGGCACTTGGTGTCATAGGTGAGGTTCCGGTTGTCTGTCTTCCCGGCTATCCCGTAGCAGGGCTTGTTGCAATGTACTTCTTTGTCCGGCCAGGACTTCGAAAGCGCGGGTCAATCCCGGAACCTCCGGAAATTCCCCTGAGAAGGCAACTGGCTTCAAAAATCAGCTCAAAGATAGGCTATGTCAATTTTGTCCGGGTAGTCTTTGAAGGCGACCTCGTGCGCCCCCTGATGGGAGCCGGAGCAGGGGTCCTTAGCTCCGTTGCAAAAGCCGACGGCTTTGTGCTTGTGCCTGAAAATGTGGAAGGGTACGAAGCAGGAGAGGAAGTAGACGTCTTTTTAATTGAATGATTCCGGAGAATCCCGGATAACCCCTGGCAATTATGGGTTCAGGCTTGCAGGCCAAAGCCGCAAAAGCGGTGGAAACTCCACAAACAGGCCGCAAGTTCCCTGAATCGGGTTGAAATTACCGGGCTTTGTGGGCACAGGAAGGCTTCAAGCAGGTTTCCGCCTGCCGATAGATAAAATTTTATATACATAGCCATAATATGCGGGAAGAATTAACAACCTTCAAAGTGAAGACTATGTCCTCTCCGGAAAAAGACACGGACAAAATCCTCCTTATAGGGGTCGGCGGATTTCTTGGAGCCGTATGCCGGTTTTTGCTCTGCGAGCTTGTGGAAGCGCAGCTGGGCATTCTTTCGGTAAACGTACTCGGGAGCTTCATGCTTGGGTTGATCATGTATGATACGGAGTACCTGGGGTTTATAGGCCCTAAGGGAAGGATTGCATTCGGAACCGGTTTTATGGGTGCATTTACCACCTTTTCCACATTTGCAGTCCAGTCTTTCGAAATGTCTTTTTTCCCGGCCCTCGGAAACATCAGCTTAAATCTCTTTTTGACCCTAACCGGGGTTTTCCTCGGCAGGAGCGTCATAAAGTCGATTTCAAGCTGGAGGGCCTGAAATGTTAGAACTTCCGGTTTTCGGAAAACTCTTCCTTGTAGGTTCGGGAGGTTTCATTGGGGCATCCCTGCGCTATGCGGTCTCAAGCCGGATCCCGAAAATCCAGAACATTCCTGCCGGGACACTTTCCGTAAACTTCCTGGGCAGCGTCTTGCTCGCATTTCTTACTTTTTCCTCGGAACCGGAATCCATGGTCTACCTGGTAAACATCGGGATGCTCGGCTCCTTTACGACATTTTCCACTTTCGCCTATGAAACCTTCAGGCTGCTTGAGGAAGGAAAAAATGTTTCTTTTTTCCTGAACATCTTCCTGAATGTCGCGCTCTGCCTTGTAGGGGTTAGTGTTGCATATCTGGCTTTCAATACCTGGGCCTGAACTCGTGGCGGAAGGTCCGGAATTCACAGTGGGTAAATCAACCCTGGGCAATTTTCCAATACAACCATCATACGTTCCAGGGGCGGCCAGCCGATAAATAAACCCATACCACAGGAAAAATCCAATATAAACAACAGAATAAATCCAATATAAACAACAGAATAAATCCAATATAAACAACAGAATAAATCCAATATCAGTAACAACAGGATAAATCCAATATAAACAACAGAATAAATCCAATATCAGTAACAACAGGATAAATCCAATATAAACAACAGGAAAAATACAAGAAAAAGTAAAAAAGAAAAAGCCCTTCAAATCACTTCACAAGGGCTTTTGCGGATCTCTTCATGAAGCGTCTCTTGTGACCTGATGAAGTGAAACGCTGTGCGGGCCCAGGGTGTGCCTTGTGGGCCTTTGACTTCTCGATCTTGATTACTCTTCCTTTTCTGCCTTTTGCTTTTATCCATTCAATGCTGCCGGTTTTGCCCATTGTCATGCCTCGTTAATTTTCAATCTGGATTTGCTATAGATTCAGTGATAATTTCTTCGTATCCCATATCTCTTTATTGCGGGCCACTGCTGACTGCCGCGGATTTCTATCCTTCTCAGCGAGCCCTGGCAATATAGCATCATGATACGATTAATATACAATCGATAATTTCTCAATGATCTTGATGAGAATTTCCAATGTCCATAATAGCCTGAAACTGTGAAATTATATGCTATCAAGCTTTGGGTTTATCATAAAAAGAAATGCTAGTAATTAAATGTTACGGACACGGACCTAAAATCGGACACAATATCTCTGAAAGAGGCATGCAAAATAGGTTACTAAGGTATAAATCGTGTAAGATATAAATAGTGTATGACTCTTTTTTGAAAAAGGTGATCAGCGTAAATAACAATTCCATTGAAACCAGGCTTGCAGAAGCAAAAGAGGAACTTACTGGCGTAAGGAGTTTCCCGGACCCGGAATTTGTCAGCATCATCAAAGAACTGGGGTTCAAATGCGAACTCTGCGCCCGCTGTTGTACGAAAGAGTTCAACGACCATGTCTTCCTGCTCGATGCAGACCTGGCAGTGATTCTGGAGATCGATCCCGATGCCCCCATCCCTGCTCCTTATTACGAGTTTTGTGATCAGAAAGGCAGGTTCTATGTCTCGGGTTATGCCCTTAAAACAAAACCTGACGGTTCCTGCATCTTCCTGGAGAACAATCGCTGCAAAATATATGGGAGCCGCCCTTTAATCTGCAGGGTCTACCCCTATATGCTCCACAGAGAAGCCGACGAAACTGGTCGGGTGGACTGGAGGCAGATAAGCGGCTTAAACGAGCACGGGAGCTACCACTGCGATCTTTCGGATTCCGAATGCGAATCAATTGCCAGGGAGACAAAAGCATATGAAGAAGCCTACATTCGGCAGATTATAGGTTTTTTGGAGGCAGTGGATGCTCACTTTACGAAAAATGGCTTGAAGCATGTCCAGCGTACCTATGACCGCAGGATGAGGGACTTCTTGAAAGGGGGATGCGAACTCGAGGTCTTCGTATACAGGGAGGGTGGGTTTGAAAAACACCTGCTCAGGCCTAAAGCCGATTGATCGGGTTATGAAAAGCCGGGTAAAAAAGCAGAATAAAAAAGCAGAATAAAAAAGCAGAATAAAAAAGCCGGGTAAAAAAGCCGGGTAAAAAAGCAGAATAAAAAAGCAGAATAAAAAAGCTGGGTAAAAAAGCAGAATAAAAAAATGATTAAACAGGGAAAGCTTCAGGTCCGCTTTCCTCTGACCTTCCATTTCAGGAGCATACCATCTTCGACTTTTTCGGCTGAGAGCAGTTCAAGTTCCAGAATTTCGTTTTCCTTAAACCCTTCTCCGTCCGTGAATGTGGGGGATGTCGCCCCTCCGATAATAAGGTTTCCTACGAAGGTATAGATCTCATCCGCCAGGCCTTCGGAGAGCATGCCCCAGTTCAGGGTTGCGCCTCCTTCGACCATCAGGGTGTTTATGCCCATCTCCTTCAATTTCCTTGCAAGTGCGGAAAGGTCAACTTTCCGGTCTCCGGTTTTGATTACCAGGGCTTTTTCTTCTAACTTTTTGACTTTCTCAGCAGGGGCGGAATTTGAAACTGCAATGATCCTTTTTCCTTCCCCTTTTTTGAAAATGTCTGCTTCAAGTGGGGTCCTGGCAGCACTATCCACAATGATCCGGATGGGGTTCTCATCTTTACCGGCAGCTTTCCTGGCTGCCTTTCTCTCGGGAGACTTTACGGTGAGACTCGGGTCATCGGCCATTACGGTCCCGATCCCTACCATGATGGCATCAGTCCCGGCCCGGAGTTCGTCAACCCGCTCAAAATCCAGTTTTCCCGAGATCCTTACCTGTTTCCTCTCCTTTGTTGAAAGCTTACCGTCAGCGGACATTGCTGAATTTATGAAAATAAAAGGCCTGTCCATTTTTTTGACTCCTTAAAAAAGTATGTTTTGGAAGGCCCAGCCTCGGGAAAAGGTGCCTTCCTTATTGTTTTTAAACAGGATGTTTTAAGGGCGTATTTTAATCAGAGTTTTTTGAACCTGATGTTTTTTACTCCGCTTCCATCAGTGGTTTCAGGAGGTCGCGGTCTCTTAAGAGGCCCTGGAGTTTTCGGTTTGCGTTGATGATGGGGATCTGGTCGATCCTGTTGCGTTTCATCTTCCGGGCGCAGTCACTGACCGAAGCGATATAAGTGGCAGTGATCGGTTCCCTTATCATAATGTCGCTGGCAAGCAGGTTCGGGACTTTGATCCTTGATACGCTGTAGTATATGCTCATGGTGTCTCTCATGGATTCCCAGGTCCAGGCATCATCGTCCGAGCCTGCGGACATATCAGACATCTCAACGCTGTCTTCGATTACACTGGCAGCAATGATGTCTCGGTCCGAGATGATTCCCACAAGTTCCAGGTTTGCATCAAGCACCGGCACGGCTTTGACGCCGGCAAGCTCCATTATCCTGGCGACAACAGGCAAAGGTGTTTCACTGTAGGCCGCAACTACCTCCTCATCCACATAATCCTTTATCGGGGTATCGATGTTCATGTCAGCGATCGTACCTATAACGTCCGCTATCGTAACAAGCCCTACGAGTTTTCCATCGTCTACGACAGGAAGTCTGCGGATCCTGTGTTCCAGGAGTATGCGTGCAGCAGTTTGCAGGTCTGAATTGGGGGATATGGTCATCGGGTCCCGGGTCATGAGGAGGGCCAGCTGCTCTTCTTCCGGGTTTTGCAAAAGGTTTGTTCTGGTGACAATCCCTACAACCCTGGAATCTTTGAGCACGGGGACCCCCGATATCTGTTTGTTCTTAAGGATCTTAAGAACCTCGTCTCTAGAACCGGGGAGAGTCGCGCATGCAACGTCCCTCACCATGATGTCTTCAATGAAAATGTTTTTTGGCATCTCATCTACACCTTTGTTATCATCTGAATCCTGGATTCTTTTCCCTGAAATCCTGTTTCCCTGGAAATTTCTTTTCTCCATGTGCACAGGCTCAGGTTTTTTCTTCACTCCGGACGACCATTACCGGAATTTTGGAATTTCTCACCACTTTTTCTGCAACACTTCCGAGGAGGAACCGGTCGATTCCGCTTTTCCCCAGCGTGCCCATAACTATCAGGTCTGCGTTGTTTTCTTCCGCAAAACTTATTATCTCATTACTTGGATGCCCTTCCCCGAGCACTTCTTTTACCTCAACCCCTGAAGCTTCCCCTATTTCTTTCACATTGGAAACCGCTTTTTCACCTTCCTTTCTCAGGAGTTCGTACATTGCTTCCCAGCCGGCATCCATTGGTATTGAGGAAAAAGAAGATGTATCCAACACGTAGAGGGCGTGGACTGTTGCCCCGCTGAGTTTTGCAATCTCAATCCCGTAGGAAATGGCCCTGTTGGTATTCTCGGATCCGTCTGTTGCAATTATTATGTTTCGGTAAAACTCGCCTGTCATGTCATGTTCTCCATCTGCTTTACGTATGAAGCACAGATAATATGTCGTCGGGCCTTGCCCTCCTGACGATTCCGTTTATCGGGTTCTTTATCCCTGAAAGATTGTTTGAATTTCCATTAAGGATCATCAAATTAGCTTTATTCCCCTTTTCTATCGAACCCGCGGAATCGAGCCCCATTACAAAAGAACCATTAAGTGTGCAAATTTTAAATACTTGTCTGTCATCTATTGAAAAAACTTTAGACATAAATTCCATTTCGGAAAACATATTTACAGAATTTAACATTACATTATCTGTTCCTGCAGCTACCCTGATTCCCGCTTCCAGCATTTCGGCAATAGGCGCCATGCCAACCCCTGTCATAAAATTCGACCTCGGGCAAATAACTACGGGAATCCCGGCTTCGGCTATTTCATCAAGGTCTTTTTTTTCGGCTTTTGTAAGGTGGATCAATATGTCGGGGTCCAGGGATAGGGCTTTTTCTATATCACTCCTGTTTTTTTCCCCTGCATGAATGGCGAAGATTTTTTTGTGTTTTCTTGTGCAGGAGGCAATCTCCTTAAGCCGTTCAAACTCCAGGTCGTTTGCTCCGCTCATCCCAAGCCCGTCGGAATGCAGAAGAACCCTCTTTACCTCATTCAGTACGATTGGCAGGGGTAATTCGGGTTGAGTGGGTCTCCCAAGTACCAGGGAATCTAGCTCCATCCCTTCCAGAGCTTTATTCAGAGCTGCAGCCCCTACAACTCCTCCTTCCCTGAAATCTGCAAAAGCATAGGTGCCGGTTTCTATCATGTCCAGCAGAGATCTCCTTATGCTTTCTATTAATTTTTTGTAGGGAGTTTCCTGAAGTATTCTGTGTTTAAGCCCGTCAGGTGGTTTTACGAGGGAGTCAAGGTCCCTTTCTACCCTAAAACCGGATACCTCTCCCATTCGGGGATCCTTGCACACGGAATCCCCAAGGTGGGTATGGGCATTGACAAAGCAGGGAGCTACAATGTTTGCAGACCCGTTCCTTTCCTCTCCTATCTCCGTAATGGTCCCGTTTTTTACACAGATATACCCTTCAATGGGCTCCAGTTCGGGACCTGCGATGATAGTTCCGGAAATTATCTGCTCAGTGCCGTACATAAAATAGTACTCCTGCCGTTTATCCAGCACCAGGGTTCAGTTTATGGAAGACCAGATATATGCATAATATATAACTTTACCTTAAGAATGTTATTTTATTTTGTAATTTTTTCATCCAGTTTGGCCATTTCCGGGAGATTTTAAAATGATATTTGAATATATCCTAATAATGTCATTTGTTTCTTAGTAGTATGACAGGATATTTTCTGACTCCATACGTTTAACATAGTGTCTGATTTCCCGATCCCACACCTTGATACGTATGTATTAATTTCTGGTCCCACATCCTTTATATATAGTATATATATGTATGTGGCGCTACCTTTATATCTTAATAAATGTATATAATTTCTAGGCGCATTGTATAGGTCCTTGCACGAGAGAATGGGAATCCCTGACTGTGAGTGTACAGACAACCCCAATGCGGTACATCGATAGTGTGATATTGCCCGGCACGAGGGTAACTGAAAGGGACTGCGGAATTCCAGAGGATGAACTTTCGGAGTTAGTGCGTCCGGGCTACAGCACTATTTCCTCTCCGTTTTTTCAAAATCCTTATAATTGCGTGCGAGTGATTTAATTGCGTGCAATTGATTTGTTTGACCAACAGTTATTGTTTTGTCAATTTGTTCTATCAATTCGCTATTGATTTATATTATCTACTGGAAAACTGACAAACATGCCTTTTGAAAATGCGATTAAAATGCTTGATTCCGGTGTAGGCGTGGATATTGAAGTCACTCCTGGTTCAAAAGTGCTTTCCGTTCCCAGTGGTTACAATGAATGGCGCAAAAGAATAGAAGTAAAGCTGACCAAAAATGCTCAGAAAGGGAAGGCAAACGAGCAATTGATCGAAAGCCTTGCCGAACTTTTCGGGGTAAGCAGTTCGGATATATTTATCAATAGCGGGGCTACAAACAGCAAGAAGTCTGTCGTAATAAAGGGAATTTCATATGAACAGGCAGTTTCAGTTTTTGGAGCTCATTTGAAGGAATAATAAAGAAGTTACAGAACAAGGGAATTACAGAACAAGGAAATTATATAACAAGGAAGTTACAGAAGATTTTTAAAGTTTTAAGAAGGGTTTAGTTCATTAAGGTTTTAATTACAAGAACAGGTTGCATGTAACGTGGTTGATGTTGAAATATACCGAAAAAGGCTTGAAAGGGTCGAAGAGCTGCTTTCTGAGCTTTCAGAATATGCCAGGAAAGGCGCTATTATCATAGTAGAGGGCAAAAGAGATGTCCTCTCGCTGAAGAAGCTTGGAATAGAAGGTAGTTTTGAGCTTGCAACCCGGCATTCTCTTTTTAATTTTTCCGAACGGATTGCGAGACAGGACCGGGAAATAATTGTGCTCACGGACTGGGACAGGAGAGGGGAAATTCTTGCTTCAAAGCTTTCCGAGTATTTCGGGAACCTTGGCATAAAACCCGAACTTCAGATCAGGAATAAGCTGAAGCTAATAACGCAAAAAGAAATAAAGGATGTGGAAAGCCTCCATACCTATGTCTCAAAACTCCGGTCCATAACCGGTTCGTGTTTGGACCTGGACCTGGAAGTCGAAGTGAAGTCCGGAAATGATTGAAAAGTTGAATTATGAATCTCTAACTTCAAAATCTCTAACTTCAAAATCTCTAACTTCAAAATCTCTAATTTAACAGTCTCTAACCTGGATAATCTTAATTCTTGAAATCCGGAATATAAAGTAAAAAATAGGAATAAATATCAGA
This sequence comes from Methanosarcina sp. KYL-1, assembly GCF_024372725.1. Taxonomy (GTDB): domain Archaea; phylum Halobacteriota; class Methanosarcinia; order Methanosarcinales; family Methanosarcinaceae; genus Methanosarcina. Next base: position 254,027 of record NZ_VOUA01000001.1, read on the forward strand.
AAACAGATTAGTCTGGAAGAAAAGGAAAATCAGTTTTATTCTTTCTTCATGGATCTTCCTGGCTTCCCTTTCTTCTTAACTATATCAGTTTGTCTGGTTGTTTGCTATAAGTGGGCGCTCGGCTCCTTTTTCCTGGACCATATCCAGGTTTTCCGATTGTTTGTTATGGTTGAAAGTTCGATCGAACTCCGGATATTTCAGGAACTTGCCCGAAATTTCCTCAAACATTTTGTGTCTCGGACTGATGATTATTATGTGAGCAGGAGGATGAATTTTCTTCAGCCTGCTAATCGCTGCCCCCGCATGGTTATTCAACTCAACCAATGCCGCAGAGTTGCATTTTGACTTGAGGGGCACTCCCATTACGCTAACAAGAAGTTCGTCAGCATAGTTTGGTTCTATGCATCTGGGAGTCGCTGAAAACTGAATGTGTCCGTATCGTTCAAGATCATGTAATGCAATTTTTACTTTGTCCGAGTCGTCCGCCCGGACTAACGCGAATGATTTCATTTTTTACACACCACCAATCTACTGAAGTAATCCCCATGACCATATAGCTTTACACCTATAATAATCTTTGTACATGAATGTGACCAAATATGATTGCGGTTGAATGAATTGCCGGATTTTTTTTCCAGAAATAATGCAGTATTCTGTAGCGCTTTTTACTGTTCCGGAAAATTTCTGCTTTCGGACAGTAAAGTTTACCCGCTTCTTTTCTTCTTGCCCGCTGGTCAAAATTACACAGGTGTATTGCCAGCTCATTTTTCAGTATTCTGTATGCCAGTTCTGTGCTGGAGTGGCATGTCTTATAGTTAAGATTCCCCGAATATATATTCGTTTTGAAATAATATTTCCCAGAAAAAAGCAAATTCGGTATATTCTCTTTTTCCCGAAATCCGGGGACAGATGAGGACCATTCAATCTTTTTTCCCCCATAACCCGAAGGGATTTGAGCAGGAGAAATTGTCTACTAAAATTAATGGATTTAAAGCTTTGATCTATACCTTTCTTCTGAATATTGAACTCTTTTCAATTCCAGGTGTTTTTCGGATTCCCGGTTCCTTCTTTAATTTCCCGGTTCCTTCTTTAATATTTGTGAATTCAATAGATTCCGGGATCATTTAATTTAGGTACATCGAATTTGCCTCTTAGAATGGTACCTTTTATTTAGGTCCTGACTGTATCATATACCTGCACAATACGCAAAAATGTACGGTAAGGAACCTTTATATTATCTTTTCGGAAAAACAAACGAAATAATTGAAAGGTTCTGGTCTACCTTCTTTCTTTAACTTGTTTCGTTATGTATTCAAATAAGTCTTAACAAGAGCCTCAATACGAACATAGGATATGCATTAAGAAAGAAACGGTACACTTTTTGAAGTATGAGTACAACCTGTAAACGCAAGGACATAAATCCAGAACATATGAGCAACATGAGGCTCTTTATGGGCGGGATTCTGCGAAAGTTTTCATTGAATTGTATCTGGTAAACGAGATTAGGTGGTTGGATAGTATCTTGAATCGGATTTGATGGCAAACTTATTGAATCGGATCTGATGAGTTAGATTGGTCGTGCTACCTGAGTTGATGCAGTTACGGGTTATTAAATAAAGTTGGTGATTATATGGCTAGCGATATTGAAAATAAAGTAATTGCGGCAAAAAAGGCATCAATAGAACTTGCCAGCATAAGCGGAGATGTCAAAAACAGGGCTCTAGAAGCTATGGCGGAAGCCCTGGACCGGGAGAGAAAAGCAGTCCTTGAGGCAAATGCAAGGGACATTGAATATGCCGGGGAATTGAAACAGGCCGGAAAGCTCACTCAGGCCCTCGTGGATAGGTTGAAGGTTACCGACTCGAAGATAGACGGGATGATTGCAGGAATCAGGGATATGGTAAAACTTAAGGACCCTGTGGGAGAGACCCTCTCTACCCTCGAGCTTGATCAGGACCTTATTCTCTACCAGGTAAGCTGTCCCATAGGTCTGATTGCGGTAATCTTTGAGTCACGGCCTGACGTGGTGCCTCAGGTCATGTCCCTCTGCCTGAAGAGTGGAAACGCAACTATTTTCAAAGGCGGAAGTGAGGCCAGGGAGTCAAACCGCACGATTTTCGATGTCCTTGTCAGGGCCATCGAATCCACAGAAGGTATGCCCACAGGGGCTTTTCAGCTGATGGAAACCAGGGGAGAGGTTATGGACCTTTTGAGCCTGGATGCGTATATAGATCTCCTTATCCCTAGAGGGTCCAACGAATTTGTGAAGTTTATCCAGGACAACACAAAGATCCCGGTGCTTGGACACACTAGCGGCATCTGCCATATCTACGTGGATGAATTTGCTGACCTCGAAACGGCATGGAAGGTCTGTTTCGATGCGAAAGTCCAGTACCCTGCGGTCTGCAATGCAATTGAAACCCTGCTCGTCAACAGCAGGATTGCCGAAACTTTCCTGCCGAATATGGCAGAAATGTACCTCAAGGCAGGGGTAGAACTGCGCTGTGATGAGGGCAGCTATGCCCTGCTCGCAGGAAAGGGGCTTTCTCCTCTTGCAAAGGCCACGGAAGAGGACTGGAGTCTTGAGTACAATGACCTTATCCTTTCAATAAAACTCGTGGATTCCATCAAGGAAGCCATCAACCACATAAACAGTTTCGGTTCCCACCACACCGACGGGATAATAACGGAAAACGCTTCCCGGAGGAAAGAATTTATCGGGCTTGTGGACTCTTCAAGTGTCATGATTAACGCTTCCACCCGTTTCGCTGATGGCTATAGGTACGGGAAGGGGGCTGAAGTTGGGATCAGCACAAATAAGATCCACTCCCGTGGCCCCGTGGGCATGGAAGGGCTGCTGATCTATAAATACATCCTTATGGGCAGGGGTCAGGTTGTTGCGGATTACTCTGGGACTGATGCGAAGCCCTATACCCACCGAAAAATGGACCTCAGGTTTGAGGATGTGGAGTGAAGTCCGGGCCTGTGGAAGGAACGGCCTGGAATATTTATGATATTTTTATATATTTGAACTGAAATACTTGCGCAAATTGAGTGTAAGCGATGAAATCCGGATTGCGGCGGAAATTATTTTAACTGCCGCACATTCCAAAAATGACTTGTTGAGGCATTGCGATTGACAGATAGAAACCAATTCTTCCGCGATGTTAATAAAATCGTTATCAAAATCGGAACTTCTTCGATCACCCGAAGGGGCTGCGACAACACCAGGGAAAACTGCAGCATTGATCCTGTTTTCATGGAAGGTATTGCGGCCCAGGTCTCTGAGTTACGAAAGCAGGGAAAGGAAGTAATCCTGGTAAGCTCCGGGGCAATCGGCGTGGGGCTTAATGAACTGGGAATCTCTCCCAAACCCCGGGAAATCCCGATCAGGCAAGCAGCTGCGGCTGTGGGTCAGAGCATCCTGATGCAGGACTGGATCAGGGCTTTTTCAAAGTACGGGATGAAAGTTGCCCAGATTCTTCTTACCTATGAATTCTATTCGGACAGGGTGACCTACCTGAACCTCCGAAACAGTATTTCCACCCTTCTCGAGTACGGAGTCGTCCCTATTATCAATGAAAACGATTGTACCTGTACAAATGAAATTGAAGCTATTTTCGGGGACAACGACAAGCTTTCGGCAATGGTGGCGAGTAAGATCGATGCTGATCTACTGATAATCCTTTCGGATATTGACGGTCTTTTTGACCGGAACCCGAAGACACACAGCGATGCAAAGCTTCTTTCCCTTGTAGAAATGATCACGCCTGAAATCGAAAGTTTCGGAGGTGACCCCACCAGTTTCAAGGGTGTCGGGGGTATGCGGACCAAGATTAAAGCAGCAAAGATCTGCAGCATGGCAGGCTGCTATGTCGTGATTGCGAATAGTGAAATCGAGAACGTTGCCCTTAAAGTCCTTGCCGGGGAAGAGATCGGGACCCTTTTCCTGGCTGAAAGGCATATCCAGAAGAACCGTGCCCGCTGGCTCATTCTTGCAAGAGCTTCCGGTACGGTCCGGGTGGACGCTGGTGCAAAGGCTGCAATCCTGGGGAAAAATAGCCTGCTTCCGGCAGGGGTTGTGGATGTGGAGGGTTCTTTTGATAGGGGTGACGTGGTAAAGCTTGAATGCGAGGGCAGGGTTTTTGCGAAAGGGATTACGGACTACAATTCTGAAGAACTAATGAAAGTAAAAAGGGCCCATACGAATCAGATAGAAAAAATCCTGGGCTATAAAAACTATGATAATGTGATAAAGAAAGAAAACATCGGGATTCTGGAAGAGATGAGGTTAGTCTAACTCTCTCTCTTAAAAAGTAAGTTGAGGCGGGCAAAACTTCCTCACCTTATTCTTTTCAAACCTCCTGATATTTTCAAAAATTCTGGTTCATTTTCAGGAATCCTGATTCTTTTCAAGTATCATGACATCCTGATATTTAACCATTCAATAATTTTTTATAAAAAGTGGAGAAATCAGATATGGCAGTTCAGAACAGAAAAATCGGATTCATAGGGGCGGGAAAGATGGGTTCTGCCCTCATGCAGGGCATCATTAAGGCCGGAATCGTAGAGCCAGGAAGTGTAGGGGCAAGCGACGTGTACCTTCCTTTCCTGGAAGACCTGAAAGCACAGCTAGGGATCCGGGTATCCACTGATAACAGTGTGATTGTCCAGGCCTCCGATATCCTCATTCTTGCCGTAAAGCCTCAGACTCTTGGGTCAGTGCTTGCAAATTTGAGGGCTGACATAACCCCCGAAAAACTTGTGATTTCAATTGCTGCAGGTGTTCCCCTTTCCACTTACGAAGAAGCCCTGCCCGAAGGCACCCGACTCGTGCGGGTGATGCCCAACATTGCAGCCACGGTTTCGGAAGCTGCTTCCGGGATCGCACCGGGCAAAAATGCCACCCCCGAAGACCTGGATGCCGCCCTTGAGATCTTCTCTGCCGTGGGCACTGCAGTCCAGGTACCTGAGTACCTCATGGATGCGGTTACGGGACTGTCGGGCAGCGGCCCTGCCTTTATTTTCCCTGTGATAGAGGCTATGGCTGACGGTGCTGTCCTTGAAGGAATGGACCGGAAAAGTGCCCTTACCCTTGCCGCCCAGACCGTACTAGGGGCTGCAAAGATGGTACTTGAAACAGGCATGCACCCCGGGGAGCTGAAGGATATGGTCACATCCCCCGCCGGGACTACAATTCAGGGCATCCATGCCCTTGAAGAAGCCGGGATAAGGGCTGCCTTCATGAACGCTGTGATCAGGGCAAGCGAGCGCTCGAAAGAACTCGGAAAAAAGTAAATTTTCTTTTTCCCCCTTTCCCGTTCTTTTTTCTTTTTTTCTAATCTGCATCTCTTTATAATTGGCGGATTTTGTTATTTATTTGATTCATTTTCATATTTTTTTAACGGCGTTACTATTTATTCTTTTATTAATTTATAATTTAGTTCATGATTATTTGTTATAAATATTGAGAACTTTTATATATCAGTATTTCCCTATATTTATCCTGTCTAAAAATAGAGTGAGTCTAAATTCGAAGACCTGAGCATGTAAGATTCGGAGCGTGGAGTTAAACTCCTGGGGTCAAACTCCATATTTTCGTGCCTGGTTGCTTTGTAAGAGTACGTGGGGGGTACTCATCTGAACCTTTGTCTTCCCGCTGGCCTTTGACAGGTGTTAACAGGCTATCAGATATTGGGTTTATCACAAAGCACACAGATACTGCCTGCATAAATTATGGGCTTCTAGCTGCCGGAAGTTTCCTGCCTGAGTTTCCTTGGTTTACTGGTACAATCGCGATGAACTGTGGGGGATTGGAGTTCTGGACCTTCTCCATTTCCCGCCTGTGGGGATCTCTTATGGGGGTGAGAGATTCCCTCCTTCTCATTCTTATTTTTCTATCTTTCTTTTGGATTTTTATTCACAAAAACCAGTTTATAGAGGGTGGTATTGAAGTATTTGACAGATTTTAATGTATTAGGATATCATTCTCTCATTTAACATTTTTTCTAAGTTGAAATCCATCATTTGCCTTCAGGCATCCGGCTCTTTAAACATTTATTTATTTATTTATTTATTTTTGAAATTTCGTTCTAGAAAAGTCACATGTTTACTTTATGTCCTTTAATATTTGATAGTTTATTGTGGGTATATCCAGATTAATTCTATACAAATTATGAATTCATATAAGCAAATCAATGATTGAATATCATTGATAATTAAACGGTGATGACTGAATACGAATGACTGAATATATAGACTGAAAACGGATGATTAAACTGGTGAATTAAAACTGGTGGATGAAAACAGATAACGAACAAATTGTGAAATGAATTGATTAACAGGGATAGTTTCAGGAGGTGCCCTATTGTCACGTAATCGTGAAAAATAGAAATCTGCCATTTCCCTTACCGTCCCCGTAAAGACTCTTTCATTTTATTTTCATTCATATTTATCGTTTTCCAAATACGGGGAAAATTGATTTTATTTTGGCATTTGTGCTTTTGTAATCTTTAATTGGATCACAGTTTCTAAACTAAAAACAGTATCAAGTGCCTTATTATTTGGAAAGCGATTTATGCAATCAACTCCTTTTTGTATTGGGGGTTAAATGAGGGAGTTCGTTCGGCCAAAGGTTGTGGTGAGTAAGTGCCTTGAGTTTGACCACTGCCGCTACAATGGAGATATGATCAGCAGTCCCATTGTAGCAAAACTTAAAAATTATGTGGATTTCCTGCCTGTCTGTGCAGAAGTGGAAATAGGGCTTGGGGTTCCCAGGAACCCTATCCGGATCGTGCTGGATAATGGGGCATACAGGCTCGTACAGCCTGCAAGCGGCAGAGACGTCACTCAAGACATGAAAACTTTTTCTTCTTCTTTTCTGGATTCTCTGGAAAACGTGGAAGGTTTTATCCTCAAATCCCGGTCTCCGTCCTGCGGGCTAAAGGAGGTGAGGGTTTACCCTTCTTCCGGAAAGTCCGGGGCAGTCGAAAAAACTGCAGGGTTTTTCGGAGGTGCGGTCCTGGGGATGTATCCTTTTCTGCCCGTTGAAGACGAAGGGAGGCTCAGGAATACCAGGATAAAGGACCATTTCCTGACAAGGCTCTTCATGCTTGCCAGTTTTCGGAAGGTGAAAAATGAAGGCAGCATGAAAGACCTGGTAGCTTTTCACACGGAGAACAAGTTTCTTCTCATGGCCTACAATCAGACCGAACTCAGGGAGCTTGGGAAAATTGTCGGAAACAGGGAACATAAGTCTTTCAAAGAACTGGTTCCCGACTACCAGGGACATCTCCACAATGCCCTTTCCAGGGCTCCCAGGTACACTTCAAATGTCAATGTGCTCATGCACGCTCTCGGGCATTTTTCAGAGGACCTTTCGAGCCGGGAAAAAAGCTTCTTTTTTGACTGGATCCAAAGGTACCGGGAAGGGAAAGTCTCGCTTTGCCCTGCAATAAACACGATCAGGTCCTGGATAGTGCGTTTTGAAGATGAGTACTTGATGAGCCAAACTTTTTTCGAACCTTATCCTGAAGGCATGATGGAAGTAGACCCCATACACTCTCACATACGAGAAGACCTCTGGAAATGAAAATTTGTGATAATTCTGTGGAATCCGAAAGGGGGGAAGTGTCCGTTGAAATCCTGGGCCAGGTCCGTGTTTTTCCTTCTGGTTCTTATTTCCATAGGGTATCTCTTTTTTTGTTCCCCTCCTGATGTTTCCAGTTCTCCTGATTTCCGGCACCATGGGACGAGTTTCGTAGGGGAAGTTGACCTTCGTTCCGAACCTTCTGCTGTCCAGGTCACAGAAAAGTCCGTGGTTGCAGGAAAATCTTCCCGTACTTACTCCTGGAATTACGAGGGTTACTGCTGGCATCTTACGCTGCTGCTTGATGATGAGCTTTACAGTGTATATGAGGAACGAACCCGTAAAAGGGATTATGACCTTTTTGCCTCGGACCCCTATGATGACAGGCTGATTAAAAGCATTGCAGATACCCTCTTTTCCCTCTCAGGGGACTACGGGCTTGAGGAGTCCAAAGTTCCCGGGCTTTGTATCTCTTTTGTCCAGTCCCTTAACTACAGTTCAGACCTTACAAGCGCAGGTTATGATCAGTATCCCCGCTTCCCTTACGAAACCCTGTACGAAAGTGGTGGGGACTGTGAGGACACTTCCATTCTCTCTGCGGCAATTCTCCAGGAGATGGGTTATGACGTTGTACTTCTGGAACTCCCTGAGCATATGGCTCTCGGTATAAGTTGCGACCCCGTGTCCGAGGGCAGGAGTTTTGAGTATAAAGGTACACGTTACTATTATCTGGAGACTACGGGCCGGGACTGGCAGGTTGGGGAGATGCCTGAAGAATATCAGGGCCAACCGGTGCGTGTCATCCCTATCTACAAAAGGCCCCTTATAGCTCTGGATTTCAAGGCTCTGTGCGAATATTCTAATGACGGGGGTACCGTAGATGTCAACGTCACGTTGAGGAATGTGGGCTCCGAGAGGGCTGAGAACACTACTCTTTATGTTGCCCTCCAGGCTCCTGACGGAAGCGGGGTATGGGATGAGGTAGAAAGTCCTCCCTTCAAGGTCGAGCCGGAAGAAATCTATTATTTCAGTGCAAAAGGGCTCCACGTTTCCAGCGGAGCAGCTTTCAGAGTATTTGTGCGGGCTTCCGGGGAAAATGTTCTCTATGAGGAAATAATGAGTGAATGGGTTGAGATTTGAAAACTCCGGATGCCGGATAATTGCAATATGCTCTCTGGTTTTTTGCCTTAGATTAAAAGAGGGGAAACAGTTAAGTTATGAGCTTTCAAATTCAAAGTAATTTAAAATGGTGAGCAAATGAATAAATTGTATCGTTCAAGAAAGAACAGGATGATAGCTGGCGTCTGCGGCGGCATAGGTGAATACTTTGATATCGACCCGACTCTCGTAAGGCTTCTCTGGGTACTTTTCTCTTTGAGCGGAGGGGCCGGAATAGTGGCGTACATCATTGCCTGGATAATTGTCCCGGAAGAGCCCTGAAACAGTTTTTCCTTTCCTCTTCCCCTTATTTTTTCCTTTTTTCCTTCCTTTTTTTTCTTCCGGAATGATGGAATTCCGGAATATTTCCGGGAAACTCAGTTCATAAAGTGGGCATAAAGGGGGAAGTCCCTTCCTGGACAGCCGAAGGCTGGCGGGAAGGGTAGTTCTCAGGGCTTATTGTAAATTTACTGGTTGAAAAGCTGGCCCACAAACCATTCCGGATCGAATTTTTTAAGGTCTTCATACCCCTGCCCTATCCCGAAGAAGAGGATGGGCTTTCCCGTGATGAAGGCAATGGATATGGCAGCTCCGCCCTTGGCGTCAGCATCGATCTTTGTAAGGATGGACCCGTCAATGGGCACGGCTTCGTTAAACTGGGCAGCCCTCTCAACCGCATCGTTTCCTGCTACGGCCTCATCTACGAAGATGATAAGGTCCGGGGAACTTACCCGGCAGATTTTTTCCATCTGCGCCATGAGGTTCAGATTTGTGTGCATGCGGCCTGCGGTGTCCGAGAGTACAAAATCGATCCTGTGGGCTTTTGCGTACTGGACAGCATCGTAAATGACTGCTGCGGGGTCGGCTCCTGCCTGGTGCTTTATCATCTTTACCCCGAGCCGGTCGGCATGGATCCCGAGCTGGTCTATGGCGCCTGCCCTGAAGGTATCTCCTGCAGCCAGGACTACGGAGTAGCCGGAATTAAGCAGCCTCTTTGTCAGTTTTGCGATTGATGTGGTCTTCCCGGTTCCGTTAATTCCCACAAAGACAATGTGAACAGGTTTCTGTTTGTTCTTCACATAATCGTCGAAATCAAAGGTGTTGGCAGATACCACGTCGAGAATAGCTTTTTTCAGTGCCTCCTCAACGATTGCCCCGGTATCCTTCCCAATGTGCTTTGTGGTGCCTGCAAGCTGGTTCTTCACGGATTCAGCAATTGCTTCGGACACTGAGAGGGCAAGGTCGCTTTCAAGAAGTGCCATCTCAAGTTCCCATAAAGGTTCTTCCAGGTCTTTGTCATCCAGGTAGACTTCCCTGCTGAAGACTAGGGCTTTTGCCTTCTGCGCAAGTCCCACTTTCGGGACCTTTTTGAAGAACGATTTTTTCTCGGCAAGGATTTCTTCTTTTCCGGGTCTCTTTTCTCCGGTTCGGGCTCTGGCAGCAGTGGGGCTTGAAGGTGCTTTCGGTCCGGTTTCGGGCCCTTTCTCTTCCTGAGCCTCTTCGAGAGCTTTTTCCCTTTCTTCTGCCTCTACTGCCTCTTCAGGGAATTCTTCGGCTTCCGGCGCAAATTCCTCCCCTGATTCAAGGGCTTCTACGTCGGGTTCTACAGCTACTGCTTTTTCGTCAATCGTTTTGCTGAGTGCCTTTTTAAAGTTCCCGAGTTTCTCTTTAAGTTTGTTGAACACAGGACCAATCCCGAAAAAAATTCAATAAAAAATAGATAATGAGTTTAAATTTTTGATTTCAGATAAGGTTTTCGAATTCTTCGAACTCCTTATCTTTGAACCAGTTCTTGTTTGCCTGAACCGGGCCTGGATTTCTTCAGGCCTGTCCGGGTTGAAGTTTTGCAGCTTCAGCTTCCAGGGCCTGCATTCCCTGCACGAATTTAGTCAGTGAAGCGTTCATCTGTTCAAGGATCTTTGTAAGCTGCTCCTTGCGCCGGTTCAGGGTTTCGATAGCTTCATCTGCAGTTTTTTCTGCGCTGAATCCTGCTCCCAGGTTTACGATGACCCTGTCCGCATTCTTGATTTCTGCGTGGATGAATGAGCCAAAACCAAGCGGAACCATCGTTTCTGCGGTCTTGCCCTCTTCTGAGGCCTTTCTCAACTCGTTGATAGTCACGATGGTCTGGTCGCAGCTTGCAATGGATGCCTGCACCATGCTCATTTCTTGCTGAAGAGCTTCAGCCTGTCTCTGGAATTCCTGGTGCCTGGCTGCCAGACTTCTGATCTCTTCACTGACTTCCGCCATGTCCTTCACTCCTCGGCGATGCTTTCGATCTCTACCTGGCTTCTTTTGATTCCGTGCTTGCTTCCGAAGATCGAATAAACCTTATCTTGCGCATTCTTTTCATTCTGGCTTTCGATCGTCTTTGTGAATTTTTCCCAGGTAAGTCCTGCTTTAAATTTGCCTTTGACAACAAAATTCTTCATCATAAATCACCATGCTCTTACTGTAGCTTTAATCGGGAACAGACGGATGATATGATGTTCATTCAATGAACCCGAAGGCTTCATCGACTCTCCCTAGTTCGGGCCCTGTGGTTTCCGAGCCTGCAACGAATCCTTTCGAATTGACAAGCAGGCCTGAGCCAAGCATCTGAGTCCCGAAGTTCGTTGTCCCTATGTCTACCGGAAGCCCGAAGACCTCTTCTAAGAGTTCCCTTTCCGAGGGGGTCACCTTTGGATGAACCATGAGGCCTTTGTTTGTAACGGCTCCCGCCATCCCCACGGTTTTTATTCCGGCAATAGTTCCCCTGAACACTTCCACCTTCAGAATCCTGGCAATTGTCTCTATAGCGACGTCAGACAGCTCAGGGTGCACAAGGGCTGCAGAATCGTTTGCAAGCACAATGTTTCCCACCGCATTCAGCTTGTCCGGGAGGATTCCCACAGTTACTCCGGTAAGTTTTTCCATCTTCTCAGCGCTGGCGCCGTGAGGCAGCAGGAAGCCGTTCGAGTTCCCTCTGGAGAGGGAACCCAAAACTACACTCCCGTTTACAAGGGTCTCAACGACCCTTACACCAAGCAACTCTTCAAGTATGGCACATACTTCGGGATTTGTCCGGGGGGGAACCAGGGCAACGTCTTCGGTGCAGGTTGCAAAGACCCCGATCAATGGGTTATCGTAGATATCCACTGTTCGAATCATATCTTTTGACGCTTCGCGTTCTTCTTTTTATTTATTTGGCAAGTTCCGCCTGTACCTCACCGTCTGCGAATTTCACAGCGCGGACCCGGATGGAGAGCGGGGCTTTCTCGCAGCCTCTCTCCCAGAGGCGTTCGTTGATGGATTTGTCCAGTTTGACCATGGAAGGCTCTACTTTCATGTGCTTCCCAAGGAAACTTCTTACTTCACTTACTGCCCTGTTGGCCCTTTTCCAGCTAGGGACTTTCTTGATCACTCTAAGGGGGACAGTATAAATCTGTTCTTTAACCATGTCGTCTGCCATTTTACCCACCTACGTCTCTTATTTCACATCAAGGCTTCTTCTTCTCCAGTGCCTGCGCCTCGGATGGCTTACTACCTTCCGGTTTGTCTTCACAATAACCCACACAGGGACTCGTGTGTTCTGATTATGCGCCTTTGCAAGGCGTTTCTTCTGTCCTTTCATATTATGACTCAAGTGGATCACACCTGTTAACCTGTAAGCGATTTAATTCTTCAATTTACTGATTGTATCCGGTAATAGCTGATTGTGATCTAACCCTTATCCGATTGGGCTATCCCGCCTGATTGAAACACACAGGCTCCAAGCCATATGTCCGATAAATTCGATAAGAGTTTCTGGTTAACCTGCAGCAGTACAGGGGTTGAATATACTTGATTATTGTATAAATCTTTAATCCAGAATTTTTCCTTCCGGACACTCCCTGACCTCTGACGTTACCTGCTCCTTTTTGTTACCTGTTTCTATTTACTTCAGAAGCCTCTCTTTTCTGGCAAGGGCATGGGACTGGATATGTTCCGGGAATAGTTCACGGATTTTTTCCTCTCCCTGCTTCTGCCGGATAAGTTCCCGAAGCTCTGTTTCATAATCCGCTTTCTGGGTACTTTCACTCGGCCCTTCTTCAATTACCAGATAGCGCTCGACAAGGATGTTCACGGCCTTCCTGCTGTACCCTTTAAGAGGGCAGATATACTGGGTCCCGAACCTGTCTTCAATGCTCCTTACCTGTGCTGTCGAAAGCACCGGGACCCTATCGTCCCTTCGGGTGCCGTCCGCAACAAATTTCACTTTCGGGTCCGAAGCAAGGGTTTCGACGGCTTTCTCATGGATATAATTGATTGCGTTTTTCGGGAAACCGTCGCTTACTATCATCTGGTATGCTTTTTCCAGAATGTTTCGTTCAAGGGAGAGTACCCGGTGGGAAAAGTGCAGTTCTCTTGCGGTTTTTGCTGCGACCTCTCCTGTGGGGAGCAGCCCGAAATTGCAGGTTACAAGTTCGATCTCAAAAAACGGTTCCAGCAAAAGCGCAGATAGCGAACTGTCCTTGCCTCCGCTAAAGAGGACCGAGGCTTTCATTTTGCTTAGACCCGAGTAATGGACGTCTTGCGCTTTTTCGGCTGCATCCGCATGAGGAGCGTTTTCAGCTGTTCATCATCGATTTGAGACTGGAGCCTACCGCTCTGTGCAAGGGATATCAGTTGCATTTCAAGCTGTTCCCCCAGGGCTGCCCTTGACATCTTAAGGGTTGTCAGGCGTTCCCTGGCTTCAGGGGTCAGGATTTGCCTCAGGATGGCTTGCTTTTGTGCCTCCATTTCAGCTTTGGCCTGTTCCTGCTGGTAAGCCGCCTGCACATCCGACTGTTGGTGCTGCACCTGCTGCTTCTGGAGTTCTGCAAGCCGTCTCTTTCGGAGCTCTTCTAATTCATCATCCATTGTAGACATGGTAATCACCGAAAAAAACCGGTTTCTTGGAACAATCCGGATTGGGTTAATTTGTATAAGAAAGGGTCCTGAATCTCTCCGGTCCCTTTCGGAAGGAATTACTTTTTAGTACTTTGCAAGTCCCGGGATCTTTTCAATCAGTTCCTGCTTAAGCTCGTAAGCGGCGTTGTCGAGCATGGAGCGCCCCTGGGGGGACACTGTGCGCCCGTCCTTTACCTTCTGCAGGAAACCTGCAGCTTCGAGCTGCTGTACGGCCTTCCGGGCAATCGAGCCGCTGCCCTTTGCCTTGTGGTAGGGGCTTGAGCCGTTGTCTTTCTTCCCGCCATATACAGATCTAAGCCTTTCAATTCCGATAGGCCCGTCAGCATATATTTTCCTCAGAACTGCTGCGCACCTGATGTACCACCAGTCGTCTGCAGTAGGGGGAAGTTCCTTGTGGACTCCGGTTTTCACGTTCTCTGCCCATTCAGGGGGAACTACCTTATCATTTTCTTTCAGCATGCCTGCAACCTTTTCGATCAGTTCCAGTGCAGGGACGTCATATACGGTTGTCATACTCTTCTCCTTTTAAATTACTTTTATTTTTGCTGGGCCGGGAAATTGCCGATTTTTCCCGAATCCGGAAAGGATGTAACTCTTTTCTCCCGAAATGAGGTAACTCTATACTCTTTTGGGAGTTCAAATTGCTGGCATGTATCGCTGGACTCTATGGACTCTTAGAATTTGGGCCTTCAGGCCCGATAATGCCGGTTAATATGATCTAGTCTAAACTGGAAATGAGGTTGATAAACTTATTGGTTATTATATACTCTTTTCGGTAAGAGTATCGAACCGGTTTACTAATGGCGTTATTCTTTTTTAAAGGTTTGTGCTCTTCCCGGGCCCACGGAGATGTAGCGGACCGGCACTCCCATTAGCTTTTCAAGCCTCATTACGTAGTTCCGGGCGTTTTCCGGAAGGTCTTCGAAGGCTTTTACCTCTGTAAGGTCAGCTTCCCAGCCCGGAAGGTCCTCGTAGACTGGTTCGCACTCCGCCAGTTCTTCTGTAAGTTCGGGGGGGTATGCAGTGCCCTCTCCATTAAAGCGGTAACCCGTACAGATCCTGACCGGGTCAAGTCCTGTGAGCACGTCAAGTTTGGTAAGGGCGATTTCCGTGTACCCGTTAAGGGCGATGGCTTTTTTCAGGAGGGGGAGGTCAAACCAGCCGCATCTCCTACCCCTGCCGGTTGTGGTCCCGAATTCTCCTCCGGCTTTCTGGAGCCTTTCTCCCAGTTCTCCTGAAAGTTCTGTGGGCAGGGGGCCTTCACCTACTCTTGTGATATAGGCTTTTACGATAGCTATTACATTACCCACTCTCGTGGGCCCTACTCCCAGGTTGGCACAGGCCGAGCCTGCAATTGTAGAAGAAGATGTCACGAATTTCTGGGTCCCGTGGATGACGTCAAGGTGAGTGCCCTGGGCAGCTTCGGCCATTACGTGTTTCCCGGCATCAAGCGCTTCGTTGATCTCTCTTGACACGTCGGTCATGAAAGGAGCAAGCTGCTTTCCGAGTTCCACATATTTCTCTATCAGGGCAGGGTCCCTGACAAGCTTCGGGTCTCCTCCCATAACTGCAATTTCCTTTTCTTTCTGGGGGGCCAGTTCTTCGAGCCTGGCAAGGAAGCGCTCCCTGTCCGCAAGCTCGGCCAGGCGGACCTCATCCCTTGCGACCTTATCGATGTATGCATACCCGATCCCGCGCTTTGTAGTCCCTATTTTCGTTTCCCTTGCAGCTTCCCGGAGCCCGTCCATCTCGATATGGTAGGGCATAATAATACTTGTCTTGGCATCAATCCCTAACTTTGCCGGGTCCACCCTTACTTTATGCCCTTTGAGCATTTCGATTTCTTCCATAAGGACTTCCGGGTCCAGGACAACCCCCGGGCCTATCAGTACCCTGGACTCGAGCAGGATTCCTGAAGGAATCAGGTGCAGTTTGTACACCTCGCTTCCTACCTTGACCGTGTGGCCTGCATTGTTTCCTCCCTGGAAACGTGCAACAACATCATAATCTTTTGCAAGAAGGTCTACAATCTTGCCTTTCCCTTCGTCACCGAACTGCGCGCCTGTGATTATTGTGAACATAGAGCCCTGATTCTAGCTTAATCATTAATAAGGTTTTGTTTAGTTTTTCCTGGAGCTTTGCCTGGCCAGATTCTGATTTGTCCGGCTTGAAGAGACGGGAAAAACACAACATTAAATATTATATTACTGTGATTCATGACTCTCCCCTGAGTGACGGACCCTTTGTAGTCTCTCCCGGAAATCATTGCATTCGGCAGCTAACTCCTTGGTCCCATTCAGGAATCAATTCTCTTCTGGGAGATGCATGTTCTATACGGTTCCATGTACGAGTTTTGAAGACTTGAGGTAAGAAATAAATTCGGGATTTCAAGTCTGGGGAGTAAAAAATGGGGCCATTTCTATGGGACTTTGAAGTCAGGTATGTATCCAGTGTATGTAACACTATGTATTACACTATGTATAATACACATGTAAAATATCGTGTAATATTTACCTGTACAATGTCATGCAAAATCTACCTGTACAATATCATGCAAAATCTACTTGCAAATTTGTCAATATTCGGTAATTTGTTACTCTCCGGGTAAACTCTTCAGGCCTAAAATATGTAATCTATTTCTTGGAGTTATGTACGTTGGAGGTTATGTACACTTTTTTTATGCCTGTTATCTGTTCGGAGCTTCCTCTGCAGAAGTCCCTGGGACAGGTCTGAGAAAAGCTGAATTTATCTTTAAAGGCGGAAATGCCCTTTCACAATTCCCTCGTTTTTCAGGATAGTGTGCCTCTGAACATGATCAGGGCAAGGAACATAAGAAAAATTGCAAGGATTGCTGCAGTCTTTGCACTATCCCCGTCGCTTCCGAATATGATGGGGATGGGTCCGAGCATTATAACTCCCCCTCCTTTGATCCTTGATTCGGATTTTCTTTCCGGGGAGTTTCCATCTCGGGTTCTTTCAAAATCAGATGTCCTTTTAGAATAACTTTCTTTTTCGAATGGGTCCCTTCGTTTGCTTTTTTCCCATTCGGTGTTCGGGCGGGTTCCGAGAACCGTGCCTAACATGAGGATCAAAAACCCGATGAATATGATGAGGATTCCGATTAAAACAAGAACGTTTCCGATCATCTTTTAGTTTTCCATAAGAATAGATAGAGAATCATTATTAGTAACCCGAGTCCTAACATATTTGTCGTTATTTCAGGCGATGAACCAAAGGCAATCGGTATAGGCCCGAGCATTATAAGCCCGCCCATCTGGCTGCTTCCAGGATGCTGTAATATTGTGAGGACTATACCTAATGCTACTACCATAAATCCAATAAATGTGACTGTTGCGCCTACTTTTAGAAAATCTTCCGAGGTTCGCATGTGAAGTGATATTGTGCTTTTATTATTAAATGTATCCTTTGAATTTTTTAGGGCTGTCATCGACTCCTTCTTTTTTTTTATTCTAATCGGTAAATTATAAATAAAGTTCATATATATTAAATGCAAAGCAAAACAAATTCCGCTTTGTTTTTAAAGGGGTTCTCCAGGTTACCTCTTTCCGGCCAATGCCTGCCCGTTTTTCCGAGGGTAATTATTATATATCTCTTTTCCATTCGGGCGGGAGCTATTAATACAGGTTTTCTTTGAGGGCTCAGGAGCCGGAAATCCGGGAATGCCATTTCGAATAAAATAGCAAAATTCCTGGTTTTATAATATGGAAAGAATCGATATTTATTAATTGTATACCTTACCATAATTGTACGCCTTAAGATGAATTAAGTGTAAGCGCGATTAAGTGTAAGTGCGGAAGTGGGCTGCAGTTGCCACAGGAACTTATATATATCCTTTTTATAATTATGGTGGTATATATTTCCGGTATGTTTATATTAAGCTGGCAGTATGAGAAAGCCTTTTCAATGTGTATCCTGACTCTCTGGTGTCTGAAAACAAATCTGATGCATGCGTTGAGTTACGAACCGTATGTTTCCTTCAAGCTTCCATTTTCAAAGGCTTTGTGCCTTTGAGTTTCGGCAACTGCCTGGCCGGAATCTATAATCAGGAACTCATCATCGAACAGACACTCATGATCGTCAAATCGTTAAATCAATCGGTAAATTCTTTGCTAAATAACTGAAAGCCGGTTACTTAATCAACAGTAAACCGGTCACCATCTTGACACTAAACCTATCACCAAATCAGTCTAATTAGATAAAACAGGTGTTTTCAATGTCAGAAGACAGTGTTCTAAGGTCTTCCCTGGAAGATATTAAAACCAGGGTAGAAACTCAACTTGAGTGTGGGGAGATTGAAGCTGAAGATGTGAAATCTCTCTTAACCGAAATCGAAATCTTGAAAGTCCAGAATGAAAACATGAAAGCAAGGCTACTTGAAGCCAGCGTCGCCACTGGCAGGCACCTTCAGGAGATTAACAAGTTAAAAGCCCACCTGGAGCAGCTTACCGAGCCTCCTCTCTTCATAGCCACCATTCTTGAGGTAAACGGGGATATTGCCCTCATAAGGCAGCACGGCAACAATCAGGAAGTCCTGACCCAGATCCCTGAGGAGTGCCGTGGAAAGATAGAGCCCGGAATGCGGGTTGCGGTAAATGGTGCCTACTCTATCATCTCTATCGTCAGCCGGGCTGCCGATGTCAGGGCCCAGGTAATGGAACTTATCAATTCTCCGGGCATTGACTACAGCATGATCGGCGGGATAGATGACGTGCTCCAGGAAGTCCGGGAAAGTGTGGAACTCCCGCTTACCGAGCCTGAACTCTTCGAGGACCTGGGAATCGAACCCCCCTCCGGGGTCCTGCTCCACGGAGCTCCAGGTACTGGAAAAACTTTGATTGCAAAGGCGATCGCTTCCCAGGCCAAGGCAACCTTCATCAGGATGTCCGGCTCAGACCTGGTCCAGAAGTTCGTCGGGGAAGGCTCA
This sequence comes from Methanosarcina sp. KYL-1, assembly GCF_024372725.1. GTDB lineage: Archaea > Halobacteriota > Methanosarcinia > Methanosarcinales > Methanosarcinaceae > Methanosarcina. The sequence continues at coordinate 272,650 of NZ_VOUA01000001.1, forward strand.
AGGCTCGTAAAGGACATTTTCCAGCTTGCCCGGGACAAGTCCCCAAGCATCCTCTTCATTGATGAAATCGATGCTGTGGGTAGCATGAGGACCTATGACGGGACAAGCGGTTCGGCTGAGGTAAACAGGACGATGCTCCAGCTCCTTGCCGAGATGGACGGTTTTGACTCCAAGGGCAACGTGAAGTTGATTGCCGCCACCAACAGGATCGACCTCCTTGACCCTGCCCTCCTCCGCCCTGGCAGGTTTGACAGGTCAATCGAAGTCCCTCTCCCGGATGAGCGGGGAAGGGTCGAGATCCTGAAGATCCACACCCGCAAGATGAAACTGGCCGATGACGTGGATTTCGAAAAGCTCGCAAAAGTTACCACTGGCATGAGCGGGGCAGATCTCAGCGTCATTGTCAAGGAAGCCGGGATTTTCGTTCTGCGCAGGCGTGGCAAGCAGATCACAATGCCGGACTTTTTGAAGGCCTACGAAAAGGTTGTCAACACCGAAGAGCCCTCAATCCCGCAGGCCATGTTCGTGTGACCGGCTTTTCTGAATGCTGATTTTCAGAAAGCTGAATCAGACTGCGGCTCTGGCTGGAAGTAAAAAGAAAATTTATTCGTTCAGTTGTGCGCCGGGTAAGGACGCTGTCCACTCCCGGCCCTTCTTCCACCAGTTATTTCATTATTTTACACTTTCAGTCGAAAGGTTTATATTTTATAAATCACTTGAAGATATGCTGCCTGAGCAGCAAAGAATAAGTGACAGCGTGCTCCGATAGTGTAGCTCGGCCAATCATTCAGGACTCTCACTCCTGCGACTGGGGTTCAAATCCCCATCGGAGCACTTAACTTTTTTACACTAATTTTTCACATCGATTTTTGCATTAATTTATGATTTTGCACTGGGTTCACTTTCTAATATGCTTCGCTTAAAAGTGTATCTTATGCCTTTTTTCTCATGATATAAATGCCTTCTATCCTGGCATCCGGCTTTTTATAACTGTACCATTCCCTGTGTTTCCTGTCCCAGCGCATCCCGGCTTTTTTAAGCAGATCTTTTACAGGATATGTGTCCCCTTTTGCAATCCATTTATAATCCTCTTTCGCCGTTTCCTGTATTGTGGGTGCTGTTTTTCTATTTTTGTGAGTTTCCTGTTCACTTGTTTTACTCACATCTTCTGACTTCGGAACCGATGGAAAGCTGACGTGCTGTTTAGTTATCGGGTCTGCAATTACTCCGGACAGGTTTTCCTCTGACCTTCTAGTTCTTATATGATCATCTACATCAAAACCGCCGTCTGACAATGAAATCTTCCCCCTTTTACATCTTATATTCTTTTATCGATGTACCCATCTTCTCTATTTTCATTTCAATGCATATCCTGTTTATGTTCCCGGGGTGAAAGTATTAATCTAAAAGCGATTAATTGCAGGAAAACAAAATAACTGGTAAATATGGACTCAAGACCTATCGATATCGAAAATAAACTCCGGGGTTACCTCTTCGGCAGCGCCTGTGCAGATGCCCTCGGGCGCCCTGTGGAGCACCTTTCCCTTGAGCAGATTAAAGAAAAGTACGGGGATAGGGGTATTCTTGAGCTCTCCCCAAATTCCCCCTGGACTGACGATACCCAGCTCATGCTTGTCCTTTCCCGGGGACTGCTGCGGGGGGCGGAACTTGAACTTTCCGAGCTTATGGATAAGATTGCAGAGGAACTTGTCCTGTGGCTGGATGAGCCAGACCTTGGGGCCGGTGCAACCTCAAAAGGTGCTGCACTTCGCCTCAAGGCCGGGACCGATAGGGGTGAGTCCGGTATTGAGTCTAAAACCTGCGGCAGCCTCATGCGCGTGGGAATTCTGGGCTTCATCTACCGGAATGATTCGGAGAGGCTTGTCAGGGCAGCTTCTTTCTCAGGGAAAATGACCCACTCCCACCCCACCGCAGATGCGGCATCCATTGCAGGTGCATATGCCGTAAAACTCGCCCTTGACGGTGTTGAACCCGTAGACATGTTCGGGTCTCTCCTTCAAGTCACGGAAGGGATTTCGGAAGAGTTCACGGAAGCTCTTAATTGTTCTTATGAACTGGCTTATGGGGGCCTGGATGATGAAGGGGCTCTGAGGAAAATTGGTCAGGGCTGGTATGCGGATGAGACCTTTGCAATGGCATACTTCTGCATGCTGCGCTATCCCGATGACTACAAAAAGGCGGTCCAAACTGCCGTGAACATTACCGGGGACTCGGATTCCGTGGCCAGTGTTGCCGGAGGCATCCTCGGTGCCCTGCTGGGAATTGACGCGGTGCCTATTGTCTGGGTCGAAGCCCTCAAATGGAAAGGGGAGCTCGAAGCAATGGTCGGGCCGCTGCTGGGGAAGTATCTTGAGGTCTCCTCAGGAGGTTCCGGAATCCCGGGACCTTAAGCCCCTCATGGGCCTTAAGCCTCTTCAAGGGCTTTAAATCCCGTTACCGCACTCTTCAGAATTCCGTACTCTTCAGAAGTAAGTACATACATCTTTGAAGATGTGCATCTTAAAGGCTTGAAAACTTTAAAATGGGGCCATGAAATGGATTTTTCGGAAAAGGGTGTCTACTGCCTTATCTTTGAAAACCGGGGGTGTACGCTTACGGTAGGACAGAAGGGCGAGTTTTCCTTTCGGGAAGGATTTCACATCTATGTTGGCTCGGCTCTCGGGCCCGGCGGCCTGAAGCGCGTCCTGAGGCACATCGCCCTTTCCCGGGACCGGGACAGGAACCCCCGGTGGCATGTGGACTATCTGCACCTTGGCCCTGCATTCAACCTGGTTTCGGCAGTTTGTGCCCCTGCCTCCGACCGTCTTGAGTGCATACTTGCCTGCAGGATAGGGGGAGATTCCGTGCCGGGTTTCGGGTGCACGGACTGTAAGTGCGGGTCTCATCTTTTTTACAGGCCTGATAACCCGCTTCCTGAGTTGGTGAGGGCTTTTGAGGACCTCGGGCTTTCAGCCTTTGTCTTTAAAATTTGAATTGGCCGGTTTTATTTTTTGATTATCTCATTTTTCTTTTTATTTTTACTCTATCTATTTTTATTTCCCCTTTCCAATATAATACAGGAAAGCTTAAGGGAAGGCAGGATTCTATTTGAATTATTGAAAGGAAGAGGACCGAGTGTTATTTGACCAGGTGGGCTCTCATGGAACAGTTCTCGTTTATCGCCTGCATGCCGGACAGGCCCGGCGCCCTTCACAGGGCTGTCGAGATTATCACGCGGCACGAAGGGAATATTACCAGGATCCAGTATGACCGGAGGATTGACCGGAATACCGTATTTTTTGAAGTGAAATGTGTTCCCGGGGCCTATGGAGAAATCATGGAGGAGCTGGAAAAAATCGGCTACCTCCAGACTTCCCTGCAGCCGGTAGCTTTCCTGAAGTTCCATATCTACCTTCCGAACAGGCCGGGTGCTTTGTTTAAGTTTCTGGACCACCTTACCTCTGCAGGGCCGAATATCACCTTCCTGGACTTCGATGACCGGGGGCAGCACCCGGAAAGGCTGGTTGTAAGCCTGAACATTGAAAACACGGAGCTTATCGACACCCTCCTGAATGTGCTCAAATCCCGGTACAGGCTCGAGATCGTGGAATACGATACAACCGGGGAAAAGCTTGACGATACGGTGTTTTACCTGCGCTTTGCCCAGAAACTGAGGACATTTATCGGGGATGCCGAAGACGTTTTTCTTATGCGGTTCCTGCAGGACATTAACCACATTGCCCAGGAACTTTCAAACCTGGGGAAGGATCCAAAAGAGGTCTTCGAAAGTATCCTGAAGGTCGGGGAGACCCTGAACCGGACTTCAGGGGAAGGCTTTTATGCTGATGTCCAGAGGGTCACGATACGGGATGGTCTCGAACTGTTTTGCTTCCAGCTTCCCTGCGGGGGCAACATCTATCTCTTTGACACTCCGGGCGAGAGGGTAATGATCGATGCCGGATACGGGATCTACTTCCAGGATGTTGTGAACCTGCTCCAGTACTACGGGCTCGGCGACCTTACACGGCTTAAGAGAATCTACATCACCCACGCGGATGCCGACCACTGTGGGGCTGCAGGTTATTTCCCTGCCCCTTCTTTCCTCAATAGGGAAACTTTGAAGGTCGCAAGGGAAACAAGCAGGGCTTATGGTTCGACTCATCAGGAATGCATCCTTGAAGAAGTTTATACAAAGATGATTAACCTTTTTTCTAGGTTTAATCCCCCTGAAAACTTCGAACTCTTCCCTGATTTGCCGGCTTCAGGCGAAGGAATCGAGATGCGGGGTGCTTTCCCTGTAATTGCCCGTTTCTCTGTAGGCGGCCTGGAATTTGAAGCCCTGCAGGGGCTTGGAGGGCACATGCACGGGGAAGTCCTCTATCTCTGCCCGGAAGAGGGGCTGCTCTTTCCCGAAGATACTCTTATCAACTTCCGGAGCCTCAGCCCGGAGCGGACCGAGTACAACGTCCTTGCGGACTATTTGATGACTTCCGTGAATGTGGACAGCAAGCTTGCCCGGGAAGAGCGAAATGCCCTCATATCCCTTATCTCCGAACTTAATGAGGCTCTTGCCGGAAAGGAACAGAAGTGCGTGGTCTGCTGCGGGCACGGCGCGATTTCCGTCCTTGAGAATGGAAAATTTATTGAATTCGGAAGTTCCGAGAGGTATGTGGCAGGAAAGTGTATAAAGTGAGTTCAGGGGGAAATATGGCAGTTCAGGAAATATGTGGCAGAAAGCTGTAGAAAGTGAAATAAGAGGGGAGTGAGTAATTAAGAGAACAGCAGTAATAATCAGAAATGGTTTAAAAACAGGGTGCCGAAAGTGGTTTAAAAACAGGGAATCGGAAATAGTTAAACTACATGGAAATGGGGAATAAATTCTTTTTCCGGCCTGAATATGGTGTAAAAATAAAAAAGGAGTTTTTCTGTTCATGTTTTCCGGGTTTGATTACCAGGTATTGTTGGCCCTTAATTCTTTTTCTTTCCTGGATCGGTTTATGCTTTTCATAAGCCTGAGATTCGATTATTTCCTCTTTCTCATTCTTGTTTTACTTTTTTATTTCCGGGGTAGGGGGGATACTTTCCTCTATCTTGCCGTGCTTTACTCGGCCTGGGCTCTGGCAATGGTCCTTAAGCCTATTTTCGCAGTCCCTCGGCCTGAAGATGTCCGATTCGTTACCTGCACTACCGGGTATTCCATGCCAAGCGGGCATACCCTGATGTCTTTTGCCTCGGCAGTCTTTTTACATCCCCGCGCAGGGAAGTTCAAGCTGCTTATCTGGATTTTCGCCGTGCTGGTCAGCCTGAGCCGGGTCTTTATAGGAGTCCACTATCCTTCGGACGTTCTTGTGGGGGCAGTGCTGGGCTGCATGCTTGGGTTTTTCTGGTTGTATATGGAAAAGTGGCTGGTAAATTCCGGCTTTTTGCGGGATATTCTTTTCCCTGATGTGGAAAATAAAAAGTAAGCAATAAGTAATGGGGTGGGAAATGGGGCTGCCTGACTTCCTTCTTAAATGGGGTAGTCCGATATAGACAGGCAGGTAAAAACAGAAGGTCTGTAGGTTATTGAGGGCAGGTCAAAAGGTCCGGCAAATAAGAGCTTTTTAGGGTTCCAGATTTATGCAAAGTGAAATGCGAGGGGTGCGATTCGAACGCACGAATTCCTACGAAAATGGGTCCTAAGCCCATCGCCTTTGACCTGGCTGGGCAACCCTCGCACTAATGGTGTCTTTATTTCGGGTAAAATAAGAGAAGAGATAATTCAAAATTATTTGAAAAGGGTTAAATGCGCCGACCGGGATTCGAACCCGGGTTTTGGGCTTGGAAGGCCCAAGTCATAGCCACTAGACCATCAACGCGAACTGCAACACATCTAGAGGTATTTGTCAGATATAATGTTTTCGCTTGACATCTTTTATTCTTTTTTATATTACCCGGTTATTTCTAAATTTCTTTTGTTTTCTCCTTATTTTGTCTTTGTTATTCTTCATTCTTTTCATTTTCTTCATATGAAGGGTGCGGATTGTATCCCGTACATTTCACAGGGACGTTAAACTCAAAAGAATACGGCCTTTTTACCGGTACATGTTGTATCTGGTAACTGTAGCTTCAGGCCACAAAATTCAGGCTTCAAATTCATGCTGCAAAATTGGGCTTTGAATTTATATTTTAATGTTAACCTCTTTTGGAGGGGCCCGATGTTCACATAAGGGGTTTTTCAACGGGTTATTTGGGGTGAATCCTGGGCTGTGCAGACCTCTGGAGAGATTTGCTGAAATCTTTGACTCCTGTTGAGAGTATTTTTTATTCCCGGGCAAAAAAATAGGTTCTATAGCTTCAGTGGTAATAATTTTGGAATTATTACTCAATCTATTTTATAATTGTAGTTTTTATTATATTGTTAACCTTGTTTCTCCAAAAATACATTTTTTGACGTGTATATTAGGGGATAAATCCTTCTAAATATACCTTCAACAAAATAATCTAATTGAGTAAGTTTAAGGCGCAATTTTCCCTGAAAATCGGTTATTTTTTCTCTTTTACAGGTATTAATATTCCCTTTCTTTTTATATTTTTTATTTTTATTTTCTCACTTTTAAATTTTACTTGTTATATCAAAACTGTATGATATTTATTGCTATATTACGCTCCTAACTTGTATATATTATCAATTCTGTTAGTGGTAGAGTTGAGGTTGTCGCTTCTCCTCCCGGCTTTCTCCCTCAGAATTTTATTTCTCTGATTAAGAATATATATCCTTATATAGGTCTAGGCATAAGTTTTCAAAATAAGCTTTTATCTTTATGCCTCCGAAGCTCGCCCTCGGGGTCTGAAGCGATACGGTAAATTGTAGAAGATGTGATTGGAATGGAACCTGTTATTCTGGCATTTGCACTCAGCTGGCTCCTTATTCTTGCGTATATTCTCTCTCTGTTCAGGGAGCGTGCGAAGCTCAACAAAAAGTTAATGTAATGATCGCGTTATACGGGGTTTTAGATGAATAAAAAAAAGAAAACACTGCTCGCAATTGCTTTTATTGCCGGTGTGACCCTTATCGCGCTGTACGGCGTTGATTCAGGAGGGTACCTTTCGGTATCCGAACTTCTAACTGACCCCCAGGCCCATGTAGGGCAGAAGGTAAATGCCGTGGGCATTGTGGAGTACGGAAGTATCGAACTGTCTCCCGGGGCAACCTCTTTTGAACTCAGGGACGAAAACGATGAAAGCCTGAAGGTCCGGGTAGAGTATGTAGGGGATCTCCCCTCTAACCTTGCGGAAGGAAAGCAGGTGAGCATCAGCGGAGCCATGGTTTCGGAAGATACCTTTGAGGCAAACAAAATCGTTACTGGATGCCCTTCCAAGTATACGGAGTAATACGATGAATATTGAAGAATGGGATGAATACAGATATGTCGAAGCCGGGATTGAGGCCTTCCTTAAGGAAATGGAGGACTCTCGCCTGAAAAAAATGGTGGGGCATGTCTGTCATTCCGGAGGAAAACGGATTCGGCCAATCATCCTTCTGTTGGCCAGCGAGATCTGCTCCGGCTCTTGTGAAAAGAGCCTTGACGCAGCTCTTGCTATTGAAATGATGCATTCGGCTTCCCTTGTCCATGATGACCTGCTGGACCAGGGCCTTATCCGAAGGAACCTGCCTTCTGCCCCGGAGAAATTCGGGCCTTCAAGGGCTCTCCTCTGCGGGGACTACCTTATTGCCCGGTCCATTGAGTTCATCTCTCCTTTTGGGGAAAATGTAGTCCGTATTTTCGGAAAAGCCGGAATGGACATGGCCGAAGGGGAAGTCCTTGACCTGCAGCTTGAGGGTGAGGAGTTTACGGAAAGTGATTACATCGAGTGCATCTATAAGAAAACTGCTTCTCTGTTTGCGGTCAGTGCGTCCATCGGGGCCTATTCCGGAGGGGCCGATGCTGCCCTTGCCGGACGTTTCTCTCTCTTTGGGGAGAATCTGGGAATTGCATATCAGATAGTGGACGACGTGCTTGAATTCCTCGAAATCGTCGAGGGCAAGGAGTCGAAAATCACATCAGAAACCCTGCCCATGATCTACATGAAGAAGATGTCTAAAGAGGAAGCCGTGCAAAAGTCTATTGGAGAAGTCACGAAGTATGTGCGTGCCGCAAAAGAGGTCCTGGACTCTCTCAGGGCGTGCCCTGCGCGGGATAAACTCTTCCGGATTACTGATTATATGACCCTTGATCTGCTTGAAAAGGCTTGATGTCTTTCATCGCTTCCTGAATCTGATTGAAACACTGTATAAGCAGTAATTCGATGCGCAAACGAAAAACTAAAATGTATCTTCTGATTTTTTTATTTTAAATCTCAAATAATTTCCAGTTTTTGCTAATAACTTTGTCAGGTGAATCCATGCGAGTATATGACAGTCCGGTGCTTAAAGTAAATGCCAGTACAGAAAACGAAAAAGTGGTGCTTGATGCGGAGGGCCCTCTCTCCCAGCTTGCAAAACCCTTCCTCAGGCGCATAAACGGGATCTTTGCGGAGGAAAAACCTATCTCGGTTAGTGAGGACGAGCTCATCTTCTCGACGTGGATTCCTCCTATCCCTGGCCCTGTCTTCAGTCGGGTCATCAGTGCGGAAATTGCGGCAATCCGGAAAAAAAGGGTCCCTGACCAGTTTTCCATCGGGATAACGGCCCGCTGCCCTAACCGCTGCATCCACTGCGGAGCTGCGGATATCAAACCGGAAAAGGAACTGACCTTTGAAGAGATCTGCAGTGCAGTGGACCAGAGCCTGGACCTCGGGGCTTACCTGGTCTCCTTTGACGGCGGGGAGACAATGATGCGAAACGACATAGCCGAGATGGTTGCCCGGGTGGATAAGTCCAGGGCAATTGCCACCTGCTTCACTTCCGGTTTCAAGCTTTCCGAAGAAAGGGCAGAAGCCCTCAAGGCCGCAGGGCTCTATGCTGCCAGGGTCAGCCTGGACAGTCCCTTCGAAGCCGAACACGACCGCATACGCGGAAGGAAAGGAGCATACGAAGATGCACTTGCAGGAATCAGGAATGCAGGTGCAGCAGGGATCCTGACCGACATGTTTGTGGTGGTTTCCCCGCACAACATTGATGACCTTGAAGAGTTCTATTCCCTTGCCGTTGACCTGGGCATGCATGAAGTCTCAATCTATGAGATCATCGCAGTCGGACGCTGGCTTGACCATGAAGACGAGGTTATCGGGCCAAAGGATATCACGAGGCTTGAAAAATTCCAGAAAGCCATGAACAGCAAGCCAGATGGGCCCCGTGTAACCGCTTTTCCCTACTTTATGGGTCCGGAACTTTTCGGTTGTTTTGCAGGCAAGCGCTGGATGCACGTCGCTTCGGACGGAGAAGTTATGCCCTGTGCATATACGCCTCTTTCCTTCGGAAACATCTGCGAGGAGCCCCTTGAAACTATCTGGAAACGCATGGGTAAGCACAGTGCCTACAAAAAAGATGCAGCATACTGCATGATGCGCAACCCTGATTTCAGGCAAGAGTATATTCACACCATCCCTCAGGGCGCAAAAATTCCTTACAGGCTTAAATAAAAAGTTCTTCAATTTTCTCAAAAAAGTTTTCATAACTTTTTTAGTTCCAGTTTTTCTGGTTCTTTTTTCCTTTTTCTTTTCTTTTTTCTTTCCCTTTTTCTTTTCTCTTTTTCTTTCCCTTTTTCTTTTCCCTTTTTCTTTCCCTTTTTCTTTTCCCTTTTTCTTTCCCTTTTTCTTTCCCTTTTTCTTTTTTTTTTATTTCCTTATTAAATGTCTTTCTTTTGAGTTGGAAATATAGTTGCAGGTTTCTAAGCAATTATCCACAAAACGATGACAGAAATAATGTCCTTTTCCTGGGGGCATATGCAGGATGTCGATTCTGATATTCGTTTTTTCAGATTTATTTCATATATCTAATGATTCATTTTTTCAATAGCAGGATCTCATAAACTGAGTTCGTAACGCTTGCTCGTAATCCTTGCTCAAACCTTGCTCAAACTTTGCTCAAAACACGGTTTAATGCATGATGACCTTATTTTTAATATGTATTTCATTGGTCATCGGTTAAGAATTTTCTTGCCTGATAGCTATCGATTTTGTACCGAAGCATGCCTTAAATTTTGGTCTCGTAACGTGAAATCGATACCTTGTTCCAGTTCGCAACACGTTGACATTTTTTACAACTGTCGTGGGAATGGAGACAATTTATCACAATTCCTCACTAACCGAAGACACATGAAATGTATTTCGAATAAAGCATTTGTTATAAGTTCTGGTAAAAGGGGTTAATCTCTGAGTCTGAAAAAAGGTCCGATTGCCTGCTCAAAAGGCAGGTTTTTACAAAATATGTTGGATCCCCCTCTCCCCATTCTGTTTTTATGCAGTTATTTTAGGAGGGATCTCTTAATTATTCTGTTTTTATGCAGTTATTTTTTGTAAGGTATCTCTTCCTTTTGTCTTGTTTTTATGCAGTTATTTTTTCAGGAAGCGCTTCCTTATTACTTAACAATATATTACAGTTTGCACTCAATTATTTTTTACAGTAATATTTAATCTTTTGGATTTTGCCCATATATTTTGCTATTTATATTTCCATATTTCTTAAAAATTTCTTCAATTGTTTTTACCTAATGATTAATCATTACAAATAACATCATCTTCTTTGATAAAACCGAAGCTGTTATATAGTTCTTTCACGAAGGATTTGTTAACTACCTCCACTGGAGTAGGGATTTTTAATTATTAATTTATATATTAAATTTTGAGAGACGGAGATTCACATGGCTAAAAATGAAATCTTATCTGAAATAAAAAAAGCAGAAGGGAATGCAAAATCGGTGGTTGACGAAGCCATCGATGCAAAAAACAAGCGCATTTCCGATGCTCGGGCTGAATCCAGGGAAATCCTGAAGCAAGCCGAAATCGATGCACACAAAGCTGCACAAGACTCTTTTAAGGAAGGTGAAGAAAAGATTCTGGAGGAAAGAGATAAGATCGTCAACGATGGTGAGCAAAACGCATTAGCCATGTCCCAAAAAGCTCAAGCTAACATAGACAAATCCGTCAATTACCTTGTACAGGAGTTTGAGAGGGCGGTCCTTAATGAGTAGACCTAAAGAGATGACAAGGGCCGTCATTGTCGGACATAAAAGCATTTTTAAAGAAACCATCGATGCACTACATGATACGAATCTCTTTCATGTCGAAGATTTTGTCGAAGACGAATCTGGTTTTAAGATCAGCAAGCCATTTAAAAACGCAGACGAAGTCTCTAAAAAGCTTGTGAAGATCCGTTCTATCGCCAATTATTTGGGGATTGTACAAAAAGAACCGGTAGTTCAGAAATCTGACGCCGTCTTACGCGACCTTGATTCAAAGTTGAATGAACTGGACAGGGCAATCATGCAAAACACTGAAATGATTGCCCAGCTCGAGAACGAGCTGAAGGATCTGGATTCCCAGAAGCGGGAACTTCTTCCTTATCTGTCCATTCCCCTTGACTTTGATTACTATCGTGGCTACGAGAGCCTTAAGGTTTTCGCAGGTGCTATAAAGGGAAGCCTGGACGGAAGTCAGGTTTCAAGCATCACCAAAGCTTACGAACTGTACTTTGACCCTCAAACAAAAACGGTCGTACTGTTTGTAGCCAAAGGGGATGCCGACAAAGTCTACGAATTACTTCAGGGTCTTGGATTTAGAGAACTCAGAGTTCCGGAAAGAGGTGGTGTCCCAAGCGAGCTGTTAAAGTTACTCGAACAGAAGGAAGCCGAAGTCACCAGGAAGATCGAGTCCTTGAAGGCTGAGATCGAGTCCTTGAAGTCCAAGTACGCCGATTTCATCCTTGCCAGCGATGAGGTCTTGAGTATCGAGAGTCAGAAGGCAGAACTGCCTTTGAGAGTTGCTACGTCTGCAAACGCATTCATAATTGAAGGTTGGGCTCCTAGCGAGGAGTACGATACCGTGGTCAGTGCCGTCAACAGTGCCACCAACGGTCGGGCATACATCACCAAACTCGAACTTGAAGAAGAGGAGGAGGAGCATGCCCCTGTTGAGTACAACAACTCCAAAGTTGCGGCACCGATGCAGCAGATCATGGACCTGTATTCTCGGCCCAAGTACACCGAAATCGATCCATCATCAGTGATCCTTATCACTTTCCCGCTGATGTATGGTTTAATCCTCGGAGATATCGGGTACGCCTTGATTCTGGGAGCGATTGCGCTGGCGATCAAAAAAGCAGTAAAGTCAGATGCAGTAAAGCCTCTTATGGATATTCTGATTTATTGTCAGATATCAACATTTATCTTCGGAATTATATATGGTGAGTTCCTGGGATTCTCCCTCGCCAGTCTACACACTGCACATGGTGTGGTGCCTGGTTTGATTCCCGGATGGGAAACCATAACACTGTTCCCCGGACTCGGAGGCGAACATGTAACGTTCCCTGTCCACAGGACTCACATGGTAATGACTATGATTGCAGCAACTGTCATAATTGGGCTGCTTCACTTGAATCTCGGGTTCCTGCTCGGATTTTCAAACATCAACAGGCACCATGGATTTAAGCATGCATTCCTTGAAAAAGGCAGTTGGATCGTTATCGAGCTCGGTGCAATCGTTGCGGCTGCCGGCTATCTTGGAGGAAACTCCGGGTTGACCTACGTCGGTGCTGGCGTTCTTGTTCTCGGAATTGTGCTTCTCACCATGGGTGAGGGTATCAAAGGTCCGATCGAGTTGCCATCTCTTATGGGTAATGCGCTGTCGTATGCCCGTATTATCGCAGTCGGTCTGTCTTCGATTTACATCGCAGGTACGGTTAATGATATTGCTTTCAAAATGATCTGGGCTGACCATTCTCAGATCGGTTTCGTAGCAATAGCTGCAATACTTGTGTTTATACTCGGACATGCTCTTAACACTGTTCTGAGTATCATTGCTCCCGGACTACATGCACTCAGGTTGCAGTACGTCGAATTCTTCGGAAAGTTCTACGAAGGCGGGGGTAAAAAATACAACCCATTCGGATACATAAGAAAATACACGGAGGAATAAAAACATGGTAGGAGAAGAAGCAATAATTGGTGGACCAATCCTTGACGCAGACGGAATGAAAGCACTCGGTGCAGCACTCGCAATCACAGTAACCGGCCTTGCATCTGCATGGGCTGAAAAAGAAATCGGTACCGCAGCAATCGGCGCAATGGCAGAAAACGAAGGGTTATTCGGTAAGGGTCTGATTCTTACTGTCATTCCGGAAACCATCGTTATCTTCGGTCTTGTCGTTGCATTGCTTATCAATTCTGCTTAAATTTAAGAGCGCATCCCGCTCTTAAATTTCTTAGAGCATTCGCTCTAAGCTTCCCCGGGTGCTTTTTCCTTGCCTGAGGACTTGGGCGGTTATAATGCTCTAAGTTTCCCCTTAGGTATCGTTGCACTCTAAGCAGCTTAGAGTTTTTTGCTCTAGGCTTTAGAGCACTTTTTTGCTCTAAATTTATTTGGAGGTGTAAGCATGGGACTAGAGATCGTTGTAAAAGACATCCAGGTGGGTGCACAGGCAGAGGTTTCCCGTATCAAAGCCGAAGCTGATGCAAAGGCCTCCGAGATTATTAATGAGGCTAAAGAAATACAGAAGAAAATGCTCGGAGACAGCCTTGCCAAGGTGGAAGAGGACCTCCAAAAGGTGCACCAGCAGGTTATATCAAGTGCAAACCTGGAAGTAAAGAGAATTACGCTTAACAAGCGCAAGGAACTTCTGGATAAAGTTTATAATAATACCGTTGAGTCAATCAAGTCGATGCCAGCATCCAAAAACGAAGAGCTGTTGAAATACGTTATCGACAAGTACGAAGCAAGCGGTGCTAGAGTATATTCTTCTAAGGATTCAGAAGAGACTGTCCGAAAATTAACTAAATTGACCTACGCTGGTAACATTAACTGTATCGGCGGCATTGTTCTGGAAAGCGAAGACGGAACAATCAGGTTAGACTTCACATACGATTCAATTCTGAAAAACGTGTATGAGCGTTCGTTGAAACAGATATCTGATATCTTATACGGGTGATGTTCAATGCGGCTTTTTGCGAGATATGGGGGGGATAAACCCTCAAAATCCGATAAGAAGAAAAAAGGCACTTCCAACTATGCTTATGCCGTAACCCGTGTGCGTGCGATGAAGAGTAAGCTGCTTCCCCGGGAGACATACCCGCGGCTTCTCAACATGAGCATTGACGAAATTACCCGTTTTATCCAAGAGTCTGAATACAAAAACGACGTTGATGAATTGGCAATGAAATACAGCGGTGGCGACCTGGCAGAACATGCATTAAACATGAATCTTGCGCTCACCTATCGTAAACTGCTCCGGATCACTGCAGGAGAACCAAATTACCTTGTTACGGCATACCTGAAAAGGTATGACGTCTGGAATGTAAAAACACTTCTCCGCGGTAAACTGTACAACGCATCCGTTGAAGAGATCCTGGAGTCTCTGGTTTCTGGCGGGGAGTTAACCTACACCCTCCTGTCGGAGCTTGCAGCCATGGCTACATATCAGGAGATAATTGAGGCCCTGAAAGAGTCTGAATATTACCCCCTGCTGCAGGAATTTGACGGAACCAACCTGGCATACATCGAAAACGAACTTGACAAGATGTATTATTCAGGTCTGTTTAATGCAATCGGAAAGCCAAGGTCCAAGGACCGTAAGCTCTTTGCCAGGTTCATCAAACTGGAAGTCGATGTCAAGAATCTGGGTACCCTCTTCAGGCTGAAAAAAGCGGGAGTTGAGCAGCTTGACGAGATCATGCCTCTTATGATTGAGGGCGGTCTAGAGCTGAAGATTGAAAAACTCGCATCTCTTCCGTTTGAGCAGTTTGTCGAAGACCTTCGAAAAACGCAGTACTGGGATGCTATTTCAGGTGTCGTAGGTCCGGACATGGATTCTCTGACTGCCGTGGAAAGCAGACTCACAAGGTACTATCTTGAATCCGCAACCACTTATTCGCATGTATCTCCGATCTCAATTGTGCCTATAATGGATTATATTATTCACAAGAGCAATGAGGCCAACAACCTCCGGATTATCTTCAGGGGTAAGGAGGCTGGCCTCGATGATACACTAATTAAAGACCAGTTGGTGGTTATCTAATGGAATTGGCAGTGATCGGAAAGAGCGAGT
Organism: Methanosarcina sp. KYL-1; assembly: GCF_024372725.1. Taxonomy (GTDB): domain Archaea; phylum Halobacteriota; class Methanosarcinia; order Methanosarcinales; family Methanosarcinaceae; genus Methanosarcina. The sequence goes on from NZ_VOUA01000001.1 coordinate 287,831, forward strand.
TTGTCACGGGGTTCAGGCTGGCTGGTATCAGAAAAGTTTATGAAGTCGTTGATATCCCAACCACCGAGTCCGCGGTAAAATCAGTGCTTGATGATAAGAGTATCGGGATTCTTGTAATGCATAATGATGACATTGGTAATCTGCCGGAAGTATTAAGGAAAAACTTGAATGAGTCTGTCCAGCCCACAGTGGTAGCCCTGGGAGGATCTGGAGAAGGCTCAATGAGTTTAAGAGAAAAAATAAAACAAGCGGTAGGTGTTGATCTGTGGAAGTAAAAGGTGAAATTTATCGTGTGGCTGGGCCTGTCGTCACCGCTATCGGCTTGCAGGCAAAAATGTATGACCTGGTCAAAGTCGGTAATGAAGGTTTAATGGGTGAAGTCATCCAGATAGTAGGGCCCAAGACCATCATCCAGGTATACGAAGAGACAGGAGGTGTCAGGCCAGGGGAGCCCTGTGTATCTACAGGGATGTCTCTGTCAGTGGAACTTGGCCCGGGTCTTCTTTCCAGTATTTATGATGGGGTTCAAAGGCCTCTGCACGTCCTGCTTGAGAAAATGGGCAGCTTCATCCAGAGAGGTGTCACTGCAGACGGACTTGACCACAAAAAACTATGGGAATTCAAACCCATTGTCAAGAAAGGCGACTTTGTAAAAGGTGGAGAAGTGATCGGTGTTGTTCAGGAAACCGTGAACATCGAACACAAGATCATGGTGCACCCTGATGTCTCCGGTACAGTTGCCGATATTAAGAGTGGGAACTTTACGGTAGTAGACACGGTCTGTACCCTTACTGACGGGACCGAACTGCAGATGATGCAGAGGTGGCCTGTCAGAAGACCCAGACCTGTGGGGAAAAAACTGCTTCCCACAAGACCTCTGGTTACAGGACAGAGAATCCTTGACGGACTTTTCCCTGTAGCAAAAGGCGGAACAGCTGCAATCCCCGGACCTTTCGGATCCGGAAAGACCGTTACCCAGCAGCAGCTTGCAAAGTGGAGTGACACCGAAATTGTGGTCTACATCGGTTGTGGTGAACGAGGGAACGAAATGGCAGACGTTCTGCACGACTTCCCGGAACTCGAAGACCCGCAGACCGGAAGGCCGCTCATGGAACGTACCGTCCTTATCGCTAACACTTCAAACATGCCTGTGGCTGCAAGAGAAGCGTCTGTGTACACCGGGATCACCATTGCGGAATACTTCCGTGACATGGGCCTTGACGTGTCCCTGATGGCAGACTCCACCTCCAGGTGGGCAGAAGCAATGAGAGAAATCTCCTCCCGTCTGGAAGAAATGCCTGGTGAAGAAGGTTACCCTGCATATCTGTCTGCAAGGCTTGCCGAATTCTATGAACGTTCCGGTGTTGCAAAATCCCTTTGCGGTGAAACAGGTTCCATTACTGTTATTGGAGCAGTATCTCCTCCCGGCGGTGACTTCTCAGAGCCTGTTACGCAGAATACCCTGCGTATCGTGAAAGTGTTCTGGGCTCTCGATGCCAAGCTGTCCCAGAGGCGTCACTTCCCGGCTATCAACTGGCTTAACAGTTACAGCCTGTATAAGGAAAGCCTCGACGGTTGGTTTACTGAGAACGTGGCTCCTGACTATGTGGCAATGAGGGAAAGGGCAATGGAAATGCTTCAGGTAGAATCCGAACTGCAGGAAATCGTGCAGCTTGTCGGTTCCGATGCCCTTCCGGATGAACAGCAGCTCCTGCTTGAAATTACCCGTATGATCAGGGAAATCTTCCTGCAGCAGAATGCGTTCCACCCGATAGATACCTACAGCCCGTTCTCCGAGCAGTACAGGATCATGCAGGCCATCATGAAGTTCGGAGACGCTGCACAGGAAGCCCTGAAAGCAGGTGCTCTTGTTTCGGATATTATCAAGCTGCCATCAAAGGACGAGCTTCCCAAGGTCAAGTTCGAGGAGAACTTTGATGCTTCCATGAACGCTGTCCTTGCAAAGATGGATAAGGATTTTGCAGCTCTGGGAGGTAGGTGAGCATGGTAAAAGAGTATAAGACAATCACTCAAATTGCAGGGCCTCTTGTCTTTGTCGAGAAAACAGAGCCAGTAGGTTATAACGAAATCGTTAATGTCAACATGCCTGACGGTACCACCCGCAGAGGTCAGGTGCTGGACTCTTCAGCGGACATCGTGGTTGTCCAGATTTTTGAAGGTACTGGCGGTCTGAACAAGGATTGCGGTATAGTTTTCACAGGGGAAACCCTGAAACTTCCTGCATCCATTGACCTCCTCGGCAGGATCCTTTCAGGTGCCGGTGATCCTCTGGACGGCGGGCCCAGGATTGTGCCAGACCAGCTTCTGGATATCAATGGGGCTGCAATGAACCCGTACGCCAGGATGCCTCCAAAGGATTTCATCCAGACCGGGATTTCCACAATTGATGGAACAAACACCCTGGTCCGTGGGCAGAAACTGCCTATCTTCTCTGCATCAGGTCTCCCGCACAACGAAATTGCCCTGCAGATCGCAAGGCAGGCTGCTGTGCCCGGGTCCGAAGCAGAGTTCGCAGTGGTTTTCGCAGCTATGGGTATCACCAATGAAGAAGCTCAGTATTTCATGGGCGACTTCGAAAAGACCGGCGCTCTGGAAAGGGCAGTTGTGTTCCTTAACCTGGCAGACGACCCTGCTGTCGAGCGTCTCATCACCCCGCGTATGGCCCTGACAGCAGCCGAGTACCTGGCATACGAGCATGGCATGCACGTTCTCGTCATCCTGACGGACATAACTAACTATGCAGAAGCTCTCCGTCAGATGGGTGCCGCCCGTAATGAAGTGCCCGGCCGTCGTGGATACCCTGGTTACATGTACACTGACCTTGCAACTCTCTATGAGCGCGCAGGCATTGTGAAGGGCGCCAAGGGATCCGTTACTCAGATCCCGATCCTTTCAATGCCCGGTGACGACATCACCCACCCGATCCCTGACCTGTCCGGGTACATTACCGAAGGCCAGATCGTGGTTGCCAGGGAACTTCACAGGAAGGGTATCTACCCACCCATCAACGTGCTGCCTTCCCTGTCCAGGCTGATGAACTCCGGTATCGGAGGCGACAAGACCAGGGATGACCACAAGGCTGTTTCTGACCAGATGTATGCAGGATATGCAGAAGGGCGTGACCTGAGAGGTCTCGTGGCTATCGTCGGTAAGGAAGCCCTGTCCGAAAGAGACACGAAGTTCCTCGAGTTTGCTGACCTTTTCGAAAACGAGTTTGTAACCCAGGGCAGAAACGAAAACAGGACCATTGCAGAAACCCTGGACATCGGCTGGAAGATTCTAGCACACCTGCCAATGAACCAGCTGGGTAGGATTGACAACAAGTACATCCAGAAATATCATCCTGCACACAAAAAGGCTCAGTGATTACTATGGCTCAAGACGTAAAACCAACTCGGTCGGAGCTAATTCAGCTCAAGAAGAAAATCAAGCTCTCTGAAAGTGGGCACAAGCTCCTTAAGATGAAAAGAGACGGTCTTATTCTTGAGTTCTTTAAGATCCTTAACGAGGCAAGGAACGTCAGAACCGAGCTGGATGCTGCTTACGAAAAAGGCGTGGGGAAAATCAATCTCGCATGTGCTGTGAACGGAGTGGTTTCTGTTAGGTCAACTGCTTTTACAGCAAAGCAATCCCCTGAAATCCAGCTTTCAGGGCATAACATCATGGGTGTTGTGGTGCCAAAGATCAGCTCTACTGGAGTCCGCAAACCCCTCTATGAGAGGGGTTACGGTATCATCGGTACAAACTCATATATCGATGAGACTGCAGAAGCCTATGAGGATCTGGTAGAAAAGATCATTACCGCCGCTGAGCTTGAAACCACAATGAAAAGGCTCCTTAATGAAATCGAGAAGACAAAGAGGCGTGTGAACGCTCTCGAATTCAAAGTCATTCCCGAGCTCATTTCAATCATGAAGTACATCCGCTTTACCCTTGAAGAGATGGAAAGGGAAAACACCTTCAGGCTGAAGAGGATCAAGGCAAGAGCCAAGTGATCAACCCTGACTTAAACATGGCAGCGTATAAGGATCGACCGAATCTGGTTGAAAAAGCAGTAATCAAATTAGGTGAACCCGAAAACCAGGTCCGCCTGCTTCAGGCAGCCTGGCGGATCTCCCTTTTAATGCTGGTTTTGGGGTTCATTATAATTCTGAAAACTATTCTGCCCAATTTTATGTGACCGGAATCTTCGGGATGATTTTTTCATCTCGAGACCTGGCACAAATTTGTTGCTTTTTTAGTTCTTGTGGTTTTTGAGTCTACTTCTTATTAGAAAACTATTTTTACGACGAATGTCAATCCTGAATTCTCTATGCAAAACGAAGCCAGACTTCTCCATGTTAGCGGTACGGTGCAGGGTGTGGGTTTCCGCCCGTTCGTATACCGGCTTGCAAAAGCTCACGGGCTTTTCGGGTATGTGAAAAATCTTGGAAACCACGTTGAGGTCCTTATAGAAGGCAGGCAGGAAAGCCTTGAAGCTTTTATAGCTGACCTCCTGCAAAAGAAACCTCCGCTTGCCCGGATTCTGGAGACGAAGGCAAAAAAAGTGCCTTATTGTGCTTATTCCGAGTTTTTCATCGTGGCAAGTGAATCCGGGGAATCCAGGGATTCCATAATCCCCCCGGACACGGCCATCTGTGAAGACTGCCGGGCCGAAATCTTTGACCCTGCATCCAGGTATTACCACTATCCTTTTACCGTTTGCACGAACTGCGGGCCCCGCTACACAACGGTCCGGTCCCTCCCGTACGACCGGGAACATACCACCATGGCGGATTTTCCCCTCTGCAGGGAATGTGTTACCGAGTATAATGATCCTGAAAACCGCAGGTACCACGCCCAGCCCGTCTGCTGTCCCGTCTGCGGGCCCATGCTCTGGCTTTCGGACTCTGAAGGAAAGCTGCTGGAAAAAAACTATGAAGCAATTGCAAAAGCTTCTGACCTGCTCCGGAAGGGGGCAATCCTCTCGGTAAAAGGGTTCGGAGGCTTTCATATAGCCTGCAGTGCCAGGCAGGAGGAGCCCGTCGCGGAGCTGCGCAGGCGGTTGATTCGCCCGGAGCAGCCCTTTGCGGTAATGGCAAAGGATACGGGAGTTGTGGAATCCTTTGCAGAACTTGGGAGCGTAAGCCGGGAGTACCTCACATCTTTCCGCCGCCCGATAACCGTGCTTCCGAAGTCTGAAGACTTCAACCTGGCCGGACCTGTTGCTCCAGGCCTGCACAATATCGGGGTAATGCTCCCATATACAGGGACTCAGCACCTGCTTTTTGATAGGGTGCCTGAGGCGGTTTATGTGATGACCTCGGCAAACCTGCCGGGAAGGCCCATGGTCGTTGAAAATGGAGATGCGCTTGAAAAACTCGGGGAAATTGCGGACTTCCATCTCCTCCACAACAGGGTCGTTGCAAACCGGAATGATGACACAGTCATCCGGGTTGTGAACGGCCGGGCAGCTTTTATCCGGCGTTCCCGGGGTTTCGTGCCGGAGCCCATAGAACTGCCTTTTGAGGTCAAATCTTCAATCGGTGTGGGAGCCGAATTGAATTCTACGGTGACGGTTGCAAAAGGAAAGCGGGCTTACCTTTCCCAGTATATCGGAAACACGGGCCATGTGGAGACCTCAAGGTACCATTCTGAAGTGGCCAGGCACCTGGTCCGGCTTACGGGCATAGAGCCGGAGTACTGGGCATGCGACCTTCACCCGGCTTTTTCCACCACCCGCTTTGCAAGGAGCAGAGGCGGGGAAAATGTGCTTCCGGTCCAGCACCACCATGCCCACATCCTGGCCCTGATGGCCGATAACTCCCTTCCTGCAGATTCCAGAATCCTGGGAATTGCACTGGACGGCGTAGGGTACGGCAGCGACGGTACTATCTGGGGAGGGGAGCTTTTTGAATCTTCTTATTTCGGATACGAACGCCTGGGCCATCTCCTCCCGCAGCCGATGCCCGGAGGGGACCTTGCAGCAAGAACTCCATCCAGAATGGTGCTCGGTCTACTTTCCGGCAGCCTTTCGGAAACCGAACTGAAAAAACTGCCCCTTGCTTTTCCCCGTGGGAACCGGGAGTTTGCTGCGGTGCTCCAGCAGCTAGAAAAGGGGATAAATGTTGTCCTGAGCAGCAGTACCGGGAGAGTGCTGGATGCAGCTGCAGCCCTGCTCGGGATCTGCAGAGAGCGTACTTATGAGGGGGAGCCGGCAATGAAACTTGAATCCGCTGCAAGTAAGGGCAGCTCCGTAGTCGACCTTCCGATCTCTTTCATAAAATCGGGAGAAACGGGAGTCCCTGTACTGGATACTACGGAACTTCTTCTGGGGGTTTATGAGCTGATCGGAAAATATTCTCCTGCTGACCTTGCTTTTGCCTTTGAGGAAAGCCTTGCGAGAGGAGTTTCGGAGCTTGCTGTTTCTCTTGCCGGGAAAAAAGGTATCGGGACAGTAGGGCTGAGCGGGGGGGTTGCCTATAACGACCACATTACTTCATGTATCGCCGGGACGGTGCAGGAAGCCGGGCTTGAGTTTCTTGCCCATCGCCGACTCCCCTGCGGAGACGGCTGTATATCTTTTGGGCAGGCGCTAGCAGCCGGAATCCGCCCTTTTCATACTGAGATTTGATCAGAAATACAGGAATACAAAATTAAATAAATGATCCGCGCTTAAATAAGAAAGGGAGCAGAAATGGGGCGCGGGAGTATACGCATTAGAGTAGTGACGAGCAGGGATGAAATCCTTAGCCTGGAGCCCGAGGAAACGGCGGTGCATCTTGCTTTTCGGCCCTCGGACCGGGACCTTTTTAATCTCCTCAAGACATGCCCGGAGATAGAGCTGCTCCAGCTTCCTGCCTCCTCCTATGATGGTCTTTCAAAGTTCATACGAATGTACCTTACTTCTTCAGGCATCCACCTGGTAAAAGGAGATGTCAGCGGGCACTGGCATGACCTGAACAACTATTTTGTAATCCCTGCCTATGTGCTCGAAAAAATAAATGAGCTGAAAGTTCAGGGAAGGACCGAAGACGAGATCATCGGGGAGATTACAAGCATAAGGAAAATCAGCCCCGACATGATCCTTCACCTGCTGCACGGTTTACCCCCGTCTCAGAGCCCTGAAAGCCCCAGGGCGAACAACGTTTAAATATAAATAATTCCGGGATAGTCCCGGCACCTTCACCACAGTTTCCACCACTGTTTCTTTGAAGACTTCTGTTCTTCTATCTGCCTCAGCCCATCGGCAGCAAACTTCTGCTGCATCCGGTATTTCCTGTTTTCTTCATTAAGCCGGGAGACCTCTTCTTCCTTACTTGCAAGGGTCCCTTTCATCTGCTTTATCAGCTCTTCTTTTGCTTTCAGCTGCTCTTCCAGGTTCGGTCCTTCGTGCCGTTCAGATAGTTTCTTTTCAAGCAGCCTGATTTTTTCTTCCCCCGAAGCAAGCATAGCCTCGATGGTGTTTATTCTTTTATCCTTCCCTGTGAGCTTCTCTTCAAGTTTCTTGACCTCTCCGTTATTTGCCATGACCTCCGAGGCCAGGGTCTTGAGGTCCCTATCCTTTATTGAGATGCTTTCTTGAAGTTTTTCAATGTCCGTTTCCCTTTCCGAGAGCTTTTCACCAAGAGCCTTTATTTCCTCCTGCTTTGCAGAGAGTTCTTCTAAAAGGTTGTTCACCTCTCCGGACCTTTCCGAAAGCCGGGTTTCGAACTCCTCTATTTCTACATATTTCCTTTCAAGTTTCTCCCGGAGGTCCTGCATCTCCGCATTATTTTCCTGGATCCTTGCTTCAAAAGCTATTATCGTTTCTTCTTTTTCACTCAGCTGAGTTGAAATCTCCTTTAGTTTCTCCTCTTTTTCAGTGACCTTGCTTTCGAATTCCTTTAGCTTCTCCTCTTTCTCAGCGATCCTGCCTTCGAATTCCTTTAGCTTTTCATCTTTTTCATTGATCTTGCTTTCGAATTCCTTTAGCTTTTCATCTTTCTTGGCGAGATGGTTTTCAAAGCCTTTTATGTTTTCATCCTTTCCAGCGATCCTGCCTTCAAGTTCTTCTATTGTCCCGTCTTTTTTGATTAGCTGGTTTTCAAAGCTTTTTATTGCTTCATCCTTCTCTGCGATCTGCAGCCCGAAAGATTCGAGTTTGCTGTCTTTTTCAGAGACAAGTTTCCCAAGTTCTTCCAGCCTTGTGTTTCTGTTTGCAAGCTCCCCTTCAAGGGTTTTGATCGTTTCGGAAGGGCCGGAAAGCTGCTCCTCCAGAGCTTTGATTTTTGCGGTTCCTGATTCAAGCTCCCCCTCAAGCCTGCAGTTTATTTTTTCGCTTTCAGCAAGCTGTTCCTCAAGTTTTTTCAGGTTTTCTTCCCTGTTTGCAAGCTTTGTTTCCAGGCTCTTGAGTTCCATATCCTTGCTTGTGAGCTGCAAGCGGAGGGAATTTGTGTGAGGGTCCTGCATTTCTTTTATTTCTTCTTGCTCGGGAGTTAAAGGCACGGCCTCTTCACTTTCAAAAGCCTGGACTTCCTCTTCCTCCGAAAGCAGGCTGAGCTGCCCCCTTGAGTTTTCACAAATCTCCGCCCAGGCAAGGACGCAGGCTATAGGAGTAATCCTCCTGAACACGCTATCTCCTATCTTGCAGCCGTAGACTCTGTGGGCAATATGCCCTTCCACGGTGTTAAGGTCCAGGTTCGGGTCTCCCAGCCTGGCATTCATAGCGCTTCCTTTCTTTGCCTGTCCGCCGTTTGCCTTCAGGACCTCAATGGCTTCGGAAAAGACGCTCCAGGGGAGAAACGGCTGGTTTCTCAGGTTGTCAACATAGATTCCGTCCAGTTCGGCTCGGGCTTCAAAGAATTGTTTCCCGTTCATCAGCGGAATTTGCGTGGGGTTTCCTTTTTTGAAAAATTGCTTTTTTATTTTTGAGACAACAGGGTCTTCCATGCGTGGGCCTCATGACAGTCGTAGTTTCTGGATTATAATAAGCGTAACATTTAATAAAAGTTATGTGATTCTGCCGTAAATTTGTAGAGTGAATAATCCGGGCTTCCGGCAGAGGCGGCTTAGCCTACCCCATAAAAAGGGCTTCAATGTTTAAAAGCTGGTCATATCTTCTGGAGATGGCAGTAGTTAATTACAAGTTTTCCAGGTACAATGGCAGAAGCTTGCGAATTCTGTTCTTTTGCCTCGACACTTATATATACTATGGAAATGTATGGCGAGCGTCTATCTGAATATAAATATATAGTTTATATTTGGGGCTTCATCCGGAAATTACGCCCTGCTGAAAAATCAACGGCGTTGATTCCGTAAACGGCGTTGATATGGAATATACAGTTCCGTTTTTATGAGGGGATGTCTTCTGAATTATCAGGTCCCATTCTTCAGGGGCTCTTTATCTGATCACACTCTATCTTTTTTATCCGGGGCTTCTCCTGAATAAGGATCCATTAATTTTTCAGAGATTATTCATTAAATTGAATAATATTGATTTTTTAATACTCATGCTTATTATTACCAGAGACGCTTTTCTATCAATGAGATTCGTTTTTCCGATGTCGGTTATTATATCTATTTTTGAAACTTATACTTGCTTGCTTTCTGTGAGAAAAGGAGAAGATCCGGATCCTTCCCAATACCTTTTCAGATGCAGTAAATTTCAGATGCAGCAAATTTCAGATACAGCAAATTTCAGATGCAGCAAATTTCAGATACAGCAAATTTCAGATGCAGCAACTCTTAGATGCAGTAAAATGAGTATAAAATTGTGGAGTATTGCAGAAATTTATCAGAGGTATTGAAAATGGATGATTTACCGGAAGAAGTTCAGGGAATAATTGAAGAGCTGGACGAGGCAGCAGAAGACGAGGATGAAGATGCAATAGAAGAGCTCACCCAGAAACTTCTGGATACTGGAGCTGATGTGGAAACAATCACCCTCAAAAAACTCGCTCTCCTCGTTATGGACGGCGAGGAAGAAATGACCCAGGGCTGGACAAGGGTTGCAATTCAGATTGGCCTGGACCCCTTCAAGACCCTCATCGAGGGACTCGCTACAGGCATGAGCCTGATCGGTAAGAAATACGAAAATGGAGAAGCTTTTGTCCCCCAGCTTCTGATCGCTTCGAATGCAATGTACGGCGGGATGGATCTCCTCGCTCCCCTTATGAAGCGGGACGAAAACAGCGGCTCAAAGCCCGCAACGGTTGTTATCGGCACGGTCGAGGGCGATGTCCATGATATCGGGAAGAGCCTTGTAAAGACCCTTCTCAGTGCAAACGGCTTCAACTGTGTGGACCTTGGAAATGACGTACCTGCCTCCAGGTTCATCGAAGCTGCAAAGGAGAGCAAGGCAACAGCAATTTCCATGAGCACCCTGATGACCACTACCATGGCAGAGATGCCAAGGGTTCTCAAGATGCTCTCAGACGAAGGCATAAGGGACAAGGTAATGGTGATGGTGGGCGGCGCTCCTATCACAACCGAATATGCTTCCCAGATCGGGGCTGACGTGTCCCCTCACGATGCCGCCAGTGCAGCAAACTGGTTAAAGGCAGCTGTCTTTGACTTCCCCCCTGAAAGTGTAAGATGGGGCTGAATTTTCCACAGAATTTATTTTTTGAATCGACCTGTGCGTTGAGCACAATAAAAAAAGGAGTAAAAAAGGAGTAAAAAAGGAGCTAAAAACATGGTAGCTGAGATGACATCAAAAGAAAGGGTCCTTGCAATGCTCGATAAAAAGCCAGTTGACAGGGTCCCTGTGATCACCGGCTCTACTATGGTCAAGGAATATATCGAGAAGAGCGGAAGTGTCTGGCCTGACTATCACTCCAATGCAGAGATGATGGTCAATACCGTTAGCCTGATGCACACGGATGCCGGGCTTGACAATATCGTCATGCCCTTTGGTATGTTTATCGAATCTATTGCCCTTGGCCTTGAAGTGAAAATGGGAAGAATCGATATTCAGCCCTCGGTAAGGAGCTTTTTCAACAAGCCCGAAGAAGTAAAGTACGACAACTTCCTCGAAGACAAATTTGTAAAGACCACAATTGACGCCATTAAACTGTCAAAGGAAAAATTCCCGGATGCAGCGATTACTGCCTTTCTTGTGGCCCCCGTCACCCTGGCAGGAGACCTGATGGGTGCCGAGAACCTTTCCGTGCTCAGCATCAAGTGTCTGCAGAAAGAAAAGCAGATGCAGAAGATGCATGAATGGATCGATGTGGCTCTTGAGATCAACAAGATCTATGCCGAGGCCTGCGTTGAGGCCGGAGCCGACGTTCTTTACTATTCCGATGCCTCCGCGTCCCCGAACCTCGTGATGCCTGAATTCTACTATGAAGTGGGTGTTCCGGCAGAAAAGGAGCTAGGGGACTTCGTCCACAACCTTGGGTGCCCGTGGGAACTTCACATCTGCGGTGACACTACCCCGATTATTGAGGGTATGGCATCCACAGGTGCAAACGGTCTCAGTGTTGAGCAGGCAGTAAAGATGAGTGAAGTTACAAAGATTGCAGGCGAGGTGCCTGTTGCCGGGAACATCACTCCACTCCTGATGGTTGAAGGTACGGAAGAGCAGATCACCGGAGCAGTTCGGGACGCCCTTGATGGCGGAGCAAAAGCAAGCATGCTTGGCTGCGGAACTCCCCCCCTCAGCACCTCCGACAGGCTCAAGACCTGGGTCAAGGCCGTAGCTGACTGGTCAGCAGAAAAGCTCTGATTTCGAAAATAAGATCTTAAGATCTTTGTAAAAAAAGACAGTTCTGATATCTTCTTTAAACAGAAGGGGGTCTGAAAACCCGGTTTTCCTTTCCGGAATGCTGGAGTTTCAGGCTTCTGATTCTTCTGTTATGTATTCTGTGTTATTATCGTTGGGAGCGATAGCTATGGGAATTAATCTGGAGAAAATGAACAAAGTGTTGAAGTATCGCTGGGTAGTATTTGTCATCCTGGCTCTCGCATATTTCTTCGTGTATTTCCACCGTGTGTCTACCGCAGTGGTCGCGGCTGACATTATGAACAGTTTCGGAGTAGGAGCCGCATCAATAGGGCTTCTTGGTTCCGCTTACTTCTATGCGTACACGGCCATGCAACTTCCGAGCGGCATCCTCAGTGACAGTTGGGGTGTCAAAAAGACCGCTGGTGTCTTTACCCTGCTGGCTGCCGTGGGAGCCATCCTTACGGGGGTTGCAACCAGCTTCACGATGGTCCTCATCGGAAGGGTGCTCATCGGGATCGGGGTAGCAATGGTCTACATCCCCGTGATGAAGGTCCTTGCCATCTGGTTTAAAAAGAACGAGTTTGCCTCCATGTCAGGTGTTCTCCTTGCAATAGGAAACATCGGTGCCCTCAGTGCTGCAGGTCCCCTTGCCATAATGGCAGCTGCCTTCGGAGACTGGCAGAAAGTCTTCCTCATGCTCGGTGTCTTCTCAGTGCTGCTCGCAGTGGCTATCTTCATGCTGGTAAAGGACAGACCTGAAGATATGGAATGCCCCTCAATCCCCGAGATTGAAGCCTACGAAAAAGGAGAAAACTATGTCCCTCCAAAGGCTGTTGCAAAAATCCCCATGGGAGAAGCCCTCAAGCAGACTTTCAGCTCAGGGATGAAGTTCTGGCCCCTGTCCATCTGGTTCTTCTTCATGTACGGAAGCCTGATGGTCTACCAGGGACTCTGGGGCGGCCCCTTCTTCAGGGACGTGCTCGGCTGGGACAAGGCTACCTATGCAGGTGTCCTTTCTTTCATCGCCATCGGCATGATCTTCGGCTGTCCGATTGCAGGTTACCTCTCGGACAAGGTGCTTAAGTCCAGGAAGAAAGTCCTGATTGCAGGCACTGCAGTCTACATCGTGCTCTGGGGCGTGCTCTGGTCTCAGGCAGGAAACATCACAAGCACAACCGCATACACCGTTATCCACTTCCTCTTCGGGTTCTTTGGCGGTTTCTTTGTTGTCTCCTACGCTCAGGTCAAGGAATGGTTCCCCGCATCAATCGTAGGGACCGCAACTGGTGCATACAACATCTTCCCCTTCCTCGGAGGAGCCATCTTCATGACCATAACCGGCAAGATGATGGAAGTTTCCAGCGGGACCACCGCTTCCGTAGCCCAGTACAAGTCTGTCTGGCTCCTGATGTTTGCATGCATGGTCTTTGCCTTCCTCTGCCTCCTGGTTTCCAAGGAAAGAGGCTCAGAAAAGGTTGCCCCTGTAAAAGTCTCTGACGCAAGCGAAGTTCCGGTAAGTTCGGAACGGTAAGACTAAACATTATAATAGTCGGCTGGCAACGTCTGATCCGTTGCCAGCCCAACGGGAGTGGGATTTTTCCCCGGTTGAAGGTGAATTAACCCCATTCAAAACCCCTAAATTCGAATGAATTACTCAAAAAAGTCTTTAAAACCACCAATTGCCTTCAAAAAACGTTAAAATTACTCAAAAACATCTTTAAAACCACCAATGCCTTCAAAAAACGTTAAAGTTACTCAAAAACGGTTTTCAACCCAACAATTTAACCTCCTAATAAGTTGGAATCATTCAAAAACGACTACAAACGGAGTGAGTTCATATAAAAAAATAAAGGAATTTCCCGGGCAAACTGCCTTTACACAGCAGAGCTTCAGGAATTTCTGAACTTTACTCCTCAATTCCATAGAACTCATGTTAAACAGGCTCTTGTTTCTTTTTACGGGGGCAGGACCTCCAGGAAAAGTGCAGGATCAACCATTGTATGGAAATGTATGTAAAGACAGGTTTGAAAAATGTGTGCTGTGGTGCTTTATTGTGCAAATGTTCCGTAAAAACCGACAAAGAGCCTCATTTACTCCTCTATTGAAGAGAGATAAAATTTGAAGAATCCCGAATCTGAATGCTGAATGGCGGAAGATCTCAGTTTCTAATGCAGCCTCTCTATGAGCCTGTCCTGAAGTGCTCTTCAAACAGGTTTTATTCAGTTACTCTCCCATTGAGGCTGCTCCGGCCGGCTATAGTCCGGAGAAACGCTTCCATATTGCATCTTCCGGCTTTTCAGCCGGTTTCGGAACAATATATCACGCTGATGACAGTGCTCCCAACCCTCTCCATGGGCACTGTTGTCATATATCCCCCAAAAGCAAGTAGTAAGACCTGCAATACCCCCTGTGCAGGCGCATATTTGCCATTTTTTGCGCCTGCACGGGAGAACTATTTCTGGTCGGCACTTCGGGAACTTTTGGATCCCTGACAGATTTGCCATTTTGTCTGTCCTGATGATCGGTACGTTGAACCCGGACTGCCTGACAGGGTAACTTTGATGCTTCCCCGCACTTAAACCTCCAGTGCACGGGGGTATTGCAACCTCTTCAACGGTTCTAGGTCACTTTGCCTGAGAATTCTATTTCTTCAGTTCTTCTATTTCTTCAGTTCTTCTATTTCTTCAGTTCTTCTATTTCTTCAGTTCTTCTATTTTTTGTCAGTTCCTGGAGCTTTTGAGCTTCTTAAATGGCAGAAAATTGATATAGAGAAAAGCTATTAGATACTGTTTTTTTGATTTTCTGGTTCCGTTATTTAATTACTTTTTGATACTGAATAAATAATAACTTTTTAATATCAAGATCTCTATAGTAGTGTTACTTATTAATCTTAAAATATATTCATCTATTTTCCTGGGTTGATATCATTACGTTGCTATATTGTGGTGCTGTATTTTCCCTCTTTGAAGATGATTTATAAGTTTCTGGTGATTGAGATTGGATCCCTCGTGCCTGATAAAAACAATCTTCCTTTCTGAAAAAAGAAAAAATGTACTGGTCCTGCTTTTACGCGAAGGGCCAAAAAACATCGATGAAATCAAAGAGGCACTTGACGTCAGTTCAAGCGCTTTGATGCCTCAGATTAAGAAACTTCTTAAGTGGAACCTTTTAACCTACGATCCCGCCGGAGATCTATATCAGCTCTCTGACATGGGTGCCCTGATAGTTGAAAAAATCGAAGAGTTTCTTAACATTATAAATGTCTATGTGGAGAACCATGAGTACTGGGAGTCGCGGGACCTGAGTGAGATTCCCTATCATATGCGCAAGCGTATCGGAAACCTGAAACATTGCGAGTTGCTGGAAGCGGACCGGGACTGCCTTTTTGAGTTCCATCCCACTTTTGCCGAAAACGTCCTGAACTCCAAATACGTCATGATGGCCAGTTCAACCTTCCAGCCCCAGAATGTCAGTATCTTTTCGAAGCTCCTGGCCAAAAATGCAAAAATTGCTTTAGTGCTTACGGAACAGATTTTCGATAAATTCCTTGATGATTACCCTGAGCAGTTTAACAGCTTCCTTTCCCATGAAAACATGAGCATCTCCATGCGTAACGGCCATATAGGGCCTCTTTCCCTGGTAGTCACGGATACTTTCATGGCTATGTGGCTTTTTGACAGGAACGGGAGGTTTGACGGGACTACCATGATAAGTTACGAGGACAGTGCCCTCAAATGGGGGAGGGAACTCTTTACTTATTATTCAAGCATCTCAAACCTTGTCTACATCGACCCGGACACCGGGAAAATGGAAGTTACGGGATACAACATCACGAAAGCCAATAAGTTCTGAGTCTTTTTTACGATGGGATTTACAAGATTAAAAAGGGGTTGCCTGTAAATAATACAGGCAATCTGGTAAAATTTTTAGAGTATTTTTTCCGGAGAATTGTCAGTCTTTTCCTCTCTGGTTGGATATATCTTTGATGGAAGAGGCCACGCCCCTGGCAATCCCAAAGGCGAGAAGTGAGATTACCAGGGGAATTGCAATTACCATCATTAAATTCCCTTCATCGGCGTATTTGAACATGAAATAAAACAGAATTGTGCTTATCAGTATTCCGACAACCAGCAAAAAGACAGCCGGCCCTCCGTACATCTTTTCAATCGTGTTGCTCATTATCCATCCCACTTTCAATGCGGCTTTTTTATAGGGGAGAAAATGTTTCCACTCTGAAAACATCTTGGCATATGTTAAATCTAAAATTATTGCATATAAAACTTTAGTTATTATTTTAATTTTTTTTAAGTTTTTAAATGCATAATATTTATTTAAATATATAATGAAAAAACTTACAGAGATGCGGGTTTTGTCCAATAGGAATTTCTTTCTTTTTTATATATTCTACTTCATATCTTACTTTTTATGAATCAAACATTTATAAAAAAAATGTATTATATTTCAGGATACTCTAATATCAACTAAAAAAATGAGTTTATAATTATATTTTTAATCATTGTTTTATATTTATCGATTAATATACTTTCGATGTAAATTATTTTTTGTATAGTTTCATTTTTATTCATCTCAATATATTTTGATCTGGTATTCTTATTTGTGGGCGTGGGCCTCGCTCTCACACATTATAAATTATTTCTGTAATCGGGCTAATTATTCCTCAATGTTACTCTATACTCTCTGATTCTCCAAACTCTGTAAATTATTTGTCAAATTTCTAAAATTATTATATTTAGTTAATTGAAATAACAATCTTATAT
This sequence comes from Methanosarcina sp. KYL-1, assembly GCF_024372725.1. Classification (GTDB taxonomy): domain Archaea; phylum Halobacteriota; class Methanosarcinia; order Methanosarcinales; family Methanosarcinaceae; genus Methanosarcina. The sequence continues at coordinate 304,319 of NZ_VOUA01000001.1, forward strand.
TTACTTTTTTAAATATATCTATTCATTATTAAACTATTATACAAGGTGTTGTAGATAAATCGATTTATAAATACATTTAAAACTAATTCTCAAAATGAGTAAATTAATATACGATGTTGTCCATTTTCTAAATGGAGATTTTTTAGAAGAAATTGGGCTTCACTTACTCTAAAAAAGTGGTTGTTGCCCAACTTGTGTTTACAGGCCCCCTATTATACTGCGTGTTTGCAGCTCCGATAGAAACCGGCTATATGGAGGAAATTATCTGAAATGAATTTGAGCTAACTTTCAAGGGAGTTCGATGGGAGGAAGGTAATTTGGTGAAGTTCAGGGTAAAAACCTGGGTCGTTGATCTGGTTTTTATGCATATTTTGTTCTTGGTAATCCTGTACATTGTTTATGTGTATATCGTGCCGACAATAGTTCCGAGATGATAAGAAAGGAATTGAAAATCAAAGCAAAAGGGATAATCAGGCGAAAAGGTGTAAGAAGTTCGATGAAAAAGGTGATCGCATGGGAGAAGGAATGAAAGATCAAATTGGAAATAAAGAGAAAAAAAGACCTGCTTCTCAGGGTGAAGGGGAAAATCAGGCCAAAGGGATAGGATCTAAAGCTTATTATCTGGATGTGATCTTTATTCAGATTTTACTTCTGTTACTCCTGTATGGAGTAGCTGTGCTTGTGGTGCCTAAACTGACCTGAAATGCCACGTTCTCATGACACTAAAAGTCTACAGGTGCATGTTTTCATCGGGTAGAGAGTGCTTTTCTTCCTCTTTTCCAAAAATGTACCAAATTAATTTTGAAATTTTATTTTCCAGGTTTTCGGGTTTCCGGCTGATTAATGCCAAATAATGCACGAAAAGCCGGATTTCTCCGAAAAAATCTCTTTTCTGACAATTTTCCTCCTTTAATAATGGCTTTTTTCTGTGAGTCAGCTTTTTTATCATTATTCTTGTAAACAATATTTGATGGGTTGGTAATGCTGATGGGTTGGTAATGCTGATGGGTTGGTAATGCTGATGGGGTGGCAATGTCCTATTGGTTGGCCGGGCTTGTTAAAAAATCAGGATATTAAGGTATCGTAATGTTAAGGTTTATTTGAAGTTAGTTCCGGGAAATTGAAATCCTTCATTTCCGGAAAGGCTTCAAGATAATGGAGTTCTGGAACTCTGATCTCTCTTTTTCGGAATTCTTCCAGGGCCCTGGTGTGTACATCGGATTCGAACTCGAATTCATACCTCAGGTCATTGACATAGGCTTTGGCCCTGAGCCGGGTATAAAAGGGAAAGGCCTTTTGCAGGAGAGTGACCTGGCGTTTTTCGGAAATGTAAACATATTTCGAACTTATGACCGCCTCCCTCAATATTTTCATGGCAAGGCTTGCATCCGCATCACATGCTATGTACAGGTCGATTACTACCATCATTTCCGATGACCCGCTGTTTGCGCTGGCGACGCTTTCCGTAAAAATCAAACCATTGGGGGCTGAAACAAGGTTATCGTCAGGTGTAACCAGTTTTGTGGCCCTGAACCCGATATCCATGACTTCACCATAGTATTTTCCAATCCTTATTTTGTCCCCGACCTGGTAGGGTTTTTCGAAAGTAATAACAATTCCCCCTATAAAGTCCGAAAAGAGGTCTTTAAGCCCAAAGCCAAGGGCAGCCCCGAAAAGCCCTCCCAGGATCAAAAGCTGCTGCCCTGAAATTTCAAGAACGTTCGCCATGATATAATAAAACGCAGCCCCGTATATCCCGAATTTTAACAGGGGGATTAGCATTTTCAGTTTGATCCTCTGCCAGCCGGTCCTTTCCGAGAGTTTTGAGAGCAGGAGGGTCAAAAGTCTGGAAAGGAGGAATGCGAACAATAAGACCAGAAGCATGGAAACAATGGTCCCGATGCCGATTGATCCGAAAAGTGTTGAAAGCTCTTCCTGCCTGGGGACATTGTCTGCCATTTACCACACCAGCCTCAGCTTTTCGAGGTACGATACGACACTGCCCAGGGCTTCAGGCCGGACCCGGCAAAAAGCATCCCCGTCAATAAAAATGAGCTTCTGGTGTAAAAGCCTGAAAATGGCTTCATTTACCTTCTCTTCCCCATCGGAGCCTGTCATCTCGGCGATCTCAGCTCTTGTGAGGCGCTGGTACGAAAGGATGAGGCTCAACACAAAAGCCTCCTCGTATTCGAGTTCGACCTCGAAAGAAAAGCCGCCTATCTTTTCCGGCCTGGCCTGCGGGTATCCGGCCCCGAGTTCCCAGAGCCTCAATGCAACTCCGGGGTTTCCTTTCGATTCCAGGTAGAGCTTTTCAAATACCCTGTCTCCTGCACTTACTTCCTTCTCTTTTTTCAGGAAACGCTTCTCCAGGTATGGAAAATTTATTTTCGGCAAAAGCAGATCTATTTTTTTCCCCAGAAGGGCAAAAGGAAGCGGAAATTTGATAAGATACACCACTGGCTCTTTTTCGGACTCCAGTTCTTCTGTAAAGTGGATCTCCCCTTCCCCGTATCCACTGAGAATCAGGGTTTTGAGGTTTTCCTGCGTGAGGGCAGGAATTCGGACCTGTACGGGAAAATACTTTCCAAGTCCGAAAACTTCGTTCAGGTAGTTCCAGGAATACAGGTTCCAGGTGCTAATAAAAAGCCTTTCCCGGGAGCTAATCATGTCCAGAAATCCATAAAACGCATCAAAACCCCCGATTTTTCGCATGTATAGAAAGTGGCAGTCATCAAGGAGCACGACCCGCCTGGAGGTCGGAGAAAGGGAAATTTCCTTTTTATTCCTTACGACTGCCGGGAATCCCAGTTTTGTTACCCTGCCGGGGTTCTTCCTTTCTATTTCCTCAAGCAGGGTGGTTTTTCCTCCGAGTGGCCCGGCTATGAGAGCTATGTTCAATGTGTTCCCAAGTTCAAAGTCCGCAATTGCTGCCTGAATTTTTCCGATCTCTTCTTCAAATCCGAGCACTCCGAGCTCCCCTTTTCCCGAAAGTTTTGCTGGTCCCCCACCATGGTCTACGTATATTCCATGGTTTGCACATATTATATTGTCCTGCATGATACATAAATCGGGTTACAATCCGGGTCACAGCCTGAATTATTACACTCTGGGGCACCAATTCGCTTCCCGGAGGCCGTTCATATTGCGAGGGCCCGCAATGGCGCTTTTTAAGGCCCAGTTCCGAAAAATATCCTGTAGTTCAGGAAGAACTGTTCTACTAAAATTTTAGCTGGAACCCCGGAGGAAAAAACCGGATAAGGGAATCCTGAGTTTAAGCTAAAATTCCAGAGACCCGGAGCAGGTCCCCTTCAGGACTGTAAGGTTTCTTTGCGGGCTTTTACAGGTTAACTTAAGGAATCCTGTAAATGCCCTAACCCGCGCCAGAATCAAAAAATATTTCCATAATATCCATGTTCTTGCTGATTTTGCTTTTTATGTGTTCGGTGAACCTCTCTGCACAGAATCCTCAATATTTTCGAAAATGAAGTTCCTGAATTGGTTTTCTTGATTCACGTCCGGAACTTCAGGCTACGGGCAGGGTGAGCGGGAATCGCCAACATTTTAAATAAATCTGGCTATTAGAGAAAAATATTTAATGAAGAATATTTTAATATTAAATAAAAAATCACAAATAGAAAAAGGGGGAAGTAATTTTGAAAATAAGGGTTGTAAGTTCAAGAGAGGAAATCCCAGAATTGAATCCGAATGAAAGGATAGTGCATATGGCTTTCAGGCCTGCAAACAAGGACATTCTTGCACTTGTAGAGGCCTGTCCGAAAATTGAAGTCATACAGCTTCCAAAATCCTACAGGCGCACGGTTTCAAAGTCAATTGAAATGTTCCTTGAAATGCAGCGGATCGAACTCATAGAAGGGGATGTCTGGGGACACAGGAAAGACATAGACGAGTACTACAGCATACCGTCTTCGGTCATTGAGGAAATAAAGGAACTGAAAATTGAAGGCAAACCCGCCGAGACCATTGAAGAAAAAGTCTCAAAGGCGAGGAAGATTAACCCTGAAATGGTTGCTTATATCCTCAAAAAAGAAGTCATTTCCTGAACAGCTGAAAAATACCTTAAGTCCTCTTTATTTTTGGGCTCTTTATCTTTTTCTTTTCCTGATTTTTTGGGTCCGGTACGGATTTCTATCTCTTCAATATTTTGTTTCGTTAGTTTTTCTTCTTTCCAGAAAGAAGCTCAAATTATGTATGGGGAACTACGGGATCGAGAGGTTAAGGGCTTCCTCTCAATCGAAGGGGTTGTATCACTTTTGGGTTTATGTGAAAAGCAGACGTGGAAATTCCATATTCTTTTTCTGGAAACCAGCGGCGTTTCTGTGTCCTCCGCCGCCGTATTGCTGAGCAATTTCGGCACAATCAGGCGAGTCAGGATTTCCTGAATCTGACCTCAAGCTGAATACCACCGTATCTTCCACAGCCTGCCACATGATAGCAATATCATATTCAGGTTTCTTATAGATTAACTCTCCAAGCTCGGAGATACTCCCGGTAGTGTTCACAAGCCTGGCTCTCCAGTTATGGAAAGTGCAATCTACCCCACGTTCGAATGCTTTCTGAAGCTTGTAACTTTGAGATTCCAGGAGTAATTCGCCGATAGATATCATTTTATCTACAGTATCCTCGCATTCGGAACCGGAACCAAGGAGGACATTCCATGCCGAATCATCAGGGGTTTTCACCATCAGGCTGAAGCCGGCGTTGAAAGCCCTGGTCTCATCGTATTCAAACCTCCACATGTCTTTGTCCCCTATATAGGCAACAGCCGGAGGGGGTGTGAGAGTTTCAGGATGGGCGTACTCCCATGTAAGTACACAGGCTGCCTTTTCAACGGACCTGATTCCCGGGATATTGCCCGAATTCCATAGGTCCGGAAATTTCTCGATAGCGGTCTTATGATGATCTATCCATGTCAGTTTAGGCCCGCAAACCTTTACGAATTCATCCATTTTATCGCTTGTAAAATCAAGAAGCCATACTTTTTCAGCTGCCTTTATTTCTTCGTCATTCCACGACTCTTTGCCGTAATTTATAGCAACAAACTTTATGGCAAATTCATTCCTGTCATAGCAATTTCCAGCGACAGCTGCTGCACAGCACCCGTCATTATCGTCATGATAATAAATTAAAATAGTGCGTTTATCATCAGTCATTTCCTGTTCTCCTTTACTCTATAGAATCTCCTGTGAGTTAAACCAGTCGTCCAAAACTACTTTCAAGACAAACCCACAATCTCACCCTTATCAGGGACATGCTATGCTCCAGAGCCCCAGATAAATGGTTTTGTTAGGAAAATCACAGAACCGGTGTTTACGCCTTCTTTCTTCGATATTGGAAAACTCTGTTTTGGAAATATTGAATCAAGTGACAACCTATTTAAATTACAATATTTTTAAATATCTTAGAATATATAATTATCATGGGAGCCGAAAAGGGAACAAAACGGAGTAAAAACGGGGAAACACCAAACCCTCTTTCAGGCTCGATACTGGATTTTATGAAAAATTCTCTGGAATAGAGGTAACATAATGAAGGGAAGCGACAAAATGAAAGAGTTTTGCAACATCTGTGGGCGGGAACTGCTGGAAGACGTACTGGTCGTCGATACCAGCCAGGAAATGAAACCAATAAAATTCAAGGACGTTCACGGGGATAAGTCCGATCTGATATGTATCGAATGTGCAGCTAATTCGATTGAGAATCCCCCCTTCTTATGTTCGAGATGTGGGCAGCCAGTAGAATTCGGGGAGCACTTCTATATATTGAAGGTAGGAACCACAAAACCCGGGGGCCCGAAGGTGGACTCTGAAGAAGCATGCCCTGAAGATAAATACATCTGCATCAGATGTTATGATGAGTTCATGAACCTTGAAGAGGAAATAGAAAGAGACTGAATGGAAAGCCGTGTCTCTATACCCTGTTCCTGCTCTGCCTTCAATCAATCCCCTGGCAGAAATCAGGACATGTGGCTGAGATAATAACTGATATGTGGAAGAAACAGAACTGATTTTTCAGTTCTGTTCATAATTTGCTCTTATTTTCTCTTTTTTATTCGGGGCTGCTTTCGCAGATCGGAGGTGCTGAGGCTCTTTAGGGGGCTGGAAGGTCTGGCTTGGCTGGGGACTGCACTTACAGAAAGTGTCCGTGTTGAGCTTGACGTGTATTGCCCGGATATGAAGAGGCTTTACTTTGTGGATCCTGGAGGAAAAGAAAATTTTTGCTAAAATTTACTTTTTTGAAAAACAAGTGTAAAAAATGATTGAGTTTAAAAAAGAGTCATTATTTATAATTCAAAGCCTTTTAATAAAACAAGGCTTTGAACTGATAGATTTAAGCCTCGGGCGGGATTTGAACCCGCGACCTCGTCCTTACCAAGGACGCGCTATACCCCTAAGCCACCAAGGCACTGTTGCTGTAAGAGCATCTCCAAAATATCATACTATAGATATAAAGGTTTCGACTGGTAGGGGCTGAAAATGAAAAAAATCTGTCTACTGTTGTAAAATCTGTGAAAATCCGCATAAAAAATGGGGGGACTGGCAGGGTAAATTGCCCGTCTCCTTGAAAAATCTTTTCCGGTATTCCCATGGTTTCAGAGTTTCCACCGTTCGTCTATGGGGAAGCGCTCGTTGATCCACATGAGGACGTGGTTGTTGTGGACGATTTTGTACGAGCGGGAAAGGACGGGTATTCCTTCGAAGGTGGGTTCGCCTTCCAGGATTTCGAGTTCTCCCATATCCCTCCTGGTTTCGAGGTTGTGGCTGCGCAGGATGCGGCCGATGGGGATGTCTGCGCGCATAAGCTGGTCCCGCATGGTCTGAGGCATGCGTTCCAGGGGGGAAAGAGACCTTGCGTGGACGAAGACAGTCTCTCCGGCATAGAGCCTGACAGTCCTGTTGTTGACCTCACTGCCTTCTTCTACCCCCAGGAGGGCAGCCATCTCCCGGTCCGCGCGGACTATATACTGGGCTTCGGTTTTTACAGTCACAGGTTTCCGGGCCATTATCTCAAGGAGAAAGGTCACTGAACCGTCGGTCCCGCAACAGACCCGGAGGCAGGTGGGAATCTCCAGGCTCTTCAGTTTTTCCAGAAAATCGGCGTCCAAAAGAGATACCTCTGAGTGGGCAAAAAATGGAATGAATAATTGTAATCGGAAAAGTGCTTAAGGGAGAATTACTCCTCGCCTACTTCTTTTTTCGCCTGTTTCAGGCGCTCTTTTGCCGTGTACCCGGTAGCCTTTAAGAGAAAGTCCCGGTAGGCCTTGTTGGTCTGCAGGATCGTTTCGTCATCCTTCACAGTTGCATCGGAAACCGTTTCCACACAGAGCATTTTGTTCTCGATCCAGACCGTTATCTTTGACATTGCCCCGAAGGTTGTCTCAAAATGGTCTCCGTTCCGGGAGATTTCCACCGGGAAGCTTTCCTGCATTACCGAGTAGATCCTTTCACTTTCAGGTTTAAAACCGCGTTTTAACTTGTACTGCTGCATGGCTTATCCTCTTATAAGATATTTTCATCTCAGATAAAGTTTGCTTAGAGCCTGAGCCCGAATTCCCTACCCGGGGGTGAAGAGTCAGGGCAGGGCTTTACTTCCCTTTTCATCCTGTTTTTCCCATTATATCCTGTTTTTCAAAGTTACTATTGAAATAATTATAAATATTCATCTCCCCCTCTTCATAATATTGGAATTTTAATTTAAGAATTGAACTATATAATGGAATGCAAACTTAAAAAGTATCCTGTAATTGAACAAAAAAGCGGAGATCTTGAATCGAAAGGAGGAAAAGGATATGGTAAAACTTCCTGCAGATGTAAAAGAAGCGCTTGCAAACCAGCAGGTCGCCTCTCTGGTGACAGCAGACAAAAATGGGGTTCCGAATGTTGCTCTCATGGGTTTTGTAAAGGCCAGGGACGATGAAACTCTTATTATGGCAAACGTATTCTGGAAAAAGACCGAGGCCAACCTGAAGGAAAACCCAAAAGCTGCAATCAGTGTCTACATGCCCCCTATGAAAGCCTACCAGCTCAAGGGCAGTGTTGAACTAGTCAGTGAAGGGCCCTTAATGGACGAGGTTCTCGAATGGGTTGCCTCAAAGATGGCAAACCTGAAACCAAAAGGTGCAGCCCTCCTCCATGTGGAGGAGATCTACAGCGCAAGCCCGGGCCCGAGTGCCGGGGAAAGAATAGCATAAAATAAGGTCCTTTTTACTGAAGCTGTTTTACAGGCCTCCCCTCCGGAAGGTTTTTCTATTTTTTTCATCTATTTGTAATGGTGGTATTTTCGCCTCTTATTCTTAAGGGTTCAAAACCATCGATCAGTTCCGGGCAAGATCTTAATATCTTTCTTATGTAGAAGACTGTTCCCCTAAATATTCCTGAACATCCCCTGAGCTGGAATTGATAGGTAATGTGAACGTGAAAGTGCTGCCTTCTCCTATTTCACTTTCAACCCATATTGCTCCTCCATGAAGCTCTACGAACTTCTTTACAAGGGCAAGCCCAAGGCCGGATCCCTGATATTTGCGTGAAGCAGCAGAATCTATTTGCGTAAAAGGCTGAAATAGTCTTTTCTGGTCCTCTTTTGAAATCCCTATACCTGTATCCTTTAAAGAGAACTCTGCCAGGTCTCCTTTAAATGAAGCCTTAATACTTACTGTCCCATCCTCCGGTGTGAACTTGATCGCATTGCTAATCAGGTTGTAGAGGATCTCCTTGAATTTCTCCCTATCCACATGAATTACCGGAAGCTGAGGGTCAATAATTTTTTTGAGGTTTATGTTCTTTTTTGCTGCCAGAGGGCGAAGTGTTGTCATGACCTCAGCGACCGATTCAGGCACCGATATGTCTCCGTATCGAAGTTCCATCTTTCCTGCTTCGACCCTGGAAAGGTCAAGGATGTCGTTGATAAGAGTCAGCAGGTGTTTCCCGCTTGCCGATATATTGCCAACGTATTTTCTCTGCTTATCATTCAGTGAGTCGGGCCATTCGAGCAGAAAGTCCGAATATCCGATAATCGAGTTCAGAGGGGTCCTCAGTTCGTGGCTCATGTTGGCAAGGAACTTGGATTTTGTGCTGTTTGCTTCTTCTGCATCCAGTTTTGCTTTCAGCATCATCTCCTCTGCGAACTTCTGCTCGGTTACGTCTATCCCCAGGCCTCCGTACAATGTTGTCCTCTCGTCAAGATTGATGGGAAACCTTATAGTCCGGTAGAAAAGTTCTTTTCCTTCCAGGTCCACAACAGATTCGGTCTTTGTGCTGGCACTTTTTTTTTCGGTTTCCGCAACTCTGGTCCTCTCATCTGTCCGGAAGTGCTCTTTCAGATATTTATTTGTGTATATAACATGTCCACTGTCATCTTTAATATAAGCAGTAGCCGGCAGGTAATCCATAAAGGTGGAAAACAATTTTTTGTTCTCTTTTAGTTTTTGGGAGTATTTTTCAAGTTCCCTGTTCTTTTTTTCCAGTTCTTCGGCGTATTTCTGGAGTTCCTTTCGGCTTTTCTCGGAAGCTTCGATCCATTCCCTGAAGGCAAGGCCATAAGCTATCATCATTTCCATCAGGGGGGTTGAGAGAATGCGGGAGTATTCGACGAGTTTCAGGTCCGGATAATCCTCCGCCAGGCGGGAGATTGCTTCTTCATGGATCTCTGCGATGTCCTCCGGAGGTATGTTTTCCAGAACCATCTCCCGCCCAAGGTCCTCTATTTCAAACAGGTACCTTTCGTCCGGGTCCTCAAAATAATCCTTGAGAAGCTCGTAATATTTTTGTTTGAAGGTTTGAAGTGGCATAGGGAAGGTCACCGTTTTTGGTATATCACAATGGTTGCATCGTCTGTTACTTTTGCATGATCCTCAAGTATCCGGTTTGCCAGTTTTTGCACATTCCTGCAGAGGAATTCTTCATAGCCGGAAATATCAAGGTGCTCTGAGATGCCATCCGTCCACATGAGTACCAGGTCGTCATGTGCCAGATCTACAGTATTTGTATGCAATTTCCTGTACCCTCCACCAATGATGCCCCAGTCGCTACTTAATTTGGTTTTTTTTCTACCTTTAACCATCACACTGACATTTCCTATTCCCCCGTGAGTCAGTGTGGAGTTATTTTTATCAATGATGGCAATGCTCATTGCCACTCCCCTGGTATGCCTGATTGCTTTATCACATCTTGAAAATATCTGGGGCAGTGGTTCACAGAGATTACGTGATATATAATCTATAGCCGCTTTTGCAGCTTTTTCGGCTTCTATTCCGTGGCCGAGGCCGTCAGCCAGACAGAGTGTGATACGCTCATCATTTTCCCACCAGCCGTACTGGTCTCCGCAGTGGGGGTCGTTGTAGAAAGAACGAGTTGCAGTACCTATGTTCATGTTTTTCCATCCCTGTTATATCCTGATGCCTGCGCGTATCCACTTTTAGCTTGATTTCTGCCTCTTGCCTCTGATATTTGACAGCTTTCCCCATGGTCCGGAAATCCGGCAGAAATCGATAATTCATCTTGAGGGATATGATTTTGACTGATAAAGTAAAATATTAAATCTGGGTTTTTCCCGGAACTTACATTCCGTACTCCGAGTTTTTTTAAAGAAAGGTTCAGTAATGCGGACTGAAATCCAATTACTGGAATACTAGCCCTTATTCTCGATTTTTGATGCAACATCAATATTATTTATTTGCGTGTCTTCTGATTTCCATGGTGATTTTCGTATATCCGGGTTCGGATGCGATATCAAAATTATTTACAAGCCTTTTGGCGCCCGGAAGGCCTGCACCAAGCCCATTTCCAGTAGTAAACCCGTCTTCCATCGCCTGATCTATATTCGTAATTCCGGGGCCGTTGTCTTCGACGACCACCCTGAGAACCATTTCTCTTTCGTCCTGTTCATCAATGAGGGTACAGGTCCCTTCCCCTGCATACTTCAGGACGTTCCTGGCCAGTTCAGAGATGGCTGTGGCCATGCGAGTCTGGTCTGCAGAGCCAAATCCCATCTCCCTCATCATTTCTCTTGCCGCCTGCCTTGCAAACAGGAGATCACTCTCGGTCTGAAGGGGGATCCTCTTACTCACCTTTTTCACTTCCTATTAAAATGAGTATTTTATCAAATCCCTTGTCGAGGTTAAGTGCCGTTTGCACGCCGATAAGTTCCCGCCCCATTTCAACAAGGGTAAGAGCGACCATAGGCTGCATGCCGCAGAGGACGACTTCAGTCCCCATAATTCGTGCCATATTCGCGGTTTCATTAATCACTCTTGCCATGAACGAATCTACAATATCCAGACCTGTTATGTCAATAAGGACACCCTTTGCTTCGGTTTTTTCCAGCATGTTCAGCATCCGGGACTGGTACTCAAGTACCTCGTTGTCCGTCAGGTCTCCCTGAAGCGATGACAGCAGAATGCCCTTCAATTTCAATATCGGAATCATTTGCCTTATCCCTCATAAGAAACGACTTTCTTTCCAATGAAATTTAGGGCTTTTGAGATCCCGGTTTTCAGGGAACCGCAGGTAATGATATTATTAAGGTCCACTCCGAGTGTGACCAGGGTTTGTGCTACGTCAGGGCTAAAACCGGTTAGAATCGTCTCTGCACCGAGCATTTTAGCTGCATTCACAGTCTTGATTATATGTTTTGCCACAGCGGTGTCAACTAAAGGTACTCCGCTCAGGTCAAGAATTGCCACTTCTGCTTCATTTTCCACGATGGAATTGAGGAGGTTTTCGATAATCTGCTGTGCTCGCATTGTATCGACGATTCCTACGAGGGGGAGTAGCAAAACCCCGTCCCATATTTTGATTACGGGTGTGGAAAGCTCCAGTATTGTCTGGGTCTGGGTTCGAAGTTCATTTTCCATCTTCACACTGTGGCTGATGTCAACAATGTATTCGAGTCCCCCAATGATGTTTCCTTTCTTGTCTTTTAATGGGCTTGAAGTAATCTCTACGGGAATCGTTTTTCCATAGCACTTCATTTCATTGCGGGCGGTAATTTTTGTATTCTCATCCATTGCCTTTCTGGCTACACATTTTTTTGTGTTGCATAATGTTGTTTCAATAACATCATAACATTTTTTGCCTTCGATCTCTTCCCATTCTTTCCCCAGCCAGTCGCAACCAGCAGCGTTGATAAAAACAATGTTAAAATCTTTGTCCACAGCCATTACAGGAGTTGGAATAGCCTGTTTCAGATCAATTCCCATTATCTCATCTTTAACCGTAGTACTCATTATATCACTCTATTTGACCGGAGTTTTGTACCATCCTGATGAATGACAATTCACGGCTACGTTTTATTGGTCAGGTCCGCACGATAATCAGGCTTCATTTTTTTGTCTGTAATTACCCAATTCTATATATTATTTCTTTATACAAATGATTTCTATACTATCAAAAATTAAAATTTCTAACCCTGGTCATGGCAACCCAGCTCAAGAAATCAACAATAAATTCTTCATCAAGTTTGTTGGGCAATGAGGGGCTACTCCTAATCTGGGAAACAACATAAATATGATCAAACTTATCAATAATCCAGTGAATTTCATTAAAAAGCCGGATGTTCAAAAGTAATTGATACCCTATAATCCTAACACAAAGAGAAGGTGACCAAAGATGCATAAAACGCTCAATCTTGACGAGTTAATTGCCAAAAAACAGGCAGAGAAAGAGAAAAAGAGCGCCGATGAGGGGGCGGAAATAGAAGAGCTCTTCGATCTGATTATCCCGCCCGGAACTCTCGTATCCGTTATCTACGACCTCGTGGAGGAATTCGAGCTTGAACCCGTAAAAAGAAAGATATTTGTGGGCGTTGCAAATAGTGAGGAAAGGGAACTCCTGGCCCTGCGCGGCCCTCTGGAAAAGGTCCAGGCAGCTGAAAAGTTCCTCTATAAGGAAATGAAGGCCTGGGTCGATGAATAATTATTCAATCTTAATAATAATCCTATATAAATAATAATTCGATTGAATAATAGTTGGACCAGAATAATAGTTGGACCAGAATAATAATTCGATCTTAGTAATAATCCGATTGAATAATCGTTGAGCCAGAATAATTTTGACCCGTAAATTTTCCGGATAAAAGGCTACAGCAAAAAAACAGGCGGGAGAGTCCCGTTACTCGGAACCGATGCCTGTGATGCTGTCCTTTGAAAAGTCAAAAACAGTGGTCCTGCCAGTTTTATCGTATATGTCGAGCTTTGAGCCTTCTTCGATTTTTCCGATCACAGAGGCTGTTAGCCCTGCCTTTTCAAAGACCTTTACACATTCTTCTGCATTTTCTGCGGATGCGGTGAAGACGTAGCCTGTGCCGGGGTGAACTTTCAGCCACTGCTCGAAGTCCACACCTTCGGGCCTGGGGACTTTTTCCAGGTCCACGGAGGCTCCGACCTTGCTCGTTTCGCAGAGCATCCCCAGGGTCCCTACGAGGCCAGGGTTGCTGATGTCTTTGCCTGCAGTTGCAAGTTTTCGTTTTGCTATCTCCTGGGTCACCAGGTAGCGCTCCCTGACCACGGAAGGCTCCTTATAGGAGGTCGTGTCCCAGCTGTAAGGGGAGTTCGGGCCGATCTTCCCGTCCATGTCGTAAGCGGCAATTACCAGGTCTCCCGGACTTGCGGTGTCGCTCCGGATCACGCAGTCCTTTTTTGCGATCCCGATGATTGCAACGGAAAGGGAGTTATAATTAGTATCCGGGTGAAGGTGCCCTCCAACTACGGGGACCCCGAATTTCCGGACCCCTTCAGCCAGGCCTTCCATCAGTTCCCTGCAGGCTCCCGGGGAGTTTGCAGAGGCGATGTCCACCATGGCAAGGGGTCTTCCTCCCATGGCAGCGATGTCGTTTACGTTCACCACCACAGCCCCGTAGCCCGCCCACCAGGGGCTGGCGTCAAGCAGCCTTCCCCAGATGCCGTCGGCTGCAAAGAGGATTACGTCTTCTCCTCCTATGTCGATTACCGCCGCATCGTCCCCGAAGTCCACGATGGCATCTTTGTACTCCGGGCGGACGGTCTCAAAGATGGAGACGATGTCTTCTATCGGTTTCTTGCGGGTTACCCCTTCGAAATTTCTTATCCTTTCTGCAAGCTCTTCCAGGTCCAAACAAAAGCTTCCTGTTGTTTTTATTAGAGTAAAATGCAATGTATAAGTTTTAGCTCAAGTTTATAAGCGTGATTGCCCCAGGCCTCGTCGTCGGCTTCCTTTTTGGAAATCCCGGTACGGGGTTTCGGACAGTACGTATTTCCGGTCATCCTTTATCTGTTTTTCTTATCTGTTCCGGGGAAAAGAAGCGACAGCTTTTTATGAAATTATTATGTCCTAATATGTCGGTTTAATATATCTATACATATATAAAAATACCTAAACTACGAAAAATGGAGTGAAAAACATGGTAGCAAAGATTGATGCAGACTCCTGCACAGGCTGCGGAAGCTGTGTGGACGAATGCCCTGCAGCTGCAATCACCCTTAACGATGAAGACATTGCAGTTGTAGATGAAGACGAATGCCTTGACTGCGGCGCATGCGAAGATGCCTGCCCGAACGGGGCAATCACCGTCGAGTAAAGTCCTTAGAAAAGGTCTGAGAAGCGGAGTTCTTTGACTCCGCTTTTTTGGCCCCGGGCTTTTGATCTCTTTTCCTTTCCGGGGCAGGATTGATTGCTTTTTTACTTCTTGTCGAGTCTTTTCCCCTGAGCTTTCAATGTTTTTCTTCCCTGAGTTCTCAGAGCTATTCTTTTACACTTCAAGACTCTCAGATTTTTTCTTTTACACTTCCGGGGTTCCTTTCAGTCTTTCCCTTCTTCTGTTCCGTTTTTAGCCAGGTTTTCTTTTGCTTTTTCCATATCTTCTTTTGTATGGATCTTTATGAGCTCCCTGCGCTTTTCACTCATCTGGGACATGTCCTGGGAAAGGAGACCGTAGGCGTCGGACCTGCACTGCCTGCAGTGGCGCATCTGCATGACATAGGGTTCGCAGGCTTCCTGGGCAGCTTTTCTTTCCTCTGCTGTGGGCGGTTCAAGGTCTGCAAAGGCTCCCTGGTTGATAAGGGGCATGATATTCATGATGTAAACCCCGAGTTCGTTGAGTTTTCTGGCGATCTCAACCACATGTTTGTCGTTTATGCCCGGGACAAGCACGGTATTTACCTTTACAACTATTCCCGCGTCCACGGCTGCCTTGATGCCTGCAAGCTGGTTCTTTATCTGGATTTCAGCGGCTTCTACGCCTCTGTAGACCTTCCCGTGGTAGACGATGTGGTCTACGATTTTTGCCTGGATTTCAGGGTCGATTGCGTTTACCGTAACTGTCAGGGTGGATACGCCAACGCGGAGCATGTCCTGGAGTTTTTCGGGAAGCATAAGCCCGTTTGTGCTCATGCAGAGGGTTATGTCCGGAAACTCCTTCCGGATAAGTTCAAAGGTATCAAAGGACTCATCATTTGCCAGGGGATCTCCCGGGCCTGCAATTGCAACGACTTTGATAAAAGGATAGTCTGCCAGGACCTGCCTGGTCTTTTCAAGGGATTCCTGCGGAGTGAGAACCTTACTTGTGACTCCGGGCCGGCTCTCATTAACGCAATCAAATTCCCTTACGCAGAAATTACACTGGATGTTGCACCTCGGAGCCACAGCCAGATGAATCCGCCCGAATTTGTGCTGGGCTTTCTTGTCATAGCAGGGGTGTTCTGCTATTTTTCTCCTGAGCTCTTCGTTAAGTTCGAGGCCGTTACCGGTGTCATTTATGGGATTATTTTCTTCTGACAAGTGTGTTCTCCTCCTTTCGGAGCTTAAAAGTAAAGCAAAGTCTCAGTAGAGGGTTATTTTAAAAAGTCTGAAGCAACTTATAATGCAGCCCCTTGAAATACATTGTGGAATTGTTTTAAATCCTAAACATATTTTACTGATTCTTTAAAATCTTAAACTGATATTCGTGCCGAAAACACCGGAAAATAAAATATCTCTCATTATATAAATAAAAGTGTAATATTTAATAAGTTTGCCCGTGAATCCCTTCCCTTTACAAAAAAGTGGAAATTTAAACCGTGAAACCTGCTAATTAAACCGTGAATCCTGCTAAAACAGCATGTTTCATTCAGAAATTATCCATCTCGCACCACTTACCTTCCCCTTCCCAGACCCTGACCTTCAGGGGAAAACCAAACTTTTCCAGGAGGCGGGCGTGGATATTCTGACAGAGGTATTCCGAACTCGGGAACTCTATGAGGTCGTTTAAGAGCCTGTGGTCGTATTCCTGCAGAGTTTCCTTTATTCCTTTTTTCAGGTCGTAGAAGTCGATTACCATTCCGTTTTCCAGGACTTCGCCTTCGACGACGACTTCGATTTTGTAGGTATGTCCGTGCACCCTTCCGCATTTTCCGTGTCCCGGAAGGTAGTGGGCGCTGTCAATGTAGTCAATAACTCCCAATCTCATTTTTGTCATTATAAATACCCCTTTTTATTACAGCACTTTTTTGTCATTTGTCATTTGTCATTTGTCATTTGTCATTTGTAATTATTGTCATTATAAACAACCCCACATCCTGTGGGTCTGGGGGATGATGCGCGTGTCTATCAGTTCGAGCATAGTGTTTTGCAGTTTGATGAGGGCCTGTACGGAGGCCTGTGTATCCGTCTGCATTTGTGAGGGCACGGGTGCCTGAGCAATCCCCGGAGCAGGCTTTACGCTTCCAGTGATAGTTTCCGGCTGGAGGATGACACAGGAAACGTAAGCAGCAACAGCTTCTGCGGCTAAAAGTACGGTTTCGGGTTTTGTATCCCTGCTTACCACGATTTTGCAAAAGCAGTCCCTTGAAGTGTTTTTCTTCAGGACCCTGAAGCACTCTATCGTATTTTCTATATGGGCTTCCCTGGCTTCGGGGCTTATCTGCCGGAGGGCTTCCGGGAGCTTGAAGTCCCCTGCCACATACGCGACCTTTTCCCTTACTTTCCGGGCCTGATCCGGCAGGGTCATGTTGGATTCAAGGTAAAGGGGCGCGGATAGGTCCAGCTTTTCTATAAAATCTGCGTGCAGGAGAGGTTCTCCTCCGGTAAGGGACACAGAATGGAGCTTTGTAAATGGCCGGAGCATCGCTTCAAGCCGGCAGGTGCTGATAAGGTTCGGGACTTCTTCAAAGTTCCCGCTGCCTTCAACCTTCTCATAATCACAGGCGCCGGAATCGGCATGGTCCGTATCGCAGTATTTGCATTTCAGGTTGCAGCCGGAAAAACGGACGAAAGCCTGCCTTGCTCCAACGTAAGGGCCTTCCCCCTGCACCGAGCAGAAGACCTCCCGGATAGGAGCGCTTACAGGAGCATTTATAGGAGCGCTTACAGGAGCATTTATAGGAGCGCTTACAGGAGCATTTATAGGAGCGTTTACAGGAGCATTTACAGATGTTAGGTCACGCATTGTCAGGTCATGCACTGTTATGTCGGGCATTTACACAACTCCCAGGGGGCGGGATTTTCTCAGGTCCTTTTCGATGTCCTCGAATTCCCTTACGTAGCGGGCCCCTATTTCCTGCATGAGGCGAGAAACATTTTCTTCGTCCCCGAGCCCTGCCTCTTCCAGGTTTCCGTACACGTCGTGGGAAACGTTAATCCCGAAATGGGCCTTCTGGGAGACCGCCGAGGTGCTGGCAATGGATACCGTCAGTTTTTTTCCTTTCAGGAAGAGGTCATCCCCCTCCCGTGTGGTTTGCACCCCGACGTCCGCAAGGTATTCCCTGACGATTGCGGTAAAGAGGCGCTGGCGCGCATAAACCAGTTTCAGGTCCGTGGAGTCAAAGTGTTCGATGATAAAACTCACCATATCTTCGGACCAGATGGACTCGTTTTCCCTCCTGTCTTCCAGGTCGATCATATGCTCGATTTTGACATCGCAGGAGCCCCTGAACACGACAATTGAGTCTTCCTGCACCCCGAAGCTGTTGTAAGCCCAGAGGGAGGAGATCTGGCTCCCGTCGTAGTCGAATTTTTCGGGTAAGACAATGCACTTCATGTTAATTTCCCTTCAATATTTCCGGGTCTGTCTTTTTACCGGCAACGTTTTCCTGTTTTGCCCTTTCCTGTTTTATCCTTTTTCAGGTTAGGCCCTTCAGGTTCAGGCCCCGAGCTTCTCTAAAAGCGGGTCCTTCATTCCGGCAGCCTTAAACGCCCGTGCCCTTCTCACGCAGCTTTCACATTTCTGGCAGGGGACCTCTCCGCCGTGGTAGCAGCTCCAGCTGTATTCCAGGGGAGCTTTCGTTTCCAGGGCTTTTCTGACAATCCCGGGCTTGTCAAGCTCTATCAGGGGGGCAAGCACTTTCACCCCGTTCTGGGTAGAGTAAGAAAAGGCGTGGTCCATCGCCTGCACGTATTCCAGTGAGTTGTCCGGGAAGGTCCCGGCTTCCTCTCCGTTGAAGCCTACAATAAGGTATTCGCAGCCCTTGCTTTCGGCAAAGCTTGCTGCAATGTTTAACATGACCCCGTTCCTGTTGGGGACCCAGACGGCTTTTGCCGAGGCTTCGGTAATTTCGGCAGGGGCGTTTTCTGTGATATCTTCAAAAGACAGTTCAGGGACATCCGCTTCCCTGTTTACCAGCGAAGTGGACGTGATGCCGGCAAGCCAGTCCAGTTTGATAACCTGCTGTTCGATTCCGAAATGTTTGCAGACTTTCCCCGCATGTTCGATTTCCCGCTCGGCGGAGCGCTGCCCGTAATCAAAGGTTATTGCCATTTCAATTTCAAGGCTTTCGGCTGCAATAGCAAGTGCAGCAACCGAGTCAAGCCCGCTGCTCAGGAGGGATATAGCTTTCATCTGCAAACCACGGCGTATTATTTTAGGGTAAAGTTTATTTTAGGGTAAAGTTTCCCCGGATAATTCTTTTTCTTAATTAGTTAGTGTTCTCTGGATATTCGATGGACCTTCTCTGGATATTCTTTGAATATTCCAATAATATTCCTCGAGTATTCTTCAGGTATTATCCGATAATGCAGAGAACTCCTATTTATAATTGGCTGTTTCCCCGGAGACAGTTCCCATATCCTGTTTCCTGCTTCAAGCCCGCATCGTTTCCTTTCCCCGAATGATTCTATTTCCCTGCCTTCAAAACGGGGCATCTGTTAAATCCTAGTAAATCTAATATTATGAAGGAGGTGGGATCACTTGATCGGAATCATGTCGGATTCACATGACAACCTGAAAGCAATCAGGAAAGCTGTGGAATTTTTCAACAAAAAGCAGGTGAAAGCAGTGCTCCACGCAGGGGACCTCGTTTCTCCCTTCACCGTGAGGGCCTTTAAGGAACTTGAACCGAAACTCTATTTCGTTTTCGGGAACAACGACGGGGACAGGGTGACCCTGACACGGTGGTTTGAAGAAATCGGGGCTGTCGCCTCCGGGGACTTCGGGAACCTTACAATCGACGGGCTGCACATCGCTCTCCTGCACGGGACAAATGAGGCCCTGGTAACAGCCCTTGCCAAATCCGGGGACTTTGACGTGGTGGTCCGGGGCCATACCCACGATCCCGGAGTCCGGATGATCGACGGGACCCCTGTGATAAACCCCGGGGAATGTTCGGGCGTGCTTTCCGGGAAAGCCACTGTAGCAGTAATTGAAATTGCAAACCTGAATGTCGAAATCACGGAACTGGACCTGGACTGACCTTTTCGGTCTTTCATCCAGCCCCTTTTTTCAAAAACGCTTTTCAATAACTTTTTTCAGCTTCCTCTCCAGGATTCAGGCCTGTTTTCCGCTTCCCAAGGGTCGGTTTACAGCCACGATTGGAAATTTACGGCGTCTGCCAAAAATAGCAAGTTATATTAAGTCCTTGAATAAACTCTATTTCAATAACTTTTGAAATAACTTATTTTCAGGGGTTTAATACATGGAACCTGCAGAAAAAAATGATCTGGAAACTCAATCTGGCAGTGAGAAAGGACCTTATCCTCCTTCCAGGGGAAACGGGAGGACCCTTATTTTTGCCTGTTCGGGCCTCTCAAACACGGGAAAGCTCACCATGCAGGCAGCGTCAAGTCTGGCTTTCAGGAGGCCCGGGGTGTACAGGGCTGCAGCGGCGCATAAAGGGGCCGATGCTGCCGAGGATGCGGTCTCAGAGGGTTTCAGGGTCCTTGCCCTGAACGGCTGCGAGGACAGCTGTGCTACGAAAAAGCTTGAGGAAGCGGGCTTACAGGCCGATTGTACTCTGATGGTCACGGAACTGGGGATTGAAAAAACCAATCCTTCGGACATTAAAAACGAATACATCGAAAAGATTATCAAAGCAATCCGGGAGGCATGAACTCCTTTTTGCGCCTCCGCCAGCTTTCCTGACGGCGCCTCTCCATAATGAATGAAATTAAGAAATGGATGGAAAACAGATATTTTTCGGGTACTCGGGTTTTTCCGGCCTCTTTTCAGCTCCCGTCTCTTTTCAGCTTCCTCTTCTGAGAATCGCTGTCAGTTCGTCGGCGTTAGGCATCCTTTTTTCTATTTTTGCGCAGACAGCTTCGATGTCGTATTCCAGGCGGAGGAGTTTGACTTTCCCTGTTTCGGTATCGAAGACCGCACAGCCTGCCCGGGTGTCCCCGTCCCTTGGCTGGCCCACGGATCCCGGGTTTATGATCGTCAGGTCTCCTAGCTTCCGGTTCAGGGGGATGTGGGAGTGCCCGACTACGAGAAATTCGGCATCCATCGGTTCCATCGGCTCTGCAAGCATTTCCAGGATCTTTTCGTCCGGGGTCTCGGGCTTTATGTACTCGAACATGGAACGGGGACTGGCATGCGTTAAGAAGAGTCTCTTTCCGTCGATTTCCTCTTTGAGGACAAGGGGGAGTTTTTGCAGGTACTCCATCCGTGAGTCGTCAAGGACTCCCCAGGTGTATTCCCGGGTCGCGATTGAGAGGTGCTTGTACTTGTACCCGCACTGGCAGTCCATCTTAAAGGCAACGGCGTTGTCGTGGTTGCCCCGGATGGTTGGAATTCCTTCTTTTTGCAGGAGGTCTATGCATTTGTCCGGGTCAGGCCCGTAGTCCACAATGTCTCCGAGGCAGATAACCCGGTCATGCGGGACTTTAAGGACGGTCTGCAGGGCTTCGTAGTTTGCGTGGATGTCGGCGATCAGCAGGAGTTTCATGGGGTTTTGTCTCCTTTCTAAATGTATGTTTTTTTTCTATTTAGAAAACGGCGTTATATTATATATTTTTATGACTCTGAGGTCTATGTGGGATAGGTATTTAAGAAAGACATTTTTAAAAAAGACATTTTTTGAATGAGTCCGACAAAAAATAAGGGGGAAATGAAAAGGATGTGCTTTAAGTGGAGGTAGAGGGGAGAGGATGGCAAACCTGCTCCCCTCTTTTTCACAATGTGCCGCCAAAAACTCATGAACCATCTAAAAAACTACTTTTTTGACAGGCGTATTATGAATTAAACTCTTGCTGGATTTGTAGTTAAGGCAGACGCTTATTGAGCGAGTTTATATTTTCTTTTTGGTCTTTCTTCGTGATTCAGGTGATACTTGTTTTTAGTTTGTAGAAACCTTATAACTCAACCTTTTCAGATGGTTTGATTAGGCGATTTTGGACTTTTGAGCCCAAATCTAACCTAAAGAAGTCATTTTTGAAGATTTCTACAAACTTCTATACCTCTCATTTGACTTCATCTTCTATGTATTCTTTTTACTATATAAATATTTCTTTTTTTAACGAAAAATTTATATATAGCTTTATATTTTTTTCGCGTGCTATGTTACACTACTTGTAAATATGCCCGATGATCTAATTCATGAATTTTTCTCGGAAAACTTAAACCTTTAACTGTATGATAGCCTTTCGGCAGAATTTATCCTAAAAAAGTTATGGAATGTATTTTCTATATTCTTTGGCTCTCTCGGTCCTTATAGCTATATTTATATACCTTTTTCAACCTTTAATCCTTATATTTAATGTTTTTTGAAAAGGTATATATTTAGTATTTTTCATTTATTTCAACCGAAGCTTTACTTTATATATTATTCTCTGGTTATGTATGTATGCAGTTCATAATATCATCTTATGAGAAGGGACCACTATGGAAGAATTGATTTATCGAATGTTTTCCGGGAAGAAAAGGGCGGAAAGTGAGCATGAACGTTTGATCTACAAAAATACTTTGGATCTGGTTGATTCTCACAACATTTTTTTTGAAGAGGATACCCTGGTCCCGCATGATGTAAAAATGGCTGATCGGGTGTTTGATGCGGCTGTCAACTTACTTGAGGAGGTTGGTATCTATTGTATGGATACCGGGCGCACCCTTGAGCTGGATAAAGCCGAAATCAGGAGAAGTTTGCAAAATGCATGTCCTGAATTTACTATGGGGTACGGTGCGGAAACAACCACGGTGTCTTTCAGGCATGTGATGGATGAACGTGTTCCGATGATCTGCGGAGGTCCGGATGCCGTTCCAATTACAGAGGATATGTTTATTCCGGTTCACCGTTCATATTCAAAAATAAATCTCGTTGATTCCATCGCCCCTGCTTCTTTTCACAGTATGGATATTGAACGCCACAAATTCAAAGGTACTCCTCTTGCCATGCTCGATGCCCATAAAGCTGTGAAGTCAATTAAGGAAGCTTGCAGGCTCGAGGGCCGTGGAGGCATATGCTGTTTTACTCCTCCTTTTATTGATGATCCAAAGGCTGCTATCTCCATAGCCAACCCTGAATTTATGGGGCTTGGTGACATTCAGGAAATTTATCCTCTCACGGACTTGAAGGTAAATCTTAATGAAATTTCGAGGGCAATTCACCATCAGAGTATAGGTTCATACTATAACTCTGCTTCAATCCTGATCATGGGGGGAATAACTACTGCTGTTCCGGAGCAGTTTGCGATTGAAATGACGGCTGAGATTTTGAAAAATAAAGTTCTCTACAGGTCTCAAATGTCTTCCATCCATCCAAATCATTTGCAAAGCCCGGCTTCACGTTCTCCGGAAGTGCTGTGGGCTTCTTTTATCACCTCTATGGCAATTTCCAGGAACACACGTTACATTCACGGTACTGTTATCAATAACTTCTCAGGTCCATGTACGGAATCCATGATGTATGAAACTGCGGTTCAGGCAATTGGGAGTACTGTATGCGGAAGCGATTATCTTTCGGGGCCCGTTTCAAACGCAGGGAATGAACTGAATCATTCGGGAGGCCTGGATGCTCTTTTCATGGCAAAGATTGCAGAACTGGCAACGGCTCTTTCTCTTGATGATGCAAACTATCTATGCACAGAAATCTACCAGAAATATAAAGGCGAAAAGCCTGAGTTTGGCAAACCCTTCGAAGAGTGCTATAACCTGAAAACAATAGAGCCTTCTGAAGAATATTATACCATATATGAGCAGGCTATGGGACAGGTCTATGATCTTCTGGCATGATGTCTCATGCCTGCCGCATTTTAATGAAAATTTATAATATATGTAGACCTGCCTGTCATTACTCTATTTCTATATTTCTTTTTTCAGAGGCATTCTCTGTATGCTTCAAGAACCTTTTCAATGTCTTCTTCGGAATGTGCGGAAGATATAAAGTTAGTTTCAAGTTGTGAGGGTGGCAGGAATACTCCAAATTTGAGCATTCGGTGGAAGAAGTTAGGATATTCTTTCAGGTCGCAGGTAAGTGCATCCCTGTAGTTCCTGGGTTTTTTCCCAAAGAATACCTTGAACATTGAGCCTATTCCTGACACCGAGTATCCGGGTTTTTTGTCTTCAACAATTTCGGAAAGCGCAGTTCTCAGTTTTTCTCCTTTTGCGTTTAACTTTTCGTGAACATTTTCCTTTCCAAGGAGTTCAAGTGTTGAGATTCCAGCTGCCAGGGAGCAGGGATTTCCACTAAAGGTTCCGGCCTGGTATACAGGGCCCGAAGGGGAAACCATTTCCATTATTTCCTTTTTCCCTCCAAATATCCCTATTGGGAGCCCTCCTCCTGCTACCTTCCCAAGTGTTGCAAGGTCCGGATTAACGCCGAAGTATTCGGAAGCTCCTCCCATTGCAAGCCTGAAACCCGTGATCACCTCGTCAAAGATTAAAAGCACTTCGTTTTCTTCCGTAAGTTTTCTTATTTCATGCAGGTAGTTTCCTTCCGGGGGGATGGGGCCTGCGTTTCCCATAACAGGTTCCATTATCAGTGCTGCCAGATCCTCCTTGTTTTTTTCTATAAGCTCGGCCATTGCCTCGATATTGTTGAATGGTGCCTGGAGGGTATATTTTGTAAAATCAGATGGAATTCCTGCGGAATTTGCTTTACTATATGTGCTTACTCCTGAACCGGCTTTCACAAGTACTGCGTCGTGGGCTCCATGGTACCCTCCTTCTATTTTTATGAAACTGTTTTTTCCTGTGTATCCTCTGGCCAGTCGAAGTGCGCTCATAGTCGCTTCAGTACCTGTTGATACGAAACGCATCATTTCAAGACTTTTACAAGAGTTGGCAATTTTTTCTGCAATTCTCACCTCAAGTTCGGTTGGTGTTCCGTAGATCCATCCTCTATTCAACTGGTCTACGATTGATTGTTTTATGATGGGATGGTTGTGCCCCAGAATTACTGGACCGTGGGCCAGGCAGCAATCTATAAATTCGTTTCCATCTATATCATAGAGTTTTGATCCCTTTGCGGTCGCCACGTAGAATGGATAGGGTTTTATCGCGCGTACCGGGCTGTTTACTCCTCCCGGGATTAATTTTCTTGCTTTCTGGTATTCTTTTTCGGATTTTTCCGAATTTTCAAGCATCAATTTTTCCTTTCTCACTTTTGCTGCCTCTTCTTTTGCTTGTTCTGAAACCTTTTTTCCATATCTTTTTTTCATTAGTGAATAATTTTTTTTATAACTTAATTTCCTCAAATTTTGTGTTCTAAATCCGAACATCCTTGCTTGATTCGGATTAGTTCATTTTGGGTGTGAGGGTCTTTAATTTTTCCTTCCGGGGTGCTGGTATAATTGTTCTTCATTACCCTTCGCTTTTCTTTTTTATTTTATATATATACCTTTCTCTTAAAATAGAAAATTTTATATATTAATAAATTAGCAATACTATTGCATTGATGTCTGACATTACGCGAAGCGCAAATTCGGACGTTCTGCAAAAAATTTCCAACTCTATGGTCAGTAACGTGAGAATTCCGATAACTCTTCAATATCTTGGAGGATTGTAGTGAATGACAAAAGATGAATTATTTTCGGAGCTTTCCAATGCAGTAATCTCCTGTAAGAAAGATAAGGTCCTCGAGGCCGTTGAAAAAGCGCGGCGTGAATTGGATCCTTCAGAAATCATTGACAAAGGGCTGGCAGCCGGAATGAATGAAGTGGGTATTCTTTTTGAAAAAGGCAGGCTTTTTTTGCCCCACGTTATGATGGCAGCCGATGCAATGACTGCTGGTGTAAAACTGCTCGAAGACGACCTCCCTGCCGGTGCTGTAAAAGGAAAACTTGGGACTATAGTGAACGGAACTGTCGAGGGGGACGTACACGATATTGGAAAGTCCATTGTTTCCACCATGCTGCAGTCTGCAGGGTTTGAAGTGCATGATGTGGGAAGGGATGTGCCTGTTCAGGTCTTCATCGATAAAATCCGGGAAGTAGATGCCGACATGGTGGGGCTTTCTGCCCTGATGACAACGACCCTGCTGGGTCAGAAAGAAGTCATTACCTGTCTGAAAGAGGAAGGGATTCGTGACAGGGTAAAAGTAATGGTAGGGGGATCTCCTGCTACCCAGGCATGGGCCGACAAAATTGGTGCGGACTGCTATGCAGAAAACGCAAGTGAAGCTGTGATGAAAGCAAAGGAACTTCTTTGCGGAGCATGAGGTGGTATAAGTATGGCTACTGAATACATGACCCGCATGGGGGACGGTCGCAGAGTTTTCATGACCCGGGAAGATATCCTGGCTGACATTGAAGCTGGAGTTGCGGAAGGCGCTGACAGTGCTGAGGTGCCTGCTCTTTCAGAGGAGGAGATTGAACACCTGCTGGAAATTGTATGTGCTAAAGAAAGGATTGTAACTGTTGAACCCGGAAATGAAATTGTCATGTCGCAGGACGGGGGTGCAATCTCAATAGACTCCGAACATACAAGTGGAGTTCCCAGTGGTCGGATCCTCGCGACCCTCATGTATGAAAGGGGCTTCTGTATGGATTCCATTGACTTTGGGCATACCGATTACAGCTTCAAGCCTGTAAAACCGTTGATTTCCGTGGAGTGCCAGCAGATGAGGTGGGTTCAGGAAGCAGTTACCGTTCCTGTGCTTTATGGTGCAATGCCCAATATGGGGCTGTACTATACTCCCGATGGCCCCTATGAAAATCCGGGAGACCTTATGAAAGCTTTCAAGATCCAGGAAGCAAGGGAATCCATTGAAAAATCTGCAGATCACCTGACAAGGGACATCATCTGGATCGTTCAGAAAATGATGAAGTCCGGGGGTGCAGACGGGATTAACTTTGACACTACCGGGGCTGCAGGGGATGGGGATTTCTTTGCTGCTCTCCGCGCAGTTGAATTCCTGAGAAAGGAGTTCCCTGAAATGTATATTGAAATGGGTATGGCAGGTGAAAGCATGCTGGGGATCCATGGGGAGCTTGAGTATAAGGGTAAAGCCGTGGCAGGCCTCTGGCCTCACAAACAGGTAGAGCTCGCTGCAGAGGCAGGGGCCAATGTCTTCGGGCCGGCTGTCAACACAAACACTACCAGATCTTTCGCCTGGAACCTTGCAAGGGCTGTGACCATTGTAAAGGAAGCTTCTAAGGTTTCTCCTATTCCCGTACACGTCAACATGGGTAACGGTGTTGGTGGCGTGCCTATGTTTGAGCTCCCGACACTTGATGCTCTCTCAAGGGCAAACAAAGCCATGGTCGAACTGGCACATGTGGATGGCATATAGTCCGGATCCGGTGATTCCTTCAGTATGCGTGGTGTTCATGTTGCCACCTCGGGAATGACCGGTATGAGGGCTGCAGGCGATCTTGTGGCCAGGGTTGAGTTTGCAAAGAGCATGAAGATTGGCGATGCAAAAGCCTACGTGGCAAAGAAGCTTGGGGTTGATGTGATGGACCTTGCCGATGAGAATGCTATGAAGGAAGTCAGGGAGGAACTGGGGCTTGGAACTATGACCGAGTTCAGGGAAACGCCTAAGGGTATTGCTGCAAAGATGAATATCGAGAAAGTGCTTGATCTTAAAATCAACTCATGTGAGCTTTTCCGAAGCCTTGCAGGGTTTATTTAAGTACAGTACTTTTCTTTTTTCCTTTTTTTGGCCTGGGTCTCTTTCTCTACTTGATGGTTTTTTTATTTCCTGCCATCTCAGTTTTTTAACCTTTCGGTGAAAGGTTTTACTATAATATATATAGTTTTCGTATAATTAAGAAATATTTATATATTATTAATTTCTCATATATCTTGAGGTATTGTCTGGCTGTGATCAGAATCCTCTGTCAAAAATGTGTTTCCTCGTTAATATCAAATAAATGAATAGGTGGCTAAAAAAATGATTAACAAGTCCTACTCCGGTAAAAATTTGCTGGATGGTCTTTATCTTGGAGTACTTTCGCAGGATGAACTTAAGGCCATTCACGCTGCAACAGTAGACATATTTTCTGAATACGGAATCCTGGTGACCGATTCCGAAGCAAGGCAGATCTTCAAGGATGGAGGCTGTGATGTTGATGAAAACACAAAGATGGTAAAGATCCCTGAACATGTTCTTGAAGAGGCATTAAAGAAGGCCCCCTCCAGGTTCAAGCTTTACGGAAGGGACAAGAAATACAATCTTGTACAGGAGGCAGGCGGAGATACCCTCTGGACTAATTTCGGTATTGGCGTTAAGATGAGCGTCTATGACGAGTCAAAAGGGCGCTGTGTTGTTAGGAGCAGTACGGCTCAAGATGTTGCAGACACCGCAAAGATGTGTGATTGGGCGGAGAATATGGACTTTTACACAGTTGCCGTGGCTGCTATGGATTGGACTGGCAAGGGTGCAGCTGACGTACACTCGACATACGAGGCCATTACAAACATTTCAAAGCCTGTGCTCCTTGCTCCGGAAGCCGAAAGCTTTGACTACTACATGGACATGATGGCAGCCTACTACGGGGGGGATATGGAAGAAGCCATCAAGAAACCTATCTGTTCCATGGCAGCATGTCCAACAAGCCCCCTGGAACTGGGTGACAATGTGTGTCAGATGACTATCAAGAGTGCCCGCATCAAGTTCCCGAACAATATTATCAGTATGGCTATGTCTGGGGCCTCTTCTCCGGTCTTCCTCGCTTCTACCCTTGTTACCCACAACGCAGAGGTCCTCGCGACTCTTGTGCTTGCACAATTGACAGAGCCCGGCGCACCTTTCTGGTACGGTAGCTCAACCACAGGATTTGACATGAAGAGGGGCACGGCCCCGGTGGGTTCTCCTGAACTCGGGCTGCTCAGCGCAGCTGTCGCAAAACTTGCCCAGTTTTACAACCTTCCTTCCTTTGTGGCAGGCACCTAGGCCGACTCCAAGCTGCCTGACGCCCAGGCAGGGCACGAGAAAACTCTTACAAGCCTTCTTCCTGCCCTTGCCGGTGCAAACTCCATTTACGGAGCAGGCATGCTTGAGCTAGGTATGACCTTTTCTATGGAACAGTTTGTGATAGACAATGACATTATAGGTATGATTAAGAAGAGCATGGAAGGAATTCCGGTTTCCGGGGAGACCCTGGCTGTCGAAGCTATCAAGAAAGTGGGAGCTGGAAATAACTTCCTCGGGCATAAGACCAGCCGGCAGAATATAGACCTGCCCTCCAACCCCAGGCTTTTTGACAGGCGTATGTATGGGGACTGGGAATCGGCAGGTTCAAAAGACACAATGGCAGCTGCACATGAAAAAGTTGTAGACGTCATGAAAAACCATGTGGTCAAACCCATCGATTCTGATATCCTGAAGGATATGTGGGCCATAGTGAAAAAGGCCGATAAAGAACACGGCAGGCAATTGTGAGGAGATTCATAAATGGCAACAAAAGAAGAAATTATTGCAAGGGCAAAAGCTGCAGTCCTTGATTTTGATGACGAAGCAGCAGAAGAAGTAGCTCAGGAAGCACTTGACGCAGGTATTAATGTCATAGAGATTATTGAGAATGGTTTTTCAGCAGCGTTGGGGAATGTCGGTGAAAGGTTCGAAAGTGGTGAACTCTTCCTTCCTCACCTGATTGCGGCTTCTGATGCCATGGGTGCAGGTATGAAGGTCCTTGCCCCTGCAGTTGAGGGGAAAATTAAGGGAGAAAAGATCGCTAAAGTGGTGCTCGGAACCATTGAAGGCGATATCCACTCCATCGGGAAAGATATTGTCGCTGCAATGCTCAAGATTGCCGGATTCGAAGTTATCGACCTTGGAAGGGATGTGCCTATAGATAAGTATCTGAGTGCCGCAAAAGAAAATAGTGCAGATGTTGTCGGTTCTTCCGCTCTCATGACGACCACAATGGTCAACCAGATCAAACTGGAGGAAGCTCTAAATGAAGCAGGCATTCGCGGTCAGGTCAAGACAATGGTCGGTGGGGCGCCTGTTACCCAGACCTGGGCAGATGAAATCGGTGCTGACATCTATGCCGAAAACGCCAGAGACGCGGTAAGTCAGTTAAAGGGTATCTTTGCTAAATAACCCGTAGATACAACCGCCTGTTTATGGGCTAAAAATAGATAAGTGGAGGGTTTTTTCTCCACTTTTTGTTGGTTGTGTGTTTTGATTGATTGTGGGGGAAGTCTTTCCCACTTCCCCCCTTCTAATTCTACGTGTTAATCTAAATAAATATGTTTACAAAATTAAGAGTTGTGAAGTAATCCGTAAATCTTCAAATTATTTTTTTCTTCACATACTGCAGCCTCTGCACAACGCTTCGTCACATCCCATGTCCTTAAACTTCCATTTTGCGCTCCATTTTTTGAGCTCCCATATTACCTGCATGAACTCTTCTCCGCATTCCGTGAGAAAGTACTCGGATTTCCCGGGCAGAACGGTTGTATCAATTCTTTTTTCTATCAGTCCTTCCTGTTCGAGTTCGCCAAGGCTTGTGGAAAGGGCGGTTGGGGTTATGTTTCCGAGTTTTCTCTTCAGCTCGTTAAAGCGTTTTTCTTTCTTTTCGCCTTTGTAAAGTTCCAGCATGATTTCAATGGTCCATTTTTTCCCGATTATGTGGCTTGATTGGTATATGGCGCATTCTTTCATAGTACAGAATTATAGACTGCCCACTATATAAACTAGTATAATTATTGTATCTAATATTAAATCTATACTTAGTACTCAAAAGATACCATATGCCTTTGAAGGCAGCCTGGAAATATCTCAGAACAAAAAGGAGTGATATCCGTGACAGAAGAAATAAAACTCACAAAAATTGCAGTTGTCAGATGTGAAACCGTTTCAGAAAGTTGCCCGGGAACCGGTTGTTTTGCAGCCTTCAACGGGAAAATGGCCAGTTTTGCTGACTATGGTGTGAACGCGCAGATGGTTGCTTATTTCACCTGCGGGGGCTGTTCAGGGCGCAGGGTGGCTAATCTGATAGGGGAAATCAAAAAAGTTGAACCGGACGCCATTCATCTCAGTACCTGCATGGTAAAAAGCAGTGCCTGTCCCAACCTTGTTTACATCAAGGGAGTATTCGAGGAGGCAGGTATTAAAGTTGTGGAAGGAACTCATTGATTTTTCGTGACATTATTCTGGATTTCCGGGAAAGGCTGCGTTTCCCTTTCCTCTAATTTTTTATTCCCTGTACGTAGCCAGCAAAGGGATTTTTCTCCCGCTGGCTCTTTGTAATTCCTTTCGCCAGGGGTTTGTAAACCTTGTTTGCAAGGATCATAATGCCGGTTTTTCTGTAATATCAAAAACACTCATATGATTCAGGTCAAATTCATTATCTTCAAATCCTTTTTCAAAGCAATGATCTAAGAAGTGGATTCAAATCTACAGAAAATTCGGAACACTGCCGATGGAGAAAAGATAATTCTTTTTATTACGGGTTACTTTTATGCATTGAGTTTTGCTATTTAAGCCTGAACTTCGCACGCATAAGTTTTTTAAGGAATTAAAAAATAGGAGAAAAGTGGGGTCAGGCAGTGAATTAAAAATTCCGTGATTCCTTTCGTCCCTTTAACCATTGTTTGCGGCTCTGGTGTAGTAAGGGGTGAAAGGGCTAATGTTTGATTTGTGGAATATTTTAACACTGCTTGAGATTCCCACTTATTTTTTCTTTGAGGATGCGGCTAACAGGCAGATTCCAAGCAATCCTGTCAGGATCCCGAAGCCAGGAGACTTTTCTGCATTTTCGGCTTCTCCTTTTTCAGTTACGGTGTTTTCGTCAGCCGTTTCACTTTCGTCTGTCCCTCTGGGGAGAGGTCCGATTTCGGTGCTTTCTTCGGCGACTTCCGTGCTTTCGGTCTCTTCAATATCATCTGCCGATAGCTCTTCTCCGTCTTCTTCCTCAGCTTCAATACTTACTGCTTTTGCCGGGTAGATGTAATACTTCCCTGCTCCTGCGATGTCCACGTCCGAGCTTGTGAAATAGAGGTCGTCTGTGAGGTACGTTACGTCGTCCACTTCGAGGCTGATGGCATTTGAGTTTTCGAGCACGATTTCATCGGATTCTGCCACTGTACATTCGAACTCTCCCAATGTGAAGTCAGTGTCTATTGTCAGGACTTCTTCTTTGTCAATGAGCCAGGTGTATTTCAGCTTCACAACGCTGTCTGTTGCTGACTGGAATACTTTGTCCACATATGTGACGAAGTATACTGCATCTTCCTGGTCTGCAAAGTCCGCAGTTGCCACAAAAGCCCTTTCTTCACTGTCTTCTTCGGTGTCCGCGTTAAGAATGGCTGTCTCGAGTTCCTCTCCGTCCTTCTGGAGGGCGAGCCATACCTTATTTCCGTCAACGTCTACCTGCTTGCATTCGAGTGTGTATCCTGCTCCCAGGTCCCAGGTCTCTCCTGCCTTCAGGGTCTGGATGTCGTCCGAGCCCTGTTCGAGGAGGAGCTTTGTAATGGTTGTTGCGTCCCCGTTAATTGCCACGTATTTTTCCCCGATCCAGGGGAGAAGGGTATAGCTTCCGTCCTCGTCTACCACAACCCCGCGCTTGCTCATGGCTTTGTACTGCTTGGCGTAGGGGGCCGTGGAGTAGGTGAGTTCTCCGTCGTCAATGGTATATTCGTTATCAACACCAATTGGGCCGCTGTTGCTGTCTGCTGCATTTTCGTAGTAGAAGCGCTCTGTCCAGGACTCGTAGTTGTCGATATCAAAATAGAAAGAGCCCCAGCTTGAAGCGTCCCAGGAAATCCCGTCTGCAGCTTCCACAATTGTACCCCTTACTTCATATGTTCCGGGGCTTGTGGCTTCCTTTGCAGGGTAGATATAGAAGTTTCCGTCCCCTGCAATGTCCACATCGGATATGCAGATGTAGAGCTCGTCGGTAATGTAGGTTATGTCATCAATGTTGAGGGAAATCGAATTTGAGTTTTCGAGCACGATTTCATCGGATTCCGCCACTGTACATTCAAACTCTCCCAATGTGAAATCCGTGTCTATCGTTTGAATCTCGTCCTTGTCAATGATCCAGGTGTATTTCAACCTCACAACACTGTCTGTTGCTGACTGGAATACTTTGTCCGCATATGTGACGAAGTATACTGCGTCTTCCTGGTCTGCAAAGTCTGAGGTTGCCACAAAAGCCCTTTCTTCACTGTCTTCCTCTGTGTCGGTGTTAAGGATTTCGGAGTCGAGTTCTTCCCCATCTTTCAGGAGAGCGAGCCATACCTTATTCCCGTCTACATCGACCTGCTTGCATTCAAGGCTGTATCCTGCTTCCAGGTCCCAGGTCTCTCCTGCCTTCAGGGTCTGGACGTCGTCCGAGCCCTGTTCGAGGAGGAGCTTTGTAATGGTTGTTGCGTCCCCGTTTACTGCCACGTATTTTTCCCCGAGCCAGGGGAGAAGGGTATAACTTCCGTCCTCGTCCACAACAACCCCGCGCTTGCTCATCACCTTGTACTGCTTGGTGTAGGGGGCCGTGGAGTAGGTGAGTTCTCCGTCGTCAATGGTGGCTTCGTTTCCGATCCCCAGGGGGCCGTTGTTGCTGTCGGCATCGTTTTCATAGTAGAAGCGCTCTGTCCAGGACTCGTTATTGTCAATGTCCGCATATAAAGCGCCCCAGTTTTCGGCGTTCCAGAACAGATCCTCGGATCCGGTGTCCAGAATTGCTCCCGGGATTTCAACTGAAGCTGCCAACCCCGAAGGAAGCAGCGACAGGAGAACCGTCAGTGCTAATATTGTAGGAAATACTCCATTTTTTTGCATGTTTGATCCCATTTCTTCAATTAGTATTTTTATGCTCCTTTTATACCACATTCTATTTTCAAAATTCTACTATATATTACTTTTTATTTTAATCAAAAGTTATTTATACTACTTTCTAGAAAAACAATCTAACTTGCGAAGAGGTTCCCTAAAAGCTTTCAATCAAGGTAAAAATTATATACTATTTTTCTTTCCGGTTTTGAATGTTTATTTTGAAATATGATTTTTTTCCCGGTTGGTCTATTGTTTCATAAGTGTTTAGAAAAAGTACTGCACCTGAAACACTATGTTGTTTTTAAAAAAGGATTAAAATAGGGATATCTACAATTTACCGGTTGATCTCCCAACTTTTGCTTATATTTTACTCATGAAATTTCTTGCAAGGTATAACACGGTCAGATCTATGAAAAGCAGAATGCAAAAAAATATATAATCTGCTCCTTCAAACGCCCAAATACCTTCAATGTGAATCATCCTGCGCCTCCTTTCTGCCAGAAAATTTCGATAATTTACATTAAGTATTCAAGGGCTCTGGACTTTCCTTCCTCTGAGATTTTGAATCTGTACAGCACTTTGCCTTTCCCGAAGTGTGTGCCGTCATCTACTGCCACTTCCGTGACATGGAACAGTCCACTGGAAACAAGTTCTGCTGTCCAGAAACGCACGGTCCATCGCCAGCGCTTATTGCTTTTTCCATACTCCTCAAGAACCTGGCTGACAAGCTCGTAGTCCCATGCCTCATCTTTTTTCTCATAGAGGAGCTGGAGAAGTCTACTTTTCATTGGAAGTTTCATTTTTCTTCTCCCTTTCTATTTTTCAGGAACTTTCGACTTCTCTGGTTGTTTCGAGAATGGTGTCTTTGCTTTCCCAGTACATGACAAAGGTCCCTCCTATTGTGATCAGGGACCCGACGAGGAGCCACCATTTGAATGACTCTCCAAGGAAGAGGGAGAGTGACATAATTGCAAATATCACGTAAAAGGTGGAAATGCTCTGGCCCCGCCCCGCTCCTATTAGTACGTAGGACTTGTACATCCCGATATAGGCGGCTGCAAAGGATGCGGATGCGAGAGCTTCCCAGAATATAAATTGTGGGTTTGTGTATGCGGCAATAAACACCGTGCTTATGGTATCAAACCCGAATATCAGGGAGGCGGCTGGAATCATTATGCAGATCCATATCAGGGCATCCCATATCAGGCGGACTGTAACGCAGGCTTCAGTGTCGCAAAGGTCTGAAGTGCGTCCTGCAACGGTAGCTTCCATTCCCCACCCAAAGGCTGCCATCAATCCTCCAACATATCCAAGCCATGAGCTGCCAGAGTTTGAAATTTCTTCAATCAGTTTAAGGGGATTCCATATGAATGCCCCTCCGATGATTGTGAATACTATGGCAGTTATTGTCCTTTTGTTTATTTTTTCCTTGTACCAGAGTCTTGCCGTAAGGGCGGCTATCGGTCCGCAAAGCAGGGCCGCGGATGCAGAGAATGATCCTCCTATATATCCAACTGCAAGCGTGCTTCCGTAAAGTGCAAATACGCCTCCGCAAAAACCGGCCAGCAACAGCCATTTTGATATTTTGGGGTTAAAGAAGGTCCTGTAAACTTCCGACATTTTTCCCTGCCCGACAACGAAGAGAAGTGCAAAAATAAAAGGGTCTCCGATAGACAGCCCGGCTGATGCAAGGAGGGTGGCTATAAAATGCCCGTGTTCACTCGGAAAAACCGTCGGATCATTAAGTGGGTATACATGCCATAGAGCTGAAAGTGGGATGTATCCAATTCCCCATAAAAATGCCCCTATCAGTGCCCAGGTAAACCCCCATTTTATTCTGTTTTTCTTTTCATTCACTATGCAGCTCTCAATGTCAATATTTTCCCAACTAAGCTGCTTTTTCTGATTTTCATACTCTCCGTTTTCAAGGCATGTTTTTATTCTAACCCCTCCGTTTTTGCACAAAATTATTCTTCCTTTTTTGCAACTCTCCGGTTTTGGTCGTGGGGGTGAGTTCCTGAAAACCGTAGGCATAAGAATCTCTTTGTATCTTTTCCCAAACACGTGGAATGTGCTCGTTTTTCAGATTCTATCAATAACTCTCCTCATGACCCTGTTTTTTATCAGGTTTATCAGGCTTCTTAAATCCATTTTTTTTCAATTGTTCAATTTGCTAAGAAATTTCAACTCAATCCCCTTATTTTTTATATCGATGTCAACTTTAATATTAATTTTTTTATATTTCGCTTTTTTTGTATATTATATATTCGTTTTTCTATTCAAATAGCATCATTTAAATATTATGAATTTTCTTTTACACAGTTCTTCCCCCGGTTATTTTCTTTAATATAATGAATTTTCTTTTTGCATTTCCATCTGGGCAATGTTATCGGAATCAATATAATTCAGGGAAAAGGGTTAATGAAAATATGATATTGGAAGATGATGGATTAAGTGAGTATAAAAATAGGGAAATTTGAAAAAAGGATGAGGAATAAAATAGTTTGAGCATGGTCCATAACCATGCTCTTCTAAATTTTTTATGCTTCTTTCATATGAGATATGGGGTCAGTTCTCATGGACGATGGCTCTTTTCCTGAATTCGGGTTTTTTGGTGCAAAATCCAGCTCTTTTTCTCCAAAAATCATATATTCGCGCTCTTCTTCGCTTATAGAATTCCTCTCGTTTGTTGCCATGTAGTAAAACACCACTCCCAGTAACATCCAGGCGAGGAATGTGGCCCATTCAACGGAATTTATTGCGCCAGGACTTCCAGGTACAACCATCATCATTACCATTAAGGCGGTAATGAGAGTTGCTAAGTATCCTGTCTTGATGCCTCCGGGCATCTTAAAGGGCCTTTCCATTTCGGGTTCGATTTTTCTCAATCTAACGGCTGAGAGGCAGACAAAAAGCCATGCGAGCATGAAGGAAAGTGCGCCCACACTCATTACAGGAATCAGAATGGCAGTTCCTACGAATGGGGCAATTATAGTGATTATACTCACAAAAATTATGGCATTCTTTGGGGTCCGGCATCTCTCATCAACTTTTCCAAAGTATGTGGGGATGAGTTTTGCGCGTCCCATACTGAAAATCAGCCTGGTTGATGCAACGAAGAAAGCATTTAACGTGCTTAGCAACCCGCAGACAGCTCCAATTAAAACAAGTCTGCCGATGAAGGGGGCTACACCCATTATCGCGTCGGCGGCCGGATACTCAAGATTTATGAGGCTTTTCCAGGGCATAAGCAGGGCAACGACAAATATTATGGTGCTGTAAAATATTGCCCCTGATAAGGGTGTTATGCTCAGGACTTTTCCCAGGTTATGGTAACTTATTCCCGACTTACTTTCTTCTGCTCCCTGGGGAATTGTATCAAAACCTGCTACGAAGAAGGGGGTGATTGCAAGCACTGCAATAATGCCTCCCAATGTTCCGAATCCTTCTATGGAATGTCCCATGTAGGGCTGGAGGTTTGAGGCATCTCCGAGTAAAACGCCGGCAAATGCATAGGCAATTCCACACAGTATCAGGAGTTTTGTGATGGAGGACTGAAATTTAGCAGCTTTTTCGACACCCTTGTAGTTAATGTACGCGATAGAGAGGGCCACAATCAGCTCCAGCATAAGGAGGGGAAAGTATACTTCAAATCCCATTATTTCATAGAGTGGCATTGTTTTTAGTCCGGGGAAGATGCTTGATGCAATGGTGCCGACAGCTACTGCTTCCCAGGGGCAGAGAAATACATAAGCAAATGATAGTATCCATCCAGTATAAAAAGAGGCTTTAGGGCCAAATCCTCTGTAGGTATAGGCGATCTCTCCTCCTGCCACTGGCATGGAAGAGACCATTTCTCCATATGTCCATGTGACTGGGAGCAGAATTGCTCCTCCTATAAGAAATGCAATTATTGCGGCCAGAGGCCCTCCTGCAGTCCCTATCCAGTCGCCAACACAGACGACCCAGCCAATCCCTACCATTGAACCGAAGCCCAGGGTGAAATAATCGAAAAGTCCCATCGTTTTCTTCAGTTCGTGCCTTTCAATATGCATCTCTGATTTGCCATCTCCTTCATTTTTATTATCAAGAATATGAATTCCTCCGGTATGCAGATGGAAAAGTGCAGTCTACGCTATCATATGTTAAAATTTGAAATTGAATCAGTACCGGGAATCTGGTTTTCATGGCATAATGGTGCCATGAACAGGCATTTTAAGAAAAAATGGAGTTTTTGAAGCCTGAATTCGCGACAAAACCAGTTATGCCTTTTTTCCCTTTCACGGTTTAGTATCTCGGTGTTTTCCGGATTATTCCTTAAAAATAAAGGTTTGAGAAGGCTCAAACCTTGCTCATGAAGGTACGTGAAAGGTAGAGGATTGCAACATCCAGAGCTATCAACAGGAATGCAAAAAGGTAGTCAGCCCCGTTAAACGCCCAGATTCCGTCTATGTGGAATAACATCTTTATCACCTCTCAGATCAGGAGTTCCTCAGCCCTTTCTTTCCCAAGTGCTGTCATCTGGAACCTGTACAGTACCTTGTCTGTCCCGAAGTGGCTTCCGTCGTCAACGGCAGCTTCTACGACTTTGAAGATATTTGAGGCCGCAAGTTCTATTGTCCAGAAACGAATGACCCATTTCCAGTAATCTGTGGTCTTTCTGGACTTCTCCTGAATTTCATGTACAAGCTCGTAATCCCAGGCTTCGCCTTTTTCATAAAGCAGTTTTACAAGCATGCTCTTCATTGTCAGTTTGCTGTCGTCTGCCATATTCAGGCCTCCTTAACGACTCTGGTTCCGTCTGTCATTGAGTCGCTGCTTTCCCAGTACATATATACGGTACCGAATACAGCCAGTGCAGAGCCGGCTACAATCCACCACTTCAGAACGTCTCCCATGAAGAAGTAAAGGGTAAGGAATCCTGGAATTATGTACAGGGTTGCAATGCTCAAACCGCGGCCTGCACCAATCAACGGGAAGGATCTGTACATCCCCACATAGGCTGAGAACAGTGACATTACATAGAGCACTTCCCATATCCAGTATGCGGGGTGCTGGTATATGTGTGCCATTGCCCCGATCATCGTGTCAAACCCGAAGAGCAGGATTGCAAGGGGAAGGCAAAAGAAGGTCCACCAGAAGAAATCAAAGATTCCGCGGCATGTCATGTTCATGGAATAATCGTATACATCGGCTACACGTGCAACAAACACTCCTTCAAGGCCCCATGCAAGTGCTGCCAGCATACCGCCAACGTAACCGATCCATGCATCCTTGGTTGCCGGATTTGCAAGGTCTTGAAGCAATGCATAAGGGTTGAATACAAAAATCCCACCAAGAACGATAAATAAAATCCCAATCATTGCTTTTTTATTCAATTTTTCATGATACCATAAGTTTGCAACAATTGCAGCAATCGCACCCGTGAGAAGGCTCGCTGCGGCAGCAAAAGAGCCACCTGCATAAGCAACGGCAAGCTGGTATCCTCCTACTCCTATCGGGCTTGCAATTAATGTCGCAAGGAGCATGGTTTTCGAAATTCTAAGATTGGATATTGCCTTTGGCACATCGGATAGTTTGCTTTCTCCAAGATCCCAGAACAACGTGGTAACAAAGACTTTAGTAATTCCGGCTCCAAAGGCGATTGTAACCATTGCAACAAGGTATCCTGTATATCCTTCGGGAAAAACTGCGGAATTACTCATATCGGGGATTTTCCAGACTGCTACGGACGGGACATATCCCATTCCCCATATAATGGCAGCCAGGATTCCCCAGATGAATCCCCACTTTATTCTGTTCTTTTTCTCCTTTCCAATCAAGTCGCCAAGCTTTGAACTTGCATATTCTGCATGTTCTTTCGTGTTGAACGGCCTTTTGTTTTCTGACACGTTTTCCATGTTATCCTCCTGACCTGCTTTGCAGAAGTCTTGTCCAGCTTCTTCTTTTGTAATTATCTATTATATATAGTTTTTTATTTTACTCGAAATCTATTTATATCACTATTTATTCAACAATTATTTTTTCATGCTTGAGTTTGCAGAGTGTATGACGATCTAACTGCATATCTGTCTTCTATATTTGGTTATGTGTAAAAAATCGATCTCAATTGGCTCTTCTATTGTTTATGCAATCCTGCCTGGTTGGTGGGGTGCAACAAAATTTTTCCAAGCTTTTAAAAAATGATCTTTTTCACAAAATGTTAGAATGGATCGTGTGGATTATTCCCCTTATTTTACGGGTTCAGAATATTTTCTTCATAAGAGGCTTAGGTGGGTGTTTCCTTGAACCTTTTCCTGTCGGGTAAATCCAGTTTGTAACTTCATCCCTCTAATTTCTCCTTTTGT
Organism: Methanosarcina sp. KYL-1; assembly: GCF_024372725.1. Classification (GTDB taxonomy): domain Archaea; phylum Halobacteriota; class Methanosarcinia; order Methanosarcinales; family Methanosarcinaceae; genus Methanosarcina. The sequence goes on from NZ_VOUA01000001.1 coordinate 344,000, forward strand.
CTGCCGTCTTTTTTCTTCTTCAATATATTCTATTTAAACAATTTCATTTCATTAGAAATCTTTATATATACTAATTTTCAAAATCCGTCTCTCACGTTTCAAAATCAGCTGGTTTTATACTTCAAAAGTCGGGATGGGCCTGTCTCCAAAAGCTATGGATTAACCCCAATGTTATCTTAAATTCCTGGTAACTATTCAGTCTACATAACGCAGTCAATTGATGTTGATTTTGATGTCCCCGCCTGAAAATTGGTTTCGCCTGAAAATTGGTTTCACCTGAAAATTGGTTTCACCTGAAAAAGAGATTATAACTGAAAAATAGTTGCAGGCTTTTTATTTTCATTTTTACCCCTCCCCGGGGGGAGGGGTTGCTTACTCTTGTTCTTGTTTTTCTTATTCTTTTACTTCCAGGCCCATATCACTAATTTTTGCCTTTGTCCCCTCCCAAAGGTCTACGAATTCTTTTGAAGGCCTGTTGGTTCTCAGATCATAGCATTCGTAGAACTTCTTTCCGGGCTCCGGCTTGAAGGTTGAAGGATTGTCTCCTCCGTACATTTTAATGAATTCCACGACAAATTCATTTGCTTCCTTCAAACTCATGCCTGCAAATGCACTGCTTGCTCCGTCAAGGATCCTTGAATTCATTCCCGAGTATTCGTTTTCGTGGATTGCGTCGCATGAAATTGCACCCTGGATTGCATCGGAGCCGGCAGAGACTGCTGTGCCGCCTATTGCAAAGGTTTCATAAATCATCCTTTCCGTACACATCCCTGATGAGGCTCCACAGTATACCTGTATCAATGCATTTGTATTCTGGGTCATTGCAGCAGTCATTGAACCTATTGCAAAAATGCCCTCATTGAACACCTGATGTCCTGTAACAACATCAAAGGGTGGAGTGACATAAATACAGGGTCCGCCGAGTAGGAGGAAGGATGCAATGCATTCTGCTGTCAAGCCGATTGCGGTTGTTTCTGGCCCTCCCAGATATCCTCCCAGCAGGGGTGCCATACAGTTGGCTATTCCAAGGTTGTTATACTGACAGTATAGGGACTTTTTAAGCACGTCCCAGTCCACTTTCATGTCATTCAGGAGGGAAACCAGCAGCCTGTCAGAGGAGCGGAGTCCTTCCGGGGCATGCCCGAAACACTGCCCCTCGCTGCTTGATGCGCTCATAGTCCCCGTGATCGAGAGCCCCGGCCTTCCGGCTCTGCGGAGTGCCTCCCTCGTCATCTCGATTTCTCTTCTTGCGGCAATCATTTCTGCCGTGGTATTGGACTTTATTTCTGAACCGTTGATTGTTTCCAGAGTTGCTGTGTGCAAACCTCTCACGCAGGGTTCCTGGGCAAAGGACTGCATGAGGGGGATGTAGTATTCTTCTGAAATGGGGGCTCCACACGGTCCTCCGATTATTGGGGGGAGTCTCTTGCTTTCAAAACCTCTTTTTACCACCTGGCATTTTTCATTTCCTTCTCCCATTGTATATTCCCCGGGAAGGAGCCTGAGGTGGTGCTTTATTTCAGATTCTTCGAATTTTATGATGCGCCCTGTTGATTCATTATAAAATCCTACATCAACGAGAAGGTCTACTGCTGCATTAAATATGTTTTTTATGTAGCTAGGGTCTGAAGGAACAATTTCCTCCGGGGTAAAAGAAATATCGTACTCACTCGCGAGTTCGTACAGTTTTGTGGGTAGGGTTATATTTGAAAATTCAGTCTCATCCTGCTGTCTTCCTTCAATTGAACGTATGTATATGTCCCATGGGTCTAACATGTTATCACCTTCTTCCTTCTCGATTACGCCTTAGCGATCAGTTTTTGTGCAACTCTTACAGCATCCATTGCGTCTTCCGCATATGCATCGGCCCCTATCTGGTCGGCATATCCCTGGCTTACGGGAGCCCCTCCGACCATGATCTTAAACTGCTCCTCACATCCCATGCTGTTTCGAAGTTCCACTACGTCCCTCAGGTATGGCATGGTTGTGGACATAAGGGCGGAACACGCAACAATGTCTGCCTTATTTTCTTTTGCGGCTTCGAGATACTTTTTTACGGGGACATCTTTTCCGAGGTCGATAACTTCCATCCCTGCAGTTTTCAACATGACGGCGACAATGTTCTTTCCAAGATCATGGATGTCTCCTTCGATCGTACCAATAATTACTTTTCCAGCGCATTTAGCTTCGGATACGTCCAGAGCATCGATCAGCATCTTATTTGATTTTTCCATTATGCCGGCAGCAAGTACGACCTGGGGCAGGAAAAATTTCCTCTGGTTAAACCTTTCTCCTACTTCGATCATCGCATCTGCCAGAGTCTTCATAACCGTTGAAGCGCTGATATTGTTATTCAGGCACTCTTTGACGGCACTGGTTGTTTTGTCAGAGTTTATTGCTAAAAGTGAATCATAAACTGATTTGAGTAATTCTTCTTCTGCCATGTTCCAACCTTTTTATTTGATTTATTTTATCAGTAAAATATTAGGGTTTTTATCAACCAATCAATACTTTTTTGTTATATTATTTATAATTTTCTATTCAATGCGAAATGTTTATATATAATTTAGTTTCACTACTTATTTGGTTACGGAATTTATATGCTCAAATATTGTGAACTACCATGATGAACGGGAAACTCTCTGAAAATTTCAATTTAATTGATACTCCTTCGAGAAATAATATGTTCTTTCACATGGGGACATAGGATTCATTTTTCTCCTTCCGCGGAGCTTCGGAATCTGTTCTCTCTATATTTTTTCAGGGTTTTGCCTGAAGTAAAAATCAAGATGATCCGGACAGTTATGAGAGTTTTAATGTCTTAATATAAGATAAATAAAGGAAGACGTTGAATGGAATATTTCATTTCCAAGATGCTGAATGGAAAAGAAAGAACTGAAAGTGAACATGAGCGTTTAATTTACCGAAATTCCCTTGAACTGGTTGAAGCCCATGATCTTACTTTTGATCCCGAATATCCGGTACCTGTGGATATGAGACTGGCAGACCGTGTTTTCAGTGCAGCTCTCAACTTGCTGGAAGAAGTTGGAGTTTATTCCACAGATACAAAGAGAGTGGTTGAGTTCTCCAAAAGTGAAATGAGGCAGTGCATCAGAAACTCCCCATTTTCTTTTAGAATAGGGAGCAATGCAGATTCAACAGAGGTCAGGTTCAGAAATGTGCTTGATGAACGGACCCCGTTGATTATCGGGGGGCCCTGTGCAGTTCCTATAACTGATGATTTATTTCTTCCGGTTCACCGGTCTTATGCAAAAATAAATCGGGTTGATTCGGTTGCACCTGCTTCGTATCATTGTTCTGAATATCCACGCTACAGGTTAAAGAAGAGTCCGCTTAACATGTATGAGGCTCATAAGGCGGTTAAGTTGATCAAAGAAGCCTGCAGAGTTGAAGGGCGCCCTGATATCTGTTGCGTAAGCCCTCCTTTTATTGATGATGTTAGAACCGCGCTTTCCATATCAGACCCTCAGTTTATGGGTAGGGGGGACCTGGAGGAGTTGTATCCGAAACCCGATTTGAAAGCGGATCTTGATCAGATGGCGAGAGTCATTCATTATCGTGGTGTGGGGGTGTACTATGTGTCCTCCTCCATGTTATTGATGGGTGGCATCACAAGTGCCACTCCCGAACAATTTGCAATTGAAATGACTGCAGAGATCTTAAAAAGCAGAATCCTTTACTCTTGTCCCCTTAGTTTTGTTCATCCTAACCATCTTCGAAGTCCGGCTTCCAGGTCTCTGGAAGTGTTGTGGGCTTCCTTTATCACTTCCATGGCAATTACAAGGAACTCTGATCTTCTTCACGGCATTGTGGTCAACAATTCTTCCGGTCCCTGTACAGAGTCAATGATGTACGAAACTGCCGTGCAGACGATAGGGAGCACTGTTTGCGGTGCCGATTCGCTCTCTGGCCCGGTTTCAAATGCAGGTAATGAACTGAACCATGCTGCGGGTCTGGATGCTCTTTTCATGGCAGCGGTTTCTGAACTCTCGGTATCCCTCTCTCTAAAGGATGCAAATGATCTATGTCTTATTTTGTTCAATGAGTATCGGGACAAAAAGCCTGAGTTTGGAAAAAAGTTTGATGAATGCTATGATCTCTCAAGAATTGAGCCTTCAGAAGAATATCTTGACATATACGAGAGGGCAATGGAACATATATATGAACTGATAAGTGAAAGCCTGTGAACTTCTAAGAACTTGAAATCAACGTCATTCTGCAGTTTTGTGAACAGGCTCTTTGTATATCAAGAACTGGGATTTATTGAATGTTGGTTCTTTGCCTCCTGGTTCTTATCCTAAAGTTAAATAACCATTCCTGACATTGGATAAACTGACATTGGATAAAATAAGATTTATCAGGCATGACCTGTTTGTCCTGATAAACCAAACTCTCTAAAATCAGCTTACGTTTTCCAATTTTGAGCATACCCGTCTGGAAATTGCAAATTTACCCCTCTTTAGCTTCCCTTATCCCCACGCCCATAACCATCAGTTTCGTCTCCATTGGGGGGTGGTTCCAGCCGTCGGGGGAGATCGTTTTTTTCTCAATGGAAATCTCGACCTGGGGTCCGCTTAAGCCGCAGTCTTTCATGTAGTCCCCAATAAGCTTTTTTCCGAGGGCTGTGGCTGTGTCAAGGGCATCGGTGTAGATTTCGAACTTCAGCCTGCCTGTGGGGGAAAAGACAAGAAAGCCCTTATCGGGAGACATCAGGCTTTCGGGCCGGATCAGGATTTCAACCCTTTTGATGCCTTTTCCCACCAGGGCTCCTACTGCGTTTCCCACCTCGGCGTGTTCGGGGACCTGGACTTCCGCATCTATGAGCTCTTTTATTTCCTCTCTGTATGCCCGGACAGGGCCTCCGAGCAGGACTATGGGAATTCCCAGTTTGAATTTTGCAGGGTAGTTTCCGTCAAGGATTTTTTCAACGGCTGTTTCGGGGACTCCTGCCAGGATATAGGAGAGCAGGTGAAGGGTCATGCTCATTGCAACCTGTTTTTTTACGGCAGTGCAGAACTCGTGGGGGGTCATGCGCATGAGCCTTGAAAGGCGTTCGGCCCCTATGCGGGAAGCTTCTTCGTTCCAGTCCGTGTAGTCCCCAAGCACATGCAGGGCATCGGTAGGGGTAAAGCCGATTGCCTGGACAAGCCGCTTCTTTATAAGGGAGTCAAGGGTCTGGGGGATCGGGTCTTTTTTGATAAGCTTTCCTATCTCGTCGATGGAGAGGGGTTCGTCTCCGAGTACATTCAGGATTTCGGCTTCCGAAACGCTCAGTTCCCCTGCAGGGTAGCCGGACCGCAAGAAGAATTTTGTGGGCTGGACGTTTTCACAGAGATCTTCTCTGGCAGGCATGGGGGTCCTTTTTAACATGTTCAGGAAATCGGGGTACTGCATCGCGGCCACCGAAAGGGGTATGACTCTCCGCGGGCCGATGAAAAGTTCTCTGTTCATCGTCCAGACGTGGCTGTCCCCGCCCATCGCCGTGGTCTCCATTTTAATTGCCCTTACGCGGGTCTTCCACCCGCCCACAACGGCGCCTTCATCGCTCAGGTCGGGCACGCCCCCGCAGATCGAGGAAATGTCCGTGCTTGTCCCGCCCACGTCCACAACGGCGCAGGTCTCAAGCCCCGAGAGGTAGGAAGCCCCGACAAGGCTTGCCGCAGGCCCGGAAAAAATGGTCTCGATGGGCTTTTGCAGGGCATCCCTGATCCCAACCACGGAACCGTCGCATTTGAGCATGAGGAGCCTTGCATTGATGCCCCTTTCCTTTATGTCGGTAATGATTGACTGCGCAAACTGCCGGGTTATGGGGATTAGCTGGGCGTTTAGAAAAGCGGTTACTGCCCTTTCGTAAGCTCCCAGTTCCTGGGAGAGCTCGTGCCCGCAGACCGCAGGCAGGCCCGTAAGTTCAAGGACCCGGTCCCTTGCTTTCAGTTCATGTTCGGGGTTCCGGGTGCTGAAGTAAGAAGAAATGGCAAAAGCAGACACCTTGCCCTTTACCTTCAGGGCAAATTTCTCAATGGCCTCGAGGTCCAGGGGTACGTTTTCTTCCCCGTTATGGTTGTGTCCGCCTGCGGCAAAAAGGACATGTTTTGTGGGCAGTTCCTTTTCAAGGGGGTGGTCTCCTATAAGGATCAGGGCAACTGGGAACCCCGTACCCTCCAGGATCGTATTGGTAGAAAGAGTAGTTGAAACCGAGACCAGTTTTACATTTTCGAGATGTTCAGGTTCCAGGCCGTTAAGCACGTTTTTAATGCCGGTCAGGGGGTCAGGGTAGGTAGTAAGCGCTTTGTTTGAAGCTATAATGGCGCCGTCAGAGTCTCTTATGAGCACTGCATCCGTGTAAGTTCCGCCTGCATCAATCCCGAGGCTGTAATGCATGATGAAAATGACTCCTTTGTATATTTGTTTTTGTTTTTGGGTTTATTGCAATTTGGTACTTCTGTGCAATAACCTGGCTATTTTAAAACTGATTATGGGTTAGGTATGCCGAACATCAGATAAAAGGAATTGCTTATCACTGTGAACATTAAATCCAGAGATCGGAAGCGATTTTTTATATCTCTCCTGTGAAATTCAAGTAAATCCGGGTTTGAAACCGGATTGCCCGGTAAAATTCATTTAGATGAAAAATCGGATCTCTTTAAGGAAAACTATTAATAACTTTATTTCTGGAAAACAGGGAAATAATTCTCAATTAGATAGTGAATTTCAGAGGACTCTGCTGCTATGGCTCCTGCAAAACCTGCCCAAAACGCTACTTCTCATCTTCCCGAGGATTACGATGCCCTGATCTCCGATGTTCTTCCTTACTACTCATCTTTTCATCAGGAAACCCTCAATTTCGTCAAATCGCTGCCGTCCATCCCGAAGGTATGGATGGATGCCGGATGCGGAACAGGGTCCCTGGTCAATAAGGCAATTGGGGACTTTCCCGATACAAAATTCCTTTTACTTGACCCTTCGGAAGGCATGCTAAATCAGGCAAGGGAAAAACTAACGTCCTGCCCTGCCGAAAGGCTGGAATTTCTGAGAGCTTCCCCCACACAGGAATTCTCTCAAAAATTAGAGGAACAACCGGACGTTATCACTGCTATACAGTGCCACCACTACCTTAGCCGCGAAGGCAGGGCCGAAGCCACCAGGGTGTGTTATAAGCTGCTAAAAGAAGGTGGAGCTTACATCACCTTCGAAAACATCAGGCCGCTAACGGAAGAGGGCATAACAATAGGAAAACGATACTGGGGCAACTTTCAGTTAACCCGCGGCAGGAGCGAGGAAGAAGTCGGAAAACATCTTGAGCGCTTTGATACTGAGTATTTCCCCCTAACTGTCGAAGAACATCTGGAACTGTTAAGAGAAACAGGATTCAAGATCGTGGAGTTGTTCTGGTACTCTTACATGCAGGCTGGTTTTTACTGCATTAAATAATTCATTCAACTGTTTTGCAGAGTATCATCCATTTATGCTGTCGCTTCGAATATCCGAAGTTAATAAGAACCCGGTTAAAATAAGATCAAGTAAAATATATGTCCTGAAAATTTGTCGGAGTTCCTGAAGCTTTGCAGCCTCAGGAATCCTGAAAAAAAGAATTTAAGTAATACGAAAAATCTTAGTTTTTCGGAGTTCTTGAACTTCTTGAATTTCTCGAACTTCCGTTGGAACCTCTCGAACTTCCGTTATAATTTCTTGAACTTCCTGCATTTCTCGTATTATTTGTGCCGCGGGAGTCCCCGCGAGAGTCACTGCGGGAGTCACCGGCATTCTTTGAGCTTCTTCCCCTGGATTTCTGGGCAAGTTCAACAAAGGGTTTTTTCCCTCTTCTCTTGTTTTTGAAGATTTCAAGCAGGGCTTCAGCCTGTTCAAAGGGCACGGTTACGAAGGAAAAGTGGGGGAAGATCTCAACATCTTTGATTCCTGCCTCCATGTCTCCGGTTTCCTGCTGTATGAATTCGCAGAGTTTCTCGGGGGTCATGCCGTCAGCTTTTCCCATAGCTATGAATAGCCTGGCTTTGCCTTTCTTATCGACATATGAGCTGCCGGAAATCTCCGAATAAACGCTTTCGTCAAACTTCTCCTTGAAGGTGTACTTCAAAAGGGCGGCCAGGATTTTCTCTGCAGGGTACTCTTCCAGGAGCTTTTCGCTCATCTCAAGGCAGTCCCCGTAGTCTTCGGACACTATGGTGGCTTCGAGCTCGGTTTTTACTCTTGTTTTCTTGGCCTTTATCACGTCTTTTATTTCAGGCAGACGGCCTTTTTTCATCTCGGACTTTGAAGTCTTTTTGATATAGGTGAGGCGCCTGTATTCCGTAGACGTTACAAAGGTTATTGCAGTCCCCTGTTTTCCGGCCCTTCCTGTCCTTCCTATCCTGTGCACGTAGGACTCAGGGTCCTGGGGCAGGGAATAGTTGATGACGTGGGTCAGGTCAAGGATGTCAATGCCTCTGGCTGCAACGTCGGTTGCGACCAGGATATTTAACTTCTGCTTCCTGAACCTGTTCAGGATTTTTTCCCTTTCTTGCTGGGAGATGTCCCCGTGCAGGGCATCAGCCGAATAGCCACGGTCGCTGAGCTTCTGGGCAAGCTGGCTGGTATCTGTTTTTGTCCGGCAGAAGACAAGCCCGTAGAATTCGTCTTCAATGTCGATAATCCTGCAGAGGGCTTCAAACTTATCGTGTTCCTTGACCTCGAAATAGATCTGTTCGGTCAGGTTTGCGACAAGTTCTTCTTTTTCGATTGAGACATGCTCGTAGTTTTGCATGTACTTCTTGACAATGCCAAGGATTGGTTTTGGCATTGTTGCAGAGAAACAGAGCATCCTTTTTTCAGGGCCTGTTGCCTTCAGGATCTCCTTTATGTCGTCAATAAAGCCCATGTTAAGCATTTCGTCGGCTTCGTCAAGCACGAAGTAAGAAATGCTGTCGAGGTTCAGGCTCTTTCTGTTGATGTGGTCGATGACCCTGCCGGGGGTCCCTACAACGATGTCCACTCCGCTTTTCAGTGTCCTTAGCTGCTGGGTCATGGACTGTCCCCCATAGATAGGGGTGATGTGCAGCTTTTTGTCCCCTTTCAGGGAGTTGAGCTCTTCTGAGACCTGGATTGCCAGTTCCCGGGTCGGGGTAAGGATTATTGCCTGGACCTTTCCTGACTTTTCAGGTATTCTTTCAATAATCGGGACACCGAAAGCTACGGTTTTTCCGGTCCCTGTCTGGGCCTGCCCGATAATGTCACATTCTCCTTTCAAAAAGAGGGGGATGACTTTTTCCTGAATTGGGGTTGGTTCTTCAAACCCTTTCTTTTTCATGGCTTTCAATGTGCTGTCCGAAAGCCCAAGTTCCTTGAATTTTGCTAATTTTTCCATGTACTCACTCTAGAATTGACCATTTTTGCTTGCTTATTTTGCTGATTGCAGATCTTGCCTGTTACATATTTTCTTAATTGCGGTTTTTCTGGCTGTGCGGTCTCTTGTGCACAGCTTACAGTCTAACCATACGGCAGGCCAGTTCCCGTAACAGTTAGAACCGCCGGTTTCATCTCTGCAGGTCAGCAAGGGCTTTTGATGGTTTTCTTTCGTTTTGTTCAAAGCCGGGCGGCATGAACTCCATCAAAAGCTTAAAAGGCAGGAAGCCTTCTGAAACAGCCGTATACGTTTAAATATAAACGTACGATGAAAGGTGGTTGAAAACCAGGAAAGTCAATTTTTTAGTATAAACAAAACTTAAACAGTTAAAATACGGTTTTCTTGGATAAGTTCCGACTATAGCTTTTGACATCTTCCCCTGGATGCAGACAGGTACGGGAATCCCGAATCAAGCATAAACAATGCATTACATGGAGTTCCTGTATATAACCTTTCTCTATATCTGGCCTGATCCCTGTCACGGCTTTTTGCCCGAATATCCGGAGGCCCGGAAACCCGGGAATCCATGGGCAGTAAAGTTTCTTTACAGAATACTTTACAGAAGGAATTATTTGTCCGTACGGCCAATTCCTGTGCAAAAAAGCCTTAAAGCCCTGCTGCAGGCCCCTCTCTGCAGAATCTGATGCGAATAATTTCCCTGTCCTCGGGCACATTCGGGATATCAGGTGCTCTTGAGCGTTATTCTGTTCTTAATTCACTTATCGAATGCATGAGCAGGAATAAAATGGCCGCAATAAATGCCCCTGCCAGTTCAGGCATGAATTCATTTGAAATCATTGCTAAGAGGGTAAAAACAAAAGTGAGTATAATTAATGTATAGTTATTCATATATCAAAATAGTCTTATTGGTATAAATTCTTTTTCGCGGATCTTCTGGATTTTTTCCTTTATGGTCGTTTTTTCTAAAACTATTCAAGGCAGAAATATGCCTCTTATATTCGTTTTTTGTATAATTATTTTATATTTAAATTCTTATGGATGTGTGAAAATAATAAAAAATTAATATCTAAGTACTGGTCAAAAAAGAGTTTAATCGTATATCAATAATTCCTTCATTGATGCCGGAAAATAATGCTGTTTTTATGCGCTTGCACATTTACGTCCTCGTGGACTATCTAGAACTTGCATATTTCCGTTTTTATGCAGGACTTACGCACTTGAGATACATAATAAAGTACAATAGACGTTGTGGTTAAATTTAAGATTTAGACAGTTTAAGGTTTAATTCTATTGATTTCTCAGCTCAACCGCGTAAGTCCTATTATGCATTCACGCGCTTGCGTAGTTTCCGGTGCCCAGGAAGACCAGTTTTGTCTCCATGGGGTTTTTCCAGCCATCAGGCACGATTTCTCTTTTGTCTATTTCGATCCGGATCTTGCCGGGGTCAAGGCCCGAGTCGGCCATGTAGTCCATTATCAATTTTTCTCCCAGGCTGTGAGCATGGTCAAGGGCTTCTCCGTAATGTCCGAACCTTTCCCTTCCCCTCTCCGAAAAGACGAAGAATTCCAGGTCAGGAGCTGCCATGGATACAGGCCTTATCAGGATTTCGGCTCTGCGTACTCCTTTTGCGGCAAGGGCTCCGGCTGCGTTTCCTGCTTCCGCATGTTTCGGGACTACGATTTCCGCATCAAGGATATTCTTCAACTCTTCCTGATAGGCGACAACCGGGCCCCCGATAAGGACCACCGGGACTTCCACTTTGAATTTTGCGGGAGATTCGAGGTCAAAGATTTTCCTGACCTCGGTTTTATCGACTCCATCCAGGAAGAACGATATGAGTCCCGAGGCCATGTTTCTGGCAAACTCTTTCTTTATATGCCTGGCAAATTCCTCTTTTTCCATCCCCACAAGGGACCCGAGCATCGCTGCTCCTATTTCCGAAGCCTCAGTTTCCCATTCTGTATAGTCCCCGAGCACGTGGAGGGCGTCAGTAGGGGTAAACCCGACTGCCTGGATCAGGCGCTTCTGGAGCAGGGAGTCCAGCTGGTAGGATGCAGGATACTTTCCAAGGCGGGTGTACATCTCGGAAACGGATGTAGGCGTTTCGCTTACCGCATCCAGGACTTCCTTTTCCCCTTTGCTGATCTCTATTGGCCTGTACCCTGTCCTGATGTAGAACTTTGTGGGCTGGAAATTGATCCCCATGATTATTTTCGAGGGCATGGGGTTTACTTTCAACTGCTGCAGGAAACCCAGGTAAAGTGAAGCCGCCCTGCAGAGCGGAATTACCCGGTGGGGTCCGATGGTAATCTTTTTTTCTTTGACCCAGACGTGGCTGTCTCCCCCCATTGCCGAGGTCTCCATTTTTATCGCCCTGACCCGGGTCGTCCAGCCTCCAACTACGGCTCCGGCTTCGCTCATCTCAGGGACCCCGTTTTTGATCATGGAAATGTCCGTGCTCGTACCTCCCACGTCGATCATGGCGCAGGTATCCTTTCCGCTCAGGAAAGCGGCTCCCACCAGGCTTCCCGCAGGGCCCGAAAAGATGGACTCGATGGGTTTTTCCAGGGCCTTTTTGATTCCCACGACGGACCCGTCGCATTTGAGCATCAGGACTTTTGCCTCCATCCCGCGGCTTTCTATTTCTTTTACCACGGTCTGCATGAATTTCTCGGAAATCGGGATTAACTGGGCGTTAAAAAAAGCAGTTACAGCCCTTTCGAAGGCTCCCAGGTCCTGGGAGAGTTCGTGGGCACAGACCACGGGCAGGCCGGTAAGTTCAAAAACGGCTTTCTTTACGGCAATTTCGTGTTCGGGGTTTCTTATGCTGAAATAGGACGAAACCGCAAATGCCGATACCTTTTCTTTAACTTCCAGGGCGAATTTCTTCACAGCTTCAAGGTCAAGGGGAGCGGCCTCTGCCCCGTTGTACCCGTGCCCACCGTTTACCTGAATATAGTGGGGGGTCGGAAGTTCTTTTGTGAGGTCATAGTTCCCGACAAGGATCAGCCCTACCGGGAAGCCTGTCCCTTCCAGGATCGTGTTGGTGGAAAGGGTGGTAGAAACCGATACGACTTTTACGTTTTTTATGTACTCTTTGTCCAGCCCGTCAATTGCGTTTTTAATGCCTTCGAGCGGGTCAGGGTATGTCGTAAGCGCCTTGCTTACCGCGATGACGGTGTCATCCCTGTTCCTGACAATTACGGCGTCGGTGTAGGTACCTCCTGCATCAATACCAAGGCTGTAGTGCATTTTTCTAACTCCTTTTTAGTTTTTACTGGCATTTACTGGTATTCGCGTATTGCAGGTTAGATATCCCAATTCTTTTAAATACTTTTCCAATTTCTTTATTCACTGTTAACTTTAAAAATTCATTATCAATTGCCAACTTTTTACTTTTATCCGTTAAGTTACGCTTAAATAATTTTCTATTAAGCTCGTGCAGTCGTGCCCGATTAATACTCCATTCTCCACCTTTCTCATGGAAAATCTTCTGCCAGTTCTTTCTGTTAATTTTTTGCACTTAAGGTTAAAGACTGCCAGAAAAAAATGGGCTGAAAAGGACTGAAAAAAACGGGTTAGAATAAAAGTTGAATTGGGAATAACATCAACCGATAATAAGAGACACTAAAAGTAGAATTAATGAAGAATTGAAGGAAAGGAATATGGAAAGGAATATGGAAAGGAATCAAGGATGGGGGTTCAGGCTTCAAAACCAGCCCTGGAGGTGGAGCTCGTCAGTAAGCATTTCTTTTAAGAGGTTCAGCCTGTCTACCGAATTCTTTATCTGTTCAGGCTTGTCGAGGAGTTCTTCGCACCCGGTTTCTTCTTGAATGGTGGTGACCCTCAAAAGTTCGGCAAAGTTTACGCATTCGTCCAGGAAGCTGTTAAAGAGCCTGCGGGATTTCATAAAGTAGTCAGAGGTCCTGAAGTCCGGCTGGAGGGTTTTTTCGTATTCTGCCCTCTGTTTTATTTCCGAGGCCTGGAACCGGGCTTCCACATAGTCCCTTGTATTGAGGGAATCGCCGATGTCCCGGAGGACGGCTCCTATGTGCTGGATGAAGTAGGCTACTTCAAAAGCCCACTGCTTATCGTAATTTGTCTGGGGGCCGGGATTGAAAAAAGGGGTGGTATCCATTGCCGGTATCTCCTGCTAATTTTTCCTTTCGCCTTCTCACAATATTAACAGTCTTGACAGCCTTAACAGTCTTAACAGTCTGGGACGGATTGAATAAAAATTTAACTATGTTTTCCGGTTGCACCTTACGTTTTTTCCGGAGTCGGTTAAGTTTTCATTCTTTTTTTCTTCTGAGGATTTCTTCCCTTGCCCTCTTATAACAGTTTTCGATAAGTTCCGGGCTGCCTTTCATCTCCACTATTTCAAAACCAAAGAGGTCTGCAAATTCCCGGACCTTTGCCTCAAACTCTTTTTCATAGTGAAGCCCCGTATCCACCTTTGCAACGTTTTTGTATCCTGAATAATCAAAGACCATCTTTGTCATTTCTACGTTTTCAGGGTCAGGGGTAACCCTGGATGCGACCAGCATCTCTTTCCAGTATACTGCCCCAACCGGGGTCAGGAAATATGTGCCCGTACCTTCAGCCTGCAGTTTTGAAAGGAAAGCCCCCCTGCCTCCGAGTACGGCTCCTACGCAGTCGTCTACAATTCCCCCTCCCTTTTCTGCCAGGATAAAAACCGGAAAGCCTGAGGCCTCAAAGTCCTTTTCAATACTTCCCAGCACGTTTCCGCAGAGCCCGTAGAGTACGAAGGCCCCGTCGGAATATTCCCTTATCTCCTCCACACTCTCGTAGACCGCTTCTCTGAGCCTATCGGGAAACCCGTCCAGGGCAAATTCGAGCAGGTCCACAATAAGGGTGAAACCGCTGCTCTTTTCCCTTTCGGATTTTTTCGGGATTTTTTCCAGAGGCAGGACCCTGTAAGGATAGCCTATTTCTTTCAGTTTCCTGACAAGTCCTTCATTGTTTTCGTTTTCGAGGACAATAACCTCTTCCAGTTCGGGCCCCTTTTCTATCAGGTACACGACCTCGTCCTCAAAAATCCGGCATCCGATGATTGTCATTACTGGCATGGTGAATCGTCCTTTTTTTCAGGCTTTTTGGATCAGATTACTAATATATATCCGGATTCATATATTGGTTCTTCTTCTCCTTCTTCTCTTCCTTCTTCTTCTCCTTCTTCTCTTTCTTCTCTTCCTTAAATTCCCTTAAGTTCCTGCTTTCAAAATTCTTCGTGATGCGTTTTTTCTTTTTACCTGCCCCTTCAGGTTTTTTCTTACTTTCCTAAAATGTATATATTGGAGATTTGATACTATTGGAGATTTGATACCTGTTGGGAGAAATTTTCAATAAACTTCTGGATTCGGATTATTTAGTAAGTTGATAATTTAGTAAGTTTCAGGAACAGGATATGATGGAAACACGCTACAGTGTCAGAAAAGCCAATCTTTCGGACCTGCACAAAATTAAGGCTCTTTACAGGACAGTTGCAGCCCTTTCCGGCGGGATTGCAAGGGAAGCCGATGAAGTTACCTGGGATTACGTCCGGAACTTTATAGAAAAAAGCCTTGGGGCCGGCGTTATTCTGGCAGTTGAAAACCCCCTGGACCCTGAAGAAATCATCGCAGAGGTCCACACCTATACACCCGGGATAAAGGTCTTTGCCCACGTTTTTGGCGACCTGACCATCGTTGTGCATCCGGACCACCAGGAAAAAGGAGTCGGAAAACTGCTCTTTGCCACCCTGATGGAAGAAATCGAATCCAGGCACCCGGAAATCGTCAGGGTGGAACTTATTGCCAGGGAAAGCAACGAAAAGGCCATCAGGTTTTACAAAAAGTTCGGTTTTAAGGCCGAGGGCCGGCTTGAAAACAGGATTTGCGGCAAAACAGGAAAGCTGGAAGCCGACATCCCCATGGGCTGGGTCCGGCAGGGGCCGGGGCAAGGGCCGGGGTAGCAGGCTTGAAGCCCCCGGTTCCGGGAGGATGCGGGAGTGAAGCAAGTACGGGTTTTTGGGGATAAATTAAGGCTGGCTTTTCCGGCTGCTTATTCAACGGTTTTCGGTTTGCAGACCATGGCTCCGGGTTTGCAGACTTTGTGGCAGGCCCCGTCTCCCACGCACCTTCCGTCATTTACAGGCACGGCAACTCTTTTTCCTTCGATTTCCTGCAGTTCGTATACCCCTTCGGAACACACACGGACGCACTTCCCGCAGCCAGTGCACTTTTCACGGTCAACGTATTCGATGAAGGCGGGAATCCATTCACTGCCATCTTTCCGGATGCCGGTCACGTATTTTTTGTTTTTGTCCATTCCGCTGCAGCAGGAGCAGGTTGGGGTAGAAAGCGTTTTCATATCAGTTACCTCCGGACTAATAACCATAATAACAACCATAATTCACCATTAGAAATACTGTTTTTGCTGTATTGATTCCTCATCATTGAAGAACCATCCTTACATCAGTACTTTTTTCCTTATTTCAGTTCTTTTCTTCTCATGTCAGTTTTTTCATATCAATTTTCTTTGATAATAGGCTCATGGTTTTAAGATTTGTTTTTCCCAATATTCATTAAGGGTTATTAAGGGTTTTTCGAGAAATTCAATGGTTGAAGGAGGATGAGAAATGGAAGATGAAAAGGAAGCGGTTCAGGAAGAAGAAAATCCTGATACAGGTACAGAAACCGATGACGAAGACCTTTTGTACACGCATAAGCCGGAATCCCGGGATAGCGGCATGCGCTGGAATAACACCTTATGCAGAAAGCCGGGACGCTGAAACTCAAGAGTATTGCCTGAGCCTGGTGGTTTTCATACTAATTATTCAACATCAAGAAATTCAACATCAAGAAATTCAACATCAAGAAATTCAACATCAATAACTCAACTTCATAAAATTAGCTTCAAATTGAAAAGGTTTTAAAGTATAATTTGTACTAATTAAAGTATAATTTGTACTAATATATTTGTCTAAACCGGAGGATAATATTATGTCATTTTTGAATGAAATGTTGCCTGAAACAGCGGAAGCTTTTGGACAGATGAGGAACTCTATTTTTAAGGACGGTTTCCTCGACATTAAGACAAAAGAGCTGATCGCCGTTGCTTCCGCGGTCCTCATGCGCTGCCAGTTTTGCGTTGACGTGCACTCCCAGCGGGCTGTTGCTGCAGGGGCTACGAAGGGAGAGATCGCAGAAGCCATTTCAGTTGCCATGTTTGTGGCTGCCGGGTCGCAGGTCGGGTGGACGAACATATACGGGGAAAACGTATACGATAAAATTTTTGAAAAGGATAAGGAAGAAGAGGACTGCTGCTGTTGCTGTGATGACTGAAACCTTCCCTTCCACTTATTTGATTTTTTTTCTTTCTTTGAGTTTATTCCGATTTTTTGTCCTGCATTTGCTTTACAGTCTTCAAAATATTCCCAAATTCCGGGTTAAGCCTGTAAAAGCGCCATTTTGAGCTGTTGTAGGGTTCGATGATCCCGCAGTTTTTCATAATTGTAAGGTGGTGTGAGACCAGGTTCTGCCTCTCATTCAATTTGAATATCAGTTCGCAGACGCAGTGGTCTCTTTGGGAAAGGAAGTATGCGATTTTCAACCTTATCGGGTGCCCGAGAGCGCTGAATACCTCGCTCGCTTTTTTTATGTCGTTCTCAAGGAAATCGACTTCTTCGAGCATCTTTTCTTCCCATTCTTTTTTTATTCCGGGGTCCGCAGGGCAGCAGTAACTCATAAAGAAAAGAAGTTAAGCTTTCTAAATAAGGTTTTTCACTTCACTATAAAGGGGCCTATATTTAAAAAATTAAAAAGGAGGCAGATTTTTCTTTTCTAAAGGAGGTAGATTTTTCTTTTCTTATACTTCATTAAACTTCATCAAACTTCATCAAACTCGATACTGATGCTGCCTGCCTTTTTTGCGAGGGATTTTGCCAGGAAGCCGCTTTCAAGCTTGCAGAGGTTTAGCACTGCACAGGGTACCAGGCAGTTTGAGGAACACTGGGCTTCCTTTGCCCGGTCAATAACATAATTGTCCTTGATGTCCATTGTTTCCATCATGGGAATTTCCATGTGGGAAAATTTCTTTATTTTTTCGCAGGGGGTTTCAATGTCCACTATGATTTTTCCGCCTTTCATGTTTCCACGGACTTTGTGGACAAAACCGCAGAGAGTGGAATTTACGGTAATTTCTGTCAAACTGTCACCTTGGAATGTTTTTGGGTTATGTGATGTTTTTATGATTTCTCTTCTCGGTTAACTTCTGGTTAACTTCTTTCTATGCCTGTTATACTTGCTTTTTCTATTTTTTATCATTTTCTTCATTTTCTGAAGCAGGCTTAATCTGAATAACAATGACGTGTCAAGAAAATACACATCGGTTAACCAATCCAGTGTATTTGATAAAAGGTATATCAAGTCAGTGGAGTACATCAATTTTTGTTGATATTTGGCTTTCCGTATTTTATAAATTCAAATCCTTGACTAAGCTGGAGGAATTAAGATGTCCTTTATGAACGAATTACTGCCTGATACTGCTGAAGCTTTCGGAAAGATGAGGGATTCCATTTTCCAGGGTGGAGAGCTTGACCGCAAGACAAAGGAACTTATCGCCGTCGCTTCTTCTGTCCTCATGCGCTGCCAGTTCTGTACTGATGTCCACTCCCAGAGAGCCCTTGCCCACGGAGCAAGCAAAAAGGAGATTGCCGAGGCGATTGCCGTTGCCATGTTTATTTCCGCCGGTTCCCAGCTAGGCTGGACGAACATTTATGACAAAAACGTGTACGAACTTATCTTTGAAGACAAAAAGCCCGAAGAACCCACAGAACCTAACTGTTCCGAAAGTCCTGAAAAACCGGGAGAAGGGAATGGGTGCTGTTGCGGAAACTAAGGAAGAATTGAAGTTTTCTGCCCAGTATCCTTTTTTCTTTTTTCCAGCTTCCTTTTTTGCTTTCCTTTCTCTCATTCCCTTTTTTGTTCTTGTTTTCCCTTTTCCTTAAAACCTGAATTTCTCCCTATTTTTGTCCATAATTTTCACAAGGGAGAGCATCACCGGCACTTCCACAAGCACCCCCACAACCGTAGCAAGGGCAGCTCCGGACTCCATCCCGAAAAGGATAAGGGCCACTGCCACTGCCAGCTCAAAAAAGTTGCTGGCGCCGATGAAGGTGGAAGGGGCAGCTTCCCTGTAAGGGATTTTCAGGGCTTTTGCCCCTGCATACCCGATTCCGAAGATAAGGTAGGTCTGAAGCACCAGAGGAATTGCAATCAGGAGGATGTGCAGGGGGTAGTTTATGATGTTTTCCCCCTGGAAGACAAAGATCAGGACGAGAGTGATTAAAAGCCCAGCCGGAGTCACCCACTGTGTCTTCCTTATCAGGCGGTTTTCAAACCAGGAGATGCCTTTTTTCCTGATCACGACCTGCCTTGTAAGCACTGCAAGCCCGAGGGGAATTGCCACATAAAAGAGGACCGAAACAAAGATGGTCATGAGGGGCACAGGAAAGTCCGTGGTGACCCCGAGGAGGAACTTACCGAGAGGGGCAAAGAGGACCAGGATAATGAGGTCGTTTACGGAGACCTGGATCAGGGCATAGTTGATGTTTGCCCTGGCAAGATAGGTCCAGACCAGCACCATTGCCGTGCAGGGGGCAAGCCCGAGCAGGATCATGCCTGCGATGTACTGGGCCTGGAGGTCGACAGGGACCAGGTTTGAAAAGAGCACACGCATGAAAAGCCACGCAACAAAGGCCATCGTGAAGGGCTTGATTACCCAGTTTACAGCTAGCGTGAGGAGAAGGGGCTTGAGGTTTGCTTTCACGCTCAGGAGTTCCTCAAAGTTGATTTTCAACATGACAGGGTACATCATGACAAGGAGCACAAGCGCCACAGGTATGGAAACATTTGCAACCTCGATTTCCCCAAGGGCATCCGCAAAGCCGGGAAAAGCATAGCCTATGGCGGTTCCCAGGACGATACAGATTGCGACCCAGACTGAGAGGTATTTGCTGAAAAAATCAAGCTCCCTTTCTTCCTGTTCTTCCGGCATTTACGCGCCCCCTTCCTTTCCTTCATTTTTTTCTCCCCTTCCTGCCCCTTCTTCTTTTTCTCCCCTTCCTGCCCCTTCTTCTTTTTCTTCCCTTCCTGCCCCTTCTTCTTTTTCTTCCCTTCCTGCTCCTTCTTCTTTTTCCTCCCCTTTTTCCTCTCCTCCCATTCCCTTTCCTGAAGGGATCAACAGGACTGGTTTTATGGTCTTCCTTAGTACGTTTTCTGCAGTGCTTCCAAGCAGGAGTTCCTCAATAATCCCTTTTCCACGGGAGGTCAGCATTATCAGGGTGACTTCTTCTTTTAGGGCGAGCCTGGCTATTTCATCCGACGGGATACCTTCAATTACCCTGTGGCTCACATCAAAACCCTTTAGCTCATCTCCGATCTTTCGAAGCATCTGAAGCACTTCTTCCCTTTGCTCTTCCAGGAAGTCCAGGTCTTTTATGTTCTCTATGACGTGCACGAGTAAGACTTCCCGGGTCATCCCTGCAAAAGAGGAAAGCACTCTTATGGCCCGCATGGCTTCAAGTGAACAGTCCATGGGCACAAGTATCCTGGAAAAGGTTGCAGTGCACGTTTTTGCATAGGTTTCTTTTCCTTCTTTCAAGGCATCGTACTTTTCTACAAGGACCATCTTTTTTGATTTCCGGACGATATATTCCGTGGTCCTTCCGAGCAGTTTCCCCCTGATTATTCCGGGGGTCGTCGTCCCCATCACGATAAGGTCAACGTCCTCCCTTTCGGCAACCTCCGCAATAGTCCTTTTGACGTCCCCAACCACTACCAGGGTTTCGGCTTCCAGTTCCATTTCCCGGACAAAGTCTGCGTACTCCCCAATCTTTTCTTTTGCGTTTCGCTCAAACATTGGGGTGAGCCCGTGGGCTTTCAGGATGTCCACAACGTGAAGCAGTATAACTTTCTTCAGCCCGACATGCTGCAGTTCCCCTATGCAGCCGAGCAAATCTTCAGTTTCGATAGTAAAATCCGTCGGAACAAGTACTGTGTTTATCAATTAATACCCCCCAACTCTTTACAAACTCAGCTTCCCCTCCACAGAATTCTGAGTTCTCAGGCAGGCTTACAGGTTGATTCCTGCAGCCTCTTTTCTTGCTTTCTTTTTGCGATATTGGCCCGGTTTCTATATCATTTTATACTGTTTTGGTAACCCTTTTCAGACCTCATCAAATTCGATGCAGAGGCTGCCCGCCTTTTTCGCCAGGGACTTTGCCAGGAAGCCGCTTTCCAGCTTGCAGAGGTTAAGTACCCCGCAGGGCACCAGGCAGTTTGAGCAGATTTTTGCCTCTTTCGCTCTGTCCATCACATAGTTGTCTTTGATGTCCAGAATTTCCATCATGGGAATTTCCAGGTGAGAGATTTCCTTTATCTTTTCACAGGGAGTTTCTATATCAACTATGATTTTTCCGCCTTTCATGCTTCCGCGGAGTTTGTGAGTAAAGTCGCATATTGTGGAGTTGACAGTAATTTCAGACATAGGACCACCTCATGATTTTATTTTCCCCTCTTTCATTCCTTTCCCATAAGTATGGAAAAAGTGCTTAATCAATTCTTTCTCTGAGCTTAGATGTTTGAAAAGAAATCAATCGGGATTTTGTCAGTTTTTCTGGTTTTTTCTGCTTTTTTTCCGTGTTTTGTCGGGTTTAAAAACTCAGGCAATCCATTTCAGGACTTCTTTTTCATCCGGGACCTTTCCTGCAAGCTTTACTTCTCCGTCAATCACGACTGCAGGAGTAACCATCACGCCATAGTTCAGGATTGTTTCAAAGTCCTCTACTTTTACGACTTCGGCTTCCACACCGTTTTCTTTAAGGACTTTTTCAACGGCTTCTTTTGTCTTCTTGCATTTGGGGCATCCGGTTCCAAGGATTTCGATTTTCATGTTTTTTCACCATTTTTTCATCTTTTGATTTTAGGTTTTGATTTTAGGTTTTGATTTTTGGTTTTGATTTTAGGTTTTGATTTTAGGTTTTGATTTTTGGTTTTGATTTTAGGTTTTGATTTTAGGTTTTGATTTTAGGTTTTGATTTTAGGTTTTGATTTCCAATCGCTCTTCAATCACTCAATTTTCAAATATTCAGGTAGTTCACAGCAGTATGTTGAACAGGTAGCCTGTAAAGATAACCGAGACTGCCACAATCGATACAAATATTGCAATAAGTTCGTTTTTCAGAACCTTTTTGAGGATTATCATCTCGGGCAGGGAAACGGCTGTAACTGACATCAGGAAGGCCAGGGAAGTCCCGATGGGGAGCCCTTTTCCGATCAGGCTTTCCACAATAGGGATCATGCCCATGACGTTCGAATACAGGGGCACTCCCAGGATGACAGCGATAGGCACTGCAAGCAGGTTGTCCTTGCCTGCGTATTTTTCAAGGATGCCTTCCGGGGCATATCCGTGGAAGATGCCTCCTATGCTGACTCCGATAATCACGTAGATCCAGATCCTTCCAACGATGTCTTTTACGCCTTCAAAGGCGATGCCTGCCCTTTCTTTTGCGGTCAGGTTCTCATGTTCAGCCGTCGACTGCCCCACTTTGATTTTGTAGACAAAGTCCTCCACGTATCTTTCCAGTTTCAGGACCCCTATCAGGTAGCCTCCGAAAACACCCAGCACAATGCCGGATACCACGTAGATTGCTGTTGCCTTAAAGCCGAGGGTTGCCCAGAGCACGGCCACAGCCGCTTCGTTTACCAGGGGGGAGGTGATCAGGAAAGAAAAGGTAACTCCGAGAGGGACCCCCGCTTCCACGAACCCTATGAAAAGGGGTACCGAGGAGCAAGAACAGAAAGGAGAAACCGTGCCTATCAGGGACGCCACCAGGTGGTAGCGGAGCCCTTTCTTTCCTCCGAGTATCCTTCTGGTTTTTTCGGGGGTAATATAAGTCCTGATGTAGGAGATTGCGAAGATCATCACGGAAAGCAGGACGAAGATCTTCATTACGTCGTAAATGATGAAGTTGATACTGGCTGCAAGGTGCGTCTCGGGGGCAATCCCGAAGACCTCATAGGTCAGTTTGTCTGCAATCCATTGCAGAGGATAGAATATGTCAACCATTTCGGGTTCCTTCTTTTCTTATCGTTCTGTTTATGTCATGTACCATTATTTTGTTATATCAATATATATTGATATAATTGTAATTTGATATATAACTTTCGCATCGAATAAAACCCTTTTATAGGAAACGAAATATCAAACTCTTAACAAAACCTTCCTGTAATACTCAGGGAAAATTCAGGAGCATGTCCATGGCAAAATGCGCTATCTGCAAAAAGGAAGAAAATTCACTGCTCAAGGTAAAGCATAAGGAACTTGGAATGGTAAAACTCTGCTTTGAATGCTGGGGGATTGAATACGGTAATCAGAACCTCCTCCCCTCATGCGGGGGCGGCTGTGATTGCTGCCGCTTTTAATAATGTCTCAATTTTTCCGGACCTGCTATTTATTGCCAATGTCTGTTCGTGATGAATTTGATTGGGAAGTTCCCAGAATAGAAAGAGCGTCAAAAGTGTATCCGAAGCGCAGCCGGAAAAAAGGACTTATTCTTCTACTATTTTCAAGATCTTTTGGACCTTTTCGTTGTCTATGGAATAAAGCCTCATCTTCCCGTCCTTTCTCACCTTGATAATGCCCCAGTCCTGCAGCTTTGCCAGGTGCATCGAGGTGTTGGACTGGGTCTTGCCTATGAGGTCAGGGATCTCGCAGGCGCATCGCTCTCCTTCCAGCAGGACCTTAATTATTTTGTACCGCGTTTCTTCACTTAAGGCTTTGAAGAGCTGTACATTATCTTCATCGCTCATATCAATGAATGGTGATATGTTTGGATATATAGTTTTCTGAGCTTTGATTGTTGAAATTCTGATTAATTTAAAAAAGGTGGTAAAAACAAGACAAAAAGGGAAAAACAGAACAAAAACAAGACCAGGATAAGACAAAAACGAAAAATCTGAACTATGATTTAAAAATGTTGATCATCGAATTAAAAAGAAAAAAAGGGAGAGATCACTCGGACTGCAGGATCTCCATCACTTTTTCGAGAACCTCTGCGACTTCCTCGTCCGAAGGGTTCCTGTCCTTTGTTTTCTTAACCCCGAGTTCGGAAATCACGATCTGGCGGTCAACCTTGAAGCCAGCCAGTTCCATGGTCTTTGTTGCGCAGTTTACGGGGCAGCCGTCGATGGTCAGGATCCGGTCGGAAGCTTCGGCGGACTTCATGAGTCCGGGGGCCCGGGCTCCGATTCCTGCGGTGCACATCAGGTTCCCGATCCCCTGCTTTTCGAGTTCAATTGCGATTTTGTTTGAAAGCTGGCCTACATTTGCGGCTCCGACGCAGGGAAAAATTGCCACGTTTGCCGAGCCACAGGAGCATTTTGTTTCTTCAACCATAAGTGTGTCACCTTTTTTTCGTTTTAACCTTAATTATAAAGTTCTAATCCGTATGGTTTGTTCATCAGTTATATCTTTCTTATTCGGTAATCCACTTCTTGATCTCTTCAAGGCTCGGGACCTTGCCTGCGACTTTGACATCCCCGTCAATCACGAGACCCGGGGTAACCATGACTCCGTAATTAAGGATATCGTCAAAATCCTCTACCTTAACAACCTCTGCGTCTACACCTGTTTCCTTTACTGCCTTTTCTGCAAGTTCTTTAAGTTTCTTGCACTTTGCACAGCCTGTACCGAGTACTTCGATTTTCATGTTTTCACCTGTGATCCTTATTTTTTATTAAGTATTTCAACCAAATTTGAAATATTTTCCGCATCTTCATATTTTCCGCATTTGTCATGCCAGCAGGCTTCCGTAGATTAAACCCGACACGGTTGCAATCAGTACTACAAGGGAGATGTAAAGTATTGCACGCTTCGGCTTCATAATCCTGTTAATCACGATCATGTTAGGGAGGCTGAGAGCCGGGCCTGCAAGAAGCATTGCCAGGGCAGGACCTTCGCCCATACCGAGCAGGGTCAGGGCCTTGATGATCGGGACTTCGGTCAGGGTTGAAAAGTACATCAGGGCTGCTGAGACTGAGGCGATAAGGTTCGAACTGAGGGAGTTTCCCCCAACCAGCGATGCAACAAATTCCTCTGGCAGGACTTCAACGCCTATCCCTGCAAAGAACACTCCTATCAGAAGCAGGGGAGTGATCTGCTTTATCAGGAACCAGGTTTCTCCCATCCAGCTTGCCCTCTCTTCAGGGCTGAACCACTTTAAAGAGAAGTAAACCGTAATCGCGATCAGGGGGATCCAGATTAAGAGAATCAGCGGGACCCATCCCAGGACCTTTACCGAGAAAGAGACAAGCTCGGGAGAGACAAGAATTGCGAGCAGCAGTATGAAGATCTGGGCGCTGTGCTTGTGTTCGTCCCCGCCAAAGGTCTTGATGGATTTACGGTCCCCGTTATTCCTCTCGAAGACAAGCGCCATGATAAGTCCTATGAGTATGGACATCAGGATGGCGGTAAATGCCCGTGCTGCTCCCAGGTCGTATCCCAGGATCTTTGCGGTATAGACAATCGCAAGGATGTTGATGGCCGGCGCCGAGAAGAGGAAGGTGCTTGCAGGACCTATGCCTGCTCCCCTCTTATAAATCCCTGCAAAAAGGGGAAGGACGGTACAGCTGCAGACCGCAAGCAGGCAGCCGGAAACAGCAGCTACCGTGTAAGAGACGTACTTTGGGGCGTCCGCTCCGAAGAACTTCAGCACCGATTCCTTGGAAAAGAGAGAGGCAATAGCACCTGCCAGGAAAAAGGCGGGCACAAGGCACATCAGCACGTGCAGGGCCAGGTATTCCTGAACGGACTGTAAACCGATCCCTAATAGATATATAAGGTAATCCAACGTCATTTTTTTCAGATCCTGATCTGTTGGTTGTCCATTATCATTTTTTTAAATCCTATACTGTTATTTCAAATATATTTGAAATAAACTATATAAAATTTCCCATTTCAAATTATTTTGAAATAACCCCCTGTTTTCTGTTAGTATTCAAGGAATATACAGAGGTAGTTGTGTTAGAGATAGTTAAATTCTTTGGGCTCAATCTTAGGTCGTTAATTGAGTAATTGATTGGACTGAAAGCTTTGAAAGCATTCGTTTATTCCGGATATTTCAAAGGACTGTCGTTTTTTCTGTTATTTTTGAAGACACTATTTTCTGAATTAGCAATCTTTTTATATCATATCTACAAATCTAAATATCAATAAATCTTGATATGATTCAAAAGTAGGTGTGATTAAATGGGCAAACTTGGAAAAAATTTGCTTGGTAAACTGGTTGGAAGCGGCAAAAGTTGCTGTTGCTGTGGTCCTTCTATTGTAAGTGTCAGAAAGGTCCGAATTGGCGGCAAGGATATGGAAATTGCTGGGTTGGAAGAGGAATTTGAGAGCTATTGTGCTGCAGGCAAAGCCCCGGAGGACGTGGACAATGAAGAACTTATGCAGAACCTCTTGAAAATAAATGAGATTCCTGAAGCAGAAATGAAAAACTTCAAAGCTGCAGTTCTAAAAGAATATAAAAAATACTACCAGGATAAAATAGCTTAAATCATATCGATATTTGTAGATGCTATTTTTCATTTTGTGGATGCGGATTTGTTCCATATACTGAATATGGATTTGTTCCATATACTGAAAATGGATTTTGTCTAGAGGTTTCGGAAAATGAGCTTTGAATGCGCAATCTGCGGAAAAGAAGAATACTCTTTGCTAAGGGCTAACCACAAAGAGCTAGGAAGCATAAAGCTCTGCGTAGAGTGCTGGTCAGGGGAACATAGTAAAAAAAAGCTTCTTCCCTTAGAAGGTGGCTGCGGCTGCGGCAGGTAAGACCAGGAAACTTAAAGGAGGCCAGGTGTGAATAGAGAACGTTGTGAAGTGGAAACCGAAAGATTGAGGCGTTTTTTTATTGATGGGGACCAGTTTGAGGCAAGGGCGCAAAAGCTCAGTTCTCTGGTAGACAGGCTGGATGAGGAAGCTTTTTCTTCGGAAGTCAAAATTTTTAAGGCACTCGCAGACATCAATCGTCTTAAGATTGTAAAGTTATTGAAGGAAGGGGAACTCTGTGCCTGCGAACTGACGGTTGCCCTTGGCAATTCCCAATCGACTGTTTCTCACCACCTTTCAGTATTGAAAAATGCTGGTGTTATCAAAGAAAGAAAAGAAGGGAAGTGGTCTTATTTCCGCCTCTCGGATGGTGCAGTTATCGAACTACTTAACCAGGCAAAGTTGCTTATAAATGAGTAAACGCCCTGAGTAAATGTCCTGATAAGCCTTCTGCTAAAAAATATAATCAGGAAGCGAAGTTGACCCCTTCAAAAAGAAGTTTTATCTTCAAAAAAGTTGGGTCCCAGAGAAAATAGCTCTGGTAATTTCAGGTTTCCAATAGCTGTAGCTTTCGATGATTTGAAGAAAAAGTAAACTTTGAAGGAAGATCAAAATGTTTTGGAATAATTTAACTGTGGCGGCTAATTTCTTCATTGAAATCGCCTTAGAGCTTATTGTTTTATTCATAGGGATAACCTTTCTCGTGGGACTTATTCAGGAGTATTTGCCGGACGAAACCATAAAAAAGGCTATGGGAGGACGGAATAAAGTTGTAGGCAGTGTCCTTGGGGCAGGATTTGGTGCACTCACTCCTTTCTGCTCCTGTTCAACCATACCGCTTCTCCTGGGGATGCTCAGGGCCGGGGTGCCCTTCGCTGCAGCAATGGCATTTCTGTTCTCATCACCCTTGCTAAACCCGGTAATAATATCCCTGTTTATCATTCTACTGGGCTGGAAGATAGCCACCCTCTATTTTGCCGTCACCTTCGTGGCTACAATTGTTATCGGCCTCTTGCTTGATGGGTTCGGCTTCTCAAGTCAGGTTAAGTCAGTGGCCGTTGTACGAAAAGGCTGTGACTGTCAGCAGGCAACGGACGCGAAATCGAGGATACAGCGGTCTGCAGGATTCGCATTCAGCCTGTTCCGTCAGCTCGTGCCTTATCTCCTCCTTGGAGCGGGAATTGGGGCATTCATTCACGGATTCGTGCCCACGGAGATTATTACCCTTCTCGCAGGCCCGAGCAATCCTCTGGCAGTTCCAGTGGCTGCAATTATTGGCATTCCTATCTATATCCGGGCGGAGACCATGGTCCCGATCGGATTGGCACTCACTGAAAAGGGAATGAGCGTGGGAGCCGTCCTGGCATTGATTATCGGAGGTGCAGGAGCCAGCATACCCGAGCTGACCCTTCTTTCAGCCATATTCAAGAAGAGGCTGCTGGCAGCCTTCGTGGTGACGGTCTTCTCCATAGCTGTGGCTGCTGGATGTCTGGCCAATCTATTGACTTTGTGAAAGTAATCAAAGAAAAATCAGGAATGATGCCATGCAGATAGATCAAAAATCTTGCATCATTTCCCAAAAATGTCCGGGAGATCCAGTCTTTTATCTCATCAGTTAATGCCTGCGGGTGAAGAGTGAAGGTTTCTGATATGTTTGCTATATCCTCTTCCCTTCTTCTACAAAGAAGGTAATTTTTCACTTTCTTGCTGCCTTTTGCGCCTCTTTTGCAAGCTCTTTCATCATCTCCCCGACAAGCGTTGCCTTTTCACAGTGTGAAGCCTCTTTCGGGCTGCAGTTCATGAGCACGCTCATCACCCGGTCAGCTGTCCGGAAATAACCAAGGTCTTCGAGCCTGACCAGGAGGTCGGATAGCTGTTCACTGAATTCCCGGCATTTTTCGTGGTTGCAGACTGCCTGTTCATGCAGAGTGCACACACACTCCAGGGCTTTAATTATTTCATTCGGGAGATTTTCGGTCATGCGGAACGATCCTGTTCGGCAACCCTTTTTGAAAAATTTAAAAGCACTAAAGAATTGAAAACAAAATCCAACTTAAAATTTGCAGTGTCAACTATTTAAAATGTATGCAACATTTAAAATGTATACGCTTGCCTGCAGTGTTCCATCAGGTCCTCTGTCAGGGCAGCATAAAAGTTCTCCGGGACTGTTGCCTTTTCTCCTGTCATTTTTTCCCCACCCATTTTTTCCCCGCCCATTCCGGTAATTCCGGCCATTATACCTCTTGCTTCCATATCTTCTTTGCAGGCGTATACTTGGCCTCCGGGTAGGTTTGCTGTGCCGGTAAGCAGGTGATAGACGCCGTCTCCTGCCAGGTACAGCCTGGCGTTTCCGGAGCGAGCAGCCAGTTTGAGGCAGAGGTCCGACCTGGGGCTGAAGGGCGGCTTTGTCAGCAGGAACACGTCCTGATCTTCTGTATCCGGTGCTTCCAATTTCATTTTTTCTGGTTTCATTTTTAATTCGCCACCTCAGAGCAGGATTACACAATCAGAGTTTTCCATTGCTTCCAGCAAGTCCTCTTCATCGACCAGTTCCACAGTTTCTATCAGGGTCTCTCCGAAAAGGCCTCTTTCCACAAGGGAGGGTTCGTGAGCCAGAACCTTTAATTCGTCATATGAGTAGAGAATATCCGAAAGGTTTGGTACTCCAAGCTTTCTGCTGTCCTGTCCGGCAGCTACAAGATAAACCCCATCTCCGTAAAGGCCGAGGGTCACATGCATCCTGTTAAGGCTTACTGCAGCCGCATTCAATGCTCCGAAGGCTTTTTCGCTGCCGTAGGGGGCAGTGTCCAGCAAATAGAAAACTGATTTCATCGGACAACCTCATAAAAACCCTATTCTTTCAGCCTCATCTTGACAGTGAGATTACTCTATCGCTCTTACTTAGCATTTCTGAAAGTTCATAGAGGCTGGAAATTTTTATTCCAGGTATGTAGTCTCTGCAGTTACTTCTGCTCGCAGTTTCCTCTTCTGCTATGTAACCTCTCGCAGCAGCACACCGTGCACAGGCTCTGATTACAGCCCCTCTCTCTGCAAGTGCGGTGAAAAGTTCGCCTGCGTTGATAAAAAAGGACGGATTCTGGCCTTTTTTGGGGATATGCACTGCATCAAGGTACAGGAATATGTTTACTTGATATCGTTTAAGTGCTTCATCGGCGAGTTTGCAGGCGATCTCTGCGTATTCGGAAATATAAGGGCCATCAGTGAGCACTATAGTAAGTGTCTTCAAAATTTCCTCCAATAAATTGTGTTTTAAGTAAGAGGGTTCAAATGTAAGAGGTCAAAATCTGCAGATGTTCCTGATTATTTGCATACTGTGGTTCTTTAAGGAGTGTACACCTGTCCAGAGTGACCTGTCTTGCCATTAGCTTTATGGCAAAGCTGTAGCAGCCCTGTTCGCCGCACTTGCCGCAGTTTGTCCGGGGCAGGTATTTGTAGACCTCCATGAGATCTACCCTTACCTTTTCCCTGGGAGCTGGAGCTACACCTTTTGCAATAGCTTCATTGATAATGCTCTTCAGGCTTTCAAGTACTTCTTTAGCTTCATCCTCATTTTTAATCATCCTGATGGAGACTTTTCCACTACCGTAAATAGTTGTGATAATTTCTCCTTTTTGAATTATCAGGCTATCTTTTCTATCCGAATAATTACTTCTGGGAAAGAGGGGCTCAAGGAGTTTCAGGATTCCACCAGGAGGTGGAAGCATATTTGCACTCACCCTGAGTCTTGAGAGATCTGCTATGCAGGGCGAAAGCTGCCTGATCGCTGCAATCTCCACTGGCTTTGCCTGGGAAAAGTCTGCAGTTTTCTCCTCACTCTTTCCTGTTTTATTCTTCAGAAACTTCCTGCCATATTCACTCAGCTTCACAGTCCCTTCTTCCAACTCAATCAGACCCGCCTGTTGTAAAATCTTGAGATGAAAGTCAAGAGTCGTTGTCCCGATTATCTTTCCCAGTTCCCAGGTACTTATATCTCCATTTGCCAGGAGGTTAATTATCTTCCTTCGGGTACCGTTGGCCATAGCAAAGTTCACGAGTTTTGTCTCATTCGGATTTTCCGGCATCTTTACCACCTACTGGGAACTATTGAAGCCCGATTCTGCAACTCCTTTATGCTTCATCGGTCTCAAGAAAGCCTTTCTTTTCTCCGAAAGCCCTATGAAAAACTCCTGCCAATAAACAAGGAAGATGTCTGCCCTTTTTCATAAAACCGGATCAGATATATGCAGACAGGACCTGCAGGTGTTCCTGGTTTACCGCATATTCCGGGGTTTTGAGGGGTGTGCACTTGTCCAGGGTGACTTCCCCGGCCATGAGCTTTATTGCAAAGGTGTAACAGCTCTGTTCCCCGCATTCTTTGCAGTCGGTTTTTGGCAGATACTTATAGATCTCCATTGGTTCGACCCTGACCTTTTCCCTCGGAGCCGGAGCAACACCTTTTGCTATTGCCTCGTTTATCGTGCCCCTCAGGCTCTCAAGCATCTCTTTTGCCTCTGCTTCGTTTTTGATCATGGTCATGGTGACTTTTCCAGAGCCGTAGATGGTTGTAATAACTTCCCCATTTTGAATTATCAGAGCGCCTATTCTATCCGAATACCTGCCTCGGGGGAAAAGGGGTTCCAGGGTCTTTAGGGCTCCCCCCAGGGGCGGGGCCATGTTTGCAATTGTCCTGAACTTCGTTGAATCCGCTATGCAGGGCAGAAGCTGCTTAACTTCGGCAATCTCCACGGGTTTTGCCTGTGAGAGGTCTGCACCTTTCTCCTCCCCTTTTTCAGGTTTGCCCTCAAGGAAGTTCCTTCCGTATTCGGTAAGACTTGCAGTTCCCTCTTTTACTTCGATCAGGCTTGCCTGCTGCAATAAGTTTAGGTGGTAGTCGAGCATTGTCTTCCCGACCTCTCCTCCTATTTCCTCTGTACTTCTCTCGCCGTCCGCCAGGAAGTTCATTATCTTCCTTCTAGTGACGTTGGCCATTGCATTGTTAACCAGCTTTATTTCATTCGGATTTCCCGGCATCTTTAACACCCACCAGAGTTCTGAAAATTTAGTCCCATATTTTTCTCGATGCTCATTGCTATCAGGCATCATCAATCTCAAAAACAAAGTCAAATTCTTCTAATCAATTATGGAATCTTCTTATTATTCTATAATTAATTATGGAATTCACTTCTTAAAAACCCGGAAGCCCAATATCAAAAAAGCTTGATACGAAAATCTCTGAGTTGCCGATTTCTGTGGTGATAAGACAAACCAGCGGCTGTTTAAGGCAGCGGTGCAGTTAAACCAGAGGAGAGCCGGAGTTGAATAAAAAGAGGGGTTGGGGATGTACCCTGAACCCCTTTCGCTTAATCAAATCTTTTGCTTAATAAAATAAACCTGCTAATAAAGGATTTTTTCAGAAAACTCCCGTATCATAGGCACATTCGCCATGAATTGAAAGATCCAGACCTGCAAGTTCTTCTTCGTCCGAAACCTTGACAGGGGTTATTACATCTATCAAAATCAGCATAATGTATGTGAACACAAACGCATAGATTGAAGTGATCGCAACAACCACCGTTTCTTTGATAAAGAATGTAGTGCCACCGTAAAGCAGCCCGTCTGCTCCAGCCGGGTTTATAACAGTTGAAGCAAAAACTCCAAGGAGAATTGTCCCGGTCACACCACCAATTCCGTGGACACCCCAGACATCAAGGGCATCATCCCATTCCATCCTGTTTTTGATATGGACCGCAAGGTAGCAGACAATAGCTCCGATAATACCCATTAATGCAGCTACAGGCATACTAACAAGGCCTGCTGCAGGAGTAATTGTTGCAAGACCTGCAACTGCTCCTGTCATGAATCCTACAAATTTTGGCTTTCTTTCTCTGTACCATTCTATTATCAGCCAGGTGATTGCTGCAAAAGAAGCTGCGATATCGCTGTTCAGGAACGCAAGTGCGGTAATTCCGTCAACATTGAGTTCACTGCCAGCGTTAAAACCATACCAGCCAAACCATAGAAGTGCAGTTCCTATAGCCATTAAGGGTATGCTGTTTGGTTTTGATTCCTTATACTTTCTTGAGCCCACGAAAAAGACTGAGGCAAGGGCTGCAGCTCCTGCTGTAGCGTGAACAACTATTCCGCCTGCAAAGTCAAGGACTCCAATTTCTGCAAGCAGGCCGCCTCCCCATACCATATGGGCAAAAGGGTAGTAAACAAAGAGCTGCCAGACAACCAGGAAAATAAGATAAGCCTTAAAAGTAACCCGGTTTGCGAATGCTCCTGTAATCAGGGCCGGAGTAATTATTGCAAACATCATCTGGTAAGCCACGAAAACAAGTTCCGGAAATCCTCCGTTTTTAAATGGAGTAATCGGAGTAATCCCATGCAAGAACATCTTGTCCAGGTTTCCTATAATTGCGCCTTCTCCCCCGCTGAAGCACAGAGAATACCCGACAACAAACCATAAAATAGTTGTTATTCCCAGAGAAACAAAACTCTGCATCATAATTCCTAAAATATTTCGCTTACAAGCGAGCCCTCCATAAAAGAATGCCAGACCGGGGGTCATAAGCATTACAAGGCTTGTTGCAAGCAGCATAAAACCTGTTGAACCAGTATTTAACATTTTTTCATCCCATCTTTTTTATATGATAACTAGGAAGCCTCATACACGCCTCCTCTTTCCTAGTTATTTCTATTTAGCTCTTTCCAGCCTTTTGATGCAAAATCTAATCTCAAAATAGATTTTCTGGTAAAAATGGTTGAGAAATAAGGCTGTATCAGTGCAGAAAAGGCGGAAAAGGGGCCGAAAAAAATACTCGAAACAACTAGTAGTAAAAAAACGTATTGGCTTCTGAAGGCTTTTAAAATTGAAAAATATAAGAGCCAGGGTTTACCCTGATTCCTTTCACTTGAACCTCTCCGAAAAGTGTTGTTACATACTGTAACTTTTACAGTTGGCAATACGCACAACTTAACTGATACTCGATATTATGACCAATTGTAACTTCTACAACATGCCATTATTGACTTTTCGGATAGGTTCTTATTCAAACAAACCTGCTGATAAAGGAACTTCTTAAAGGGAATTTTTTTTAGAGAACCATGTTTTGTAAGCCCTTTTACTGTAAATACAGATATCCATTTTTATACAGATTTTAAGGGGATTTTATCAGTGAATCGCATCGTAGGCACATTCCCCATGCATGGAGATATCCAGTCCTGCCAGCTCTTCTTCATCCGAAACTTTGACCGGAGTTATTACATTTATGAGCATCAGCATAATGTAGGTAAATATAAATGCATAGATTGAAGCCCCTGCAACAACTGCGAGTTCTTTGATAAAGAATGCAGTGCCGCCGTAAAGCAGTCCGTCAGCTCCTACCGGATTTATGGCAGTTGAAGCAAAGACTCCAAGGAGAATTGTCCCTGTCACTCCTCCTATTCCGTGAACGCCCCATACGTCCAGGGCATCATCCCATTTCATCCTGTTTTTAATATGTACTGCAAAGTAGCAGGTAATAGCTCCGATGATGCCCATTAATGCAGCCACATGCAAAGAGACAAGGCCTGCTGCAGGAGTAATTGTTGCAAGCCCTGCAACAGCTCCTGTCATAAGCCCCACGAATTTTGGCTTTGTTTCCCTGAACCACTCTATTATCATCCAGGTAATGGCCGCAAAAGATGCTGCAATGTCGCTGTTCAGGAATGCGAGTGCTGTAATCCCGTCCACATTGAGTTCACTGCCAGCGTTAAATCCGTACCAGCCAAACCAGAGAAGTGCAGTTCCGACAGCCATTAAGGGGATATTGTTTGGCTTTGAATCTTTATACTTCCTTGAGCCTACGAAAAATACTGAGGCAAGGGCAGCAAATCCGGCTGTCGCATGAACCACGATTCCGCCAGCAAAGTCGATAACTCCCATTTCTGCAAGCAGGCCGCCTCCCCAGACCATATGCACAAAAGGATAGTAAACAAAGAGCTGCCAGACGACAAGGAAAATTATGTAAGCCTTAAAAGTAATCCGGTTTGCAAATGCTCCCGTAATCAGGGCCGGGGTAATGATTGCAAACATCATCTGGTAAGCTACGAAGACGAGTTCGGGAAATCCGGCATCTCCAAACATATCAGTCGGAGCAATCCCATTCAAGAACATTTTGTCCAGGTTTCCTAAGATTGCACCTTCTCCTCCGCTGAAGCAGAGAGAATATCCTACGAAAAACCATAATATAGTTGTCAGCCCGAGAGAAACAAAACTCTGCATCATAATCCCTAAAATGTTTCTCTTACAGGCAAGCCCTCCGTAAAAGAATGCCAGACCAGGGGTCATAAGCATTACAAGACTTGTCGCAAGCAGCATAAAGCCTGTTGAACCAGTATTTAACATCTTTTCATCCCATCTTTTTTATATGATAACTAGGAAGCCTCAAATCTCTTACCTCCTTCCTACTCTATTCTACTTAATTTTTTCGACTTTTTCAAATAAAAATAATAGTATTAAAATAATTCTTAGATTATAACCGATTCAAAAAAGGCTGAATAATGCCGAAAAGACAGAAATAGATCAATAAAAGCCTGGGATAATTGACTCTAGAAAACGTATCAAATTGTTTTGGTTTCATGAAATTGATTCTTTTCTATCCATGAAACCGAATCAAAAATCAGAAAGGTACAGGTGGTGGGTTTGCCTGTACTCAAATGTTATATGCTGCTTCTCCGTGCTGTGTCCGGTCAAGCCCGATATTTTCTTCGCTCTCGCTTACCTTGAGCCCTATCGTCCTGTGGAGCACAAACCCGATGATGAAGGTGCAAACACTTGCGTAGATAAGCGTGATAACAACTCCTTCTACCTGGAGCAGCAGCTGCTCGGGGTTTCCGAGCAGGAGCCCTGCAGACCCCACGCTTGCAAATATACCTGTCAGAATCGCACCTGTTATTCCGCCTACCCCGTGGACTCCAAAGGCATCAAGAGAGTCATCATACCCGAACCTTCCCTTGAGCATTACGGCCTGGTAGCAGATAAAGCTTGTAATCGCGCCTATCGGAATTGCTGCCATGGGGGTGACAAAACCTGCAGCCGGGGTTATGGCAACAAGCCCTGCCAGGATCCCTGTTGCAAACCCGAGGGCAGTAGGACGCCCCAAATGGATCCATTCCATAGTCATCCAGACAAACCCTGCGGCTGCGGGCGCTACGAGTGTTGTAATGAATGCAAGGGCTGCGATCTCATTTGCAGCAAGGGACGAGCCAGCATTGAACCCGAACCATCCGAACCAGAGAAGCCCGGTCCCCAGGAGAGTAAGGGTAACGTTATGCGGCTTTATCGAATCTATTCCGTACCCTCTCCTCTTGCCAAGGAAGAGCAAAATCGCGAGGGAGGAGATGCCTGATGTTACATGGACTACAGTGCCGCCTGCAAAGTCAAGGGCTTCTCCTGTAAGGAACCCGCCGCCCCAGACCCAGTGGCAGACCGGCGCATAGACAATAAGTCCCCAGAGTGCAATGAATGCAATGTATGACTTAAACTTAACACGCCCTACAATGGCACCTGAGATCAGGGCAGGCGTAATTATTGCAAACATTCCCTGAAACGCGACAAATGCATATGTGGGAATTGTACCCGTTACCGAGTAGGGATCAATTCCTTGCAGGAAGATGTGATTGAGGCCTCCTATGAACCCGTTTCCGGTCCCAAACGCAAGTGAGTAACCTATTACCACCCATTCGAGAGCCATGACGCCCATTGCAACAAATGAATGCATCATGCTGCTCAGGACATTCTTACGCTGAACCAGTCCGCCGTAAAACAGTGCAAGCCCTGGAAGCATTAACAATACAAGGGCAGATGAAATCAACACCCATACGGTATCTGCTGCTACGATTGCCATCCTCATCCACCTCAAATAGCAGCAGGTCCGCTTTCGTCCGTGCGGATCCTTATAACATTTTCAAGCGGGAGCACGAATATCTTGCCGCTTCCTACACTGTCGTCATTGCCCTTTGCTCCCCTCTTTATTGCTTCAATCGTTGGTTGCAGGAAATCATCGTTTACTGCAATTTCAAGCCTGATTTTCTCAAGAAGTGTTATTTCTCCTTCCATCGCCCTGTAGATTTCCATATGCCCTTTTTGCGCTCCATATCCCAAAGCGGACGAGACCGTCAATCGGTTTACTTCAACTTTCTGAAGTTCACGTTTGACTGCATCAAGCCTCTCAGGCCTTATCATTGCTATTATGTACTTCATCGGAACCACCAACAGGTTACCTATATCCTATATTCTAATATTTTAAGTTATCGTATCCCGTGAAAAATAATCACGTAACTACTGTGTAAATTTGCACAGTATTTTTCCTGTTTTCCAAAATCTCTCCCCGTACGAGAGCTTTTATTCCCTGAACTCAAATTCAGAAGTATGTTCGAAGAAATTGGCAGCGTAAGAAACGAAGCTGATGAAACGTCCCTGCAGATCCTGGCCCTTTTCCGGGACAGCATAAGCGAGATCCGCTTAAAAGAACCGGAGTCAGTATCCGCATATTTCAATCCCGGCTATTCCACTTATCTGGTTGTCCACACCCCTCTCAATATCCAGTACCCTGAAAAAAGGAAAGAATGGAACCTGCGCTTTTCCGGGGACCTCGGGGTCTCAGTCGTTGAACTGGTGGTAGCAGAGGCCGGAAGTGCTTATGTGCGCGGGCTCATGGCTGTAAACGGTTCAAAAATCTATGCTGTCCTGCCCTTTACGGCAATTGATGCGGAAAAAGCTGAAAAGGCACTGTTTCCTGAAGACCGGATGGGGCGCGTGAGGGCGCAGGTGCTCCCTTCAGTCCTTCCCGGGGTCAAAGGGGACATCATCCTTGACATTGGCTGCGGTTTCGGAAGCCTCACGATGGAGCTTGCAAAGCAAAACCCCGACTCAACGGTCTACGGGATCGACCTCCACGACTCCCTGACCGGCCAGGCGCAGATGAATGCAGAAGTTCTGGGTGTCCCGAATGTGGAGTTCAGGACAGGAAGCGCTTACGCCCTTCCTTTTGGTGCCGGTTCGATGGATTCGGCTACCTGCTTCTTCATGCTCCACCACCTTGAAGACATTAAGTTTGCCCTGTTTGAGATCAGGAGGGTGCTGAAAACTGGAGGGCAGCTGACTGCTGTCGAGCCCATGGAGCAGCATCACCACCACGGGCCTCAGCTTTCGGAGGCCGCCTGGAAAGAGCTCTTTGAAAACGCGGGTTTTGACGTAGAGGCGGAAAGCAGGGCAGGTGCAGTGGTTTTAAGAGCAGTAAAAAGAAGCTGAAGCGGGAAGACAAGGCTTAAGCAGGTGCCGGCGCTCTTCCCGGCTGCGAAGCAGACGGTCTTTTTCAAAGATCTTTTTTATTTTTTTTATGGGAGGGGAGAGGCGCCGCCAGGCAAGCTGGCGGTGTGTTTCTCTTACACAGGGGCTAAAAAACGGTTAAGGGGTTGATGAAAGTAGTTCCCGGGCAAATAGGAGGCAGCATTTCCCTATAGCGAAGAGCCGAAATCCTGCCCGAAGTATTAACCGGGGCATTTTCCTGCCCCGGATTAAAAAAAGGACTTGTTAAGTCCCTTAAATTTTTAAGTCCATTAAAAGACGATCATATCCGATGCTCTGAGCCTGACCATGCATTCGTCTCCGGTCCCAATTTTTAATGAGTCAAAGACGTGGTTTGCGACCTCTACTTTCAGGATGTCCTCGCTGTCTTTGAGTATGAGGGACATGATCCGGCTGGTGCCTTTGTTCACCACGTTCATTATTATGCCGTCGAAGAGGTTTTTCCTGTCTTCCTGGCGGATGACGTGCATGTTTTTCCTGTCCACAAGCTCGACGTTCTCAGGCCTGATGCCCCAGCTGACCCTGTCTCCTGCTTTTCGTTCTATATAGGGGGCGGTAATTTCCGTTCCGAGGGACCACAGGAATGTGCACTCGGCTCCGTTTCCGTGTCCTTCTACCACGGCATTATCAAAGAGGTTTGAGAACCCCACAAGTTCGGCCGCATAGCGGGTTTTCGGGTGGTAGAATATGTCTTCGGGGGAGCCTATCTGCTGCACCCTGCCGTCTTCAAAGACTGCCATCCGGTCTGCCATAGTAAAGGCTTCTACAGGGTCGTGGGTAATGAAGATTACAGGAATCTTGAGCCTTTTCTGGATATCTCTCAATTCTTTTCTGAGTTTCAGGCGGACTACGGTGTCCAGGGCTGAAAAAGGCTCGTCCAGGAGCAGGACTTCCGGATTGGGGGCAAGGGCTCTTGCAAGTGCCACTTTCTGCTTTTGCCCGCCGGAGAGTTCGTCCGGGTATGCAAACTCAAGTTCCTCGATTCCCACAAGGCCCAGCATCTCATTCACCCTCTCCGCTTTTTCCGCAGGGCTCCTGCCTTTAAGCCCGAACTCGATGTTCTGGCGCACATTCATGTGCGGGAAGAGAGCGTTTTCCTGGAACATGTACCCGATTTTCCGCTTCTGGGGAGGCAGGTTTACTCTCTTCCTGCTGTCGAAGTACACTGCCCCGTTTATCCTGATAATCCCTGCGTCCGGGGTCTCAAGCCCTGCAATGCAGCGCAGAGCAGTGGTTTTTCCCGAACCGGAGCAGCCGAACAGGACCGCAAAATCGGAACCGGCATCAAAGCTGCAGTGCATTGAAAAGCTGGGTTTTTCCCCCTTCTTTTTCCTGTGTTTCCTTCCGTAGAATTCCTTTTCAATGTCAACTTCAATAGTCATTCAGGCCCTCACCTTTTAGTCTCACCTTTTTTTCATCGTTCTCCCAGTTTGTTGGTGGCTGCAATCGTTATAAGGGATATGGCAACCAGGACGAGCACCAGCAGATTGGCAAGTTCGCTGTTTCCCGTCTGGTATGCGTTATAAATGGAAAGCGACATAGTGCTTGTTTTCCCGGGAATGTTTCCGGCAACCATCAGGGTTGCCCCGAATTCTCCCACGGCTCTTGCAAAACTCAGGACACAGCCCGCAAGAATCCCTTTTTTTGCAAGGGGCAGGGTTATGAAGAGCGCGGTTTCGAGTTCGCTTCTCCCCAGGATGCTGGAAGCTTCCTCCACACTCCGGTCCACGGCTCCTATAGCTGAAGTTGCAGTCTTTACCATCAGGGGCAGGGACACCACAAAAGCCGCAATTGCCGCCGCCTGCCAGGTAAAAAGGATCCCGTTCCAGCCGAGCAATAAAAGTTTGCTGCCTATTGCTCCGTTTTTCCCCAGAAGGATTACCAGAAGATACCCCGTGACAGTTGGGGGCAGGACCATGGGAAGGGTTACAAACGCATCAGCCAGCCATTTTCCGGCAAAATCCCGCTTTGCCAGCAGGTAAGAGATGCACACTCCCAGCACTGCTACAAAAAAGGTCGTAACCAGGGCAATCCTGAGAGTAAGCAGGAGAGGAGTCATGACCGTTTGAAGCGTTTCCATAGATATCCCTAGTTCCTCTTTGGGATCACAGAAAATCGGAGATTTTCTGGGAGTTGCACTGTAAGTGCAACAGCACGGGGTCCGTTTCGCTCGCTTTGCTCGCTCAAGCGGACTAAAAACGCCAGGGCAACCGTAAATGGCGTAACCCTATCGTTCTTTTTTCCCTGTGCTTCCTTGCTTTTTGTGGTTTAAATCTTCGTTATTCCAAAGCCGTATCCTTCCAGGATTTCCTGTCCCTGCTGTCCGGTTACGAAGTCAACGAATTCCTGTGCTGTCTCTTTATTTCCCGACTCGCTGAGGACTGCTATCGGGTAGGAAATCGAGGCGTTTACCGGAACCGTATAAGTTATTTTGTAGAGGTCTTTCTGTCCGCTTTCGGCATCGGTACGGTATACAAAGCCTGCTTCAACTTCTCCCGTTTCCACGTAGGTAAGTACCTGCTTTACATTTTCTGCAAGAATGACTTTTCCTTCGATTTCGTCCCGGAGTCCGGTTTCCTCAAGAGCCTGTTCCGTATATTTTCCTACAGGGGCAGTCTCCGGGTTTCCTATTGCGATTTTCTCAACGCTACCTTCGGTGAGGTCTTCAAGGGACGCAGGGTAAGTTCCGGATTCTATGGAATCCTCCGGCACTACCATCACCAGGGTGTTGGATGTGAAGTCCTTTCTCGAACGTTCTTCAATCAACCCTTTTTCCGAAAGGATGTCCATGTGGCTTTCGGATGCCGAGGCAAATACATCGATTGGAGCCCCGCCTTCGATCTGCATCCTGAGGGTCCCGGAACCCGCAAAGTTCAGTTCGACATCGGTGCCCGGTTTTGCGGCTTCAAACTCCTCCGCTATATCCGTAAACGCCTCAGTCAGGCTTGCAGCAGCCGAAACCGTGATGATGGTCGGCTGCTCTTCTTCAGTTTCCGGGGAAGCAGCAAGGAAGACGACTATTCCGAGGCAGATGACTGCTGCAATGATTGGAAGTATCAGTTTTTTTATTTTAGTTTCGTCCATTGTACTTCTTCCTTATTTTTCTGTAAAATCTGAACTTTGTACCCTTTCTTTTTCGTTATGTTCAGTTGGAAATAACGCATATATAGTTTGTGATTCACTTCCCAAGGAATATCAAGAAATGGATACAGAGTCAACCTCATTTTACATAACTGCTCATACCTGGCCTACTTACAGGACCTTCGGTACCCGGTCTGCATCTGCTACGGGGTCCGGCTGCACGGGTGCGGTGAAGGTATCCGTCGCTTCAAGAATGGCATTGGTAATCCTGTCGAGCAGTTCCATTGCGCCCCTGTATCCGACGGTAAGGATGCGCTGGGCTCCCACCCTGTCGTGGATAGGGAGGCCCACCCGCACCAGGGGAATGTCGCAGGCTTTTGCAATGTATCTCCCGTTTGAGTTCCCTATCAGGATTTCCGGCTTGCTCTGCTTGACCGCGTCGTTGAAAGTGTCAAAGTCAATCCCATCGAGGACCATAGTCTCCAGGTCCGGCCGGATTTCTGCAAAAGCCTCCCGGATGCGGAGTCCAAAGTCCCGGCTTTTGCTCCCGGTAGCTACGAGCACGGGATTCATCCCGAGTTCCAGCATAAATCTTGTAAGGCTGAATACGGTATCAGGGTCCCCGTAGACTGCTGCCTTTACCCCGTAGAGGTACTTGTGCACGTCTACCATGGCGTCCAGGAGCCTTCCCCTTTCCTTCTGGTATTTTTCAGGAACCGGGCAGCCAAGGATGCGGACCAGTTCCGTAAAGAAGCGGTCGGTGTTTGAAAGCCCTATGGGAATGGGGACATTATGTCCGGGAACCCCGTGGGAAGCTTCAAGGTATCCCACAGCCAGGTTCGTGCTGACAACGCCCAGGCCGAGGCTTGCCCTGCTGTTCGGCATGTCTGTAATTTCGGCAAGAGGGGTACCTCCTGAGGCTATTTTTGGGAGTTCGTCCCTTAAAGGCGCATCAAAGGTCTCGGAAATGTCGGGCAGGAAGATGTGATCCCCTGCAGTTTCTGCAAGGATTTCTTTGAGTTCCCTCACGTCTGCGGGGGAGAGGCTCTCGACAGGGATAAGGTTGAGTTTTCCGTTTCCGGCTTCTTCAGCATCAGGTGCTTCTTTCATACCGGGACTTTTTGCTTCCCCGACGTTTTCCTCTGCCTTTTCTTTTTCCAGGATTTCCGTATACTCCATAATTTCCATGTTTTCCATGTAATCCATGATCTCGATGTCTTCCGGAATTTCCGGTTTTTCCGAACCTTCTGGCTTTTTTGGGCTTTCCTGGCTTTCCGGCTTTTCCGCAAACTTCCTGACAACGGCGTCCAGGGCTTTTATGTAGCCGCTTACGTGGCTATCTCCGTAACTGGGAGTGGAAACCGGAATGATTATGATGTCTTTTTCCGGGTCGTCTCCGATCCCTTCCTCTTCTTTGAATTCCCTGATTATTGCAGGGACGTCATCTCCGATGGTTTCGGCAAGGCAGGTGGTGGCAACGCCGATTACTTTCGGGGAATACCTGTTGATGACGTTTCTCAGACCTTTCTTCAGGTTTTCCCTGCCCCCGTAGACCGCTCCCTTTTCGCTGAGGGAGCTTGAGGCAATGTCTACCGGTTCCCTGAAGTGGTGGGCAAGGTGCAGGCGCATGTAGGTGCTGCAGCCCTGGGAACCGTGGTAGAGGACCATGGTATTTTCAATCCCTTTAAATGCAAGGGCACTTCCCATTGGCTGGCACATGACACAGGGGTTCACGGTTGCATAGTTTCTTTTAGTCATCTCAATGCCTCCTCATACCTCGCTCTCAACTGCAACATCCTGATTCGGTTGCAAAAACTCCGGGTCCACGGCCACATCTTTATACTTTTTTGCGCACGGTTCACCGGAGGCCCTCTCTTTTACCCCCGCTCTTTCTGACTCCGAGGTTTCGGGTTTAAGGTTCCTCTGCCTGACAGCTTTCCAGACAGGGCTGTTGATCGAGGCGTCCACTTCCTTTGCGAAGTTTACAAAGCCGTCAAAGCCTTCGAACTCCATCACCCTGTCGTGGTTGAAGTCGCAGAAGGCAACTCCCAGCTTGTATGCGATAAACCTCTCCTTTACGCCTGCAACCATCAGGTCGGCTTTCTGTTTCACGAGCAGGTCTGCAAGTTCCAGAGGGTTTGCATCGTCCACAATGACCGTCCCGTCCCGGACCGAATAACTGATCTGCTCGTAGTCTTCCTTTTTCCCGGTCTGGGTCCCGATGATGACCACTTCCATGCCGAGTTCCGCAAAACCTTTGATAAGCGTGAGGGCTTTTGCAGGGCCTCCCATGTAGATGGCGGCCTTTTTCCCTTTGACACTCTCTCTGACCCGGGAAATTTCAGGCATTATCCGGTTCTTTTCGGTCTC
The DNA here is from genome assembly GCF_024372725.1 of Methanosarcina sp. KYL-1. Classification (GTDB taxonomy): domain Archaea; phylum Halobacteriota; class Methanosarcinia; order Methanosarcinales; family Methanosarcinaceae; genus Methanosarcina. The sequence continues at coordinate 387,079 of NZ_VOUA01000001.1, forward strand.
CAGGATTTCTTCTGCTATCTTTTTCATCTCTTCGGAGTCAAAGTATTCCGCAGTCTTCCGAAGAGCAATGGAGATATCTTCGGTTCCGAAGAAACTCACGGTTAAGTATGGAATCCCGTACTCTTGCTGCATCCATTTTGCAAGGTAGGTCATTGACCCGCTGCACTGGACTAGGTTGAGGTCGGCTTCCGCTGCCCTTGAAATGGATTCGGCAGTCGAATCTCCGGTCATGGAGACTATGACTTCGATTCCCATCTGTTCAAAGAGGGGTTTTACGAGCCAGACGTCCCCGGCCACATTGAAGTCTCCAAGGATGTTGATCTTTGGCTTTTTGACTTCAGGGCCTTCCTTTGGCTTCTTTACTTCCGGTCTTACTATAAGCTGCTTTAAGGCATCGCAGGCAGCCTTGTATCCGTCAGACTTGTTACCTTTGAAGCCTTCGGATTTTACAGGGATTACCGGGATATTGTGCTTCTTACTTGCTGTCTTGCAGACCGATTCCAGGTCGTCTCCGATGATTCCTACAATGCATGTGGAATACACGAAAACGAGCGGGGGGTGGTAGATACCTACCAGCTCATCGATCGCATTTGAAAGTTTTTTCTCTCCTCCGAAGACAACATCGATCTCCTTCATGTCCGTACTGAAACTGCTGCGGTTCGTTTCGACCCCGCTGGACTTTGCCCCTCTTATGTCCCAGGTATAGCCTGCACAGCCTATAGGGCCGTGGACCAGGTGGACTGCGTCGGTTACGGGGTTTAAGACAACCCTTGCTCCCGAATATACACATGCCCGCTGGCTGATGGCTCCTGCAAGGGAGGTATTGTCGCAGGCAAGGGGAATTATATCCCCTTTTTCCTGCTTTCTGGTGATGTACGGTTGCCTTTCTTCGAGAGTATCCACTATCCCGGTTTTTCCTTTCATCTCTTTCACTCCCCTCTGCTTCTGCTTTTCAGATTTGCAGCGGCTGTTTCTCCAGTTCTTCTGATTTTTCCCAGTTCTCTTCTGGAATTCTCAGTTCTCTTCTGGAACTTAATTTGAAATTAGTATATTGAAGTCGGGCCCCTTACTGGATGGTTTCAAGCAGCCAGTCAGGTGCATCTCTGTCTTTCCTGTCAAGCAGGGTGTTTCCTATGCGCTCCACCAGTCGTGCAGCTCCGGCGTACCCCATGACCGGGAAGTAGTGCAGGTTTGCCCGGTCCATGATAGGGAAGCCTACCCTGACAAGGGGCACGTCCTCTGCCCTGGATATGAATTTCCCGTATGTGTTGCCGATGAGGAGGTCCACGGGCTTTCGCTTGATGATCTGGTGGAGCATGAAGAGGTCCCCGCCCGAAATTACATCGGCGTCCGGGTATTCGGAACCTATGAGTTCTTCTACTTCTTTTTCAAATTCCGAGTTCTGAGTGCCGGTGAGCACCACGCTCGGTTCCATGCCCATTTCCAGCACCAGGCTCGTGAGGCCTGCAATAATGTCCGGGTCCCCGTAAATGGCTACCTTCTTTCCGTGGTAGTGGGGGTGGGCGTCAGTCATCATGTCTACAAGTCTTCCCCTTTCGTCTTCAAGTTCGGGGGGAATCGCCACGTTGGAAAGTTTTGCCGCGTTCATGATGAAACGGTCGGTGTTTTGGATTCCTATGGGGGTGGGCCCTATTTTTGCCGGGACTTTGTAGCGGCTTTCCAGGATCTTTGCAGCAGCTCCTCCTGCCATCCTGCAGAGGGCGATGGTCCCGAGGGAGTTTGCGGAATCTTCGATGTCCCCTATCGGGGTCCCGCCTTTCGGGTACATGCCCGCCTCTCCTGTGAGAGGGGCGTCAAAGACATCGGTGGTGTCCGGAAAGACAATGCTGGTGATTCCCATTATCGAGAGTAAGCGCTTGATCTCCCTGATGTCCGCAGGTTCCACAAATCCGGGGATGATGTTGAGTTTCCCGTTCGGCTTGCTTTTACTGGCAAAGGTGGTCACGAAGGACTTTACCATATTGTCATAGCCGGTGATGTGGGTGCCCACGTAACTCGGGGTGGATGCTGCACAGATCTTGATTGATGGGTCTATGAGTTCTTCGGCCCTTACATCTTCTACGATTACCCCTACGTCGTCGCCTATGGTTTCTGCCACACAGGTGGTGTGGATGGCAATTACTTCGGGTTTGTAGATTGCAGTCAGGTTTCCGAGGGCTTCTTTGAGGTTTGCTGCTCCTCCGAAGACAGCGGTTCCTTCCGAGAAACTGCTGGTCGTCCCAACGGGGTTTTCGCGGTAGTGCCTGCTAAGGCACATACGCAGGTATGAAAGGCAGCCCTGTGAGCCGTGGCTGTGTGGCATACAGTTGTGGACACCGAGGGCTGCATAGACTGCGCCTATTGGCTGGCAGATTTTTGCAGGGTTGATGGTTACTGCTTCTCTGGTTATTTCTTCACATGGAGTGTAATCTAACATTTTTCGTCCCTCCTTACTCTGCTCCTTCTCCTTTCCATGGCGGGCGGATGAACCTCCATGTGGGGCTGTGAAGCGCCATATCGATGTCATACGCGAAGTTCAAAACCCCGGAAAAGCCGGTGTACCTTCCGCTGTAGTCATAGGAGTGAATCTGCCTTGAGGGGATTCCCATTTTCTGGGCCCAGTACTTGTCCTTGATTCCCGAACAGAAGATGTCGGGTTTAAGGGCTTTTACAAGGGCTTCGGTTTCGTGGTGGTTAAGGTCGTCAACAACAAAGGTTCCGTCCTTCATTTCAGGGAAAAGCCCCTCATAGTCCATGAGCCCTATTTTCTTTTTCAGCTCTTCGATCCGTTCCGGGCTTACTGCGGGCTTGATGCTTTCGTCCCTTTCATAGTGCACATCCTCAAGAATTGATCCAAGCGCATTTTCTTTGATCTGGGGTATGATCTGCCTGCCTTCGTAGTCGTCCCTGTGGGCGAACTGGTAGCCTGCAACAACTACTTTCATGCCAAGCTCTTCGAAGAGGTTCGCATAGTGGTGACTCCTGGAGCCTCCGGAATAGATGAAGGCGGTCTTTCCCTGGAGTTTTTTCCTGTACCTCTCGATTTCATCCCTGTACTTTGCCGTTTCTTCGGCAATGAGTTCCTCGGTTTTCCTGGTAATTTCCGGGTCGTCAAAAAACTCTGCCATTTTCCTGAGGGATTTTGCAGTAGCTTTCGTGCCTATGTAGTTGACCTTCAACCACGGGATCCCGTATTTTTCTTCCATCATACGGTTGGTATAGTTGATGGAACGGTGGCAGAGCAGGATGCTGAGCTTTGCTCTGTGGGCCTGTGCAAGTTTATGGAATGAACCGTCTCCGGTGAAAGTGGAAACAATCCTGTACCCGATTTTTTCAAGGATCGGCTTGACTTCCCAGAAGTCTCCTCCTATGTTGTATTCTCCGAATACATTGATGTCAAAGGGAGTTGGGTTTTCAAGTTCCTCGGTTCCGATCAGGTTTTCCATTAGGGCATTGCTTGCAATGTGGTGGCCTGCCGACTGGCTGACTCCTCTGTATCCTTCGCAGCGGGAGGGGATGACTTTGATCCCGTACTCTTTTTCAGCTTGCCTGGCAACGGCCTCGATGTCGTCTCCGATAAGCCCTACAGGGCAGGTTGCAGAGATGCTGATTGCTTCAGGCTTGAAGATTTTCATAACCTCATCAATGGCTTTCTTGAGCTTCTTCTCACCACCAAAGACGATGTCAGTTTCCTTCATGTCCGTGCATACGCAGTAATTGCTGAAGTTATCTTCACCCTCTTCTGCTTTTGCAAGGTTTCTCCTGGTGCCCCAGGTGAAGTATGCACAGCCGATCGGGCCGTGGACCAGGTGGACCATGTCCTTGATCGGCCCGAAGACCACACCTTTCGAACCTGCAAAGGCGCATCCGCGGTTTGTGATGATACCGGGGATTACCTTATCGTCGGCTTCGATGTGCTGTTCGGCGGAACAGTCCCTGACAACTATGTGTTTTCTTCTGTTCCTGGCTGCTTTTTCCGGGAGCGCCTTCAGCATGTCATCGACAAGCTGCTGTTTGTCTTCAATTCCTGGGTCTATCTCGGCTCCCATTCTTACACCAACTCCTTGTTAACGGTCGCTTCTCCGCTTTCTCCGGTCCTGATGCGGATTGCTTCAGTAATGTTCGACACGAAAATCTTTCCGTCTCCAACATTTCCGGTCTGGTTAACCTCTATGATTTTCTGGACCACTTCGCTTACGTTTTCGTCATCCACAACGATGGTGAACATGCGTTTTGGAATGAAACGAATACAGGTTTCTGCTTCCTTTTCCGGGTCCGGAAGGGGCGGGTTAAACTCAAAGCAGAACCCTTTTTGCTTTCCACGGCCCATGACCCTTCTTACGGTAAAAGAAGGAAAGCCGCATTCCAGCAGGGCATCCTTGGTTTTCTGGACCCTGTTCATCCTGATTATTGCCGTAATCTCTTTCATGGGGATTTCCCTCCGAAAAGCCGGGCTTTAAAGCCCGGCTTTTCCGGTTCTTATGGTGTAGGCTTCTTCCACGGGGTTTACGAAGATCCTTCCGTCCCCATACTTCCCGGTCCTTGCAGCTTCCATTATGGTCTGGATGACTTTGTCCTTGTGTTCATCTTCGACTACCATCAGGAGCATGGTTTTCTGCAGTTCGTCGTAGTGGATGTCTGCAATGTGGATCCCTTTTTGCTTGCCCCTTCCGAAGACTTCCATTTTTGTAAGGGAGATACAGCCCTCTTTTTCAAGGCTCTCGATAACCTTTGACTCAATGCCGGGTCGGATGATTGCGCGTATCATTTGCATTGTTTTCATCTCCTCTGGATCTCAACTTACAGCTCGACAATTCCGAATTCCACCATCATGGCTTCCAGCTCTTCCATGGGAAGCGGGGTCGGGACAACGAGGTTGGTGTTGTTCTGGACGTTGTTGGCAAGGGTCAGGTACTCTTTGGCCTGGTTGCATTCGGAATCGAAGTCAATCACGGTCTTTCTGTTGATTTCTGCCCTCTGGACAATGTTGTCCCTGGGCACGAAGTGGATTAACTGGCTTCCCAGTTTCTTTGCAAACGCCTCAAGGAGTTCACGCTCCCCATCCACATTCCTGCTGTTGCAGATGATGCCGCCAAGACGGGCTCCTCCTTTAGCAAACTTGGCAAGCCCTTTGCAGATGTTGTTTGCTGCGTAGATGGCCATCAGTTCTCCGCTGGCCACGATGTAGATCTCCTTGGCTTTCCCTTCGCGGATAGGCATGGCAAAACCTCCGCAAACGACGTCTCCAAGCACGTCGTAGAACACATAGTCAAGATCTTCGGTGTATGCTCCCAGGTTTTCAAGCAGCCCTATGGAAGTGATAATCCCTCTGCCTGCACATCCCACTCCGGGTTCGGGCCCTCCGGACTCCACGCATTTGATGTTCCCAAAGCCTGGCTGTACAACGATGTCAAGGTTGACTCCTTCGTCCCCTTCACTCCTGAGGGTGTCAAGCACGGTCTTCTGATTCAGGCCACCAAGCAGCATTCTGGTAGAGTCTGCTTTCGGGTCGCACCCTACAAGAAGAATTTTGTTTCCCATGGTCGCAAGGGCCGCAGTCAGGTTTTGCGTGGTAGTGGATTTTCCAATACCGCCCTTTCCGTAGATTGCTATCTGTCTCATATTTTTTCAAACTCCTTTAATCTCTTTTACTCGGCAACCGGAAACCGGTAACCGTTGTATTATCCTATATTATATATAACTTACCACTAATTCGAAATATCTCTTTATTGATTCGCCTCCTTGATCTCCTTCTCCCCCTTCTTCTCCCCCTTCTTCTCCCCCTTCTTCCCCTCCCCCGGTTCCCCCCTTAGTTGCCTGTTACTCCGGCTTTTGGGAAAGGGTTAATAAACAATTCAACAGTAAACTTCAGAGCCCAAAATAACTGACCGGAAGACCCTTGCATGATCCCCGAAGCCTCTTATGACATCATCGTTGTCGGTGCAGGCCCTGCTGGCTCCACCGCTGCCATGTACGCCGCAAGGAGCGGCGCCTCGGTCCTTCTTCTCGATAAAAAAAGGGAAATCGGAAGCCCTATTCAGTGTGCCGGTTTTCTCCCTGATGCCTCCGAAGTCCAGGCCCTTCTCCCGAAGGCCGACCTTCCGGAAACCCTGAAAAACTATCCCGACTCCTGCGTGCTCCGGCAAATCAAAACCCAGTGCATCATCCCCCCTAACGGCAGTGTAAAAGAGTTCGCTGTCAGGGGCACAGTCCTCGACCGCCGCCGCTATGATCAGTTTCTGGTTGAGCAGGCTGCCCGGGCGGGGGCAGAACTTATGGTAAAGACCCGCGCAACGAAGGTGGAAGGCACAACCATTGAAACTTCGGGGATCTTCGGGAAACACACGGTCAAAGCAAAAGCGATTATAGGAGCAGACGGCCCTAATTCCCTTGTCGCAAAATCAAAGGGCCTTGCCTGGAAGCCGGAGTCAAAAGAGACTTCCGTTGCCATTGAGTACCAGGTCAGGAACGTTGACATTGACCCCGATGCCCTTGAGATGTACTTCGGAAAAGACTACGTCCCGGGGGGCTACGCCTGGATTTTCCCCGAAGGCGAGGACCGGGCCAACGTTGGAATCGGAATCCGGTCCGGGATGGCCGAAAAAGGGGTCTCTGCAAAAGAGTACCTGCACCGCTTCATGCGGAACCATCCTCTGGCAGCTCCGAAGCTTAAAAACGCCATCATAATGAACGTTATCGCAGGCATTATTCCCGTAAACGGAGCCCCCGAAAGCACCGCAACCGAAGACTCCCTTATCGTGGGCGACGCAGCCGGGCACATAATCGCAACAAACGGGGGTGGAATCCCCCCTGCAATGATCGCCGGAAAAATAGCCGGGGAAACTGCAGCCGAATTTGCGGCCGGGAAGTGCCGGCTTGAGGAATATGACCGCCGCTGGAGGGCCCAGTTCGGAACCGCCCTTGAAACTTCGGTCCAGGCGAGGCAGCTTATGGACGGGATAATGAAGTCCGACACCTTGATGAATGCGGCTTTCAAGTTCATCTCCCCCGAACAGATGAAAGCCATGCAGTGCGGGAAAATGCCCGGGGCTGTAAAAATGGGGCTCCAGGCCTTGAGCAGAAAGAAATAAGTGACTCGGAATAAACGAATCCATTGGTCATCGGTTAAGGAATTTTCTTGCCTGAAAGCTATCGATTTTGCACCAGAAGCCTGCCTTAAATTTTGGCCTCTTTACATGAAATCGATACCCTGTTCCAGCCCGCAACACTTTATAAATTTCGGGAAATGTTGTGAAAATGGAGGCGATTTGTCACGCTTCCTCACTTAACCGAAGACGCATTAATTTGGATTATGTAAACGGCATCATCTGAACTATCTGAGTTTCTAATCCTTGTCTTTGCAATTCGTATGCAACAAATGGCGCATGTCGTTTCAAAAAATCAAAATCTGAATTGTGGATATATTCCTTTAACCAATGCATTCGATCTTCTATAAAGCACTCACTGTTTAATCTAAGGGTGTCAATAGTTCTTTCAACATTATCATGATCACTTCTTAATATATTTTGATTTGGACGCACAAGAAGTGACGGAAAATCAAGTAAAAACCAATTATAATGAATTTGAAAAGGATCGAGTATGTTTTCATTAGACTTGTTATTGTTTGCTTTATCGCAGGATAATCTGTAGTTGCTCCACTCGTAAGCCAAGTGTGGGTTATTGGATTTTGGGATAAAATGGTCTACTGTGGCACTTGATTTTGAAACCCATATCCCCGTATATGCACATATTCCTTCATATGCACTATAAAGATTTTGGGAGCACCGTGTCCAATAATTATTATTTTTCCACTGTTTGTTTGTCGGATCGCGAACACGATTTAAAAACTGCATTCCTGGTGTTCGGACTTCAATATTGAAATTTGAAGGTTCGAGTTGTGGTTGAACAGGAATCATTACTTCACACCATACTTCTCTGCAAAATATTTCCAGCGTGGCCAAAATTCGTCTGTGCCAGATAAGTATTTTTGTAGTTCGTCATTGATTATCTTAACGTCTTTCGTTTCTGGGTTCGGGTTAAGTTGTATTTTTTTTGCTTTTTCTATTGCTTCATCTGCTTCTTGCGAGCGAGCATGCCTCAACCCAAAAATTTCGGACTGCAACCAATTATCAATTTTTCCATATCTTATAAATGAAATTTCTTTCAATTCAACTTCGTCGCCCAGCAAATCTAGGTGAAATAGTTTATCAACATCTCTATCAAAAAACGGTTCTGATGATGCCATGACAAGTGGTGAATGAGTAGCTATCATAAATTGAACTTCTAAATCGGGGGATAATATTTTAACTACGTCTATTAAAGCAGGAATTATGGTTCTTTGCCATTGAGGATGTAAGTGAGATTCCATCTCATCTATCAAAAGAATCATTTTTTTCTGAGGTTTCTTTTTTATTTGATGCGATGTGGTTTTATGCTCTATCCAAGCCCAGGTGATAAGATATGCCAGTGACAGAATTCGACGTACTCCTGCAGAGACATCTACTATCGGGACGTCACCGTATGGGTGTTTTATGGTTGGGATCTCTCTCGCATCAGTTGGTAGCCGAATAGGTTTTCCGGGTGTCATGGGTTTGGAACCAGTTGGAGAAAGACTTTTTAATGCAGATTTTAAAAGATCAAAAGCTTCGCTTTCTTTGTTTGCACTCCAAGTCATCCAATCTCGGATTAACCCATTACAAAGAACTCCCTCGATCCCATATGGTTTTTGATATTGTTTTCCATTCCAAACTTCTTTTTCGCTTAATTTTAAGTGTCCCTGCGGAAAATCCATTGGATCTACAGATATTGCATATTTATCTAAGGACAGCTGCGCACCGGATTGCCAAATGCTTTCATATAGGGTGATTTTTGCAGGGTCACAAATTGCAAAAGAATTGTCTATCCTAGCGTATATCAAAAGTCCAGGCAAGATTCTTCTTTTTACGTCAGTAATCCAACGTGCTCTTTCCCAATCATATTCTGATTTAATTTTTTCAGATATATCTGATGAACCAATATCGAATTGAATGCTTGCGTTAGACCAGCGGGCACCCAATTGGGGGTGAATAGGTTTATTTGCCCAATTCCCACTTAAGGCCCACCATGCACAATCAAGCAAAAATGTTTTTCCCAATCCATTGTCACCAGCGATGATATTTAAGCGTTCTCCGGGTTCAAATTCAAGGTGATGCGTGGGGCCGACACCAGTAAGTGAAAGCGACTTCAAGAAACCACCTTCCTCTAGTGGTGCTCGGGGGTAATTTCCTATAATCTTCTTTAATTCAGTCCAATCCAACGGCTCACTGCAAAAAAGGTTATTTTTGTCCAACTCATCTGGTATGGACATTTCAAACAGAATTTCCTCTTCTTCTTTCGTTATGTTGAATTGAGTTTTAAATTCTTTAATCACATCTTGAGTGGTTGTTGAATCAGGCCAATCTTTTTTTCTATAAATCCATACAGCCATATAATATACAGGTAAACGAATATCATCTTTTAGAAGAGGTTTCAGTTTGATTACATAGTCTTTGTTCCATCCATATCCTCCGCCTGTATCATGTTTTAGGGCATCTATAATAATTCTATTTCTAGTTCTTACACTCTGCAACCCCGCATCTGGATACTTCGCTGAAACCCACATTTTTGATTTATCAGATGTACGACCGGGTCTAAAATAACCATCGTACTCTTCAGTGGGGCGGTAATATTTTTCTAGAAAGGTTCTTTCTATCCCATGTGTATCTTTCAAATTTTCAATAGGCAAATCGATTTCCTTGTAGGCGAGAAAAGTGATCAAAAAAAATGGATGAATATCTTTCAAGTGCTCCAAAGCATTTGTTATTTCACTCTTACAAAAATACAACCCGGTGCCCCCTTATAATTCCTTTAAACATTCGACCATGAATTCACAATATTCATTGCTTAGATCAATACCTGTCGCAGGTCTGCCAGATTCTACAGCTATTCTTATGGTGGTTCCTGATCCTGCAAATGGGTCTAAAACTAAGCCATTTTCTGGACAACCTATATCTAAACATCTCTTTACTAATTTATCGGGGAATGCAGCAGTGTGTTTCCCTCGCGAAATAGGGTTTGGTTTGTCCGGAATGTGCCAAACATCCTCTTCGCCTTTTATAGCAGCTCTATTAAAATAATAATGTCTATCTTTTACGAACATGAATATAGTCTCATATTTTCGTCGAGGTCTGTCCTTTACGGATTCAGGTAAGCATTTTTCTTTAACCCAAATTATTGGACTGCGAAGAACCCAACCCCTGGAAATCATTTCTAATGCCACACGCCAAGGTATGCCTATGGTTGTTTTTCGGGGCACCCCTAATCCGCTTGCATCAACTGCTCTCAAGCCGAATCTTCTTGCTCCGCTTTTAGGGTCTGTTCCATGGGATTTTCCTTTCCCCGAATAATAGGTGTCTCCTATATTAAGAAACAGCACTCCATCATCAGTCATAATATCCCAAAGCCCATCCATAACTGTTACTATTGCATTTACATAACCATCTATGGTTTCTTCATGACCAATTTGTCCCTCTACACCATAGTCCCTCAACCAATAGTATGGCGGAGATGTTATAACACAATTAAATTTGTGGTGATTGTCTTGAGATAATTTCTCTAAAACTTTTGTTGCATTTCCTCTGTAAATTTCCCACGGTATGCCTTGTTTCGATGCTCCGTGCCAATGGTCAATATTTCTTTTATAGAATATTGATTTATTTTCGCCACCATCTGTTTTTTCATGCATCATAGATCACCGCATTATTCCTTTGCTTAATAAATTATTTTATATCTATTATTTATTTCCGTGAGGGAATTGGTGAAAGTATGAAACATAACTGCTATTTATTGAGTACTCTCTTAAATTTGATACACTTACTTTCATCGTCCTATTCAAGCATGTCTCAAACTTTATACTATCTACATTTGGAGACCAAGTAGTTGGGATAGACGTCTTTACCAATGTTCCCGGTTTTTTGATAAGTTAAACTTTAGTCAAGTTTTTATTCTTTTTACTTCCCAATGCAACTTCCTATATTTGGTTGTACCATTTAAATTTGTGGTTATAACTAATCTTATTGGGTAGTAAATCGAATTTTGTCTGATTTTTAGTATCCTCTTCAAATTGCAGGGAAAAAAGTAAATTTCACATATGTATTGAAAATCGATAAATTTAAAGCAGTTATAAAAACAGGTTCATGTGACCGATTTCACTTCCTATCAGTGTAATAAAATTGTTGCATAATTTTCTTGTTGGAAATTTCTCCCTTGAATTTGAAGAGGATACAATTTTTACAGCATTTGATATCTTGCATTGAATCTATTTTTTACATAATCCTCAGTGTTCCTTTATTTGTACATGCTCAATAATGCTTCTATGGTTCCACTTGACTTCCCTGTTCCCCAAAGCAGTCCATTTTGCTCAGCAAATGGCCTTTTCTCTGAAGTCCCTGAAATTGAAGAAAAGAGTCAAAGACAATGAAAATTTAAAAATAAATCCAAGAGTCCAATGCCTTGAAAAACTTGAAGATATTTTCTTTCCAGAAAGCAAAACAGATTCAATTAAGCTTTTTACATGAGCTTTAACGCACATTCAAGTTTCATTCTCTTCTGTTTCCTTTTCCATTGCCTTTCCGGCCCTCCTCAATTCGGTTTCGGCATCTTCTTTGTTGTACTTCGCTTCCGGGTAATTCGGCCTGATTTCAAGGGCTTTATCAAAAGAGGCAATGGCATCTTCATACCGCATCAGGACCGCGTATTCGAGCCCCCTCAGGTTCCACGCTCCTGCAAAGTCCGGTTTCAGCTCTATAACCTTGTCAAAATATTCTATCTTCTTCTCGGGGTCGGTTTCGCTGACGGCAAGCTGGTACCATTCCTCGGTGGTTTTGCCTTCGATTTTCTTCTTGAGCAGTTTATCCAGAAATCCCAACGGCATCCCTCCCAATTAAACATAGGTTTTATCGGTAGAAATAGGTAGTGCCGATTTCCCTTTTTTATTTTGAGTTTCAGGTCCCACGGCTCTCAACGGCTGAAAAGTGGCCGGCCTTTTCCAGAAGTAACTCCCTGAAAATGAGAATTAAGGCCCTGAACTTTTGATTTTAGATGCCAATCTCCTTGAAGGCAGCTTTTCACCAAATATCTTTGTCTTCTTTTCGAATCCAGGCGCCAGTGCACAGGTTCAAAATCGGACTCTTATATTTTTCAGAATTCTTCTCTTCAGTCATCAGGTTGACTTTTTTGGTTATTCCAATGTCCTTTTTCCGTCATCAGGTTAACCTTTTTGGTTACCGGAATAACTACTCTGTCATCCTGCCGCTCCCTTTGTTTATCCGTATACACTTTATGGAAAAAGCCGGCTGCAAAGAACCGGGCGAGGGGCAGATGCGCCTGAAAAATAGGTCAAAAAAGGGTTTTTGAAGTAATTGAACTATTGGATTGCAGTTGCTTTTTCGGGACTATAGCCATTTTATCTGGAGGGAAATTTCAACATATTACCTTTTTACTGGCGCCCTAATAGTTCTTCAATCCTGGTTTCTGCTTATTCTTGTTGAGCTTTTGGGCGTTTTCATAAGCTTCCAGGGCTTCTTCGGGTTTCCCGAGCTTCTGCAGGACATTTCCTTTTTCGTTCCAGGTAATGGCTAACCGGGGATCGAGATTGAGGGCCTTGTTGTAACAATCGAGGGCTTCTTCATATCTTTCGAGGGCTGCAAGAACACTGCCCATGCTGACCCAGGCCTTTGCATTGTCCATCTTAAGTTCCAGCACCTTTTCATACGCTTCAAGGGCCTCTTCAAGCCTTCCTAACTTTCCTAAAATAACGCCCCTGTTATTCCAGGCCCCTGCAAACTCCGGCTCAAGTTCGATAGCTCTGTCACAGGCTTCAAGCGCTTCCCCGTACCTCTCAAGCATATAGAGCGATCCTGCCAGGTTGCTCCAGGCCCCTGCAGATTGCGGGTCCATCTCAAGGGCCCTTCTATGGGATTCAAGGGCTTCTTCATGCCTTTCAAGCCTTCTGAGGGCTTTTCCTCTGTTAATCCAGGCAGGAGCGTCTTCCGGGTCTATGGAAAGCCCCTTCTCATAAGCTTCAAGCGCCTCCTCATACTTCCCGATTGCTTCGAGGGCATCTCCCATGCACAGCCAGGCGTTTGCAAATTCCGGTTCGATGGAAAGGGCTTTATCATAGCATTCGAGGGCTTTTTCTTCTTTTCCGGTGCTTGAATAGGAAATTCCTTTGTTTAGCCATACCCCTGCCATCTTCGGGTCTCTGGAAAGGACCCTGTCATAGTATTCAATTGCCTCGTTGTGCCTGCCTGCAATGAAAAGGGCGTTTCCTTTGTGCGCCAGCGCTTCCATGGAGTCAGGATTGATCTCAAGAGCCCTGTTGTAACATTTGATTGCACTTTCTGCAATCCCCAGTTCCAGAAAAGTGTTCCCTTTCCCTATCAGGGCTTCAATGTAATCAGGATTAATTTTTAAGGCCCTGGTATAGTATACCAGTTTTTCTTCCGGGTCTTCCGTACTGAGGCCCATTTCAAACCATTCTTTAGCCTTATTGAAGTCAACTTCCTCATCATTTTTTCTTCTAGCCAATTTACTCACCCTATGGACATATATCCCCAAAAGCCATGTATGGCCTTTTGAATAGCTACTCCTTATGGGGTTCAACCTTTTTAAACTTTTTATCCGCTTTCTAAACGTTTTAACGTTTGATTTTCCACTTTCAGCTGAATTTTATGTTTTTTTTGAAGGCTGGGCCGGAAAAATAACCTTAAAGAGGAAAATATTCCTGAAAAATAAATATTCTGGAAAAGGAAAATAATCCTGAAGAAGAAAATAATCCTGAAGAGGAAAATAATTCGGAATAGGAAAACAATCAAAAAGAGGGTGCTTAAACGCGGATTTTTCCTGTTATGGTATAAATCATGTAATTACGGCTCTTCGGATTTTTGAAAAATAATTTGATTTTTTTCATAGACAAGTTCGATGGAAGAGGGTGGAGAAGCGGGTAAAGGAAGGGGATCAAATTATCCCCCGAACTCCTCATTCCACTTCTCGTACTTCCCAAGCTGTGCTTTCGTAAGCGGAGTCCTGATCTTCTCAAAGGCGTCTTCAAAGTAATCGAACTTCAGGGGGGTTACGTTCAGCTTCCGTTTGTTAAGCTCGGCATAAGGGAGGTCTGCGAGCTGTTCCAGGTCTTTGTTCTCTTCCCTGATCATGTTCCAGACTGCCTGCTGGCAGAGGTTCTGGAGGTCCCTGCCGGAGTAGAACTTTTCGACGCAGGTCCCGGCCAGTCCGTCGAGGTCGAGCTTTGAAGCGTCGAGGTCTTTGATGTGGATCTTGATTATTTCCCTGCAAGCGGTTTTGTCAGGGAGGGGCACCATGATCCGGCGCGGGAAGCGTGAGAGGACGGCTGCGTCCAGGTCCCAGGGGGTGTTGGTGGCGGCAAGGGTCAGCATGAGCCTGTCGCTTTTCTTGTCCTGCAGGCCGTCAAGTTCTGCGAGGAGGGTCGAGAGCAAGCGGCGGGAGGACTCGCTTGTGTCACCTTCGCGGGAGAGGCTGATGGAGTCGAACTCGTCAATGAAAACAATTGAAGGGGCGTGTTTCCGGGCAGCTTTATAGAGGGCGGAAACCATCTTTGAGGATTCCCCGAAGTACTTGGAGAGCACATTGTCGGCTTTTACATTGAAGAACCTGGCATCAAGGCTGCCTGCGGCAGCGGCGGCAAGGAGGGTCTTTCCGGTCCCCGGGGGCCCGAAGAGCATGATGCCTTTCCAGGGCTTGATGGAGGCTGGTTTCTGGATACCGGCAATGGATATGGTCTCTTTCATGAGACTTTTGACTTCGTCAAGGCCGCCGATGTCGTCCCAGCGGACAGAAGATTTTTCGATAAGGGATTCGGCCTGGGCGAGCAATTCGTCTTCGTTTTCGACTTCGCCTCCCCCGGAACTCCTGCTTCCTCCTCTTCCTCCTCCGGTGCTGTTCCAGGCACCGTTCCCGTTTCTTCCTCCGCTTTTCCCGGAACGTGAAGCTCCTTCTTTTTGTGCCCGGATAGAATTTTCCACATTATCGGCTATCCTCTCCCACTTCCCTGCCTTTTCCAGGTAGGCTTCTTTCTGGGAGGGAACTTTTTCGGCCAGGACTTTAAGGATTTTTGAGCATTCCAGGGCTTTTTTCCTGGCCGTTCCGGCGTCTCCTCCGGTTTTTGCCTCCTTGTACTCTTTTGTGGCGGTTTCCAGGGAAGAATGGAGAGGGCCTGTTAGATCTACTTTCATTTGATTACCTCGCAGCGGATATTTTATCCAGCGGATATTTTATCTCAGGTCGGCTGAATGGTTGAAAGCTGTTTTCCGGTTTTCATTTCCCTGCTTTTTCCCTTCCGTTTTCCGGGCTTTCAGGTTTTTATTCTCCTGCTCCGGTTTCAGGCACGGCCTCAGCTTCTTTCATTTTCTTTTCCAGGTTTTTCCTGTTTAACCTCGCCTCTTTATACGAGGGGCAGATCGAAAGGGCCTGGTCGTAGCATTCGAGGGCTTTTTCGAACTCTCCAAGGTCGGCATGGGCACTTCCGAGCAGGTTCCAGGCGCCTACGAAGCCGGGTTTCAGTTTGACCACGTTTTCGAAATACTCTACCTTTTTTGCAGGGTCCCTTTCCTTTGCCCCGAGTTCAAACCAGTCATGGGCGTTTTTGCCGTCTATCTTTTTCAGGAAAACCCTTTCGAATAAACCGGAAAGTCCCAAAGCTTCACCTCATGTTTTTCAGTTTTTATCTCATCACATTTTTTCTTTTCAGTTTTCATTTCAGCCTTTTTCTTTTCATTCCTTTTCTTTTCATTCCAGGTCTTTAGGCCTGTACTCTTTACCATACCCTTTATTCTCATTTACCACTTCTTCGGCCTCTTCGGGGTCCAGGTCTCCGTCTTTTACGGCCCGGATCGCACTCAGGATGTCGTCCAGGTCGTCTTCCTGTTCGACTCCGGTCAGCATGGCCGTTGAGGTCATGTCAATGATGGAAGAAACTATTTCGTCCCGGTCCTGGGCTTCCAGGTTCTGGGCGACCAGCCAGTTCTCGAGCTTTTCGGGCTCGAGCTTTTTTACCTTGTCCCAGACGCCTGCGGCCTGGAGGTCGGCCTGGTGCTCCTTTAAGATCAGCATGTTGGAGACGGCCCGGAGTTCCTTGTCGAGCTTGGCCTGGGCGGCGGTTTTCATCTCCTTTCTCTGGGATACGGTCTTGATCCTGCGGGCCAGGGTCAGTTCTTCGCTTTTGGATTTAGCGGCTTTTGCCTTTTCGAAGAGTTTTGCAATCTCGCTTTCCGTTTCCCGGACTTCGGCCTGGAGTTCTTCGATCTTGCGGTTCAGCTTGATCTCCATGATCCGGAGATCCTCGGCCTTCATGGACTCTATCGGGTCTTTGCTGCCGAAAAGTTTTGAAAAAATGCCCATCCGTTCCCTCCCTCTACCTTCGTTTTAAGCTCAAAATTCGTTTTCTTCCCTTTCTTTTTCCAGGCTCTTTTCCAGGGAGAGGGTCTGCTCAACCTCGTCCACGTCCATTGCCCCGGACTCCACACTGCTCCAGGCGTCCAGGAGCTGGGATTCGGCTTCGTCTTCCCCTGCTTCGAAGTCTGTTATGTCCATCTCAAAGACCCTGTTCAGGTCGTTTAAGACTTCTTCGAAGTCTTTGCCTGTGAGGCTGGTCTTTATCAGGGCGCTTTCGAAATTTTCAGGTCCGATTTCGGAGATTTTGTCCCAGATCTTGTTTTTCTTGAGGTCCTGCTCGTACTTCTTGACCACAATGAGGTTGGAGACGAACATATACTGCTTGTTGATGGTCGTGAAGTTCTTGAGCTTGAGCCGGGCTTCCGTGTCCATCTGCTTGATCTCCTGGGCAAGCATCTTCTTTTTCATCAGGTCCGACCCGACTCCTTCCTGGAATTTCTGTTTCTTGTCCTTCTCGATCCGGTTTATGTCCTTTCGGATCCTTTCCATGCGGTTCTTCAGGCGGATCTCCTCTTCCTGGAGGTCCCGGGTGTTCAGCTTGTCGACCGGGTTTTTCTTAAACGAGTCCATTAAGTCTTTAAGTGCCATGCTCTTCACCTGCGGAGTTTTCCCTATTTCGATATTTTAAGTTCAATATTTTAAGTTCGATTTTTTTTCCTGAGTTATATTTCGGCGTTTTAGTTGTTAAATTTTATTTTTTTTAAGTTGTTTTCAGGGGTTTTTGCCCTGCTAGCCCGTTTTAATCTGTGTGAGTGTTAAGATATTATTTGTGAGTACTTCCTATATTAATTTTTCTCCATTTCGGAGAAATATTCTAAATTTCCTGAATAATGGATTCTATTTAATTTCCTAAATATACGAATTATCCAAAACGGAGATATATTTATATAGGACCACGCCTTTACTCTTTAAAGATGGAATATCTGTTTACCATAGATTACGGTTCGGACGCTGAACGCAAGCGGATCGATTACACCGTCGAACGCTGGGGCGAGAGGGCAAAAATAAAGAAGCCTAAGGGAGCCGTGCTGCTCTTCGAAGGTCCCGATGTGGACGAATTTATTGAGGACCTTTATTCCAGGCTTGATATCGATGCCGGGAAAGTGGAGGTCTACAGGGTGGAACCTTACGAGCCTGCCGTGGAAAAACAGAGCAGGAAACTCGTCTATGAGAGTTCGGAGCGTTTTGAAGCCCTGCAGAGCTTCCTGAACTACCTTATGAGCAAACTCGGGGCAAGTTTCGAATACTCCACCGAGAATGCCAGCCACTATACCGTTTACACGAAAAAAGGGCAGGCCCAGCTTGAAATCCGCTGGCTGGGCTGCGCTTGCGGGGGCGAAGATGATGGAAGAGTCCTCCGTTTTGTGGTCAGTGTCGAAGGATATGGAAACGTCGTTGATTTTATTGCCGACAAACTTGATGAGGAAATGAGGATTTTCCTTGGATGAGCTTGTAATGAGCTGACTTATGCGCTTATTAAAGAGCCGATTCCTGGGAAGGTGAGGTGAGTATATTGTTTGCAGAGGGAAATATCGAGTGTGTTGAAAAGCTGCTGAAACCCGCAAAGAGGGTGCTTAAGGTCGGGATGCCTGTTAAGCACGATGCCTTTGAGCGGAGGGTCGAGCTCTGGAACAAGATCCGGATGAACTACGACAGCTATCTGGACGAGGAGTGCGGGACTTTCTTAAAGGACCTGGACCAGCACTTCCTCTCCCTGTTTGATGGGGCGCTCCTGGTACTTGCTGCCAGTTTCCGGGAAAACGGGGAATTTTTCGGGGCCTCAAAGATCTTCAGTGACGCCGAAGTCGAACTTTTAAGGAACATTGAACGTTACAACCTTTTTGAAATCCTCTCTGCAGATGATATCCGGAAAAAGCTTATTCAAAAGGACGATGGGGTCCTGGCTCTCCTTCGGGACTACTATATCTCCATGGACTCCTGGGTGGACGGGCAGCTCGAAGACCCTGCCCTCAGGCTCACTCTGCGCTACTACCTCAAGAAAAAATGGGACGGCTACAAGGAAAAGCTCAACTCCGCAGTCAGTTCCTCGGTTGTGGAACTTGATTGGCTGAAGAGCCTGATCGGCTCCTGGGAACATGCGACCGAAGCCAGGGTAGGGGTCGCAGAAAAAGGTTTCGAGGCTGAAAAAGAAAGGGCAAAAGCCGAAATCGAAAAACTGAGCTCTGAAAAGGCCCTGCTGAGTTCGGAAAAAGAGCTTACAGAAGGCCGGCTGAAACAGGCCGAAGCCGAAAAAGCCTCTGCCGAAGCCCAGGCAAAGGGCATTGCCTCCGAAAAAGAGCAGGCTGAAGAAAAGCTCAGGCAGCTTGCTGCCAGGAAAGCTGAGACCGAAGCCCTGCTCCAGGCTGTTGCCGAAGAAAAACTGCAGGCACAGGAGCAGGCTAAAGCGATGGCTTCGGAAAAAACCCTGGCAGAAGAGCAGATCCGGGAAATTGCTTTCCGGAAAGAGGAAGTTGAAGAGCAGCTCAAAGCCCTGGAAGCCGAAAAAGCCCGGGCTGAAGAGCAGGTTAAGGCAATAGAATCCGAAAAGGCGCTGGCAGAAGAGCAGAACAGGGCGATAGCTGCGGAAAAAGAAGCTGCAGAAGAGCAGGCCCGAAAACTTGCCGCCGAAAAAGAGCAGGTCGAAGAGAAGGTTAGAAGGCTTGCTGCAGAAAAAGCCCTTGCTGAAGGGAAAGGCAGCCGATACGTGAAGCTGGACGAAGTGAAACAGTACGAACTGAATTTCGTCGGCAGGCTTGAGCACAGGCTCGGAAACACGGTCACCTTTTCCGGGAGGGCCTATAAAGTCGAAAACCTCAGGGAAATCAAGCAGGTGGACACTTCCTGCTTTGCGGAAAGTTCCGGGCTGAGCGCACGGGACTTAAAGAGCCTGCCCGAAAACCGCTCCCTGGTCGGCGCCCTGACGGAAAAGAAGCTGCTCGGGAAAAAACAGCGGTACAACCTCAAAGCCCTCTTCTCTGCAAGGGTCGAGAAGTATGCGGAAGCAGGCTTTGATACCGATCCCCTGGAACTCAAAGACCTCAACGTCTTCCTTGTGGATTCGCGGGACGAGGCAAAAGAAAAAGGCGAATGGGTCCTGCTCTGCCTTGCATCCCCAACCGGGTTTGAAGCCGCTGTCGGCAGGTACATCTCAAGCGAGGACTTCCACAGGAACTTCCTCTCAAAATACCTCTCGGTCTGCCTGCTCGACCTCGAGACCGGAAAGCAGCTCTACAACCCCCACGATGAGGTGGCAAGGGAGTTTGCAAAGCTCTGCGAACTTGAGACCGAGACCGAAAAGAGCGAAAAACTGATACTCTCCATACGTAAAGCCATCGAAGACGGGCTCCTCCTTAAAGATTTCGTAGTCCTGGGGGACATCGCAAAAAGTTTCGGAAACGAATCCGTGGTCAAGCCCGTATTCTACGAATATGCCGGGGAAAACGGGCATAACGTCAGGTTCCTTGAGGATATCGGGCTTGTGATGATGAAATAAGAAATGTGAAACCTGAAAATCCGGAGATAAACAATTATAGCTTTATAAAAGAAATTCTAAATATATTTCTGGAAATTAGTTAAGAATTTCAGACCATTCTCCGGTTTACTTTTTTATAATCAAAAATAAGTCTGCGATGGTTCCGATGACAAGAAATGCCCCTCTGCAACTGTTCTTCCTTCTTATTTTTCTCGGCTGTCTTGCCCAGGGTGCGGCAGCCGGGGCTTCCGGCGACGGGAGTCTTTCCTGGGAATATGACCCCGATTACGGCCTCTACGGGATGTACGACGAGGTGAACGGCGCTGGCTGGGTCTATGACCCTGCTGCCGATGTTTACTGGAAACTGGACCTGGAAGTCGGCCAGGCTTTCGGATATTCCATGAGCAACAGCCTGAATTACGACCCCTCCGAATACTATAATCTTTTCTGGGTTTCCGGGGTCACGGATTATGAACTCTATGCTTATGACTCTTATTCCGATCAGGTCTTCGTTTTCGATTTCACAACAGGTTTTTACTGGGTGTACCTCCCGGACCCTGACCTTGCCTGGACTTTTGCCCCCGCAGATGAAGTCTTTGCAGGCGGGGAGATCGCGGCAGCCTGGGAAGAGCCGGTTAACTGGGAAGAACCTGCAAGCCGGGAAGAACCGGAAATTTCTCCTGACCTGGGGGAACTTGCAGTGGGGCTTACCTGGCATGAGGATGGGAATAACGGCTTTTTCTGGAGTTATGCTCCCGCAAGGGATAGTTTCCTGATCTACGACCCTCAATACACGGCTCTCTACATTTATGAACCGCGGCTTGACCTTGCTTCTTACGCAGTTCAGGACCTTCCGTTCGAAGGCTGGACATACAATGCCGGGTCCGGGGTCTTATGGGGATATGAACCCGGCAGGGACATGTTCTGGGTCTACTACGAGTACAATGAATTCCTTCAGGGATATGCCTTTTCCAGGGAACTTTACTGGGACGTTCCTGTCCAGAGGCTCAATCTTGAGACAGGTACCTATCCGGGAGCGGATACCGGGGACAGGGTCGTAGTTTCAGGTAACATTAACGAAGATAACATGAGCGAGATTGTAGGGGGTTTCTTGTCCCTTTTGATGCTGGTCCTCCTCTTTGTTGCGCTCAAGAAAAGAAAACCGAAGACAAAGAATGCGAAGGACTCCGGGGCCCTGCGGGCTTCTCCCTCCAAAAACAATGTCGGAAAAAAATCTTCTTCCGGGGAAGTTCATGAGGAGATTTATCCCCCCAAGACCTGGATCGGGAAAATGCCTCCTTCCGGGGAGGCTTCCTCACAGGCGGCTTCTGCATCTGCAAGCGGAGCTGGAGGGGAGGCTGAAGGTGGAGCCGCAGAAAGCAAAGGCCCTTCTTCAGGAACGGGGCCTGTGAAAGCGAAGCCTGAAATTAAGTCTGAAATTAAGTCTGAAGTAAAGTCTGAAATCAAGTCTGAAGTGGATTCCGGGGTGAAGTCTGAGGCAGATCCGGAAGTAACTGTGGGAACAGGAGCAGTTGCAGGAGCAGTTGCAGGAGCAGGGGTAGAGCCGGAAACCAGTTCCTCTCTTGAAGGGTTCCCGGCTGCCCTTCTTTCCCAGTATGAGCCCCTTGAACTTCTGGGGAAGGGTGGCTTTGCGGCAGTCTTCAAGGTAAAAAGGAAGGCCGACGAAGAAACCGTGGCCCTGAAAATCCCCCGGATTGATGAGAAGACAAGTTCTTTCTTCATAAAGGAAGTCGCTGCCTGGTACAATTTGAACCACCCGAACATAGTCCGGCTGTATAAGTCCGACCTGCTGCCCGTGCCCTACCTGGAAATGGAGTTTGTCGAAGGGGCTGACTGCAAGGGCAGGCAGGTCCGGGAACTGGACCAGTACCCCAAACCCTTCCCGGAAGCCGGGGCCTTAAAGCTTATCCGGGGAATTGCAGAGGGCCTTTCCCATGCCCATTCGAGGGGAATCTTCCACCACGACTTAAAACCCCTGAATATCCTGCTCAATAGCGAGCTGTCCCCAAAGATCACGGATTTCGGGCTTGCAAAAATAGGGGCCAGGAACTCCCTTACCACCCACAATGCTTATTCTCCCCTCTACGCAGCCCCCGAACAGCTTGATGAGGAGATGTACGGAAAGCCCGACCAGAGGACGGACATCTACCAGATCGGGCTGGTTTTTTACGAGCTGCTTGCCGGAAAACTTCCTTACTCGGGGTGTTCCATGGGAGCGCTGCTAGGTAAAATCGTCTCAAAGGAGGTAAAGCCGGCTGCAATCTCAAAAACCGACCCTGCCCTGGGCCGCTATGACGGGGTCTTTGAAAAACTGCTGGCCCAGGAAAAAGCTGACAGGTACCAGGACGTTTACGAATTCCTTTCTGCCCTCGATGCCCTGGAAAGGCTGGACCTTGAAGAAGAGGAAATGAAAAATAGCCTTGAAAAAACGAAACAGACGCTGAAGCTGAGCACCAGCCGGGAAGAGATCGAACGGATGACCCGGGAGGTCGTGGAAAAAACCTCAAAGGTCGCCCTCCTCTATGCCCGCGTCAATGAAAAACCCGAACTCCTGCAGGCCCTCGAAGACCTCGGGGATTATGCCGGGGAAAACAGGGCTGAGCTGGACAGTGCTGTCTCCCAGCTTGAGTATATGATAAGGAACGGGATTCCTCTCGGAAAGGAGTTCGAAGAGGGCCTTAAAGTCCTGCTCGGCAGGATTGAGGGGGCAGCGGGCAAAGAGTAAACGCCCATTTTAAACTTCCTGTTTAATGGTCCCGTTAAGGTTTTTTTGGGACCTGCAGGTGCAGGCAAGGCGAAAATCAGTTTTCCGGAGTTCAAAACCTGAAACATTACAGGAGAAAAACGAAAAGGAAAAATGAAAGGGAAAAAAGGAAGAGAAAAAAATAAAAAAATTAACCTGCTTATATTAAAAGCAGGTTGTCTTCCGCGTAGAGACTCTCGAAGTCGGCTGTTATTACAAGTTTGGTGATTTCTCCTTCATTCGTTACGCTGTAGGCGACTCCGCGCTCGGTGCAGTTTGCCTGCATGGTTGAGATTTTTTCTGTTAGTTCGGGTTTGGGGTTAAGGAAGATGGATGTCTGCATGTAGCTGCCGTCATCCAGCTTTTTTAAGTCCCTGTAATATTTGTCGGCGGGGATGTCGGTGAGGTTGGTTTTTGTTCCCACTTCCTGGTAGATCGAATCCTCAGGGTCCGCCAGGACCAGGAGCTGGTCATATTCGCTTGCAGCAGTTGCGTTTCCTTCAAGGACATCGACAACGCTTCTAACGCTCTGGATGGGGCCCATGACTGCGGGGTTTCCGACCACGTTCCAGATGTTGTAGGTGCCGTTTGTCCGGTAAAGCATCTGGTAGTCATTGTAGGGATATACGCGGGTGTCCATGGGGATGGCAAGCTTCTGCTCGGGAATCTGGTGGAGTTCAAACCCGCTTCCATCTGCGTAATTTGTGCTGTAGCGTTTGGTGACGTCGGCTCCGTAGAAGGAGTTCATCATTTCGATGCTGCCAAGAGCCATTTCCAGAGGAGTCCCCCTGGTTTTCTGCAGGTCAACATAAAGGGCATTAACAGGCCCTTCAGGGCTCATTTCAAGCCCGTCGGCAATGGAGTTGAATTCGTGCTGGACTTGCTTCCCCTGGATCTGGGAGAAAGCAAAGGTGGTAATGTTGCCATCAAGCTCGGGAACAGGAACGTCATTATCCCTGTCCGTTTTTGAGTTATTATTGACAAACACTACAAATACTGACAGTAGCATCGTTGCGGCCAGGAAAATGGCCATATATCTCTGGTTTTTTGTTGCTGAGTCCTTCTTTTTCTTCATTAGCGACTCCTCATAAAATCCGGTAAATTACTCTGAAGGTAAAAACATACATAAGGTATCTAAATTTATTGGCATGAGCAATTTTTCTTATTTGTTTTTCCTGAATTCAAAAAATGGTTTAAACTGGGGTTCTGAATTTAAGGCTGAAAACTAAAGCTAAATATAAAGGTAAGAGTCAAAAGCTAATTAAATATAAAGGTTTATGGATTTCGAGCCTCCCGAAATTTAATCCAGCGTGAGGATCTTGAGCATGTTTGTGCCCCCTGGCTTTCCGGAAGCCGGGCCCTGGGTGAGGACTACGATGTCCCCGCTTTTAGTGAAACCCATTTCCTTTGCTTTTTCCGTGGTTTCCTTTTCCCAGTTTTCAACGTTCTTCTTCATGATGACAGGGTAGACGCCGTAAGATAGGGACAGGCAGCTGCAGGTCTTCGGAAAGCGCGTGAAAGCCAGGATCCAGGGCTCGGGCTTGAAGCGTGAAAGCCGGCGCGGGGTCGCTCCGCTCCGGGTGGGGGTCAATACGGCTGCCACAGGGAGCTTTTGCAGGGCTTCATGCACCTGGAGGGTGATTACTTCGTCCACTGACATCTCCCGGGCCGTGATGCCCTTGATTATCGTGTCAAGCCCCCACTTCGTCCTTGAGCGCCAGTTTTCGGTAGTCTTTGCGATCTTTGCCATCATTTCCACGGTCTCTACGGGATAGTTCCCAACAGCGGTTTCTTCCGAGAGCATGACCGCGTCCGTGCCGTCCAGGATGGCATTGGCAACATCCGTTGCTTCGGCCCGGGTGGGTCGGATGTTGTCGGTCATGGAAGCCAGCATGTGGGTTGCCGTGATCACGGGGATGCTCAGGAATTTTGCCCTCTGGATGAGTTCTTTCTGGACCGAAGGCACTTCCTGGATCGGGATCTCCACTCCCAGGTCTCCCCGGGCAACCATCAGGGCATCGGTTTCTTCAAGGATCTCGTCAATGTTCTGGACCGCCTGCCTTCTTTCGATTTTTGAGACTACGTATACGGATTTTCCCTTTTCTGCGGCAAAATTCCGGACCTTCCTTATATCTTCGGCCTTTTCCACAAAGGATATGCTGAAGGTGTCAACGTCCTCATTGAGGGCGAACTCAAGGATCCTGAAGTCCTTTTCCGTTACCGGGTCAAGGAAAATCTTTGCCCCGGGCAGGTTTAACCCTTTATGGGAATAAAGCTGCCCTCCGACAAGGACTTCGCAGAGCACGTCCTTTCCCGAGACCTCCAGGCAGCGGAGCTGGATGAACCCGTCGCTTAAATAGATCAGGCTTCCCGGGGAGACGCTTTCCGGGAGCTGCCTATAGCTGACGGGGATCCTTTCCTCGCTTCCGGGGGCATCATTCACTGTAAGGGTTACCCGGTTTCCCCTGTGCAGCATCACGGGCTCTTTTTCAAGTTTTCCGATTCGGATCTTGGGGCCCGGAAGGTCGGCAAGGATTGCAATTGTCCTGTCAAGCTCTTCTGAGACTTTTCGGACCCGCCGGATGACTTCCTTGTGGCTCTCGAAGTCTCCGTGGGAAAAATTGATCCTTGCTACGTTCATGCCTGCAAGCACCAGTTCCCTGAGAATTTCCTCGGAGGAGGAAGCAGGCCCTATGGTGCAGACGATCTTTGTCTTATGGTCCGGAATTTGCATATTTTCACGGCCTTTGATATTCAAACTGATCTTCAATGCCGTTTTTAATACTGTCCTTTAACCTTTCAGGAACTCCTGATGGGTCAGGGGGTCAGGAATCTGTACCCGGGGCTCTTGAGTTTTCCGGGGCTCTGCAGTAACCCTTATCCGTTCCTGTGTACTTTTTATACGTACCTGTTTACTCTTTTATTCGCCCCTGTAAATTTTCAGGGCTTCTTCTACGCTTGCTTCTTCTATGGTTATGGCGTAGACGGCGTTGCACATGCGGACAGCTTCGTCCAGAGGCTTCTGGTGGATGTTCCTGCCGGTTGCGTTCCCCTGGGCTCCGGAGATGTGGATCTGGTCGTAGAGCTTTTTGAGGAAGGCTTCGGCATCGTCGCTTGAACCGCCTGCACAGACAACCTTACAGCGCCCGGCTGCCTTTACGGCTTCTTTGAAGACCTCGGCAGATTTTGCTCCTTCCTTTTTCGGGTAGTTTACTTTCACGAAGTCAGAACCCAGGCAGGCCCCTACCCCGGTTGCGCCTGCGATCAGGTGAGGGTCCTTTTCGTCCTTTACTGCAGCTCCGCGCGGGTAAATCCAGAGCACTGAGACCATCCCGTGCTGGTGGGCATCGTAGACTACCTGGGCAGCCTGGACAAGCATCTCGGCTTCGAACTCACTTCCCAGGTAGATGGTATACCCTACTCCCATGATCTTAAGCCCGCTGTTTTCCTTAAACTCGGCCACCTGGTCAACGTCGTGCCAGAGGTTACTGAAGGGGTCAGCCTGGGAGGTGCCTACGAGGTGGGTCTTGGAGTTTATCTTCACGAGATATGGCACATCCCTGTAGTCCATGCCGTAGCGGGCAATAAGCCCGAGCTGGGCGGCAAAAACCCCTATCTTGCTTCCGGCTGCGATCCTGAAGAGGTGTTCGGGGTCGGCGTCGTCTTCAGGGACTCCTTCCCCAAAAAAGTCGTCGTTTAAATGTTCAACTTTCTGGTCCCCGGCAAAGAGCATGAGTCTGCCGGTATGGTTGGTGATTTCCATGTAGTTTTTTACGTATGTTTCGCGCATTGCTTTCGGGACATCAAGTGGTACGATTACATCTTCTTTGTTAATTGAAACCATGTGTATAAACCTCAATATGCTTGAATTCCAGCTGCTTGGGTGCTGGTAGGTTGGATGCTATAGATACTTTGAAACCGTATTTATCTATATCCTTTCAACTATCCTTAATAATTTTTGTAGTCGGGCAGCCGGCAGTTCTGTAGCTGGTGATCTCCTGCCTGTTTCCGGCCCAGCAGAGCCCTGCCACTCCCCTCTTCTACAAAGACTATTCAATTAAGAATTATTAAGTATTTCGGGAATTTAAAATCAGTATCAGATGGCAATATAGATTGGGAAAACCTCTTTGTGACATTCGCTGCTGCGCCAAAAACCCGAACTGGAAATCAAAACCGAAGGGTAGGATTAATTTGGGCTTGAAAACAGAATGGAAATTCTCTCTGAATTTCATCCATGGAATTCTTGCAGACCCGAAAGTCCGTCTGAAGTTATGCAAGAACCATATGAATTGGCAAAAGTTTTCAGAAAAGTATGGAACCTTGTATCCAAAAGAGCTTAAAATAGATTTACGCCGCTTGCAGGGCTCGAACCTACGACATTCTGGTTAACAGCCAGACACTCTACCAACTGAGTTAAAGCGGCTTTTTGATTGGAAACATGCTCCCTTGCGGGAGTACGGATGAACCTTCCTTATCAGGGATTCTTAGAATAAATACTTTATGGGCCTGACCGGATTTGAACCGGTGACCACGCGGTTATGAGCCGAGCGCTCTAACCTGACTGAGCTACAGGCCCCCAGTGTTTATTGCTTTTAGTAGTGATTTTTAATAGTTTTAATGTTTTTAATAGCAATATTTCTTGTGGTGTTTTTTAAATGCCCAAAAAAATCGCTATAAAAATGTAAGAATTTTACGCCGCTTGCAGGGCTCGAACCTACGACATTCTGGTTAACAGCCAGACACTCTACCAACTGAGTTAAAGCGGCTCTTGTTATCGGGTGTGCCCGTTTATGCTCACCCTGTCGCGAACACTCCTAAAGCGATGATATTATTTATATATTTCGCTTCGAAGGTCTCTCTGAACAGCGTTACAGAGTAAATAAATAAAATCTGCGGGCGTGTTCATATCCGGGGAGGTATTTATTCCGGGTTTTTCAGGGCTTTTCCTGAAATTTACCTTATTTCTTTGCTCTTCTTTTTTTAGGACAACTCGATCATCTTTTGCCGGTTTCAGCTTATATTCTTTGTCCCTGTACTAAACCTTATATGCTTTCGGGTACAATATAATTGATTATCTTGGTTGCAGCGCTATGCGGCGAAGCCGGACAGGCTGGATTCCAGTATAATTTATGTTCCAGTTTACCTTAAAAATATGTTAAAGTAAGGTCCTGTCTGGGGGATGTGGACTCCTGTGTACGGCTAAAGTGGGCTTACACGGGTTTCAGTATTTAGGGTCGTGGGGTCAGTGTTATTTCCGGTACTTTCCTGTGTCGAGGAAGGTCCTTTTACTCACTGTTCTCATACCTGCAAGGTTCGGTTTCAGCCGGACATTTCAATAAAAATGGTAAGGGGGTTTGTAACACGAAATATTTGAAAAGATGCCCAAAATGCAACGCTGAACTTAAACTGAGTATGGATGGGGAGACACAGTACTGTCAGGTTTGCAAGTACTGGACTAAGGTAGGCACTGCAAGGCTTGACTCTATCATGATTTACGAATGAGGGGTCCTCATGGAAGATACCAATATTTCCATGTTTTGCAGCTTATGTGCCACTCGCCTGAAACGCCAGGTAATGGGTTCTAATGTATTCTACTACTGCCGTAAATGCGGGCGTATAAGTTCGGATTTCTGCTTATCCGAAGAAAACAGGGTGCTTTCGGTCCAGAAGCAGCCAGTCCGCAAGGTGCCTTCTGCCATGGGCATGGAGTTCCCTGAAGAAGGCCAGAAAGCCGGTGTGGAAAACTGAAGTTCCTGCACTGTCAGAATGTTCAGTCCGCTTTGGAATTAAATACAAAACGTGCAGTAAAAGAGCCTTAGATGGCTCTTATTTTTCAATCTATTTTTTTCGGAGTTTTTCGGAGTTTTTCAGAGTTTATCGGAGTTTTTCAGAGTTTTTCAGAGCTTAATTTCATTTATATTTTTTATTTGTTCAAATATGCAACCAGTTAAGCTCTGTCTAAAACCGTTACTGTATAAAAATAAATAGGCGAATAAAAAGAGAGGGGAAATGTCCCCTTAAGTAAAAATTATAAAATGATGAAAAAAAGAAATTCAGATAGGGATTTTAGTGCCCTGCCTTGAGGAGTTTGCAGACTTCTTCCACTTCGGCCCTGAATTCGTCCTGAGTGATCCCGAAAAGGCCTGCGAGGTACATGGCTCCTCCGGCTCCTGCGCCTTCTTTGATGGTGCCTGTCTCGTACCTGTGCAGGCCCTTCAGGGAAGACTTTCCAAAGCCGGGGTCTGCGACGTAGACGGAAGCTCCAAGGCTTTTAGTAATTTCGTTGAAGTTTGCGGATTTGTCTTCGACCACATAGCGGGTGGTGGCAATAGAGATTTTTTCAGTGTTGAAGCCCATGTGCTTAATCAGGGCGTAGACTGCTGCCATCTGGGTTCCGCCGGCAAGGACTACCTCGATGTCAGTCCCCTGGAAACCCGCAGCAAGCCCTACTACGGCGGGCATCATGGGGTCTCCCATGCAGGCTATGGCTTTCAGAGGTTCTTCCTTCAGGCATCCGAAGGTCAGGCCGGAGGCTTTCATGCCCTCTTCAACTACCTTTTTCTTGAGTTCCAGGGGGTTTTCATCTGCACTGCTGCTGACATTTCCGTCATACCCCAGGGCCATCAGGACCCCCATGGCAGTTGTCGTGCCTCCGGGAATGCTTTCCCCTATTACCACATGGTCGACCTGGTTCCTGAGCCTCTTGGCCAGGAACTTTGCGCGCTCGTAGATTCCCTGAACGTCCCTGACTGCAATAGGCTCCCTTATGTCTTCTCCCGGTTTTGCTCTCAGGTCAATGCAGGGGACCCCGGGAGTCACGATAAGGCCTGAATTGATGAAATGGTAAGGGGCGTCTGTGAGCTTCAACGCCGAACGGGTCATTATCGCAGGAGTCGGGGTGTCGTAAGGGGGTGTCATGGGCAGCACCGGTACGCTGATAATGTTGCCGGTATCCATGAGCTCTGCATCCCCAGCAGGAGTATAGTCCGTGAGTTCAGCCGTTTTTCCTGCGGCCGAAAGCTTCGGGATGTGTGCGGTCTTAGTGTTGGAAAGCACACATAAAAACATCGGTTTTTTTGGTTTCCTGGTTACTTCCGGTTCGATCCAAGCCATATCTTATCTCCTCGATGAATCATAAATTCAGTGAATTTCACACACAATTGCAACAGCATGTAGTTTCATGCAATCTGGTCCCCTTCAGCCAATGATTTAACATTATGGCATAAGACCATGTATTTTGCACAAAATGTAATCTTGTAAGGCATGTAATTTCACATAATATGCTTGCACAACATTGTTGCACAATATGTAATTCTAATAAAGATAGATTCATATCTCACAGAAAACTAAAAAGAATTCTTCGACTTACTATTTAATATTAATCAGCAATCAAATATAATTTGTTTTTAATCAATTTCACTTTACTTTATTTTATCTTATTATCCGCTTCAGTTGCAGAGCTTTGACTCAAAGCCAACTAAAGATCAATTGAGTGCACTTCCTATTCTATCCTTTTCTATATCAATCCCGAATTTTTCCGGCTTCAAAAACAATCTGGCTCTAAACTTCCTCTCTAAACTTCCTCTCTAAATTTCCTCTCTAAATTTCCTCTCTAAACTTCCTCTCTAAACTTCCTTATTTTGAGGTAAGGCTGCTCCTGTGTAAGAGCCCGTTCTCTGGATTCCTGTTTGTTTGATGCAGTTTGAGCCCAATTGGTTGAGTTCAAACTTTACTTAATAATAACCGGTTTAATTATTTAACTATTATTATATTTGGCTATTATTAATATGTAGAATGATTAATATTTTGCCATTTGTGCTGCAGACCGGCTATAAAATGGATCACTAAGCTTGAGTTTTTAAAGAGGGCAAGAAGTTTGAGTTTTCAAAAGAGGTGACTACTCCCGTCACTGAAGTGACAGGCATCTACCAGAATTCTGGAGAGATTGTAATCCCAATCTCAGAATATTCATAGCAGCGTTATGATCTCTATCGAGAACCAGTCCACAGTAAGGACAACTGTGTATTCTCTCTGATAGTTCTTTTTT
>NZ_VOUA01000002.1 GCF_024372725.1 Methanosarcina sp. KYL-1
TTTGCAGGATAGATTCTATACCGAAGCACTTTCAACAATCAGTTCACCTTTTAGGTATCAATATACTATCCAATAATCTTTCTCTGGCATATTATTTTATGTAGATGGTTACTATACATATGTTAATGAAGTTGCGTTGTTGGAGTTGACGGGCTGTATCCAGCCTTTGAAAAAGCGGGGATTAGCCCTTAATGCTCCTAAAATCCCATAAGTCCTTCCATTTGAACTTAAGTACTTTTGGAAAATCTTATTTATCTTACAAACTTCCTGTCCTTTCCCGGCAATATCTTATTTGATTCTTAGCCTGAGTGGCTGGGCAGAGTTACAATATTTGCAAGCAATCTTATTATTTTGAAAAAAATCCCTGCGTTTTCTTTGGCCTGCAGGGTGCTTATCTATAGGATATTTTAAACCAATATTACGACTAAAATTACGACTAAAATTACGACTAAAATTACGACTAAAATTACGACTAAAATTACGACTAAAATTGCAACTAAAATTGCAACTAAAATTGCAACTAAAATTGCAACTAAAATTGCGAATGAAATAACGATTTTGATTTATGATGTTCTAAAAAAAGAAATGTTTGCGTTCCCATCCTGGAAAACCTGGAATCCTTGAACGGAATTCCAGAGAGGCTTTTTCTGGGAAGAGATACAAAATATTGAACTCGATGTGTGGTTGCGCTTTTGTTGGTTTTATTTTTATTTCCCTAATTCCCGGTTTTCGTTCTTTTGTGTGGAGTAGTGTTCGCTGTGGGGTTAAAGGGATGAGAACGCAAAGTATACTATGACTTCCCAGTATTTAATACTTTTCAATGTATAAGTAACACATAATGTTACTAAATAGATATATGTATCATACACCCCTCTAATTTTCCGTTATTGTTTTAATGTTATTGCACCTTTATAACATTTTTGGGTAGTAATCGCTTTTTCCACGCCGTATGCAACTGTAGCATGCTGGCCATTCAGCAGAAAAGCAACGTCTGAACTATGACGTAGAACCAAACAAATAAACAAAAATAGAAGATCTGAACATATTTTTCATCCTGTACTCTTTTTCACCCCGGAAATACCTGCTTTACGCCCGGGACAAAAACGGTATTACCGATCCATTCTGTTTGTAAGGGTTAGGATCCAGGATTTCTGGGCTGCCGTTTTTATTACTTGATGCATGTTAACCACGTCATAACGGATGACCTACACTTTTCCTGCAGGCAGTTCTTCATCAGTATTTGTCCGGGGGTCGATAGAAAAGGCCAATTTCATCTTTTCTTCTGTTATTTGAGCTACTCCCATGAGTTTAATTCGATTTTTGAAAATTGGGTAGTGGGGTCAGTTACTGAAACTTATAAGCAGAAGAATGGCTCTCAAATTCGGTCAAACATGGTGATGTGCCCTTCTTTTCTTCTTTTCAGATTGATCCCTGACCCAAGGACGAGGCCGAAAACGTAGCCGAAAATTAGAAGGAATTGAATATCACAATTTTGATTTATGACGCTCTAAAAAAAGAAATAATTGCGTTCCCACCCAAGAAAACCTGGAAGTTTCGAACGGCATTCAAGAGAGTCGTTTTTTTCTGGGAAGAGATACAAAGTACTGAGTTCGATGTGGTTGCGCGTCTGTTGGTTTTAATTATTATTTTCCCTAATTCCCTAAATTCCCTGTTTTCATTCTTTCGTGTGGAGTAGTGTTCGCTGTGGGGTTGAAGGGATGAGAACGCAATGTATACTATGACCTCCCAGTATTTAATACTTTTGAAAATATATGTAACACATAATGTTATTCTACTTCATTACAATTGTTACATCTTTTTAATATTAACTCATTATTTTAATGTTATTGCATCTCTCTAATATTGTTGTATTATTTTAATGGTATTGTAATACCATAATATCATTAAACTAACCCTGGCCCTGAAATTTTCTCTATAATGCCACAAGGGCCTGATTTATTCTCATTTCACTTTGTAAAACCGGATCTTTTCCCTGGCTGAATATTTCAGGTAACCTTGAATAATCTTCCAAAGTAACAATACAACAGGAATCAGGTAAGAAAAGCAACATTAAGAAAGAAAAATTAAAGGAAATTAAGGAGAAAATTTAAAAGCTGTTTTTCCGGAAAAAAACATTTTCCATGAAATCTTCATTATATTTTTTCCACTTAATCTTTTTCAGGTGAATATTAAATGTGTTTCTGACTCACTTTTTCACGAGTCCTGGTTTATTTCCATTACATTTCCTTCTTCATCGGTAACCGTAATCTTTCCTTCTTTCATGCTGAAGCTGGATACCATCTTCCCTGATTCGTCGTAGGCAATCCAGAAAACGGTTTCCCCGTCTTCGGACCAGAGGTATTCTATCTTTGAGACATCTTCTTCCGTATTTGTCTCGTATACGGCTTTGCACATCAATACCCCGTCAATAACTTCGGTCCCCGTTATTTTCATTGTGACCATTTCTCCTGTCTGGGGGTTTGATGCCTGCCAGGAAGATCCAACAGAGCACCAGTCTTCCGAGTTCCCCGTAGAGGTAATTTCCATCTCTATTTCCTCTTCTTCCTCTGCATCCTCGTGGTTTCCATCTTCTCCGCTTTCGCTACATCCAGAGGAGGCCGCAAAAAGGGCACATGAGATCACTATAAGTAATACAAGCCATTTTTTCAACAAACTTGCTATCCCTCCTTGTTAACTTCCAGATTTAATATCTACTCTCTTCTCCCCTATATCTTCTTTTTATTTATATATGCTGTTTTCTGGTTCTTCTGGCAGAATACTTTTTATATCTCCATGGAAGAGTCATCTTAGCTTTCATCTTAACTCTCAGGCGCTTTCACTCCCCTAATTCCCGATTCCGGCCCATGTCTTAATATCATTGAGTTGAAAGTGGCCCCGAGAAATTAAAATCACATAATAGGACGGAGTTTTTGGCAATTATTTATATATACGAAAGAAAAACTCACAATTAAAATTATATACTTATATAAAATTCTTTAATCTCCCTCCGGAGATGAAAAAGGTCCGGGGAGATTGTAATAAACAGTTGAGGAATTTTTGCATGCATGATAGGCTCATGACTCCGGAAATAAAAGCTCTCCTCATTTCCATCGGTTCCGTTTCCATAGATCCTTCCCTCGTTCCGCGGGCCCGGGGCTCCACAGCAGGCCCTGGAGCAGGTATCAGTTCCGTTTTCTTCAGGTCGGGGGAAAGAAGGGTAAGGCTAAGCATCAGAGAAGATTCCCCTCTTTCCATAGAAAAATCAGGAGACGAATCAGGAGGTGAAAGCATGGTTTCGCTCTTTTTTGAAGGGAAAGAGCTGGCCCGCGGAAGGCTTGAGCCTGCCCTTGCCCATTGTCCGGAGCAGGCTTTCATTACCCTCTGCGAAAGGTGTATCTTTGACTGTAAATACTGTCCCGTGCCCAAACTCCAGGGACATGTCAAGAGTGAAGAAGACGTCCTGAAAATCGTCGATGAAGTTTTTAAGGCAGGCCAGCTTAAAGCCATTTCCCTCACCTCGGGTGTCGAGGAAACCGTTGAAGGAGAGGTGGACCGCGTGCTCGGGCTGCTCCCGGCCCTCAAAAAGTATGGTGTTCCCATAGGGGTTTCGGTGTATCCCACCGAGGGCTGTTCCCGAAAATTCTACGAAGCCGGAGCTTCCGAAGTCAAGTATAACGTGGAAACAATGGACAGTGAAATTTTCCAGAAGGTCTGCGGGGGCCTTTTCCTTGACGAGATCCTGGAAAGGCTCAAAGAAGCTGTGGACATTTTCGGAAAAAACAGGGTCTTTAGCAATTTCATAATAGGGCTTGGAGAAACAGATGATGCCGTCCGGGAAGGAATCGAAACTCTTGCAAAAATGGGTGTAATTCCTGTCCTGCGCCCGGTAAGCCCTCATCCTTTAAGGGCTGGAGATTGTTTTGCCGAACGCCCATCGCCTGAGCGCCTTTTGAAGCTTGCAAAAATGGAGGCTGAAATCCTCAAAAAATACGGGTTGAAACCCGAACTGGCAGAAACCATGTGTCCCAGATGCACTGGCTGCGACCTTGTGCCCTCAGACCTTTGACCCTTTTTTCCTTTTCCTTTTCCCTTTCCTTTTCCTTTTCCCTTTCCTTTTCCTTTTCCTTTTTCCTTTTCCTTTTCTTTTTTGTTTATCCTCCCTGATTTTCAAGTTTTCCCAAACACCGACCATATAATTTCCACTGGAACTTTTCTCTGGTTTATTTTTTTGATATGGATATTTCTCCCCTTCCCTATCTATTTTTCTTCCTATTCTATATCTTTTTCAATGTATTCCTAAGATTACATTTCTTATGAATGTGACTTCACATTCTATTTTTATGCAGATGTGCTTTACCTTTTCTTTTCTTTTCCCTCCCTGTATCGTGGAAGTATTTATTTCCCGGAAGGTTCAAGTTCACATTTTTTTTATCCATTGCATAAGAATTCATCTACCCCTTTATTTCCCATGGAATCTACATACTAACGAAATGTTCCTTGCCGAATATATATAGGACTTATATGGGCTCCCTGATATGTATCTCAATTATTATGAACAGTCCGGGCACTGACAGAGACAGAGCAGAGAAAAAGTTTTTATCGTTTGAGGTGTTACACCCCTCCATTTCCGATGGAGTTTTTAAATGTTTCATGGGGTGTATACTATATAATATATAATATTCCCGTGAATTAAAATGTGAAAAAAAGATCCGGATAAATCCTGAATTTCCGGAGTGGATCAGGGACCTTAATTGAAAAGGTTTCGACTCAGTAAGGTTTCATTTTTTTCGAAAATTAACCGAAGTCTTGCCTTTTCTCAGGATTAATGTTTTCTGATAAAACTTTAGAATCGTTTTTTATAAAAACGGCAACCCCTTCATTTCCACTGGAATAATCATGATAAATTCTTTCCTTATATATTCTTGAAGTACTCCGGGTATATGGTTGTGCCATACAGGGTTGTATTTGCCTGTTTCCTCAGGCTTCCCCGCCCGCCTTCAGCACTTCTTCCGCGCTCATTCCGCCGTGAACGATCTTTGCGATTTTCCGGACCAGGCCTGTCGGGTCTTCTGCCTGGAAGACATTTCTGCCAATGGCAACTCCCCTTCCTCCTGCCTCAAGGGATCCCTCGATCATCTCAAGAAGTTCCCTTTCGGACCCTACTTTCGGGCCGCCTGCAATTATCACAGGCACCGGACACCCATTAACGACTTCCCTGAAGGTTTCCGGGCTTCCAGTGTAATTTGTCTTGATGATGTCGGCTCCGAGCTCGGCCCCGATCCTGGCAGCGTGCTTTACCACTTCCACATCGTATTCCGAGCGGACTTTCTTTCCTCTGGGATACATCATGGCAAGGAGAGGCATGCCCCATTCATCGCATTTCCTTGCGACCTGTCCGAGCCCCTCGAGCATTTCAAACTCGTCCTCTGCTCCGATGTTGATGTGGACCGAGACTGCATCGGCTCCTACCTTGATTGCCTCTTCCACGGTTGTGACCAGCACCTTGTGGTTCGGGTCCACTGCAAGGGAGGTTGAGGCTGAGAGGTGGATGATCAGGCCTACATCGTGCCCGTATCCCCTGTGCCCGTATTTTGGAAGGCCCATGTGGCCCAGCACAGCGTTTGCCCCGCCTTCCGCGACCTTGTTGACAGTCTCCTGGAGGTTTTCAATCCCTTTGATGGGGCCTGCCCCCACTCCGTGGTCCATGGGAATGACAATGGCGTTTCGTGTATTCCGGTCGAAAATGCGCTCCATCCTTACGGATTTACCGATTGTGCTCATGAGGTTTGATATATGGATTGGATAATATATACTTTATCTATATATTTCGGGATCCCGCGAGATTTTTCCTGATTTTTTCTTATTCTGTCAGTTCGGGGATCTTATTTCGTGTTTTCGTTCTGGTAAATCCCGGAATAACCTTCTTCTACCTCGCTGTCAAGGGTATAAAAAAGCAGCTGCATTATCCGGGCGTCTTTCTTTAACCTGAAGCCCGCCGGGTTGTAAATAACAAGCATGGATTCACTGCGCCCCCGGTATCCCGCATCCCACACTGCAGTCTCAAGGGTGGCTCCGCAGCGGATCAGGGTTGAACGCGGTTTTGCAATTGCGGCAAGGTTCCTGGGGATGTTTACTATTTCATTGAAAAGAACCTTATAAATCCCGGCTGGCAGGTGGATCCAGCCCTCTTCGTCAAATTCCAGGAGCTGGCTCTCGGGAATTTTTCTTCCGGAATTGTCAAAATCCACGGCTCCGACACCCTCAATGGTCTTTACTTCCTTCAGAGTGAGTTCGAGTCCGTTAGGCTGGATCTGGGTTTCGATGTCCACTGCATTTTCCAGTAGAGGGGGGGTCATCTTCACCAGTTTCCTAAGTTCGTTGCTGGATAGAAGCGTCATGGGGACTTTTATTTGTAAGGATGCTTTATTATCGTTTCGGACTCATTATTTCCCTTTGTTTTGTGGCTACCTTTTTATTGCTGACCGTTTTATTTGCTGAATACTCGCCGGTTTTTTTCTTTGCGGTTCATGCAATCCTTTTTTCGGTTCCAATCTCAGGTTTCGATCATTTGTCTGGAAAACATCTCCCACATCTAAAAGTTATTCCTATTTATATGATTGATTACCTGTATTCCTCGAAAAAGCTTTATTGTTATGTA
The DNA here is from genome assembly GCF_024372725.1 of Methanosarcina sp. KYL-1. Lineage (GTDB taxonomy): Archaea > Halobacteriota > Methanosarcinia > Methanosarcinales > Methanosarcinaceae > Methanosarcina. Next base: position 6,659 of record NZ_VOUA01000002.1, read on the forward strand.
AATAAATACTGTATGTTATTCTGGATAGAATTGTTTTTTTCGTTTTTATAATGGACAAAGGGGCTGCTAAAAATGACTGCCAGATCAATTGAATGCGGAATCATTTATGTATTCCTCATATGTGTTCTAATTACGGGCTCTGCCCTTGCTGAAACGGATGACCCGTGGGCTTATTCTGAGAAAATTGTCGTAACTGAGAATGCCGGTAAAGACCTTACAGGCTACCAGGTTCCGATAATTCTCGATTCTTCGAATTTCAATTTCTCCAAAGCTAAAGCCGATGGTTCAGACCTTCGTTTCTTTGTGGGAGAAAAGGAACTTGATTACTGGGTCGAGACCTGGGACCCGAAGAGCGGGGAAGCCACCGTCTGGGTCAGGGTCTCTTTCCTCCCTGCAAACGGGCAAAGGACTGTCCTCATGAAGTATGGGAACCCCGCAGCAAAATCGGTAAGCAGTGGAAAAGATACTTTTGAATTTTTCGATGATTTTACGGGCAGTAGCCTCCAGAGCCTTTTCTGGAATGCTAAATATGACGGGGAGGGATTTGTAGAGGTCAGGAACGGAATCTGCAAGCTTGTAGTTCCCAGGGTTCATCCCAATGACTTTTCCCTGATTTACACCCGGGACAGCTTTGAGATTAATTCCATGTTCGTGGCCAGGAGGATGAAGGTCACAACCGGAGAAGACGAAAGGGGCCCTTTGCTGAGGCAGGGTCTCATAGACCAGATCGACACCACCAAAAACGAGATTAAGCACGAGACCGAACTTGCCAATGAGACAAGGGTGCGCTGGGAGCTTACTTCCAGAAAGGAGAACTTCCGTACTTTTGACCTGACAAATGTCAGGGTCCCGGAAGGAGAATGGTATACATCGGGGATTGCCTGGTATGGGGATGACGACAACCGCAGTGTTGCCTGGTTCAAAAACGGAGTCCGGGACTCAAGGATGGATTACACCTCAACCGCGTATGTCACCAACCTGCCCATGCACCTTTACCTTTACGCAGCTTCCTATTCCGATGCCTCGGATAATACCGGATATATGGCCGTGGACTACGTACTGGTCCGCAAATTTGTAGGGGTCGAGCCCACAATCCGCTTTGTTTCGGCTCCTGCAGGAACAGAACCTGCCGCAGAAGAAACCGAACCAGCTGCAGAAGAGGTTACAGAGCCGAAAGTAGGGGAGGTTTCCACTCCCGAAGTTCCAGTTCCTGAAGAACCCGAGCAGGCGCCGGAAAACCTGACTGAAGAGGAAGAAACTGTCCCTGAGGTGGTGTTCCCCGAATACAGTGTGGATGTTTCTGGAATTCGGCTTTCTTCTCCTTACCAGTTCAATTTCCCCTCCCTGGTTAAAGGGCTTGAGGCCTCAGGCATCGATACGATTTTCCTTAGCGTGGACACAACAGATGTCTGGCAGTACGAACGCTTTGTAAAATCGGCACATGAAGAAGGACTTGAAGTGTACGCTGTGCTCCTTGAAGACCCGGATTGTACAGGTGCCTGGGACCTGAACACTTCCCTTGATGCCGTGGATGCTGTCCTTGACTATAATAAGAAGTCCCTGGGAGCCTTTGACGGGATTACTATCTATATGGAATCATCTGCGGACCCGGCTTCCAAAGACGGCTGTATGGATTACGTGTCCCTGTTTGAGGCTGCATCCGAAAAAGCCGGAGGAAATGTCTCCTTCTCTGCAAACCTGCCCCCACGCTATGCTGCCTCGAATATTGAAGAAATTGCCCCATTTGTCGATTTCTTCGTGGTCAGGGCGTATGACAGGGGGACTACAAACCTGAATTCCTCCTCTCTTATCGTGGACGCCGTTGTGCCACAGATGGGAGAAATCAGGGGAGCGGGCTCAAAAGGCCTTATAGAAGTTTCGGTGGGTGAGGGCTTCGAAGATAAAATGGCGATACAGAAATGTTTTGCATCCCTTGTGAAGTATTATTCAGGAGACTCCACCTTCCTTGGGGTTTCGGTTTCAGACTATAAGGCATATGCCGGCCTGCCTATGAAAGCCGAAAAAGCGGAAGAAGAGCCCGAAAAGCCTGCAATTCCCGGATTCAAGTTGTTATCCGTGCTTCTTGCAGGACTGGGAGCTTTTGCTCTTCTTCGAAAGGGTAATAAGTGAAGATGGAGGCCTGAAGGGGAAATAAGCTCTTTTGGGAACATATTTTCCCTTCTTTCCTTCTCTTCCCCTCTCTTTTTGCGGTTCCCTTTTCCTTTCTTTTGTTCTTTTTCCTTTACTTTCTTCCTTTTTCTTTTTTATCGCCCTTTTCTCTTTATTTTTTCTTGCTATCTCTTTATTTATCCTGTTGCTTGTGGATTTGTATCATATAATTATTTTTAATATATTATTTATTAAAACGAAATCTATATAATTCTTCATATATTATGTTTATGTGGAATTCTTTGGCATGCCTGACAGAATTCCATCAAGAAAGTGAGTGAAGGGGGAATATTGATAAAAGTAGTTCATGTTTTTTATTTTACGTTTGTTTTATTTTTAGTACTGGCACTGTCAGGTGCCGCAGAAGCACAGCTGGAAGAGCCTATTATCCCTGATTTCGTAGCAGAACCTATTTCAGGGCCGGCGCCTCTTTCTGTTCTTTTCTCAGATACAACGGACTATGGGATTGACTTTGATCCTGAAATCATGGACGTCTCCTTTTCCTGGGATTTCGGAGACGGCCAGACTGCAGATTCTACGATTCCGGATCTCTCTCATGTATATGAGGAAGCCGGAATTTATGATGTCACTCTCACAGTAACAGTCACCGAAGACGGGGAAACGCTTGCTGTGGAGTCCGAAACTAAAACCGAATACATAGAGGTGCTTTCGGGGACAGTTGAAGATGAGTTTCCGGTTATGAACTTCACTGCCGAGCCGCTGTCCGGAAATGTCCCTCTTACCGTGAACTTCACCGATACCTCGGATTTTGGGCCTGACTTTGACCCCGATACCGCGGAAGTCACGCGCTTCTGGGATTTCGGGGACGGGAACAGTACCAACTCGACAGAGATCACCGGGTCGTATACGTATGGGACCCCTGGGACCTATGATGTCACCCTGACCCTCTTCTACACGGAAGGCAACGAGACCCTGAACAAGTCTCTCACAAAAGAGGCTTATATCGAGGTTCTTGAAGAGGAGCCGGTTTCGGAGTACCCGAAGCTTGATTTCACTGCCTATCCCAGGTCCGGGTATGCGCCTCTCTCCGTGAACTTCACGCCTCTTGCGGATTTTGGGCCTGATTTTGATATGGGGAACGTGACTGTTGAGGGGATCTGGGACTTTGGGGACGGCTCAAATTCAACGGAAATGAATGCAACCCATATCTACGCAGATCCGGGGATTTACAATGTGACGGCAAGCATCTCAATCCTTGAAGGGGGCGAAACCATTGCCAGTGTTTCAACCACAAAGGAGCAGTATATCAGGGTATTTGACCCGGAAGCCCCTGGAATCGGTATCTTCCCCGGCTGGACCTTCATCTCGGTGCCCTATGCACTTGAGAATGCAAGCGTAGACTACATTTTTGCCGACCTGAATTATGAGTCGGTGATTTACTACGATGCGGCCGATGGGATCTGGACGGATGCAGCAGACCTGGAGCCTCTTAAAGGGTACTGGGTGAAAAGTCCCGATTTCGGGCTCATCCCGCTTGAGCGGCTGGAAAGAAAGAACTCTGACCCACAGGTTCCGGGAGCCAGCATCCCCATCTATGAAGGCTGGAACGCCATAGGGTTTACGGATTCTACAGAGACCCTTTCTGCGGAATTTACCCTTGCAGGAATCGATGCTTCCTATTTCGAAATCATCGGGCCCTGGGACCCACTTGATGCTTCTTATACTTACATAGGAAGAAACGGCCTTGAAGGTGAACTCCAGGGTAAATATGTGGGCACGGATGTGTTTATGATGGAACCCTACCAGGGCTACTGGATCCTTGCGACAGAAAATACCACACTGTATGCCGTGGGGTGGTAACCGGTTTGCCTGAACTAAATTTAGAATAATATTCTGTTCTGGGTATTCTGTTTGGGGTATTCTGTTCTGGGTATTCTGTTCTGGGTATTCTGTTTGGGGTATTCTGTTTGGGGTATTCTGTTTGGGGTATTCTGTTCTGGGTATTCAGTTCGGGGTATTCAGTTCGGGGTATTCAGTTCGGGGTATTCAGTTCGGGGTATTCAGTTCGGGGTATTCAGTTCGGGGTATTCAGTTCGGGGTATTCAGTTCGGGATATTCATTTCGGGTTTTTTCCGGGTGCAGTCCTTTGTAATGCCTTACAGGGGCTTCATTTCCGGCCCTTTTTGCCTTTTTCGGCCCTTATATTATTCAAAAATTAATATATTAAAATCTATCAAATATATATAATATCAATTATATATCTCATACTACCGCCCTTTTTGCATGCTCAAGGCGAGGCCAGTAAATCCTGCGAATTGGAAATTTGTGGGATTCACGGGGGAGAAGGCCATGTCAGGGGTAAAAGGGAACTTGCACACGTTTGAGGCCCCTCTTCGGGAGGGGATGAACCTGCAGATTCCCGGCCGCGGCCCGAGGGATGAAGCAGGAGACCCATGAACACCTCCGGTTCATGGAAGTTTGAGACGTATACATAAATTGGGGGTAAGTTATGCTGATCAAATATCGAAAGTTCGGAGTACTTGCTGTAAGCCTGCTTATACTGCTTGCATGCACAACGGGAGGTATGGCAGCCGAGTCCGAATCATCCGAAGGGGCTGAAGGCTTGCCTGCACTGCCGCTGATCTTGCAGGGTGAAATGGATGTAAACGGAGAGCCTGTTGCAACAGGTTCCGAAATACTGGCCTATTACGAAGGAAAATTAATCGCGAAAAGCACGGTTGATGAGGAAGGAGAATTCAGTCTCAACCTGAACCTCGCCCCTGAGAATTACGGGAATCTGGAAGAGGTGGAATTCTACATCAATGATAAAAAAGCAGAACTCGATATCTCTGCGGCCGATCTGGAATCAATTGAAACGGAAGGTCCCGGTTCGATTGTCGAAATAAACGTCCAGGGTTCGGTCTCCTCCTCCTCCGGGTCTTCGAATTCGGATGATGACGAAAATGAAGCCACGATAGTGAACAAGAGTGAAGAAACGTCTGAACCATCTGCAGACGGTGAAGACACGGATTATCTGGAAGAAGATTCGGAAGGAAATACCAGTGATGTAGAGGCAAAAGGAGGGGCTGAGTCCTCCGGGGACCAGCCGGTCATATGGGTGATACTTGCCATTGCCGCAATCCTTGGTGCGATCCTTATATTGAGGAAGATGCTGGTCGGGTGATTGTTCTTTTTGGGGAGTAAGGCAAGGTTCTCCATTATTTCTTTTTGCTTTTTTGTATTTCTTTTTTATTTTTTGTTTTCTTTTTCCCTGTTTTCCTCTCGCAATGGAAGTCCTGCAGTCCCCCTTCAAACAGAAGAAACATTTTTATACTGACCAAGAGTTTATACTTTTATTTACATTTGTTCTATAGGGGTTATTTTCTTTAAATTTCCTATGGGGGATTCTACATTAAAATTCTTGGTCTGGTGGGCAGTCCTAACGTTAATGGAAATACCGCAAAGCTTGTAAATGCAATTCTCGAGGGGGCCTCGGAAAAGGGCGCTGAAACGAAGGTCTATAACCTCGAGGCTCTTGACATCAAAGGCTGTGATGCCTGTCAAAGGTGCCTGGAGAGCGGCAAGTGTGTAATTGATGATGACATGAGGGCACTTTACAGGGAAATCCGGAGTTCCGATGCCGTTATTCTTGGTTCTCCTGTCTACATGTGGCAGATGACAGCCCAGACTAAACTCTTTGTGGACCGCCTTACGGCTTTTCTCAGGCCTGATTTTTCGAGTCGGCTCGACCATAAAAAAATGATCCTGGTCTTCTCTCAGGGCAGTCCCGACAGGGATGCCTTTAAGCCCTATTTCGATTACACTGCCGGGCTTCTTTACTACCTGGGCTTTGATGTTCTGGAAACAATCATTGCGGCAGGAACCGATAATGTAAAAGTGTCCTCCCGGCCCAAACTGCTGGAAAAAGCAAGGGATCTGGGACGTTTGATCTCTGTTTCCCACCTCCCTGGCCCCGAGTTCTTTAAAGCCGAATCTGGCGAGAACTTTTCAATCTGAATTTTTTATCTCCTTCTTTTGTTTTCACCCTTTTACTCTTCGAGAAGCGCTTGATTTTCAAGGTGCAGGTAAGGTTTTCATGGAAACATTTTTATTGAACTGGCTCATTTCCTTAATTCAGTTCTTATTATAATTCAGGGAGGAATATTTCAGATGAAAGTTTTAGGATTAGTCGGAAGCCCCAGAGTGGCCGGAAACACTGAAAAACTCGTGAATGCAATCCTCGCAGGTGCTGCAGAAAACGGCGCCGAGACAAATCTCTACAACCTTTCCAGCCTTGATCTCTCCCCCTGCAGGGGCTGCATGACCTGCAAGGCCGAGGGCAAGTGCGTAATCGACGACGATATGCAGGAACTCTACGAGGAAGTCCAGGCCGCAGATGCCATCGTGCTCGGCTCCCCCCTCTATATGTGGGAGATTACCGCCCAGACCAAACTCTTCGTGGACCGCCTGGTCGCCTTCATCAAACCGGACTTCTCAACCCGCCTCAACATGCCCAAGAAGTTCGTCCTTGCCTACACTCAGGGTAACCCTGACCCGAACACTTTCAAACAGTATTTTGACTACATGGAAGGCCTTTTCTCCTTCATGCAGTTCGACGTCCAGGGCAGCATCGTTGCAGCCGGAACCCGCGAAAAAGAAGATATCCTTGCACAGGAAGCTGTCCTTGCAAGGGCAAAGGAAATGGGAAAGAACCTGTAAGCCGCAAAATTTAAGAAATATTATTTTATTTCTCAAGTAGCCGTGGGAATTCCGTCTCCCACCTTTTTTTTCTTTCTTTTTCACTCTTTTTTAATTTCGTGTTTTCTGGCAGCTTTTTAAGCTATTTTCCAGGTCAGGATCTGCTTTCAATTTTACTTTTAAGAATCCAGCGCCCCTCCAGGGTCGCTTGCGCCCGGGCCGGATCGGGTTTATTGAATGGAATATGAAGTCCTGCCCCTCAAACGTCATTGAATTCTTCCGGGTACTCCACAACCCCACCTGCGCCTTCAAGTGCCCCTTCCTTCAACTCCAGCGCCATGAACGCTTCTTCCGGTGCGCCGAATGGGTCTTTTATCCCCCACTTAACCGTTGGTTCAAACCCGAACCTGGGATAATATTCGGGATGCCCGAGGACGATTACTGAATCATATCCGAGTTCCCGGCAGGCTTTCAGCCCTTCTTTTATTAGTTCTCCCCCGATTCCCTGTTTCTGGAACTCGGGCAAGACAGACACGGGGGCTAGGGAGATAGTTTCCTTTTCTTTTCCGTTTGCGGATTTGATAATTATGGGAAAAAAGAGGATGTGGCCCACGATCTTGCCTTCAGTTTCGGCGACCAGGGAGAGCCTGGGGACAAATTTCGGGTTTTTCCTGAGCTTTTCTACAAGCTTTCCTTCGGCAGGCTGCCCGAAAGCGAGGTCGTTTACTTCGCTTATGCCGGGGTAGTCGGTGGGGGTTTCGGGGCGGATTGTAAGGGGCATTCTTTTCTCCTAAAATCTCGCTCTATTATTTTTTTCGTCCGTCATCTACATATTATCATTTTTTATGATTGCTCTCTAGCTTTCTATGTTTCATCTGCAATTTACTCAAACTCTCTTACTTTTTCACGAATTAATTTTATTGTTTCTTCATACCTGTAAGATGGGTTATTCTTTGCACCGTTGTTTGAACCTGAAGGATGGGTCAGAGCGATAAAAGGAATCTTTTTTCCAGAATATGTAACGTGGTTATTGCCGTTTTTGGAGATTGTTTGTAGCAGTTTTTCACCTTTTACTCGTTCAACGGCCTCCTTTATCACATGATCAACAGCCTTTGCTCCTATACAAATTATGATTTCAGGGTCAAAAGCTTCGATTTCAGTTTTAAGATATCTGGTTGCACATTTTTTTCTTGGTTGTTTGTGAGCTCCCTCTCTTTTCCCAGGGAAGCACTTTTGGTAGTGGGTCCAGTAAAACAAACTCAGGAACTTTTCTCTGAAATCCTCAAAATATTTCATGTCCTTTTTTGCTTTCTCTGTTTCGTAATCAGCGAATAAAATAGGAAGCACCTTGTCCATGAAAAATGAATTTTCGAAACTGGTTACGTCATCGAGTTTATTTGCTTGATTCGAAGGATCTCTTGTTATTAACAAAATTTTCTGAGTATCTTTTATTTCAACAGTCTTTGGGATTGCAGTTTCATCCCTTCCACATTTCAAGCTACCGCTTCTCCAGTTAGGGCACGAGTTTATATCATTACAAATTTTGGTTAACAATTCTTGGTTCATGCTATCTTCCTGGTTATTTTTTAGGGATAACTGCCCGCAAACTGGCAGATATTCTAAATTATTTGTGTTATTCTACCTCTGTTTTGATTATGAGTTTAATATTTTTTAATGTATCTTTTCAATCGCAAAGCTATTTTTCCATATGAATTTTTGTTAACATTTGTGGTCAAGTTGCAAAAAATGAATTAAAAGTGCACTTAAAAATGGCAGCGGTTTGTTGAGAGAGTCATTCCCCTTTCAAAATTCCTTCTCCTCCTCAACAGTCCACCTGTGCTGGCATTCCTTTCACTGGAAAGCATGCTTCAGGATTTCAACCCTTTCGGATGCGGTGTATCCCTCACTTCTAGCTGTGTGTTTTTGGTAGCCGTCGGAGTGGACATACCCTGCATTTTCTTCCGGGTCACCCCAAGAAGAGGTTACAAACTCACGGCTTTCTATTCCCAGGTACTTTTTTGTAAAAAGGCGCTTGCAGGCCGGGCACCTGTGCCGGCGCAGGACAGCGGCAATTCCTCCCAGGCAGCCTAGCTGTCAGCTGGTTGATTTGTAGATCATTTATATATCCAGTGAGGTCAATTAAACCAAAAGTAGAAAAGTAGTTGACCTTCTCATGTTCCTTCTCTGGTCCTACTTCTTACTCTGTGACCCCGATAAAAAAAGGAGCTCTGACCCAATGATCCCCCTTTTAAGTGCAGGAAAAATCGCCTTTGGAAGCATTTCTCATTCAAAGATGCGCTCGGCCCTGACAGTGCTTGGAATCGTTATCGGCGTTGCCGCCGTGATCGCAAACGTGTCTCTTGGAGGAAGCTTCAACCAGTATTTTACGGATGAGGTCTCTACCATCGGGTCCAACTTTATTTATATCGAGGGGATGGAACCGAACCTGTTTTATGGAAATGAGAAGCAGATTGTAGAGAATACGCCCGGGATCGAGGAGGTTTCGGTGCTCAAGCAGCAGTCGGGGGTTGTCGGGTTCATGTCCCAGGCGAAAAACGTTCCGATCTACGGGATCTCGGAGGAATATGACGAGGTTGCAGGTACACACCTCAGGACCGGGAACTTCGTCTCGGACAACGATAAGTATGTGGCTATCGTGGGCTACGACGTGGCGCACGAAAAATTTGACCGGGACATCAGGGTCAGGAATTCCATTGACATCACTTTCCGGGTGGGGGAAGGGGAAACAATCACTAAAACTTTCAAGGTAAAGGGAATAATCGAGAACCCGGACAGTGCGCTTGTCCAGGGTTTCAACGACAACGATGCCGTAATGATCCCCGTTGACGCCATGAACGAAATGCTGGGGGAAACGGACTACGGTGGGATCTTTGCCATGGCCGAGGACCTCGCAACCATTAAAGAGACCTCGGATGAAGTGGACGAGCGCCTGGCCAGGAACTTCGGGATTTCCGAAAGGGACCTTGAGGATAAGGATTCAAGGCCCTACTTCATCATCGACCAGGCAGAAATCCTGGAGCAGACCGACATGATGGCAAAATCCCTCAGTTCTTTCCTGACAGCTGTTGCCCTGATCTCTCTCCTGGTCGGCTCCATCGGGATTATGAACATCATGCTCGTAAGCGTGACCGAACGCACCCGGGAAATCGGGATCCTCAAGTCCCTGGGCTTTACCGGCTTTGATATCCTGCTCCTCTTCATGGTTGAGGCAATCCTCCTCGGGGTCTTCGGGGGCATCATCGGAGGTGCAGTGGGCATAGCAGGGGCTTACAGTGTGGAAACCCTCCTGAACCTTCCGGTCGTTTTCCCCTTCAGCCTGATAGCAGCCGGGTTCTTTGTGGCTGTAGTCGTGGGCTTTGTGTCGGGGGTCTATCCAGCGAGGAAGGCCGCAAAAATGAAACCTGTAGACTCTCTCCGGTATGAATGAGGCCTGCAGGAAAAACTAGCTGCTTTCGGGGAGTTTTTGCGGCTTTTGAGGTTTCAAAACTCCCCTTTCTATTTTTCTCACCGAAAGAATAGCTTGAAAACTACCAGGCTTAGAAGAAATAACCCTGTACTCACCGTGATCAGAACTTTTCCCCTTTCAAAGGGTTCTTCCCTTGCCTTCACAGCCCCGTAGCCCAGCTGTCCGAGTCCCATCCCCCCGGGAAACACCAGGGGCCATGCATAGGCCCAGCTTTCCCAGTTTTCCGTGCTGTACTGGTAAAACAGGAGCAGGCCAAGTGAGGTAAGAATCCCACCGAGGGAGGCAATTGCCTCTCCCATACTCCTTTCCGTTTCCAGGGCAGAGGCAAAGAGGAACATCCCGGATACGACAAGGTAGAAGGGCAGGGTAAACTTCCCCAGATTAATCTGCAGATGAATGACCAGTGTGAATACTGCCGCAAGAATCAGAAATATGAGGGCGGCTGCAATTATACTGTGGTCTTTTCCTTTCTCAGTATCCGCTTCCATGAAATCTTTAACTGGTGGGTTGCTTCGTTCTTACGGGCTGTTATTTATATTGAAAATTATATATGATTGCTTATATTTTTATGGTTTGCCGGTCTTTGCATCTTCCGGAAGGCCGGATGGTTTGCCTGACCCAAAGAAATAATAAAAAATCCTGTACTATACATTAATAAGTAAGAATTTCAGATCGGCAAGACATCAGATCGGAGACCATCGGATCGGAGACCATCGGATAGGAGACTATCGGATCGATAAGGAATTCAGTAAATGGGGGTTTTGTGAGTGGCGCAGCAAAAAATCGAGAAGTCGGAGGAGGAGTGGAAGAACGTTCTCACTCCCGAGCAGTACTACGTCCTGAGGCAGAAAGGCACGGAAAGGCCCTTTTCCGGGGACCTGTACTATAACAAGGAAAAAGGAGTCTATACCTGTGCTGCCTGCGGGCAGGAACTTTTTTCTTCGGACACCAAGTTTGAATCAGGGACCGGCTGGCCCAGTTTCTGGGATGCGGTCTCCAGTGACCGGGTAAGGCTCAGGGAAGACAACAGCCATTTCATGCACAGGATCGAAGTCGTCTGTTCCCGCTGCGGAGGGCACCTGGGGCATGTTTTCGAGGACGGGCCGAAACCCACAGGAAAACGCTACTGTATCAATTCCGTCTCCCTGGACTTCAAGAAGAAGCCCGAAGAAGAAAAATCCGAACGGTGAAATAGGGCCCGAAAAGCCCGAAGAATGAAATCAGGAAAGCTTAAAAGGGGGCTTGAGTAAATCTGAAACCTTCAAAAATACAGGTAGAGCTGGCCGGTTTTGTCATATTTCTGTTTCTCTACCTTGCCTTTTTCAATCTGCTGTTCAGCCTGAGAGGGTATGAATCTCCCGTCTTTGCTCCGGGGACCCTTCTTTTTTCCTTTCTCGGATACTGGCTGGGCGGGTACCTTTACGACAGGTATGTGAAATGATTCCGGAACTCCTGGGCCCCCTGGGGAATTGATCTGGCTTCTAACCGGTTTCTGGAAGTGCTCCTTCTCTGGCTTTTAATCGGGTTCCTGAAAGGGCTGCTAGATATGTTTCTAAACGGGGCTCTTATATGGGGTTTCTAATAAGGTTTCCAGATGGGGTTCCATAGCATAATCCTATAAATTTCTATATAGAATCTTTCTTTATTTAGTACTTTCACAAACTTTATTATAGACCACAGCAATCTTCCGGGTAGATGTTAAAAGCGATCATTTTCGATGTTGACGGCGTCCTTGTGGACTCCATGCGTTTCCATGCCGATGCCTGGATTGAGGCCTTCGGAGAAGCAGGAATTTCTATCAAGCGGGAGGACATTTACCAGATCGAAGGCTCGAATGGCCTGGGAGTAGTCAAATTGATCTTTGGGAAGGAAGGGAAAATCCCGGGACCTGAAGATTTTGAGTTTTTTCCCCGCAGGAAGAGGGAAGTTCTGGACTTCGACGGCATAAAGCCCTTTGAAGGAATGGTCAGCTGCCTGGAAGGGTTAAAGAGACGTTTCCGGCTTGCCCTGGTTTCGGGGTCCGACCGCAAGATCATCGAAAAGATGGTGCAGCGCTTTTTCTCCGGCATCTTTGAGGTCGCCGTTGCCGGCATTGATGTGGAAAACGGAAAACCGGCTCCCGATCCTTACCTGAAAGCGGTCGAGCTTCTGGGACTGGAAAAAGAGGAGTGCCTGGTAATCGAAAATGCTCCTCTGGGAGTGGAGGCAGCAAAAGCCGCAGGGCTTTACTGCGTTGCTGTCTCAAGCACCCTGGGGCCCGAAAGGCTGCAGCATGCAGACCTTGTGCTTGAAAACCATGCTGAGCTTTTCAGGTATCTTGAAGGGTTGAGAGCAGGGGCTGAGGAAAGGACCTGAGAAAAGGATCTAAGAAAAGGATCTAAGAAAAGGATCTAAGAAAAGGATCTAAGGAAAGGATTTGAGGATTTCAGGCAGTTTCCGTTCCCACTTCTTTTTCTAGCAGTTCCCTGATTGCTTTTGGCCCGTCCAGTTCTTTTGCAAGCCTGCGGAGGCGCTCGGTTTTATTCCTGTACTTCTTGTCTTCCAGGACTTCCCGGATGCATTCCCGGATGGCTTCGGGGCGGGTGGAATAGCTGAGCCTTCTTCCGTAAGCTTCCTCCTCGACCACTGCGGCGTTGCTTTCCTGTTCGTTGTGTCCTTCGTCCGGGAAAGAGAGGATAGGGATTCCGAAACTCAAGGCTTCCATCATGGTGCTGTGCCCGCCCGGGGCAATTACCACATCCGAGCTCTTGAAGTAGGGGAAAGCATCTTTTATGAAAGGAAGGACCTGCACGTTTTCCGGCAGGTCTGTGAATTTCGACGAATCAAGATTGGGGCCTGAAATGAGGGTATAGTGGATGTCGGGGTCTAATTTTGCTGTTTCAAGCACGTTCCTGAAGATCGGCTCCCTGTACCCGAAGCCGCCTATAAGTGAGAGGACATGCGGTTTTTTGAGGGGTATTTCTTCTACTTCTTCGTACTTTTCCCTGACAAGGGGCCCGCTGTAAAAGAGCTTTTCCCGGACTTTCGGGGTGAAACTCAGGTTTTTCCTGCAGACCGTATAGGGCAGGGGGTAGTCCGGGATAATTATCCTGTCCGCCAGTTCAAAGACCTGGTTGTAGAGCTTTTTTGTCAGTTCCCCGAGAAGCCTGATGGGCACTCCCCTGTTCCTGAAGAATTCTTCCATATTTGACTGGTTAAGGATAAGGTATACTGGAATTTTGAGGGCTTTTGCTGCAAGGATTCCCAGGTAATAGCTGTCCGAAACCACCACATCAGGTTCAATGTCTCTGGTTATCTTCAGGATTTTCGGGCCGCCCAGGATCTGCGCGCTCTTGAGGGTTGCCTCAATGGACCCTTTGAAGTCCAGGGTTCCTGCCTTTCCAACCAGCTTTATTTCCGAGGGGATCTCATGGGCGGCGTAACCCACCTTTTCAACAAGTTCCTTCGAATAGCCATATGCTCCGAAGTGGACTTCATGCCCTGCACTCATTAGCTCTTTTCCCAGGGCGAGGCAGCGGCTTGTATGCCCGAGTCCTTCCCCGCACATGAAAATGATTATCTTCATCCAGCATAACTCCTTTTCTTCTGGCTTCAGGACTTCTTTCTCAAAGGTTTCCGGACTGTCATCTGTCTATTTTCCCGAACAAAAATAAAGATTTGCTCTCAGAAGAGGATTTTTCTGGCTGGCGCTTTTCAGAAAATAATTTTAATTCCTTCTTTCGGTTCTACCTGTTATAATTTCTTCTTCCGGTTCTACCTGTCATGTAGATGTTGTATTAATGGGCAGGTAACTATTCTAAATGATCGGATGACCAATCAAAATTGTTTCGGGCTGCCTGGAATAGTTATATGGATGACCATTAAAGTCATCCGGATGTAGTAACAATCCGGGCTAGAGGGTTTGAGGGTTAAAAATGTGAGGAAAAACGGACAGTACCGAAATATGCAGAAACGCAATGTGAAAAACGCAATGTGAAAAACGCAATGTGCAGTATAAGTAAATGAACTCAAAAAAGAAAAAAGAAAAGGAGATTTCGGCTTAGAAGCCGTAGTTCTCCGGAAGGAATACCTTTACTTCGCTCTGGTACTTGGTGAGGCAGTCGCTCATGAACTTGTCCATGTCGTCCGGAAGGACTTCGAGAGCTGCCTTTGCGTCTGCAAGGGCCTTTGCCTCGAACCTGGAGAGTGAGAGCTTTCCTGCAACGCCTTCTTCGACTATGTTGCAGCATTCGACTGCAGCGTTCTTTGCCCTGAGGTAGATGTTGTCTCCGTCCTTGACGATTGCCTGGCCGACCTTGTATGCGTTGTCGTATGCAAGCACGTAGGACTGGGGGTCTCTGTACCTGTCGGAGAGCATGAGGAGGTCCCTGAGAACTTTTTCGTTCTTGGTTTCAAGAGCGGTGTTCATGAGGGCGCAGTCGTATGCAAGGGACTCGGACCAGCACTGAACAGTGGTACCGCCGAATTCACCGTGGTACTCAACGGACTCGTTGGACCAGCAGTCACAGCACTGCATGATGAGGTTGCCCATTACGTCGGAGTGGGCGCAGGTGGAGGTCTTACCTTCCTGGGTCATCGGCTTGCCGGTGATTGCTTTGATGATGATGTTTTCGTATCCGCAGTCCTTTCCGGGGCCCATTGCGCCACATTCGTATGCAACGAGGGACCTGGGGGCGGAGATTGCCCTTGCGAGGATTGCGAGGGTGTGGGCGAGGTTCTTGTCGAGCAGCCCGCCGCCGATGAACATTGCGGTGTTTGCCTGGGCGCAGTCGGTGTCACCGGCTGCAACGGTGCCGGTCTTCTTTGCAATTGCGGCGATGTCGGACCAGATCATTTCCATGTCGATGGAGCCGAGGCAGCCGATTGCATAGAGCATACCTGCGATGTCGTTCCTGAGAACGGCGTAGTCGAAGACTTCTTTTCCACCCATGCTCTCAACGGAAAGCAGGTCTGCACCGGACTTGGCGCATTCTTCGAAGGCTTCGAGGAAGACGGAGTACTTGTCGCCTCTGAGCTGGAGGAAGTCCCTGTTTTCACGGATGTCACCAATGGTGTGGCGGAGTGCGCACTTTATGCCGTATTCATCGTGGTATTCTTCCATGATGGTCTTCTGGGCGTGTGCAACTTCTGCTCCCCAGGAGGGGTTGTTGGACATCTGCTGGACGTGTTCGGTTTCGAGGATAACTGCGGGGAAACCGACCTGGACCATTCTTGCCATGATGTCGGTGGTGATCCTCTCGTATTCCTTTACGAGTTTTTCCTTGGATGCACCGGCTTCAGGCCTGGGTGCGTAGTTAACTTCAGGAATTGTGTAGCCTGCACCGATCTCAAGGCCAAGGCCTGCCTTTACGGGGTGCTTGGATACTCCGAAGCTCATTTCGTCTGCGCTTGCGTATGCCATTGAAGTGTATCTTGTTGCTGCCATTTCATTCACCTCAGTGCTTGTGGAATTTCTCTCTTAATACTGCGATATCGGTGGTACCTGCAACGATTGCGTCTGCAATCTTGGGTGCGTCAGCTGCTTCTTCTCCGTACACACCAAGGGCATACTGAGACACGAAGTCCTGGTTCACTGCGCCGCCGCCGCATGCGAAAGGTACTTTGAGGCCTTTCTCAACAAGCTTGTCGTTGACTTCCTTGAAGGCATACATGGTGGTGGTCATGAGTGCGGTCCCTGTGACCATGATGGGCTTGTTTTCCTGGACTGCTGCAACGACTTCGTCTACAGGCACGTCCCTTCCGAGGTCGACCACGTCATAGCCGTTTGCCCTGAGGAGAGCAGCTACGATGTTCTTGCCGATGTCGTGGACGTCACCTTCTGCGACGTGGCAGACAATAGTTCCCTTGGTTTCAGGGGCAGTTTCGGAGTTTTCCTTACAGAATTCGATACCATCAAGCATGGCGTCAGCAGACATCATAACGTTGGGGAGGAAAATGACACCGTCGTCGTAGAGTTTGGTGACAACAGCCATTCCGACCATGAGGGCGTCATCGATAAGGGCGATCGGGTCCTTGCCTGCGTCCATTGCTGCCTGGAGCCCTTCGATCACATCATCTTCTTCACCTTCGAAGATTGCCTTTGCGATCGGGTAGACTAACTCGTCTTTCGGGTAGAGCTCTTCTGCCGCTTCTTCAGGAGTCATCTCCTTTTCCAGAGCTACGTTGTATCTGGTTAAGACATTTTTCAGACTTGCCTCTGTAAAGTCCAACATATTTTTTAACCTCCATTTTATGATTCATACGAAAGGTTCCCTTTTTCCACCTTCATCCGGCTGTGCGATTTCCGGGTGCATGGTAGAGGGGAGTTCTGGTCAGTAGCAGGTTTTGCGGGCTTTCGCACTCTTTTTGGGTTCGGCCTTTTGAGGGTTTTCACCTCTGTGGGTCACATCCCTTTGCAGTTGCCTCACATTTGCCAGTTCTCAGAACTGTTGCCTTTTTTATTTTTCTCCATGTCCGCATGCTGACATGTATTTGCAGCATCATTAGGGGAAATCATCCCATATACCATAACCGACGGGAATTTTTCCTGGCCTTTTACTGAGGTGCATTGGCTCCAAAATTTTGAATCGGCAGTGTGGATTTTTTTGCCTTTCATTTTTTGCCCAGTTTTCTCCCGGTAGATGGGCTCAAAAATTTTCGGCTTATTTTTCGGCTTATTTTTCGGGTAGCTCAAAATTTCGTGATCTCAACTTCTTTTGGCCCTCTTCCCCATCCTGATCGAAAAAAAGATTTCTTTCAGTTTTTAGCTTCTTCGCCCTTACTTCTTCGCCCTTACTTCTTTGCCCTTACTTCTTCGCCCTTACTTCTTTTCTGCTTACTTCTTTTCTGCTTACTTCTTTTCTGCTTACTTCTTTTCTGCTTACTTCTTTTCCGCTTACTCTCCTCTACGGGCACCTGGCTTTGTGCTGAAGTATTGCCTGTGTGAGTGGAATGCGGGTAATAGTCAGCTATTTGCTGTTATTCGCTGTTTCCGGGGGGAAGTATTCCCTCTTTAAAGTGAGCTGCCAGGGGATTGCTGTTTCATCTTATAAGTCTACTTTGTGATTTTTTTGGGACAATGTCATTATGGAGATTAATTCAATCAAAAATTTCAATGTTCATGTTTTCATTTTACAGTGTTACATTTTTTATTTATCTGAGTAGTTCCGGGGAGCTCTGTTCTCCTTTCACGGCTTTAGCGGTCGATTTTTCATTCAAGTGCGGGACTTTCTCTTACTTTGCAGGTTGTTTTTGTAAGACGTCCTCGCGTTTGAAATTATTCATCCAAATTCTTTTATATAAATGGGTATATCGATAACCCGCTGTCTGTGGCAATCCAATTCCCAATTACATTCCCCGGTTTTAAGTCATGCAGGGCCGGGTGATTCCCGGATTTTTTATGCGCCTCCTGGTGGCTGCTTTTCCCGGCATGGCATAAACACGTTATAATCATAAAATAAAAAAACGAGATTGAAGTGGTTTGAATGCAACCAGAGTTAATAGATGTCGTATTTCGTTCCCAAAAAAGAAGAGACCTCCTTTTACTCCTGGGAGAAAAAACCCGAACAATCGAAGAGATCAAAACCCTTCTTGATGTTTCCCCCACCTCTATCCTGCCCCAGATCAAGCGGCTTACCGACAGCAGCCTGGTCGTTCAGAGGGATGGAGTATATGAATTAACCGACTTGGGAGAACAGGTGGTAAAAAAAGTCCGGCCCCTGGTCAACGTCCTTTCTCTTCTCGAAACAAACGATTACTGGCTGGAGCACGACCTCAGCGGGATTCCGCAGTACCTTCAAGAAAGGCTCGGAGACCTGAAGGGCTGCCAGCTGTTTGAACCCGATCCCAGCCAGATTTTTGAGCCCAGTACGGACCTCCTGCACTTTTTTTCAACTTCAAGGTATATGGTGGCGCTTTCTTCTTTTTACAGGCCTGAATTCCTTCCCCTTTACTCAAGGTTGGGGAGGACGGGGGCAGAAGTTTCCATGATTTTTACGGAATCGGTGCTGGAAAAAACCCTCTACAATTATGAGAAGAAAATAAAGAAATTTGCAGGAATGGGGAATACCGAACTCTTCGCCTGTAATGACGGGGTCAGGATTGCCGAACTTATTATTTCCGATCGCGGGATGATTCTTTCCCTCTTTGCCAGGAATGGCAGGTTCTACCATGACTATGTGTTCTGTCCCGATCCGCAGGCTATCCAGTGGGGCATGGAACTCTTTGAATTCTATAAATCCGGGTCCTGGAAGATCGAAGACGCAGGAGACATGGAGCACTTTGAATGCACGTCCAGAGGCGAGCCCCTTCCCGAGTCCCTCCTGTTCAGCCTGCAGTAAGAAGCACAACAGAGCTGCCGATTTCAGGTTTTAATTCCCGGATTGTCTCTTTCCCCCTAACCCTTTATCCCCTTCCGGAGGTTTAATCGAATGAGCATGGACTTGCAGTTAATAGATACGATTTTCTTTTCGGATAAAAGGAAGAATTTGCTCCTGTTTCTGAAGGACGGGCCCAGAACTATTGAAGAAATCAAGACTGTGCTTGATGTCAGCTCAAGCCCCATTATGGCTCAGATCCGAATCCTGCTAAAGGATGGGCTGCTGGTGCAAAAAGGGGACAGCTACGAACTCTCGGTTAAAGGGAAGCTGATCGTCCCCAGGATGGAACCCCTGCTCTCGACTTTCCGGGTTTTTGATGAAAACCATGAGTACTGGGCAAGGCAGGACCTGCACACCCTCCCCGGACACCTGCTTGACAGGATAGGGGAGATCGGGAGCTGCAGGGAACTTGTGCCTGACAGGACCCACATCTTTGATTATCCCCCGGAAATAATGGGCCCCCTCTACAAATCAACTACCGTGCTGGAAGTCTCCTCAATTTTCCGCCCCGGCTATCCCGGGCTTTACCTGGACCTTGCCCGGAAAGGAATTGAAGTCTTGCTTGTCCTTGACCGCCCCATATACGAAAAGCTGGTTTCAGGCTACAGGGAAGAGGTAAATGAGTTCATTAGCATGGAAAATACAAGCCTCTTCGTCTGCGATCACAAAATCGAGCTGGCTTCCGGACTTGTTACAGACCGTTTTATTTCCCTCTCCCTGGTCTCGAAGGACGGCCGGTACTATAACCACGAGATGGTGAGCTTTGAGAGAAGCGCCTTTGCCTGGGGCCAGGAACTTTTCTCCTATTACAGAGATATTTCGGAGCAGGTAACGGAAATTTGAAATTTCCGTCTCCTTTCCCCCCGCTTAATATCTCCTTTCCCAAAGCTTAAAATAGCCTGAAAATCCTGCTTTCTGAAGCCATGAAAAAGCAAGGTTTTCCCCCGGTCCTTTACAAAAACACCGAAATCCTTATTCTCGGCTCCCTTCCCAGCGACGAGTCCATCCGAAAGCAGCAGTACTACGGAAACCCGGGAAATGATTTCTGGAGGCTGCTAGGTAGGGCTCTCGGAGAAGACCTTCAGGGCATGGAATACGAAGGAAGGCTTGAAGCCCTGAAGCGCAATTCAATCGGGCTCTGGGATGTTTTTAAAGCCGGAAGCAGGGAAGGGAGCCTGGATTCGGAGATCGGGGCTGAAGAACTAAATGACTTTTCAAAACTGAAGGAACTGGCTCCGGAGCTCAGGCTGGTCTGTTTCAACGGCAAAAAAGCGGGGAAATACGAATCCCTGCTCCTAAAAATGGGGTATGGAACAATAGTCTTGCCTTCCTCAAGCGGGGCAAACCGGAGGTTTTCAAAAAAGAGAGTCTCGGAGTGGGAAGCTGTTTTCAAACGTTGAAATCTCCACTCTCAAAGGTCGAGAATTATCCCGGATTTATCCCGGATTTATCCCGGACTTATTCTACTTTAATTGCTGCTGCCGGGCAGGCTTCTTCACAGGCCCCGCAGTCCACGCATTCATCTTCATCCACAACTGCGCAGCCTGCGTCTTCGTCAATAATGATTGCTTCCACAGGACATTCGTCCACACAGGTTCCACAGCCGGTACATTCTTCTTTGTTGACTTTTGCTGGCATATCTTTTTCGCTCCTTTGCTTTGTTAAGGATAATATGGTCCTTCTTCATTTTATTCGTCTACATTTATATATTTATGTGTCCCGTTTTGAGAATATCGGGGGTAAATTTTTTGTATGCTTCTGATCGTTTTTCTTTATCCCCTTACTGTTAAATATAATCAAAATAAACATGTCAAAAATTGTCGTACAAAATCCATTCCCAATTATTCTTAAAGCTGAGAATATCTTTCAACTTAAACGATGAACTATTATACTGAAATCTAAAGTATCTTAATCATTTTCTCCCTTTAAGCAGCAAATATATGCGATATATTTTTTATGAAATCTGTACATAATACATATTACTAATTTTTTACATAACTTAATAAAAATAAAAAGGATATCTACTCTACTGCAAATCTCTAAAAGCTTCTCATAAAAATCAAAATCATTGCCCTGGGGCATTACATGGACATAACAAAAAAAGATCAAAGCTGTAGGGGCCTGGCTAAGAGGATAATGCGCCATCCCTCAATTTACTTCTTTATTATAATATTTACTACCTTTGCAATTGGCTGCATTGAAGGAGAGCCCTCTCAAAATGTGTCTGATACTCCTCCGGATGATCAAAACAATTCCGGGGCCAACATAACTGAAAATGTAGAGAAAACGCTTGTGGGACACCAAATCGTATACTATGACATAGCCGGTGAGCCCAGGTATTACAACATATCCAAAAAAGATATTCGTAATATTGAAAAGTCCGAATCGGACGGTGAGGTCATATGGATCGTAACGGTCGGATCCGGTATGCAGTGGGAGATACACCTGAACAGTACCGGCGAGTCGATCCTTAAAGAAATACAATTATTCAGGACCTGAAGAAGGTGTTAATATAAAAACGGGAATCTGTATTTTCTTATTATTTATATTCTTATTATCCACAACCGGAAGCGCAGTCTCGGATGAATTCCATTCGAGCAGTGAAGCTATTTCCGAGGCACAGGTGAATAATGGACAGGTCCCTCTGAACAAAGAAGCCCTATTCGCAGCAAAATACGGACCTGACTGGAAAGTTTCGGTAGACAGAAGCTCAAACCTGCCGAGGAGAATGGTAGGAAGCAGTATCGAACTTACTGGAACTTCCGGGGGAGCAGAGCCTGAAGTCAGGAAATTCATTGCTGATAACAGCCAGGTCTTCGGCCTGGAGTCCGCAGAACTGGAGCTTATAAAAGAGGACCATGACCCTTCGCTATATGAAAAAGGCAGCGGTATAAGCAATCTTGTCTATCGGCAGTCGTATAAGGGGATCCCCGTATATTCCTCAAGGATTGGGGCCACTGTAAACGATGGAAAGCTCGTGGCCGTGGATTCCAGCTACTTCCCCGATATAACAGCCCCAACGGAAGCTTCAATAGATGAAATACAGGCTCTCTCTGCCGCAGGCAGAGATCTTGGTATTAATATTGCCCTTCCTGTTACACCCTTGAGTTCGGTCTCGCTGGAAGAACTTTCCGGACCGGTATTTTCCGTACCCTCCTCTGAGAAAGACGCTACCAGAGCGGAGCAAATCTCCCTTGTGATCTATCCTGTGGAATACGAAGGTGGCTATGAATACCATCTTGCCTACGAAATCGAACTGTCCCCTCTCAGGGACCCCCTGAGAGCCTGGGTTTATTTCGTGGATGCAAATGACGGGCAGATCCTGTACAGGTACGACAGGATGATTCCTCTCGATGTAAACGGGAATGTGACCGGCACAGTGTACCCCGAATGCCCTGCCGATACCCCTATAAATGTTCCTTTCCGGAACCAGACAGTATCGGTATTTAATGAAACAACTAAAGTTATCTATTCTGAAAGATTTAACGAGGCCACAGGGTATGCAGTAACTTCCAATTCTATCGACCTGGCCGGTGCGGTCAATTCCAGATTAAATTTCAGTACAAGATACGATATCGAATCCGGATATGATTATGCATATGTGGCTATTTCCGAAGACGGGAATTTGTTCGATTTTATAGAAAACTTTACCGGAAGCCAGGATTTCTGGACAGATGAGTCCGTAGACATATCAGCCTATGACGGGAAGCAGGTCTGGATCGGGTTTTATTACTTCACCGATGAATACGTTCTCGGCGAAGGTTTCTACGCAGACAACATCACAGTCTCCAGTGATAATGGGGTAGTATTTGCTGATGACCTGGAAAACAATGGTGAAAACTGGAACATTGATAAATTCAGCCTGAAAAGGATAGGGCTCAATCCGGTAACGATTACAACGGACAGGAACGGTTCCTATAACTTCACGGGTGTAGGAGAGGACATTAACATATATTCGGAGTTAAGCGGCCCTTATGTGAAGGTCATCAATGAGGACAAAACAGATGCCTTCGTGGAATTTAACCTGACCTCGCCCACATACGATTGGAACTGGGCTGATACGGATACATCCTACAAAAGAGAGGAGTCCAATGTATTCTACCATGTGAATGTCATCCACGACTATTTCACAAAGGAAAGCCCCTTTGACATACATTCCATGGACTACCAGGCAATTGCTACCGTAGAGTACGGGTCGGAAAGTGGGAATGCAGGCTCGGATGGGAGAGACATCTATCTCTTTGGAGCAGGGGGCAGGTATGAGTCCACAGCCGTCCTTAGTGATGTGATTTACCACGAGTATACACACAGCGTTGTTGGGCATGTCTACACGACAGATCTGCCGTATAGAGGTGAATCCGGAGCCCTTAATGAAGGCTGGGCAGACTATTTTGCATGCACGGTTAACAATAATTCCTTAGTAGGGGAGGGATTCTATGTTAGCAGTGGCAGTGCCCTGAGAAACATAAATAATACCAATCGATATCCTGAAGATATTATTAATGAGGTACATTATGACAGCCAGATTATATCGGGCGCCATGTGGGACCTCAGGGAGCTTCTGGGCGCTGAGCTTGCTGACGAGCTGGTCCTCAGGGGCATGAAACTCGAGCCTAAGGACTTCCAGGAATACCTTGAAGATATACTGATAGTCGATGATGACAACGCCGACCTGGGCGATGGGACTCCTCATATCAATGCTATCTACAGGGCGTTTTATGTAAACCACGGGGTAAACACGGAATTCTTCGATCTCGCCGCCCCGGAGGTTTCCGGGGAATATCCCTCCAGCGGCTCATATATCACCAGCAACACCAAGGCCATTGCTGCCAATTTAACATATGTGTTCGACATGGACCCTTCATCCGTTTACATGACGGTTAACGGGGAACCTGCCGCAGTGACAAAAACAGAAATAAACAGTGGTTATAGGGTCGAACATACCCCTTCCATACCATACGGGGACGGGGCAGTCACGGTTTGTTTAAATGCCTCGGATGCTGCAGAAAACTCTGTTTCCCACAGCTGGTCATTCGTCGTGGATACGGAATCCCCAATCTCAAATACTCCGGAGGACGTGGAATTTTCAGCAAACAGCACCGTGTACTTCACAGGCTGGAAGCTCTTTGACCGGTATCCGGGATACTATTGGGTATTACGTGATGGGGAACAGATTGTACCCCCTTCGCGGTGGTCAAATGATACGACCCTCTCAATCCCTGTGAATACCGATATCGGGCCTGGGGATTTTAACTACACCATAATATACAATGATACTGCCGGAAACTATGGGGAGCAGGACACTGTTACCATAAGCATCGATTACTTTGCGGCCCCGGCAATCAACATAATCTCCCCGGCAGACGGCTATTCAACAACCTCGAATTCAATAACGGTTTTTGGAACCGTAAACGGCACTGGGTCATTACCCTCGGTTACCGTAAATGGGGTTGATGCAGACCTTTTCCTTGAAAGTTTCAATGGCACATTCTCAAAAACCGTATTCATCTCCCCGGGAATAAACACAATATATGCAAATGCCACCGATGAACGAGGAGCCACAAACAATACTTCCATAAACATTACAAGAACCTCAGCTTCAACAGGAGGTGGCGGAGGTGGTGGAAGTAGCGAAAGCAGTGGAAGCAGCGGCGGTGGCGGAGGTGGTGGATCCCCTGAACCCCAGAGTAATGTCGAGATCAAGGAACTTGCCCAGCAGTTCGTGACAAATGGGAACCGGGTCAGGTTCGTGTTTTCGCAGGAAGTAACTCCCGTAGTTTATGTGGAATTCGATGCCAGAAAAAGTTTCGGAAAGACCACAACCATTATCGAAGCGCTGAAGGGGAAGTCCGTCCTTACTCCTGCCGGACCTGAAGGAGATGTCTACAGGTACCTGAACATATGGGTAGGAAACGGGGGTGTAGCAACCCCGGAAAATATAGGCACCCCTGTCATCGGGTTTAAGGTGGAGAAATCCTGGCTGGAAGAAAACGATATTTTAGAATCCTCTATCAAACTGTGGAGGTATAATGATGATGTGTGGAATTTACTCCTACCGGATAAAGTAGGGGAAGACGATGAATACGTCTACTTCGAGGCCGAGACCCCTGGATTCTCACCTTTTGCCATAACAGGTGTTACACAGGAAGAAACCGGGATACAGAAAAGCACTCTGGAACTGGTCCCGGTTAAAAATCCTACCGAGGCCTCAGCCGGGACCGGTGAACAGCCGACATCCGGTGAGAGCATTGAACAGCCCGAATCCGGAGAGGGAAATGCTGCGGGCCTGGATTTTAGATTTGTAGTGATGCTGCTCGCCTGTGCATCCCTGGTTGTAAGGAGGAGAAGCTGATGCTTCTCTTCCTATCATTTTATTCCTGAAAAAGTTTGTAAACTTAATAGCTGAAACTTAATAGCTGAATCCAGGGGCAAGCTTTTGTATATATTTTTTCCCTGATGGAGCCGGCATTCTTTCTTGAAGTGGCTTTCCTCTTACCTATGTGAGACATCTTTCCATCGAGACATCTTCCAATAAGCTACTCATATGTCAATGGCCCTGTCTTTTTCCATCATATCAAGGATTTCAAGCAGCTTTCTTTTGAGCCTGTTCTTTTCCCTTATCTCCCCGAGATAGGACTCCCACTCGGCTTTTTGACCCCCGGCTTCCAGAGCATTCCTGACCATCCGGAGATAGATGGAAGCAGATTCATATGCGTCTGTCTTTGTCCTGGCAATGAGTTCCTCTGCAATCATTTTCCAGATATCGATCGCAATTTCCGGATATTTCTCCTGTACGGCGCGGGCAATTCTATCTCGCCGGGTAAAATACCTGTCGTGCCTGTCTTCTCCCCTTTTCTCCCTTATTTTCAGCTCTTTGTACCGCCTGGCCACTTCATCGGGATTTTCTTCTTCGACGGCTATGTCGATCAAAAGGTCAAGGGCAGGTGCATCAATTATCCAGAATGAATCCCTGTCCGTCAGGCCTGTCTTTGGAAGGATGCCGGGCAGGCTTGAGGGCTCTTCGCCGGGTCCGGCCCTGTCTGCGGGCAGGTTTCCGCTTTCCAGGTAGGCATGGACAGCTTCCCGGACTTTTTCCCATACCCCCGCTTTTTTTGCTGCATCCCGCAGCTCTGTGTAACATTGCAGTGAAGGGTACCTGAAAAACTCTTCGGCTCGCAGGGCGGCTAAATAGGGCCAGTCCTCGTCCTTTTCCTTGATTTCAAGGAGAGCCCGGAAGAGTTCATAGGCAGTTCCCGGGTACGATTTCCTGGTTTTTTTTATTTCCCGGTAGATCCGATCTTCTGCCTTTTCCTTTTGCCCTGCGGCAAGCAGCACTTTAACCAGCTGGACGCTGCTCCAATCCTCTCCTGCTTCTGTTTCCTCTTCACAAAGGGAGATTGCTTCTTCATAATTCCCGGCTTTTTCAAGCGCACGGGCAAGCCGTTTTACAAGCTGTTCCCGGCCCCAGTCGGAGTATGAGGGAGTTTTTCCGCTGTCGCTTGCCTCCAGCCTGCCTTTAAGGATTTCGGAAAAGCGGTTCCACTCCTCGACTGGAAAATCCGAATTCCAGAAGGCTTCTTCGTCAAAAATCCCGTATTCGTCTTTTAATTCAAAGTCCAGGACCATGAGCATCCTTTCGTGGGCCGGGCTTCCGGACTCCAGGAGGGCTTTTATTACTACCCCCATGCATTCGTTGATCTTCATGCCGATATCCCCCTCTTCGTCATAAGGGGCTATTTCTTCATAGCCTTCCAGAATTTTCATCCCTATATCCGTAACCTCCACCGCATGCCCGGCTTCAAGGAGGCTTTCCATCCGGTTCCGTATATCTGAATAATCAGGGGGTGTGGATTCGTAATCCCTGTAGTCATAACTTTTGGCTTCTTCCCAGAGCTCTTCCAGTTCGGAATATATGTCCCTTACTGTCCCCTCCGTATCACCCGATGCAAGGTTCAGCATGTCCCACAGGTGCCTGGAAAGCAGGGAATCCCTATCCGATAAATTCATCAAAAGGTCAATAAGTTCCTCTTTTTCCATCTG
Organism: Methanosarcina sp. KYL-1; assembly: GCF_024372725.1. Lineage (GTDB taxonomy): Archaea > Halobacteriota > Methanosarcinia > Methanosarcinales > Methanosarcinaceae > Methanosarcina. The sequence continues at coordinate 33,371 of NZ_VOUA01000002.1, forward strand.
CCCCAGGTACTCCCTCAGTTCTGCCCGGAAAACCTGATACGAATCCCGGGTCTCCCCGAGTTTCGGGGCAGGTCCCTGTCGGGCCATAATAATGAGCAGGTCCCCTTCGGCAGCAACGGGCACTTCTTCTCCCTGTTCTGCGAGTTCAAGGTATTCAAGTACAGCCGCAACCCCGTGTTTGCAGTCCCCTCCAACCGGGCAGGTGCAGGTGGAACTCAGTTTTCCATTTTCCAGGGAAACTTCCGTGAAATACGTTTTTGTCCCCTGCACCCGGGCTACCAGCCCTCCTTCCGGAGTGCTTTTTATCTCTTTTACCCTTTCTTCGTCCTGGTACTTCATTCCCTTTGCAGTGGCTTTATCTCCCGTCCAGGCCTGGAGGTCGCTCCATGTGAGTTCCCTGAAAGGATCAGGGTTTTTGCTTTCCGATGGCATAAGCTACTATTTCGGGCAGGTGATATAAAAATGGGAATTAGGGGATGTCCTTGCTTCCTTTGCAGGGCCACGGTTGAATCTTTTAAGAGGTATATGACATCTTATTCTTTTCGAGTCATCTCTTCCAGGCTGCTTCCACTTGCATTCCGGGTTAGCCTCCAGCGTTTAACGTCTCGGTTTTGGATACTGTTTTAATACCTTTAGTTACATAATCCTTTCATATTATTTGCATTTGTTATATATTCATTTATTTATGCGGTTACAGCATTTAGCTGTCAATATTTAAGGGAGGGGTTGGAATGAATTTTATATCTGTGCTGGCTTCGAAGGCTAGAAAAGATATGCGTTTGCGCATTACGCTAATTAATGGCGAAACTATAGAAGGGGATGTCATTGACATTAACGATGAGAGTGTACTTGTCATAAACAATGATGTATTGTCGGGCATTTCTTTAAAGATGGTAGGGGCATGGCAATTAGGCCCGAAAGATAAAAATAAGCCCGCCGGTCCGCTCACTCCTTATGCATCTCCCACTCACGATGAGGATGAGGAGAACAGTCTCCTTCTGCATGAAGGTCTGCACGAAGGTCTGCATGAAGACGAAGTTGAAGTTTTTCTTACCGGATTTTCCCCTTATAATGTAGTTCTTTCTGACATAGAACCAAATAAGCATGTCCCCACACTGCCAGATTTTTTCCATAAAGGGGAGCAGGATACCGATAGGAAAATGTGGGATAGTATCCTCAGCCGTTTTCTGAATGCTGAGGTAATTAACAATCAGGAAGTCATGGAATCGTTATCTGGAGAAATGATTTTTTTGGGTAACAGATATCCGGGTTCCGGGGTCTTTTACTATAATGCTGCCTGTTTTAAGTTGAAGTGCTGCAACTATCCCGATGCAGGACAATTGTTTGAGAAGGCGTTTAAGCTCGATAAAAAAAGTGAGTATCTTTATAACGCCGCTTTCGCCTATCTTCATGAAGAAAACAATCCGAAAGCCCTTGTCAGTCTCGGGATATATTTCTGCATTGAGAACCCCCTTTCAGACATAAAAATGTGGTACAAATTCTGTGATATTGTCAAAGAAACCGGGGACTACTATGTTTTCAAAAATGTCCTGCATGAGGTTTTAATCAAATTCTGCTCTCCTGATGACGAATCTGGCGATTTGTTGAAATTGTTGCTCCAGTCGGCTGTTTATGTATTTAAAGACGTAAAAGTCTTATATGAGACTATATCCAGTCTCCTTCGCTTAATTAAAAACAACGACCGGGATCTAAGCTGCGACCTGGCTGACCTCTATATGGATTTTTTTGATGAATTAACGGATGATCCCGGCTTGTGTAAGATCAATAATTCTTTTGACCGGCTGGCTCTGTTCTTGAACTGTGAAGACGGAGAATGCGGTTCAGAGTCCGGCTCCGAGTCTGGCTCCGAGTCCGGCTCCGGGTTCGGTCTCGAGCCCTTCAAGGCAACGGATGGTATGAGGTCGGATAGCGCAAATCACGAAAACCTTGAACCTCCCCTTGAAGTGCATTTTTCTCCCGCAGGTATCCGGGTTCCGGGATGGATGACTAAGGGGAGCCCTGAGTATGCAAACGGAGAGGGCTTTGAGTTTGCAAATAAAGGGTTCTTTGAATTTGCAAATAGAGGGAGCCAGGAGTGTTCGGATAAGGGGGTTCCGGAGTGTTCAATTAAGGATGAGGATGGAATCTCATTATCGGAGCAGTATTCTACAGGTTTGAAGTGCGGGTATATTTACCGGACGATTCCTCCGGGAAGGTATGGTTTCCTGAGAGACCGCGACGGGATTGAATACCATTTCAAGTACGAGGACGTTTTTGGGAATGCGGGGTACATAGATAGTGCTACCGAGGACAACCAGTTTCCGGTATTATTCAAATCCAGAATCAGTACTCTGGAAGATGCGGCTACTCCCTATACGGCTTATATTGTCTTTTCTCCGGAATTACTGGACAACATCATTGCTCTGGCCAGGCAATTTGCCCGGGAAAAGGATTACCCGCATGCAATACTCGAATTAAAAACCGTACTCGATTACGACCCTGAAAACTCCGAAGCCGGAAGTTTAAAAGAAAGATGGGAGAAGTTATACGAAGAAAAATACAAAACAAATTTTGAAAAAAACAGAATTAGTTTTGAGCCCAAAAATGAGGCTGAATGGAGGAATAAAGCTGACCTGATGCTTAAATTGGGCATGTGTGAAGAGGCTATAGATGCCTTTAATCATGCAAAGTCAGGGATGTCGAGTTCTCTATACGGGCAGGCTATTGCATACCTGAAAACGGGAAGGTATGCGGAAGCCGTTGAATGCTTCAACAGGGCCCTGGAAAAAAATCCCCTTTATTACCATGCCAGTTATGCCAGAGGGGTTGCGTACCAGCGCCAGTGGATGTATGAAAGTGCCCTGGAAGACTTCAATGAGGTGATAAGGCTCCGGCCTGACCATAAGGATGCGTGGAAACAAAAAGCGTTTGTGCTGGACCAGCTGGAACAATACGAGGAATCCATAGCTGCATACGATATGAGTCTGGCCCTGGACCCCGGGGACTGGACGACCCTTTCCAGAAAGAGTTCGGTCCTTACCAAACAGAACAGGCTATCTGAAGCAATGGAATGCGTAGAAGAAGCTCTAAGCCACGTTCCTTACCACCCTGATTCCCTTTTTGCAAAGGGGTATATCTTCCAGAAAGAAGGCAAGCTCGACTGCGCCCTGGAATGGATTGAAAAGAGCCTTGAATACAATCCCTTCAATGTAAAAGCCCTTTCCAAAAAAGCGTACATACTTGCAAAATCGGGAGACTACGATGCAGCAGTCGGTGCAATTGAAAAAGCCCTCAAATTTAACATGAATAACCCTAAAACCTGGTATTACAGGGGCGTCATTTTACAGTATTCGGGGGATTATGAAAAAGCAATTTCTTCATACCAGCGTTCTCTCGAGCTCAAACCCGGGGTAAAACGTGTAATCTCCTGTAAAGAAAGAGCAGAAAAGAAACTGGTCAAGCCGGTCCCTTCCCTGGAATTGATCCGGGAGGCAAATGAAGAAAAAGCTATTCATGTGAATTCAAAACCCGAATTAGAAAAACTGGTCTTGCAATTCAATAAAATTCATTCTCACAGCAGCTGATAAGTTACAAAAAATTGTTTATTTTATTGAGTTTCCTGCATGAGCTTATTGTTTGAAAAGATTTTGCAGCTTTCGATATTGTTACACATTAAAAAGACTGCGATATATCCCCTTGCGTACTTAAGTTCAAGGCGTAATGAATATGGAAAACTATTTGTATTAATTGTGAATCCTCACTTTGGTCATATTTAGAGGGTGCCAGCCTCGACTGCCCAATCCGCGAAAAGAAGGATGAAAAAGAATCTCAACGGGTAAAGACATATGAGTAATAACCAGACTCCGGAGCAGAAAGCCAGAAATGACATTGACAAAAAATTAAATGATTCTGGCTGGATAGTGCAGGAAAAGACTAAAATCGACTGGAGTGCTTCCAGGGGCATTGCGGTTAAGGAGTATCTGACCGATGTGGGGCCGGCTGATTACGTACTCTTTGTTGATAAAAAGCCCGTTGGAATTATTGAGGCGAAAAGGGACGAAGAAGGCCACCGGTTAACCGTTGTTGAGGACCAGTCATCCGAGTACGCCACAAGCAAGCTAAAATACCTGAACAATGACCCGCTTCCTTTTGTGTACGAGAGTACCGGAAAACTCACACGGTTCACAGACCAGCGTGACCCGAAACCCAGGTCAAGACCTGTTTTTTCTTTTCTCCGGCCCGAGACTTTTGAGGAATGGCTCAAAAAGAAACCCCTGAGGGAAAGGTTTCTTGGCATACCTGGATTGCGGACCGAAGGGCTGCGGGACTGCCAGGTAATAGCGATCTCAAATCTTGAAAAATCTTTTAAGGACAACCGCCCGAGGGCTCTGGTCCAGATGGCAACAGGTTCCGGAAAGACCTATACTGCCATAACCTTCATCTACCGATTACTAAAATTTGCGGGTGCCAGAAAGGTACTGTTCCTTGTCGATACCAAAAACCTGGGCGAGCAGGCAGAACAGGAATTCATGGCTTACGTGCCCAATGATGATAACCGCAAATTTACCGAGCTGTACAACGTGCAGCGCCTGCGTTCCAGTTATATCTCCTCGGACAGCCAGGTGTGCATTTCCACAATCCAGCGGCTTTACTCCATTCTGAAGGACGAGGAGCTGGACGAGAAAATTGAGGAAGAAAACCCTGCCGAGAGGGGCTGGCAGCCAAAAGAACCGCTTCCCGTGGTGTATAATGAGAAGGTTCCTATTGAAGAGTTTGATTTTGTGGTCATAGACGAGTGCCACCGTTCCATTTACAACCTGTGGCAGCAGGTGCTGGACTATTTCGATGCTTTTTTGATAGGCCTGACGGCCACGCCGGACAAACGCACTTTCGCGTTTTTCAATGAGAACGTGGTGAGCGAGTACAGCCACGAGGAAGCAGTGGCAGACGGCGTGAATGTGGGCTATGACGTGTACACCATCGAGACCGAGATCAGCAAAAACGGGGCAACGATAAATGCGCGGGAGTTTGTGGACAAACGGGAGAAACTTACCCGCAAAAAACGCTGGGAACAACTGGATGAACCTGTCACCTATACCTCTAAGAAACTGGACCGGGACGTGGTCAACCCCAGCCAGATCAGGCATGTGATACGGACATTTAAGGAGAAGCTGCCCGAGATCTTCCCCGGCAGGGAGGAAGTCCCAAAAACCCTGGTCTTTGCCAAGAACGACAGCCATGCAGATGATATTATCAACATACTGCGGGAAGAATTCAACGAAGGAAATGCCTTTTGCAAGAAAGTGACCTACAAAGCGGAAGAAGACCCAAAATCGGTGCTGGCAGATTTCCGCAACGCTTACAATCCCAGAATAGCGGTTACGGTGGACATGATTGCAACAGGTACGGACGTCAAGCCCCTGGAATGCCTGCTCTTCATGAGGGATGTCAAGAGCCTGAACTATTTCGAGCAGATGAAGGGCCGGGGCACACGGACCCTGGGCTTCGATGACCTGAAAAAGGTGACAACATCGGCTGTTTCTGCCAAGACGCATTTTGTAATTGTGGATGCTGTTGGCGTTACAAAGACCCTGAAGACCGACAGCCGGCCTCTGGAACGCAAGAGGAACACCTCACTGAAAGACCTGCTGGCAGCAGTAACCTTTGGCGCCCGGGACGAAGACCTTTATGTTTCCCTGGCTAACAGGCTCGCAAGGCTGAACCGGCAGATAAGCGATGACGAAAGAGCCACTTTTACAGAAAAAGCTAACGGGAAAACCATCAACCAGGCTATCAGGGACCTGCTCTATGCATATAACCCTGATATCATCGATCTCCATGCTTCTGAAATCAAACAATGCCAGCCGGAAATTCAGGAAGCCGATTCAAAGAAAAAGGCACAGGAGAATCTGATCGATGTTGCCAGGTCCACCTTTTCCGGAGAGCTGAACGAGTATATCGAAAATGTCCGCAGGGTCCATGAGCAGATAATTGATTCCGTGAACACCGACAAAGTGCTCAGAGCTGAATGGGACAAAGACGCTGTAGCAAAGGCAGACGAGCTGATTATTGACTTTAAGGCATATATGGAAGCTAACAAAGACGAACTCACAGCCCTGAGAATCTTCTACAACCAGCCCTACCAGCGCAGGGATGTCACCTTCACGATGCTAAAAGAAGTCCTGGAAAAGCTGAAACTCGAAAAGCCCCATTTCGCCCCCTTCAGGGTCTGGCAGGCTTACGAGCAGCTGGAAAAGGTAAACGGCAATTCCCCTAAAAACGAACTCACAGCCCTGGTCTCCCTTATCCGCAGAATAACCGAGATCGACCCTGTGCTGACCTCCTACGACCAGACCGTAAACCGGAACTTCCAGGAATGGGTATTCAAAAAACAGGCAGGAACCCTGAAATTCAACGACGACCAGATGAACTGGCTCCGAATGATAAAAGATTATGTGGCTAACAGCTTCCACCTGGAAATAGACGACCTTGATTACACTCCTTTTGATGCTCCTGGAGGGCGAGGCAGAATGTACCAGCTTTTCGGGGACGAGATGAATATGGTTATCAGTGAATTGAATGAGGCACTGGCTGTGTGAGTTCGGAGAAGGTTCGGAGAAAACTGTGGAGAAAAGTGGGGTGAAAAGTGGGGTGAAAAGTGGGGTGAAACTGTGATGAAAACCAGCATTTCGGGATAATTCATAGACGTTCTTTTGCTAACATTTTTCAGTACTGGTGGACGCGACCTCAAGTACGTAAGGAATGTATATTATTAATGAATTGTTATTATTAATGGGGCGGTTTATGATGGGCAGGCTGTGAGCATAGAACGCTTCTCTGTACTTTTGGAAGAGATAAATAAAGACAATGGGTGAATAATATATTGGGAGTTGAGGTGTATGGGAATAGTTGAAGAAACGGAAGTTCCAAGGCACAGGACTTTTGTGGCGGCAACGGAAATAAAAGGATCTAAGATCCTCACTGTTAAAGATGAAGAACTCGGAAAGATTAAAGAAGTCATGATTGACTCCGAACGGGGAAGAATCGCATACGTAGTATTTGCTTGTGATTGTTTTCTTGGTATGAAGTGTAAATACTTTGCCATTCCCTGGGGAGCTCTTGAAGCAAGTCGAGGAGATTATATCCTTCATGTTGATAAGGAAGCATTCAAAACGGAAGAAGGCCTGGATAAAGATGTGTGGACTTTAAATCATAACGATCTGGCTAAAGTGTATGAACAGTATAATCTTCCTCCTTACGGGGGAGTTTAAAAGCTCGTTTTCGGGTAATGATATGAAAATTGTTGTTTCCGATCCGATTTTCTTACCTAAGAATACAGGAAAGATTTGAGGTTCCCGGAAACCTTACTATTTTTGAGGATCTGCCCTTTTATAGTCCACTACTACGGGATTCCAAAACGGCTCCAGGAAGCCTTCTTGATATCTTTAATGAAGATGACATTGCAGGCTACCTCGAATACCTGATGGATGATGTCCCGAAAGTCGAACGAGCGGCAAACAAGGTTAAAAGGGTTCTTTAAAGAAGTGCCAACAATTTATGGGTAGTGGGCGTGAGTTATTGAAAACCATAAGCAAGAGAATCTCTCCTACATTTTCCTCAAATGCGGAGGATATACTCGCGTTTTCGGAAATGATCAATGACTCAAGGACACGACCCCTGAATGACACAAGTAGACAATTATTTAATCAAATGACATCTTAAAAGTACTTCAAAATTGATACTAAAAAATGATGCTATTGTGAAAGAAAAAGTTGGATGGAAAGTTGGGTGAAAAATTGAGTGAAAAGATCTTATGCTGAATTGAATGAGGCACTGGCGGCGTGAGTTCGGAGAAAAGTTCGGAGAAAAGTTCGGAGATAAGTGGGGTGAAAAGTGGGGTGAAAATAATCGGATAAAAGCAAAAAAATAAGCAGCTTGCGGTGGAAACTGGACCTAATAGAGGAGAATAGGTTGGGAGAAAAGTGGGGTGAAAAGTGGGGTGAAAATAAACGGATAAAAGTAAAAAATAAGCAGCTTGCGGTTGAAAATCTGGTATAAATGAGGAAAATATGTTGGGAGAAAAGTGGGGTGAAAATTAGTTATTTGATTTTGAAAGAGTTTTCAAGTCGTTCTTCAGCACGTTTTTCTTTGATTTGAAATAGTCCAATGACTTATCTGGTTCTTCAGTAATAACTTGCACAAGTTTATCGGCTTCAATACATTGTTGTTGCAAATTGACAATTTTGAGATATTTTTCTAACCTGCTCTCTTTGTCGGTATTAAGGTCGTTTATTGAGATTAAAGCATCAGCTGGATAAATGCTTTCTAAATTATCCTTAATTGCATCAAAACGATAATACCCGTAATCATCCACATTCAGTAATCTTTTTGTGTTTCTTGGAATATTCTTCATGGCTTTGAGTTTTTCGTAAAACTCAGGGTTTCTTTTGGGACCGGAATGGATACCTCCAAGACTATCCAGACCATAACCAAAACCTAAAATGTCCCTTGCAGATAGCACTTTCTGGTCATTAATCGATTTCCCATAACTTACATTTACAAAGTGAAACAGATGATTTTCTTCATATCCCCTTTTGGCGAGTTCTCTTTTCATTGCATTTAACATATCTAAATGAGTTGTAATCATGGTCCCATCAAAATCAACATAGTAGGCGTTGATTCCTTTGTCAAGGTAATAATTTATGAGTTCCCTGCCGAAAAGAGGAGCTTTTGCAGGTATATACCCCATAATATTTTTCTTGTTCCTTATTTCAATGCTGTCGTAGCAAAAGTCTAAATATTTTGTAAAGTCATCAAAGTTTTCAAAGTTCAAATTTCTGGCTACTTTGGGAACTGAAGGAATTGGGGTTATGTCCGAGTGTGAATATGCAAAGTTAGTCAAGATGTCAATTTCTTTCTCCGTGGGGTATCTCCAATTCTCTCCCTTATTCTTAAATTCCAATAGACAAAAGTACGGACAGCCATTAACTTTTTCTTTCTCTCTTTTTAATTGATTGTTTTTGTCGGAGGAGAATTTAGCGTCCTGGTCTTTTTTTATTAGAGATTCTCCATCAAATTTCAAAAAAAGCTCCTGTAAGTCACAAAGTTCTTTTGGAAAAGAAGTATCTTTATAGAAACTGTTTGTTGCAATCGCTTTTGTTGGTGTTTTCAGGTCTTTGTTCCCTATTTTCACATGCAAACTTCTTAAATCAGTATCATCAGCGATTGAGCACAGATGAATTTTCGTTTCTTTTGTCATCTTAACAATTCCTTGAGGATGTCTTCTTTTATCCAAAAAGAAGAGCATTTTATGCTATTATATATTTCATTACACTCGACACTCGTGAGTTCATTCAGTTTTTCTTTTTGCCATAAGAGTAAGCCTATAGTCCCATTTACTTTTATTCCATACTTTGACTTCAACTGTCGTGCTCTTTCATCAATGATACAGCGGTAACTGTCTCCTGATTGCTCTTTTTCTATGCCGGCACAGATAACACTGATCTCTCCTTCATGCAACCAGGGATAACGCTTTGAAATTTTTGATAAGCACTGCTCATCAACGTTATCTATAACCGAAAAACCTTTGCAAACCTTGAATAACCTGAAAGTTTCAGGATTTTTTTCAAGCTCTTCATATACCTGTTTTGTGACGGATAAATCATATCCGTGTTTTTTGCAGATTTCAAAAGCTTTGGGGAAGTTCGCTTCCCGAAGCAAACAGACAATTGAGGAGGCATCAAATATTTTCACGCTTTTTACCTCCTCTGCATATCAAGAAAAGTCTCTATGTTTACACCTGCAAGAGAAGCAGCTTTTTCCAAACTGACGATACCTTTTTTGTAGATAGAAATCGAGTTTTTAACCCTTGATTTCATTATTCTGTGATATTCAGTTGATTCGATGGTGTAGTCGGGATATGATGCATAGATAAAAAGAAGAATTTCGTCATTGGTGAGATTACTGATAAATTCCTTGAAGTCGGAAATTGATTCTATTTCATCCGGGGAGAAGGTATCCTGCTTCAGACCCAGTACCTTCTTACCTATCGGAGTGATCATGTAAATATTGCTCCCTTTTTTTTCGACAAGGCCCATCGACACCAGATTATCCATGCTAACCTCTGAAGCCTCACTATACGGGCCGAGGGAATGCGGAATGAATTCTGCCCTCTCATCCACTTTATCAATGTAGTTTGAGATCAGAAACATCTCTTTTTGAAAAGCAACATTTCCCTTTACAGGTTTTTCACCATTAACTTCCAATAATTCAAGTATAGCAACGCTTAAAGGAGACAGGTCCTCTGCAATATTATCCAGTGAAAACCTCAATTTGCTTCCCCCTTAACCTTTACTTTGTTCTCGTTGCCATTTGAAGCGCTGTTCCTTTTTTCACAGGATATGCTGCTATATTGTATAATATTTCGCCTTATGGCATCCTTCACAAACTCCTGGACGGAGACAAAACCCAATTTTCTATCGCTATCAATGATTCTTTCAATTTCTTCCTTCATCTCACACGGAATACTTATTTTACTGTATTTTGTAGACGTTTTCTCCTTGTTTGTGACCATATATAGAGCATATATGAAGCATATATGCCTTAAATCTTTGGTACTGTCTCCCCGAGAGACAGTAGACAATTATTTAATCAAAAATGACCTTTTAAAAGTTCATCGAGGTCAGCAATAAATGAAAAATGGTGCTACTGTGGAAGAAAGAGCCGGATGGATAGAAACTGAACTGGGTCAACTTTGTTCTAAAATAGTTGATGGCACTCATCATACACCTGAATATACGGAAAAAGGAATTCCATTTATTTCAGTCAAAGATATTCATAATGGGAAAGTAAACTTTGATAATTGCAAATATATTAGTTGCGAAACACATAATGAATTAATTAAAAGATGTTTTCCTGAACCAGATAACCTTTTAATTACAAAAAGTGGAACAATCGGAAGGATGGCAATCGTTCCAAAAAAGCCCGATTTTAGTTTATTCGTTAGCGTCGCTCTTTTAAAAAACTATAAATCGATTATTAACACAAAGTTTCTTCTTTATTCCCTTGAAAATTATCTAAACTCAATCAATATAAGTCAGGATATCAAAGGCGGATTAATTAAAAATTTTCACTTAGAGGATATAAGGGTCACAAAAGTTAATCTTGCCCCCCTCCCCGAACAACGCGCCATAGTTTCCAAAATCGAACAACTCTTCAGCGAACTGGACAACGGCATTTCCAACCTCAAAATGGCAAAGGAGCAGCTCAAGGTATATCGGCAGGCGGTGCTGAAGAAAGCATTTGAAGGAGAGCTTACGAAAAAGTGGCGGGAGCAGAAGGCGGATTTGCCGGATGCGGGGGATTTGCTGGAGCAGATCAGGAAGGAGAGAGAAGAAACTGCAAAAAAATCCAGTAAAAAAATGAAATCGATTAATTCGCTCGCAGAATCTCAATTATCAAATCTACCTAAAGGATGGGGTTGGACTAGATTAGGTAATTTGGTTGAAGAGCCTAAATATGGGACTTCTAAAAAATGTGATTATAATATAAATGGCATAGGGGTGCTTCGTATCCCTAATATCTCAGATGGCTTAATTAATGACTCTGACTTGAAATTCGCTCAATTTGATTCATCTGAGATTGAAAATTACTGTTTGAAAGCAGAGGATATTCTTACAATCCGGTCTAATGGAAGTGTTGATTTAGTTGGGAAATGTGCATTGGTTAGCGTAAAGGATGAAAAATACCTTTATGCAGGTTATTTAATTAGACTTAGACCTATTAGCTCATTAATCAATTCAAAATATCTTTTAAACTGTCTTTCTTCAATAGATTTACGTTATCAAATTGAGTCAAAAGCAAAATCAACAAGTGGGGTTAATAACATCAATTCGGGGGAATTACAATCTTTAATAATTCCGATCTGTTCCCTCCCCGAGCAACAAGCCATCGTTCAGGAAATCGAAACCCGCCTTTCAGTCTGCGATAAGATAGAGCAAGATATAAAAGAGAGTCTGGAAAAAGCCGAAGTACTGCGGCAGAGTATTCTTAAAAAAGCGTTTGAGGGGAAGTTGCTTAACAAAAAAGAGCTGGCAGAGGTTCGACGGGCAGAGGATTGGGAGCCGGGTGAGGTTTTGTTAGAGAGAGTGAAGGCTGAAAGAGCGAGAAAATAATTATCGAGTGGATCTAAACCGGAAGTAGTTTTTATGAGAGAAGATGAGATCAAAAAGGGTGTCCAGTTAATCTGTGATACATCTAAGGAGATGTACAAACTTTATGAGGATAAAAATGCCTTAATCGAGAAGCTCAATAGTCTGCATAAGGAGGATTTGGCTCCATTAGAATATGATTATAGGTTGAAATCAGGGCCGGTTATAGACCTACGTAAAGATGTGTTAAAATATCTGCTAAATGGTAATAAACTGGATGAACAAATATTTGATGAATTTATTCTTAAGCACCGTACTGGAAAGGAAGATAAGTACGTATCATATCAAAATCCATTTTCTATATTTCATCCATTCATCACTTCCTATGGACACAAACCGCTAAGGGATTTTGTAGAACGATTCGTAGATGAGATAATCGAAAGACTAAAATTAAATGGAAAAGTTTCATACAGGTATGTCGCCTTTCAGGGCGCTAAATATTCGGGAACTGATAAATTATGGTTTGCAATTTCTAATAACAAACATACTTCACAGACAGAAGTAATGCAGATTTTTGTAAAATTTCAAGATGGTATAATTAGATACAGTATTCGTCGTTACGATGGCAATGGAATAGATATAAGGGGACCGGTAGAAAAAGACCCTACCAACTTTGACTTTGAAGCATTTATTTCTTTTTTTGAAGAAAACAAAGAATTGATACTGAAAGATGAGCCTGAAGAAGAGGACTCGAATGTGCCATTCTCATATGAAAATTTTGGAGCGGAATTTGTTTCAGATAGTGCTAAACATTCAGAAATGTATGTAAACTTGCCACAGTTTCCCTGCAACATCATATTATATGGTCCACCTGGCACTGGAAAGACATATAATACAATTGACCTGGCAGTTGAAATTATCACTGGAAATAACGCAGGTCATGAAGAAAATAAAAAGGTGTTCGATGCTTTAAGAGAAGAAGGGCAGATTGAATTTATTACATTCCATCAAAACTACAGCTATGAAGACTTCATGATGGGCATTCGTCCAGATCTTGATGAAGCCTCAACCTTAAAATTCAGGCGTAAAGAGGGCATATTCTACAAGATATGTAAAAGAGCAGAGCAGAATTATTTGCAATCACGGAATAAAAAGAATGCAATTAGACCTTTTAAAGAAGTATTCTCGGAATTTCTCGAGCCACTCGAAAAAGAGGAAGTGGAAATCGAGATAAAAATGATTTCTGGTAAATCATCTTTTTGGATTACAGAAATTAATCCCAGCAATTTAAGTTTTAGAAAGCAATCTGGAGGCACCAGTCATACATTAAGCATAGATACAATTCAAGGGCTCTATGAAGGGACAAGGGAGTTTACAAGTGGTTTAAGGTCCTACTATGAACCTTTGATAAATGAACTATGGCGCAGAGGCAAACAAACTGCAGCAGAAGTTCCCTTGAAAAGATACGTGCTCATCATTGACGAAATCAACAGAGCCAATATTTCAAAAGTATTTGGTGAGCTCATCACATTGTTAGAAGAAGACAAACGTCTAGGGGCTAAAAACGAGCTTAGAATCAGCATTCCGGGTGAAGAAACCGGTTTTGGAATCCCGCCCAACGTTTATGTCATAGGGACCATGAATACTGCTGACAAATCGATAGCAATGATTGATATCGCATTACGAAGGCGTTTTGAATTCCAGGGTTATTTCCCTGATTACAGCAAGGTGGATCAGCTCAGTGGAAATATTTTGAAGCACATCAATAATGAAATATATACCCGCAAGAAGTCTGCGGATTACTTAATTGGACACGGGTATTTCATGAATGGCACAGAAGCTCCGGAAACTTCCAAAGTGCTTCAGAATAAAGTGATTCCACTGATTATGGAATACTTTTCTGGCAAGACCGAGCTTGTCGAAGAAATATTCAAAGGAAGTGGATGGTCAGTAAAATACGATACTGAAAAATATTGCTGGGAAATCGATCCTCAAATCAAACAGTAAATTTACCGGTAAATCATGAATTCTATATTTGAATACGGCAAGCAAATTGCCGTTGATGACCGTGAAGGTCTTGAATCGTATTTATGCTCTTTATGGAAAGAGTATAAAGAAATCTGGCCATCCCAGTTTGAAAATGAAAATGTAGATCCAGATTCAAAATTTCAGCCTTTCCTGAATTTTGATGGGAATAAGGCCAGAGCAAGGAATTACATCGGGTTCATTCATTTTGAAAACTCTAAAATAGAAATATATCCCAAGATTTTTAAAAACACATCTGGAATAAGCAAAGAGCTCATTCATTGTCATTTGTTTTACTGGTTCGGTTATTGTAAAAAAGTGAAGTTCCCATTTAATCAAGCATTCCTTGATCGTTTTAAAATTGATGAACTACCTGAATTGATCATATATCTATTTGCAAATCAAATACATGAAGTTGTTAGTGTTCAACCATATTCCACTTATGAAGAAGTACAGGAAGCTCTATTTACACCCAGAGGAAGAATAGATTTTGACCGCTATGCAACCAGAATGTCCTACGGTAGTTATCACTTAATTGATTGTGACTATGAGCCTTTTGTATTTGATAATTCATTAAATCGCATAATCAAATATTGTACTCGATTATTGCTTTCAAAAACCAGAATTCCTGAAACTCAAAGAATATTGAATGAAATTATTTTCGTTTTAGATGAAGTGGATGATCAGGTGTGTTCCACACAACAACTGCTAACACTCAAAATATCTCCAATATATAGCGATTACGAAGAAATAATTCAGATATGCCGCATGATATTAGAGAATCAAGTTTATTCGTACGAAGATTATGAAATGAAAAATTGGAGCTTATTATTCCCGATGGAACTTATTTTTGAAGAGTTTATAGCAGGCTATATCCAAAAACATTTTAGCGACATGTTTAAAGTAGATGTTCAAAAATCAGATATTTATCTGCAAACTGATCCTGAAGTGTTTAAAATTAAACATGACATTCTGCTCACAAATAAAGAAACTGATGAGCAGATAATTATTGATACTAAATATAAACCAAGATGGGACTTAGAAAAGAGTGATTCAAAGAAAGGAATATCCCAATCTGATATGTATCAAATGATCAGTTATGCCTACAGGAGAGGAACAGATAAAGTATTACTCATCTATCCAAATACCTCTGAAAAACTGGCAGATGATTCTGTGTTTTTGATAAATAAAGGTACTATGGATGAAACTATCAAAATCAAAGCCATAGATGTGCCTTTTTGGTCACTTGATGGTCACTCATATGTTGAAGAAAATCTAAAAGTTAAATTAATTGATATATTATCCAATAAGTTCTGAAAAATGCCTTTACCTTTATTATTGATATGTGGATTCGGAAGTTTCCAAATAAATAACTAAGTTTCCTTGAGAAAAATCAGAACTGAGAACACAAGAAATTAGAACGTGAGTATGCATGATCTCCGAGCAATTAAAGAGCATCATCCAGGACGGTGAAGGGCTTACCGTTGAATTTAAGGAGTGCAAAACTCAGATAAACCGTGATGTGTACGAGACGGTCTGTGCTTTTCTAAATCGCAATGGAGGACATATTGTTCTTGGAGTTGATGACAATGGGAATATCACAGGAATTGATGCGGATGCTCTGCCACAGATCAAAAAGGACCTTGTTACTGCCTTGAACAACCCGCAGGTAATCAATCCTCCGTTGTACATATTGCCGGAGACCGTGAAGATTGAAGGAAAAATCCTTCTCTATCTCAATATTCCTGAAAGTTCGCAGGTTCACCGTTGTAAAGGAAAGATATTTGATAGGAATGAAGACGGGGACCTGGATGTTACCAACCATCCCGATGCTGTGGCACATCTCTATATTCGAAAACAGAGCTCATTTTCAGAGAACCGCATTTATCCCTATGTAAAGCTTGAAGACCTCAGGAGTGACCTTATTCAGAGAGTGCGGAAAATGGTCCGTGCCGAAAACCCCAATCATCCATGGGCAACAATGACTGATGAGGAGCTTCTAAGCAGTGCCCGTCTGTATCAGCATGATTACCAGACCGGCAAAGAGGGTTACACTCTTGCTGCTATTCTTTTGCTGGGCAAAGACGAAGTTATCCAGAGCGTACTGCCCCATTTCAAGACTGATGCCATTCTTCGCAGAGTAAACCTTGACCGTTATGACGACAGGGACGACATCCGCACCAACCTGATCGAAAGCTATGACAGGCTGATGGCTTTTGTCGCAAAACATCTGCCAGACCCGTTCTATCTGGAAAAGGACCAGAGAATCAGCCTGAGAGATCATATTTTCAGAGAAGTTGTTGCAAATATACTCATCCACAGGGAGTACATAAACGGTTTTCCTGCAAAATTCATAATTGGAAATAATCAGGTTGTTGCAGAGAATGCGAATCGTCCACACGGGCATGGCAGAATAAATCCTTCCAATTTCACACCCTACCCTAAAAATCCGGTAATTGCTCGCTTTTTTAAAGAGATCGGAAGAGCGGATGAGTTAGGCTCAGGCGTCAGGAATCTCTACAACTACACAAGGATTTATTCCGGTGGAGCTGACCCACAACTTCTTGAAGGGGATATTTTTAAGATCATCATTCCTGTTACCCAGCAGGCTACCCAGCAGGCTACCCAGCAGGCTACCCAGCAGGCTACCCAGCAGGCTGACATGCAGGAACTACTAATTGAGTTTTGCAAGGAACCAAAATCAACCAGCGAAATTATGCAATATTTACAGTTAAAAGATAGAGAGTATTTCCGCTCCAAAATATTGAAACCGCTTTTGGATGATGGAATCATGCACAGAACCATTCCTGAAAAACCAAGCAGTCCGAATCAAAAATATTATTCCAAACCCAAGGATCCAAACCATGTCTGAAAACACCTCATCCATCGTTTCCAAAGTCTGGAGCTTCTGCAACGTCCTGAGGGACGGGGGCGTGAGCTATGGCGATTATCTGGAACAGTTGACCTACCTCATATTCCTGAAAATGGCTCAGGAGTACAGGAAGCCTCCATATAACAGGGATATTGGCATCCCGGAAGAATATACCTGGGACAGACTGAAACAGCAGCGTGGAGCGGAACTCGATACCCACTACAAAGAGCTTCTCGAAGAGCTCGGGAAAAAGCCGGGGATGCTGGGGCAGGTCTTCCTCAAGGCGCAGAACAAGATCAGTGACCCTGCCATGCTGTACAAGGTCATTGATATGATCGACAAGGAAAGCTGGGTCATGATGGGTGTGGATACCAAGGGAGAGATCTACGAAGGGCTCCTGCAGAAGAATGCAGAAGATACAAAAAGCGGAGCCGGACAGTACTTCACCCCCAGGCCGCTCATCAAAGCAATGGTCCGGTGCCTCCGGCCCGAACCCATGAAGACAATAGGCGACCCCTGCTGCGGCACGGGAGGGTTCTTTTTAGCAGCTTATGACTTCCTGACCTCACACCACCGGCTGGACCGGGAGCAGAGCCGCTTCCTGAAAAACAAAACCTTTGGCGGAAACGAGATCGTCGCAGGGACCCGCCGGCTTGCCCTGATGAACATGTTCCTGCACAACATCGGGGAAATCGACGGGGAGCCCATGATCTCCAATTCCGATGCTCTCATAGCCGACCCCGGATACCGTTACGATTACATCCTCACAAACCCGCCTTTCGGAAAGAAGAGCAGCATGACCTTCACCAACGAGGAAGGCGAGCAGGAAAAAGAAGACCTCACTTACAACCGCCAGGACTTCTGGACAACCACGAGCAACAAGCAGCTCAACTTTGTGCAGCATATCCACACTATCCTCAAAACAGGCGGGCAGGCCGCAGTGGTACTGCCGGACAACGTCCTGTTTGAAGGTGGAGCAGGAGAGACCGTCCGCAAAAAGCTTCTTGAGACCACCGACCTGCACACAATCCTGCGCCTGCCGACAGGGATCTTTTATGCGAACGGCGTAAAGGCAAACGTGCTGTTCTTTGAGGCAAAACCCGCAGCCAAAGAGCCCTGGACAAAAGAGGTGTGGATCTATGACTACCGCACCAATGTGCACCACACACTGAAGAAGAATACGATGAAGTTTTCGGACCTGGAAGATTTCATCGAATGCTACAACCCGGAAAACCGCTTCAGCCGTAAAGAGACCTGTAGTGAGGAATCTCCCGAAGGCAGGTTCCGCAGGTTCGGCTATGATGAGATTGTAGCAAGGGATAAGACAAACCTGGATATCTTCTGGCTCAAGGACAAAAGCCTCGCTGACCTGGACAACCTTCCTGACCCCGATATTCTTGCAAACGAGATCATTGAGAATATGGAGGCTTCGCTGGCAAGTTTCAAGGAGATTATGCTCACGATTAACGGGGATGGGAACGGAAACGGGAACGGGAATTGAAATTGCTTTCTGCCTGTAACAATTGTCTGCTTATGCAGACACATCCCTATTTTTTAAATGTCTCCGCCTCTTTTCAGTATTTTTTATCATTTTTTACCCTCAAACAATATACACCGCATGGAAACCGATGAATAAACTATCTTTTCGCAAAAAAAGCTGACACTTTCGTTTTTATCTGTTGCTCCAAGCGCGTAGATTAAAGGGATATAATGTTCGGCGGAATTGACGGATAATAATGCGTCTTCCCCGAGTGATTCATAATTTACCAGCTTCAGGTCGTCTCTGGCTGTAACGTACTTTTTCACATTTTCATCAAAACTGGTTGCCCATTTGTAAGGAGTTTCGGACATTCTTGCCAGCATGAGGTTATGCACGACATTTCCGGTGCAGAAGATAAGAATTCCCTCTTCTCTTAGTTTGTAGAGTTTCCTTGCCAGGTCGTAGTGCTGCTGCATGTTAAGTTTTCGATTTATGCTCAGTTCGACTACCGGGATGTCAGCATCAGGATACATCCTGGAAAGTACACACCATACTCCGTGGTCAATGCCCCATTTGCTGTCAAAATTAACCTCTTTAATCAGGTCTTTTACTTTTGTAACAAGTTCCTTTGAACCGGAGCAATCGTATTTCTGGTCATACAATTCCTGTGGGAACCCATAAAAATCGTGGATCGTTTTAAGCTTCTCGCCTGAAGTAACGCTGGTATCCTCTCTCTCATAGTGTGCGGATATGGCAAGAATTGCTTTCGGTTTCGGAATCTTTTTGGAAATATTTCCCCAGCTTCCTGTAAACTCATTGTCTTCTATGGCATTCATGGGGGAACCATGACCTATGAACAGAACCGGCATAATTTTTCCCATACTTTTGACCCCGGTTTGATTCTTTTTTCCGCTATTACAGGAATATACGCATCTGGGGTATAAAATCAAGTACAATCGATCCGGAAGTTTTGACGTTGATGCTTCGATGTCAGCAAAACAGAATCTTTAATACTTATTTTATTCTGGGCAATGGGGTTTCATACCTCTCCTATCAAAAACAAAGTATGAAGAGGAGTAAGAGGAGTAGTCTCGGGGACTTTCATCCACTCTATTTTTCCTGTATCTCTCCTTTCAGGTTTCAAGAGTATTAAGCACACGAGCTCATATTACGAGATCATATTATAATATCATGACATATAAAGACATATAATATCATAGCTGTCAGAACACGTAATGGTTGAAATCATTACAACGCAGTTAGTTAATAAATGGGAAGTGTTGATATGACTGAACGCCAGGTTGAAAGTGTGATTATCGAAATTCCGAAAGGAAGCCGGAACAAATATGAGTACGATAAAGAAAGAAAAGTGATTAAATTCGACAGGATGCTTTTTTCTTCAATGATGTATCCCTGTGATTATGGTTTTTTTCCCGACACGCTGGCACTTGACGGTGACCCTCTGGATGTCCTGGTTTTAATGTGGGAACCCACATTTCCGGGATGTGTAATAGATGTACATCCTATTGCATTATTTGCCATGGAAGATGATAAGGGAGTAGATGACAAGATACTCTGTGTTCCAAAGGGTGACCCCTTATGGAATTATATAGAAACAATCGACCAGGTCCCTCCTCATCTATTAAAAGAAATTACTCATTTCTTTGAAACTTACAAGCATTTAGAGCATAAACACGTGAAGGTTATTGGCTGGGATGGTCTCGAAGCAGCAGTCAATATAATCCAGGAAGCTAAATCCCGATATATTGAACAAAATAAAAAATAAATCTTGCCAACCGAATCAAAATTGTATGCATTTCCGGGAAATGTTATCAGTTAGGGGGGATTTCCAGGGAAAGATCCGCAGGAGATCAAGAACAAGTTCCTTTCTGGAGCATTCCTGTTTTCCAGATGCTCCAGCAACTTCAAACAACGTCTCAGGGTTTAACGGATGAGCAAGCCCAGCAGCGCCTGAAATACTACGGTGCAAATCTGCTAAAGCCCAAAAAAAGGTCTGATGCGCTCTCAATCCTGCTTTCTCAGTTCAAAAGCCCTATTACTCTCATCCTTCTATTTGCAGCGGGACTTTCGTTTTTCCTGCGTGATGCTACGGATGCCGTTGTCATTGTGGTTGTGGTTATCCTGAGCTATCGCATGTTCTCTTTCTGGCTGCCAACGTTACTGGGATTTCCACTGGCGTATTATCTTCAGCATTCAAAAAATCGCACTTTTAATTCAAAACTCTAACTT
The DNA here is from genome assembly GCF_024372725.1 of Methanosarcina sp. KYL-1. GTDB lineage: Archaea > Halobacteriota > Methanosarcinia > Methanosarcinales > Methanosarcinaceae > Methanosarcina. Next base: position 54,147 of record NZ_VOUA01000002.1, read on the forward strand.
GACGTTTTCTTCATTATCAATTGGTAATTCGAATGTGAACCTGCTCCCCTTTCCAACTTCACTTTCAACCCGGATTGTCCCGCCGTGAAGTTCCACGAGTTCCTTGACGAGAGCAAGCCCGAGACCTGTCCCGCAGTACTGCCTGGCGCATGAGGAATCGATCTGGGTAAAGGGCTGGAAGAGTTTTTTCTGGTCCTCTGAAGAAATGCCTATTCCCGTATCCGTTACGGAAAAAAGAGCCTTTCTCCCGCTTCTTTTGCAGTAGACCGAGACCCTTCCTCCTTCGGGGGTAAACTTGATTGCATTGCTTACAAGATTGTATAGGATCTGGAGAAGCCGGCTTCTGTCGGCTTGAATATCTCCTAAGTCTTGCCCGGCCTTAAATTCTATTTCAAGGGATTTAACCTGGGCCAGGGGGGAAAGCGTGGCCTTCACCTCTTCGAAAACCGGACCGATGGAAAACTCGCTGAAGTGAAGTTCCATTTTTCCGACTTCTACTTTTGAGATGTCCAGAATATCGTTTATAAGTCCCAGAAGGTGTTTTCCGCTTGCAGAGATATTATTGAGGTACTTCAGCTGCTTTTCGTTGAGTTCCCCAAAAACCCTCTCGATCAGGATGTCCGAAAAACCGATAATGGAGTTAAGGGGAGTCCTCAGTTCATGGCTCATATTGGTAAGGAACTCGCTCTTTGTACGGCTGGCAGTTTCTGCTTCTATCTTGGCATTTAGCATGGCTGCTTCTGCCCGTATACGGTCAGTTATGTCCCTTCCCACGGCCTGGACGATAGTGTTATTTTGTGTCTCGAGCAGTGAAGCGCTAACATCCACGACGATGAGAGTTCCGTCCGATCTTATCATCCTGGTTTCCTGACGTTTGGAACGTATTGTCCTTATTTTCATCATTTCGGATATGATTTCTTCTCTGTCTTCGGGGGAAATCAGTTCAATTATTGATTTTTGCTTTAGTGCATCTTCACCATAACCGAATAGTTTACAGGCCATTTTGTTTGCTTCGAGTATCCGTCCGTTTAAGTCGTGGATTATTATGCCGTCATTCGAATTCTCAAAAAGGCTCCGGTACTTCATCTCGCTTCTTGCTATCTTTTCTTTTGCTCTCTTCTGCTCACTGATATCTCTCACTACGGCAAGGGAAAGGTCCTGGTATCCCTCAAGTACCTTGGCGTTGACTTCTGCATCGAAGGTTTCACCATTTGCCTTACTGTACACTGTATCGACATGAATAAACCTCTTTTTCCTGAAATCCTCCATCCCCCGAGTACCGGCATCTCTATAGTCAGGAGCCAGGAGATCTACCACATTCATGGCCTGCAGTTCTTCCCTTGTATAGCCGAACATCTCACATGCTTTTTCATTTACGTCCACTATCTGGCCTTTAACCCGATTCAGGAATATTGCGTCATTTGACTGTTCGAAAAGTGCCCTGTACCTTTCTTCATTGCGTTTCAGTTCTTCCTGGGCTTCTTTACGCTCTGTTATGTCCTGCAGTGTACCGATTAATTTTATGACTTTTCCATCTTTTATTGCCGGGCGGCCAATTGTCCTGACCCATTTATGTTCTCCGTTTGCTGAGATAAGTTCCAGTTCGAGATCGTATGATTCACCTTTTTCTATAGCATCATAAACTGCTTTTTCAAAGATCTCTTTTGAGCCTGGGGGATAAATTTTCAATTGGTCCTCAGGATTAGAAGACTTATCTTTTCCACGGATTCTTGCAACTTCAGGTGTCCAGGTAGCCACTCCGGACACTACATCAAGCTCCCATCCGCCAATTTTTGCGATCCTACCGACTTCACTCAGGAGAGCCTCACTTTCACGCAGTTTGTTTTCTGTCTGTTTACGACGTGTAATATCTCTGACAACTGCCTGGGCTATGTCATGATACCCTTCAAGGAGTCTGGCACTTATCTCCACATCTATGATGTCCCCATTTGCAGTGAGATACTTGGTATCCCCCCGTAAAGATCCCTCGATTCCCAATCTTCTCATTGCCTTATGCCCGTTCTTTCGATCCTCCGGGATCAACAGGTCGTAAACATTCATTTTCTGTAATTCTTCCTTTGAATATCCGAGCATTTTAGAGGCACTGTCGTTCACTTCCAGTATCTGCCCGTCGAGATTGTTTATAAAAACAGCATCATTTAATTGTTCTATAAGGTACCTGTATCGTTTTTCATTTCGAATGACATCTTCCTCAGCCATTTTTCTCTCGGTGACGTTAACCGAAGTCCCGTATCCGAGAAAGGTTCCATCGGGCAGGTAGCGGGAAGATCCGATGGTATTTATCCAGACTGGTTTGCCATCATCGGAGACCAATCTGTAATCTATGCTGATGGGAGTATCGGGTTGCTTAAAAGCCTGTTCAAATCCCTCTCTCACTTTCTCCACGTCTTCCGGGTGGATGTGGACAAAAAAATTATCCCAGTCCTTTCCTATGGTGCCTTCCGGGAGTCCCAGTACTTTATCCACAGGTTTGGAAATGTAGGTGTTCAGCACATTTCCTTCTTTGTCAAAAGTAGCTTTCCAGATTATTGCATCCAGAGAATTAACAACTTCTTCATATTCCTTTTCCTTTTTAAGGAGCATAGCTTCCTTATTTTTTCGTACCAGGATGTTGGCTATCATGCTCCCGGCAATCTTCAGGACATAGAGTTCTTTCTCGTTCCAGTTATGTATTTTACTTTTTGAGTCGACTCCGATGAAGCCTTTGAAAATGCCATGACGTGAAAGGAGTATCACCGCAACGGACCTGATTCCCAGATCCTGCAGCATCTTTTTCAGACACTCTTTTTCTGCCGGGATCTTATCAACATCAGGAATGTCAACAACCTTCAAATTCCTGATTTGTCCCGATACGAGCTCTTTCGCATCCCATTTTTCATAGAGTGGTATTTTAGAGATTACACTATCTGCGTGCCATTCATGTGTTTTGATGACGCAGTCTGTGTTTTCGGCAGTACTGAACAGGACTGCACGACCTGCACCTATGAAATCGGCCAGATCTTTCAGGGTCTTATTGATGTCCTCATCAATGTCTTTGAAGTTACTATTTATAAAACGATCCGATATCCGTGATATCAGTGTGTCCCTGCGTTTACTTTGTTCAAGTTCAGCCTTTTCTCTTTTTTTAGTAGTAAGGTCTTCAATAATAGCGTGGCATCCGTAAACGAATCCATTCTCGTCCTTCCGGGGAAAGGTCTTAAAACTCAGAAAAAGTTCTCTGTCCCAGGCCGATCGATAAGGCGCTTCTATCAAAGAATTCCTGCCGGTTGTAAGTGTCTCTTCAACAGTAGCAGATACGCCGCATTCAACCAGGGGTGGAAAAGTCAGTATATTAATTTGTTTTGTTAATTCAGCGGAAGGGGACCCCAGCAGGTTCAAAAGAAAATCATTTAGTGCGGTAATGTTCCCTTCCCTGTCACATGAAAGTATACCAAGGGGCAGTTCGTCTACGAGGTTCTCAAAACCTTCGTGGGGTTTTGCCGGCAGGCCCGGAGGCGCAGCATCATGGCTGTGGTACTCTTCGGTCATATTTTTCGGTTAAGTCCCCGTGATTAGAATCTGGTACATTGTAGATAGCTTTCACTAGTATTGTAATATAATTAATTATTTATAATTTATTATATTATCTTTTCTCATTTTTTAAAATCGATATTACAGGAAAACTTGGCCTGCCCTTAAAACAGAAAATTTTATAAAGACTCCCAAAATCGCAAAAAAAGATGAAAAAAGTGGACCCGCCGAGATTCGAACTCCTGCCTCAGCCTTGTGAATGTGTCTTATGATTTTGAAAAGAGGTTCATATTCTTATATATAATTATGTACAATTTTTATATGTGCAGTTATGCTGCTTAAGTTAGTGGAGGAAGTTATAAGATGGCTGAGAAAAAACCTATCATCAGAGTGTATTTCGCCAAAATCAAGGAAGCATTTTATGACCTCTCTGAAGAGGAGAAAAAAGAGTTCATGCTTAAGGACCGCAAGCAAATGGACGAGCTAGGCATGAAACTCCTGATGATGATTGACTGCCGCTGGTCTAATGAAGAGTGGGATTTTATCGGGGTCGAGGAATGGCCAGGCATAGAAGCTCTTGAAAAGCGTGCCAGATTCGAAAAAGAAGAACTGGAAGCATTCAGGTATGCTGAATCGAAGACTTATCTGGGTACCGGTACTTTTGGAATTGGCGAATATGGAAAAGAATGAAACCTGAGGAATATCACAACGCAAAGATGCAATAGTCACAGGGTTAGGGTTACTGATCATGACTCTGGCCTATTTCGTCGCTGATTTTTTTGCTTTCAAGAGTCCTGGAATCACGGCCTCATTTCCTCCATGTGAGAAGAAATCGGTCGTGTCCGCTAGTTACTGAAAATGGTGAGCACAAGAATCTATCTGCATTTGCCTCAAATGCAGGAGCTGTACTCGTTTTTTCAGAATTGATCAACTACTCAAGGACACGACCAATATTTTATCTGAGTTATATTTCCTTCTGAGTCTACTGGAAAATTAATTCCTGTTTTGAACTGAAAACGTTAGCATTAAACCGTTAAATGCCTAAAGTGGAAATTTTATCCATGATGTCTAATGTATTTGGTTTCATACATTGAACGAGTGAGTGCAATGTAATAAATTTACAGTCTGAATTTAAAATCAAAAATGTCCATTATCCCACTTCTTCTTTGTCTAAAGGCACAAAACAAACATTTCATCTGTTTTTCCCTACTTCATATGTTCCCGAACTTAAAAAATAGAGAATCTGGATTCATATGATCACATGTTGAAAAAAATACAACATTAGTGTGTATAGGCAATCTTTGCACAGATATCCTCATCTCTTGTAATATAAATAAGTGGCTAGCGACGTCTTTTTCTAAAATCGATAGCAAGAGAGAAGATTTGATCTACGAAAATTCACTGTAGAAAGCGGAATCAATATATCAAAATAATTTTTATATCATAATATATTATATAATACTGTGATACTATGAAATATAAAACGCTGTTATACATTTTATTGATAGTAAGCATTATTTTCTCTGGTTGCGTGGACATTACAGATTCTTATAAACCAGGAAATTTTGGTGCAACAGAAGAAGAAGCTGAAATGGTTAATGCAATAACTGAGAAGTACGGAGATGTGACACAGGACGGCGAACCAAGATTATTGGAAGTTATGATGACTTCTTCAATAAACAACTTTATTCCTGTTGATAAAGTACTAAAATATTCAAAAGACTCAGACAAATTATATGTATGGTTTGTTTATGATAATTTTAACAATGATGTCTTATCTATCGAATGGACTTATCTGAACGATGATTATCTAATACACACATTTGAGTCCGAGACGGGAGAAGATTTCGGAAGAGGAGCATTCATCCTCGAAAAGCCAGACAGCGGATGGCCCATTGGTAAATACGAAGTAAAAATAACGGGTGCCGGAGTTTCAGAGTCTGTTGAATTCGAGATAATTGATGGCCCTACCGAATCAATACCATTAGAAATTTTATCTAATAATGTAACTTCTACTAATTCCGATTCTGCAAATGAAGAAGAACTCATAGCTCCTCAAAGTGGTTTTGAAGTAGAAGAAACGGATTATAGCTTTGTTGGCGAATGGACCTCAAATTGGGGAGATATGAAATTCGAGAGATCCGGAGATCAAATTATAGGCGAATATACTCATGACAGTGGAAAACTGGTAGGTGTCGTAAATGGCGATGTTTTTATTGGAACATGGTCTGAAAGCCCATCATATACAGGTCCACGTGATGCAGGAGATGTAGAATTAAAGTTAAGTTCAGACGGCAATTCGTTCACTGGTAACTGGAGATATGGTTCAGAAGGTGCAACATGGAGTGGCGGATGGACGGGTCAAAGAAAATAATGGTGTATTAATCCTTCTCCAAATAGTTGGAATTAACACCACAATTCGAATAGGTTCACCATGGGAGCAAGAATTTTTGGGTACATTGCGAGAAAGTGATTTGCCTTTAAATTCTTGTCAAATCCTTTTTTGTGGATTTTTTATAATCCCTCTTATGCCTTTCAGATTCCTTGTTGATCTCTCAACAATCCGCCTGACGAGAGTTTTTTGTATAGAAACGCGTATTTACATTATTTTTTCAAAGATAATTGAGGATAGGATATATAGCAAGTAGGCTATTGGCAATAATACCAAGATCGCGTACAGGAGATGTCCAAGAGAGCTCAGACCTCTCATTATCCGGACTTCAATGCTGTTTCCCCCACGAATTACAGCACCATCATAGCCTATTATGCTGTCAAACAGCATGAAATATGTCTCATCTTTTTTCGTATCTATTCAGCTACCCACTAATCAATATCAAGAGCCGTAATTTAGGTGATTTATTATGTGCAACATACTTAAGTTTATTTTATTTACTGATGTCAATTGATGCCGTTTTCACTTTTGGTATGATCCCCTAATTTGAGTACTCCAAATAGTCAAAATCGGAATCAACCGGCTCATTTTATGGTAGCTGAATAGTTACCTTGGTTATTTAGTTTTCAAGTCGGGCTTCATTCCCGGAATTCTGGGCGTCCTGTTGATTGTTGCAGGTTTAAGCTATCTAATAGATTATTTTGCACTTTTTCTTTTTCCCGACTTCGATGTTTCAATTAGCCTGTTAGTGGGTTGAGGGGAATTGTTATTCATGTTCTGGCTTTTGTTGAAAGGTGCTAAAATACCCGAAATGGAATCCTGAAATTGATTCATTATAGCATTTGGCAAAAACCAGAGAAGACAAACGATTCAAAAGCTAGAAAAAAGCTATCATAAGACTCAGAAATATTGGAAAAACCAGAAAAATAAGATGGGCACGCTGATCCTTGTGCCTGGGGCCTCCGCCATGTGAAAGTTCCTCATGTCGGATTAGCTCTTTTTATTATTCATCAAGATTGCGAACGCAATTTTGAGCTCATTGAAGTGAAACTCTAAAAAAGGGCAGTATCCTGCCTGTTGCTTTTCTACGTATTCTGGGGAATCCGGATATATTGCCTGGGTGAGCCGGAAAACAGCCCGAAATATACACATTCTAAAATAAAAAGCTATTTATATTTTCGAAACTGTTACGCAGTTTGTTAAATTGATACCTGAATCCTGCTCAGAGATACAAACATGATCAAAAACACGTTTACTCACGAAGTGCAACCGAAAAATGAGGCTCTCATGCGGGAAGCTACCGAATATCCCGACAGCCGTTCCAATCTGTTAAAAGCTATTGGGCCGGGAATTCTGGTGGCCTGTTCCGCTATTGGAGGTTCGCACCTTGTCTGGTCAACCCGGGCAGGGGCGCAGTACGGCTGGAGCTTGATCGGGTTGATTTTGCTGGCTAATTTATTGAAGTTCCCGTTTTTTCTATATGGTCAGCGCTATACGGCTGCAACAGGTGAAAGTCTCCTGGCGGGGTATCGTCGGCAGGGTGTTGCCTATGTATATATTTTTCTTGCCATCAATATCCTGACCGGAATCATCAATACAGCCGGGGTGGCCATGCTAAGCGGTGTACTCTTTGCAGGATATGGGTTTGATGGGGGTCAGGTTCCCGTTTTCACGGTTGGCATTCTAGTGATTTGTGCTGCGGTTATTCTGCTGGGACATTACAGACTGCTGGATAAAATCTCTAAAATAGTGGTTGCCGTGCTAAGCCTGAGTACTCTGGTAGCTCTGGGCCTGGCGTTTGCTCACGGTCCGGTTGCATCTCCCGATTTTACCGGTCCCAGCGCCTGGACGTGGCAGGCTTTCCCGTTTTTGGTGATGCTGCTCGGCTGGATGCCGGCGCCGGTGGACCTGTCCGCCTGGTCAAGCCTGTGGATGTTCAGCCGTGAAGAAGAAACCGGTCACTTCGCTACGCCCCGGGAATCTTCCATTGACTTTTATCTGGGATATGTCATGGCTGTGGTCATGGCCGTGGCTTTTGTAGCGCTCGGCAAACTGATTATGTACGGTTCAGGCCAGGAGCTTGTCACCGGAGGCACCGGCTTTAGCCAGCAGCTGGTCAGTCTGTACTCGGCCAACATTGGTGAATGGTCAAAGCCCCTTATTTTGACTGCTGCCTTTTCCACCATGTTCAGCACCACCATGACCTGCATCGATGGTTATCCGCGCTCGCTGGCAGCGAGCTGTACGTTGCTCAGCGACAGCTTTGCCAGGCGCTTCAAGCAGATCTTCCAGCTCAGTATTGTGTTGTCGGTGGTTGCAGCCTGCGTAATCGTGCTGTACTTCGTCCAGAACCTGCTGCAACTGTTGAGCTTTGCCGCCATTATCAGCTTTGTCACCTCTCCGATTCTTGCCTACATCAACTACCGGGTGATGAACGGCAGCAACGTGCCGGTCGAAGAACGTCCAGGGCCTTTTCTTAAGTTGTTGAGCCTGGGAGGGTTGCTGTTTTTCCTGCTGATGACCGCCGGATTTGTCTACGTGACATTTATCCGGGTCTGAAGGCAGCCAGATGCTTCAAAGAGGTGAAAGCAAGTACGTGAGTAGAAAGAATCCGTGACTCCTACCCCAATTGTAGAATCAAATTTAATTTTAAGACACCCTCTTAGATATACAATATGGGCCCGCTGAGATTCAAACTCAGGACCTCATCCGTGCGAATGTTTCTTATGATGTCGAAAATACGTTTGTAAACTTGTATGTATAATTATATACTACATTTTATTTATATACTATATATTATATGGACAGTCATGCTGCTTAAATTAGGTTGGGAGAGTGATAAGACGGCTGAGAAAAAACCTATCATCAGAGTGTATTTCGCCAAAATCAAGGAAGCATTTTATGACCTCTCTGAAGAGGAAAAGTCTGAGTTCATGCGTAAGGATCGCGAGCAAATGGACGAGCTAGGCATGAAACTCCTGATGACGATTGACTGCCGCTGGTCTAATGAAGAGTGGGATTTTATCGGGGTCGAGGAATGGCCAGGTATAGAAGCTCTTGAAGAGCGTGCCAGATTCGAAAAAGAAGAACTGGAAGCATTCAGGTATGCCGAATCGAAGACTTATCTGGGTACCGGTACTTTTGGAATTGGTGAATATGGCAAGGAATGAAACCTGAGGAATATCACAACGCAAAGATGCAATAGTCACAGGGTTAGGGTTACTGATCATGACTCTGGCCTATTTCGTCGCTGATTTTTTTGCTTTCCAGATCCCTTGAATCACGTTTTCATTTCCTCCATGTGAGAAGAAATCATATAATACAGCAACACTATCTCTAAATAATGGAATACCAGGAATGGAATACCAGGACGAAGAGTTTGAAGCCGAAACCTTTAAAGATATTGATCTTACAGACGTATCTTTCAAAAATTCAAGGTTTATTGATTGTGATTTTGAAAACTGCAACTTATCAAATGTCGATCTGGATAACACAAAATTTCAGGATATAAGATTCAAGAGCTGCAAAATCCTGGGATTGGATTTTTCAAAATGTAATGACTTTATACTCGCTTTTGGATTTGAAGATTCTTTTCTTTCCCTGTCAGTATTTTCTAACAAGAATTTAGAAAATACGGATTTTACCAATTGCCAGATCTATGACTGTGATTTTGTGAATACTAATCTCAAAAATGCGAATTTTGAAAATTCCGATCTTAAGAACAGTCTCTTTCAAAATTCGAACCTTAGCTTTACATCATTCAAGAATGCAAAAAATTATGATATAAACCCAAATAACAATTTTCTAAAAAAGACAATATTTTCTATCCCTGAAGTTATCTCCCTTTTAAATATCTATGACATTGTACTGGAATAAACCATTGTTTTAGAGGCTTCTGGTGAAGATTTACTAAAAGAGATTACTTCAATGCTCGAATAAAATTCTTTGAAAACAATATAGTATATAAATGCCAAGGGTTAGAAATCAAAATATGTGATTAAATGGTAATTATTAGCCTCTTAACTGCATTGATTTTAACAATATTAATAGAAGAGACTGTTACTTTTCTTCTCGGGTACAGAAATAAAAACACATTCTTAGTAGTCTCTTTAGTCAACGTAATAACAAATCCAATTGCAAATTACATTGTAATGGCAAACAATATTTTCAATATCATAAAGCCCAATATTTCACTGGTAATCATTCTTGAGGTCTTGATTGTTTGCATTGAGTGGAAAATACTGGAATACGCTCTTCCAGGTCAGGAAAAACAATCCTATTTATTCCTTTCAATAATAATGAACCTCGCTTCTTTTTTAACAGGAATAATTTTATTCGGCCTGCCATAGGCATATATATCAAAATCAAGCAAAATAGCTTATGCCCTCTGATTTTACAAAAAATCTCACAGTTTACGGGTTATCTCACGCAGCAATTGATGCAAGTTGTGCTGCAGTGGCATTTTCATTATTATCTTCAAAATCAATAACTGATGAATACTTTATCCAGCTAGTCGTCATGTATAATGTTATTGCTTTCGGCTCCCAGACTTTAGTCGGCCTTCTGGTAGATAAGTATAGATGTCCAAAACTCTCAGCAATTTCCGGTTCTACTATAACAGCATCAGCAATACCTGTCTCTTTTCTATCGCCCCTGTATGCAATAATCCTTGCAGGCATCGGAAATGCCCTATTTCATGTCGGCGGCGGGACAATAAGTCTTAACCTGACAAAAAATAAGGCAGCATCACCAGGGATATTTGTAGCTCCCGGAGCATTGGGACTTTTAATAGGAACGCTTTACGGAAAAAGCGGATCCTTTACAGCCTGGCCGTTGCTGATAATAATCGCTATTCTCTGTGCCCTCATGTATTATACGAAATATCCGGAAATAAATTACAACACAGACGAGAAAATAAACACAAATTATTTTGAATCAATCATACTCTTGCTTCTAATGACAATCGTAGCAAGATCAGTAATCGGCTCAGTAGTCGTTTTGCCCTGGAAATCCGACATCTTTCTATTAGTAACACTAACCTCAGGTATAGTCCTGGGAAAAGCTTTCGGTGGAATTGTAGGAGATAAATACGGCTGGCAAAAGGTAGGAGTCATATCTCTTTTAATATCTGCTCCACTACTCGCATTTGGAGCACCAATACCGGAGGCAGCAATACTCGGAATTTTCCTCTTCAATTTTACAATGCCGATTACTCTGGTAGCAATCTCAAATACACTTCCAGGAAGACCAGGCTTCTCATTTGGCTTGACGACACTGGCATTAATAATCGGAGTTCTCCCAACATACGCAGGCGCAGGCAGTTTCCTGTCACAAAGTCCTTCAGTATTCGCGATAATCATCAGTTCAGCAATAGTCCTGTATTATGCACTATCTTTATATGGCAGAAAAATAAATGCCTAAAAAATAAACGAAAGTTGAAGGTAAAAATATGAAAAAAGCAAATCTTATCATAATATCATTGTGCCTAAGCGTATCCATTTTACCATCAGTCGTTCGTGCAGATGTGGTTTCTCCAGGGGCTACTGCTGCCTTCCTATTGATTATTATAGCACCCATAATTGGAATAATTGCCCTAATTGCCTGGCTGGTGATTAGAAAAATTAAAAAAGATTCTGATTCTGAAAGAGAGCCAGAAATCAGATCCTAATGCTACAGAAAAAATTTTTCAAGGATACTGGTTATATTCAGAGGAATAATAGTTCGAATTGTAATTATACTTCTTGTTTTAGTATCAAGAATATTTTATCTGAGTTATATTTCCTTCTGAGCCTACTGGAAAATTAATTCCTGTTTTAAAAAGATCAGGTCGTGTCCCTTGAAGCAAGAATCGAAGCATTAGAAAAAGAAGTCTATAAAACCTCTATATCCGAAAAGAAAGAAGATATAAGAAGTGGGCCCGCTGAGATTCGAACTCAGGACCTCCGCCGTGTGAAGGCGACGTCATAACCGTCTAGACCACGAGCCCATGGTGTATAAGGGAACCCCTAAGGGTTGAGCAACCATACAATATAACTTCTTACGTATAAGCTTATCGCTTGCAGGTCAAGTTCGGGTTTCCCGGGCCGGATATGCTGCCATTTCATCTCTGCTTTTCTTGATAAGTTTTTCCGGTTTTCTGGTTTCTATGGCTTTTCTGGTTTTTCCGGTTAAAGGGGAAATTCGTTTCTCAGCCGATAAAGTAAAGAAGTAATAATGTAAAAGATCATAAAAATAATTTAAAACTGGTTTACATGATCGAAATCCTGAAAATCCTCTTTGCAATGCCCTTTTTGCTTTACTCCTGCTACTCCGACCTCAAGGCCCGCAGGGTTTCAAACAGGGTCTGGAAGTACATGCTTGCCTCTGGCTCTGTCTTTATACTCTACGAGCTTTTTACCGGTGGGCTTCCCTATCTCAAGGCCCTCCTCTTTTCGGGGGTGGTCGTTTTTGTCTCAGTCTATATCCTCTTCCAGCTTGGGGCTTTCGGAGGAGGGGATGCAAAAGGGCTGATCGTGCTTTCCCTCATCTTTCCCCTCTATCCGGTTTTCCGCCTGGGAGAAGAGTTCTATCCCCTGCTCGGGCTTCCTCCAATAGGGCTTTTCACGTTCACGGTTTTTGGAAATGCCCTTCTCCTTACCGTCCTGGTCCCGCTCGGGATGTTCTGCTACAATCTCCTGCATTTCTCTCCTGAGATGCTCAAAAAACCCCTTTACATGTTCATAGGGTACAGGACCGAGGTATCTTCCCTGAAATATAAGGAACATCTGGGCCTGATGGAGAAATTCGAGCTAACCGAGGAGGGAACAATAAAGAGGAGCTTTGCCCGGACAGGGCTTGACTTCAATGCAAACCTGAAGCCCGAACTTGAAGAATACGCAAAAAAAGGGTTGATAGGAAAGGAAGTCTGGGTAACTCCAGGCCTTCCGTTCATGCTTTCAATTACTGCAGGCTTTGTTGCAGCAGTAGTTTTCGGGGATTTGCTCTTTTACATGGTAATGTACTTTATGATATACTGAAATTCATAGTGCACTGAAGTTCATAGTGCACTGAAGTTCATAGTGCACTGAAATTCATAGTGCACTGAAGTTCATAGTGCACTGAAGTTCATAGTGCACTGAAGTTCATAGTGCACTGAAGTTCATAGTGCACTGAAGTTCATAGTGCACTGAAGTTCATAGTGCACTGAAGTTCATAGTGCACTGAAATCCCTTTTTAACTTTAATTTTCCACTCATTTTACCTTTTTTGCACAACAAGGAGCCCATAAAGGATTGTTTCTGCAATTGGGGGGTTTTCCGGGGTTCCTTTTGCGATCCTTTCTTCGGGGTAGCCCAGGTTTTCGCAGGTGTAGAGTTCTGCCTCAAGGCCCAGTTCCTTCAGGACTTCTGCAACTTCGCGGGAACCGAACTTTTCGTCCGGGAGGAGGAAGATGTTCCTGCCGTTCTTCAGTTCCTGGATCAGTTCGGCTTTTGCGGGCCCGAAGTCCCGGCCATGGGCCGTGATCGCCGTGAGGTTTGTCAGGTTCACTCTCGTGCGGGCACAGGCTACCTGCATTGATGAGATCCCCGGGATCACGGTATCCTTTTCCCCGGCAAATTTCCCGAGCCCGGAGAACATGGGGTCTCCCGTGGAGAGGATGACGGCGTCTGCGGGCAGGAGGTGGAGGGACTTGTAGTCCTTGATCGTGCTTGTCTTGCAGGTGATGTATTTCTGTGCAAGTTCAATAGCCCTCTTTGCGCCGTAAACGATCGACGCATTTTGAATCGCCTCGATCCCTTCTTCCGTGAGCATGCCGGGCCCGACCCCGACTCCTACCACTATCATGGTTTTCTTCCCCTTTCGTCCTTTGCCTTTTTCGTCCTTTACCTTTTTCATCCTTTAATTTTTGCTGTCCATAAGGACTGATCCGTCCCTTTCGATGACCACTATCCTTGCGCCATTCCCTTTTTCGACCGCCATTTCGAAGGCTTCTTTAAGGCGCTCGTGCTCAGGGGCTTTTTCAAGCATCTCCACGACCGTTGCGTACCCGCTTCCTTCCAGCATTTCGGGGTTGCCCCATTTCAGGACAAGGCCGGGAAGCCCGCAGATTACGATGTCCCCCGAGGCGGATTCAAGCCCTTCCGAGATCCTGCTGCCGACCATTACCACGGTGTAGTCCGGGAAAAGCATGTGGGAATAGCGCATCCCTATGCGCCCTGTGGTCAGGACCACTTTGTCGGTGCAGCGGATCAGGTCCCCTTTCATCTCGCCCAGGTGGTCGTTCCAGGGCTCAACAAAGCCAGTGCTCCCGAGAACGGAAATCCCGCCTTCGACCCCGATCCTGCTGTTTAAGGTCTCTTTTCCGATCCTTTCACCTTCGGGAATGGAGATTGTAACCTCGGCTCCCCGCAGGCCCAGTTCTTCTACGGCTTCCTGCACCGCGGCTTTGATCTGCTCCATGGGTTTGGGGTTGATGGCAGGCTGGCCTCTTGGGACCTGAAGCCCGTCCCTTCTTACCACACCTATCCCTTTGCCTCCGAGGATGCGGACCCCGTCTGCTTCCCGGGCTTCGCCCACAAACTCGAGTCCCCGGGTGATGTCGGATTCATGGTCGTTCTGGACCTTTTTCACGACTGCACGCCCTTCGGAGGCCTCGCTGACTTCCAGGTAGGCCCTGAGCCCCACAGGAGTCGGGACGGATACGCGGTCAATTTTCTTATTGAGCGCGAGGACCGCGGCCTTTGCTGCGGCACTGGCTGTGGTCCCGGTGGTGTACCCTCGCTTCAGGACTGAGCCGTCGCTCAGGACCACAATCATCCCGGAAGCCACTTTCGTTTCAAGTTCTTCCCTGGAAAGCCCGGCGCGGGCAATCCATTCCTCCGGGATTTCGAAATTGTTAACGGGATCTATCATGGAAGAATACTCGGAGGTTTTTTATTATAAATGTATTGACGTGGAAATCGAAAATGCTGTGTTCAGTTGCAGCATAGCGGGTCCGAAAAGATGACGATAAGTCATAATTCGAAAATTGCATGTGAAAGCTCTAACTGAATACGTCAACAAGTGGTAGAAGAGCAGTAGGGTTGAGAAGAGTAGAGTTGAGAAGAGTAGAGTTGAGAAGAGTAGTAGAAAAGTGTTGGCATCATCCCAGAGGTTTTGGGGGGTTTCATTCGTTTTTCTGGAAGTTGGGGTTGTTTTTGGGGGGTTGGGGTTAGAGAATGGTGGGGGAACCATCCTATGTTGGGGGGTTGGTGTGTGAAAAATAGCCTTATGGAATGATGCCTATCCAGATGCCAGTACTCTGCCTGACACCCGCTAATACATTTCAGTTATATTATATAAATGTTTAGGATGCAGGGCTCCTGTTTCCTACAGGGAAATCTATTGACATGCTTAGGGACCAATTGTCTATATATTTCCTATGTCTTGCCCGGATGGCAGTGGTTTCTGGCCGAATCTCCAGAAAGTCCTGGTAAAAAACTTTCTGTTTTTCTGAGTTTGGGAGGGAAAAATTCGGGAAGGGAAAATCTCCAGTTTCTCCCTCCTCGGCGGACTTTACTGGATCCTTGCAAACATACGGTCCAGCTCCCCTTTCGTAAAGGAAATGACCGTTGGCCTCCCGTGGGGGCAGGAGTAAGGGTTTTCTGCCTGTTTCAACTGCTCGATAAGTTCTTCCATCTGCCTTATGTTGCAGGCTGCCCCTCCTTTGATTGCCGCCCTGCAGGCCATGGTCTTGCAGACCCTTTCCGAAACCCCCGTGTCCTTTTTGACCTTGCCTCCTGCGAGGAGGTCGGATATGACGTCATGGATAATGTCCGGGTCTTCCAGCCGCCCGAATACTTCCGGAACAAAGGTGACCACGTAGGTGTTGTCCCCGAACTCCGAGATCCCGAAACCGTATTCCTCCAGGTAGGGGATGTATTCTTCCATGAGAACCTTTTCTTTGGGGGTAAGGTCTATCGTGACCGGGGTAATGAGCTCCTGCACCCTGGACTTTTTCAGCCTCAGGACCTGCTCATAAAGGATGCGTTCGTGGGCTGCGTGCTGGTCGATAATCACAAGGTCTTCTCCCTTTTCGGCAAGAATGTACATTTTCGAGACCTGTCCTATGATCCGCAGGCCTTCGAGGGGGTCGGTGTTTGCCTTTTTCACGGGCTTTTTCTTTTGAGTCTCCCCGGTTTCCGTATCACCGGCTCCTCTATTTCCGACTCTTTCATTTCCGACTCTTTCATTTCCGACTCTTTCATTTCCTACTTCTACATCCCCTGCTCCTGCATCTCCAGCTTCTTTTTTCCCTGCCCCTTCTGCCCCTTCCTTTTCATTTTTCTTTTCTTCCCCCTGCCCGTTTTCCTTCCGGGCTTCAGGGGCTTTGCTTTCCCCCCCCATATCCAGGAGGCGCTCCGACCTTTTCAGCCTCCTTTCGGTGTCTTTTACGGGGTAGCTGTAGGTCTCACGGCTGTAAGTTTCGGGTTTTTCCCTGAAGAGTTTGCTCCCGCTGTCCGAAATCCCTGCTTTCTCCGGAAACTCCACGCCCTTTTTTTCTGCCTTTTTCTCTTCTACCCTTTTCTCTTCTACCCTTTTCTCTTCTACCCTTTTCTCTTCTACCCTTTTCTCTTCTACCCTTTTCTCTTCTGCCTGCTTTTCGGGCTCTTCTTTAGCTCCCGGAATTTGTGGCTTTTCTGCGGCAGCCGGGGCTTCAAAGGTTTTCTGGAAGGTCCTGCCCTCTTTTTCCCTGATCTCGGGGGCAAGCCCGTGTTCCGATAGGGATTTTTCCACGGCCCGGGTGACGGCATCTCCCAGTTCCTTTTCCCGGCTGAAGCGGACCTCGGCTTTTCTGGGGTGCACATTTACGTCTACCTCCTGCGGGTCGAGGGTGAGGGAGAGCACGGCCACAGGATAACGGTCTTTTGGGATTTTCGTGTAGTATCCCAGGCGGACGGCAGCGTTGACGGCTTTTGAGGTTACGGGACGGGTGTTTACGAAAAGGAAAAGCTGGTCGCTCCCCCCCCGGGTTAGTTCGGGCTTTGAGACGTAGCCCCGGAGCTCAAAGTCTTCCTCCCGGAATTCCAGGGGGAGCATGGACCTGGCAGTTTCGGGGCCGAGCAGGTTTACGACACTGTTGAAGAGGTCATCCGAACCGGAGTTCCGGAGGACCGGCTTTCCTTCGCTGAGCAGGGCAAAGGAGATCCCCGGGTTTGCCAGGGCGAGCCTGGTGACGAGGTCCGTGATATGGGCAAGTTCGGTGCGGTCGCTTTTCAGGTACTTGCGCCGGGCAGGGGTGTTGAAGAAGAGGTCTTTTACATGCACTGAGGTCCCCGGGGCTGTCCCGGCATCCGAGCTTTCCTGCACCTTACCCCCATGGATGACTATCCTGGTGCCTGCAAGTTCTTCCGGGGGCCGGGTCAGGATTTCCACCTTTGCAATGGCGGTGATGGATGCCAGGGCTTCTCCCCGGAACCCCATGGTGGTCATGGTGTCCAGGTCTTCGATTTTCGTAAGCTTGCTTGTTGCGTGTTTTTCATATGCGAGGAGGGCATCTGCCCGGCTCATCCCGCAGCCGTTGTCCCTGACCAGGATGGACTGCTTTCCCCCTTTTTCGACCTCGATCCTTATTTCCGTGGCTCCCGCATCGATTGCGTTGTCCACCAGTTCCTTTACAACGGACGAGGGGCGTTCGATCACCTCCCCGGCTGCGATCTTGTTTATGGTGTCCTTATCAAGGATCCGGATTTTGTTTCCCTGCCCTTCCATGCCTCTATCTCCTTTTTTCCAGTTTCTTCTTTTTCCCGATTCGTGGTCTTGAAGCTTAACCCAACATTTTCCCGATTCATGATCTTGAAGCTTTATCCAAGCATTTTTCCCGATTCGTGGTCTTGAAGCTTAACCCAGCATCTTTTTCAGTTCGTGAAGCTTGTTCAGGGCTTCAAGGGGTGTCATCTCGTCCACGTTCAGCCTCTTCAGGGCGACTTCCACGGGGCTTTGCCTGTTTGCCTGCGCCTGGGACCCTCCGCCTCCGCTGCCGGGGTCAAAAAGCATCATCTGGGTGTAGCGTGTGGCTGCCTTGCCTTTTTTCCTTTTCCCGTTTTCCCCTTCTTCGGCTTCTTCCAGCAGGTTTTCCCGTTCCAGTTCCTTCAGGATCTCGTTTGCCCTGTCTATCACCTTTTCCGGGACCCCGGCAAGCCTTGCCACATGGATCCCGTAACTCCGGTCCGTTGCCCCAGGCACGATTTTTCTCAGGAAGACCAGTTCGTGGCCT
Organism: Methanosarcina sp. KYL-1; assembly: GCF_024372725.1. Taxonomy (GTDB): domain Archaea; phylum Halobacteriota; class Methanosarcinia; order Methanosarcinales; family Methanosarcinaceae; genus Methanosarcina. The sequence continues at coordinate 72,304 of NZ_VOUA01000002.1, forward strand.
TCTTCTTTCACTGCGATGTGGTAGTTTTTGACCCGCTTTAACTTTTCCTCAAGGGCTGTCAACTGGTGGTAGTGCGTGGCAAAAAGGGCCCTTACCCCGACCTTTCCCCGGTTGTGCAGGTACTCAACCACGGCTTTTGCAATGCTGTACCCGTCGTAGGTGCTTGTCCCTCTCCCGATTTCGTCCAGGAGGACCAGGCTTTTGGGGCTTGCGTTGTTAAGGATGTTTGCAAGCTCCACCATCTCCACCATGAAAGTGCTCTGCCCGGATGCCAGGTCGTCAAAAGCTCCTATCCTCGTAAAGACCTGGTCCACGACCCCTATCGAGGCATGGGACGCCGGGACAAAGGAGCCGGCCTGGGCCATGATCGCAATCAGGGCTGTCTGGCGCATGTAGGTGGACTTTCCTGCCATGTTGGGGCCCGTTACCAGCAAAAACTGCTTTTCCTTGCAGTCCATTTCAGTATCGTTCGGGACAAAACCCCCGGGCACGGTGTTTTCGACCACCGGGTGCCTCCCGTCCCTTATCAGGATTTTGCAGTCTTCGGTTAGCTGGGGGCGGACGTAGTTGTTGTTTTCGGCAGCCTCCGCCAGGTTTGCGAGCACGTCCAGGGTCCCGATCCTTTCTGCGGTTTTCTGGAGCTCTTTTGAACAGGCTGCCAGGGTCCGGGTGATTTCCGTGAAAATTTCGTATTCCAGGGCCACGGCTTTTTCATTGGCTGTCAGGATCAGGCTTTCCTTTTCCTTGAGTTCCGGCGTAAAGAAACGCTCGGCGTTGGCCATGGTCTGTTTCCTGATGTAGTCATCGGGTACCTGGGCGTTGTTAGCGTTGGTAACTTCTATGTAGTAACCAAAGACCCTGTTGTACCCCACTTTCAGGGACTTGATTCCGCTCCTGTCCCTCTCTTTTTGCTGGAATGCGGCAATCCACTGCTTGCTGTTGCTTGCAATGTCCCGCAGTTCGTCCAGTTCTGCACTGTACCCCTGCTTTATCATCCCCCCTTCCCTGACTGAAACCGGGGGCTCTTCTCCAATTGCGTTTTCTATCAGGTCCACCAGGGTCTCAAGTTCGGAAAAAGCAGCAAGTTCCTCTGCGCACTCTTCCAGGAGCCCGGCTCCTGCCTTTTCCCGCAGGCAGTCCCGGATAGGGGGGACAGCAGCCAGGGACTTTTTAAGGGCGACCAGGTCCCTTGCGTTGGAATTCCCGTACACGACCCTGCCGACCAGGCGTTCGATGTCCCTTACGTCGGATAGCCAGTCCCGGAGGTCGTAGCGGAGCAGGGCGTCTCCTGCCAGTTCTTCCACCGCGTCCAGCCGGAGGTTGGCCTTTTCTACGGAGAGGAGGGGTTTTAAGAGCCACTTTTTCAGGGTCCTGCTTCCCATCGGGGTCCTTGTGCTGTTTAAGATGCGAAAAAGGGAGTTTTCGTCCCCGTCGTCCCGGACGTTCTTTGCGATTTCCAGGTTCCGCAGGGTTACCGAATCAAGGATCATGAACTCGGAGTTCGAGTAAGTCCGAAGAGTATTGATATGGGCAAGGTCCCGCATCTGGGTGGTCTTTGCATACTCCAGGGCAGCCCAGGCGGAATACACGGCAAGCTCCATGCCCTCACACCCCATTCCTTCCAGGGTTGCGACCTTGAAGTGGGTTTTTAGCTTTTCTCCGGCTTCCGCAAGTTCGGAAAGTCCGGGGGCAAACTCCTGGACGATGGTCTGCTCCCTCAGCCGGGCCAAAAGTCTGGAGTTCCCGTAAAGGGAAGGCGGGAGGATGCATTCAGCAGGGTGCATGCGGGCAATTTCGCTCAGGAGCTTTTCAAAACTGTCCGAGTCCCGGAACTGCGTGGTAAGAAACTCTCCTGTGGAGATGTCCAGGAAAGAGACCCCGAATTCCATTTCCTTTTCCTTCTCCTTTTCTTTCTCCTTTTCTTCTCCCTTTCCGGTTTTTCCTGCTTTCCCGGCTTCCCTTCCGGCCACGGCCATCAGGTAGTTGTTCGAGGCGTCCGAAAACATGGAAGAGTCGATGGCTGTCCCCGGGGTCACCACCCGGACAACGCCCCTTTTTACGACGCCTTTTGCCTGCTTCGGGTCTTCCAGTTGTTCGCAGATGGCCACTTTATACCCTTTGTTGATAAGCCTGGGCAGGTAGGTGTCAATAGCATGATAGGGGATTCCTGCAAGCGGCATCCTCTCCCCCGCCCTGTCCTTTCCCCGTGCGGTCAGGGTGATTTCAAGTTCCTTTGCAATGGTTTTTGCGTCTTCCCCGAAGGACTCGTAGAAGTCACCCATCCTGAAGAAGATGAGGGCATCGGGGTATGTCTCCTTGGCTTCGTAGTACTGGCGCATTGCAGGGGTCATCTGGTCATTCATTTTTATTCCACTGAAGCTGTTAAATTGGTTTGGTGTAATAGTGTAAAATAGAAAGCAGGGTGCAGTTAATCTGGCAAATTAGTTCGGGTCAGTTAATCTGGTAAATTAGTTCGGCTCAAATTAGCTTAAGCCTGTTGCCGCATCCCAGCAGGCTGATTGCCATTGCCGGGTCACTGCAGCTTGAATTTTATACCTTTTGAATGCTATGCCTTTATGTGAATCATGCTTCTTATATATAATTTAACAATTCGGCATTGTAAACCTATCAAAGGAGGAAACTATTCTGAGCCGGGAGAAATTGATCGAGGTTTGCCCTGTCTGCGGGAATGCGGACCTGTATTATGAGGTAGGAGGGTATGCAGGGGCGGTCTATCACTGTAAGGAATGCGGTTATGTGGGGGCCTTCGTTGTCGAAGGCAATGAGGAAATGGTTGAGAAAATCAGGGAGAAGTATAAGAGGGAAAAGGGGAAGGAACGTGAAAAGGGAAAGGAGCATGAAAATGGGAAGGAAGAGGAAGAAAAGTAAGTCAGCAAAATAATTTGCAGGTCTGCAAATATGAGATTCCTGACTTAATGGCTTTTCAAAATCTTGCAAGTAATGTTTTGCAAGTGCCCTTCCTAAAAAATTCTGCGTATTTTTTCTTTGTTACCCGATTCTTGATCGTCTATACTCTGATTATATCAAGTTAAATTCAGTATCTGATTTGAGAACCTCATTCGGAACTAATAATTTCATGGAATAATTATTTAACTGTTCCTGTCCTTTAAGGCATCATGAGCACTATTACAAGTTCCTCTATTCTATTCATCTCGGGTGGGCATCTTCTTTTATTTTTGTTATTTTTTGTACTCTGCATCTTTTTCATTTTTTACTTATTTTACAGGAAAAAGAGAAAGTGATATTTGCGAAATACATCTGTAATCTTTTTTATCTTTTTAGGACTTACGCAGTTGAGGGATGAAATCAAGCACATGCGACCTTGTAAATAGTATTGTGATTTATACAGTTAAGTGTTTTCCACTTTTGTTTTTCAGTTCAACTGCTTAAGTCCTATCTTTTTTTTCAAAGCTACAAGGTTTTTGAATTAGTTTTTAGAGAACCGGGACTCTCACCGCCTGCTGAGTGGAGGCTTTTTCCGATAAATTGCATGAAAAGATGAAAGAATAACCGAAACGTCCATGAGAGCCGGCTGTTTTATTTACATCACTATCTTTTGATAATTTTTTATATATTTTCATAAAAAATTAACACAATGTTGATACTTTTTTACATCCCTGCGTAAAAAATTAACTGGCACTCTCATAAAAGCTAAGGTTTTTAAATGAAGCATCTCTTACTTGCAATTATTCGGAAGTTAATTTCCACCATACAGCAAATCCTGAAAAACCTCAATAAATGTGATACGCATGAAACTTCGGATAGTAAGTTCTAAAGATGAAATCGAAACGTTAAAAGAAAGTGAAGAATTAATTCACCTGGCATTCAGGCCTTCCAACAAAGATTTATTCAAACTTGTTATGAGATGCCCGGATGTAAAAGCGATCCATATCCCTGCTTCATACAAGAATACCATTTCTAGCTCTGCCCAGATGTACCTCTCAATGCAGGGCATTGCCTTACTTGAAGGCGATGTATGGGGCCACAGGAAAGACATCAGTGAATATTCAGAAATTTCTCCGCGCGTCTTTGACCGCATAAAGGAACTAAAGTCAGAAGGGCTTTTTGATCAGGGAATTGTTGAAAGGGTTGTGGGAGAAACCAGGCTCAGCTCTGACTTCATAACTTTTATCATGTCTCTCTGATTTTTATAAAAAGCCTCATATTGGCCGATCAAATCCTGGTCGGCTTTCACTTTCTTTTTTCTGGTCCCGTTCTTCTTTTTTCCGGTGCTGTTCCGGGCTTCCTGAAAACAATACTATTAAGTCCGGTCTTATAACATTCAATTCTTAAAAACAGAACTTGAGTACAGAAACACAAAAGTCAGAACTCTCTGTGAGAAAACAATTAGAAAATAAAGAGTTTGGTGGGGCCGCTGAGATTCGAACTCAAGTCGCAAGACCCCCAGCCTTGCAGGATGGACCAAGCTACCCTACGGCCCCGCAGAGTAGGTTACTTTTTCAATGGCAACTTTAGCTTACTTGCCATCGTAAACTATTGTAATCAAATATGTTGTATAAATGTATATCGGTAGAAAACTCCCCTGGCAATCTTTGAGTTATTTTTTATAAACTCCTGATTCTGCCTTACTGGTCCGTAGAATCGTGTTCAGAAGGGTTACTCAGGATGCTTTTTGCCCGCAGTACCCGCTGGACGATGGTAATATGGGATATCACGGCTATCAGCGCAATAGCCCCTCCAAGCAGGCCTGCAAGGGCTCCGAAAGCCAGGATAAGCATCCTTTCCGTGCGCTCGGCAATGCCAACGGAGAGCTTCCGGCAGCCTGCGGACTCTGCACGGGCGCGGGTGTAACTTACAAGGAAAGAGCCTATCAGGGCAAAGCCTGCCCAGAGCCAGCCTTCAATCCCCAGGATGGGGGGAAGGGCGAGTTTTCCATTTACAGCCCCGGCTATGATCCCGAGGAACATCAACCCGTCGGAGTAGCGGTCGCAGACTGAGTCCAGCACCCCTCCAAAGGGTGTGATGATGCCCTTTGCTCTTGCGACTCCCCCGTCCAGCATGTCAAAGACTCCACTGAAGAGGATCAGGAGCCCTCCTTCAAAAGGCCTGCCCAGGGCAAATGCCGCCCCTGCAACCACACTTACCGCAAAACCCAGGAGGGTAAGGGTGTTTGGGGAAAGGGGGACCTTGCGGGCAAGGGGAGTTATTCTCTCTCTTACGCTGGTTTTCAGCTCATTGAGTATTTCAATCCCTTCCTTGAATCTCGAATGTCAATATGGATATTGAATCCTGAATGTCTATATGGATATTGAATTACTAATACTGAACATTGCATTTTCGGATATTTGCCTTTGCCTTCCCTGGAAGATTGGTTGTGGCCGCAAGGCCTTTAAATAATTCATGGCGGGATTCCGATAAACTTTTGAAGGGAGAATTTGTCTGAGAAGTAGATACTTAAATTCTGACATTCTTAAGTTCTGAAGTCTTGATATTCTTAAGTTCTGAAGTCTTGATATTCTTAAGTTCTGAAGTCTTGATATTCTTAAGTTCTGAAGTCTTGATATTCTAAAGTTCTGAATTCCTGATATGGAGTTAAAAAATGGATATAGTAAATGAGCACAGGGAAAAGTGCACACAATGCGGGCAGTGCCTGGAAGTATGCCCGCGCTATGAAGATCTCGGTTTAATTGAAAGCTTATACGGGTACCTTGAGGGGAAATCGGAAATCGAGCCTGATGCCCTGTTCCGCTGCCTGACCTGCGGACTGTGCGCCGGGGCCTGCCCTGAGGAACTGGGCATCAAGATGCTAATCTCTCCTGCCCGGCAGAAATGGGTGGGGGAAAAGGGGCTTTCCGACAGGCAGACAATGGTTGACCCTGATGCTGAGAATAATATCTTTAAAAAGATTGCCGAAATGGGGGAAGTCTCCTCATACAGGGACGGCCCTGGTTCTGTAGTCTATTTCCCGGGCTGTGCCGGGACTTACATCAACACAAACATGGCAAAGGCGACAGTTGCATTGCTGAATAAAGCCGGGGTCGATTATACGGTCCTGAGCGGGCTTGACTACTGCTGCGGGGCCGTATCCGCAGGGGCAGGAAACCCGGGCCCGATCCTCAGGCACGGACAGAAGAACATCGGAGAAGTCCGGAAGAGAGGGGCAAAAGTCCTGATAACGGCCTGTCCCGGCTGCTTCAAGGCTTTTAAGGACATCTATCCGAAAATGTTCGGGAACCTGGATTTCGAGGTCCTGCAGGTCTCCCAGTACCTGGAGCGCCTGATTGAAGAAGGCAAACTTGCCCCAAAAACAGCTCTCATAAACAGGGTCTTTTATCACGACCCCTGCCATCTGACGCGAGGGATGGGGGTGTACCGGGAAGCAAGAAATGTACTGGAAAAAATCCCGGGCACGGAACTTGCCAACAGGACCCCTGAAAACTCGGCCTGCTGCGGGTTCGGGGGTGGGGTCAGGGTCAACTATCCCTCCGAGTCCCTGTCCGTAGCTTCGGACCGTTACAGGGCTGCGGAAAAACTGGGCTGCGAAGTAATCATTACAAACTGCGGCGGCTGCATGCAGAACCTTGTCGAAGCCGGAAAAGATGAGAAAATCGAGGTCTTTGACCTTGCCGAATACCTTGCCAGGGCTTTCGGAATAAATGTCGAGCGGGATGACCGGAAAATGCTGGAACAGGTCAACAGGGTTTATAGGCTCTGTATTTCGGGTTATGAAAGGGTTGATTCCCCGTGAATTTTTTCCTGTAAGCTCTTTCCCTTGAACTATGTGCCCTGGATCGTAAAAGGGCGTAACAGGATGTAAAAGGACAACCTTTGTTCAGCCAGGGTTCTATATTGAATCTCTTTTACATCTCTTTTACACCTCTGGACCTTTCAGAGGATATCGGATCTCTTTTACGCCTCTTTACACCTCTGGATATTTCGGAGGTTGTCCGGTTCCCGGCCCAGGGATCCTATATATATTCTTTTTGTTTTTTTTGATTATAGAGGGTCTTTGCAGGTCATGAACCTCCTGAAAGAAGATTTTCGAAGCACTGGAAAAAATAACCCTCTCTTTTTTAAGCTTCAAAATGGAACTATGGGTGTAAAATCAAAGTCGGGAGAGCGATGTTCTGTAAGGGACTGAAAAAGGAACTGAAAAGAAATGAAATCTTCCTGATCCATATCTTCCTGCGGTTTTTAAAAAAGAATATTTTCCCCTTTTCCTGTTTTTCTTCCCCTAAAGTTCTATTTTAATAGCTTGTATTTATATTTTCTGTTTTGTCTCCCCGGTTTTTCCTCAAACGACTTTCTATAAATCCTTATTACCAAAAACTATTTATAGAACCCCTATTTTCGTCGTCTCCTTTTCAAAAAAATATTTATACCAGAAAAATGAACTCTAGTTTGGAGACATCTGTGTAATTGAGTTGAATTCCGGGAATAAAAATGGCACTTTACGAAATTCCCTCAACTCCGAAACTCGTGAACCCCATATCCGATGATCATGGTCCTCATTCATGGTGATCATGGACTCCCACCCATGGTGATCATGCGCTGATCATGAGTTGTCCTCATGTCCTCGTAGCTCCCACTAATGAGACACATGAGTTTGTAACCCTCTTGGTCATTGATAATCGTGATATTTGTGAGACGCATTAGCTTATGCTCTCTTCCATCATGGTGAATCGTGATGATCATGGGTTTTGGGAAGTCTCCTGATATTTGTTAAAAATAAAACGGAGGATGCATTATTAGCAACGAAGAATTGCTTCAGGAACTTGCAAGCGCTGTAGTCTCTTGCAAGAAGGATACGGTGCTCGCTGCCGTGGAGAAGGCAAAAGGGGTACTTGATCCCTCCGAAATCATTGAAAAAGGACTTGCAGCAGGTATGAATGAAGTGGGCGTTCTCTTCGAGAGAGGCAAACTTTTCTTACCCCACGTGATGATGGCTGCTGACGCAATGACTGCCGGAGTTGCAGCCCTGGATGACCTCATGCCTGAAGGCTCTGCCAGCTCGAAAATGGGCGTTATTGTGAACGGTACCGTGGAAGGCGATGTCCATGACATCGGGAAATCCATCGTATCCACCATGCTCCAGTCCGCTGGTTTTGAAGTATATGACATCGGCCGTGATGTCCCGATCAAGAACTTTGTCGAAAAGGCAAAGGAAGTCAACGCTAACATGATCGGGCTTTCCGCTCTTATGACCACCACCCTGCCCGGCCAGAGGGACGTTATCGAACTCCTGAAGGAAGAGGGGCTCAGGGAAAAGGTAAAGGTCATGATCGGAGGCGCTCCGGCTACCCAGGCCTGGGCTGACAAAATCGGTGCAGACTGCTATGCTGAAAACGCAAGCGAAGCTGTTACCAAAGCAAAAGAACTGCTCTTGTAAATTATTCTTTTTCGGAGGTTACAAAAATGGCAAAATGTAATGCAAATGCAGGATTCAACGCACTTAACGGTGTGGAATTAAACCTTTTTACGAATGACGAACTTAAGGCAATTCACTACGCCTCTATGGAAGTTCTGATGGACCCCGGTGTCCAGGTCTCTGACCCGGAAGCCAGGCAGATCTTCAAGGAAAATGGCTGTGAAGTTGACGAGAAGACTCAAATTGTAAAGATCCCTGAATATCTCGTAAGGAGAGCCCTTCAGCTCGCTCCCTCCAGGTTTGTCCTCTGGGGCCGCGACAAGAAGTACAACACCGTACAGGAGTCCGGCGGTAAGGTTCACTGGACCTGCTTCGGTACCGGTGTCAAGATGTGCAAGTTCCAGGACGGCAAGTACGTAACCGTTGACTCCGTGGAACAGGACATCGCAGACATCGCAAAGCTTTGTGACTGGGCAGAAAACATCGACTACTTCTCCCTCCCGGTGTCCGCAAGGGACATTGCAGGCCAGGGTGCCCAGGACGTCCACGAGACCTTTACTCCTCTTACCAACACTGCAAAACACTTCCACCACATTGACCCCGTCGGCGAAAACGTCGAATACTACTGGGACATCGCAAAAGCCTACTACGGCGGCGACGAAGAAGAAGCCAGGAAGAAGCCTATCTTCTCCATGCTCCTCTGCCCGACCAGCCCGCTCGAGCTCAGTGTCAACGCTTGCCAGGTCATCATTAAGGGTGCCCGCCTCGGTATCCCCGTAAACGTCCTGAGTATGGCAATGTCCGGTGGATCCTCTCCTGTATACCTTGCAGGAACCCTTGTGACCCACAATGCCGAAGTCCTCTCCGGTATCACCCTCGCCCAGCTCACAGTACCCGGAACCAAAGTCTGGTACGGAAGTTCCACCACCACCTTCGACCTGAAGAAGGGTACTGCGCCCGTCGGATCTCCCGAACTCGGCCTGATCAGCGCATCCGTCGCAAAGCTCGCCCAGTTCTATGGCCTCCCCGCATTCGTGGCAGGCACCTAGTCTGATGCAAAGGTCCCGGACGACCAGGCTGGACACGAGAAGACCATGACCTGCCTCCTTCCCGCCCTCGCAGGGGCAAACACCCTCTACGGCGCCGGGATGCTTGAGCTTGGTATGACCTTCTCCATGGAACAGCTCGTTATTGACAACGATATCATCAAGATGACCAAGAAGGCTCTGCAGGGAGTCCCTGTCAATGAGGAAACCCTCGCAGTCGAGTCTATCCAGAAAGTCGGCATCGGAAACAACTTCCTCGCTCTCAAACAGACCAGGCAGCTTGTGAACTACCCCTCCGACCCCATGCTCATCGACAGGCGCATGTTCGGTGACTGGGCAGCAGCCGGCGCAAAGGACCTTGCAACCGCTGCACACGAAAAGGTCGTAGACGTTCTCAAGAACCACGTAGTTAAACCAATCGATGCAGACATCCTCAAGGACATGAAGGCAGTTGTCGACAGAGCTGACAAAGCCTTCAGAGGCATGTAATTACAATATCAGGATATTCAGGAGATCTAAAAATGGCAAGCACAGAAGCAATCATTGCAAAAGCAAAAGACGCAATCACTGATTTTGACGAAGACCTCGCAGCAGAAGTCGCAGAAGAAGCTCTTGCAGCAGGAATTGACCCTGTAGAACTCATTGAGAAGGGCTTTACCGCAGGCATGCTGGAAGTAGGGGAACAGTTCGAACAGGGCACCCTTTTCCTCCCCCACGTTCTTGCAGCTGCAGAAGCAATGAACGCAGGCATTGAAGTCATCAAGCCGGAAATGGAGAAGCGCAAATCCCAGACCAAGAGCCTTGGAACCGTTGTCATCGGAACCATCGAAGGTGACATCCACTCCATCGGAAAGGACATCGTTGCCTCCATGCTCAACATCGCAGGCTTCAAAGTTGTGGACCTCGGAAGGGACGTCCCCATCGCTGCCTTTGTTGAAAAGGTAAAGGAACTCAAACCCCAGATTGTTGCATCCTCTGCCCTTATGACCACCACCATGGTCAACCAGATCCAGATCGAAGAACAGCTCAAGGAAGCAGGTGTCCGCGACCAGGTTAAGACCATGGTCGGAGGCGCCCCTGTAACCCAGGACTGGGCAGACAAGATCGGCGCAGACATCTACGGTGAAAGCGCCACCGATGCCGTTAGCAAGGTTAAAGCAGCCTTACTCTAAAACGGCACTCAACGCAGAAAATGTGTTCTTTTGAATGCATTTTCTGTGTAAATCTTTATTTTGTGCAGTTTTCGCGGAACCGCCAGCTGTGGATATAGACAATTAACTCTTGCAGGTCATACCCAACTTTACGGGAATTTCCTTAAAACGGCTGTATAAAACAACTCTTCAAAATGGCAAAAAACGGTTGTTAATACGGCTATTAAAAAACTGCAATTTAAACACGGCAATTGAAAAACAGTTGTTGAAAATGGCTTTAAGGTTAAAATGGCAACTAAACGATCGTTAAAAACGGCAACTGAATGACGATTGTTAAAAAACGGCTTTAAGGTTCAAAACGGCAACTAAAAACGATTGTTAAAAATGGCAACTAAAAACGATTGTTAAAAACGGCAATTGAAAAAACGATTGTTAAAAATTGCAGTTTGAAAAACGGAAAGCAATTCCCGGAGATATGATATCCACTGGAGAGGGTTCCCAGGCTGCATTTTCCGGCTGCGGAATATGGGCAGGTCCCTATCGCTGCCCTGAAGGGAGTTCTGCAGACGCCAGGAAAAATGGAGGGAGTTTTTGTGGATTTGAAAAGCTTAAAAAAACAGGAAAGCAAGAGAAAGATCAGTAAAGGGTATATGTGGGCCCTTTTCTGTGCTGTGTTCTGGGGTATCTGGTATCTTCCAGGGACCGTTGTGTGGGTGCTGAACCCGTTTGATGAAATGTACGGCGCTATTGCCGAAACCGGCGGAGACGGCACAGCTCTTATTGTAACTGCCGTGCTGATTACGGCCTTTAATGCACTTACTGTCATGCTAGCGCTTATGCTCTGGAACGGAGTACTTGGCAAATACGGGGAACTTGTCCGGACAATGAAAGAATTCCACCCGTGTTCCAAGTGGTTCTTCCTTGCCTCGATTTTCGGAGGCCCGATGGCAATTCTCGGTTCATTTATTGCTATGGGCTTTATCGGCGGAGCATTCGCAGCTGTTGCGGCTCTCCTTTACCCTGTGGTGGGCTCGATTCTTGCCTATTACTGGTACGGGGAAAAGATCTCCAAGAGAGCGGCAATCGGCATCGGTGTCATCATTGTAGGAGGCGTCACGATCTTCGGAGGCGGGCTTCTGACCGAGCTTTCCTCAGGCAATGTCCAGTGGATCGGATACCTTGGAGGTTTGATGGCTGCTGCCGGCTGGGGCATTGAAGGTGCAATCGCAGGAAAAGGTCTCGACATTTCCGAGCCCGATGTGGGGCTGACCCTCAGGTTCGTCGGAGAAAACATCATCTGGTGGATCATTATTGTCCCTATACTCGCAGTTTTCGGCTACCCGATGTATTCCTTTGCACTCCAGGCCTTTGAACCCATGACCCTGCTGGTCCTGATCTTCGCAGGGATTACCTTTGGTTTCTGTTATGTCTGCTGGTACAAGTCCTTCCCGCTTATCGGGGTTGGAAGAGGCCAGGGTATCGGAAACCTCTACGGGCTGTTTGCTATCATCTTCATTTTCCTCTTCTTCGGAGATGTCCCGCAGTGGACTATCCTTGTCGGAGGCACTCTCTGTGTTATTGGCAGTTTCGTTATGTTTACGGAAGATACAAGTGAACTTGAAACTCTGAGAGGTGAGTGAAGTGAGCGGAAACCGTCCTATTAAATTCAGGATTCTGGAAATCTTGCTGGATGGAAAAGAACGATGGAACTATGAGGTCGTTTCAAAGATCCAGGAAGAGTACGGCATGAGGAGCAATTTTCACAGGGACAGCATCAACTTCGACATCCTTGAACTGGCATCCGGAGGGATGCTGAAGGACGTGGAGCAGAAAGTCGACGAGGATGGGATCTACAAAAAAGGTTTCCTCCTGCACAAATACGTGATCACCGACTTCGGGAAAGCCCGCGGCTCTGATGCCTGCCTGAGATATGTGTAATCTTTAACGGAGGTTAAATCATGACACAAACAGCAGCGGCTCTGGAAGCTTACAATGCGTACTGGGCAAACTCCTTCATTCCTGCCGGGGACGTTATGTGGATGGTCCTCATCCTGGTCCTGGCGGTAATAGCCCTCTGGCAGGCAAGGACCTTCGTCTCGAAGTTCTGAACCCCTATACACAGCTTTCCATATCTGATCTTTCCATATCTAATAATTCACAAAGGTGTAAAAAATGGCAACTGAATATGCTTTGAGGATGGGAGACGGTAAACGTATCTTCCTTACCAAAGAAAAGATTGTTGAGGAAATCGAGGCAGGTATGGCTAACGCCGCCGACCTCGGCGAGATTCCTGACCTCAGCGCTGATGAACTTGACAAGCTCGTGGAAATCCTGACTATGCCCGGAAAGGCAGTCAGTGTCGAGCAGGGCATGGAAGTCCCTGTAACCCACGACATCGGTACACTCAGGCTTGACGGGGACCAGGGCAACAGCGGTGTGGGCATTCCCTCCAGCCGCCTTGTCGGCTGCATGATGCACGAGCGGGCCTTTGGCGCAGACACCATGGAACTCGGACACATCGACTACAGCTACAAGCCTGTAAAGCCGGTTGTTGCAAACGAGTGCCAGGCAATGGAAGTCTGCCAGCAGAACATGGTCATCCCTCTCTTCTACGGGGCAATGCCGAACATGGGGCTCTACTACACCCCCGACGGACCCTTTGAGAACCCGGGAGACCTTATGAAGGCCTTCAAGATCCAGGAAGCCTGGGACTCTATGGAACACGCCGCAGAGCACCTCTCCAGGGACACCGTATGGGTTATGCAGAAGCTCTTTGCCTCCGGGGCAGACGGTGTGAACTTTGACACCACCGGAGCAGCCGGGGACGCAGACATGTACGGCACCCTCCACGCAATCGAGGCTCTCAGGAAGGAATTCCCGAACATGTACATCGAAGCCGGAATGGCCGGGGAATGTGTGCTCGGTATGCACGGCAACCTGCAGTACGACGGTACAACCCTCGCAGGCCTCTGGCCGCACCAGCAGGCACCCCTGATCGCAAAGGCAGGCGCAAACGTCTTCGGTCCAGTGTGCAACACCAACACCAGCAAGACTTCCCCCTGGAACCTTGCCAGGGCTGTCACCTTCATGAAGGCAGCTGTTGAAGCCTCCACTATCCCCTGTCACGTTGACATGGGTATGGGTGTAGGCGGAATCCCGATGCTCGAGACCCCACCCATCGACGCCGTTACCAGAGCCAGCAAGGCAATGGTCGAGATTGCCGGCGTCGACGGCATATAGATCGGGGTCGGCGACCCAATGGGTATGCCGATTTCCCACATCATGGCCTCCGGTATGACCGGTATCAGGGCCGCAGGTGACCTCGTTGCAAGGATGGAATTCTCAAAGAACATGAGGATCGGAGAAGCCAAGGAGTACGTCGCAAAGAAGCTCGGAGTCGAAACCATGGACCTCTCGGACGAGCACGTCATGCGTGAACTCCGTGAAGAGCTTGACATCGGCGTCATCACCTCCGTGCCCGGCGCAGCCAAAGGCATTGCAGCAAAGATGAACATCGAGAAGCTTCTCGACGTCAAGATCAACTCCTGCGATCTCTTCAGAAGACAGACCCAGTAAGTGAGCATTCGGGCTGCTGCCCGAATTCGCTTCCTTTCCGGAAGGCAGCAGGGATAAACAGGTACGGGCCTGTCTAAAAACGGTCGGCTTAAAAACGGTTAATAAAGCCGAAGGCGGGCCCGGAAATTTCCTCCTTTGTGCTAGCGGTTTTCTCTGCTGCCTATCCTTTTTATCCCAGTGATTTTTTTCGTAATTTTGTATGATTTTGCACCAGGCAAGGTTGTTTCTCGTTGACCTTTGAATTTCATGTTTTCAAGTTTCGGATGTCTGTATCCTTTACTTCTCTCTTTTTAACTGTCTAATTGTATGATTTCCTTCATCTGTTCTTATCTATTACCCCTCTAAATAGTTGTTTTCAATTAACTTGTTCTTTCAATTCTCTTCTTTTTTTCCGTAATCGTTTTTGTGCAAAAATTATATATACTTGCAAGTACTTGTAATTATTAGTAAAGCAAGTTTGCTTGATTTGCCCAGTAAAGTGCCATTTTAAATCTCCGGAATTGTGCGGATTCCCGAAGCAATTTGCCTTTGAACCTCCATTCAATTTCTTTCCTTTTTTCTTTTTTCTTTTCTTTCTTGAGTTTACTTTTCTTTTTTCTTATTCCCTGCTCCGGGTAACATCGAAAATGGGTGCCGTTTTTTATTCCCAGCCCAAAGTTTATTACCGGATATGCATAATTAAGGTGCGAGAAACCCTACAAGAATAAAAACGTTAAGAGTCCCGGGCATACTTTCGCGGCGGGAAAGCTTTCCGAATCCTGTCTTTCCGGCTCCGGGCTGGTTTTCATATTTCCTTATTACCCTTCGTATCAGAAATTTTGGTGACTAAAAATGGCTGACATCATCCACTGGGCAGACGTCATAGCAGAAGACACGTTACAAAAGAGCAGCAAGCACCTTGTTGCCACAGGGATAACTCCCTCGGGGCACATCCATATCGGCAACATGCGAGAAGTTGTGACCGCAGACGCCGCGTTTCGGGCTCTCCTGGACAGGGGGGCGGATGCCGAGCTGATCTACATCGCCGATACCTACGACCCCCTGCGCAAGGTCTATCCTTTCCTCCCTGAAAGTTATGCGGAGCATGTGGGAAAACCCCTCTCCGAGGTCCCCTGTCCCTGCGGGGAGTGCGCAAACTACTCCGAACATTTCCTGAAGCCTTTCCTGGCTGCCTTAAAGCGCCTGGGCATCAACCCGAAGGTCTACAGGGCCGACGAGATGTATAAGGAAGGGCTGTACACCGAAGCCATCAAGACGGCGCTCCAGAAGCGCGACGAGATCGCAAAGATCCTCGAAGAGGTTTCCGGAAAGACCGTGGTTGAGGAATGGAGCCCCTTTAACCCCATCTGCAATGAGTGCGGCAGGCTCACTACCACAAAGGTGACCGGGTTTGACCTTGAGGCCGAAACCGTGAACTATGTCTGTGCCTGCGGGCATTCCGGGACAGTTCCCATGAGAGGCGGGGGCAAGCTCACCTGGCGCGTGGACTGGCCTGCCCGCTGGGGAATCCTGGGCGTGTCCATCGAGCCCTTCGGAAAAGACCATGCATCCAGGGGCGGCTCTTACGATACCGGCAAGCGGATAGTAGAAGAGGTCTACGGCAACCATGCCCCAAACCCCATTGTCTATGAATGGATCATGCTCGGAAAACAGGGGGCAATGTCCTCATCCACAGGGGTCGTGGTCTCGATTTCCGACATGCTTGAAGTGGTGCCTCCCGAGGTCTTGCGCTACCTGATCATCCGGACAAAACCCGAAAAGCACATCCAGTTCGATCCGGGGCAGCCCCTCCTGACCCTTGTGGACGAATACGAACGGCTCAGGGCAAAGTTCCGGGAAAACGACCCGACTCTCGGGGAGTTTGAAAAGAGGATCTACGAACTCTCCAGGGCTACGGGCATCTGCCAGTCCGAAATCCCTTTCAAGCAGATGGTCACAATCTTCCAGGTTGCCAGGGGCGATTTCGAACAGGTCCTGAAAATCGTGGAGCGCTCGGGCTTTTCTACGGAAAATGAAACGTGCATCAGGGAACTGGCAGACAACGTCTCGAAATGGCTCGAGCTCTATGCCCCCCCATTTGCCAAGTTCAGCGTAAAGGATAATGTGCCAGTGCAGGTCGCCACCCTTTCTGAACTCCAGAAAGCCTTCCTTGGAGCTTTTTCCGCTCTCATCGAGGCAGGCGGGAAGCTTACTGGGGAGGACTACCACATGCTTGTGTATTCCGCAAAGGAACAGGGCTCCGAGTTGAACCTCGGAATGGAAAAATTAATGGGAGCCCCTGTCTTGCAGGCAGACCCAAAAGAACTTTTCAAAGCCATCTACACCGCAATCCTCGGGCAGAGTTCGGGCCCGAAGGCCGGCTGGTTCCTCTCTTCCTTTGAAAAGGAGTTCCTGGTACAGCGCTTCAGGGAGGCTTCCGTCTATACTCCTGAAAAACGCAGCTGAGGATTAAAGTGGAAATGAGCAAGAGTGCGGAACCTTCGGGAGAAAAACCCAATGAGCATTTCCTTGCCTGGGATAAGGAGTATGCTCACCTGAAGTGGGGTGGGCCGGCTTCGGTAAAGGGGGTCCGGGCTTACCTTCCTCCCGGCTCCCGGGTCCTGGACGCAGGCTGCGGGAACGGGAGGTACCTGGGAGAACTTGCAGGGCACTACGCTGCCGTAGGAGCAGACGTCTCCTTAACCGCCCTGCGCAGTTCAAGGGTGCAGCTTTCCCGGAGCGGTAGGGCTGCAGAACACCTTGGGGCAAGCGTACACCTCCTGCCTTTCAAAGCCGGGTCCTTTGACGGCATTCTCTGCTATGGGGTGCTCCAGCACCTCTTCGGCGAAGAACGGGCAGCCACCATCCGGGAGTTCCGAAGGGTGCTCCGGGTGGGGGGCCTGGTTTTTTTCGAGGCCTTCGGCTGTGAAGACATGCGCTATGGAGGAGAACCCGCAGGCCCGGGGGAAGATCACACTTTTGTCCGGCAAAACGGGATAATCTACCACTATTTTACGGAAGAAGAAGTGAGGGCACTTTTTGAAGGCTTTGAAGTCCTCGAAATGGAAAGTGTAAAAAGAGAAAAAATATTCAGAGGGGAGACCTACCGGAGGCATATGGTCCGGGGAGTTTTCAGGCGGCTTTAACTCAGGAAAGCTTATCCCATGGAGGCTTTAACCTCCACTTTTCGATGGCCTTTACTTTACTACTTACTTTACTACTTACTTTACTACTTACTTTACTACTTATTTTACTACTTACTTTGCACTCTTCTCTACAACCTATTTTGCAATCTCTTATTCTTTCTCTCTTTTTCTCTCTTTTTCTCTAATTCCTGCACCTCTGCAGCCTGCTTAAACGAAAGCGATGCCAAAGTAGTTCAGCGCGATTACAAGGAGCGCACCGACAACGCCTCCTATTGCACAGACCAGGATTACAAGCCAGGTAATTGCGATTTCAATTCCAAGCAGGAATTTTGCGATAATGAGGATTACTATCCCGAGGACCGCATTTATTGCCAGGTTGGTGGCGGTTTTGAGAGCTTTGTAAAGCAAGTAGGCAACTACGACTGCCAGTATAAGCGTTGTTATTTCAGCAATTCCTACTACCATAGGCTATACTATGAAATCCAATTATTTAATAATTATCAATGAGTGACCTCAGTTTCATTATCTATTTTCCTTATCTGTTTTCCCGTCCCTCATTCTGACCTTATTCAGTTATGTTTGCTGTTTTTGTGGGAATATGCTGAAATTTGTCGCTAAGCGTGGTCTTAGAGTGATTCTAGAAATTTAATAAGAACTGCCTTAAGTTCTTCTTTGTCCGAGTAGGCCTTCACCTGCAGGCCGGGGTCAGGGTTTCCAAGCACCATGGCCGAAACCGTTGCTTCAGACTCGTGCAGGCAGAGTACGGGGATTTTCCGGACAAGGGCGCGGCATATCTCGTAGCCTACCCCGATGGAAGGCACCGTAACCTCCGCTACAAGGGCTTCGCTTTCGGAAAGTAGCCCCATGTCCCTGGCGTAAATCTCCCCTTCGGTCATTACCGACTCCACTTTTTCCAGTTCAGGGTCTGCCACGTGCCAGCTTACGACTTCTGCCCCGGCTTCTTCAAGGGTGTCGTACATAAAACGGTATGCTTGAAGGAGCTGCCTCCCTCCCCGGATTGAACCCGAAAGGAATATTTTAGGAGCCTGTCGGCCCGGACTCCTTTCGTTTCCCATATTTTCCTCCCGCCTTTTTTCCATCCTTTCCTCTTGCTTTTTTTCCATCCTTTCCTCCTGCTTTTTTCCAGCCCTTATCCAAATCCTTTGCCCGTCTTTTTGCTCTTTTTTCACTGCACGCCCCTGAAATAGTGTCCCGTTGTAAAGCCTTTGCCAAGCCCTTCACATTTTCTCGGGACAGGTTTTCCTTCAAGGCAGCTGTCAATTGCTTTCCTGTATGCCCGGGTTATTTTCCGGACTTCTTCAGGGCTTTCCATCCCCAGGGTTTCTATCCTGAGGCTTGAGACGCCGCTTTCCAGGAAGTCGGGGACGTACTCGAGCATGCAGAGGGCTTTTGAGTTCAGGAGGTGCGTCCTGCACCGGAAGTCCATGAGCAGGGGAAACTCGTAGTTTTTCTCGTCTACCAGTGTGAACTTTCCTGACCTGCAGGGGGCGCTGCACCGACCTTTGCTTCCTCCGAGAAGCCCTCCTGCCAGGCAGTGTTCGGACTCCATCAGTTCCAGGCGGCCGTGGACGATGCACTCTGCCGGGCCGTGGGCGGCAACGCTTTTGATTTCTTCGAGGGTCAGTTCCGGGGACAGCACAACTGTCTCAGCCCCTTCCCCGATAAAGAGCGAAAAGGCATAGCTGTTAAAAGTGTTAAGGGGACTGTCTGCGATACAGGGAACCTTTTTTGCCCTCGCAAGCCCGAATACCCCCGGGTTTGATGCAAGTACCCCGTCAGCCCCCAGTTTCCCTGCACAGGAGAGGATTTCCTCCACCCTTTCCATCTCGGAATCTTTCACAATCTTCGGGGTGATGAAATAGATCTTCCTGCCTGCAACCCGGGCTTTCAGGACTGCGCTTTCGAAAAGCGTTTCAGGCTCCTTTTCGGGTTCATGTCCCTGCCCTGTATCTTTTTCTTTTTCTTCTTTTCCTGCCCTCTCCGGGCTTCTAAAGAGCCCTTCTCCGAAGTATATCCTGTCGGCCCCTCCGGAAAGGGCAGCTTCCAGAGCTTCCGCCGAGTATACGGAAACCGAAAGCATAGGCTTTGATTTCCTTTCGTCCTCGGGTTTTTCTCTTGTTCCTTCTTCAGGGCTTTCTTCCGGTCTTTTTTCTTCTTCAGGTCCCGTTTTTATTTCGGTTTTTATCCCGGGTTTTATTTCGGGCTCTGGAAGCCGGAGTTCCGGAAGAGGCTTTCGCTTCCACCTGGAAATCCTCAGGTTTTCAAGTTCTGCGACTGCTCTTGTTCTCAGCTCATTCAGCTGCCCGACGGGGATAAAAACGTCCCCTTCAACATCCAGACTGATTTCCCGTGCCTCAAAAAGCGTTGTCCCGAGTTTGGAAAGCTGTTGTTCGATCCGGGCTGTTGAGGTAGGCTGCTTTTCTGCTTTTTCAACCAGGTATTCGGACTCTACGGCTGCGGAGTTTGAATCTTCGTCCTTTATCTCGAGTTTTACAGGGTGCCCGGGGGAGGCAGAGGCGCTGATGGAGACCTGGATTTTCGGCCTCAGATCCCCTGATTCGCTTTCCTTTTTCAGGGATTCCATGAGCATTTTGTCGTGGGTCCTGTACACCAGGCTTCCGGTGGGTGCCCTCGAATCGAAGGGGATTTCCACAAGTTCCCCCCTGTTCGCATGATAAGTTGGGCCGCGTTCGGTGTACATGGCTTGCACGATCTTTCCCTTGTCTTCGGGCCGGGTCTCGGCGTTTTCTATCATTATGCCGTCTCCAGGCCGGAGGGCGCCTGAAAGCTTTATGCGGACACGCTTTGTGCGCCTGTCGTATCCTGCAACCGTCCCCACAGGAATCCCGCGGTTGTGTGGGTTTTCCCGGCTCATGAGCTCTCCCCTGGGGTTTTTGAAAAAGTAGCCTGTCGTAAAGCCCCGGTTGAAAAGCTGGGCCAGGGTTTCTTTCTCTTCATCGGAAATGAAAAATCCTGCCGGGTTTTCAAGGTACCTTTCAATCAGGCGGCGGTAGGTCCGGACAACCCCTGCCACGTACTCGGGCCTTTTCATCCTGCCCTCTATTTTGAAGGAATCGATTCCTGCTTCGATAAGGGCCCCGAGGCCTGAAGAGGTGTTGAGGTCTTTCGGGCTTAAGAGGTAGCTGCCTTCGGTTTTGACCTGCTTCCCGTCACAAAGAAGCCTGTATCTTTTCCTGCACGGCTGGGCGCAGTAGCCCCGGTTTCCGCTCCTGCCCCCTATCAGGCTGCTAAGGAGGCACTGGCCCGAATATGAAATGCAAAGAGCCCCGTGGACGAAGGTTTCCAGTTCAGCCCCGGTTTTTTCTTTTATGCTTTTGATGTCTTCAAGGGAACATTCCCGCGAGAGCACGACCCTTCCGATTCCAACCTCTTTTACAAAGGCGATGCCTGCACTGTTGTGCAAAGTCATCTGGGTGCTCGCGTGCAGGGGGAGGTCGGGCAGGTTTTTTCCCGCAAGAGACACGAGCCCCGGGTCCTGTATAATAATCGCATCGGTCCCCATTTCCCTCAGACGGGAAAGCAGCTTTAAGGCGCTTTCCATTTCCTCGTCCTTGAGCAGGGTGTTTACCGTAACGTATACCTTCACTCCTCTCAGGTGGGCGTAGTCAATGGCTTCTTCAAGTTCTTTTTCAGAAAAGTTGGATGCATACCCCCGGGCACTGAAAGCCCTGGCTCCCAGGTACACGGCATCCGCCCCGTTCTCCACGGCTGCCTTCAGGGCTTCCATGCTGCCGGCCGGGGCAAGCAGTTCCGGTTTTGCAGGCTTCATCAGATTGGATTACAGAGCCTGCTCTTTATTAAGCTTTGGCATCCGCAGCTCCGGGCGGAAGCTGAAAGACATCTGTAAAAATAGGAATAAAACCGGGCAGGAAGTGCTCCAGTCTGCAGGGTTTTGTTTCCCTGCAAAAATAACAAACGACTGTGAATGGACTGAAACGTTTCCTGGCCGGCCGGGTAAGGACGTTGAAGGTTTTATTCTTTCGGCCCGATTACCCAGGTCACACTTCTGTCGGTTTTCTTGTCTTTTGTGGTTTCACAGAGCATCTTTCCTTCGTGCATGTGGCATTCGCAGGAATAGCTGACCTTGTCCATCTTCCCCATATATTTGAAATGAAGCTTGCAGTACCCCTCGGAACACCCTATCCCGTACTTTATCCAGCCTTCAATGTCCGCTCCGCCTTCGCAACTTCCGTCACATGCGATGAGTTCAAAGGCCTCTTCTTCGTAAGAGCCGACTTTTTCAGGAGCTGTTTGGCCTTTTTTGTATTTCCCTTTCTCAATTTTCTGGGCTTGGAGGACCAGATCCTCGGCAGTATTGTTCAGGATCTTCAGCTGCAAACCCTCAAAGTACTCCATGGTTTCCTTTTCTGACATCTTCGATACCCCGATAATAAATCCATATAAGAATCCAGACTAATAGATTGTTTCTAATAAATAAAAAAGTATCTGAAAAAATATGAAATGTTTTTATAAAAAATAAGTAAAAATGTTATTTTTATAAAAGTTAAGCATGACGTTTATTCTTAGTTATGGTATTTAATTCTTAATTTGATATAATTATTATAATAATCTCGTGAAAAAATAAATAAGATGTAACATAAAGTAAAAGGTCCCACTGCTCAGTCCGTGCAGATGCAGGGCTTTTGCCTGCAGGTGGGGCAGACACCAGGGTACTTTTCCAGGAACGCTGCTTCGAGGTCCACGCCGTAGAGGTTTGCAAGAGCCCCTACCCAGGCAAAGCAGTCGGCAAGTTCTTCTTTTATATTTTCCGGCTCTTCCCTGCGGATTGCCTCGGCAAGCTCCCCTATTTCTTCAACAAGCCAGAGCATGGTGGCAGTGCCTCCTCTCCTCCGGTCGTTGTGGGCGTAGAGTTCGTACATTAATTTCTGGAATTCTGCAATCTCCACTGCTGATATCCCCTTTACTGCCGATCTCCCTTTTCAGAGCCTGACGGGGATCTCTTTTTCCCGGAGGTATTCTTTTACGTCCTTTATGGTATATTCCCTGAAGTGGAAGATGCTGGCTGCAAGGGCGGCGTCGGCCTTTCCTTCGGAGAAGCCTTCGTAGATGTGCTGGGGGTTTCCTACACCACCCGAGGCGATAATGGGGACATCAAGTTCTTCGGAGAGTTTCCGGGTGATGGGCAGGTCATATCCCTCGTAGGTCCCGTCCCGGTCCATGCTTGTGAGCAGGATTTCTCCTGACCCCAGTTCCTCGGCCTTTCTGGCCCACTGGACGGCATCGATCCCGGTGCCTTCCCTGCCTCCGTAGATTACCACTTCATACCAGGCAGGAGTCCCGTCTTCAAGTTCAAGGACGGTCTTGTCGGGGTTGTTTTCCACGTCCGTATTTCTGCGGCAGTCAATGGCAGTGACTATGCATTGGGCCCCGAAGATGTCGGAAGCCTCTTTGATGAAACCGGGGTTCTTGACCGCGGAGGTGTTGACAGACACTTTATCTGCCCCGGCCCTGAGGATCTGCCGGATGGCATCAATGGACCCTATCCCTCCTCCTACGGTGAGGGGAATGAAGACTTCGTCTGCAGTCCGTTCAATCACATCGATCATGGTTTCCCTGCCGTGGGCGGATGCTGTGATATCCAGGAAAACAAGTTCATCCGCGCCTTCTTCGTTATAGCGCTTTGCAAGTTCCACAGGGTCTCCGGCCTCTTTCAGGCCCACGAATTCCACACCCTTAACAACCGAACCGCCGGCCTTGTCAAGGGTCACGTCAAGGCATGGTATGATTCTTTTGGTGAGCATCTAAAGGGATAATGAATTTAACTTTTATTAAAAGCTTATTGAAATTTGAGCCCCTCCCTTGAAGAACGAATTTTAAGAAACAGAATTTGAAGAAACAGAATTTGAAGAAACAGAGTTTGAAGTAGCAGATTTCTGCCGTGAATTCAGGTGCCGCAGATTCTGAAATCTAAACTGAAAATGGAAGCGGAAAATCAGTTTTCGTTCTTTAATGGAAGTTTTCAGGGATTTATCCGAAAATGCTCATTACTCTGGCTCCTTCGAGGCGAGACATTTCTATTTCGGAGTCCTCAAGCACTTTTTTTCTGATTTTTATGGGGGCTTCCGTCCTGAGGGCAATGGCTATGCAGTCACTCGGCCTTGCGTCAAACTGCATGAGGTTGTGTCCTTTTCTTACCAGGAGGCGGGCATAATATACTTTGTCGATTTTGTCGTCAATCATTACCCCTTCGATTTTTATTTCGAGGCGGTCGAAGATATTGATCAAAAGGTCATGGGCCATGGGGCGGGGGGGGGAAATATTTTTAAGTACATTCCCGATTGAGAGTGCTTCCAGATGCCCTATGTATATTGGAAGCATGCTGCCACTTTCGTTTTCCAGGAGCACTACAGGAGTAGGATCAGTGAGGGCATCAATGATATAGACATCTTTTACGCGAATTTCTTCAAAATCCTCGTACATGTCCATAGCTAGTAGTATATTTCGATTGTATTAATACTTATTTAATTCTTTTTGATATTTATTAAAATAATTATGATTTTTCCGATATTATTTCTTACTTTTTGCGAATGCTTGATTATTTATGCTGAAAAATTATTATGCTTGTTATTCTAGTTGCACATTTGAACCGTGCTGCATCATATTTAAGATATTTGATTTCTGCCGCATTTATCGCCACGGCAACTATATTCGCTTTTTCTCTTTTCCCGGAGATCCCTATTTTTTAAACTTTCACCGCGGTTTAAATCCGTATTCTCCTATCAAAGGCACAAAAACGACTCCGCCCCTGTTTTCTTTTTTGATTTTTCCTTTTTTGTCTTTTTTTACCAGGATAAGTTCCTGGAAGTAGTCCCCAACGGGGATTATCATGATCCCCCCGGGTTTCAACTGCTCAACCAGGGGTTCGGGGATTTCGGGGGCTGCACAGGTCACCACGATCCTATCATAGGGGGCATACTTCGAATAGCCTATTGACCCGTCTTCAAGCAGCACGGTAATGTTTTTGTAGCCGGTTTTTCTCAGGTTATCTTTTGCGAAGCAGACCAGGGACTCAATACGCTCCACTGTATATACATGTCCGCTTTTTCCTATCAGTTCTGCCATGACTGCGGCGTTGTACCCTGACCCTGCTCCTATCTCCAGGACTTTCAGCCCTTCCGAAAGTTCAAGGAGTTCGCACATGATTGCAACCATATGGGGGGCGGAGATGGTCTGCCCGCAGCCGATGTCCAGAGGCGTGTCCGCATAGGCTGCACTGCGCGCATATTCAGGGACAAAGCTGTGCCTGGGGACCCGTAGCATGGCCTGGCGGACTTTTTTGCCCACTCCCAGAGTTTCAAGCCCCTGCACAAGCCTCAGACGCCTATTTATGAATTCGATCTCTTCTTCTTCCTTTTCGGTGCTTTCCTCACCACGGTCCTCTTCGGGTATCACGCCTATCTGCCCTTTCTCCTTTCTTCCTGGCAAAAATGCGTTTTACGTATTTGGCAAGCACAACGTCGCCTTTCCTGGACCTGAAAAGTCCGTCTCTTACTTTGATTTTATTGATGATGAGCGGGATATTTCCGACCTTTTCTTCTTCTCCTACCGTGAACTCGTAGTCTCCGGGAACGCGCTTTTCCAGGACTTCGGTTTTTTCGGTCCCGGACTGTGCGGAAAACTTCACCACTACTTCATCGATGGCCCTGCCCCAGATTGTACTGATTTCGGTTGCAATGGCTGACTGGACCCTTTTTTCTCCCGCTTCGATGGAAGTGATAATGACGGGACATACCATGCCTGTTTCCTCGTCATCCACAATTATATCGTCGTCCACATAAAGGACAATCTCGGGGTCGAGTTCGGTTTTGCAGGTGACTGAAAGGTCTCTCCTGCTGACGATGACTTTCACATTGACCGGTTTTGGTACTTCTATTTTTGCAGCATGTACCTGCCCGCAGACCTGGCAGCGGACCACCGGGCTCTGGCCCATTTTCAAAACCTCATGCGGGACTTCTGTTTTCGGGGAACATGAGGGGCATTCAACTTCTATTTCTCTTATCATAATCTAATCAGTACATGCATTCAAAATACTAAATACTTAACTTCTCCGGTGGTGTTTTTCCGGAAGTTTAGCTGTCCTGCCCCAGTTTGAACCCTTTTTCCTGGCTTGAAACCCCTATGAAAGGTTTTGGGGCTGCCAGGTTCATGGGATGTTTTTGCCTTACCTTTCTTTTTTTTGCAAAGGTGATCTCATCAAGGGGCCTTGCCCAGATAGTGTCGAGTTCCTCTGCCCGGGCCGAAGGCACGCACCTGACTCCTACCTGCAGGGAAGTTATGACATAAGGGTTGTCAGTGCTGGCTTTTCCTGCGTCCAGGACGATTTCTTCGTCTAAGGAAAGGACTTCTCCGGCATCAATATTTACCCAGCGGCTGAAGGGGCGCTCGATCCTATTTACATAGACCCTTACGCTCACATTCTCATGTGTTTCCAAATGCGGGGCAACGTATACGAGCCCACATTCCAGGCAGTGGACGAGGGGGCTTTTTCCCAGTTTAATGATTTCGTGAGGGACTTTTTCCCCGGGGGAACATGAGGGGCATTCGATTCTGGTATCCTGCGTCATGGCAAATCAATACCTGGATCTTATTTATTTATATTTATACGTTCCGTAAAGCTTTTTAAATAATACTAGGAATAATACTTCCTCTTTCCGATTGATTCTCCTGTTATCAAAAGTTTTATTATAAGGAAGTGCATAGTTTAACATCTCATTATTGAGACGCATCTCAAAATTAAGGTAAAGGCGCATCTCTAAATTAAGGTAAAAAAGGGTGCCGACAGTGCCGGACATCGAATACCTGAAGAAACTTGCCCTCATGGGGGCAGTGAATAAAACCATCAAGATCTCTTCGAGTGAGTTTCAAAAGCATACGGGGGCCAGCTCCAAAACCGCAGCAAGAAAATTAAAACAGCTGGAGGAGGAGCGGCTGATCGAAAGGACGATTGTCCCCGGTGGCCAGTTGATAAAAATGACAGAAAAAGGGCTTGAAATCCTCAAAAATGAGTATGCCGAATACAGTCAGATCTTTTCCCCCGAACCCGAGACCTTCGAGCTTGAGGGGGTTGTGCTTACGGGCCTGGGTGAAGGGCAGTACTATATAAATATTCCGGGTTACAGGAAGCAGTTTGAAGAAATGCTGAATTTTGTGCCTTTCCCGGGCACCCTGAACTTGCAGCTTACTGAGAACAGTTCTGCACTTAGGGGAAGGTTAAGGGAAATGCCTGCCGTCCGCATCCACGGATTCAGTGACGGAGAACGCACTTACGGGGGAGGGAAATGCTATCCCGTAAGAGTCGGCGGCATAGAGGCTGCGGTAGTGGTCCCCGAGAGGACGCACTATCCGGAAGATTTGATTGAAATAATAGCTCCGATAAAGCTCAGGGACGCCCTGGGTTTAAAAGACGGAGACCGGACTGCAATACAGGTGCAAAAAAAGGATATGGAGGGCCAGGAATGAGCGAAACTGCGATTTACGACTGCCTGCGTTACGAGAACGAAAATATCAACAGAGCTCTTGAGGCCTTAAAGGCCGGAAAAATGATCCAGATCTATGATTCGGATTCCAGAGAAGGGGAAACCGATCTGGTGATCCCTGCAAAGGCGGTCAGCTACAGGGACGTTCAGTGGATGCGAAAAGACGCCGGAGGCCTGATCTGTGTGGCCGTGGACCCTGTTGCATCAAGGCAGCTCGGGCTGCCCTTTATGGCAGAACTTGTCCGGGAAGCCGGCAAAGCCAGCGAAGCCCTCAGGGAAGTCGTGGAAAAGACAGGAGACCTCCAGTACGATTCCCATTCTTCTTTTTCCATCTGGGTAAACCACAGGGAAACCAGGACAGGGATCCCTGACAATGAACGGGCTCTTACCATCCGGAAAATAGGGGAAATTGCAGAGAAGTCCCTTTCAGGGACAGGAGTACGTTTCGGGGACGAGTTCCGCACTCCCGGACATGTGGCGCTCCTCAGGGCTGCCGACGGGCTTCTGGACGAACGCAGGGGCCAGACCGAACTTTCCGTTGCCCTTGCCAGGATGGCCGGGGTCACGCCGGTGATGGTTGTCTGCGAAATGCTGGATGATGAAAACGGAAAAGCCCTTTCCAAAACAGATGCAAGGGAATACGGCGAAGAACGCGGACTTGTCTTCCTTGAAGGGCAGGAAATAGTGGACGCCTACATGCTGTGGGCAGGCTCGGAGTGCTGAAGTTCCCCACCCTTCCACTTTCTCTTTTCTTTTCCTTCTCTTCACTTCTGTCAGGCTTATTTCCTTTTTTAGTCTGTTCACCCTTTCTTTTTCCTCGATCCTTCTATTTACAAGCGGTAAGCGTATCATGATATAAGGTGAAAAGTAGTATATTATAAGGATAAATATAAGGGTAAATTCTGGCTGAAGGGTAAATTGGAGCTGCTTGGGGCTTCTTTCCGTTTCTCCGTTCGGTATCCCGGCTCCGGGCAGCTTTGAACCCAGGAGGTCCCGGTCTATGCTGAGCAGGTTCAAAAAAATCCAGCAGGTTCTTCTCTATGTGCTCTTCCTGAACCTTGCCGTAGCCTTTGCCAAAATCGCCTACGGGACTTTTACCAGCACCCTGAGCATGACCGCGGACGGCTATCATTCCCTTTTTGACGGAATTTCCAACATTGTGGGGATGGTAGGGATCTTTATTGCTTCCAGGCCACCGGACAGGGAACACCCTTACGGGCACCAGAAATACGAAACCTTTGCCGCGATTTTCATAGCGCTTCTCCTTATCTTCGTAGGCTTTGAGATTTTTCAAAGTGCGCTCGAAAGGTTTCTTGTCCGGAACGTGCCCGAAGTCACTTCCCTGAGCTTTCTTGTGATGCTCGGGACCATGGGCATCAACTACCTTGTCACGCGCTACGAGTTGAGACAGGGCATATCCCTCAAAAGCCAGGTCCTGATTGCAGATTCAATGCATACGAGAAGTGATATCTACGTCTCCCTCTCGGTCATAATAAGCCTGGCCGCCTCAAAGCTCGGTTTTCCCCTCCTGGACCCTGTTGTGGCTCTCCTGATCTCTCTTGTGATTCTCAGGGCCGGATACCGGATAATAAGGCAGAGTTCCGAAACCCTCCTTGATATGTCCAGGCTAGACGAGGACGAGGTCTGCGAGCTGGTGCTGGGGGTGGAAGGGGTGCTGGGCTGCCACAAGGTCCGGACCAGGGGAAGTATAGGGGATATCCGGATTGACATGCACCTGCTCCTCCGGCCTGACATGCCGATTGAAGAGGCCCATCTCATTTCCCACAACGTCAGCAAACTCCTGAAAGCTGAGTACGAGGGGGTTTCCGAGGTTATTGTCCATATCGAGCCTGCCACTCCTCTACCCCAAGAATCAAATAGCAAAAAAACGAGTTAAGATGCATGGCTGGAAACGTTTTCGGGCAGATGTTTCGAATCACCACCTGGGGCGAGTCCCACGGGAGGGCTGTCGGAGTCGTGGTAGACGGTTTGCCGGCAGGCCTTCCATTCTCCGAAGCTGACATCCAGAAGGAGCTTGACCGGAGGCGCCCGGGGCAGAGCGAGGTCTCCACCCCGAGGCAGGAAAAAGACAGCGTTGAGGTCCTCTCAGGGGTTTTTGAGGGCATGAGCACAGGCACTCCCATTTCCATGCTGGTCTGGAATGCGGACGCCCGCTCCACGGCCTACGACGCTATTAAAAACACCCCCCGCCCCGGGCATGCAGATTTTTCCTACATGGCCCGTTACGGGGTCCGGGACCACAGGGGAGGAGGCAGGTCTTCGGCCCGCGAGACCATAGGCAGGGTCGCAGGCGGGGCTCTTGCCAAACTTCTGCTTTCCCGTTTCGGGGTCCGGGTTGTCGGGCACGTACAGGAGCTCGGCGGGGTCCGGGCAAAGCCCCTTTCCTTTGAAGAAATCCTCCAGAATGTGGAAAAAACACCCGTGCGCTGTGCCGACCCGGAAGCTGCGGAAAAAATGCTTGAAAAAGTTGCGAGCCTGCGGCAGGAAGGCGACAGTGTGGGAGGCATAGTCGAAGTCATTGCAAGAGGCGTGCCGGCAGGCCTCGGAGAACCGGTCTTCGACCGCCTGGACGCTGACCTTGCAAAGGCACTTATGAGCATCCCTGCAGTAAAGGGCTTTGAGCTCGGAGCCGGGTTTGAGGCTGCCCGCCTGCGGGGAAGCGAGATGAATGACCCCTTCTGTATGGAAGAAGGTCATGTAACCTGCATGAGCAACAATGCCGGCGGGGTCCTCGGGGGAATTTCCTCGGGCCTGGACATAGTCT
Organism: Methanosarcina sp. KYL-1; assembly: GCF_024372725.1. Taxonomy (GTDB): domain Archaea; phylum Halobacteriota; class Methanosarcinia; order Methanosarcinales; family Methanosarcinaceae; genus Methanosarcina. Next base: position 101,876 of record NZ_VOUA01000002.1, read on the forward strand.
GCAGGGCAGCCGTAAAGCCCACCCCTTCCATAGGAAAGCCCCAGCGGACAGTTGACCTTTCATCCGGGGAGGATACCGAGATCGAAATCAAAGGACGGCATGACCCTACCATTCCCCCTCGAATGGTGCCTGTGGCCGAAGCCATGGTTGCCCTGGTGCTCGCCGACCACATGCTCAGGAGCGGTTTTATCAATCCCCGGACCCTGCTGGAATAATGGGTTGTGGTGGCTGTATAATCCCTTCCTTTTTTCCATATTCTTTTTAAGCCACTTTTTCCAATCTTTTTCTGCTGCTTTTTTCAGCTTTTTTTCTTACTTTTTTCAGCTTTCATTTTCATCCGCCTTTTCTTCAATATTTTTTCCGGGAATTTGAAATGAAAGAATATTAATAGGATTTCTTACTCTGTATATTTTACGAGCAGTAAAATATTTCTAATGATTTTTTACGGGTGTCCGCCCGAAATGGCAGAATATTAATATGACTTTATTAATATGACCTCTCAGGTATACTTCAAACTCTGAATTTAGTACGAGTGATTACGATCTACAGTTACAGTTTTCGAAAATTACGATTACCACTACCTTATGATTACCATGACAAAAGCACCAAGGCTTATTGCATGGGAACTGACTGCAGGCTGCAACCTGAACTGCGTGCACTGCAGGGGAGCTTCCACCTCCTCGGTTCCCAGGGGCGAACTAACAACCGAAGAAGCGAAACATTTCATCGATGAGGTTGCAGAACTTGGAAAGCCCATTCTTATCCTGAGTGGAGGCGAGCCTCTCACCAGGCCGGATGTCTTTGAAATTGCCCGTTACGGTACGGATTCAGGCTTCAGGGTGGTGCTTGCCACAAACGGCACTCTCCTTACCCCGGAAGTTGTGGAGAAACTCAGGGAGGCCGGGGTCCAGAGGCTCAGCATCAGCCTTGACGGGGCTACGGAAAAGACCCATGACGAGTTCAGGGGCATGCCCGGGGCTTTTGAAAGGACGCTTGCAGGCATAGAAATCCTGAGAAAAGCGGATTTTCCCTTCCAGATCAACACGACCATCTCAAAGCGCAACCTTGAGGAAATCCCCCGGACCTTTGAGCTGGCAAAGGAACTGGGGGCTGTGGCATATCACGTCTTTTTCCTGGTGCCAACCGGCCGGGGAACCGAGTCGGATGAGGTTTCCCCCGCGGATTACGAGCGGGTCCTGCACTGGTTCTATGATATGCAGAAAGAATCGGAAATCCAGCTGAAAGCCACCTGCGCCCCCCACTATTTCAGGATCATGCGCCAGAGGGCAAAGAAAGAGGGAATCGAGATATCGGTTAAGACCCACGGGTACGAGGCTATGACAAAGGGCTGCCTGGGTGGCACTGGCTTTTGTTTCGTGTCTAGCGTGGGAGAGGTCTATCCCTGCGGTTACCTGCCTGTGCTTGCCGGAAACATCAGGGAACAGCCTTTCCGGGAGGTCTGGGAAGATTCCGAGGTCTTCAGGAAACTCAGGGACCCTGAAGAGCTTAAGGGAAAGTGCGGGATATGTGAATACAAAAAGGTCTGTGCGGGCTGCAGGGCAAGGGCGTATGCAGCTACTGGCGACTATCTTGAAGAAGAGCCTTACTGCATCTACAGGCCGAAGAAAAATGTAAGTGATCAGGATGATTGAACTTGATAAAGGCAAAGGTCCGCTCTTGAATGCGGAATCGGGTTTTACTTCTCATATGCAGCCCTCTGACGGGGAAGACCCTGTCCCCGAACTTGACGAAACCGACAAGAAACTCCTTAACCTGATCCAGCAGGAAGTGCCACTTGAAGTCGAGCCTTTCGAAAAACTCGGGGAAATGCTTGGCCTTTCCGAAACCGAGGTTCTCGAGAGGCTGCAGGAACTCAACAGGAAAGGGGCAATGAGGCGGATAGGGCCCGTCCTCAGTACCAAAAATATGGGAGGAGTGGGCACTCTCGTGGCCCTTAAAGTCCCCGTGGCCCGGATTGAGGAAGTTGCAAATCTCATTAATGAGTACCCCGAGGTCTCCCATAACTACCTCAGGAGCGCTGCAAAGTACAACCTCTGGTTTACGCTTTCGGCACAGAGCAGGGAAAGGCTCGAAGAGATTATTGCGGAAATCCGGGACAAAACCGGCTGTCCTCTGCTCGACCTGCCCACGAAACGCCTTTTTAAGATCAGGGTAAAGTTCGATATCAGATGAAAATTCGATATCAGGTGAAAAAAAATGGATGAAACGGATGTAGAACTGTTAAAGCTCGTCCAGGACGGAATCCCTCTTACCCATTCCCCTTTCAGGGGCTTTGCAGCCAGGCTCGGGATCAGTGAACAGGAAGTTGTGGACAGGCTCAAAAAGCTCCAGAAGGCCGGGAAGATCCGGCGTTTCGCAGCTTCCATCGGGCACAGGGCAATAGGGATCACTGCCAATGCCATGTGCGTCTGGAACGTTCCCGACGAGCGGATCGAAGAGGTCGGGCAGATTATGGCGGAATTTCCTGAAGTTACCCACTGCTACGAACGCCCCCGCTACCCTGACTGGCCTTACAATTTGTTCACCATGGTCCATTCCTACACTCCCGAGGACTGTGAAAAGGTGGCTGCCCGGATTTCCGAGGCTGCCCGGATAAATGATTACACGCTGTTTTTCAGTGAGAGGGAATTTAAGAAAACCGGGGTCAGGCTTTAAAAGGCCTGGCTTTCAGGGTTATTCTGGCTTAATGGTGCTTTACTGATACTTTAGCAATGCTTTACCGATGCTTACTGTTTATTCCGTAAATTATATCCGTACAGTTCGAGGTGCTTCTAAGATGGTCGGGACAAACACTTTTCTTCCCCTTATGCTTGACCTCTCGGGCCGGAAGGTCGTTATCTTCGGAGGCGGTCTTGTTGGCGAGCGAAAAGCCGAGCTTTTTTCCAGCTGCGCAGACACCATGGTCGTGAGCCTGGACTTTTCCGAAAAATTACAGGAATTTGAGGCCTCCGGGAAACTCCGGCTGGTCCGGCTGGACCTTTCGGAAGCAGAGGATTCCGTACTCAGGGGACTTATTTCGGGGGCCTTTCTGGTAATCCCTGCAACCAGCAGCTCCTCGCTTAACCGGAAAATCACCGCTATCGCCGGGGAAAGCGATATTTTGATTAATCAGGTGGACACTTTAGGTAGTGTTGTCGTCCCGTCAGTCATAAAAAGAGGGGACCTTGTAATCGGGATATCCACCCTGGGGAGGAGCCCGGCAGTCTCGAAATATACCCGAAGGCGGATAGAAAAAACCGTTACTCAGGATTATTCCGATATGATTTGCCTCCAGGACGAACTCAGGAACTACCTCAAGCAGCATGTAGGGGACCAGAGAAAGAGGAAAGCAATCCTCTGGGAAGTCCTTGAAAATGAAACTGTCTGGAGCGGGTTTTCGGAGTCGTATGATAAAGCGGCTGAATATGCGTATGCAGTGGTTTCGGATTATCTCAAAAGTCATCCCGATGAAGCCCATCCCGGCAAAGATGTTCAGGATATGGAATAATCCTTAAGTGCAAACCCAAATCTGGATAATTTCGGACTCTATACTGACTGATCTATCTCGAACTTTATACTGACTGATCTATCTTGAACTCAATACTGACCAATCTATCTCAAACTCTACTGACCGATCTATCTCAAACTCTACTGACCAATCTCAATAAGTTCTAATAGCAAATCCAGGCCTGAAAAGCGTTCTTTTGCATGGGGTCCTTTGCATGGAGTCTTTTGCATGGAGTCTTTTGCGATGCAGGTTCATTCCCTGGCATGAAAAACAGGCTGGTGATTTCTGGACAAAGTTTAATTTGCCTGGACAAAATTTAATTTGCAAATCCCTATATTCATCTATTCGGAGGCTCTCTGTGACAGAAATCTCAAGTATGGTTATATCCCATAAAAAAGCAAAGGTTGAGGAAATGGAGTCCGCATGGCACGGGGACCTTGACGGTTTGCTCCATAACCTGTACAACCACGAATATGTGTATGAGTGCGTCGTCTTAAAAACCTGCAACAGGGTTGAAATCTATGCGGTTTCTCCCAAAGGCAGCAGTGTGCTTTTCTCTTTTGCAAAGGAAATGGGGGCTTCCACCCATATCGTTGAATTCTACGGGCATGACGAGTCTCTCGAACACCTGCTCAGGCTCTCCGGGGGCCTCGAGTCCATGATTGTGGGCGAGGACCAGATCCTGGGCCAGATTAAGGAACTCTATGCCCATGCCAAGAAGCTGGGCACAACCGGAAAGGTCCTAGATACGGCTTTTGACAAGGCTATCCAAGTTGGAAAAAGGATCAGGAACGAGACCAGGATCAACAAAGGTTCGGTTTCCATTGGCTCTGCAGCCGTGGACCTCGCAGAGGACATCTTCGGGGGGCTCGGAGGGAAAATCGTGCTTGTGATAGGGGCAGGGGAAATAGGGGTCCTGGTCGCAAAAGCCCTGGCCGAAAAGGACATTGAAGGCATTTACATCGCGAACCGCACTTTCAAGAAAGCTGAAGAAATCGCCTACGAACTGGGCGGGCACGCAGTCAAGCTCGATGATGTAAGAACTTACCTCAAGGATGCTGATGTGGTAATCAGCGGCACGGGAGCTCCCCACTACATCCTTACCCGGGAAATGGTCGAAGAGGCCATCCAGGGCAGGGGCCGCAAACTCCTGCTTATAGATATCGCAAATCCCAGGGACATCGAGGAGTCCGTAGTGGAACTTGAGGATGTCGAGCTCTGCAATATCGATAACCTAAGGGTCATCAGCGAAAAGACCCTGAAGATGAGAAAAGAAGAAGCCAAAAAGGCCGAAGCCATTATCCAGGAAGAAATCAGGCTCCTGAACCTCCAGTACAAGCGCCAGAAAGCCGACCGCCTGATCTCCGAGCTTTACCGGCAGGTTTATGATGTTCGGGTAAGGGAGAGGGAAAAAGCTGTCAACAGGCTCTGTGCCTATCACACCATAGGGGATATCGAAACCCAGGTCCTTGACGACCTTACCCATTCCATAGTCAATAAAATCCTGGCTGAACCCACCAAGGTTCTCAGGCAGGCTGCAGAACTCGGAAACGAAGAGTTCCTTGATATTGTTTCCAGGGTATTCTGCCTGGAGAAAGACAAACCAAGGTTTGAGGCCACAAAACCCGGCTGCAGGAAAGATTAAAAAAGCAGTTCCAAATTACAGGAGTGATCACATGTTTCCAGATATCAGGTTGAGACGGTTGAGAAAAGGAAAGATCAGGGACCTTGTGAGAGAGACCACCCTCTCCGTGGACGACCTGGTCCAGCCAATCTTTGTGAATGAGAACATTGACTCCCCGGTTGAAATTTCGTCCATGCCGGGGGTTTACAGCTTTCCCCTCTCAGGGGTTGCAAAAGAGGCAAAAGAGATTGCAGCACTCGGAATCCCTGCCGTAATCCTCTTCGGGGTGCCGGCCCACAAGGACGCCGAGGGGAGTTCCTCCTGCGGTGAAAACGACGTGGTCCAGGAAGCCGTCCGGAGGATCAAGGCCGAACTGGGAGACGAACTCGTTGTGATTACGGACATCTGCATGTGCGAGTATACGGACCACGGGCACTGCGGGATCGTAGACTTCGAAAAAGAAGAGGTCTTAAACGACCCGACTCTCGAAGTCCTGGGGAAAATCGCGGTCAGCCATGCAAATGCAGGGGCTGACATGGTGGCTCCGTCCGGGATGATGGACGGGATGGTAGGAGCAATCAGGCAGGCCCTGGACTTCAACGGGTTTGAGAATGTCCCGATTATGTCCTATGCCGCAAAGTTCCACTCCTCCTTCTACGGGCCTTTCAGGGAAGCTGCCGAATCCGGATACTCCTTCGGGGACCGCTCCAGCTACCAGATGGACCCTGCAAACAGCAACGAGGCAATCCGGGAAACGTCTCTCGATATTGCCGAAGGCGCAGACATTGTCATGGTAAAGCCGGCTCTCCCCTACCTGGACATCATCTACAGGGTAAAGACCGAGTTCGGGATGCCCACAGCTGCATACAACGTGAGCGGGGAGTACGCCATGCTCAAGGCAGCGGGAGCAAAAGGCTGGCTTGATGAGAAAAAGACCATGTACGAATCCCTCCTCTCCATCAAGAGGGCGGGTGCGGACATCATCATAACCTACTTTGCAAAAGACGTTGCCCGCATGTTGAAGTAAGCGCTCTGTATGGCGCTTTTAAGGCGTGATGTTTCGGGGTTTATCCGTTTTTCCGGATCTATCCCGTTTTTACCTTTCCTTTCTTAATTCTGTTTTACACCCGCTGTTATTTATGCCGGGTTCCGGCAATAACTGCTTAATAGGGGAAAGCGCTGTTATACTGATAAGAATACAGGAATTTACATAAATTTACGCAAAAATCCTCAAATGATTATAAGTCGATTACAGGTTGATTACAAATCGATTCTTTTTCAGTCCTATCCGGTGAGATTTCCATGACACTTGAAAAATCCAGACAAATGTATGAGAAGGCAAAGACCCTGATCCCGGGCGGGGTCAGCAGTCCCGTACGCGCAATCAAGCCCTATCCTTTCTACACGTCCTCGGCTGACGGCTCGAAGATAAAGGACCTTGACGGGAACGAGTACATAGACTACTGCTTGGCCTACGGTCCCGAGATCCTTGGGCACAACCATCCCGTAATAAAGGATGCTATCAGGGCCCAGCTCGACAAAGGCTGGCTCTACGGCACTCCTACTGAACTTGAGGTTACCCTTGCAGAAAAGGTTGCCAGCTACTACCCGAGCATTGACATGCTCCGTTTTGTCTCCACGGGCACGGAAGCCACCATGAGTGCACTTCGCCTGGCCCGCGGCTTTACAGGGAAGAAAAAATTCGTCAAGATCGAAGGTGGTTTCCACGGAGCCCACGACGCGGTGCTTGTTAAAGCCGGTTCAGGGGCCACCACCCTGGGAGAGCCGGATTCTCTGGGCATCCCTGCCGACTTCACTAAATACACGCTGCAGGCCCCCTACAACGACATCGAGGCCATGGCCGAACTTGTGGAATCTAACAGGGACGACCTTGCTGCAGTAATCATCGAGCCCGTTCTGGGGAATGTTGGCCCCGTGCTCCCGAAGCCCGGCTACCTGGAGGAGCTCAGGAAACTTACCCGGGAAAACGATGTGCTCCTTATTTTTGATGAAGTCATAACCGGCTTCAGGCTTGCCATGGGCGGGGCCCAGGAATACTTCGGGGTCGTGCCCGACATGACAACTCTAGGAAAGATCGTGGGTGGAGGGCTGCCCATAGGGGTCTTTGGAGGGCGCAAGGAAATCATGGAAATGATCGCACCTTCCGGGCCTGTCTACCAGGCCGGGACTTTCAGCGGAAGCCCCTGTTCCGTGGCTGCGGGCATTGCCATGCTTGACTACCTGAAGCAGGAAAACGTCCATGAAAAACTGAACACAACCGGGGACTATCTCAGAAATGCGCTTTCCGAGATCGTTTCGGACGAAGGCCTTGATTACACGGTCTGCGGAATTGCTTCCATGTTCAAGATTTTCTTCGGGGCTGAACCTTACAATTACCAGGACGTCCTGAAATGCGACAAGGAAGGCTACCTGGCTTTCTTCCACAGAATGCTCGCAAGCGGGATTTTCCTGCCCCCCTCCCAGTTTGAGACCAACTTTGTCTCGGCAGCCCACAGTGAAGAAGACATTGAAAGGACCCTTGAGGCCTATAAGGAAAACCTTTGAGTTTTAAACTTCTTAGTTTTTAACCTCTGAGTTTGCTAATCGCTATACCTGACTCTGAACCACCTGTGAAAACGTTTGAGGATCCATCATGATAATAGGCACCCGGGGCAGCCAGCTTGCGCTTGCCCAGACGGAAAATGTTGCCAGACTCCTGAAAGAGCGCGGGGTCGAGACCAGCCAGAAGATCATAAAAACCAGCGGAGACCGGTTTACGGACCGCCCCCTGCACGCCGTTTCCGGGGTCGGGGCTTTTGTCCGCGAGCTTGACGACGTGATGCTTGCAGAGGAAATCGATATCGCAGTCCACTCCATGAAGGACATGCCCACGGTCCGCCCCTCCGAGCTTCCCACGGTCGCCGTGCTGGAGAGGGATACTCCCTTTGACATCCTGCTCACATATGACGGGACAACTCTGGACGAGCTGCCCGAACAATCAATTATCGGCACCAGTTCCCTCCGGAGGGCTGCCCAGATCCGGCGCTACAGGCCTGACCTGGTTGTACAGGAGCTCAGGGGCAATATCGACACAAGGCTCAGGAAGCTTAAGGAAGGGCAGTACGACGGCATCCTGCTCGCAAAGGCAGGGCTCGAACGCATGGGCTGGGAGCTTGAAGGAGAAATCCTTTCCCCTGACTTTTTCTGCCCTTCTCCTAACCAGGGCACGGTTGCAGTGGTCACCCGGGCAGGTACGGATGCGGAAGCCGCGGTTTCCGGGCTCGACCATACACAGTCGAGGATCGTAACCGAAATCGAGAGGATCCTGATTTCCGAGCTCGGGGGAGGCTGTACAACTCCTATTGGCTCTTATGCCGAATTTTCTCAGGACGGAAACGAACTCCATGTGCGGGCCGAGGTCCTTTCCCTGGACGGGAGGGAAGCTATCAGGGTCGATGAGTTCATCCCGATGCTGGGTTGTATTGAAAAGGCTGCGGAACTCGGGCACAGGCTCGTGGAAATGGGCGGCAGGGAACTTGCCGATGAGGCTCTCCGGCAGCTTTCCGGAGAATCGTGCGCTTCAGGGGATTCATACGACTATTGATACAGCCTGCCTGAAGGCAGGAAACGGGGTTATGCATGTATACTCTCACAGGACTTGAACTGAAAAATCCAACTCTCCTTGCAGCTGGCGTGCTTGGTACCACAGGGGCTTCCCTGTGCCGGGTTGCGCGGGAAGGCGGGGCTGGCGCCGTCGTGACCAAGTCAATCGGCCCTGTTCCCAAGACCGGGCACCCTAACCCTAGCATGGTCCGGCTTGACTGCGGTTTTTTAAACGCTATGGGGCTTCCTAATCCGTCATATCCCGCTTTTCTCCAGGAACTGGAGCTTGCCAAAAAAGATGCCGGGGTCCCGGTAATTGCAAGCATTTTCGGAGGGAACCCGGGGGAGTTTGCGGAAGTTGCCGAAGGGCTCCTCCCGGAAAAGCCCGATGCCTTCGAACTCAACGTTAGCTGCCCTCATGCGGAAGGGTACGGGGCTGCCGTGGGTTCAAACCCCTGCCTGGTAGAAGCGGTCACTGCAGCCGTAAAAGATGTGGTAGATGTCCCTGTCTGGGTCAAGCTGACCCCAAATGTCTCTGACATTACGGCCATAGGAAATGCTGCAGAAGCCGGGGGTGCGGATGCGGTTGTGGCGATAAACACCGTAAAGGGAATGGCAATTGACATCGAGTCAGGATACCCTGTCCTCGGGAACCGGTCAGGCGGGCTTTCCGGAAAGGCGGTCAAGCCCGTTGCCGTCAAATGCGTATACGACCTCTACACTGCCCTCGAGATCCCCGTAATCGGGGTAGGAGGCGTGTCCTCCTGGGAAGATGCGGTGGAGATGATGATGGCAGGAGCCGCGGCTGTCCAGGTGGGATCTGCCGTGTACGACCGGATGGATGTGTTTTCCGAAATAGGTGCAGGGATTGAGGCTTTCCTGCAGAGGAAAGGCTATTCGGATGTAAAGAAAATTATAGGGCTTGCCCACGAGATGGTCTGATGCTTCCTCTTAATGTTATGACGCTTCCTCTTAATGTTAGCATAGAACGCATAGTCGAAGAGTCCCCTCTGGTCAGGACTTTTTTCTTCAGCCACAGCTTTGAGAACATGGAACCCGGCCAGTTCGTAATGGTCTGGATACGGGGTGTTGACGAAGTCCCCATGGGCCTTTCCAGGAAAAATTCGATCACGGTCCAGAAGGTAGGGGAGGCAACCTCAAAACTCTTTGAGCTGAAGGAAGGGGATTCTTTCGGGCTTCGGGGTCCTTTCGGAAAGGGCTTTTCTTTGCCTGCGGCAGGGGAAAAGGTCCTGGTCATTGCCGGTGGGGTCGGAGCAGCCCCCCTTTCTCCCTACGCGGAGGCAGCCGGGGATGCCGGGGCAGACGTGCAAACAGTTCTCGGGGCCCGGAGCGCCGGAGATTTGCTTTTTGAAGATCGCTTTTCAGCCGTCGGAGCGCTTGATGTGAGCACCGATGACGGGTCGAAGGGGACAAAAGGATTCGTAACCGATGTCCTGAGAAAGCTTGATGTTTCGGCTTTTGACAGGATTGCTGTCTGCGGCCCGGAGATTATGATGGTTTCCGTCTTCAGGCTCCTGCAGGAAAAAGATGTGCTTGAAAAGGCTGAGTTCAGCCTTCACCGCTATTTCAAATGCGGTATCGGTGTCTGCGGGGCCTGCTGCATTGACCCCTCGGGGCTCAGGGTCTGCAAGGACGGCCCCGTGTTTTCCGGAGTGCAGCTCCTGGGTTCGGAGTTAGGGAAATACGCACGGGACGCCAGCGGGCGAAGAGTTAAAATTTAAGTTCCCATATATGTTTTAAAAAAATGAAACAGAATGCAGGGAATAAGAGCCCGGAAAAAGAAAAAATAGGAAGGTATGGGATATGATAGGCAGGTTCAGGTCAGGAGATGAGGTTTTCTATGGAGAAATCGACGATAATCGCGTGTATCCAAAAAACGGGGTTCCGGGAGGCACTTTTGAGCTCTCGGAACTTCGGGTCCTTCCTCCTGCCTGCCCTTCCAAGATCGTCTGCGTCGGCCTGAACTATCGGGACCATGCAGAAGAGCTCTCCATGGAAGTCCCAAAAAACCCTATTCTTTTTTTAAAACCTCCTTCCGCGGTTATCGGGCAGGGGGACAAGATCATCTATCCGGCCTGCAGTTCAAGGGTTGACTATGAGGCCGAACTTGCAGTCGTGATAGGGAAACGCTGCAAAAACATCGCGGCCTCCAGGGCCATGGACGTTATTGCGGGTTATACCTGCTTTAATGACGTGACTGCCCGTGACCTCCAGCAAAAGGACGGCCAGTGGACCCGGGCAAAAAGTTTCGATACTTTTGCAGCCTTCGGGCCTTATCTTGCCTCTACTGAAGAGCTGGATGTTTCGGATGCGAAAGTCTCCTGCAGGGTGAATGGGGAGATCCGGCAGGCGTCCAGTACTTCAAACCTTATTTTTGATATTCCTCATCTTATCGAATTCATTACCGAGATCATGACCCTTGAAGTGGGAGACGTGATCGCCACCGGGACGCCTCCCGGGGTTGGAGAACTTCACCGGGGCGATTCGGTGGAAGTGGAGATACAGGGGATCGGAACACTGAGAAACGAGGTTGTCTGATGCTGCTTGAACAGATTGGAATGGAACTTGACCTTGCAGAGCGCCACCTGATAGTGCTCAAAAAGGTGATCGAAGAAGGCCCGATCGGAATTTTGAAACTCGCCGAAGTTACAGGGATGCAGAACCACAAGGTGCGCTATTCCCTCCGGGTCCTTGAACAGGCAAACCTTATAAAGCCCTCTGCACAGGGTGCAGTGCCCGGAGATGCGGTCCCGAAGTTCCTGCGCGAGTTCGAGGAAGAACTTGAAAGAATCAATGAAAAAATCTCCCGGATCCGGGAAATCGAAGCTTCCATCCCTAAATAAAGATCCCGCGGATTGAGAGCCCCTTCGTGAGGGGTCTTCCTGCTTTTCGGTTTTCGCTCTTTCCGCTTTACTCCGCTAGTTTTTCTTTTTTCAGCTTACTCTGATAGTTTTTCTTCTTTCAGCTTTACTAGGTTTGCTTTTTTGACTCAATTTACTCTGTCAACTTTCGCTCTGCCAGCTTTTTTTCTTTCAGCTTTCACTCTGCCAGTTTCTCTTCTTTCAGCTTTGCGCTGCCATCTTTCATCCTTCCGGTTTTTTCAGGTGAGTTTTCCGGGTTTCGGTGACTTTTTATAATTCCTATTTCCATGTTTTACCGAACTTACCGGTTTGTCCAAGTCCGGCAGTTGTTCCCTCTCACTTGACTTCTCAGCTTTATCGAATCCAAATTCATTTTTTGTGATCTGGAGAATCTTCTATGACCTTAAGTCCTGAAGACCTTAAAACAATTGAAAAATACGCCCTTCAAAATGCTGTAAAATACGGGAAAGCCCCCCAGCCCAAAGCTGTGATGGGCAAGGTAATGGGGGAGTGCCCCCACCTGAGGCCCGACCCCAATGCCGTATCCTCGGCCCTTGAAGCTATCGTTTCCGAAATCGAAAAAGGGGACCCTGAAGCCTGGGAGTCCCGGCTTTCGGAAATAGCTCCCGAGCTTATAGAAGCCCTGAGCGTGAAGAAGGAGCCCGATAAAGGCTTGAAACCCCTGGAAGGGGCAGAACCCGGAAAAGTTGTCATGCGTTTTGCCCCGAACCCCAACGGGCCCGGGACCCTGGGGAGTGCCCGCGGGATGGTCGTCAATTCCGAGTACGTGAAGATCTATAATGGCAAATTCATCCTGCGCTTTGACGACACCGACCCCGACATAAAGCGCCCCATGCTGGAAGCCTATGATTGGTACGTGGACGACTTCAAATGGCTCGGGGTTGTGCCTGACCAGGTTGTCTATGCTTCCGACCGCTTCCCGGTCTATTACGATTACGCGAAAAAGCTCATCGAGATGGGTAAAGCCTACGTCTGCTTCTGCAAGGGAGAAGATTTCAAGAGGTTCAAGGATGCCAAACAGCCCTGCCCGCACAGGGACACAAGCCCGGAAGAAAACCTCATGCACTGGGAAAAGATGCTTGCCGGGGAATATGAGGACCAGCAAGCCGTGCTCAGGATCAAGACCGATATCGAGCACAAGGACCCGGCACTGAGGGACTGGGGCGCTTTCAGGATAAGGAAGATGTCCCACCCCCGCCCGGAAATCGGGGACCGGTACATTGTCTGGCCCCTCCTGGACTTTGCAGGAGCCATTGAAGACCACGAACTCGGCATGACCCATATCATCCGGGGCAAGGACCTGATGGACAGCGAAAAGCGCCAGGGTTACATCTACAAATACTTCGGCTGGACCTACCCCAAAACCACTCACTGGGGCAGGGTCAAGATCCATGAGTTCGGGAAGTTCAGCACCAGCACCCTCAGAAAAGATATCGAGTCCGGGATATACTCAGGCTGGGACGATCCCCGCCTGCCCACCATCCGTGCAATCCGCCGCCGCGGGATCCGGGCCGAAGCCCTCAAAAAGTTCATGATTGAAATGGGGGTCGGGACCACTGACGTAAGCATCAGTATGGAGTCTTTATATGCCGAAAACCGCAAAATAGTGGACCCGGTTGCAAACCGCTACTTCTTTGTCTGGGACCCGGTGGAACTGGAAATCGAAGGTGCAGAGCCAACCGTTGCAAAGCTCCCCCTCCACCCCACGGACCACGCCCGTGGAGTTCGGGAAATTGCAGTCGGAAATAAAGTCCTTGTCTGTAAGGAAGACGTTGAAAAACTGGAAGTTGGCTCCGTCCTCCGCTTAAAAGACCTCTGCAACGTCGAGATAACGTCCCTTTCCCCGCTGCAGGCAAAGCATTCCGAAACCTCCCTTGAAGCCCTCAAGAAAGCAAAGGGCAAGATCATCCACTGGGCACCCGTAGACGGCATCCCCGTAAAAGTGCGCGGCCCCGAAGGTGACATCGAAGGAATCGGAGAACGCGGGATTGCAGCCGAGCTTGATAAAATAGTCCAGTTTGAGCGTTTCGGCTTCTGCAAGATCGACGCCGTGAGCGGGGAAGAAGTCGTGGCTTACTTCGCCCACAAATAATTACGTTGTCTGCAAAACAAGAATGTTAAAAATTGGTGTCGGGATTTTGAATAGGTTTGTTCAAACCCCAGACACCTTTGATTTCCAAAACCTCCAGCTCTCTAGATGTTGTTTTTATATTTTTCAGCCGTATTGATTATTTCTCATTCCTGAATTCTTCTGGCTGACCTTTCTGCTGACTCTTCTTGCTTATTTTTCTTGTTTATTCTTCTTGCTTACTCTCCTTCCTCCATCCAGGGTGCATTTCCGTTCTTAGGTGGGATCGGTCCTGTAGGCCCGTCCGGTCCAGTATTCCCTGGATTTCCGTTGCCTCAGGTTGATTTTGCTTCAATATTCGGCTTCGGATGGTCTCCTCCTTTGTACTGTTTGTACCCAACTTTTCCTTTCTCATCGTTTCCTTTGTTTCCAGCTGCCTTTGCTTCAATATTCGGCTTCGGGTGGTCTCCTCCTTTGTACTGTTTATCTCCCACTTTTCCTTTCTCATCGTTTCCTTTGTTTCCAGCTGCCTTTGCTTCAATATTCGGCTTCGGGTGGTCTCCTCCTTTGTACTGTTTGTACCCAACTTTTCCTTTCTCATCGTTTCCTTTGTTTCCTTTGTCCTTTTCTTCCATCAAATTCGCTGCTGCTGCCGCACTGACGCTCATCAGCATGGCAAAGACAACTAAAATGCACATTACCTGTTTTCTGGTTACTTTCATCTCCCCGTCACTCCAATTATATATTTATTATGTATACCGTCAAAGAGTTTCCACTCTTTCAGTGAAGGTCGGAAAAAACAACAACTCCCATATATCTTTTATATCGAATTTTTTCTAAATTTTTATATTAGTGTATTTATATACACGATTCCTACTACAAATGACTCATTTTTATGCCTTTTGAATTTATGTTTCTGAAAAATCATACTAATTTCTTTATTGTTCACAATGTTAAATGTGATTTTTTTCTAATTCATAATAAAAGAAATTGGGGCTTTTTATTCATATTGGGTAGGCAATTTGGATTTATTTTAAAAAAATATCTGTAAATAGCTTAATTAGCGCTTAAAATTGAAATAAATTGATTAATTTTCTTTTAAATTAATAATAAGCTTTTTTCTGGTAATGGCTTTCTGCCAATGAAATGTTACTTTCTTTTCCTACTTAGTTCATATAATGTCCAGAAGATTCACGCTGTTAACGTGTGGCAGTGTGCGGGGATACTTTTCTTTTCCTTTTTCTTTCTTCTGCCGCGTTCCTAATTTTGCTTTTTCAGCATCATGAGGCCGGATTCTTATTTAATCATGGGTTAAATCTTTTCTTCTATCCTTCTATTCTTTTCTTCTGATGTTTTTCTCTTAACGGTTTCTGGTTTGCAAATTTCAGTTCCCAGCCACACTTCAAGTGCCGTGACCGATATGTGCATCATTCAGAACCAGTATACTTCAATCTAATAGTTGGTTAAATTTATGTCAGGGTAGTTCGCAGGACTGAGTAGAGGGCTCGTTATCGAATCTTCTGGCTACGAAATATGCCATGAAGGTAAGGAGAGAACTCTATATTAGGAATAGCCGGACCGTTTTGCCCGGCTATAAAGCTTCGACTTCTGTGGAATCAACCCTATGAGAGAGAAGAGATTAATAGAGTATTTTGCTCGTGGGTGATCTGATCGAAAGCTTCCTTCTTATTTTGATATTTTTTCTAAATATTTCAATTTTGACTATTTTTTCCAAAATATTTCAATTGTATGAGTATCTCAATTGTCACAATTTGTCCCTTTATTTTTTCTTTCTCAGGAGATACGCTGCTCCTGCAGCAAGCACCGCAATCCCCAGCCCAGGTCCGGGAGCTCCGTTAGTTTCCCCTGCAGCCTCTTCCTCAGTAGCTTCCTCTTCTTCCCCTTCAGGTTCGGTCTCTGTTTCTGCCTCTTCAGCTTCTTCTTCAGTTGTTCCTTCTTCTACTCCTCCCTCTTCGGGGGTCTCCGTATCAAGCTCTTCCTCTCCCCTTGAGGCCAGGCCTTCCTCATAGGCTGTCGGGTCAAGCCTGCTTTCGAGGGCAGTAATAGCTGCAGGGACTTTAGGGTAAAGCGGGGATTGATCGTTTCCTCCTCCTTTCACTTCATATGGGGAATCACATAGGCCATTGCTGTTTTCATCCGTACAGGTTTCGCTGTAACCGGTGTCTTCAAGGTCGGCCCAGAAGTTCCCGGCGATATACGGGCCCCCGACAATGTTCTTTTTTGTTGTAAGGGCAATACTCCAGAAATTCTCCTGGTTTTCGGCATTTTCTTCGACGTTTTCAACGTTCTTGAAATAATTGTCATAGATCTGGTTGCCTGTGCTTTCTGCCAGGGAGACCCCATACCCGTAGTTATAGGCGATGACATTTGTCTGTATGGTATTTTTCCCGGAAGCCTCAAGCCTGATCCCAATTTCGTTCAGGGACAGGACGTTATTACTCATGACATTCCTGCTCGAATTTTCCAGGTGAATCCCGTATTCGGAACCCGAAATTTCGTTGTTGTTTATATAGCAGTTGTCCGCCCCTTTCAGGTAAACTCCGGCTTTTTCAGAGCCTTCTATGCCAAACCCGCTGAAGGTCACCCTATCTGCCCCGATTTCCACAGCATTTTCGGCCAGGTCAGCTGCCCTGATTATGGTGTCACCGGGTTTTCTTGAGTCGGACCAGATTTTCAGTTCCCTGTCAACTTTGAGGTTTACTTCGTATGTGCCAGGGTTCACTAAAATCGTATCCCTGGGATTTGCGGCGTTTACTGCCTCTTGGATTCCAGTGTAGTCCCCTTTCCCCTCAGGGTCTACAACCAGGGTTTCGGCAGATGCCGTAGAACATGCGCCAACGACTGCCAGAATGGCTACAATCGCTATCATAAAGGCAAATAATGAGCTTATTTTGTTCTTTCTTTTCATTTTCAGTTCCCCCATTCTCCCTGTTTTTATTCCCCCCGGGCGTTTCATCCTGCTCTTTACATTGAAAAAGCCTAAAGCATCCGATTATCCGATTGGTTTGCTTCCGGAGGGAATTCTATTGTAATTATCAGGAAGGTAATTTTATCCCGAAACCGATTATATTTTTGGAAACAGAGATTCTGAACAATTTTCCTTCGAAAGCGTAAGAATTAATTTTTTATATCTTCCTATAATTAGCCTTAAATATCAGTTACAAAACCTGAATTACTGCAAAATCTCAATCACCTTTGCGATTGTCTCGAAAGGAGGCTTAATATGGATGAAAAAATTGCGCCCCATCTTGAAGAGCTAACCAGGGCGCTTGGAGACCTTGAAAAGAGTGGCATAAGGGCAGAGTTTGAAAAACTGCTCGCTTTTCGTGTACCGCCCGAAGTTGCAAAAGAGAGCATACTCCGCAAGTTCGGGGGAAAACAGCGGGTGCTGAAGGTAAAGGATCTTTCGGCTAACCTTAAGGGTTTTGAAATCACGGGCAGGGTCCTGGACATCGGGGAAAAGGCGATCCGCCCTCAGGAGGGGGCTCCTCAGGACAGGCCTTCCAGGCTCTACACCGGGGTCCTTGCAGACGAAACCGGGTCAGTTATGTTTTCTTCCTGGAAGGTACTGCACTGCTCGGTCGGAGACGCCATCAATGTCAGGAATGCCTATACACGCCTCTGGCAGAACAGGGTCAAGCTCTCCATAGGGGAGCAGTCTACAGTGTCGAAAGTCCCGGATTCCGGTCTCCCCCCCATTTCCGAAATTTCTAAGAGCCCAACAAAGAAACTGCTTGAGGTAGGGGCTGCGGATTTCTCGGTTGGCACAATAGCCTGTGTGCTCCAGCTCTCCCACAGGGAGGTAATGGTCCGGGGAAAACAGTCCAGAGTGATTTCCGGCGTGCTTGCAGACGAGACCGGCAGGCTGCCTTTTACGGCATGGACTGAGCTTCCGGGAGTAGACATAGGAAGTATTGTCCGGATCGAGGAGGCCCAGGTCCGGATGTTCCGGGGAATGCCTTCGGTCAATATCCTGAGCGGCACGAAGGTTTCTCCCGTCGGGGGAGAAGAGGCAAAAAAGCTTGCTTTTACTTTCGATTCCGTGAGAAAGGATCCCTCTCCCCTGAAAATTGAAGACATAGCGGCCAGGGACGGCATGTTTGACATTGCAGCTGCCGGGAACGTGGTCTCGGTCCGGCCGGGTTCCGGGATCATCTCCCGCTGTCCGGAATGCGGAAGGGCTGTCCAGAAGGGGAGTTGCCGGGTGCACGGAAAGGTGGAAGGAATCAGGGACATGCGGATCAAGGCCGTACTTGACGACGGGACCGGGACGATGTCTGTGATGTTCTCCAGGGAGCTTGCGGAAATTATCTACGGAAAGACCCTGGAAGAAGCTGAAGAGCTCATGTTCTCGGACATCTCCAAAGACGCAGTTTACGAAGACCTGAGAAGAATCCTTACAGGCCGCTACCTTGCAGTCCGGGGGAATTCTTCATTGAACGAATACGGCATCTCTTTTGTGGCGGAAAGTGCCTGGGTACCCGAAGATGACCTAGCAGTCCGGGTCGTTGAACTACTGCACAGGCTCGGTTCCGATGAAACGGACGGGCAGGTACGGGAAATTGCAGGTTCCGAGGGAGGTGAGGGCTTTGCTTAAGCGGGAAGTTGCAAAAAGGGTCTTTGCAAGGGAGTTTGAGGCCTGCAGGGAGCTTGAAAAGCCTTCCCCGGATGCGGCAGAAAAGGCTGCTTCTAAGGATTCCAAAACCCCAAACCTGCTTATCAGCCCCCTTGGCCTTATCTTCAACCGCGTCTTTGTGGTAGGTGTCATCACGGAACTTGACAGCGTAGGGACACAAAACGAGATGTGGAAAGCCCGGATTGTTGACCCGACGGGGGCTTTTACGGTCTATGCAGGGCAGTACCAGCCCGAAGCTTCCATTTTCTTTTCTACGGTGGAGGTCCCGTCTTTCATTGCCCTTACGGGAAAAGCCCGCATCTACGAACCCGAACCCGGTTCGGTCTTTGTCTCGGTCAGGGCTGAAGAAGCGAATGTCGTGGATGAGGAGATCCGTAACAGGTGGGTTGTCGATACCGCAGAGCAGACTGTTGAGAGGCTTGAGGCCTTCTACGATGCTCTCTCAAGCGGGTACCACGGGGAAGAATTACAAAAGTATCTGCTTGAAAGAGGTGTCTCCTCCGAGCTTGCTGAGGGGATTTCCATTGTCCTTGAGCGGGAACGTGCCCCCGGGGAATTTGCTAAATTGCTTCGTATTTCCGTAAAAGAAGGCCTCAAGGCACTGAATTTCGATGCAGGGGATTCTGCCGGGGCCGAAGTGGACCAGAAAGAGTTCGTACTGGAACTGCTGCGGGAGATGAATGCTTTCAAGGGAGTCGACTATGCGGCTTTTGTTGATGCCGCAGTTTCGAGGGGCATTCCGGAAGAAGTCGTGGAAGAGGTGGTGCGTTCGCTGCTTTCCAGTGGGCAGTGTTACGAGCCGAGGATAGGGATCATCCGGCTGGTCGGTTAACCATGCAGGGATAAATAAACGCGTGTACGTATCAAAAAAATGGATCAGGCTGAGCCCCGAAAAAGGGTGATAATGCTTAAGTGTGATTAAGTTGATTGGTATTCTTTGTTGAAGTCTTATTATCTCACATTTACTTTATTTATCTGGAGAAAATTAACATGAAAGTATTGGTCAGTGACTCACTTTCCTCCGAAGGTCTGGAAATTCTTAAGGAGCATTTCACGGTTGACGTTTCGACCGGGCTTTCCGAGGACGAACTGGTGGAAAAGATCAGGGATTTCGACGCCCTTGTAATACGCAGCGGTACCCAGGTCACCCAGAGGGTTATCGAGGCAGCCGACAACCTGAAGATTGTAGGAAGGGCCGGGGTCGGAGTCGACAACGTCGATGTGGACGCAGCGACAAAGAAAGGGATCATTGTGGCCAATGCCCCCGAAGGCAACATGATTTCGGCGGCAGAACACACCATTGCCATGATAATGTCCATGTCCAGGAACATCCCCCAGGCCAACGCCTCCCTGAAAGCCAGGGAATGGAAGCGCAACAAGTTCATGGGTGTTGAGGTCAAGGGCAAGACCCTGGGAATCATAGGGCTTGGAAGGATCGGGTCCGAGGTCGCAAAGAGGGCCGCAGGGCTGGAAATGAACCTTATGGGGTATGACCCCTTCATTTCCGAGAAGCGGGCTGCAGAGCTAGGAGTCAAGCTCGGTACTGTAAACGAAATTGCCAAAGAGGCTGACTACATTACAGTGCATACTCCCCTTATCAAAGAGACCCGTAACATTCTTGATGATGAGCAGTTTGCCCTTATGAAGCCCGGGGTCAGGATCATTAACTGTGCCCGCGGCGGAATCATCAGCGAAGAAGCCCTGACAAGAGCTCTGGAAAGCGGAAAGGTCGGAGGGGCTGCCCTTGACGTCTTTGTCGAAGAACCGCCTTTTGACAACCCTCTCCTGAAATTCGACAACGTCATCGTAACTCCTCACCTCGGTGCCTCCACACAGGAAGCCCAGGTCAACGTGGCAATCGACATTGCAAACGAGGTCGTCTCGGTCCTTACGGGCGGGCCTGCCAAGAACGCAGTCAACATCCCCTCGGTAAAGCCCGAAGCCATGGCAGTCCTTGCCCCCTACATCCGGCTTGCGGAGATTATGGGTAAGATTGCAGGGCAGCTTGTAGACGAAAATTATGAAAAGGTTGAAATCGGGTACAACGGGGAGATCTCCGGAAAGGACACCCGTCCCCTTACCGTCTCTGCCCTGAAAGGCCTGCTGGAAATGGCCCTCGGTGCCGGGGTAAACTACGTCAACGCCCCTGCCCTCGCCAAGTCCAGGAAGGTCGCAGTCGTTGAAAGCAAGTCCGAGTCCTCGGAGGAGTATTCTTCTACCATCAGCATCAGGCTTTTCGGAGGAGAAAACACTAAACTGGTTGCCGGAACCGTTGTTGGGGACGAGCCCAAGATCGTTGCCGTGGACGAAGACCGTGTGGACATCTTCCCGGCAGGGCGCATGATCTTTGCCAAGCACATCAACAGGCCTAATGTTATCGGCCCCTGCTGCATGACTCTGGGCAAGAACAACATCAACATCTCCGGCATGCAGGTAGGAAGGTCGGAAGTCGGAGGCGTCACCCTGATGGCCCTTAACGTTGACTCCGACGTGCCCGATGCCATCCTCGAAGAGCTCAGGCAGGTGCCCGGAATCCTCAATGCCAAACTTGTCGTGCTCTGAGCCTTTTCCGGTTGAATTATCGAAAAGCAGGTTTTCAAGTAACCTGCTTATCTAATTTGCAGAAATAGTTTACAGTAAGAAGTGCTCTGGTAAACGTTTTGTTCCCCCGCGGCTTCAGGGCTGTGGGGTGCCGTGTCCGGGGTACTTTTTTCCCTCTGCTCCTCTTCCTGAGTGGAGCTCAGGGGACCCGTCAATAGGCTCTCAGATCGTTATCTTTGAGATGTTATCTTTGAAATCGTTATCTCTAGATCGTCATCTCTAGATCGTTATCTCTAGATTATTATCTCTTAGATCATTATCTTTCAGATGTTATCTTTGAGATCGTTATATTTCCTTAATATTCTCTTTCCCGGTTTAGTTGTTTTATGAGGGTAGTGGATGGAAGAATTCAAACGTGTAGTTTCGGCTCCTTTTAAGAAAAACCTTGCAGCTTCCCTTTCGGAAAAGGATTTTGAGTTTTCCCTGGCTTTCGACCTGAAATGGTTCTCCCCGAAGGCCGCTTCGATGGTAAAGGACAGGGCCCTTGAGGCAGGCCTGCTTTCTCTCAAAAACGGGGTTCTTGTTCCCGGGTTTGATGTGGAAACTGTCCGGCTTCCCCACGCGTTCAAACCTGCGGAGTCTTTTTTGGGGGACCTGGAACGCCGGAAAAGTTCCGGTGGCCCCTCGAGAAAGAGCCCTTCGGAAGAGATCTCCTTTGAACAGGTCCTGGAATTCATTTCCGCAGATACGGGGGTTAATAAACAGACCCTGGCCTCGGAAATCAATTCCATGCAGGACCGGCTTTCTTACCTTGTGGATATCAGGGTCGTAGCTCTTATCGTAGCCCGGATGTTCGGGTGTGATATCGATGCAATTTTCGAAAAGGTCGCAGGGGCGGTGCTTGGCTTTTCAGATTACGCATAATCTTTATGTACTAGAAATGTTATTCAGATCATACCAATTCCGACTAATCGCTTGATCTTTAATTTGCCGTTCCGGGCTTTCGGGCCTCCGGGCGGTAGTTACAGCAATGTTCGAACGCGGTACATTCAGTTCGCGTAAGTGGGATTTGCTAGAATCTTGCGGAGGAACATACATTGGGTAAAAAATCACTGGTAAAACTTACACGAAAAACAAATCCAAGAATCGTTTCCCTGATTCTTACCCTGAAAGAGAGGGCAAATGGCGACAGCGCCCCCATCTGGAAGGACATCGCGAAACGCCTTGAAACGCCGACCAGGAATTATGCGGCCGTGAATCTGAGCAAGATCAACAGGCATACCGCCGAAAATGATGTCCTGCTTATCCCCGGAAAAGTTCTGGGTGCGGGCCTTCTGGACCACCCGGTGACTGTTGCGGCTGTAAACTTCAGCGAGTCTGCAGTAGACAAAATCACTGAAGCCGGTGGCGTGTGCCTGAGTATCGAAGAGATCATGGAATCAAATCCGAAAGGGTCCGGTATCCGGATTTTCCTCTGAGGTGTAGAAGATGACGGTTATCGATGCAAATGGGCTTATTCTGGGGCGTCTTGCAAGCGTGGTTGCTAAACAGCTGCTTTCCGGTGACGAAAATATCTTTATCGTGAATGCCGAAAAAGCCGTGATTTCAGGCTCAAGAGCAGCAACCCTCAAAGAGTACCGGGAAACCCGGGTGAGGGGTGCAACAGAGTTTGGGCCTTACTTCCCAAAGCGTCCGGAACGTATCCTGAAGAGGACGGTCCGTGGTATGCTGCCCTACAAGCGGGCAAGAGGCAAGGATGCAATGTCAAGGCTCAAAGTTTATGTGGGTATTCCCGCAGAGCTTAAGGGTGCCGATATGATCACCCTTGATGACGCCGACATGAGGCACCTGAGTTCCAACCGTTACGTGGAACTTGGCGAAGTAAGTCAAAAGCTAGGTTCAAAGTTCTAATGGGTGAGTCTTCATGGTCAAAGTAGTCAATTCATCTGGAAAGCACAAGACCGCAACTGCACGTGCAACAGTCAAGAAAGGATCCGGTAGGGTCAGGATCAACAAAATTCCTCTCGAGCTCTACGCTCCTGAGCTTGTAAAGCTTAAAATTTCCGAACCCCTCATTATTGCAGGGGATGAGATTGTTTCCGGGCTTGACATCAATGTGGATGTCCGCGGAGGCGGAATCGTCGGGCAGGCTAATGCGGTTCGGACCGCAGTTGCAAGAGGTATCGTGGAATGGACCAACGATACTGCCCTCAGGGATAACTATGCAACCTACGACCGCAGTTTACTTGTAAGCGATTCCAGGCAGAAAGAATCCAAGAACTTTGGTGGGCCTGGAGCAAGAGCTAAATACCAGAAGTCTTACAGGTAAGGACAACCATGATCCCAGTCCGATGTTTCTCGTGTGGAAAGGTAATCTCTAACTATTGGGATGAGTACAAGAAGCGCGTCGACGATGGCGAAGATCGGGCGGTAGTGCTGGATGATCTCGGGATCACCCGCTACTGCTGCCGCAGGATGTTCTTAAGCCATGTTGAACTTGTTGACGTGCTTTCCCCGTACCAGTAAGGGACCGTAGGGTAGCCTGGCCCATCCTTCGGCGTTCGGGACGCCGGAACCTGAGTTCAAATCTCAGCGGTCCCATTCCCTATTTTTTAGGGTGCTGGTTTTACGGCCTGTACTGAAACATCGAATTTATCATGCTTCTTGATTATCAGAATTCATCGGAGCGTTTTTAAGTCTCAGGGTGATCAGTTGGGCAAGGAAAAGTATACCCGGTTTGAGCGTGCACGAATTATCGGTGCAAGGTCATTGCAGATTGCGATGGGAGCTCCTGTCCTGGTCGAAGATGACGGGCGGCTGGATCCTCTTGGCGTCGCAATTGAAGAGTTGAAAGCCGGAGTTATTCCTATCACAGTTAAACGGAAAGTCAATTGAAAACGTCATGGGATACATTTTCAGATGCTGAATATGTTTTATTGTTGATTCTATATTATGAGGTGACTTTATGGAGGAAATTGAGCAAACAGGGCAGGAGGAAACCGAAGCACAGCCTGTTCCTGAAGAGGAAGTCTTGGCTGAAGCAGAACCTGCACCTGAAAAGGAAGCAGCAAAAACCGAGGCCGTGCCTGTAGAAGCGCCCGCAGAGGAGGCAGCTTCTTCCCGGGAAGAATCTACTTCCCTTGTGTCCATTGATGAATACCTGGCTGCAGGTGTTCACATAGGGACTCAGCAGAAGACCCAGGATATGATGCGTTTCGTATACAGGGTCAGGACCGACGGTTTATACGTGCTTGACATCCAGTCAACAGACCAGAGAATCAAGGTTGCATCAAGGCTGCTGTCCCAGTATGACCCTTCCAGGATCCTCGTAGTGTCTTCAAGGCAGTACGGGCAGCACCCTGCAAGGATGTTCTCCAGGGCACTCGGCACAAGGGCAATGCTTGGAAGGTTCATCCCCGGTTCTCTTACAAACCCGCAGATCTATGGTTTCTTTGAACCTGACGTAGTGATCGTAACCGACCCGGCAGGAGATGCCCAGGTCCTGAAAGAGGCTTCAAGCATCGGAGTGCCCGTTGTAGCGCTCTGTGATACCAACAACTTGACCTCCAACGTGGACCTTGTGATCCCCACGAACAACAAAGGCAGAAAAGCTCTGTCCCTTATCTACTGGTTGCTCGCAAGGGAAATCTCCAAATTTAACAATACCCCCTTCAATTACGAGATGGGCGATTTCGAAACCCCGCTCTGATCCCGGAATACCCGTCCTGCACTGCAAGGGTTTTATTAAAAGACCCATATCTTAAGTATGGGTGATCAGTAATGAGACAGCCAGCAGTTGCAGGGCAGTTCTATCCCCTGCGTCCTGAATATCTGGAGAAAGAACTGAAAAGGTGTTTCGAAGGTCTGGAGGTCCGGGAACGAAGTGTCCTCGGGGCTGTTTGCCCGCATGCCGGGTACGTTTATTCCGGGAAGGTGGCTGCGCATGCCTATGCAGCCCTCCCTAAAGCCGATACCTATGTCCTGTTTGGCCCCAACCATACGGGGTACGGCTCTCCCGTTTCTGTGTCAAGGGACACGTGGGAGACTCCTCTCGGGACCATTGAGGCTGATGTTGACCTCGCCGAAGGGTTCCTTGGGAGCATTGCCGACGTTGACGAACTGGGGCACAGGTACGAGCATTCTATAGAAGTTCAGCTTCCTTTCCTTCAGTACCGTTTCGGACAGGATTTCAGGATCCTCCCCATTTGTATGGGCATGCAGGACGAAGAGACTGCATTTGAGGTGGGAAACCTCGCTGCAGACCTTGTTTCCGATAGCGGAAAAAAAGTGGTCTTTATCGCATCCAGTGATTTTACACACTACCAGCCCGCAGAACTTGCAAGGGAAACGGACCTGGATGTTATAGGTGCCGTCCTGGACCTGGACGTGTCCTTAATGTACGACCGCCTCCGCCGCAGGAATGCTTCCGTATGCGGTTACGGGCCCATCGCTGCAATGCTTACCGCATCCAAAAAACTCGGAGGAACCCACGCCACTCTGCTCAAATATGCTAACAGCGGAGATGTTTCCGGGGATACGGACGCAGTTGTCGGGTACGCTGCAATCATCGTGGAATAATGGGATTTCGCAAGTGAGCGATATTTCGCAGGTAATTTAGTGGGTAAATAATATTTCGCGGATAAATGATATTTCGATCGTTTTTGATTATAGGAAAATGAAGGGGTATATCGATCCGGGATAAGTTTTTTGCGGATTTTGCTTTTATTTTATAAATTTACGTTCACCAATTCATAAATTTACGTTCACCAATTCATAAATTTACATTTACCATTTCGTAAATTTACATTCACTCATTCATTAGAATCGCATTCAATGGAACTTGGAGAATTTAAGAGGAGATTAATATGGTTTCATGTTCTGCACCCGGGAAAATCTACCTTTTCGGAGAGCATGCGGTTGTTTACGGAGAACCCGCTATAGCGTGTGCGGTCGAGCTCAGGACCCGGGTCCGGGCAGAATTTGGCGATTCCATTCTTATCCAGTCCCAGATAGGCAAAACAGGGATTGATTTTGAAAAACACCCTTATGTTTCCGCTGTCATTGAGAAGATGAGGGAACTTGTTCCCATAGAAGGCGTTTTTTTAACCGTTGACTCCGAAATCCCGGTGGGTTCAGGGCTCGGGTCATCCGCAGCCGTGACAATTGCAAGCATAGGGGCTCTCAATGAACTTTTCGGCTGCGGCCTTTCCCTTGAAGAGATTGCAAAACTCGGGCACGAAATCGAGATCGGGGTCCAGGGCGCTGCAAGCCCTACGGATACCTACGTTTCCACTTTTGGTGGGCTTGTCCTCATTCCGGAAAGGAGAAAGCTGAAAACACCAGACTGCGGAATCGTTATAGGTGATACCGGCGTTTTTTCTTCCACAAAGGAACTTGTTGCCAGTGTCCGGAGGCTTCGTGAGACTTATCCCGAATTAATCGGACCTCTCATGTCCTCCATCGGCCGCATCTCCGGGCTTGGGGAGGCTCTGGTCCTTGCAGGGGACTATCCTTCTATCGGCAGGCTGATGAATGTGAACCAGGGCTTGCTAGATGCCCTTGGGGTAAACTGCCTTGAACTTTCACAGCTCATTTACTCTGCCCGGACAGCAGGGGCTTTCGGGGCAAAAATTACGGGAGCCGGAGGTGGGGGTTGCATGGTCGCTCTTGCAGCCGCTGATTCCTGCACACAGGTCGCCGAGGCCATCGAAAATGCTGGCGGCAGGGTTATTATTACAAGGCCTACGGAGCAGGGCCTGAAGGTGGACTGATCTGAGGGGAATGGTGGTAGTAGTAGTTTAAGGGGTTCTCAGGGCGGGAATCTTTAATGGCTTTCTTAATGTTCCTCTAAACAACTCCGTAGCTCCCTAAATAGCTCCCCGGTTGACTCCGTAGCTCCTGAATATCTCTCCAATACCTCTCCAATACTCTCCAGTAGCACTCTAAATACTCCTTGAATGGCTCAGGGCTCTCTATTGGAAGCACCTGGTTTTTCTATAGGGGCCAGTTCCGGGAGTTCATTCCGGAAATTTATTCATGATTATTCTTTCAGAATTGGAATTGCAATCGATTTAAAAAAAGACAAGTGATAAGGCATGAACACATCAACCGAAACGGTTATCCTGAAACTGGGCGGCAGCGTCATTACCGACAAGGGCGCGGATGAAGGTGTAGTAAGGGAAGCAGATCTCCTTCGGATTGCCCGGGAAGTTTCGGGGTACCGGGGAAAAATGATCGTTGTCCATGGGGCCGGTTCCTTCGGGCATACCTACGCCAAAAAATACGGGCTTGACCGGCAGTTTGACCCTGAAGGGGCTATTGTTACTCACGAGTCCGTAAAAAAACTTGCAGCCACTGTGGTAAACTCCCTGAACCGTTTCGGGGTAAGGGCTATAGCAGTACATCCCATGGGCTGTACGGTTTGTAAAAACGGGCGGATTGAGAGCATGTACCTTGACAACATAAAACTCATGCTCGAGAAGGGCTTTGTCCCGGTGCTGCACGGGGACGTTGTAATGGACACTGAGCTTGGGGCCTGCATTCTCTCGGGAGACCAGATCGTGCCCTACCTTGCAAAGAAACTGGGCGTCACCAGGCTGGGACTGGGCTCGGCTGAGGACGGAGTTCTGGATAAGGATGGAAAGCCTGTGCCGGAGATAACGCCTGGAAACTTTGAGGAGTTCAGGGGCTGCATCGGGGCTTCGGGCAACACCGACGTTACTGGTGGCATGCTCGGGAAGGTCCGGGAACTTCTCGATCTTAGCAAAACGTCATGTATTACTTCATATATATTCAATGCAGGAAAAGCGGATAATGTACATCGGTTCTTAAGTGGGGAACCCATAGGGACCAGGATCAGTCCGGACAAAGGGAATTAAGCATGATCAATACCACCTCAAAGCGAAAGATCGAACACCTTAAACTGTGCGCTGAAAGCCACGTGGAGGCCCGGAACGTCAGTGCGGGCTTTGAGGACGTGACCCTGATCCACAGGGCGCTTCCCGAGCTCAACATGGATGAGCTTGACCTCTCGGTGGAGTTCCTGGGAAAACGCCTTCAAGCTCCCTTTTTGATCGCGTCAATTACCGGCGGGCACCCGGACACCGTCCCCGTAAATGCTGCCCTTGCGGCTGCAGCCGAGGAGCTGGGGGTCGGGATAGGGGTCGGCAGCCAGAGGGCTGCAATCGATGACCCTGTACAGGAAGCGTCTTTCAGAGTTGTCCGGGACGAGGCCCCACACGCCTTTGTTTACGGGAATGTGGGTGCGGCCCAGATCCGGGAGTACGGTGTCGAAGGGGTGGAAAAGCTTATTGAAATGATCGATGCCGACGCCATTGCCATTCATCTTAACTTTTTACAGGAAGCCATCCAGCCCGAAGGGGACAGGGATGCCTCAGGCTGCCTGGATATGATTGCCGAGATCTGTCCTCTTCTGGACGTTCCCGTGATCGTCAAGGAAACAGGGGCAGGGATCTCCCGGGAAGATGCCCTCCTCCTCCAGAAAGCCGGGGTTTCGGCCATTGATGTGGGAGGTGCGGGAGGCACGAGCTGGGCCGGAGTTGAGGTCTACAGGGCCCGGGAACGCGAGGACTCACTTTCGGAGCACCTGGGTGAACTTTTCTGGGACTTCGGGATCCCCACCGTTGCCAGCATAATCGAGTCCAGGGTTTCCCTCCCGACCATAGCAACAGGAGGGGTCAGGACAGGACTGGACATCGCAAAATCCATTGCTCTCGGAGCCAGTGCGGCAAGTTCGGCCCTTCCTTTTGTCGGGCCTGCCCTTGAGGGCAAAACAGCCGTTGCCGGAGTCCTTTCCCGCATGCTGGCCGAGTTCAGGGCTGCAATGTTCCTCTGCGGGTGTGGCTCCATCCGGGACCTGCACAATGCGCCCGTGGTTATAACTGGCTGGACCCTGGAGTATTTGACCCAGCGCGGTTTCAATGTAAAAGACTATGCCGTGCCGCAGGATATTGTATAAACACTTCTGGGAAACATTTGAAGAATAAACATTTCAGGAATATAATTCCTGTTTACCTTTCCATATCATCTTATATTATTACCTTATAATAAGGTCCTGTAATAAGCTTGTAACAGGCTTCAAAGAAGAATCTTATATATATCAAAAGTGGGTTCCTGTTATATGGAACCAGGGAAAAGATAATTAGCTTATTATCCCTTAG
Source organism: Methanosarcina sp. KYL-1 (assembly GCF_024372725.1). Classification (GTDB taxonomy): domain Archaea; phylum Halobacteriota; class Methanosarcinia; order Methanosarcinales; family Methanosarcinaceae; genus Methanosarcina. The sequence continues at coordinate 130,960 of NZ_VOUA01000002.1, forward strand.
AGGTTAGGGTACAGATAATCAGTCTTTATTATGCTCATTTGAGGTCTCGAAGCATTTCAAATGTCATTTGAGGTCTTGAAATCACTCTCATACCAGTTCGGTTAGACTATCGGAAATCGGTCTAATATCGGTTCCAGTTAGCTCAGGAATCGTTTTCGTAGAACCGGTTGAATAGAAAATTGAATGAATAAAGGAACCATTGGAATAAGGAATTGTTTCAGTAAGGAATTGTTTCAGTAAGGAATTGTTCCATTAAGGAATTGTTCCATTAAGGAATTGTTTCAATAAGGAATTGTTGAATAGAATTAGTCAATTGAATGAAAGACCATTGGAATAAGGAATTATTTCCTGGCCTGACAAGTTGAATTTAAGGAATTTATTTCCTTAGAAGTTTGCTGGATAGAGAATCAGTCCATAGTAGATTGATGGATAAGGAATTACATTAAATCAAAGATCGGTTTAAAGTCAGTTGAAAACAGAAACCTGACCCGTAATTCAGCCAGTACGTTAAAATCGGACCCTTGGTGGAATCATTCCAGGCAGAGAAGGTAAGAGCCGGGATAGATGGCTCGGAAATAGTGCCGGAGTTGCCGGAATCCGGTAAGGAACCCGGATGAAGGATGGGAATCTGAGTAGAGGACAGGATGGAAGTTTTCCCGAAAACTCCCGAAAGGTACTGAAATATTTGTATAATGAAACAAATATATATTATAAGTGATGTAGTCCGTCTCAGGACTATTAACTGAAAATATAAGTGCCGGGGAAGTTTTTTTGCAGGCTCGAGTCTGCAGAGGCTGATTTTGAGGCTGATTCTATATTCACATCTAATATATATTCAGATATATATCCACATTCATGGTCATTGCTTCATGGTCTTTCCCGGAATCGTTTTCTGAGATTCCGGGCTCACTCTCATAAGTATTTAAAGGAATTCCCATTGAGGAACCAGAATCAAAATAAGAATCAAGGAATTAAATAGAGGTTTTAGGACATGACTGAAATAGGAATTGTTGCAGTCGGCGGTTACAACGAAATGGGCCGCAACATGACTGCCGTAATTATTGGTGAAGATATTATCATTCTGGATATGGGGCTTCGGCTTGACAGGGTCCAGATTCATGAGGATGTTGAAATCGATAAGATGCACTCCCTCGAACTTATCGAGATGGGTGCGATCCCTGATGACACCATCATGAAGGAGATCAACGGGACAGTCCGGGCAATCGTCTGTACCCACGGGCACCTTGACCACGTAGGTGCAATCTCAAAGCTTGCCCACAGGTATAACGCTCCGATTCTGGCCACCCCGTACACAACGGCCATCATCAAGCAGCAGATCGAAGCTGAGCGCAAGTTTGAGGTCTGCAACAGGGTGATCCCTCTCAACGCAGGCGGGACTTACCAGGTCACGGAAGATGTTTCAATCGAGTTCATTCGCGTCCAGCACAGCATCATAGACTGTGTTGTTGCAGCTATCCACACCCCTGCAGGTGCGGTCCTCTATGCCTGTGACTTTAAGCTGGACAGGACTCCTACCATGGGCGAGGCCCCGGACTTCGAACGCCTTAAATCCCTGGGAAAAGAAGGGGTTATTGCAATGATTACGGAGAGCACGAATGCCGGGCGTTCCGGAAAGACCCCTTCGGAGCAGATTGCAAAGGACATGGTCCGGGATGTGCTGCTCGGGACCGAGGAGTCGGATGTAGGGATGATCGTTACGACTTTTGCCTCCCACATTGCCAGGCTTAAAGCGATCATTGAGGCTGCAGAAGAGATGGGCAGGGTCCCTGTGCTCATGGGCCGTTCAATGGAACGCTATGTAGGGGCTGCCAGGGACGTTGGCTACCTTGAGCTGCCGTCCAATGTGGAGGTCTACGGGCTCAGGAAGGATATTGACAGGGCTTTTAGGCGTATCATGCAGGAAGGCAAGGACAAGTACCTCCCAATCGTTACCGGGCACCAGGGAGAACCGGGTTCCATCCTTGTGCGGATTGCAAACGGGGAAACTCCTTATGCAATTGAGCCGGGAGACAGGGTTATTTTCTCTGCAAACGTGATCCCCAGCCCCATGACCCAGGCCAACCGCTATGCGCTTGAGACCAAGCTCAGGATGCGGGGCGCCAGGATTTATGACAATGTACACGTTTCCGGACATGCATACAGGGAAGACCACTGGGAGCTTCTGCGTATGGTCAATCCGGAACATGTGATCCCTGCCCACGGCGATATGGAGATGCACGGCCATTACATCGAGATGGCGGAAGATGCGGGGTATGTGCTTGGAGATACGGTACACCTTCTCCGAAACGGTGAAGTGTTATATATCGAAGAGTAATTGTATAAGGAGCAATATTCCGTATTCTTGTGATGTTTATGACGCTGATTGATGAGATCAAAAAAAGAAGTGTCCATGTGGATGCCGCCATTGCCGAAATGCTTCCCGTAACCCACCCCGAGGAGCTTTATAAGGCCTCCCGCTATCTTGTGGACGCCGGGGGAAAGCGTCTTCGCCCCGCAGTCCTTATTCTGGCAGCGGAAGCCGTCGGTTCCGACCTCAAATCTGTTTTGCCTGCAGCGGTGGCCGTGGAACTTGTACATAACTTCACTCTGATCCATGACGACATCATGGACAAGGATGACGTCCGCCGGGGGATGCCTGCAGTCCATGTGAAGTGGGGTGAAGCAGGTGCAATCCTTGCCGGAGATACCCTTTACTCCAAGGCTTTTGAGATCCTCTCCAGAATCGATAACGAACCCGAGAGAATTTTGAAATGCATGGACGTCCTTTCGAAGACCTGTACCGAGATCTGCGAAGGCCAGTGGCTCGATATGGACTTTGAAAGACGGGACACTGTGAAGGATTCCGAATACCTGGAGATGGTTGAAAAGAAGACCTCTGTCCTCTACGCAGCCGCTGCCAAGATCGGGGCTCTCCTGGGCGGGGCTTCTGATGAAGTTGCTGAGGCTTTGTCCGAGTACGGGCGCCTGATCGGAATTGGTTTCCAGATGTACGACGATGTCCTGGACATGATCACACCCCAGGAAGTGCTCGGGAAAGTAAGGGGTAGCGACCTTATGGAAGGGAAATATACCCTTATCGTAATCGATGCTTTCAAAAAAGGTGTGAAACTTGACATCTTCGGAAAGGGTGAAGCTACCCTGGAAGAAACCGAAGCCGCCTTACAGATACTTACCGAATGCGGGTCCATCGATTATGTGAAGGGCCTTGCAATTTCCTACATCGAACAGGGAAAGGCAAAACTGGATGTCCTGGCAGACTGTCCTGAAAAAGATCTCCTCCTCCAGATTGCCGACTACATGATTTCAAGGAACCATTGATTGCCTCTATTTGAGGCATTTCTTTTTTCTTTGCCAGCAGAGTTGCGCCAGCAGAGTTGCGGCTCTGCAGTACGCGGTCCGTTTCGGCCGAGTTTCGCATCGGCAGCACGAAGTCCGTTTCGCTTCGCTCAAGCGGACTTATTATTTTGTTTCAAGAGGGTTAAAATTTGGATCTGACTTTCCGCAGATGTTCTCAAAAAAATAACATTTTTCCTGCTATCGTTTATGGATAATTTCTCAACAATCTACAATAATTATCTCAACTGAATCTCCGGGGAGCGGGTTTTAGAAGCCTTCAATAAAGTTAAAGGTCGAAAAGTGTAGGACATTTCAAAAACAAACGTTTGAATAACCTAGGACTTACGCAGTTGAATTGAAAACCACGAGCGGAAAAGACTTAACTGTATAAACCCAAATAATGTTGACGAGTCCTCATGTGCCTGATTTTACATTTCAAGTGCGTAAGTCCTATAACCAAAGAAATTTTCAGAAAAAACGATAGCGGAAAAAATTATGAAAATCGAAGAGACATCTGCGGAAAGTAGGTTGGATTTGAGCGTTCGGATAAATTCTGACTTAAATCTCCAGTCAGTTTTCGAATTTAAGGCTTGAAGTGGGGATTTACGCTTGAAATGGAGACTTGCAGTAGTATTTGCTGTAATTTCCTAATTTTTTTGGAAATTTTCAGGATTTTGGGCACTGATTTTTTCTTTTTGTGCAAGTTTTTTCCGGGTTGGTGCCTGTTTATCCGCTGCGCTCAGAGGAAGCCGATTTTTTAAAAAAAGAGAGGTTGTGGCAGGATGAAAATCCTGCCTGTTTTTTTGAATTTCTGAATTTCCAGGTTCAGATTTTGTTTGCGTTTCTGGATGCAAGGGTGCTCTGGGCGGCTACGAGTCTTGCGATTGGGACTCTGTAGGGAGAGCAGCTTACATAGTTGAGGCCGATACTGTGGGCGAAGAGGATTGACTTCGGTTCGCCGCCGTGTTCTCCGCAGATTCCCATCTTGAGGTCGGGTTTGGCGGAGCGGCCTTTTTGGATTCCGATTTTCATGATCTCGCCTACGCCTTCCTGGTCCAGGACTGCGAAGGGGTCGTGTTCAAGGATACCTGCCTTCTGGTAGATGGGTACGAACTTGGATACGTCGTCCCGGCTGAACCCGAAGGTGGTCTGGGTCAGGTCGTTTGTCCCGAAGGAGAAGAAGTCGGCTTCCTGGGCAATTTTGTCCGCGATGATTGCAGCTCTCGGCAGTTCGATCATTGTCCCTACCTTGTAGTCGATCTTTGTGCCTTTTTCTGCCATTACCGCTTCTGCCATCTTGCAGACTTCCTCCCTGGTGAGGGAGAGTTCCTTTACGAGGCCCACGAGTGGGATCATGATCTCAGGGGCGATTTCCATTCCCTCAGCTGCAAGTTCGCAGGCAGCTTCCATGATTGCCCGCACCTGCATGTCGTAGATTTCCGGGTAGGTAATCCCGAGCCTGCAGCCCCTGTGCCCGAGCATGGGGTTGAGCTCCTTAAGTGAGACCACCCGCTGGATGACCTTCTTTACCTCATCGATCTTCCCGCAGTCCCCTGATGCTTCAAGTTCCCTGAGTTTCTCGTCAAGTTCTTCCTTGTCCGGAAGGAACTCGTGGAGAGGCGGGTCAAGCAGCCTGATGGTAACAGGAAGGCCTTCCATTGAGCGGAAAATTCCGAGGAAGTCTTCTTTCTGCATGGGGAGCAGTCTCTTAAGGGCTTTCTTCCGGGCCTTTTCGTCTTCGGCCATGATCATTTCCCTGACTGCAGGAATCCTGTCTTCTCCGAAGAACATGTGCTCGGTCCTGCAAAGCCCGATCCCTTCTGCGCCAAGTTCGCGGGCAAGGCTTGCATCGGCCGGGTTGTCGGCGTTTGTCCTGACTCCCAGGGTCCGGATTTCATCGGCCCAGGTGAGAAGGTTCTTCAGGTCGTCGCTGATCTCGGCGTCAATCAGTTCCACGGAGCCGAGGACCACGCCTCCCGTGCTCCCGTCAATGGTGAGGTAGTCATGCTCTTTAATCGTGTAACCGTTTACCATGAAGAGGGCATGTTTTGAATCAATTGAGATTTCTCCACAGCCTACCACACAGGGTTTGCCCATGCCTCTCCCGACTACGGCAGCGTGAGATGTCATTCCGCCGCGGACGGTCAGGACACCCTGGGCAGCAGCCATTCCGCCGATGTCTTCAGGGGAAGTTTCGGTCCTGACAAGGATGGTTTTTTCGCCCCTCTCAGCCATTTCTTCGGCAGCTTCGGCAGTAAACACGACTTTCCCGACAGCTGCTCCCGGAGATGCCGGAAGCCCGCGAGCGATTACTTCGAGTTTGGCTTCAGGGTCAATCCTCGGGTGAAGGAGCAGGTCGATGTGTTCGGCCTGGACCCTTGTGACTGCGGTTTCCCTGTCAATCAGCCCTTCTTCGACCATGTCCGTTGCGATTTTCACGGCTGCGGCAGCTGTGCGCTTTCCGGTCCTGGTCTGCAGCATGTAGAGTTTTCCTTCCTGGATTGTAAACTCAATATCCTGCATGTCCTTGAAGTGGGCTTCGAGTCTCTGGCAGATGTCTACGAGCTGGGTGTAGGCTTCGGGAATCTTTTCCCCAAGAGTATTAATAAAGTCCGGGGTCCGGATCCCGGCAACCACGTCTTCGCCCTGGGCATTGATGAGGTATTCTCCGAAGAACTTCTTTTCTCCGGTAGACGGGTTCCTTGTGAAAGCCACTCCGGTCCCGGAGGTGTTTCCCATGTTTCCGTAAACCATGCTCTGGACATTTACGGCCGTACCCCAGCTGTCATCAATGGAGTTGAGCTTCCTGTAGGTGATGGCCCTTGGGTTATTCCATGAGTCAAAAACAGCGTCAATTGCCATCTGAAGCTGGACTTTCGGGTCCTGGGGGAACTCAAACCCTTTCTCGAGCTTGATAAGTTCCTTGAACCTTTCAGCCAGCTCTTTTAAGGCCTGTGCGTCCAGTTCTGTGTCGGATTTTATTTTCAGTTCCTTTTTCTTGTCCTCGATCAATGAGTCGAATTTCCGGAATTCTACACCGAGCACCACGTCCCCGAACATGGCGATAAACCTTCGGTAGCAGTCATAAGCGAACCGTTCATCGTTAACCTTATTGGTAAGTCCGATGACGGATTCATCCGTGAGCCCAAGGTTCAGGACAGTGTCCATCATCCCCGGCATGGACACCCTGGCTCCGGAACGGACCGAGACCAGCAAGGGGTCTTCAGGATCTCCCAGCTTTTTGCCGATTATGTTTTCCAGCTTCTCGATTGACTCGTCGACCTGTTTTAACACTTCTTCCGGGTACTTTTCCTGTTTAAGGTAAAGTACACAGACTTCGGTTGTTATTGTAAAGCCAGGCGGCACGGGAACACCAAGATTTGCCATTTCGGCAAGGTTTGCGCCCTTTCCTCCAAGCAGGTCTTTCATACTACTTTTGCCATCAGTTACATCCTTTCCAAAAAAATATACGAATTTGGACAATGAATCTCCTCCCTGGAACGAGATCATTAATCGGAGTTAATATCTGGATAATACCAAACCTTTGGTTTGGTTGTTGCCAACAATGTCTATTTCATATATAAGCTTGTGGTTTCCCCTCCTGTATATTTTAACACATGGCTTACAAAATTATATACAATTTATAACGGAAGTGAAACTAATAAAATCTCTATTTTATGGACATTCCCGGCCCCTATCCGAAATGCGTATCTATAGTTATTTATGTAAAGAATTTCGCTTTATATCATAACCATATATTCTATACCCAGAGCGTTATTCCCTGCCCCGAGCCTCTGTCCTGAAGCCCCAGCAGGGTTCCTTTCCCCAGAACAGGAAAATAATTTAACTGTTCACTGATTATTAATCATTAGAATCGTGGGTTTTGAAATGAATTCTTCTCCGATAAGATTAGGTGATTTTTTTGAAAGTGAAAATATCAATACTACTCCAAAAAATACCACCTCAAGAAATACCACCTCAAAAAATACCACCTCAAGAAATACCACCTCAAGAAATACCACCTCAAGAAATACCACCTCAAGAAATACCACCTCAAGAAATACCACCTCAAGAAATACCACCTCAAGAAATACCACCTCAAGAAATATCACTCCAAAAAATACCACTCCAGAAAATATCACTCCAGAAAATATCACTCCAGAAAATATCACTCCAAAAAAAGATTGTATTTTTTCTACCAGATATCGGGGTAGTAAACAAAAGATTCTGGATTGGATCTGGGATGAAATAAAAGATTTAGACTTCCATACATTTTTAGATGCTATGGGGGGAACCGGTTCTGTTGCTTACAAAGCCAAAAAAGAAGGGAAAAAAGTAACTTACAATGATAAATTAAAATTTAACTTCTTCACCGGATTTGCACTTATCGAAAATGACAGTGTAATATTAAATGAATCCGATGTTAGTTTTTTGCTGGAAAAACACGATACTCTGAGATACCCAACTTTTGTTCAGGACACTTTCAATGAAACATATTTTACGGATGAAGAAAATGCCTGGATTGATATGGTTATTTCCAATATCAATCTGCTGGGAAATAAATATAAAAAAGCTATTGCAATGCATTGCTTATTTCAAGCCTGTATTATTAAGAGGCCTTATAATTTATTCCACCGGAAAAACCTGTATCTCAGACTTAATGATGTGAAGAGAAGTTTTGGAAACAAGGTTACCTGGGACAAGCCCTTCAATGAACATTTCTCTAAATTTGTTAAAGAGGTAAATAATTGCATTTTTTCTAATGGAGAAAAATGTAACGCTCTGAATTATGATGTTTTTGACATCCCCGGAAGCTATGACCTTGTATACATTGACACCCCTTATCTTCCAGAAAAAGGTGAAATTATAGATTACAGAGATGCATATCATTTTTTAGAAGGATTAGCTGGATATGAATGCTGGCCAGGTATGGTTGATGCTGAGAGAAAACACAAACCTCTGATAAGAGAATATTGTGTCTGGAATGATGTAAAGAAAATTAATATTGCGTTTGATAAACTATTTGATAAATTCAAGGACAGCATTATAGTCGTATCTTATAGAAGTGATGGAATTCCTTCGGAAGAACAGCTGGTTCAGTTGTTAAAGAAGTACAAAAAAAATGTAAGGGAAGTAAAAGCTACAGATTTTAAATATGTTTTGAGCAAAAAAGAGTCTAAAGAGCTATTATTTATTGCCTATTAATTCTTCAAAGCAAACTTATACTCACGATTTAACTGTTGCCTGGCAGTCAATAATCGTTCGTATCATAGATAGTATCACAGGTAGTATTCAGGTTAACCTGGATCACAGTTTAATCTGGATCGCAGTTTTAAGGAGTATCATTTCTTCCAAATCAAGTATATACGGTACACTTGGGCTGAATTGGAGCAAATTCTTTTTATTATTTTTTCTATTGAAGAGGGTCCCTCTATCGAATGTGCCGGTAAAACTTACTCATATATATACTAATGTATATCTTCGCAATAATCTTTTTACTTTTGGATGTGTTGGGACATTGCTTTTTTAAAAAATATAGACATTTTTGGATTTTTTGTTTGTAAGGGCCTGTTAATCCTCATTTTTTTCAGTTCTTTCAAATATAGGTCTTGCGATATGTTTATATATGATTAATGTGAACTATATATGCTTTTCAGTCTACGTTATTTATACTTATTGAGGCTGGCAGTTAGATTCGCTTGTGGCATGGGATATATGGTTCCCGTGCCTTGAAATATATTTGTGGCTAATATGAAACGACTCGGTACCGTGCTGCACAGGTCAGGTAGCAAAAACCTGATTATCAGAGGGGATGAGATTAAATCCGACAATGCCTCAGGTAACCCTCCAAGGTTTAACTCGGTTGTTGTGGACAAGGCTCTGAAACGGATTGGGACGATTATCAGTGTCTTTGGACCAGTGAATCATCCATATTTTTTAGTGAAGGGCTTCAAGCAGATTCCTGATTCTGAATTTCGGGATCTGGTCAATGAAAGGGTCTATGTTCGGTGAGATATCTGATATTCGATCCCGGTTTATTTTATTTGTCCGGATCAAACCTTAAACAGTATATTTACTTTTCGCTGGATATGGTTGTAGATCTCTTGTCCCATTTTTTTATACAACTCCTGTCATTTAATGCGGCGCAGGATCGGAGTTACAGACACTCAGAAAACATATGGTCATGTTAACTTATAAGGTGATATGAAATGGTAGAAGTCGAAAGAGTTCGCTATTCGGACACTCTTGAAAGAGAAAAAATACGTGCCATGATCAAAGCTCGCAAGGAGAAACAAAAGGAGCAAAGTTTTGAGAAAGAAAAGGCCGTGTGTCCGGAATGCGGAAGCAGGAACCTGGTGCACGACTACGAGCGGGCTGAACTCGTGTGCGGGGACTGCGGACTTGTCGTCGATGCCGACTTTGTTGATGAAGGGCCCGAATGGCGAGCTTTCGATCACGATCAGCGCATGAAGCGTTCCCGTGTGGGAGCGCCCATGACCTATACAATCCACGACAAAGGGCTTTCCACGATGATTGACTGGAGAAACAGAGACTCCTACGGAAAGTCCATCTCCTCCAAAAACCGTGCTCAGTTATATCGTTTAAGAAAATGGCAGAGGAGAATCCGTGTAAGCAACGCAACGGAAAGAAACCTTGCGTTCGCCCTGTCCGAACTGGACCGGATGGCTTCGGCTCTGGGTCTTCCCAGGACTGTCAGGGAAACCGCAGCCGTCGTCTACAGGAAAGCTGTGGACAAAAACCTGATCCGTGGGCGGAGCATTGAAGGCGTGGCAGCAGCAGCACTTTATGCCGCCTGCCGCCAGTGCAGTGTCCCGAGGACCCTTGATGAGATCGAAGAAGTGTCAAGGGTGAGCCGGAAGGAAATCGGAAGGACTTACAGGTTCATTTCCAGAGAACTTGCCTTAAAGCTCATGCCGACTTCCCCGATCGACTATGTCCCGAGGTTCTGCTCAGGCCTGAACCTCAAAGGAGAAGTCCAGTCCAAGAGCGTCGAAATCCTCAGGCAGGCTTCCGAAAAAGAGCTCACAAGCGGAAGGGGCCCCACAGGCGTTGCCGCCGCTGCGATTTATATCGCTTCCATTCTCTGCGGTGAGCGGAGGACCCAGCGGGAAGTCGCAGATGTTGCAGGGGTCACGGAAGTTACCATCCGGAACAGGTATAAAGAGCTTGCAGAAGAACTGGATATCGAGATTATCCTCTAAAGGGTTTTCTTCATTATCCATTTTTTAATTCTTTATTGTATCATCCCCTTTAGCTGTGCGGATTGGTACAACCGCCGGGACATGTAAGGTTACAGCCGCAAGTTTATTGCTCAGCCCTCTTCTTCATACATCTTTTCAGTAACTGCTTCATTTTTAAAAAAAAAATATATATTTATAAAAAATTTTTAGATCAATGATGCTGGCAATTGAAATATCCAAAGCTCTTATCCTGGGTTTCACTGTCGGGCTGACCGGAGCCCTTGTCCCGGGCCCCATGCTTTTTGCAACTATAGAGACTTCCCTCAAAAAAGGGTGGCTTGCCGGCCCGGAAGTGGTCATCGGGCACATGCTTATCGAGCTTGTGCTCTGCGTGCTTATCCTCTTTGGGGCAGCCTCGCTTGTCGGGAGCGGCACTATTTCTGCGGTCTCCCTTCTCGGAGGGCTTGCTCTGGTGGTCTTCGGGCTGCTTACGGTAAAGGGCGCAAAGGCAGCCTCTTCCTCAGGCATGTCTTCAAATAAGGGCGGCATGAACCTTACGTCCAGCCCGGCTGCAGCAGGCCTTATCACTTCGGTTTCAAATCCCTATTTCTGGATCTGGTGGCTCACTGCAGGCAGTGCGCTCGTACTTAGGGAATATGAACTCGGTATTATTGTTGCAGTTTCCTACGTAATCGGGCACTGGCTGGCTGACCTGAGCTGGTTCACTGCCGTATCGGGCTCTTTCAGTCGGGGGAAGTCCCTGCTGTCTCAAAAAGCGCATGAAATAATCATGTATGCCTGCGGGATCTTTTTAGTGTTTTTCGGAGTCTGGTTTGCTATCAACTATAATAACCCTGTCCTTTTTTCCTGATGAAAATATTTTTTCTTCTTCCCCTCCTCATTCTTTTTTTCCGGAGGATGTTTTTCAGGTTCAGGTGTTTCCGCTTGAGCCGCTCCGGGAAGGTTTATAATAAAAGTGCGAATAGATGTGCGAATAGATGTCAGAAGGTCGAAGTCCCATGAAACGGCAGTGCGTAAAAGTCCCCAAAAAGAAAGGAGAGCCTGTAAGGCGAGTGCTCCTTGAGCTTGATCTCCTTGACAATTCCATGAAAATCGGTTCGGATGAAACTTTTCTTTATCTCCCCCTTTTCAGGGAACCCGCACCCCATGAACTGGAGGCGCTCTCTGAGGAGGCAGAACTTTCGGATTTCGATTTTACGCCCCAGGAAAAGAAGCCCACCCCGGAAGACCTCCTGGGCTTTTCCCCGAGTTATGAGATCATCGGGGACATAGCTCTTCTTGAAGACCCCGAACTGGAGCAGGAAACCGCTTCAAGAATTGCAGACGCCCTGCTTAAGACCCAGCCGAATGTCAAGACAGTGCTGAGACCCCTGACTCCTGTTATCGGGGAATTCCGGGTAAGGGAATTTGAAGTGGTAGCAGGCGAGCCGAGGACCGAGACGGTCCACAAAGAATACGGCTGCCGCTACAAGGTTGACCTTGCGCGGGCATACTTCACCCCCCGCCTCTCCACCGAACGCTCGCGGATCCTCTCCATGGTCCGGGAAGGGGACACAATCGTTGACATGTTTGCCGGGGTCGGCCCCTACAGCGTCCTCCTTGCAAAGAGCAAAAAGCCTGCAAGGGTTATTGCAATCGATAAGAACCCGGATGCAGTCCGCTACCTGAGGGAAAACATCACTCTTAATTCCGTGAAAAATATCGAGGCAATCGAAGGCGACGCAAGGGAAGAAGCCCTGAGGTTTGCAGGCACTGCCGACCATGTTATCATGAACCTCCCCCATAACGCCTGCGAGTTCCTGGACTCTGCCGTCCTCCTCACAAAACCCGGAGGGATCATCCACTACTACGGGATTACTCCGGAAGATGACCTCTTTGAGGGTTCAATAAAACTTATCCGGGAGGCTGCTGAAAGGGTGGGCCGGGAAATTGAGGTGCTCGAGAAAAGGACTGTGAGGTCGTATGCTCCGCACCAGTATAATATATGTATTGAGGTGCGGGTGATTTAAGTCCCGCTTCCGGAACAAATCCTTTTTTTGATGTGTAAAAAAGAAAATGTTTAAACATTTAAACCCGCTTAAATCCCTGTACAAAACTCATTTCCAATTCATCTAGGAGTTCGATTCGGATGTCCACCTTTACCTATATCATAATCGCTTTATCCGTTTTGATCACTGCCCTGTTCGTATGGTTCTTCCTCAAATATTACAGAAAAACAGGGAGGTGAGCTACCGGCTTTTCTCTTTTCCTTCCAGGGGAAACAATTCCCTTTCAGGCGAAATAGTTAAATCCTTGATCGTTATTTTAAGTCTGCTTATTCTCTGACCTGTGCGCCGTCGTGGCTTAGCGGTATAGCGGCTGATTCGTAATCAGCAGGCCGAGGGTTCAAGTCCCTCCGGCGGCTTTATTCTTTTTTGGTTCAAAGCCTACTTTCAGGAACTGTGAAGAAATGGAAGTAGTCATCTATAATCATCTAAACACTAAGAGGCTGTCTGAATATTCATTTTTCAGTTGTTTAAAGGTTCGATCTTAGCCAGTCTTTTGCTCATGATATGGATCATAGCAGCATAAATAAAGGCTTGACTGGACTCTGCCAACTATTCATAATCTTTGCTCACCTGCTTAATTTCTGTGAATTTCTCTCTAAAAAAGGAACTGCTCTTGGGAAAGAAACTTGCCTTGGGAAGGGAAGTTTTTTGCCAGGATCTTCCGGGAGATCTGCCGGCCCCTCGGTCCGGTCAGGCCTTGAGCTTGTAAACTCATTTTCATGCCTCTTGCTGTCGTTTGCTGGTTCCCGGTTTTTGGGTCTGCGTTTGTCAGTAACATATTCTATTGATTTTCAGGTTTTGATAGATTTTCTATAAAAAAGATTCAGGCAACAGCATAAATAAAATAAGTAAAATTACTCGAATCTTCTTAGAGCCTATCCGAAAAGTCAGCAATAAATACTTAAAAGTCACAGATATCGGGTAGCCATCCGGTTTTGTATTGCATATTATGAAAGTTAGCAGGCAACCACTTTTTGGATAGGCTCTAAATTACATAGATATATGTTTTTCAGAGTCCAGTTTCGTAGGAATTCGCGTTCGAATCGCACATCTCGCATCAAAAAAAGACATACTTTCCGCCAAGGGGAAGGTATGTCTTTTCCCATTTGGATATACATGGTATAATGTTGGAAGTTATTGCATAATGCAGATAAACAGAAATTTGCCAGTGAGATTATTATATAATCGGGAGAGCAGCTTATGGGTCAATTGATAAGAAATTCTGCAAAAGCTTTGATAATTAAAAACGGTAAGATGCTTGCAATAAAATTGCAGGAGAATGGTGAAGTTTGGTATATCATGCCTGGCGGAGGGCAGGAAACAGAGGAACTGCTCCCTGATGCCGCTTGTCGTGAGGTTTCCGAAGAATTGGGAATCAGTGTTACTCCGAAAGAACTGGTTTTTGCTGTTGAAGGTGTTCATGGTGAGAGGTTTCATCGAGTGGATTTAGTTTTCCTGTGTGAATATGTCGCCGAGATTCCCAACACAGCCTTACACGGTGACACGAATCAAATTGGATCTGATTGGTTGGATATAAAAACGCTCAATACTCAGCCTCTGTATCCTTCAAAGCTGCGTAGGCAGATTATGAACCTTTATGAGGGAAAACCGCACAAAGTATATTTGGGAAATGAAGAAGCGGGGGATCCGGAATGTTTAGAATAGATACTTATTTTAAAGAGCTGATCGACTTAGAGCCTATCCGAAAAGTGTTGTGACCTACTGTAACTTATCATTAGCAATATGCAAAACCAGAAGGGATGCCATGATATTATAGACCTGTTGTAACTTTTCGACTTGCATTACCGACTTTTCGGATAGGCTCTTAGTACCCGCGTATTTCCTGCCTACTTGCAGCTATTGCTCCAAATAATAATGCTATAAAAATTGAATCGCGAAATGTTGAGAATGTCAAATTTTTTGTTTTTGAAAAATATACAATTGCTGTTGCAAATGTTATTATAAATATAAAGACTCCCAACATTACATTCATCTTGATTCAATATGTTAAACATATAAATTAAAGTTTTTATGAAGCTCCTTTCCTAATTACCTGGATGTTAGGCAGAACTTTTCCGGAAAGATCCTGGAAGGCCTTGTCTTGGTGGAGCCTTGAAGGTTCATTCCTTGCAGCTGCTTTTCTGGATCCGGGAGATCTGCCGGCCCCTCTGGTCGGTCAGGCCTCAAGCTTGAAAACTTCTTTTCATATATCAGGCTGTTGTTTGATGGTTCTCGGTTTTTACGGCCGGGATGCCTGTGAGATCCGGCTTGAAGCTTCCCTTTACCAGTCCTCTTAGCCCGCCTTAACTAGTCAAAATTTTTTCTACCAAGTTATTAATATATTTAAAAAGGTAGATATACTTATTCTAACGAATATTATATAAGTTCTGTATTGAACAAAGTGTATATTTTAATAATGTAAAAATGGTGATTCGTATAGCGATCGAGCAGCAATTTTATGACAACATCAATGTGCTGGAATGCATTGAGAAAGACGGAATAAAAATCGAGATTCTGGAGTATAAGAGCCTCAGGGGGCTTCGGGACGTCTGCTTTGCCGAAAATCTGTATTATCTGGAAAAAGCCGGAATGAGCCTCAAGCAGGTGAAAGTTACCCTGAGGAACAGTTCTATAACTACCGAGAGGGGAGCCCTGTACTTCCACAAGGGCCGCATCACTGCAGAGTGCGAGACCGGCAGTGTTAGCGGGCTTGCCAAGAAGCTGATTAAGAACAAATTGACCAACGAGTCTGCATTCACTCCTACATACTCGGGTACCGGGGAGGTATTCCTTGAGCCCAGTTTCAGCCACTTTATCCTGCTAGATCTGGACAACGATGCTATTATCGTTGACAAGGGGATGTTTTACTGCTGCGAAAGCGGGGTCAATGTGGAAGTTGCGGTCCAGAAGAACCTTTCCTCAGGGCTCTTCGGAGGCGAAGGATGGTTCCAGACCAAAATCAGCGGGACAGGTCTCTGCGTGCTTGCAATCCCCGTGCCTCCGGCCGAGGTCCTGAAGTACGAACTCAACAATGAAAGGATGCAGGTAGATGGGAACTTTGTGTTCCTCAGGTCGGCTTCAGTCAATTTCACGGTAGAGAGGTCTGCAAAGAACCTGGTCGGAAACCTTACCAGCGGAGAAGGTGCCCTCCAGACCTTTGAGGGCACGGGCATTGTCTGGATGGCCCCGACCCAGTTCGTATACGGAGCCCTCTCAAGTTGCTATTACCCGCCTGTCACAGCAACGAAAAGCAAAAGCAGCAGTAGCAGCGACGACTGATTCTTTTTCCGATTCTTCCGGCATTTGATCCGGAAAAAAGGTGGGGAGTTCTGGATGTAAAATTGAAGGATGTCTCCACTTCACTTCTCTTTTTTCTTCATTACTTCATCAAAATTCCCCCATGTCTGTCCATCCCAGCTCCTTCATCTTTCCGGCGTCTTTTTCCCTTACTTTTGCCACGTAAAAATACCCGCCGCAGGTGTAGTAGAGATCACATGCCTCAAGCCTTTTGACATCGATTACCTCTATATGATATAAGCTCCCGTAGTACGCGATGATCAGTTCGGCCTGGGTGGGGGCTTTGATAAACTGGATATTTCCTTCGGCATACCACTGGTCCCAGGGAGTCGATTCGTTCTCAGGTTCCCTGTATTTAAGTTCTACGAGAGGTTCTTCTCCAGCTTCTCCATTTTGTGCTTCACCTTCTGTCTCTCTTTCTGTTTCTCCTTCTGTTTCTCCTTCTGTCTCTTCTTCTGTTTCTCCTTCTGTGTCCCCAGGATAGGTAGAAAGTGCGTACTCTCGAAGATCAACCAGTGCCGCATCGATTTCCTGCAGGCCTTCGGGCATGTATTCGGAATAGTATGGGTCCACGGTTACTTTTTTTGTCAGATCCTTCTGAATCAGGCTGATTTCAAGGACTCCGGCGTCTGCGACTATCGGCTGCCCTTCCTGTCTTATGTATGATTTTTCCATCTCAAGAAAGCCGTTTTTTTCAAAAAGGTCGATGAGATCATCAAAAGAGCTTTCATTGAGCGGTTTTTCATAAGTTTTCAGGAAGTTTCCGTTCCTGTCTGATGTCGTGAAGATGACTGTAGTACGGTTTACGGTAAGTTCCTGTACCTCTATTTCCTGGTTTATGAAACCGCCGTAGGTTTTGTGGGTTATAGTGGCGTCTTCTGAAATCCCTGCTTCCTTTTCCGAACATCCAGCTCCCACAGTCAGGAGCAGTATAAGTAAAATAAGAGTTATTTTTTTCATTTCTGCCCTCCCTGCTAGCCCTTTCAAAGAAGTTTTTTATAATATCTATCGTCTTCCCATATCGTCTTTCCGTAACGTGGCTTTTTTGTTCAGGAAGCTGATTTCTTTTCCTAAGTGCTGGTTTTTTTGAATCAAAACTGGGCATCTTTAGCGCTGGAAGCTTAAGTTTTTCTGGAACCCGGCCCGGGTGGTGGGGTTGTTGCCTTTACCTTTAATTTTTAATGTGTCTCTATTTTATTTTTTCACATTTATATTTGATATCATCGATAATATTTATATCTATTAACTAATGATTATATGATCAATATATTCTTCTGAGACCAATAAATAAATGATCCTTTATGACAGCAGGGTTCAATTTACCGGAGAGGATGATATAAGATGAGGTTGCAGCTCGTCAATCTTCTTCTTTTTTCCGACAAAAGGAAGAATTTTTTATTGTTGCTGGCGGAAGGCCCTAAAAGTATTGGTGAGGCGCTTATTGAGCTTCAGGTTCCTCGAATTTCTTTTCTTCCTCAGGTCAAAAAGTTAAAAGAGGAGGGGATAATAGTTCAGGACGGGGATATGTATCGCCTGTCCCTTATTGGGGAAATTCTGGTTAATAAGGCGCGGCCTCTTGTTGATGCGGCAGGTGTTTTTGAGAGTGATGAGTTTTTCTGGAGCCAGCGGAAGCTTGATGTGGTTCCGTTTCACCTTTTAAAACGTATTGGGGAACTAAAAGGCTGCTGCCCTGTCGAACCGGGAATTACTCATGGATTTGACTCATTTCCGGATATTGTAGAAAATTTTTCCGAACCTGCAGAAGTTATGATGCTTTTTTCATATTTTCATCCCCATATACCATCTTTCCTTTTGTCCGTGGCAAAGAAGGGGGTTGAATTAAAGCTTGTCTTTCTCAGGGTGGTTTTTGAGAGGTTCGCAAAGGATTTCCACAATGAAGCGGAGCAAATCCTTAAGCAGGAAAATTCCTCTGTTTTCGTACTGGATGCATCAGCTCAGGAGACTCCTGCACTTATTGCGGTTTCTGACCACACTCTGATCCTCGGGCTTTTTAATAAGAAAGGCAGGTTTGATGGGCAGTACCTCAAAGGCTCCGAGCCCTCAGCCCTGTACTGGGGAAAAGAACTTTTTGATCATTATATGGGTGAGGCAACGGAAATCTCTTCCATGTAGTCATTTCTCTAAAAAAGTCGGAATTTCGAATTTTTGTATTTTTTCCGGTTTGTAATTCTTCTTCTTTTACTTTCTCCTTATTCTGTCTTCTTTATATATTTGACTATGTGCATCTTCTTTTGCCTTTGGCCGTAATAGTTTAATTCCACGCCGTCTCTATCATTTCTAAAACCTAAATTGACCATTTCATTAATCGTATTATCCTTATCACATCTTCCAGAAGCTTCACCGCGGTATTCACATGAAACGCAACTCAAAGGAATGGAAGGAAAAAAGGGCCGAATTCCTGAAAGGTAAGACCTGTGCCTGGTGCGGCTCTTCCAAACACTTACGTGTCCATAACCCTCAGGCAGCTTCCAGTTCTCCCTCCAGAATACGTTCTGAGATTTACGGAATCGCCTATGAGCAGTTCAGGGAGATCTACAGGCAGAAATATCAGAAATTTGAAGTCATCCTCACAGGCAAACACCGCCATAAAAGTCATCCCAACTGGCACAGGACGTCGACGGTACACAAAATCGAGCCTGACCACGCCGGCCTTGAAGAACAGTACAGAGAGGTCATGGTTGAAGATACCCAGGAGGGAAATTTCAAAAAGCTCTACAACGAATGGCTTGAAGAGAACAGGGTAAAGGAGCTGATTGAAGAAGAGATTGAAAAAGCCCAGGAAGAATACGAGTCCCTGGAAAATGCCCTTGTTCTCTGCCGGCGCTGCCATTTCGCTATCCTCAGGGGGATGGAGCTCTGCCCTGTTTGTAAGAAAAAATATAAGTCTGTGCGGTATGATACCTGTTTTGACTGCCTGCCTGAGGAGAAGAAGGGAGAGATTCTGGAAAAAAAGCGGTAATTGACAGGTTTGAGCGGGAAAGTGAAGGAAAAGAAGGCGACATGTAAGTACCCGGGGTATGCTCGAGTCTTGAGTCAGTTTTATGTAAAGTATATCCATGCAGGATATGTTAGCTGGATGGTTATAACCTGATAATTGGCTGGATGATTCTTATGAGAAACACTCTCTTTAACTTTGTTTACCTTACTGGATGATTATAACCTGATAATTTATCTCTTTTATCTCGTTTATATTCCATTGTCAATTTGTAATAAGCAGCCAGAAGCTCTTCTTTTTGGAACTGGGATTATGAGCCGAATGGGATTGAAGCATACGAGGTTGTAGAGGGTACGGAAAGTAATTATGGTAGATTCTGATATTGTAATCAAATCTTATTAAAAATAGTTTGGAAACGGTTATTTTATTAGGTTTTGTTCAAAGTAGAGCCCACCCGCTTCCACCGCAGGCTCTGCAGATTCCTATTTCAGTGTGTCCTGATCCGTTGCATAGAGGACAGATCCTCGGGGGCTGGGCAACCAGTACGTTTCCACTTCCCCCGCAGGCTTCACAGGTCTTGCCTTCAGCGTGCCCCGCTCCCTTGCAGAGGAAACATTTTTCCGGGGCATACTCCGTATCCGAGTAGGTATAGAGCATCTCATCACCTTTAGATTTACAGTCACAGGGGTGCTATTTCAGCAAAGGAAATCTTTCTATGCATATTTCTTTTGTTCTGGGATAAAAGGGCTTTCATCCTGACTAAATAGAAAAAATTATAATCTGATTGCCGGATTCCTCATTCTTTACAGGCCTTTTCGTATGCTGCAGGGCCTCAATTTGAATCCAGCAGCCACTTCCACAGTGGAATATATTTTATTCCATCTTCTTCCTTTTCGGTGTCCTTGGTGATCAAAACCAGTTCCTTCACATCTGCCCCGAAAGCCTTTGAGAAGGCCAAAATGGGTTTTATTTCTCCCGGTTCAATCCTGTCTTTATAGATCACACTCAATGCGGTAAGCTTTCCGTCATCATCCTCCATGACAAAATGGGCTCCCTCCTTTCCGTTTTCCCAATAAAATGCTTCGCATCCTCTTCTCATAAGTTCAATGTATACCAGATTTTCAGCCAGTTTGCTTTCAGACTCAAAAACCTCGGAGGCAACTGAATTCCTGAGTCCGTTGTCTATACAATATATTTTTTTATTTTTCCTTCCTCCTGTTTTTCCTGATGGGTTGAAAGCCTGGACTTCGAAGAGCAAGTTTGCCTGTCCTGAATAGTAAATATATTCTTTAAGGGTGGAAAAATCCAGCTTTAGCAGGTTTCCCAGCTGCCTGTATGAGTAGGAATCTGTGAAATCGGAAAGGAGGTGACAGACAAGTTCTTGAAGTACACTGGCATTCCTTACTTCACTCCGGAGGACGATGTCCCGATACATGATTCCGTCAAAATGCCCCTGCAAATGTTCTTTTTTGAGAATTTCTTCTTTTTCAAGCACAACTCTGGGAAAGCCTCCCTCATGCAGGTAAGTTTTCAGTAAATTCATTATCCTGTATTTGTTTTCTTTAAGGGCTTCCTCGGTGTTCAGTTTTGTTCCGGGAAGCACCTCCCTAAAAAGGAGGTATTCTGAAAAATCAAGGGGAAATACCTGGATTTTTTGGTATCTCCCATACATGAGGGCCATGAGTTTGCAGTCAAGAAGTCTGGATGGAGAAACCGAGAGTATGATCCTGTGTTCATTTATTTTTTGAAGGGCCTGAATCTCTTCTTCCCACCCCTGAAGGTTCTGGACTTCGTCAAATATAAGGCAGGTCCCTTTTTCGCTGCAGACATCTCTTCTGTACGCTTCAAGGACCTCTTGCAGGGGGTTTTCAAGAAAAACAAAAGCAGGGTTTTCAAAGTTGACAAAAAGGATTTTCTCCGGAGGTACCTTCTCCGTTTCTATTAGTCCCCGGATCAGCTGGTACAACAGGGTGGTTTTACCTGAGCGCCTGACCCCGTTTAAGACGGTAAGGTCTCCATTTTCCAGGCACTTTTTTATTTTTATAATATATTTTTCCCTCTGAATTCCACTTTCAAATCCCCTATTAGCCCACCAGGGGTTTGATTCGGTAAGGATCTCCACCAGTTCAGGCATGATTTTTTTATTATGTCACAATTGTACATAAATTTGATGTTGATGGGTTTGTATACATTTCCCGGAAGGACATTATAAATGTGCAGCAGGGTTTGTGATCCTTTTTCCAAGCCTTAAAGGTGAAACCTCCGTTCCATGGTTCTGATTCTTGAATAATATCTTCTTTCTCAGTTTATACTATAGAATAGGCTAAATTTGACCGTTATGTTAATTTTGATTAGACATTCTTTGATTGTAAACCGATTTTGATTAGATATTCTATGATTGTAACCCAATACTAAACCCAAAATATATAGGTAAAAATATCATTTTTTGTAAAGTGGTATTGATCACAAAATACAATCGTGGACATTTTCGGTCGCAGGGGTAAGGTATTTACAACACATGAACAGAAAAGTTTCCCGATTTTCCAACTCCTGTAAGTTCCAGCCTTAAACCCGGAATCAATCAAAAGTCGCTGGTCAATAGCTTTGCCAGAAAGGACTTTTTCATCTCCACGGCATTATTCGGGCAGAGTTCACGGCAGCAGTAACAGAGGATGCACTTTTCAGGGTTGATCCGGAAACTTCCGTCTTCTGCTTGTTCTACGGCATGTGGGGAGCAGTTCAGATAGCAGGCCCCACAGCGGGTGCATTTTCTCTGGTTTATTTTCGGGTGTATCGTGAAGAATTTGCCGAGATGGCGGGTCAGGACGGGAGGGGCAGTGCTGATCCCTCCATGAGAGGGTTTGAATTTCATCCTGGCTTCTTTGAACGGGGTCCCCACCACAACAGGACAGTGGTTTCCAAAACCTTTTTTGAGGGCTCCGGCGGTTGTGGGGATTTTCAGGGGATCAAAGCCTATCAGTTCCGCCGCTACGATGTCAAGGGCCACGCAGTCAGGGCTTGCAAGGATCAAGCCCGAATTTATGGGGTCCCCGTGGGAAGGGCCTTTTCCCTCCATTCCCATGACCCCGTCCATGACGGCAAACCGGGGCCTGATTACGGAGTAAATGTCAGCGACGGCCTCTCCGAAAAGTTCACGTTTTCCCAGGTAGTGTGCTTTTTTTCTATAATTGAGAGGAAGGGCTCCGAAAAAATTCTTTACCGCTCCTGTGTAGTAGGTGAGCTCATGGGTTTTTAATTTCGGGAGGGAGATTACAACATCGGCTTCAAGGACGGGCTTTGCAAGATAGAGTTCCCTGAACTGCAAGGGGTCAGGGACCTTTACTTTAGTAAAACCCGCTGTTTCAAAATTAACTACCTTTGCTCCGGCTTTTCGAGCAGCTTCTTCTATCCCTGAGGCTTTCAGGGCCTTTGCCGTGGCTCCGGGGTGGGAAATCCCTGCTCCGTCCCCTACAATCGGTTTACCTCCTGCCTCAAGCACAAATTCGCACATAGCAGCTACCACGGCCGGGTGGGTGGTGGCAGCAGCTTCCGGGGCTGTGGCTGCAAGGATGTTTGGTTTCAGAAGCACGCAGTCTCCCGGGTTGATTATGTCCTCGAGACCCCCGAGGAGATCCAGAGCTTCAGCTATTGCTTTTTTTGTATCCGAATAATCAGGGCAGCGGACTATTGAGACTTTGCTCATGCTTACTAAAAGAAATGGGCTTAATTATTGAATTTCTTTCCGGTTCCCATCCTTTTGTTCCTTTCTAAGGTGTAGTTTTTCTCTTAATTATTCCGCTTTTTCTTTTTCACCTGCCGGACCTTCCTGGCAGTTCACCTGTTTTTGAGCCCCATCAGGGTGTCTATTTCTTCGGCAATGCTTTCCAGTTCTTCCAGGATCCTCTCCGAATCCTTCCGCATTTCCTGGACTGAAGCTTTCAGGCTGCCTCCGCGCAGGTAAATCAGGCGTTTTTTCCTGTAAAGGAGGCCTGATTCATTAAGGTTTCTAAGGTGGTGGTTAACCCTTGAGGTTTTTATTTCCAGGTCCTCGGCAAGGGAGTCCGAAGAAATAATTTCCTCATTTGAGAGTTTTTCGAGCAGGTTGAAGATTATCCTTGTGGCGGTGTTTTCGGTGTCCCTTCCCGAAGAAAAGCCAAAGCTGTCGCAGAACCACTGGAGGTCTTCTTCCAGGCTTTTTATATTGGGTTTCTCAATGTTTTTCAGAGTTATCTGCTGAACCATCAAGGCTTATTTGGAAGTATCTTGTATATATATTTTCTTTATTTTTGTAGATATGATCTCGATTTTTTTAGCATCATGTTTATTTTTTCGGCAATTTTTAAATACAAGTTTTGCATTATATGCAGATAGTCGGGCACTCGGCTGCTTAATACGTTCATCAATCCGATACCTAGCTTGCAGGTGTCGGTGTACTTATTCGAAATCAGGTAGCAATATTTGGCGTTAACATAGCCACTTAAGCATTACAGGAGGAACATTAGAGTGATTATCAGACCCATAGGTGAACGTGTACTACTAAAGCACCAGAAGAAAGAAACAGTGACGAAAGGCGGGATCTATATCCCGGAGTCTGCACAGAAGGAAAAGAAGGAAGGGCTCGTTGTAGCTGTGGGGACCTTTGAGGATGGGAAGAACCTCCCCCTGAAAAAGGGCGACCGTGTGATCTACGGGGGGTACCAGGTTGACGAGATCGAAATTGATGAGGAAGAGTACATTTTTGTCGACTTCAAAGACATTCTGGCAATTGTAGTGGAAGACTGATGTTTAATATGCTGATTCCGAAGAACCTGCTGATTCCGAAGAACCTGCTGATTCTGAAGAACCTGCCAATTCCGAAGAACCCTGTGAATGAATGATAGAAAGGTATATCCAGATTTATTTCTGGAAAATGTTTGATCATAACTGCGATGAAAACTCAAGGTGATTGAAGATGACTTCAAAGCAGATCATGTTTGATGAAAGTGCGAGAAAAGCACTTTTAAACGGTGTGGACAAAGTCGCAAACACGGTCAAGATCACTCTCGGGCCAAAGGGGCGTTATGTGGTGCTGGACAAGAGTACAAAACCTGTTGTCACAAACGATGGGGTGACAATTGCAAAGGAAATTGAGCTGCACGACAAGTTCGAAAATATGGGGGCCAAGCTTGTAAAGGAAGTTGCTTCAAGGACCCAGGACAACACAGGAGACGGGACCACCACTGCGACCCTCCTTGCCCAGAGCATGATCCGCGAAGGGCTCAAAAACATCAGTTCCGGGGCAAATCCTATAGAGGTCAAGAAAGGGATTGAAATTGCAACCGAAAAGGTAGTTGAGCAGCTCAAGGGAAAGAGCGTTGAGGTAAGGGGCAAGGAAAACATAGTCCAGGTAGCTACGATTTCTGCAAACAATGACGAAGAAATCGGGAACCTTATCGCTGATGCAATGGAAAAAGTGGGTTACAATGGAGTCATTACCGTTGAAGACTCCAAAACCATGGAAACCAGTCTTGATGTAGTGGAGGGGATGCAGTTCGACCGGGGCTTTGTTTCCCCTTACATGGCTACGGACACTGAAAAGATGGTCTGTGAGTTTGACGAGCCCTACATCCTCATAACCGACAAGAAGATCGGAAGCATGAAGCAAATAGTCCCAGTACTCGAAAAGGTGGCTTCTGAAGGCCGCTCACTCCTTATCATTGCTGAGGACGTTGAAGGGGATGCCCAGGCTGCCCTTATTCTTAACATCATTCGCGGGGCTCTAAGAGTCTGTGCAGTCAAGGCTCCTGGCTTCGGAAACGAGAGAAAGGAGATGCTTGA
Source organism: Methanosarcina sp. KYL-1 (assembly GCF_024372725.1). GTDB lineage: Archaea > Halobacteriota > Methanosarcinia > Methanosarcinales > Methanosarcinaceae > Methanosarcina. The sequence continues at coordinate 155,658 of NZ_VOUA01000002.1, forward strand.
GGACATTGCAGCCCTTGCCGGCGGGCAGGTCATCAGTGAAGAAAAGGGCATGAAACTTGAGGAGTTCGGTGACCACATGCTCGGCAGTGCCCGGAAAGTTACGGTTGATAACCAGAAGACCATAATTGTGGAAGGCAGGGGGGACAGGACCCGGATTGGGGAACGGGTCAGAGTCATAGAGTCCCAGGTAACTATTGCCGATACGGATTACAGGAAGACCGAACTTCGGAAGCGCCTGGCAAAGCTCAGTGGGGGGGTTGCCGTAATCAAGGTAGGGGCTGCAACAGAGACCGAATTAAAGGAGAAAAGAATGAGGATCGATGATGCCCTTAACGCCACAAAAGCCGCAGTTGAAGAAGGTGTGATCACCGGTGGTGGAATCAGCCTCTTCCGGGCAGCCTCAACCCTTGATGCCCTGAACCTTGAAGGGGACCGGCAGGTGGGGGTAAAGATCGTACAGAGGGCTATAGAAGAGCCTGTCCGTCAGATCGCCGCCAACGCAGGTAGGGAAGGGGCGGAGGTTGTGGCAACCATCAGGTCCGAGCCCAATGAACGCTTCGGGTACAATGCGAAGAAAGACGTCTTTGAAGACCTTTTCGAAGCAGGAGTAATTGACCCGACAAAGGTGGTCAGAAGCGGTCTCCAGAATGCAGCCTCAATCGCAGGCATGGTTCTCACCACGGAAGCCCTCGTAACAGACTTCGATGATGAAAAGGATGAAAGGGCCGCAGCAATCATTATCTGATTGCAACCTTTTTTCCTTTATCCCTTTTTTTCATTTTTCTTATCCCTTCTTCCCCATCTTTTCTGATTCTTCTCATCCCCTCTTCCCCATCTTTTCTGATTCTTCTCATCTCTTCTTCCCCATCTTTTCTGATTCTTCTCATCCCTTCTTCCCCATCTTTTCTGATTCTTTTCATCACTTCGCGCTTCTTCCCTTCCTTCACCTTTCCCTCAATCATCACAATATTTTTGTAAGATTATTCTTTATCAATACTCATATACGATCAGTACCCAATTCTCGTGCAATAGTTTGAGTTTAATTTCGTCACGGGATTTTTCTTTCAACAAAAGGTGAAAACTAGCATGCTTGAAGTCTACTGCGACTCTTCTTACAATGAAAATGAGGACTCATATATCGGCTGCACGGTGCTCCGGGACAGCAGGCAGATCCACCAGTCCACCACAAAGGTTCCGGCTGACCCCTCCAGCAACCTTGAATGCGAACTTGCAGCCCTTAATTTTGCCGTAGCCCTGGCTAAGATTTTTTCAGATGGAGAAAAGGAGCTTGTCATTTATAATGATTCCACGGAGGCTGTAAAAGCATTTCAGGCAAAAGGGCCTGAAATTGAAAAAGAGTTTTCCGAATCCGTAGCAAGGCTGAGTTTTGAATATATCCCAAGAGAAAAGGTGCGCCAGGCAACTGCTGACAGTCTCTCCAAAAAATTCCCTATCTATTTCCTGGACATACCTACCTTTGAGGTAGAGTCTTTTTCGAGAAGGGAAGATATTCTTTCCGATATTGCCCAAAAAGGAAGCAGTGTTTTTTATCTGGAAAAAGTAGAGGAAAAATCCACCAACAAAAAGACCTGCTACAGGGTGGTCATCCGCTCATTTGAAAAAATCCTGTCCGATGAGCTGCTTTACCTCATTAAAAAAGGAGGGGCCGGCACCCAGGTGAAGGCAGCAGAAGAAATAAGAAAAGACCTCGATGACCCCAAAATCCGCTCTTCCCTGGAAGCTAGGGGAGTCAGGCTTGAAAATTCCTACTTCCTGCTCACAGACGAAACCTGGGGGCTCAGAGGTACGGATTCCCGGGCCCATTCGATTCTGCCTTCCTCTGTACCCCACAGGGTTATCTGCGATGAAGTGGACAGGTCTCCTGAAAACCTTTTTCGGAGGGTTGAACGCTTCAGGTAACCTTCTTTATCGGGCTAATCCTCTGCCCACAAATTATTTTCCTGTGAATTTATAAATTTCCGGAGCTCCATATCTATAGGACCTACAGAAATCTTAACAAATTGTGAGCCTCAGACCCTCAAGATTGCCACTCAGAATTCTTACTTTCAACCCATAACCCATATCTTTACCTCACAACTCTATCTTCAACCCATAACCATACACTTTTCAACCCCATAGTCATACACTTAAAACCCTCTGAGAACCCATGAAAACTGCAGATTACAAGATACAGCTTTTGCTAACGGTATTTATCAGTTCCCTGCTCATAGGAAATCTTCTTGGCAGCAAGCTGATTAACGTATTCGGTATCGTAACGTCAGTAGGTGTTTTTGGATACCCTCCGACTTTCCTTATTACAGACATAGTGGAAGAGGTCAAGGGAAGGGAAGTCACCAGAGTCTTTGTGAATGCTGGCTTCCTGTCCCTTTGCATTGCAGTGTTTTTCGTATTTGTAAGTACGGGCTTGCCTCCGGCTTCCGTGTATCTAAATAATGAAGCATATAACAGCGTCTTTTCAAATTCCATGCGCATTATTTTGGCTAGCATGACTGCTTTTCTCATAAGCCAGTACCATGACCTCTGGGCCTTTAATTTCTGGAAGCAGAAGACCAACGGCAGACACCTCTGGCTAAGGAACAACCTCTCCACAATCGTTTCCCAGCTTATTGATTCTACCGTGTTCATGTTTATCGGTTTTTATCACCTGACTCCAGGGCTGGATGCCTTCTATGTCCTTTCTATGGTCCTGCCCCTCTGGGTCCTTAAAGTCTGTTTTGCCCTTCTTGATACGCCTTTTGTGTATCTTGGAGTCAGGTGGCTTTCCGCCGAAGGCCCGAAAAGAGCGGGCGATGCTGGCATAGAGGACGGGAGGATAAATCCGAGTAAAGGTTAAAACAAAAGTAGCGTCAAAGTAAAAGAGCGCCAAAATAAAAGTAGTGAGTGGAAATAGTTTAAGTTTCCCTGCATCCAGGAGTCGGCTCCCCAATATTTATGGGCAATCCAGTCCTATACATAATGGGGGTGCTAAAACCGTGGTAAAACATCCTGAGATTGAAGAGGGGCAGATATATTCGAAAATTCAGCCTGATTTAAAAAGGGAGTCCGGAGGAAAAGAAGGTTTGCAGGGAATCTCCGGAGATGAAAAGGGGGCCGATCCCATGCAGTTTTCAGGAACCGAATTCTGCGGCTCCTGTCTTGAGATGCCAGAAGAGCAGCGCAAAACTATGATCCTGAAAATCCAGCAGGTGGCTGAAAGGGTTCTGAGAGCCCACGGTGTAATCAGGAGGATTGAAGACCTTCTGAAAGGGGAGTGGTTCCTGAAACTCGGGAAGCCCGGATTTGAAAAGAAATTTGTGATCGCAAGGTCAGGAGAAGAGATTTTTGTGGGGCTTTACAGTTATTCGGATGATACTCCTATTCCCGACCCCAACCTTGTTTTGCTTTCACAAAACGGGTTCTGGTATCCCCAGCGAATCGAGGAACAGTTTGATGAAACGGTCTGTTCCTTTTTCACCGGGGCGTATGGGGATTACGAGTATCTGAATGTGATCCCTGAAAACCTTGAAAAGTTCCAGGTGTTCCAGAGGGATTTTGCAAGAGTTCTCATGGAACAGGGCTGGGAAGGGCCTGAGGTGGAAGTGATTGAAAAGATCATGCCAAAAAACTGATTTCATCTCAGGCATGTCCTTTTCGGATTTTTTTCTATTTTTGGGTCCATTTCTTCGTCCAAAATTTTTCCTTTTTCCATTTTCTCCACAGAATATATAAATCTTGAAAGCATACGCAAATTCAGGTATATTTATCGCTTCTACATCGATCGCTTTTACGTTAATCACTTTTCAGAAGGTCTTCTATGTTTTCGAAGAAATCCGAATGCATCTTATCAAAAAAATCCGAGGATATTCCCCCTTTCTACGTAATGGAGGTGCTGGAAAGTGCCCAGGCCCTGGAAGCTGAGGGGAGAAACATCATCCACCTGGAGATAGGGGAACCAGATTTCCCTACGGCCCCTCACATCTGCGAGGCAGCATGCACCGCAATCACCCATGGGTCTACGAAATACACACACAGCCAGGGGATCCTTCCTCTCAGGGAGGCAATAGTCGAATCCTACCGGAAGAAGTTCGGAGTCGACCTGAGCCCCGAGCAGGTGATCGTTACTTCCGGGACAAGCCCGGGCCTTCTGATGGTGTTCATGGCCCTGCTTGAGCGGAGGGACGAGGTGATTATGTCCAACCCTTACTACGCCTGCTACCCCAATTTTGTGAAATACCTTGGCGGGACCCCGGTCTATGTCTACACAAGTGAAACAAACGGTTTTGCCCTTGACCCTGAGACTGTGCGGCAGTACCTGAGCCCCTACACCAAAGCAATTCTCATCAACAGCCCCTCAAACCCAAGCGGCCATGTCATGTCCTCGGAAAGCCTGCAGGGCCTTGCCGAAATAGCGGATGAAAGAGGCATTCCCATCGTCTCCGATGAGATCTACCAGGGCCTGATCTACAGTGGGGAAGAGCACAGCATCCTGGAATACACGGACAACGCCTTCGTCCTGAATGGCTTTTCCAAACTTTATGCAATGACCGGCTGGAGGCTAGGGTATATCATCTGCCCAAGGGAATGCATCCGTGCGCTTCAGAAAATTCACCAGAACTTCTTCATCTGCGCTAATTCTTTTGTCCAGGAAGCCGGAGTAGCAGCCTTAAAAGGCCCCCAGGACCATGTGGCTGAGATGGTCCAGACCTATAATGTGCGTCGCCAGTACATGCTCAAGAGGCTAATAGGCATGGGCCTGGACGTCCGCAGTGAACCCATGGGTGCCTTCTATGTCCTTGCTGACGCCCGCAAGTTCAGCAACGACTCCCTGGAACTGAGCCGCCGCATCCTCAACGAAGCCGGAGTCGCAGTAACTCCTGGAATCGACTTCGGAAACGGGGCAGAAGGCTACCTGCGCTTCTCTTATGCCAACAGCCTTGAAAACATAAAAGAGGGTATGGACCGGCTCGAAGCCTTCTTAGAAAAAGAGTTTGAGGGTTAAAAGAAAAATAATATTTTTCACTTTTTTTCTTACTCTTTCCAATTATTTTTAATATTTTTCTCTCTTTTTGACGGTATACCTGAATTCCGGTTCGGGCATTTTTTCCAGTTCAACAAGTTTGATAGGTTCTGCTCCTGCTTCTACTTTCACTTTCCCTGGGCTTTCTTCCTCTCTGAAGGAAGAGGTTTCCCGTTTTTTCCCTTTCTCTTTCTTTTCTCTTTTCCCAACTGTCCTGAGTTTCTGTTCGTATTTTTCCAGTGAGCCGTTCCCAACTGGGAGCTTAATTTCCGGAATCTCCGGCTTCTTTTTTACGAATACGACACCTACAAATAGGATCAGGGCAGTGGCAAGGTATACGAAAATGCTCGGATGAAGCTCTTCCTTAAGTATGAAAGGCTCATCGTAGGAAACGTTCACTTCTTTTGAAACCGTCCCGTACCCGGTTTTCTTGATTTTTAACGGGTATGTCCCCTCCTCTGTATGGAAGGCCACAGGTGTGGTTCCTTTGTATTTCCCATCAAAGTAAACTCTTGCCCCGCTGGGCTTGGAAGAAATGCTGCAGACTCCCTCTTTAAGGCTGAGCTTTTTTGAGATTACTTCCGGTTCTCCGGCTCCTTTAACAAGAACGCGCTCGAAGACGTCGTTATATCCCTCCTGCTTCAGTACCACTTCATAGAATCCTGATGGTACATCGGTTAGCCGGGCGGGGGTAGTTCCCATTAATACGCCATTTATGTATATTTCTGAGCCGTTGGGGATAGTTATTATTTCGATTTTCCCTGAATCAGCCGCTTCTTTGACTGCATTTTTGAGCTCTTCATCTGTGGATGTGTTCTGCTGAATGGTTAAATTCTCCCCACTTCCCATCTGGGCGGGGATGGCTGCAGACGTATCGGCGAGCACATTTACTACTGATAGAGAAGTGAGGATCAGGAGAATGAAAATTAAGCTGGCAAGGGGTTTTTTGAAGCCTCTCAGTTTCAGATTAGATTTGCGGTTTATTAAAGATCCCTTCGTTTTGAGCAATTGATATCCGTAACTATCTTTATTTGATATTTTCAGTTAATATCCTGGTTGATATGACATCCTGATTGATATCCGATTACTCACTTCTATTAAACATATTCATAATATATTCAGGTCTACTACCCGGTTATTTTTTCTTATCTTATATATTTATATCTCCTTCTCTTTTGATCCTGTTTTCAGGATTTGAGATTCTGCAATTCATGTCCCCTATTCTGCTGCAACAGTTTCCATCTTTTCGAAATCATGAAGGCTTCTCTGGTTTATGATATCTTTTTCCGGGCAGAATACCCCCATGACCATCCAGGTCCCGTACCTGTGGTGTGTCCCCATTATAAAGTATAATTCCTTCTCTTCCAGAAGGCCAAAGAGCTGTTCAAGTATCTTCTTTTCAATCACTCCCCCATCTCTTTCGCTCCTCATTATCTTACGCACGGTTTCGTTTAGTTCCCAGTCCAGCACGATGACTTTGTGTCCCCTGCAGGCTTCCTCTCCCTCGCACCTGAAAACGTACCTTATCTCCACCGGTATTTTGCCTCTTTCCCGCTTTTCCAGGAAATCCCCCATGAGGGAAAAGTACTGCTGCCTGTCGTGGACTTCGGTACTGTTTACCTTTACCTCAACATCCAGAATTTCAGGCTTCACAACCCCAAGGCTTGCCCCTTCGATATTCAACCTCTCCACTGACGTTGCCAGCGGCAGGATCAGCTCCCTTACTTCCCTGTCCTTCAGGGGCTGTTCCAGGTTCACATAGTCAAGCACCTTCCTGCTCTCCCATCTCAGGTCGTGCTCCGGCTTTGTAACCGTGACCTCCAGTCGATCGTTCTTTCCGAAATCAACCAGCCCTTCGCCATATCTGGATTTAAGGGGATACAGTCTCCTTAGTTCTCCTTCTTTGTTGATGCCGGTAACTCCTACAACGTGTCCATGCATTTTGCTTTTTTCCGGGGTTGCTTTGACAAGGACGATAATTTCCTCTTTTTCTCTTTTCAAGGGGGGACCTCGGTTGTTTTTTAGTAAGTGGGAAGTAGATTGTTTTTCAGGATATTAACCGTTGAGGAAGCGGGATGAAAGTATTCAAGGAGACGTTATCCTGAGTTTGTTGTTCTGACTTGACTTTCAAAGAAGAGGTTAAAATCAATATCAAGATACCCAATAAGTATAGTCCCCACCAACTAATATATCCTCTTGATATCGATTTACCTAATTATCCATAAATTTCCCCAAATACAGTAAAGAAACCAATCTGGCCTGTTTTGCATTCATCTCTTCCATCATCATCTCGATTTTCTTGCCGGTTTCATGATCTATGTATTTGTAGTGATTGAGGAAGTTTTGACAGGTAAGTTTGTGTGGAAAATCCCACAATAGCTTCAATGAGGAATTACTGAACCACTTCTGCATAGCATTCTCTGATAGTGCTCCATCACATCTTCCAATGATGTTTAAAAGGAGATATTCACCGACGGTTAAGCCTTCTATTTTCTCTTTGTTGGTGTGTTTGTTTACGGTTTCAATAAAGTTTAAGCCATCAGATATGGAGAGCATGGCTGCAGTTTTTCCATACTGGAAGGATTTTAGTTTGATGTATGGTAATTCTGCAGCCTGTTCATTTAGTCCCATGATTTTTTCTGCGGTTCCAAGGTAGATTTGCTTGGTACGTTTAACCTTTTCATCAACCAGCTTTCGCTCGGAGATATACCAACATTGTTTACCATCTTTATTTTTCCTTTCTAAAAAAACCATACAGTACTAAAGGGGACTATAATTCAAAAAAAATGATGATGGCGATTGATGATGAAAATTTAAAGAAAAATTTAAATTTTTAGAAATCTTTGAAAGTCAAGTTGAAGTAGTAATAGCCGACCGCATGTTTCCGATACAACTGCAAAAAAAGGAATATAAAAAAGGCAAGATGATTTAGGAATAAAAAATAATGCCTGTAAGCCCAAAAAAGAAAATACGGCGCATAATATCGCGCCGCTTTTCTGAAACATACCTTAAAACTTCTTTTTCCGCATCCCCAGATAGATTCCTCCTGCTGCTACGAGCACGAACAAAGTGCCCACTGCATCAGCACCTGAGAACGACATGCCACCGGACTCTTTTTCGACAGTCTCCTTTGTCATCTCATAGCCTTCAACGTAGTCGCTTGCCTGCTCCGAACCCTTTGAAGGTGCTGGAGCCTGCTCAACACTGGTCCCGTAGCCTGCATCAGATACGGCAGTCTGGTTGCCGGAATTGCTGCCGGTAGAATCTACCACAGTAGCACTTCCGGTGCTGTGGCTGCTGTGGCTGCTGCTGCTCGTACTGGACTGCACAGGCTCCCTCTGTGTTGCCTCCTGCATCAGCCTCTCGTATTCTTTTGCAGTATCCGGGTCGACAACACCCGGGACAGACATAACACCCTGTATATATTCATCAAGCAGGGCATTGCCGCAGGTATGGTGACAGCAGGTGACGCCGTTTTCGACCACCGATTCCACATACTCACTCACGAGAGTTTGAATGACTTCGTCGGAAGCATCCCAGTAGCCTTTCCGGGAAACCTCCAGCAATTGTGCGGTGATGGACTGATAGTTATAGGCATTTTCCTTAAAGAACTCCTCAAGTCCGAGGTTTTGTGAATCCAGTACATAGGTCTCGTATATCTTCTGCCACGCAGAATCCGAAACCGTTTCAGGAGTTGTTACTTCCCACATCCATAGGAATTCAACAAACCTGTCCATCTCCTGGGCTCCTGCAAAGCCGCTTTCCATCATTCCCTCGATCCAGCTTGGATTGAAGTAACGGGTGGTCAGTTCCCGGGTCAGCACCGTACTTAATTTTTCCGTTACAAGATCGTTCGAGTCGATGAAATTGTTGACGTACAGATCAGGCGTCGCACCGGACACATCCCTTACTGCAAGTGCAAGTCCTCCTAGCCAGGATACGAAATCATCATTATCCACAAGACCCATGAGGTTGCTGGCATCTGATTTTACAGCTACATCAACTGTTCCCAGAATCGATTTAAACACATCTGTATTTGATTTGTCCCAAATGTCAACTCCATAGAAGTTGTCCAGATTGTCTATGAAGAGTTCAGCAAGCTTTGATTCGTCATCCCATGTTTCACTTGCTCCTATCGAATCCTCAAGCCCGGTTCCGTAAACACCTGACTGGCGGCTGACCACCCTGGATTCTGAAAGCAGCTTTGCTTCTTCCTCCGTATAGTTCTGCGCGATCAACTGTTGGTACATTGTTTCAGAATGCTGTTTCACATAGTTAGGATATGTGGAGTTTTCCGCATTTGCTGCAAGCCGTACAGCATAATCTATCATCTCCAGCTTATCAGGATACATATCCCTGTACAACCCGGATGATACGTAAAGAATGTCTATTCTTGGTCTTCCCAGCTCACTTTCAGGGATCACAGTAAAACCTTGCAGGTTAATCCTGCCATTTTTATCCCAAGCAGGTTCAACACCAAGCAGATACAAAACTTCAGCTTCTGTTATTCCTCTGTTGCGAATAAGCTCAGTCGAGAATGCAACAAAAGCTATGGTCTCCGGGTATGCCCCATCATGTTCTCCCTGATATAGCTCAATTGTCTGGTTTGCAATATTCACACCTGCCAGCCACTCGGCATATCCTGGTACAGTGCGTGAATCAAGTGAATAGAAATTGATACCTGTTGGCAGGGAATTGGGGCTTCTTATAGGATCGTTTCCACTATCCGGTTCAATATATCCACCATTCAGTGCACGGAGTATGTTTGGTATTTCCTGTTTACAATCAAGAATATTCTGATAGTATACGGCAGCCTGTTCAAGATATGTTGTCACGTTCGGATCTGTAGTTCCAAGTATCCGGTCCTGTGCATCAGTTACAGATGCGTTATTTAAGAGAACTTCTTCTAGCAAGAGGGTAGATACGTTCGCAGAGCTATTAATGGAATCAACAGTATCGATGTAATCATCTCCGAGCATTAAGCGTATCATGCCTATTGTTTGTTCCTCGGGTGGTTGTTCACCAAGGACATGCATGCCATATGGCATACTGGCCGTTTCGAGTGATTCCAGATAAGGTTCAAGGGAATCTTCGAGGAACGTATCAAATTCGGTTTCGGTCATATTGCTCAATGATTCCGTGTCCGTTCCGAGGGCGTCGACTATATTAAGCTCAGTGTATTCCTGAACTATGAGATTCCTGTATTGTGCCTTTATAATTTCATCAATGCTTACATCGTTGTACTGTTTGATGTAATCTGACAGGTTTTCGTAACCACCATATAATCTGGCTTCAATAATCGGCGAGGTCAAATGGTCCAAAATAAGTGCACTTCCACGTCTTTTTGCCTGTATTCCCTCACCTACATCGTCCATTATGTATGGATAGATTATCGGTACTTCTCCTGCCATCACTGCAGGCCAGTCATATCTGGACAATGCCACGTCTTTACCTGGTAGCCATTCCTGCGTACCGTGTGTTCCTAAATGCATTATGGCATCAGCTTCATACTCGTGCTGGAGCCACAGGTAATAGGCAAGGTACTGGTGATGCGGGGGAAGTGATGCGTTATGATATAAAGCATCTGCATCCTGGTCCCATCCTCTGGTCGGTTGCGGGCCGAGTATAATACTACCAAACTCGATGCGCGGGATAACGAAGTAGTTTCCGGATTCATTATTATATACCATTATCTCGCCGGGAGCCGGACCCCACTGGTCAATAATATCTTCCTGATTCTCTTCCGGAAGAGCACTGAACCATTTCATGTATTCCTCAACAGGCCACAGCACTACTTTCCCGGTGGCAACCATATTTTCAAGTTCCCCGGGTGCCCAGGTACCAATATTCCTTCCCTGAAGGATCATCAGATCCACAAGTTCGGTCTCGTTTGGAATTGGCTCTGTCCCGGTATCATATCCGGAAGCATTCATAGCTTCTACAAGATTGCAGAGACTCTCAGGCACATCCAGATACATTGCATTAAAGTTGTTTTTACCTCCGCCGTGGTTGTAATAAAGGATGGCAACCTTCTTTTCGGAATTAGGGGTTTCTCCAAGCCGCGCGTGATTGATACTGCGGGAAACCAGCCACTCAACATGATCTTCGAGAGGGTCAACATTGTATGTTACACCATCATCGTTTCTATTCTTCCAGCTGAGGATAATTGGTTCAAATATGCCTTCAAACTCCTGCAGAACTATATTACGGGCAATATCATCCGAGGATAAACCGATACCGGTGTTTTCCCAGTCTTCTTTTGAACCCTGATAGGTAGCACCGTTCGTATCATAAAAACAATTGATTCCGTGCAGTACAGGTACATTCATCATATTGAAATAATCAATTACCATCTCGGAGGTGATGTCTTTATTGGCCTGCCCAAGGGAATAGCCTCTCAGTGAAATAACAGCATCTACAACAGGAGTTCCGTTTGGCATGAAATACTCCAGTGAACTCATATCTTGGACATTGAATGAGGCAAACATTGCATTACATCCCCTTGATTCTATCTCACTGATAAGGGCATCTTCAACTTTAGAGGTGAGTGAGTCCGAAGGAACCTGATAATCCAGTATTCCTACGGTAATGTTATCAGGGTTGTATTTGCCGGTTGAAGCGTACCACTCCAGATACTCTTCAGTTGTCTGGTATATTTCAGGTGCGTCGGGATGATAAAAACCATATACGGACCTTGGCACCGGATCAAGTATTTCCAGCGGTGCGTCTTTGTAGGTGGCAGCAAGGAATATTGTGAGACGGCGCATGTTCTCCTCGCCTTTATACACCCAGTACTCTTCAATAGTTTCAAACTCCGTCGAAGATGTATTGACATTGCCAAAACCTTCTATTAAACTGGTATGTAGAGTTAGTACGGTAGCATTATTTTGTTCCATAGCCTCCGTCGAAAGGTACGTTGCAGATGATATCCAGTCGGAACTTAGCATTTCAAGCATGATGATGTATTCTGTGACCAGACTTGCTGGCATCTCATCTACTGAAGTGACTACATTGACCCGAACATATTTGCTTATCAGAGGATCATCATTTACCAGGAGTAAACCTGCTTTTACCCCGCTGGCACCTGTGATATATGTAATATTAATTCTATCTTCAGGTGGCTCTGGCAGATCATAGGAATTGGTAGAATTACCAAGTAAATAGTGATCCATGTAAAGTACCATGTTAGCAATATTCGAATCTCCGCCATACACCCAGTACTTTGTGAGATTATTGTCCGGTGTGTTTATAACGGACGAATTTGATAAATTATATCCGCAAACGACTGCACTTGCGTTTAGATTTAAATTCAAAAGAGTGCTGTCATTTAGTGAAGCAAGGAATACAACGCTTGCATTTGACAGATCAGGAACGTGTTCATGATCATAGATCTGGAGGTTAACCGAACTATTTGTTTTTGCATTTACAAGGAACTGATAATTTTCATCGGTTCCAAGAACAAAAGTCAGCTCATTAGAATTTGCGGATACAACAGTTGTTAATGAAACTAACAACAACAGGCTTAAGATTAATGTTGGTATGTGTTTATGTTGCATGTTATCTCCTCAATAATATGCAGGACATCCACCACTTTGCTTGCTGGCTGCTCGGGGATGCTGCCTTCAACTCATATTACCAAAAAATCCATCGTTTGATCATTCGCTTTCCTCGAAAATACCGAAAGCTCTCACTAATCCCATAGAATAAAGAGAACTTCCGGCAGGGGTTTTTTGTAAATAGAATTTAATTTCAATGCGAGGAACTAAAGTAAAGGTGTTTTAAATCAGATATAGTTGATTTAAATTTTGAAAAAAATTAATCCGAGGCAGATGTCTCGTTACCTTCAGCACTTTCAGGCACGTAGATAACCCTGCCGTCAGCCAGTTTATAAGCTGTCCCGAGAGCTTCTCCCGTCCCTCCTCCGATGTTATCGGTCATGTTCAGGACTTCAATGGGCCGCCCTTCTTCCTTGATAATGATTTTCATATCCTGAGCTCCCGGATTTTTCACGATTGTAATATCTTCATTGGGGTTCAGGAGTTCCGGGAGCTGGTAGGACATTACCAGGGCCACGAGCAGGGCCACGGAAAAGACCATTGCCACGTCGAAAAGGTTGGCAACCCCGGTAAGGGGGTTTTGCTCTTCAGGGTCTGCAAGGAGGCCCGTCCGGTGGTAGCGTCTTGATTTTCGTCTCATCCTTACTCTCCGGCTTTTTCTTCGATTGTGTCAAGGATGTAATCGATATCTGACATGTCTTCCCAGTACCAGCGCCTCCTGACCTGGGTCAGGACATAGCCGATGATTCCGGCAAACAGGCCGACGACCGTGGTGGCAAAAGCGATCATCAGGTTGTTTGCAAGTGTGGCAATGTCTCCGCTTGAAAGCCCGATAAGGGCCGGACCGAGAGGGATGAGGGTTCCCATGAGCCCGAGCATGGGGGAAATAGTTGCAACGATCTTCGTGTGCTCAAGGCGTTTGGCCATTCTGATTTCATAGTCCTCGGCAAGCCTTTCGATAGCCGGGAAGTTCAGGTCGTTAAGGTACTTCGAAGCTTCTTTTGAAAAGGAAGTTACCATATAGTTCTGTTTTATGTTCTCCAGAATCCCGGAAGCCTCCGAAAAGTTTGAATTCCGACACGCTTTCCTGAGACCTTTGCAATGTACTTCCAGACCGGCCCTGTCCCTGTGCCGCTTTGCGTACTCCGAGAGAAATTCCCCGATAAGAATCAGGGAGGAGAGCACAAGGAGCATCAGAACCAGGATTACCGGATAGAGCAGGGCTGAGGAAAAGGTATACATCATCTCAAAGAGAGGGCCCGTGCTCATTGTTCAGACCTCACATGCCCGAGGAAAAACCCTCCAAGAATAATGAGCCCCAGTATCAGGAGGGGAACCACTCCGGAACTGCCTCCGTCCAGAGCCGTAAGGTGCAGCTGTTTCGTTTTCATGTAGGCAGGGATAAGCAAAGCACCGAGGAGGTAATAGATCCCGATGAGCATCATGACGGTCCCCAGGGTCTCGGGGGTCTTGCCCATCTTCCTAAATAGGAGAGAAGAGCCTACAACCGCCACAAAAAAAGCAGTCCCTACAAGAAGTCCGATCTTCAGCCCTCCAATGTCGAGGGTAGAAGCCAGTAGCATGCAGGAGACTGCAAGAGCCGCAAGGCAGACAGGGCAGGGCATTGAGATAAAGAGGAAGGTGTGCCTTGAAACATCCCTACCGGAGTTCCATTTTTTCTGGGTGTAAATCCCGGCCCCAATAAGAAGCAGGGACACTAAGACATGAATTCCCATACCCATAGAAGAAATTTTTTCAAAACTATCCATGTTTATCCGGTCAACAACAGTTCCGAAAACCAGGGCCAAAAAGAAGTAACTGCTTCCGACTGCAAGGATTTCTCTCGTTTTGAGGTTTGAAAATCCGCAACCTAATCCAGTTTTAAGCCCGAAGATAAGGATACCTATTAAAATCCCAATAACAGTTAATGCCGCAGAGTCCATGTTATCTTCTGAGCATTTAGGATGGAATTAAATAAAAACTGGTTTTTGGCTAACGATCGTTAGTATTTATGCTAACGACACGTCAGATGACAGTGATTTTTCAGATTATTAACAGTTCACATCCTCCTACAAACCAGACATAAAGGAGAGAGGGAAGATTTTAAAAATTGTAATTAAAGAGGGGAAAAGAAGAATAAGACCCAATGAAAAAAAATAACAAGCGACTTGATGTTAAAAATAAATCAAGTTTTAACATAAATTATGCCACAATTAACCCCGTTAACATCCAGGCCATTGGGAGAGAAATGAGGGAACTAAAAACAAAATACAAGTAAATTTGATAAAATATGAAATTAAAAAGTGAATGAAAAGATGAAAAATAAATATTACTTGTGTTTAATTAAAGCAATAATTATAAGTAATGGAGGTAAAATAGGGACTCATTATGGTAGTAAGTTCCGTAAGAGATACAGGCATGAATGGAGGTGGTGAGAAGCTCTTCAAAGCGATCTCAAGCGACACCCGACTTTCCATTCTGGAACGCCTGAGTGAAGGGGACACACATATATCAGCCCTGGCGAGGGAACTCGGGATTTCCGTACCCGTGGCTGCCAGGCATGTGAAAGTCCTGGAAGAGGCTGAACTTGTGGAGAGGAAAAAATTAGGGAACCTGCACATGATCGGCATCAAGTTGAGCAACATCTATTCTTTTATGGACCACTTTGCAGAAAACCGGAAACTTGAGGTTGAACAGGGCACCACTCTCCTTGAAGCCCTGAAAAGCGTTGCCGCCGTTGAGGTAAGGAAAATGGGAGACCGGGTAAAGGTCGTCTCCACGGACGGGGAAGAAGGTTTTTACGTTTATGAAGTTGATGGGAAGTTCTCGGACAGGACCGTGGACGAATACGTTTTTTGCGAAGATGTGGTGGTGGAGTGGAAAAAACTGATCCCGATAACCAAAAAAAGGCTTTTTGTGAATATAAAGAGGTGAAGAGAGGTGAAGAGAAGAGAGGCTCCTGGCCTTTCAGGAACCTGTTTCCCAAAAAGAAATACGGAAAATGGGGTTATTCTAAATGGGTTTTATTCTTTAACTTTGCCAGGACTCCAAGGTGGTCCTCATGGTAGGGGGCCAGGTCCCTGGCAGTCAGGATCTCAAACTCCGGTTCAAACGCCTGCTCGAGCTTTTTGACTTCTTCTTTGAAGACCTGTTTCGGGTTTGCTACCGTATCGATGCTCCGGGCCTTGATGGCAAGCATGAGATACCCGTCTTTTTTCAAAAAACGTGCCGCATTCCTTGCAGCTATTTCCGCCTGGTTGGGCTGGGCAACGTCCTGGAAAATCACATCGACAGGCTCGACAAGGTGAGCGTAACTATCGGGTTTCCCGGCATCGGCAAGGATAGGGTGGATATTTTTCCTCCGGGCTGCAAGCCCTATGAGGTCCCGCATACTTCTTGCGGAAAACTCAACGGCATACACGGCCCCTTCGGAGACAAGGTCCGATACATGGCTGACCGTTGTGCCTGAGGCCGCCCCCAGGTAAAGGACTTTTGAGCTGCTTTTCAGAGGGATGTCGAACTTCTTGAGAACCATGGCGCCCAGCTTGCTCCGGCGCGGGTCCCATGCCCTGTACTCAACCCCTTCTACCGGGATTAACTTTTCCCCGTAGACTGTCCTGCCAGGGTCCAGGTTCCTTGTGGCAAGCTGTTTTTTGTCTTTTATGATTTCGAAAACCCCTTCCGAAAGCGTCCTGATTTCGGGCATTTACTTCCTCCTCTTTTTCTTTGCACCGGGTTTTGCCCCGCTTTCCGGCTTCTTTTGCGGGGGGCGTGAGTTTGACGCCCTGATCTGCCGGACCTTTTCTTCCAGTTTCTCTGCAAGGGCAGGGTCTTTTTTCCCGGAATAAAGGTCAAGGCGAGCAGCCAGGGAAAGTTTTGCGGCAAGGGCCCGTGCGATCTTGCCCCGCAGCCACCAGGGAGCGGTGTTGATCAGGGGGTGGCTGAAGATGACTCCGTGCTTCGGGGAAGGAGCCCTGGACCGGAGATGTTTGAAAAGGGCTTTACTGGCCCCGATTACCTGAATAGTGCTGGAGGGGAAAAGAGCAAGCTTTTCCAGGCTTCCGGCGATGCTTATGAGCCTTGCCCCGAGCATCGGGCCTGCGACCAGGTTAAGGTTGGGAGCAATGCGTTCCATGCTGCTCTCAATGTAGGTTTCGATCTGTCTCCGCCGTTCGTAGAGGCTGCACACGCTCTCTGCAAACCCCCTGAGCAGGGCTTCATCTTCAGCCTCGAGGTTTGCGCCCATGGAGTCCAGGGCCTTTGCATAAAGGGGGTTGTCAGGACCCACATTTTCCCGGGAACCGTATTTTGCAACAAAAAAGGCAAGGGCTTCTCCTCCAAGCCCGCTTTCCGGGAAGTAGCCCCCGTACCATTCGGAAAGCCTTTCCGAGAGGGAGTTTGCGGTCTCGTTGATATCATCAAGAGCTTCTACGGCCTGGATGATTCGCTGGTCAGGAGTAAGGGAAGCTGAAACCTGGATCTTTACAGCTTCCAGGGCAACTTCATGTAAAAGGGAATCGTATTCGGCCGGAAATTCGATAAACCCGCACCCAAGCGCGGCAGCTCTCAGGTCAAAACCTGCCGGGGGGGGGTCCTGCCTGCTCTCCCGAAGAGTAAGGGAACGTTGTGCAAGCTCCCTGACATCCTTTGAAAGAAGATCGGCTGAAAGGACTTTTCCGTCCTCCCCGATTTCAAGAATTCCGAACCAGGCATTGAGTTTCAATCCGGGCCTCCGGAGATGTCTGCGCCCCTGTTCCTTGCCTTTGTGAGCAGCACTTCTCCGCCCAGGGACTCGTCAAGCATCCGCTGGACCTCTTTCTGGAGTTTTTCTCCTTCTGCCTTGCTTCCTGCAATCCCGTAGAGCACGGGCCCGAAGGAACTGACCCCTGCGCCACTTGCCCCGTTGTCCCTCATGTAAGCCATGATATCAAGTACGGGCCTGGGCTGGAGTTCGACCTCCCTCCGTTTGAAACCTACTGCCTGGATGTGGTTTACCGCTTTTCCGAAATTGTCCATGTCGTTTTCTACAATAGCCGGAAGCATCTGCATGAGAATCACATGAGCAACTTCCTGGACTTCGGCAAGGGGGATGGGACAGACCTTTTTGAAGATGTCCACTTCTTCCGCATCGTGAGCCCCCTTGATGTCAGGGATTGCAAGGACGATAGGCCAGTCCGGGAAGTCCTGCCTTAAAAGCACAGGGCCCGGGGGCACATGGCTGGCTGCCGAAGGGGAAAATGCACCTTTATCCTTGAATTTGTGCCCCCCGTCCAGGATGAAACCTCCCTTTTCAAAGGCAGCAACCCCGATCCCGGAGGTCCCACCCCTCCCGACAGCAACTGCGAGTTCCCGGATGCTTTTCCCAAGCCCGTAAACTTCATTTACGGCAGCTGCTGCCGAAAGTGCGGCTTGAGTCCCCGAACCGAGCCCCACGTGGTCAGGAATATCCTTTTCAATAGTGATCCTGATCCCCTGCCCTTCCGGGAGCATGGATTTAGCCGCTTTTCGCATCCTGTCTGCCAGAACGGAATCCCCAACAACTTCGACAGCATCAGCTTTCACTGCCGAAAGTTCCATTCCCGGGGATTCAAGGGTGATTCCCACCCCTCCATCGACCCTGCCGATCTCCGCATTGAGATCAATAAGGGTAAGATGCAATCTGGATGGAGACACTATCTTAATCATAGCCATCTGTATCCTCTTAACTTATTCATAAAGCTTGGGAGCGACCCTTCAGGTGCCCCTTAACTTTTTCCTTTATGATTAAATATGTGAAATATAAAGTTCTCCGGTTAATTATAAATTTAATGATTGGAAAAATCAGAGAATATATTTTTATACTGATTTGAGCGTCTCCCCGGAAATCCAGCATGGGGTCGAGAAACACCGGCTCTATGCAGACCCTGCATTTCCTGCACCTGCTGTAAATAATTCCTGCAAGCCCGTGCAGGAAGCCGCAAACCATACCTGTGTCCGCAGGGTCGGGCAAACCGAAAACCATGTAGGCATCCAGGTGCCGGATATTTATCCCCCTCAGCAGGTCAGAAAAGAAGCGGAATAAAGGCTGCCGGAGAATTCGGAAAGCTCTCAGGCCCCAGTAAAACTTTTCCTTGAATTCCCCATATTTTTTTTCCTTTTTAGCTTCTTTTTTCTCCTTTTTGGCTTCTTTTTTCTCCTTTTTAATTTCTTTTATGACCCCTTTTTTGTTTCCAAATTCTTTTATTACTTCTTTTTCCCCAAATTCACCCTTCTCTCTCTTTTTAGTCTCCCTTTCTGCTCCCCTTTCCTCTCCACTTTCAGCTCCCCTTTCAGCTCCCTTTTCTCTTTCCCTCTTATCTTCCCTTTCAATGTCCCTCTCAACGCCCCTTTCCGCTTCCCGTTCGGCTTCCCTATCCTCTTTTCTTCCTTCTTTCCCTTTCTCTTCTTTTTTTACCCCAGATTCAGGCCAGCCTTCTTTTTCCTCTGGCTCCCCGAATGAGAAAGTATGGGAAAAAAGAAGCCACTTTACATTGAATTTGCCTATAAACTCATGCTGTGCTTCCCTGCTACTTGCCTTCAGGTCCAGAGTCAACCCTATTTTCGTGAGCAGCATAAACAAAATTAAAAGAAGAAAGAAAAAAACAAGGTATACGAGCAGCATATTCAATTATTAAATTGATCAGGGAAAAACGGGACAGCCCTGCCTGTCCTCATAAATCAAACCTTCCAGTTCCGGGCCTTTTCCCCAGAGTTTCCAGTTATGTCTCCGGCCCTCTATTCTTCAGAGTATCCGGTTCAGTATCCGGGTATTTTCTTCAGCGAATTACAAGACTTTCTTTTTTCTGGAACTCAAGAATCAGGCGGCTGGATCAGGCGGCTGGATCAGGCGGCTGGATCAGGCGGCTGGATCAGGCGGCTTTTACTCCGGGCCTGCCGCCGAATCGGTCCCGCACTCCATGCTTTCCTCAGCAGTCCCTTTACCTTCCATTGCCTCTTTACCTTCCATTTTTCCTGAGGTATTCTCTTCCTTTTTGTGCTTGCTCATTACAGCCTTGAGCTTCTCAGCCATTTCAGGAATGACTTCAGGAATGACTTCTAGAAGTTTTCCTACATCGCTTTTTTCAGAAATCCGGAAGATCTTTGTTTCCTCAGCCGAAATCACAATGAAGGCAACTGGTTCGATTTTGGCCCCGGCCCCGCCGCCTCCGCCGTACCCGGACTCATTGTCTTTTTTGCCTTCCCCACCCCCGGCTCCAAAGCCCATGGAAATTCTCGAGATTGGAATGATCGTCTTTCCTGAAGCGGCAATAGGGTCTCCAACGACAGTTTTTGTGGTCGCGATTTTCTCAAGTTCACCTGCAATTTCTCTTATGGTTTCTTCCACACCCATTGATTTCATCTCCTCTGATGTTTGCCTTATCTTCCCTTTATGGTTTTATTCTTTAATCAATACCCTATTATTCTTTATCCATACCCCATTAATTTTTTAATCAGTACACTATTGAGTGGTTTGTCCATACCCTATTTGTCTGTACCATATTATACCTTCGTAATCCTATATTCCATTTTTCGAATATTCCCGGAAAACCCGGGAATTTACATTTACAGGCATATAGAGATTCAGAAGTGAAAGACCCTTTAAAGGGAGCATGAAGTCCTTTAAAGAGAGCATGAAGTCCTTTGAAGAGGCCAGAACACAGCCCTGTTGGTCATTTAAAGCTACTCTGGAGGATTTTCCGAAAAGAAGCTGCCTGAAGCCCTGACTTCGGACTCCTTATTATCCGGTTCCCGGGAACCGGAATCCACTTCAGCGGTTTTTGCAAAAAAACTTTCAACAAGACGCCCGACCTCTCCGGGAGTCACATCGAGAAACTCCTTTCTTTCTTCTTCCGGGAAGTACCCGAAAACTGAAAACTTTCCAAGCTTACGCATCTGGGAACCCTGGTAGCGGGCGTCCAGCAGGATCCTTACCCCGAAATCCTGCGGAGAGCGGACCACCCTGCCCATGGCCTGCCTGACTTTCCTGATGGTTGGAGCCTGGACTGCAAACTCCCAGCCTTCCCCACAGCCAAAAACAGTATCATACGCCGACTCCACGGCTTTTAGCCGGTCGTTTAACGCAGGGTAACCCACCCCGACCACGACCACGGTCCGGCCCCTCTTATCCCTGAAGTCTACCCCTTCGCTCAGGGTGCCCCAGAGGTAGGTGATGAGCACGGATTTTCCACACTGTTCCCCTATTTTGAAAAATTCCTGCCTGACCTCCTGGGCCGAGACCCCTACCTCATCCAGGAAAACAGGAATAGAAAGCTCAGGTTCGACAAGCCGGGAATAGCGAAGCGCCTCGGCATAGCTCTGGAAGTAAATAATCACGTTGCCCGGGGATGCGGCAATTGCAGCCAGGAGGGAGTCCCTTAAACTCTCAAGGGTCTCAGGGCTGTCCCGGTTTTTGGCAAAAAGGGGTGGGATGGAAACTGCAAGGCTCAACCTCCTGTCAGGAGGAAAAGTGGTACCGTAGGCGATTTCCTCCACTTCCCTGTTGATCCCCAGGGTGGCTTTTATCATCTCAAAGGGACGGAGCGTAGCTGACATGAGGACAGCCGAAAAAACGGAATCCAGAAGGGGCTGGGTCACGTTTTTCGGGATGCATGTAAAAAGCTCGAGCCTCCCGTAGACCCTGTCGTTTTTCGGGTCCTTTCTCACGTTCAGGACCGGATAGTAATTCTGCCTGTCAGAGAGCACCAGGTAAGAGGACAGAAAATCGGCAACGTAGCGTATCTGGGAGCGCTTCGGGATGGGAAGAAGCCCGTTTTTGTAGTTTTCGGCATAGATTTCTTCCAGCCGGCCCCCGAATTCCCCGATCTCCCGGAGCCTTGTCAGCACACTTTCTTCGTCCTCAAACCTTTCTTTCTTTGCTTCCCGCAAAAAACGGGCCTTCAGGACATCAAAACGCTCGTAAGGGTCGCTGATCTGGAGGTCCTGCCAGTGCTTCCCGAGCCTGCCCCGGTCTCCGAACTTCAGCTTCGAGTCGTAAGTTTCCTTCAGGGCGGCCAGGAGGCAGGAGAAGAGCCTTTTTGCATTGAGCCGCTCCGCATAGTCCTGGTCAAGGGGGATGCCTCCTCCGAACCCCCCTCCAAATCCTCCTTTGCCTCCTGCCCCCGCCCCGAATACCGGTGAGTTGTCGGCTTCCGGGACCTCCCCGACTTCCGTAAGGGCTTTTTCGATAGAGATTTCCGAAAGCGTAATAGAAGAATGGGAACGGGCCGAAGCCTCGATGTTATGCGCTTCGTCAAAGATAAGGATAATGTCATCTGGGTCCCGCTCAAGCCATTTCAGGAGGGTCGTAAAGATTTCGGCATTAAGCACGTGATGGAAATTGCAGATCAGGAGCTCGGTATTTTTAAGCTCTTTTTTAAGAAGCTCATACCCGCACATGTCCCGGGCTTCCGCGAACTCCACAACTTCTTCAGGGCTCCGGACATCCGAAAAGAGCCAGGAGGAAAACTCACTTCCCTCGAACTTCAGGACCTCATAGAGTTTCTGGCAGGAATTATTCCGCAGGCCCCGGGCTTTCTGGCGGGCTTCTTCAAGTTCCTTTTCAAGCTCGGTCCGAAGGGAGTAAAGGGCAGGGTCCTTTGTCCGTTTATATTTCTCATAGGCTTCTTTGAGCTCTTTTTCCTTTGAGGCAGCCTCCCTTTCGAGCTCCAGGAGGTCGTAAGTGTTTTCCCCTTTGAGCCTGCACTCCTCATAGTCGAGGTCTTCGGGGCACATGGAGGTCTTGCCCTTAAAAACGATTGTCTTGACGCTGTTGTCTCTGTTGATGTCCCTGGCCTCATGGATAAACTGGACCATCTGCTGGTGGACATTGGTAACTATGACCACGACCTTGCCGAGCTTTCTCCCCACATGCAGGGCCGGGGCCAGGGAGCTCAGGGTCTTTCCGGTCCCGCAGGCCCCTTCAAAGAGCACGATTTTCTTCTGCAGGAGGGACTCATGTATTTTCTCCATGGCTTCCGCCTGGTTAGGGTAACAGCTTTTTTTCGTAAAATATCTCATGTATCCGTTCTTCTGCATCATGAGGCGTTCCTCGGGACCCGGCGGGTCCGCAACACAATATCTGCCTGCCCCGCCTTTTTAAAGATTGAATCAAAGTTTTTGCTTAACGTTTACCGTTTTATGTACCTGAAAGCTGGTTAAATAGCTTATGCATACACGGAGTGAAAGTTTTCCGGAAAACTGGAGAGAAGGAAAACGAAAAGGAAAACGAAAAGGAAAACGAAAAGGAAAACGAAAAGAAGAAAGCAAAAGAGAGAACTTTCCCGCATTATTCTAACCTGGAAAAACAAAGGATCCCTTTCCTCAACTGCCAGAGGATAAAAGGATTTCCATTTACTCCCTTAAAGTAGAAGGTCGCTTCCACTGGAAAATGATATTGTTAACTGTTATTTTTCTCATTTACCATAAACTTTCATAATATCCTTTATGTTAGTGACTACCCCAACTGTATGTATGAGATATAAGTATAGTTGTTGCAAATTGGATAGCAACAAGCATAGATTGCTGAGCGCCAATCATAGACAGCATAAGGCCGACAAAACTATATGCTGACTAACTATTGTAGTAGCTTTCAATTCCTATTAAAAGAAATAGAAGCCATAACAAGTGAAAAAACTCAGAGGAATTTTCAGGTGGACGAAAGGAGCCAGATGCTGGCAAACGAAAACATAGGCAAACTCCTTCTCAAACTCTCGGTACCGGCAACCTTCGGGATGCTGGTGCAGGCATTTTATAACCTTGTGGACACAGTGTTTGTTGGCAGAGCCTACGGAATAGAAAGTGTCCAGGCCATAGGAGGAATTGCCGTTGCCTTTCCCATCCAGATGATCGGAATGGCCGTTAGCCTGGCCATAGGGATAGGAGGGGCGTCCCTCATCTCCCGGCGCCTGGGAGAAAGAGAGCCGGAAAAAGCCGATAAAACCTTTGCAAACCTGATACTCCTTTCCCTGCTTTCGAGCTTCCTGATTACGGGGTTCGGAGTCTTCTACATAGTGCCGCTCCTGAAAATTTTCGGGGCTACGGATACTATCCTCCCCTATTCCCTCGAATACCTGGAAATAATCCTTTACGGCACGGTCCTGTTCTCCCTTGCAATGGTGACAAACAGCGTGGCCCGTTCCGAAGGGAACGCAAAAGTTGCCATGAACTCCATGATGATCGGCGGGGGGCTCAATATCGTGCTTGACCCCATCTTCATTTTCACCTTCGGGATGGGAATCCGGGGAGCAGCCATTGCGACAGTACTCGCACAGGCGATAGGGGTACTGTACATTGCCCGATACTTCCTGAGCGGGAAAAGCACACTCAAGTTCCGCCTCCCAGACCTCAGGCCGGATAGGAGAATCATCGAGGAAGTCCTGGCTATCGGGATGTCACCCTTTGCCAGGAACGTCTCAAGCAGCTTCATGGTAATAATCCTGAACAACCTGCTTGCCTTCTACGGGGGGGACATAGCGATTGCCGTGTTCGGGATTATCAACCGCCTCCTGATGTTCACCTTCATGCCCATGTTCGGGATCATCCAGGGCCTGCAGCCGATAGTCGGCTTCAACTACGGAGCAAGGAACTTCGAGCGGGTGAGAGAGTCCGTTAAGCTTGCCATCCTTATCACCACAGGCATGTCTGTTGCAGGTTTCCTGATACTCTACCTGTTCCCGGAACAGCTTTTCGGGATTTTCAGCGGAGACCTCCAGTTGATAGCGGAAGGAAAGAGTGCTGTAAGAATCATAGTGCTTGCAACCCCGCTTGTAGGGTTCCAGGTAGTGGGAGGGGCCCTTTACCAGGCTCTGGGCAAGGCAAAACCTTCCCTTTTCCTCTCCCTATGCAGGCAGGTGCTTTTCCTGATCCCCCTGGTGCTGGTGCTCCCGAGATATCTGGAACTTCCGGGGGTCTGGGCAGCCTTCCCGGTTGCCGATACCCTGGCTTTTGCAGTAACCCTGATAATGGTTATCCGGGAGTTCAAGCTGCTAGCTGAAGCCCGGGACATGACAGTAATTAATGAGCAAACAGCAGTTAATTGACCAGGCTACGGTTGATTAATCAAACTACAGTTAACTGGCCCTCCCCTGTTCACCTGACTTATCAGGGTTAATTGGTCAATCCCCGGATTATCACTGGATTATCACTGGATTATCACTGGATTATCACTGGTTTTATCCAGGGTACACTGCCTTCCCAGGTATTCCGTCCCCCACCTGCAGAGGGCTTCAAGGACAGGGATAACGGTTTTTCCAAATTCCGTAAGGGAATATTCAACTTTGGGAGGAATTTCAGGATAAACTTTCCTTAAGACCAACCCGTCTTTTTCTAGTTCTCGCAGCTGCTTCGTGAGCATTTTGGGAGAAATTCCGTGCATATTCTGCTGCAAGCCTGAAAAACGTAAGGTATCTTCCCGGAGCTGCCAGAGGATCAGGGGTTTCCATTTGCCGCCTATCACGTCAAGGGTTGCTTCCACTGGGCAATGGTACTTTTTATTGTTATCATTAGAATTATTAGTATGATTCTCACTTTCCATAAGCTCTCATTGTATCCTTTTTGTTAGTGAGTACCCGGATTGTGTGTATGATATATAAGTATAGTTGCTGCAAATTAAATAGCAGAAAGCGTAGATTGCCAGGCGGCAGTCATGAGAAAATAATAAAGATAGTTGAGAAACGGAGAGAATCAAAATGAAAGTCATAGCAATCGTAGGAAGCCCGAGAAAGAACGGAAACACGAACACCCTTGTCCAGCAGGTCCTTGAAGGTGCGGCTGAAGCCGGAGCCGAGACAAAGACCTTCATCCTGAACGATATGAACTACAAAGGCTGCCAGGGCTGCAACTACTGTAAAGCCCATGACAAATGCAAGCTTGAAGACGACCTTGCGGAAGTTTTCGAGGAACTCAAAGCAGCCGATGCGATTGTCTTCGGGTCTCCCGTTTACTTTGCCCAGTTTACAGGGCAGATGCGGCTCTTCCTGGACCGCTGCTACTCCCTTGTAAACCCTGACTATTCCTCACGCATCCCGGCCGGAAAGAAAGCCGTGATCGTTGGAGCCCAGGGCATGCCTGACCCTGCAGCTTACGCCGGAGTTTTCGGGGAATTCGGAGGAGAAATTTCCCGCTTCCTGGGTATGGAGGTAAAGGACACACTCATAGCAGCCGGATGTGCAGCACCCGGAGACGTCAAAGTCAATGCCGATCTGATGGAAAAGGCAAAGAATACAGGCCTGAACCTGTTCAAGTAATGGAAAAAAAATGATATGAAGGAATGAGAGGAAGTCTCCACGGGAGTACTTCCCATTTCCATTCTATTCAATGTAATTCAATTTAGTTTAATTTAATTCAACTCAATTCAATTAAATTAAATAAATTAAATTCCACCGTTTTACATTTCCGCCGTTCCACCATTCTACCACTCCACCACTCCACTATTCAATTCCACTTCCTGGTCTGAAAAGAGAAATGAGGCAAGAATATGGACACCCTTGAAGCAATCCATACCCGCCGAAGTATACGGAAATACACTGACAGGCCCGTGCCTTGGGAACTTGTTAAAGAACTGCTAAGGGCTGCCATGTGCGCACCCTCTGCGGTCAACGCCCAGCCCTGGGTATTCGTGGTAATCGACGACCGCAAACTGCTCGACGAAATCCCCACATATAGCCCTTATGCCGGCATGTGCAGGGAAGCTCCCCTTGCAATTATGGTCTGCGGGGACACGACTCAGGAAAAAGCTCCCGGCTTCTGGGTGCAGGACTGTTCGGCAGCAACCCAGAACCTCCTGCTTGCAGCCCATGCAGTGGGGCTCGGGGCGGTCTGGACCGGGATCTATCCGATGGAAGACAGAGTTGAAGGCTTCCGGAAAGCATTCGGACTGCCGGAGCATGTAATCCCCCTGGGGCTGGTGCCTATCGGGTATCCTGCCCAGAGCCCGGTGCTGCAGGATCGGTACAGGGTGGAGAAGGTCCACTGCAACGCATACAGGAAAAGGGAAGAATGACTCCCTGAGCTCTCCAAACTCAGGGTTTGTGCGGTGCCTGGATGGAGGCTGAAAAACGGGTGATTCAGAAACAGATCAAGAAACAGACAGCTCGGGCTATGGCACTTTCTTGCCGCCTAGCCGCCTGAATGCCGCTTGCATGCAGCTCACAATTGCTTAATCGCTCACAGAAAAAATAAAAGGCTGCCTGAAAAAGGAATATCAGCCTGAAAAGGAATATCAGATACAAGTACCCTATACTATGCTAGCCACACTACTCTACTATACTAACCACAAATACTACCCCCAATAATCTATTACAACTAACACTAACTACTCTATTATACTAACCACAATAATCTATTACACTAACACTAGCCACACTATTTTACTACAATATTTACTATCCATCTCTTGACACTAACCACACATTTTACTACAACTATTTACCACACTATTATGGGGGACCAGTTCATGGCAGAGAAAATCAAAATCGATAACAACGTATTTGTCTATCCGATGCCCGTTACCCTTCTGGGGGCAAACGTGGAAGGAAAAGCTAATTTCATGGCACTTGGATGGGTCAGCCGGGTGAATGCAAACCCTCCCATGCTTGCAGTAGGTGTGCACAAAACCCATTACACACCCGAAGGCATCAGAGAAAACGGGAGCTTCAGCGTCAATTTTCCCGGTGCCGAAATGATTGTAGAAACCGATTACTGCGGGCTCGTATCCGGGGAAAAGGTTGACAAGTCCGGCCTGTTTGAAGTCTTCTACGGGGAGCTCGAAACCGCACCCATGATCATGGAGTGCACCCTGAACCTCGAATGCAAGCTTGTAGAAATCCTGGAGTTCCCGACAAACTATCTCTTTGTGGGGGAAATCATTGCCGCTTATTCCGAAGAGCAATACCTTACGCAGGAGAAACCCGACATCAAGAAGATGGACCCCTTGCTTCTTACCATGCCCGATAACAGCTACTGGACCGTGGGGGACTATGCAGGAGCAGCCTGGAAAATAGGGAAGAGCTTGAAGGGAAGCGAATGAGAGAAAGTCAACCATTTTCTTTTAGAGAGATAAGAGCGTGTCTTAATATTAAATTTGATTCTACAACAGGGACAGACTTACGGCATTTGAACTGAAAACGTTAGCATTAAACCGTTAGATGCCTAAAGTGGAAATTCTAGCTATGATGTCTAATGTATTTGATTTCATACATTGAATGAGTGATTACAATGTAATAAATTTTCAGTCTGAATTTAAAATCAAAAATGCCCATTATCCAAATGCAGAAATGGTTTGAATTTTAAGACAACCTCTAAGAGAAGAAGAAGAAGAGTAAATCAGGTAAAGAGGATAGGGAAGAGAAGAAAAGTGGATCAAAGAACGAACTGGAGGAGTGAATAAAATGAAAGTCGTAGCATTCAACGGGAGCCCTAGAAAGGATGGAAACACTGCAGCCCTTATAAAGCACGTCTTATCCGAGCTTGAAAAGGAAGGAATCGAAACCGAAATCGTGCAGGTAGGAGGAAAAAGCATACACGGATGCACGGCCTGTGCGAAGTGCTTTGAAAACAAGGATCAGAAATGCGTCATTGAAAAAGACATCGTTAACGACTGCATCGCAAAAATGGCTGAAGCCGACGGCATAATCCTGGCCACCCCCACCTATTTTGCAGACCTGACCCCGGAAATTAAAGCCCTGATCGACCGGGCCGGGTTCGTTGCCAAGGCGAACGATGAACTTTTCAGGCGCAAGGTAGGAGCAGCCGTCGTTGCCGTTCGGAGGGCCGGCTCAATCCATGCCTTTGACTCCATAAACCATTTCTTCACCATCTCCCAGATGATAATCCCGGGGTCCAGCTACTGGAACATGGGGATAGGGCTTGCAGAAGGAGACGTGGAGAAGGACGAAGAAGGTGTCTGGACAATGGAGACCCTGGGCCAGAACATGGCGTGGCTGTTGAAGAAGATCAATGCATGAAATTTCAGTTCTCAAGAGTTAGATGATCCCTGAATGACCGGTTGATATTATTCGGCGAATCTTAAAAAATGGAATCTCTTTTCCTTTTTTTCGCACCATATGCGACTGCATCTTACATGCCAGCCAGGAAAGGAAACTGTAAGAGAGATATTTCCCTTGACCCCGAAAATCTTTTTTTTCGCTTGTATTAGCTTGTATTAACTACACTTCATAGACCTTAAAGGTCATTGGTATGCCCATCACAACCTCAAATCTTCCTTAAATTTTCAGTTCCACTTCAGCTTTTAATTATATATCCGGAAAAAGCCAGCCTTCTCCCTCGGGCGGTGAGAACCAGGGAATATGAGATCTAACCGAAAAAAGCCCTGTTAGGGTAAAAGCTGAATCAACATCCTTGAAATGATTTTTTACTCAATAGTCCTTTCTACAATAGTCCTTTCTACAATGCTCTTTTATACCCTCAGGAGAATTTGTATTGGGGGATATAATGAAAATTCTTTACATTTACGCACAGCAGGAACCGAAGTCCTTTAACGCTGCCCTTAAAGATACTGCCCTTGCTGCCCTTAAGGAAAAGGGTCACGAAGTCAAACTCTCAGACCTTTACGCAATGAACTTCAATCCCGTGCTCACTGAGGGGGATTTCACGGACCGGAAAAAGCCGGATATTTTCAAGCCTTTCTTCGAAGCCATCCAGGCTTCCAAGACCGGGGCTTTTGCCCCCGACATCCTGGCCGAGATGGAGAAAGTAAAATGGGCCGACCTTTTGATTTTCCAGTTCCCCATCTACTTCACGTCCATGCCCGCCATCCTGAAAGGCTGGATCGACCGGGTCCTGGCTCCGGGTTTTAGCTTCAACCCGATTACAAAAAACACCTATGAAACAGGGCTCCTGAAAGGAAAATCAGCAATGATTGTTACCACAACCGGGACTCCACAGGAATTGTACGTAGAAGGAGGAGTGCACGGGGACCTGAACAGGCACCTGGAATCCGTTACCCACTGCGTGTTTGAGTTCATGGGGATGAAAGTGCTGCCTTCTCACATCATCTATGAAGTGAGCAGCTTTTCAAAGGAAAAAGGAGCAGAAGAACTCGAAAAGTACAGGAAGAAGCTGATGGATCTGTAAATTAACCGTTATTCATAACGGAAAACGCATTTGAACAGGGAAAAGTTTTCCGGAGCAGATGACAGAGAGATCAGGAACATTGAGGAGCGTTGAGGTGAATAAAAGGGCATTAAAAAGTGTTTAAAATCGCTTAGAAGTATTTAATACTTCTATTTTCATACTCTCCTTAGCCGGAGAACTTAGTTAAATTTTTTATCTTTTTTTATAAATTGTGTGCTCTTTAATTTTTATAAAAACCTTTATTAACCGTTATGTATGTTCAGACATAACAGTGAAATTCAATATTGAAGAGGTACCTGGATGAAAAAAGTCTGTTCATTTATTTTAATCTTGCTCCTTATCTCGGTTTTGTCCGGCTCAGGCTGTGCAGACAAAAGCTCTTCCGAGCCTGTTTCGGAAAACACGGCAAAGGCGTTTGAAGGGAGGGAGCTTACGGTTTGCGCCGGAGCAGGGCTTATGAAGCCGATGAACGAACTGGTCCAGGAGTTTGAAAACGAAACCGGAGCTGAGATTCAGGTCCACTACGGCGGAAGTGCCGAACTCTTCGGGATCCTGGCTTCACAGGAATGCGACGTTTTCATCCCCGGGGCTTACTACTATACGGAACAGGCCATGGGCAAACACTACGTTTTCAATGAAAGTGTGGAAAACCTGACACTGCACGTCCCTGTGATTGCAGTGCCTGCGGGCAACCCCGGAAACATCGGGAGGCTTGAAGACCTGGCAAAACCCGGAGTTGAGCTTGCCCTTGGAGACCCTAAGGGACCTGCGATAGGAAAGGTCTCGGAAACCCTCTGTTCAAAGGCAGGAATCCTGCCCGAAGTTGAGAACAACACAATCGTCCGGACCGCGACGGTAAACCAGCTCCTGATCTATATCATTTCGGGGGAAGTTGATGCAACCATTATCTGGGAGGACATGGCAAGCTGGGGAGAAGCCCGGGGAAAACTCGAACTGGTCCCGATCCCTGAAGGGCAGAATTCCATAAAGACCATCCCGACAGCGGTTTCGATGTACGCAAAAGACCCCGAACTCGCAGAAGCCTTTAACGAATATATTGCCTCAGAAGGAGCAGAGGATTCCTGGGAAAAATGGGGCTTTGAGCCATGCAGCCCGTAAAATACGTGCAGGTAAAAACCTCCTTTGTGGAACACTCCTGGTTCAGGAGCGCCACAATAGGCATTGCCTGCTTCTTTACATTTTTACTATTCATGGCGGTAGGGACCCTGCTGCTCGTCCTTAAGCCCTCGGAACTCCTTTCAGCCCTGCTTTCGGAAGAGATGATCTACTCAATGAAGCTGTCCATGCTGACCTCTTCGGTTTCAACCCTCACGGTCCTGGGCTGCTCGGTCCCGACAGCCTATGCCCTTTCTCGTTTTGATTTTCCGGGAAAAAGCCTGATAAAAGCCGTACTCGGGCTTCCCATGGCGTTTCCCGAGCTCGTGATGGGGCTTGCACTCCTGCTCCTTTTCGGGCACGGCTTTCTCGGGCCTGTCCTTGAAGCCCTGGGGATTAAGGTGATTTTCAGCAAGCTGGGGATAGTGGTCGCCCAGTTCTTCGTCGCCTTTCCTTATGCTGTCAGGATCATCTACTCCACTTTTGAAGACATCAACCCCAGGTACGAACAGGTCTCAAGGAGTTTCGGGTACGGGGAATTCGAGACCTTCAGGAACGTAACCCTGCCCATGGCCCGGAGCGGGCTCTTTGCCTCGACCGTGATTACCTTTGCCCGCTGTATAGGGGCATTCGGAGCTGTGCTCATCCTTGCGGGAGGCTCGTACATGCACACCGAAGTCCTGCCCGTAACCCTCTACCTGAACATCTCCTACGGGAACCTTGAGATGGCAATCACAAGCGGGGTCCTGCTTATGGTAATCGCGTTCCTTGCAATCCTCATATTCGAACGTTTCGAAGGAGGGAAGCTGTGAGTTTCCTTGAAGTCCGGGACCTCTGCCTTGACCTGGGAGAATTCGAACTCAGCGGCATAGGCATGAGGGCCGAAAAAGGAGATTACCTGGCACTGATTGGCCCCTCAGGCAGCGGGAAATCCCTCCTCCTTGAAACCGTAATAGGCTTTTACGGGCTCGAAAAAGGCAGGATTTTCCTTGAAGGCAGGGACATTACGGACCTTCCCCCCGACAAAAGGCAGATCAGTATCGTGTACCAGGACCACGTGCTCTTCCCCCACATGGACGTTTTCGAAAACATCGCATACGCCCTCCGGAAAAAGCTGAAAGACAAAACCCTGATCGAAGCCGAAGTCAGGCAGATTGCAGGGGTCCTGGGCATAGGCGAGCTCCTGCACAGGAAACCCTCCACCCTCAGCGGGGGAGAAAAGCAAAGGGCAGCCCTTGCAAGGAGCCTTGTGGTCAGGCCCAAACTGCTCCTCTTAGACGAGCCCTTCAGCGCCCTTGACGCAAGGACCAGGGAAAAACTCCGGGACATGCTGAGAAAAGCCATAAGCGAGTACAGCACCACCGTGCTCCACGTAACCCACGATTTCGAGGACATCTGGGCCCTAGCAAACCGGGTAGTCGTCATAAGAAAAGGGGAAGTAATGCAGGAAGGAGACCCTGAATCCGTTTTCAGGAAGCCGTCTCCCGATTTTGTAGCCGAATTTCTCGGCACCAACGTGCTGAAAGGAAAGGTAAAGGCACTAGAAGGAAAACTAACCGTACTTGAAAGCGAAGGCCTGGAGATCTATTCTGCAGACCCGGGAAAGCCCGGCGAAGAAATCACAGTATCCGTCCGTCCCGAGGAGATCATCCTGGCCAGGGGGGCAGTGGAAAGTTCGGCCCGGAACACCCTGAAGGGCAGGGTTGCGGGGATTTTCAAAAAGGAACACCTTGTCGTGGTTGAACTGAGGACAGGAAACACGGAACTCAAAGCCGTGATAACACCCACTTCCTGCGAACTTCTGGACCTCGAGCCCGGAAGTGAGATCTATGCCGTGTTCAAAGCCGCAAATGCCAGGATAATCCGGGAACCCGAAGGGAGCAGGGGCAACTGCGTGGGCAACTTAGACGGAAACTTAGACAGAAACTTAGACAGAAACTTAGACGGAAACTTAGGCTGCAACTGCGAAGCAAAGGCGGCTGCGGAACAGGGGTAAATGTGGGAAATCAAAACTTAAAATGGAGAATAAGCAGGAAAAAATTCAGGAGACCGAGGATGATAGGCCTTTTTGAGCTGTACTTTTACGAAGACTGTCCCTACCAGGACGAAAGCGCGGAACTGCTCCACCTTGAAGGCAAAGGCACCCTGAAGGTTCTTTCCAGGGAAGCGGGGACCTGTGCCTGCGCCGGAGATCTGGCCGCATATTACGAAAAAACGGGCCTGAAAGTCCCGAGCTACCTCGAAGACGGCAGGACTTTCGGGCCCGGAGATATTGTTTTCGAAGCCGAAGGGGACCTCAAACTCCTGTTCAAGTTCTGGAGAGTCTCCCAGACTTTCCTTTCCCTCATGTGCGCCATTGCCACGAAAACCGCCTCTTTCGTAAGCGCAGGCAAAAAGGCAAACCCGGACGTTATCATTGCCACAAGCAGGAAGACCCACCCCGGCTCCCGCACTTTTGAGCTGAAAGCCGTCCGGGTAGGCGGAGGAGACATCCACAGGAACTCCCTGAGCGACTCCATCCAGCTGAGCCAGAACCACCTGCAAGTTGCCGGAGCCCTGGGGAAACTCCGGGCCCTGAAGAAAATAGAAATCGAGCCCCGGTCAAGGGAAGAAGCCTTCAAGTATGCCGAGATGGCGGACATCATGCTCCTTGACCACCTCTCCCCGGAAGAACTGCGGGAACTCGGGCCCGAGCTTAAGAAACTCAACCCGAAACTTGAACTTGCAGTGGGAGGAATCGAGGCAAAAAGGATTCCAGAATACGCCTCCCTTGTGGACATCATTGTTACAAGCGCCCCGTATTATGCAACTCCCCTGGACTTTACAACGAAGATCGAAAGGCTGTAAGATAAAAAAGAATCGACATTGTACATATAGCTGATAACAGGTAAAAGACAGCTGATATAGTAAGATTTAAAGGTGGACGCATGCCAGAAATCAAAAACCCGAAGGAAACCGGAGAAAAAGAAGAAAACGGAGTCCTTCCCGCCCTGGTAAGGGAACTAAAAAAAGACCTGGGCCCGGCCCTTGAAGAAATCGAAGTAAAGGACGTCAGGATAGGCCTTGCCTACACAGGGGTCCTGCTTTCCGAAAACTACGGAGGCGTTGCCTGCACTCCCCTCTACGAATTTTCCGGCTGCCCTGCCCTGGGTTTTGCAGAGACCCTGAAAGGCAGGACTGCAGACCAGGTGCTTGGACTTGCCCTCTCGAAAAACTCTCTTGAAGTTGCAGTAGGAATTGCAGCCGCAAACGCCCTTTCCAACATGCTTCGTGACCTGGAACCTGAAAAGTTCCGGCGCTCGGACCTGGACATCCTCGACCTCATAAAGCCCGGGGACAGGGTTGCAATGATTGGCTATTTCGGCCCGCTGGTCCCGAAGATCCTGAAAATAACCGAAAAACTCACGGTCCTTGAAAAACGCGAGATAGAAGCCCCGAAAACCCGGACCCTGCCCTCGGAAAAAGCCGAAGAAGTCCTGCCCGCCTCCGATGTCATCATCCTCAGCGCCAGCACCCTTGTCAACGGGACCATCGACGAACTCCTGGCCCTCAGGGGCGAAGCAAGGGAAGTCGTCCTCCTCGGCCCAAGCACCCCCCTCTACCCGGCTCCCTTCTTCGAACGCGGGGTTACGGCAGTAATGGGGACCCGGATCCTGGACCCCTGGACAATGCTCACCGTGGTCAGCGAAGCTGGAGGAACAAAGAAGTTGCACCAGTACTGCGGGGAAAAGGTTGCTTTCAGGAAAAAGTAACAGGTTAGCTTTTTATGGGCTCAGAATGGAACCTCGAGAAGGTTTATACATATTGATTCTTAGTCCCCGCGCTCTCACCGGCCGACGAAGGAGGCCGGCCTTTTCCAAAAAGAAATTGAAAAAGATATCCCAAAAAAAATTGAAAACGAAAAGCGGCAGAAAAAACGAACAAAAAGGGTTCGAAGATTGACCCATCATCCACATTATAAAGGACTACATTTCGATGGCTGTGTTTCATTTAAAATAGATTTTTCCCGCAGTTGTTTCATTTAAAATAGATTTTTCCCGCAGTTGTTTCATTTAAAATAGATTTTTCCCGCAGTTGTTTCATTTAAAATAGATTTTTCCCGCAGTTATATGATACTCTGCTTATTTTCATTCTTTGATATTTTTCAGGAAAAGGCCGGTTGCTTGCGCAACCGGTGAGAAGGTGGGGCCCTATCTGCAAAAAGATAACGGTAGATTTGGAAGCTGAAAAGTAAAAAGAAGGGCAAACCCTGCCCTTCC
Source organism: Methanosarcina sp. KYL-1 (assembly GCF_024372725.1). GTDB lineage: Archaea > Halobacteriota > Methanosarcinia > Methanosarcinales > Methanosarcinaceae > Methanosarcina. Next base: position 190,715 of record NZ_VOUA01000002.1, read on the forward strand.
TTTTTTCAGCAGTTTGATTTTAGTTTTCCTTTACCTGAGCACTCACTTAAAGAGCACGCAGTTAAAGGACTGCAAAGAACTGTTCCCTCTATTGAGGGGACTGCCCGTTATTTCCTTGCTTTAATCTTCTCAAAGAGCTGCTTCAGGGTGTCCTCGTTGCTCTTCGTAAACTCGAAGGGAGAGTCCGTGAAGGGCTCGAAGTGCACGGCTACGTCGTCTAACCTGTAGAAGGTCCCGTCGCATTCCATGGCGTCGATGACTCCGGGGAGCACGACGTCGGATGCTACGGTGGTCGGGCAGGGAGCGATGTCCAGGCAGACCAGGGGGATTTCGGCAAGGTAGGAGGCGCAGTCGGCGGGGATGTGGCAGACCAGGTCGGCACACATCACAAGAGCTGCATCCACGTCCTTTTCCCGCAGGAGGTCTACGGTTGTGAACTCCCCGGGGTTGTAGCGCGGGTGGCCCCGCATGAAGTCAAGCCCGAAGGGGTAGCCGTACATGTAGGAGGCCACCTGGTTGAAGCCTGCAACGTTGCAGTGGCCGCGGAGAGCGCCAAGGGTGAACTTGGCGTAATTGTTCAGCTCCTTTACCAGGTTCATGGCAATTTCGGCGTTCCTGTGCTTTCCTATGGAGGAGGAAAGGCCAAGGCCCACGGAGATGGCGCCGAAGTTGCAGTTTTTCATCATATCGAGCATCTCTTCCATCACCGGGATGGGGACCCCTGTGACCTCTTCTACCGACGGGTGAGGGGTTTTTCCGTGGAGCAGGGTCAGGAGGGCACTGGCCAGTTCGTAGTCGGAGTTGGGTTTGAGCTGGATGTGCAGGTCCGAAGCCTCTGCCGTGGGAGTCTTTCGCGGGTCGATGGTGATGACGGTCCGGTCGAAACGCCCGCGTTTGGTCCAGTAGCCTCTCGGGAAGACTCCGTAACGAGACATCTGACGCGGCATGGACTCAAGAGGGTTGGTCCCCCAGTAGACCACAAGGTCGCCCCTGTTTTTCTTCTGCCCTTCCGTTGCGCCGACTTTTCCGGATTCCTGGATGCCCATGGCTGTAGGGCCGTGGCAGATTGTTGCGTTAGAGTCAACAACCGCACCCAGGTATTCCCCGATCTTGAGCCCGATTTCGTGGGCTTCACAGGAGGTCTCACTGCCCATAAAGAGGAGGGGGCGCTTTGCAGAAATGAGGATATCCGCAGCTTTTTCAAGGGCTTCGTCCCAGGCTGCAGGGGTCAGTTTTCCCCCGGTTTTCATAAGGGGCTCTCTGAGCCTGTGGGAACTTACAACTTCCTTGAACTTGGCGTTTCCCATCTTACATGCATTTTTAGCTTCGATCTTTCCGTCTCCGAACTCGACCTGGATATCGTCGCAGGCTGCCCCGCAGACCGGACAGACTATGTTTTTGTAAATCATACTCACTGCCCTCCGACATAAACTTTCAGCACTACATCTTCGGCGCTCAGGACCTCTTCTTCCGTGGGCTCGATGCTGACCGGTGCGCCCTTGTAGAGGGGAGAGCCCGTCGAAAGGGTATCAGGGTCGATGATAACATTGGACCAGATAGCCCTTGGCATGAACACGTGCCCCGGCCGGACAGAATCCGTACATTTCGTATAGACCGAGACCGAATGCCGCCTATCCCGGCTTGTGACCTTCACTTTTTCAGGGGAGCAGAGGGACACGAAATCCACAGGAGAAATCCAGCATACTGCACATTCCCTGAGGTATTCGTCCGTGAGCTTGTCCCCCCCCTTGGCAAGCCTGCCTTCATCAATCGTACTTCCGGTAATGAGTAATACTTCCATGCCTCTCACCTCAGAGCTCCGAGTTTGCATCCGCAGCCGCGTAGAGCACTCCTTTTGCCCGCTTGCTGATCGCATAGTCCCCGGTAAACTTCTTGAATATTCCAGGTAACTCAACCTCACCATGGGTGAAGCCGTCTACCATATCCGTATATTCGAAACCCGGGGAGAAGCGTTCGATAACCCCCCCGACAACTATGGTGCCGGCTGCCATTTCGGCCCCAACGCCGCGAAGAGCTCTCCCCTTCACAACGATGAGCCCGCCGTTCTGGCGGATCCCGCAGAAGCCCTCAACATTGCCTTCCACAAGGATTTCACCGCCGTCCATGCCGCCTCCGAGCTGGTGCCGCGCCGAGCCTTCGATCACAATGCGCCCGCCTTTCATGCCGTGCCACTTGCCCCGGTACGCGCAGCCAACGTGGTCTCCGGCATTTCCTTTAATGTGAAGGAGCCCGCCGAGCAGTTCCATGCCCGCCCAGGAATCGGCATCTCCGTATACGAGAATCTCGCCTCCTTTCATCCCGGAACCTACATGCATACCTGCGGAACCCTCAATTTCGATTTTTCCCGCACTCATGCCTTCCCCGATCCTTTTGACCCTTATTGCGTCGCCTTTTATGCGGATCAGGGTTTCAGCCGCAGAACTGCCTCCACTGCCTTTCACTTCGAAAAAGTCGGAAAGAGGGCAGGTCTTCGGGCCCTGCCAGACGGACAGGTTTCCGATTTCTTCGGCATTTTTGCCTGCAAAGGAGTCAGGAGTTATGACGTCTGCCTCCAGTTTAATGTCGATCTCTCTCTTAAGAATAAGAATTACTTCTGACATTGCTTCTGACACTAATTCTGACATTACTTCTGACATTACTTCACCTCTCACCGTTAACCTGTATGGGAGTCGGGTTTTCCAGATACTTCTCTGGAGTAGGGTAGTTGGCAAAGCCCAGAGTGTAGTACCTGAACCATTCCTTCACGTCAGCCAGCATCTCCTTTTCCCGTTCATCTTCCACGTGCACCTCGGAGTAGTAAGTCCGCTTTTCGGGCACTGACACAATCTCTCCCTTAACAGCCACGATTTCTCCGCCTTTCACGGTATATTCTGCCTTCCTGAAGGCCCTGAGGAGAGCCTCGTAGTTGTTAGGGTCAAGCTGCTGCGGGTTTATGTTGTATACCGTAACGTCCCCGTCCGCACCCACACCAAGGGAGCCTTTCCTGTGGACCATTCCGATTGTCCGGGCAGGGTTGGCCCTTGTAAGGATCGCAAGGTCGTAGAGGGAAAGTTCCCGGTTTACGCCGCCAAGCTCGGTCCTGTCGTTGGCCCACTTGTGGCACTCGCTGAAGGTCTGCTTCCTTGAGGCTTCGGACATGAGCCAGGTCATGACCTCCGGATATTTCGTAAACGGCCCACCGTTGGGGCTGTCCGTGGTCATGATGGTCTTCCAGGGGTCGTTGATCAGCAGGAGGCATTCAAGCCCCATTGCCCACTGCAGGCTGTGCACGGGATTGGACTTGAAATAGGTAAAGGGCAGGACACCTGATCCGCACTCCATCTCAACGTCGGTGTTTGACCATTTGTTTCCGGTAAGGGTGTAAAGGTCGTGGATTGCAGGCCCGTCCCCGGTCATGACCGTAGCTTCCCCGAAAGGTGTGCAGCCGCTGTCGATTACTACATGGTCCCTGTTGTTGATGTAGTCTGCAATGTCCTTTACCCCGGACTCGCAGTCAGCCCAGGTGGTGCCTGCAAAACTGTTGAACATCAAGTGGGTAAGGTATACGGAACGGTCCCTTGAAGGGTCCATCTTAGTCTCGGCCCATTCAACGTCCATATTTTGCGTTGTCTTTACCCCGTCCGGGATTTTTAAGGAATCCTTCGTAATTGCATAGCAGCCGGGGTGCCCCAGGTTGTTTGCGTGCAGGTGGACGGGCATGGGCATGCCCAGGCGTTCGTTGATCTCGGTAAGGCCCTTGATGACTTCCCTGGGAGTGATTTCGAAATGGATGTTGGCCTCATCAAGGGAGCTTACGTTTTTGCCCCAGCCCCAGTTCTCGACTCCTGCAGGGTTTACGCACTTGATCCCGTAGGTCTTGTGGGTCTTCATCATCCAGGCCACGTAAGCTGCAGCCCTTTCAATGTCCCCGTCCCTTAAGTAGCGCATCAAAAACCAGTTGTTCCCGAGCACAAGGTACCCTCCCATATCGAGCATGGGAGTAGCACGCATCTCCTCATGGGTGTGGCGGGCTTCAAGGGGAGGGACTGCAGCTTCAAAGACCGTTGTGTAGCCCATGGCCGCATAATCATACCCCTGCTTGTAGACCGATGGGACAGTGTAGCCTGAGCCGGAATGGGTGATTGAGGTCTTCTGGAGATTGGCCTTATAGTGGTCTTCAGGGCGCATCGACCGCCCGGCATTGACCTTTGCCCCGGCCACGTGGGAGTGGGAGTCAACCCCTCCGGCCATGACCGTCATGCCTGAGACGTCAATAACCTTTGCATCCATCATTTCGGCTGCAGAAAGTTCCGGAACAACTTTTCCGTCCCTGATAAAGACGTCCATTACATCCCCGTTGATCTCGTTTAAGGGGTCAAAGACGTACCCGTTTTTGATTGCAATAGTTCCTGCCATTTACTCAACCTCCCTTTTCACAAGCCTGATCGCGTCCACAGGGCAGATCAGGGCACAGGTTCCGTCTCCCCCGCAGCGTTCCTGGTTTACGACCGAAATTTTCCCGTTCCTGACCTCAAGAAGAGCTTTTTCATCCATGTTGTTCAGGTGCCCGGCTGCAAGTTCACGGTTCTCAAGAGCGTTTACCGGGCAGACAATCACACAGTTTCCGCAGCCCAGGCAAGCAGCTTCATCAGTTTCAAGGCAGGTGCGGAGCAGGGCTTCGGGAACAGAGGCTTCAAGCAACTTTTTCTCAAGGGGCCCCTTTTTCTCCATTTCCGGAAGGATTGCGGTTTTCCTGACATCAATGGCGTCCACAGGGCAGGCAACCGCACAGGCCCCGCAATAGATGCAGGCGTCAGGCCGGTGGGTGATCTTTTCGACTCTTTCCCCGGCTTTCCACTTTTTGTTGAAAAGGGCATTTGCAGGACAGACATCAATGCAGGTGTGGCAGGTCTGGCAGACATCCTCAGCCCGGGTCCAGGTCCCTGCAAAGGGCTTTTCCACGGAAATAGCGTTTACGGGACATACTGCCGCACACCAGCCGCAGTGGACGCAGCACTCCGAATCAATATGGGTCTTTCCGACCAGCTTCAGGCTTCCATCCGTTGAAATCTCCCGGGTTACCTCAATGCAGCCCCTGGGACAGATATCCTCACAAAGCCCGCAGTGGACGCAGCTTTCATTTACTGACGTTATTCTCATGGCCCTGGAGATATAGGACATGTCAGCGAGGTTTTTTCCTTCCTGCTTCAATTCAAGAGCGCCTGTGGGACAGACTTTCGCACAAATTCCACAGACCAGGCAGGCTTCACTCTCCTTCATTTCCAGGAAATCAGCATCCAGGAGCCCTCTTGCTACAGCACCCACGGCCCCTACAGCAAGAGTACCTTTGGGGCATGCCTGTACGCAGGTCCCGCAGCCAATGCATTTTTCAGGCTTATAGACCAGCTGCCGGTCTTTTTTTTCGGAAAAGACAGACAATCGCATATCATTTTGCATTTTGCTCACCTCTCAGCGTTATTCTGTGCATCCGCCGCACAGCAGCTCATTATCATGTTGAATGAACGTTTCACCGCAATTTTTACAGCACTGTATCCGCTTTTTCTTCCTGACCGGGACTTCAATGTCCACAAGTTTCCAGGAATACACCTTTTCTCCTGCTTCCAGCAGCACGGGCACAACCTCTTCATGGGGAAGCTTTTCAGTGTTCAGGTACCAGGCGTGGAGTATGGGATAGTCCTTTGTCTTCTCAGTATCGAGGATGATCCGGACACCTTTTATGCCGTGCACTCCTTCAGGCGCCTGTTTGTTTACCGTGACCGCCATCTTCCCCAGGTTATTGATCTTCAACCCGTTGTTTCCGATGGTGGCTCCGGCAAGGATCTGGAAGGGATCAGGCATGCAGCTTTTCGTTTCGCAGGTCACGTATATGCGTTCCCCGTCCCGGACATCAAGCACCCTTCTTGCAATATTGAGCATCTGGATGCCGATTAATGCCCCGGAGGTAAGGAAACCGTGAAATGGGACAACCTTTTCAATCTGGGAAAGCAGCTCAGGGTCCTTTATCTGCTTGAGAATTGTTTCCATAAGGCACCTCTGTGGATCTGAAGTTTCATATTATGTGTGTGCAATATTCGGTTTCACCGGTTATGTTTCAAAAAACATAATGCCGGACAATACGGCAGGCCGGACATGTTAAGACCAGACAACCGGAGATAATTCAGAGGATTTTACATTATGTAGAATTGAACATAACGCAGAAGAATACACTGTACTTATAAGTTAACTTTTTGATAGGAACTGGCCGATTTTCTCGATATCGGACAGATAACCCCCGTCCCGGGAAAGACTCCCCGGAGGGAGGAGAGAAAACCGACAGAATGTGACCTGTTTTTCACTGATAGGGCAGGCAGAACATACCCATCATGATGAAAGCAGGACTGATATGTTTGAAAATATATAACCAGGTATTTTATAAAATTATCGATGGAGAATAGAAATTCTGGAAAAAAAGAGGTTTTTGAATCATTCTCCTGCAAACTCCACGACAGCCGTTCTTTTCGCAAGGACATTCCGGCCTTCCGTGTCAATGATAACTAAAGTAATTTCAGACCCTGCCTTGAAGCCGTAGTTGTCCGTAGTGTTCCCAACCCCGTTTACGTTGACCTTAACACTTGAATCTTCAGTACCGATCGCACTATCCCGCCCGCAGAGGACCAGTTTTTCCCCTGCGGTCCAGTATCCGTCTTTAAGCGTGGCCCTATTCCGGGCCAAGTATTCGTCGGGATTTTTCTTTTCCGAGCTCAGGTCGGTATAAAATACAGAGGTATCCCCTTTCAGGACCTTACCCCCGTCTCCTACAATACCCTGGTAGGAATTTCCATACCCCTGGATTTTAAGAGAAGTAGTTTTCAGAGCCAACGGGCTGCCCCCTTCATGTACGAGTACGATAAGATTTTCATCAAACCGTGCCCTTTCGGCATCAGAGCCGTAGCGAAGCCCACCCTCACAGGACTCAATGTTGATATTTATCACAGGGAGCTGAAAATTCACGTAGCTTCCTGAGCTACTAAGGAAGCTGGAAAAAGCTGCACCCGTAATTACGAATAAAACAAGCAAAAGAAGAATGGAACCGATAAGAGGAACAGAAGCGTCTGATTCGGATTCTCCGGAAAATAGGGACTTACCCCTGAAGGACTTACACCAGATTTGTCTGCAGGCACTCATTATGACAAAATATGGACAAACTTGAATAAATAAATTATGATTTGCCAAAAAATGTGGAAAAATTATGAACATGAGATGAAAATGAAGTTAAGAAAGAAAATAAGCATAAGAGAATGAAAATGAAGTTAAGAATGAAAAACTTCATTTCCTCTTTTTCTTTCCTTTTTCCGTGTACTGCTTTTCGAGTTCAAAGACTTCCCGAACCTGCTCCAGTTCTCTCTTATTTCTGGAATAATGCACAAGTACCAGCACAGACCCGGAAAGCAGGGCTATAATTGCGGAAAAGAAATATATCGGGGCAGTCTCGGGATAATATTTTACCTGGATGGTCTCTTCACGTTCTCCCATCTCCGAAGAGATCCACATAAGGGTCTGCCTGCCCTGTTCATCGAAGCTTATATCCGAAGGGGACGGGCGCGGGATCCCAAAGACCCTGTTGCCCGTGGAATAGCCTTCCGGGAGGACCACCCTTATGAACTCGGAGTCAGGTTTCATGACTAAGAAGTTCTGGGTCCCGGGCACCTCAAGCGTGTATGCGATAAAGCCTGTGACGGGTTCTTCAAATTCCAGGTTTATGACCTTAATTCCCCGGCGGACTTCCTGGATCAGGGAGTAATTGATATCCGATACCTCGGTCCTGTTGGAAAGCTCCATTAAAGTCTCGGGACTTGCTTCCGTTTCGTTTGCAGGTTCCACAAGGGGTACAAAGCTCTCGATGGGCTTTTTCTCGGAGTTTCCGCCTAAAGTCTCGGTAGGGAAAATTTCTATTTTGCTACTGTTTATGACAATATGGACAACCTGTACCTCCGTTTTATCACCCAGGATGTAATATGTGGTTGTATTTGCAGGCACTTCATTGTCCCATTCATTCAGAAAAACTTCAAATTCATAGGTAGAGATATTGCCGGGCTCATCAATGATAATTTCCTCTTTTTTTTCCATGCAGCCCGATATGAAGACCACTAGCAGGGCAAGGAGCATAAATACAGCTTTTGTTTTCATTTTCACGGACAACTTCTCCCATCAGCTTAAAGCGATCTTTTTGTACTTGCATGTTAAGCTATGCTTGCATGTTACGCCAGCAGCAATTTCCCTGTTCCTCAGGAATGCGGGAACTTTGCAGGACCTGGCATAATGTCAGTCTTTATCCTATACTCACCCTTCTTAATAAATAAAACGGGTAGCAATCCCTAAAATGACAGAAAAGGCGTCTTCCTGAAGTTCCCCTCCATGAAAATTAATTAAGAGAGTTAAACGTCCGGGACAATTAAATTAAGAGGATTAATATGGAGCCAGGCATCAAAACTCAGACCCGGGCTCTCCGGAAGAATTCCTGAACCTTTCAACCATGGGCCAGTCAATTTTTTTTATATACTTTGCCTGAAGTTTCGAAACATAAAGGATATTGCTTCCGACAAGGATTTTAAGGTCTGAAGGCTTTGGGGAAGCATCCCCGAGGGGCATCAGTACCGGGCCTTCCGGGGAAGTCGCGAGCCTGAAATCCTGCCCGCTCTTCCGGATATAAGCCCTGACCTTTTCATCAATTGCAAATCCCGGAATCATTTACAAACACCGCTGCTGGAATTGTCCGGGAAATATAAATAATTGCAGGTTGTGGAACGAGGGGGATAAGTATCAGAATTATTACACATGATAGAGCGGATGCAGCCTGCCCGCAGAGGTTCTCCGGGCAGTTTTAAATTCCATGAAAACAATCTAGAAACAGATAGCATGATGATGAAAGACAAGGGAAAACTGGTAATCTGGCCTGCATACATAGACCTGACAAGGTCCAGGAGCAACGGCAGGATAATCTCCAAGAAAAGTTCCGTAAAGGAGCCGCATCTTAAAGAAATAACAGAGGCAGCCAGGCAGCTCGGCCTGAACCCTGAAGTGGAACCTGACAAAGCCTATCCCAAGTCCTGGTGGGAGGTTAGCGGGAGAGTGCTCGTGGACGACAAAGGCCCGAAGTCCGTAATCGCAAAACAGATAGCGCTGGCCATAAAGAAAATGCGCGAAAAATAAGATTTTTTCCGGACCCAAAATACAGGAGCTCCCCGGAAGATTCTCTTTTTCCACTACCCAAAAATATCCGGGTTTAATTCGCATTTTGCTCTTTTGAGAAACTTCCCGGCGGCAAAGAAGATGGATAGTTGTATGAGAATACTGAATATGAGAATAAAGTGATATTAGACAATATATAAGAAATATTATAACTATTATAATATATTATAAATGCTAGCATGACTATATAGATATAGAGAACTAAAAAGAGAGAACTTAAAAACAAGCTTTATATTTGATGGGGTAAAAATGCAAGTTATGCCCGAAGAAAACAAAAAAATACTTCCTGTAATAAACCAGCCGGTAAAAGTAAAACCAAATGTCCAGAGTCCATACAAAGAGATCAATATTAGTTGCGGTTGTGGGTCAGCTTCCTGTGATAACTGTCCAGGGGCTCTCGGGATCGAACCGGGCTCTCCGAAAGATATAGTATACCGGAATGTTTTTGTTTACCTGACAATCGTGATCATTGTACTCCTGGTAACTTACGCAGTAAAACAAATTTTAACTTCAATGCTAATTTAAATTCGATTTTTCAACCTTTTATAGGGGTAGCGCATTTCTTTTCCGCAGCAGTTGCAGGAAACAACAATGTACCCCTCTTTCAGCCTGTACCGCGCATTGCTTCCGGGCACCAGAAAAGAGTAACAGTGCTTGCAGATTCTGCGCTTGATTTCCCTGGGAATGCTCATCCTGTTCCTCATGGAAATATTCCGGATAAGCTGCACGTAGCGGTCACTCCGCTCAGGGTGTTCTGCAAATTCCTTTTTTGCAAGTTCAAAGAGGCGCCACATGCGCTGGGATGCGACGACCTGTATCAGATTTTTTTGTTGCTTTCTGGCCACTCTAGACATGAAAAATCGGTCCTGCTGTTTTTAATTTACCCGGGATTAGTTCAAAGTAAGGATATTCTACAAGAAAACCTGACTCAGGGATCAAGAATGATCACATCAATACCGGGGTTCTTGCCGTGCACAAGGGTTTTAAACTTTTCGGGGTCCGCGTCTATTCCCCCGGCATTCCCGTAGTGCATGGGAATTACAACTTTCGGGGAGATGGCAACAGCTGCCCGGGCAGCTTCCTCCTCGTCCATGGTATACGTTCCCCCTATGGGAAGCAGGGCAACATCAGCCTTTATTTTTCCCATCTCTGGGAAGAAATCACAGTCTCCGGCGTGATAGATCCTGAGCCCTTCAAGTTCCACGATGTATCCCACTCCAAGACCCCGCGGATGGTACGGTTTATCAAGGTTATAGGCTGGCACCACCTCAATCCTGACCCCTTTGATCTCAAGCCCGTCGGCCAGGACATCCCCTTCGGCAACCCTCCGGGCGTCCCCCCGGAATTCCAGAGGACAACTTTCCGGGACCAGGGTCGTGGAATCGGACCTTCGGACCTTCCGGATATCCCCCGGGCTGCAGTGGTCGAAATGTTCGTGGGTTATGAGGAGGATGTCAGCCAGGTCGTCAAACTCAGGCTCAGCCTGCAACCGGTAGGGATCAATATAGATTTTCTTGCCTTCACCTTCCAGCAAAAAGCCAGCATGTCCGAGCCACTGTATGTTAACGCCATTTATTGTCACGGATTTCATTCAATAAAACCTCCGATGAATAAGAAAGGTTCAGGAGTCTATGATATAGAATAAAGTTCAGGAGTCTATGACATAGGATCAGATTTCAGGATTTATCACAAAACCGCCTTTGACCAGCCAGTTATATATCAGTTTCTGCAGATGGCAGACCACAGGCAGCCTTATTACTACTGCTTCCCTCTTGTCCCCTACCTTATGGACGGCAATGGACTCTTTTCCGTCCGAGATCATGAAAAGGTCTTCACTGTACTGCATCCCGTCAATAATCAGATTTCGAACAAAGTCCCCAAATTCTTTTCCCGTTTCCTTAAAGTCGAAAGGCATGTCCCTGAACTTATCCAGTTCATCCACAATAAGAATGAGCCGGCATCTCTTTTCAAGTATTTTCAGCTCGGCTTCGAATTCCCTCAGGAATTCGGGATTTGTGGAAAAAACAATCAGTTCTTCCCTGACATTGCTGAGGAGTTCAAGGACCCGGTTCCGGATACCCCATTCGCTCTGGATACACCAGACCGGAGAAGACTTTGGCATTTCATAGCTTAATTCATTAAGCTGGTCCAGGGCATCTATGGCGCAGTTGATCATCTCGTCTTTGATCCGCCCGATAACGTGTTTCGGGTCAACGGCCCGAAAATATGCAGGAGACCCCTGCCGGACTTCCACATAACCTTTCCTGGACAGGGTTTTCAGGATCTCATAGACTTTAGCCCTGGGCACACCTGTCAACTCATGGACTTCCCTTGCAGTGGCCTCTTTCAGGCTGACAAGTCCCGCATATGCCTTGGCCTCGTTTTCCGTGAGGCCCAGCCTCTCAAGGTTGCTAATTAGCTGTGGATTTACACATGAAAACATTTGTTACCCCTAAAGTAACAATAGACTTAAATCTTTTCTTTCTATTATACCCTCAGGCCCTTGGTAAAAGAATTTATTAAAAAATAGAGGGAACAATAATAAAGCAGTTGCGTGGATAGACCTTGCGACCGGACCGGAAAGATCAACAGGAAACCGGAGATCTCCCCCTGGGCTCCTGCACTACTTGCGTTTTATACTTCAAGAAAAATCTGAGGGGAATCCGCCATTAAAGATATTTTTGAAAAACTAGGTATTTTTATTCAGAACAACCGCCTGACCATACTTCTGGTCTTTTTCCTTTTCATCTTCATAGCTATGCAGGGCGCACAGAAGATCGAGATGGCGTCCGGCACAGAGACTTTTGTCGGGAAAGACTCGCGGATGTACCAGGATTTTGACCACCTTTTCCTGAACATCTTCCAGACACAATCAATTGTGGTGATGGTAGAGGGAAATGACGTTAAAACATCGGACCTTATGAAGGCCGTGGACAGGCTCGAACACCAGCTACAGTCCACTGAAGGCGTTATCGAAACCACAAGTCCGGCTTCCATTGTCAAAGGCATAAATTACCAGATGACAGGCAGGTATACGGTCCCTGATACTGACGAGGAAGTAAAGGCGATAATTGACGCAAACCCTGAAGCCTTCGAGATGCTTACCCCTGACGATACGCACATGCTCATCTCAGTGGTAATGGCCGGCTCGACCACTGAAGCCAAACAGGAAGAGATCCTGTACGCAACCGAAGAAGCGATTGCATTTTCGGAATTTCCCCCTTCATACAGCATCATAGTAACAGGCGACCCGGCTTTCAGTATCTCTATGAACCATGAGATGAATTCAAGCATGGGGCCTCTTCTTGGAATTTCCGCCTTCTTCATGCTTATCGTGCTAAACCTTGTCTTCAGGCACGTCCGCTGGAAACTGCTGCCTTTGCCCGTTGTCCTTCTGGGGATCATATACACCTTCGGAGCCATGGGTTACCTTGGAATTCCCCTCTCCATGGTCTCCATGGCTGCGTTCCCGGTGCTGATAGGGCTTGGGATCGATTATGCCATCCAGTTCCATAACAGAATGGAAGAAGAACTGCAGGAAAACAAAAACAGGACCCATGCTGTTGTAGCAACCGTTAAAAATACAGGCCCAGCAGTCCTTGTCGCCCTGGGCATGACTGCTCTTGGGTTCGTGTCCCTTTTTACGTCCTCCGTACCCATGATAAGGGATTTTGGAAAACTCCTCATGATCGGGATAGTCATGTGCTACATCGCTGCCATATTTGTAGGCATCGTCACCATATCCCTCTTTGACCGGGCCTCGGAAAAGAACCTGGTAGGAAAGATGAAGAGCAGGATAAGGCCTGACAGGGGAAAGGACGGGAAAGCTGCAGAAAAGCACGTTGAAGGGCATGCGAAAACCCAGAAACTTGAGGAATTCCTGAAGAGGCTTACAGACTTCACAATAAAATATGATGTTGTTGTGCTCGGGATTGCAGCCCTCCTATGTCTCGGAGGCATTTATGCCGACCAGTCCGTGGGCATCCAGACGGACGTTACGACTTTTGTTCCCCAGGACATGCCTGCACTTATAGACCTGCAGCACATGGGCGACATCATGGGGGGAACCGACCAGCTGAACCTCATCATAAAGGTCAAGGACACTGCCGATCCGGAAGTCCTGCAGTGGATTGACGAGTTCAGCGAACATGAGGTGAACGGCAGAGGGCATATATACAGCGCATCAAGCATCGTCCCGCTTGTAAAAGAGTTAAACGGAGGGATAATCCCTGACAGTGCCCAGGAAATCGAAGCAATCTACGAACAGATCCCGGACTACAAAAAAGACCGCTACATGTACGGGAAAAACATGCTTCTCCTGAACTTTGACATAGGAAATGCCGTCTCCGACATAAAAGTAACCGGGATCAAAGAGCTGACCAACATCGTAAGAGAGGACATCGGGTGGATGCCGGCGCCTCCGGGCACATCTGTCACGATTACCGGAAACAACGTGGTCTTCATAGAAGTCATAACCGCACTTACCAGCGGCAGGGTGCAGATGACCTTCCTCGGGCTTGCCCTTGTGCTGGCCGGGCTCTTTGTGATTTACAGGGACTGGCTAAAAGCCCTGACCCCGGTCATTCCCATGTTTATCGTGATAGGCTGGTCCGGAGGGGTGATGGACTACCTGAACCTGGACTACAACCCCATGACCGCAACCCTTGGAGCCCTGATCCTGGGGGTAGGGTCCGAGTACGCAATTCTCATGATGGAACGCTACTTCGAGGAAAAAGAAGCAGGTGCAAGTCCTCTTGAAGCTATCCATAAGGCAAGCACGAAGATAGGTACGGCGATCATTGCCTCGGGAGCCACAACGGTGTTCGGGTTCATGGCCCTTATTGCGTCCCCGTTTGCGATGATAAGCGACTTCGGGATCGTAACGGTCATCGATGTCCTGCTAGCCCTTATAGCTACCTTTATAGTATTCCCGCCCCTGATCGTCGTCTTAGATACCTGGCGGGATAAAAAAAGAGGCGCGCAAACGGCACAGAAACAAGCAGGAAAACAAGTTCAAGGGGCGGATATCTGATGAAAGAGCCCAAAAATGAAACAGTACAGAAGATCGTAAAAACATTCATTGCAATTTCAGTTATTCTATCAGTTCTCTTAACAACCGCGGCCCCAGCTCTTGGAAACGATGATAATGATGATGAAGTGAACTTTATCATCCCTGACTACGGGTACACCGTGGACTACTACCGGAGCTACGGAGAGCCAGCCTTTCAGGCATGTGTTGTAGGAGATCCCGAGTTTAGCCGGGGTGAAACCGCAGACATCCAGGTAAAAATAGTGAACGAGGGATACATAGAAGGTTTCAAGCGGCTGAGTGTGAACCAGAGCAACATCGAAGAATCCGCTGAGGAATTGCTTGCAGTGGCAGAGCTGGAAGAAGAAGAAGAATGCACAACAGCAAAAGATCTCGAAGCCACCCTTGTCTCGGAAACGGAGTACATTGAAGTCGAGCCCACAACCAGCTTAAGGGGCGTGGAAGAGCTTGAAACCGGACACACTGCAACCCTCCGCTTCACGATAAGAGTCGATGGGGACACACCTGCCGGAAACTACGAACTCTTGCTGCCCGTAAGCTACGAGTACCAGGCAAACGTCCGGACCGCAACAGCCGCAGTAATAAATCTGGGGCTTACGAATACTGAATTCACAAGAGAATACAAGACAAAAGACACAATACTCCGCCTGCCAATTTCGATTGAAAGCAAGCCGAAATTCGAAGTAACGGAAGTTTCCGGAAGCCTGAAACAGGGGGAAACCGGAGTCATTGGGGTGACCTATACAAATATAAGGGAAACAACAGCAGAAGATGCTATGGCCCGGATAGTTGTCATGAGCCCCCTGGCCACGGAGAAGTCCATAATCAGGCTTGGGGACATCGGGCCAGGGGAGAGCAGGACTGCTACATTCGAAATTTCAGCAGACAAGGACGCAGTTGTAAAAAATTACGGCATTGATAGTGAAATAAGGTACATTGATGAAGACGGAGAAACCTCCTTTTCAGAAAACCTGAAAGTGAATGTGCCTCTTGAAGCATCCGAGAAAAAAATCAGCATAACAAGCATAGCAATCATACTGATAATCCTTATCGCTCTTTACCAGATCGTAAACATGCACCGGAACAGAAGAAAATACAATGACGAGAATGCATCAGGTGACGATAATGAATAAAAAAGGAATTTTTACTGCAGCCACTGCCCTTCTGATCCTGGGCCTTGCAGCCCTGCCCGTACAGGCAGCCTTACCAGAGAATTTCGACATCAGTGACAATTACTACACGGTCTACGGAGGCCCGGACATCAGCGCCACCCTGCTGGGAGACAACGAGTATTCCAGAGGGGACACAGTGACCCTCAGCATCACGATGATGAACAAAGGTGCAATTTCCGGATTTAAGTCCGAAAACGACGTTGACATCGGAGATTACAAAGACGAGATGCTCCAGCAGGCCGAAATGCAGTACGAAGCCCAGGCCGTAACAGCAATTGGCATCCTTGCAACCCTCAAATCCGATGATCCGAACATCAAGGTTAAATCCGGGTCCCAGGAAGCAGGTACCCTCAAACAGGGAAAGGACAGTTCAAGCCCCACAAAGTTTACCATTGAGATCAATAAAAATGCCCCTGCCGGCACTTACCCCTTAACCCTTGAACTTTCGTACAAATACCAGAACAATGTGCAGGTAGGCGGAGACGATTTTGACAGCACTACCGGCCTGGTAACAAACCATGAGGTAGGGATCTGGTATGAAAACAAGACCCAGACCCAGACCATAGAAGTAGAGGTCAAGAAAGAGCCCTACTTCGAAGTCACCGAGGTTAAGGGCGAACTCTACCCGGATACCGGCGGCATGCTTTACGTCACCTATAAAAACATAGGAGAAGACCCCGCAAAAGACGCCACTGTGAGGGTCAGTGCAGGCGACCCCTTCAGTACCACTGATGACCAGGCCTACCTGGGCACCCTGAACCCGGGAGAAAGTGCGGTTGCCGTTTTTGACATGGACGTGGACGAGGACGCAACTCCCAAGCCCTACTCCTTGAACAGCGAAATCCTCTACGAGGACACCGACGGACATGACCAGATCTCAGACAGTGTCAAGATCAACACAGAAGTCCTGCCCGCAGAAAAAAGCCTCCCCGGATACCAGCTTGGAAGCGGCATTGCATTCATGGCCCTTGCAGCCTGCTTTGTCCTGTTCAGGAAAAAGCAGCAGAATTGAAAAGAACGGCTTAAAAAAATCCATGATTCCCGGCAGGGAAACCCTTCGGTTTGAGAACCCCCTCAAACCGGAGAGGCCCCAACTTTTTTCATAGAAAACATTTCAATTATTTGAAATACTTTAATTTTTACATCGAAAATACTTCAATTGGAGGTTTTCCATCAATGTGCCTCAAGAATTTCCGGGAGGCCAAAATATTATAAAAAAATTAATAAGTGCTGAAAAAAGGTATTCAATCGAAAGAATCAGCTTCTTTTGAACCGGCTTTTAAGGTTTCTTTTTCACCTGCAGCTTTTGCGACCATTACCTCGGTAGACTTGATAACCGCATAAATCCGGTCTCCGGGCTTTATATCGAGCTTTTCAACAGCCTCTTCCGTGACCACGGAGGTAAGGAATGAAGGTTCAATCTCAATCGTGATCTTGGAAACCAGCCCGCTTTTTTCCACTTCAAGTACCCTGCCGGGAAGCCTGTTCCTGGCGGAAAGCTTGAAGCCCACATTTTCCCAGGAAGTTTCGTCTCCTACGGCTTCATTGATGAGCTTTTTGCTTGTTTCGTATTCGGCCAGAAGTTTCCTTCCGAAGTCGGTAAGGAAAGTCCCCTGGTCCTTTCCCCCGCGCACCGTGACAACTGCAGGCTCGCCGAGGGCTTCATTCATTTTTTTCAGCATCATCCAGGCATGTTTGTAAGAAATTCCAAGTTTCATGCAGGCCTGCCTTAGAGAGTGAGTCTCATCTATGGCTTTAAATAAATCGGCCCTTCCGGCACCCATAACGGTTTTTCCTTCTTCGGTAAACCAGAGCTTTGTCTTAGCTTTCACAGACCTTCACCTTTACCGGAGCACGTGGACAGAAGATGCCTTGAACTGCACGTATACAGGCACCCCCGGGGCAAGAAACATTTCCTCTGCCGACTGCCGGGTTATGAGGGCATTGAGGCTGGCCCCGCAGTCCACCTTCACCCTTACAAGGGCGCCCAGCGCCCGGACTTCAGTCACAGTGCCCTGAAACGAGTTTCTGATGCTGGATTGTGCGGAGGTCTTACTTAAAACTATGTTTTCCGGCCTCATGCAGGCATACACCAGGTCTCCTAAAGAAGCGTCTGAGGCAGCTTCAAGCAGCATTTCTCCGGCCTCAATGCGTACACCCCCTCCTCCCGCAGAAACGACCCTGCCTTTCAGGACATTTTCAAAGCCAACGAAATTGGCAACCCTGTCGTCCGCAGGCTTTTCAAAAATCTCTTCCGGGGTCCCCACCTGGACGAGTTCCCCGTCCATTATCACCGCAATCCGGTCTGCCATGATCCGGGCTTCGGTCTGGTCGTGGGTAATATGAAGCACAGTCAATTTCTTTTTTTTATGGATGGAAGAAAGCATTTCCCGGGCGCTGTCCTGCGTTCTTGGGTCAAGTGCGCTTAAGGGTTCGTCAAGGAGCAGGATCCCGGGATCGGCCACAAGCGCTCGTGCAAGTGCAACCCTCTGCTGTTCCCCTCCGGAAAGTGTGGCAGGGTGACGGTCCATCAGGTGGGAAATATTCAGGTCTTTAGCAATTTCCGGGATCTTTTCAGGAGCTTTTATTTTCTTCATCCGCATCCCGAACTCGATATTCTTTTTAACGCTCATGTGCGGGAAGAGGGAATAGTCCTGGTAGACAAAGGCAAGGCCGTGCTTTTCTGGAGGGAGGCATGTTACGTCTTTTCCGTCAATCAGGATTTTGCCGGAATCGGGGACGTGAAAACCTGCAATAAGCTCAAGAAGGAGGGTTTTTCCGGCCCCGGTAGGCCCGAGGATCACAAAATACTCCCCGTCTCTGACCTCAAGGTCCAGGGAATTCAGGGAAAAATTTTTCCATTTCCGGGAAAGGGCTTTAATCTCTATCATAAATGCTCCAGCCAGCGGAAAGAATCCTGACCACTATGAATATGGAAAGCGTGATAAGTATAAGGAGGACAGCAATCGGCCTTGATGCCGAAAGCCCGTATGAAAGGAAACGGTCATAGATCAGTGTGGGCCCTATCATCGGGTAGTAGGCGATCATCACAACGGCTCCGAACTCACTGATAGCCCTTGCCCAGGTCATGACAGCCCCCACAAGGAGGTGCCTTGCCGAAAGCGGGAGGGTTACAAAGAAAAAGGCTTTCCATAGAGGGGCACCCAGGGAGCGTGCGGCATTCTCAAGTCTCGGGTTAACACTTTTGAAGCCTTCCCTTGCAGAATTGGCAAGGTACGGCACGGATACGAAGAGCATGGCAACCACGATTCCCGGAAGGGCATCCCGGAACTGAACATAGGGTTCAAGCGGACCGCCGATAAGCCCACGGGACCCGAAAACCGTAAGCAGGGCAATTCCTGCAACCGTATGAGGGACCACAACCGGCACATCGATGATGCTCTCAACCAGCCTTTTCCCAGGGAAATCAAACCTTGCAAGGATGTAGCCTGCAGGAGCCCCGATGAATAGGGCTACAAGGGTGGCTAGAAAGCCTGCATAAAGAGAAAGAAAAATTGAGCCCATGACTGAGCTGTTTTTTGCAGCTTTCACCAGCCCGGGGAAGTCGTCGAACACCTGCCCGAATATCATGTTTGCAAGGGTCACAAAAATAAAAGAGAAAAGGAAGAGCAATAAAAGGGAAAATACAAAAGTAAGAGGCTCGATTTTTCTCTTTCTTCGGATCACGGTCTTCATATGATACCCTTTTACTTCCGTTTTTGTTATAAAGTAGTTCCCTGGGGCTCCGGTTTCAGGAGATATACCTTAATGCCAGGGGTGTGAAACCGGATTTTAAACCCAGGGAAT
Organism: Methanosarcina sp. KYL-1; assembly: GCF_024372725.1. Taxonomy (GTDB): domain Archaea; phylum Halobacteriota; class Methanosarcinia; order Methanosarcinales; family Methanosarcinaceae; genus Methanosarcina. Next base: position 209,993 of record NZ_VOUA01000002.1, read on the forward strand.
TACGGTTCGCTGTTATTTGCAATTTTTCGCTGTTATTTGCAATTTTTCGCTGTTATTTGCAATTTAATCCTTACTGCACAAGACCCTGCAGTTCTTCCGGCATTGACTCCTTCCCATCCGCAAAAGCAGGAACTATCGGAGGCTGCCCATTTTCGATGAAGATCTGCTGTCCGGGTTCTTCAAGGAGAAGTTTTACGAACTCAACGGCAAGTTCGGGGTTTTCAGCGTTTTTGGGAATCGTTATCCCGTACACGATAGGAGTACCGGTAACAACTTCTCCGTTTGCCATCTCCACCTGGACCAGCTTGTAATTGTCGGCATATTCAATGGAGCCCAGGTCAATTTCAGCAGGAAGTTCCACGAACTCAAAACCGTGCTGCACAGCAACACTGCGGTAGATGTAGAAGTAATCGATTTCTCCCATCTCAAGAGCAGAAGAAAGTTCGACTTCCATGCTCCGGAGCATGATCTTATCTGTATCCGGGGCAAGGGCTTCGGATGCAGGGACATGAACCATAAAAGTTCCGTTTTCTTCCGTGGCGGTCATGCCTGTAAGATCCAGGATCAGGTCATCGTATATCTGGCTGTCCCCGTAATAGGATTCTGCGAGCTGGGTTACCATCTGGGTCCGGTACCCGCAGGGGTCATCGTTCGGGTTGGAAAAACCGTAGCGAACCCCCGGACGCCTGAGGATTTCGTACCAGTTGTCTGCGTTGACCTCGTCGCTGTACATACTTTCATTCGTGTAAGCAATAACGATCTGGTTCCTTGCAAAAGCCGCATACCAGTCCGCATACTCCGGCATCATCATGGCCGGGATCAGGTTGTAGTCCGCAGACGCCAGGACATCAGCGTTTTTCCCGAGTTCGGTAATTTTCCGTACACTCTGTGCACTGCCTGCAGCTTCCCTCTGGACATCCACACCCGGGTTCCGGGCTTCAAACTCCTGTTCAAGTTCCTCAAAGGGCACGCTCAAACTTCCTGCATGGAAAACCTTCAGGACAGCCGCTTCACCTGCAGGAACTCCTTCAGACCCGTTTTCAACTGTTCCGCCATTCTCTTCTTCTGTCTGGTTGTCAACACACCCAAGCCCTGCAAATGTAATTGCCAGGACTGCGAAAACCGCTATTACCTTAAAAACTCGGGTTTTATCTTTCATAGATATGTGGTTTTGAACATAACAATTATAAAGCTTTTGAGCAAAATTGCCGTTTTATTCCATCCAGGAAGGGCATCAGATAGAAAAAATCACATCAAAAGCCCTATAAGAGCGTTTTCCCCCAGAAAAATTGGGGAATATTCCCTCTAAAAAAACCGGGAAGCAAAAACAATTGAAAACTCAAATTCACTTGAGTGTGAGATGAAAAAGCAGCCCCCATACCCCGGAGGAATAAATAAATAGTAGAATAGAAGTAAAAAATTACTTACCTGTGTGCAAATATAAAGACAAAATAAAAAAAGTAACCTTATGTTTAGTAACTTTATATTAATAGTTTTATTCAGAAAACTCTTTATAAAACATACAAATATACAAATCATATAATATTTTTGAAGGTGTCCTTATGGATGGTTATAATATTTTCTTGGCACTGCTTGCAGTCTATTTAGCCGGACTTGTAGGCATTGGCTGGTATTTCAATAAAAAACAGAAATCAGTTACCGACTTCTGGCTTGCGGGGCGCAGGATAGGCCCTTCAGCCCTGGGTTTTTCAGCTGCTGCGTCCTGGCTCACAGCCGGTGGAATTCTTGCGGTTATCGGGTTTTACATGCTCCTTGGAATGGGCTCGATATGGGGATTCGTCGCTCCTAATATCCTTGCCCTCCTGATCATTGCGGTGCTTGTGGGAAAAATCAAAAACCTGCCCGCAATTACCCAGCCCGAACTTCTGGAACAGCGCTATGGTAGTGCAGTCAGATGGCCGATTGCCCTGATTATCACTGTCGTAATGATTCTTTTTGCAGTAGCCGACGTAACAGGGCTTTCTCTGGTGCTGCAGGTCTTTTACGGCCTTGACCCTCTGTACGCTGCAGCCATTGTTGCTATTGCGGTCTCCCTGTATGTAACCCTTGGGGGGCTGTCGGCGGTCGTCTGGACAGATGTAATCCAGTTCGCCTTCCTTGCCATCTTCACAGTGGCCATGGCTTTTGCCGCAGTGGGAACGGTAACCAGCGGAGGACTCGACACTCCTGCAATAAGCAGCTCCGAACTTTTCGGAAACGTACCTGACGGCTGGTGGAATCCCCTATCAATCGGTCTTCCCCTTGTTCTGATCTATATCCTGGCCATTATCCCCGGCTGGATCACCGAGCAGGACCCCTGGCAGAAGGTCTGGGCTGCCCGGGACGCAAAATCCGCTCGCCTCGGAATGATCATCGGGTCCCTTATGATAATTGTGGTTTTCGGGGCCTGTGCCGTGATTGCAATAGCCCTCAACTCCATATATCCTGAAATAGCGGCAATGGGCTTCCCTGCAGGAATGGCCCTGGCCGAACCCGCACTCCTGACCTTTGTAAACGAACGTTTCGTCTCCTCCCCCCTGCTCATAGCCCTCAGTGCAATCGGGCTTGCCGCAGCTTCCATGTCCTGTGCGGATACCTTTGCAACCTCCGGAGCTTCCTGTATCTCAAGGGACATTTTCCAGAGGTACATAAAACCCGATGCCACGATGAAAGAGATGCTGGTGGTAAACCGTATCAGTGTGCTCATCATTGTGCTTGCGGCAACAGCAGGCTCATTTGTCATCCCCAATATTATCGATGCCATTCACATTGCAACCTTCATCGCCAGCGCATCCTACTTCTTCCCCCTAATGGGCGGCCTGTACTGGAAACGGGCTACTAAGGAAGGAGCGTTTGCAGGAATGGCAGTGGGATTCGTAGTCCAGGTTGCCCTGGTGGCCCTTGACCTTATAAAGACCCCACCCCTGGCACCCTACTACCTTGAAACCATCCACCCGGTCCTCATGAGCCACGGGGTTATCGTGGGAATGGCCCTGAGTGCAATTGCTTTCTTCGGGGTCTCCCTGATGACAAAACCCTCAAGCAGGATCAACCTTGCACCCTTCTTCGAAGAGGAAGCCGAAGATCTGGCCCGCTACGAAGCCAGGGACATAAATGAAATGGACCCTGCATACAGCTCCTTCCTCAGGAATGTCGATGAGAAGGTTACCGGAGAACGTGCCCACCTCCAGCTTAACCTTCGGGCATCCAGTACCCTTAGCTGGCACGAGCTGGTTGAAAAACTGAAATCCAGCTCTCCTGCCTGGGTCACCCCCACAGGGATGGATTCCGTGTACAGGCTGACCCATGGGGACATGCTAGCCTGCGTCTCGGTCACGCGGGGAAGCGAAGACAAAGACATCTGGCTCAAAGCCGAACCCAGGCTCGAGACCGTGGGCAGGCAGAAAAAAGAACTGTTCACAGCCTATGAAGAGTTAAAGAGCGTACTGGGCCAGAAAGGAGTCTCTCTGGAGTTCCATACTATCGCCTGAAAAAGGAGCCTCCATGGCTCCTTCTATAATTGCTTATTTTTAAAAAAGGAAACTTCCGGACTCAAAAACCATTAAGGTGCGGGTCCGGCATTTCTACAATTTTCCGGATTTCCCCGGAACAGGGGCTTATTCTCAGGGTTTCAGGGCATTTTCCAGGATATTTTTTCCCAGCCGGACGTCTTCTAATGAGAATACTTCCAGATTGTAGACACCCCGGTAGCCGGAAAGCAGTTTAAGCGCTGAGAAGTCCACGCAACCCTTCCCGGGAGCCATGTGCTCGTCCCCGTCATACTTTTCCGTCCACTGCCCGCCGTTGTCGTGCAGATGGAGGTGGACAATGTGTTCACGGATAAGACGCACAAAACGTTTCAGTTTTTCAGGGTCGCCTCCGCAGGTGAGGTTGGCGTGCCCGATGTCAAAAGTAACTTTCAGGTTTCCGGAATTTACGGCTTCAACGGCCCTGCAAAGTTCTTCAGCCTCACAGCAGAGGTTAAGAGGGTCCGTACCTTCTTTATTCTCCAGGCCCAGCATGACCCCATAGTCCTCAGCAGTGCTGGCGAGCAAGCCAAGGTTTTCAACCATTGAAGAAAATGAATTTTCCCGGTCCTGCCCGACCCTTCCGGGATGCATTACGACAACCCTGGCACCTATCCGGTTTGCAAGGGTGATGGACTCTTCCATGAGGGCAAACTCCCTTCTTCCCATCTTTGCGGTGTCCAGCCGGAGGACTGGAGGATATTTCGGGTCCGCTGCAAAATAGGGAGCATGAATTGTACTTTCAAACTCATATACGGAGATTTCATCAAGGATTCTGTCCAGTTTGTCCTTTTCCAGTACCAAACCGTCGTAAACTCCCAGCTTAGGGATATACAGTTCTATTGAATCCACATTCCCCTTCAGTTCTTCAAGGGGACCGGCAAAGGATGAGGCTCCGATAATCACGCACTAAGAAGGGAAAGTAAATATAATAATTCTTTTGCCAGAACAGGAAGAGAATAAATTTTGAAAAATTATCCTTGCGGCATCAGTCGGGATGTAAAAGGCTGGAAAGAAAAATGAGCTCATCAGCCGTGTTCCAGTGAAAAAGTCTGCCTGAATTTCCCTCTCATATAAAATTTCATACCTGCCAACATATTTTTATATAAATAAGTGTTATCGCGTTAACTTTGGAAGATAAATTATAAAGCAGTTAGGGAGAAAATATATAGTTCCGCGGAGAAAATAAGACACCATAAATATAAACATAGTAGTATATTAAAGCGGGTTTTCGCCAAATATATCAACTGTCATAAAATATAAAAAAATATTGAAATTCGTACTATATGATCAGATAAAAATATTAAATATGGAAATAAAATAGCATATGGAACTATAAAAATAAAAAATGGCAGAAAATATTTATAAATTAGTGAAAAAAACTTGGTCAGAAAAGATCGCAATCTTTATATGATATTGAAAAGAGTATAATTTGCTTTTTTATATATATTTAATTTAAGAGAGGATTTCTCTGTTAACCATTCATATAAAAATATATGTATAATATATAATCATATAATAATATTTTAAATGCAACCTTATTTCGAAAGGTTTAAGAATGATCCTCTCTAATCCAAAAATTAACGCTAGTCATCATCATTTTTCTTTGCAATGATATGGCAAATGATTCCAGAAAAATGTACAGCGTATTTTCGAATCCAACTTATTAACATGTTAATAAAATAAAGGAGGAAAATGAATGGAACCACTCATAAGCATGGGAGTTCTGGCCCTTATTGGTGTAGCTGCAACCATTGCAGGTGCCTCAGAAGACCTTGAATCCGATGTAGGGTCCCAGAGTAACCCTAACTCGCAGGTTCAATTAGCTCCCCAAATGATGTTTCCGCACAGAATTTATAACAAAGCTGTTTCTGGTGAACCACCATCAAACGCATTAATGAGTGCGGTTGGTGCAACCGGCGCTGTTGTATTAATGGATGAATTCAGTCTCTCCCCCCTCTTTGCACTGGTATTCGGTGCCCTCATTGCAGCAATGGTCCACGGAACCTTTGCCGTGACTTCTACAATGGGCAGGGCCGCCAGTCAGAGACGTTTTAAGCAGCCGGTATACCTGGACATGATCCGGAGCCACACCCCCGTAATCATGGGATATGCGTTTATAACGACTTTCTGTATCCTGGTAGTGTCGTTCCTCATGGACTCTGTCCTGAGCCACCCCTTCCCCCTGCCCCTGCTGGCCTTTATCTGGGGTATTACGGTAGGTGCAATCGGCTCGTCAACAGGGGACGTCCACTACGGTGCAGAGCGTGAATTCCAGCAGTTCGAATTCGGTTCCGGGTTGAACGCTTCAAACTCAGGAAACATTGTCAGGTTTGCAGAATCCGGGCTCAGGAACGGGTACGACAACTCCTGGTTCTGTGCTAAGTTCGGCGGACCGGTCACAGGGATTGCCTTTGGTATGACTGTTTTCCTGGGCAACTGGATAACAACTGTCTTTGATCCTGCAAGAGGGGTAGCAGAAGGCTGGCTCTCAGTAGTTGCAGGAGTAATTATTGTCCTTATCTTAATTTTCTGGAACAGAAAGATCGAAGTCGCCGCACGCAATGCGTTCGGACCGTACAAGCAAGACAAAACTGAAGAGGAGGCAGCAGCATGATTGACATCATGGCAAACATCGTCTGGATGGCCCTGATTGTGATCGGCGGCGTCCTGATTTCCTGGAGCGTTCACTTCGTGCCTGTGGGCGGTGCGCCTGCAGCTATGGCCCAGGCAACCGGTATCGGAACCGGGACTGTGCAGCTCGCTGCCGGAGCAGGCCTTACCGGGCTTGTAAGTGCCGGGTACGTGATGAATGTGGTGGACAACCTTCCCCTTATCCTGGCCTCTGGTGCAGTGGGTGCAATGATCATGATTGCAGTCACCATGATAGTCGGGACCTGGGTATACGTTTACGGTGTAGGTTGCGTACCTTCTTCCGCAAAGGTTAAGGTCGACCCCCTCACCCACGACCGCCAGGACCTCTACGTGTCCCAGGGTACTGAAGGACACGGGCTTCCGACCGTCTGCTTCGTCAGCGGTGTTATCGGTGGTGCCCTTGGTGGCATCGGTGGAGCCCTCATTTACTACGCTCTCCTGAAAGTAGGTATGGCAGTCACGGAAGTTAATGCAAACCTGGTCGGACTCGTAGGCATTTTCGCTGTCGGGATTTTCTTCGTGAACGCTGTGATTCCTTCCTACAACATTGGAGGTACCATCGAAGGATTCCACGACCCCAAGTGGAAAAAGTGGCCGAAAGCGGTTATTTCTTCCTTTGTCGCAACGATTTTCTGTGCAATTGTGGCAGTAATCGCAATTTCACAAATGGGAGGTCTCTAAAATGTCTGCAGGTGGAGCAGGAGGAGAAGCCAAAGGCGGCTATCCCCCAAACACAATAATAGGCATCGGTGCAGCTGGAGGCCTTTTAGGGATTTACCTTGCTCACTTCCTCTCAGGTATAAACCCGGCTTTTTCCTTCTTAGGAGGCATCGGGGCAATCTGCGCCATAGTATGGGGTGCTGATGCGGTACGCCGTGTGGCAAGCTACGGGCTTGGTACAGGGGTTCCGTCCATCGGTATGATCGCCCTTGGTATGGGTATTGTCGCTGCGCTTTTCGGACTTTCAGTCGGTGGAATCGCAGGCCCGATCGTATCCTTCATTGCAGCAGCAGTTATCGGTGCTATAATCGGGGTACTTGCAAACAAGGTAATCGGCATGGGAATTCCGATCATGGAACGGGCCATGGTGGAAATCGCAGGTGCAGGAACCCTTGCAATCATCGGGCTTAGCACCGTCATTGCAGGTAGCTTCGAATACGGAGCCGTAATCGAGAATGTAGTCTCAACCGGGTTTATCGCAATGATCTTTATCATCGGCGGTATGGGAATCCTTCACCCCTTCAACGCAAACCTCGGGCCTGACGAAAAGCAAGACAGAACCCTGTCAGTAGCTGTTGAAAAGGCATCCCTTGCAATGATCATTTCAGGCATTGCATCCTCAATCAACGAAGGAATGGGAGCAGCCATTGTGACAGTTCTCGTGGGACTCGCCATCTGGTACATGGCCTTCAACAAGTACTACGGATTCGTCAAGAGAGACGCCCACGCGGTGGTTGGAACCGGTCTGCTTCCAAGTGCGGAGGAATTAGAATGAGCATGATTCGCATAGCCCCCGAAGTACACCTGGTCCTTGACCCTGACACTGCCCTTGTGGCAGAGGAGAGGGAAGACTCAATTGCATATTCCATGGAACCGGTCTTTGAGAGGCTGGACAAACTTGAAGGAATTGCAGAAGACCTCGTGAACTCCCTCGCCCCCAGCAAACAGCTGATGAACTCCTGGCCCGGGCGTGAGAACACCTCCTACCTGGCCGGAATATATGGAAACTCCTTCTACGGAGTAGTTGTAGGGCTTGCCTTCAGCGGACTGCTGGCACTGATCATATACATATACAGTCTGATGCGAGGAGTGGTGTAAAATGGTAAATAAGAGAGAGCCAGCACCGGGATGGCCGATCCTGAAAGGTGAATACGAAGTCGGCGATGTCAAGAGCTGTGTTGCAGTAATTACCTGCGCATCACACCTTGCAGGCAAACCGGTTCTCGATGCCGGAGCAGCAATTACCGGGTCCTGCAAGACCGAAAACCTCGGTATTGAAAAGGTCGTTGCCCACGTAATTTCAAACCCTAACATCAGGTACCTGATCGTTACAGGAGCAGAAGTTAAAGGGCACATCACAGGACAGGCAATGCTCAGCCTGCATGCAAACGGTGTGAAAGACAACAGGATCGCAGGAGCAATCGGTGCCATTCCCTATGTTGAAAACCTGAATCCTGAAGCAGTTGCCCGCTTCCAGGCACAGATCCAGACCGTCAACCTCCTTGACACCGAAGACATGGGTGCCATCACCGCCAAGGTGAGGGAACTTGTGTCAAAAGACCCCGGTGCTTTTGACGCCGAACCTCTGATCTTAGAGATCAGTGAAGAAGGCGAGGAAGAAGAAGAGGGCGGTGTTGTCAGGCCGGTTTCCGGAGAAATTGCAGTAATCCGCAGCCGCTTGAAGGGCATTGAAGCCCGGATGCTTGACATAGGAAACCTGAACAAGTTCCACTCGGGGATCCACGCCGGTAAGGTTGAAGGTGCCATGATCGGACTGACTATAACCATATCCCTGCTTGGGTTATTACTGCTTGGGAGGTAATGAATATGGCCGAAGAAGGAAAAGGAGTCCCAATGGTGCTTAACCCCCAGATGGGTGGAATCGACGCTACCGTTGAAAGCATCCGGTACAGAGCACAGCTGATTGCGAGGAACCAGAAACTGGACTCAGGAGTTATGGCTACCGGGTTCGTTGGCTTTGCACTGGGTTTCCTCTTTTCACTGGTGATGGTAATCATAATCCCGTTAATCATCTGGGGTCTCTAAGCTTGAGAGGTGAATATTATGGATGGAAAAGCACCAGCAGCGTTTGTAGATCCAGCTGAATTTAGCGAAGTAGTGAAAAGGCTCGACAAGATCGATGAAAAGGTCGAGTTCGTCAACAGTGAAGTTGCGCAGAGAATCGGAAAAAAGGTCGGGAGAGACATTGGTATCCTTTACGGCGCAGTTTTCGGACTGCTGCTCTTCCTGATCTATGTCTCGGTATCATCAATGTTCTTATAAGTGAGGGATCAAAATGTTCAAGTTTGACAGGAAACAGGAAGTTTATGAAGTAGGTGGAGTTAAGTTCGGCGGTCAGCCGGGTGAATACCCAACCGTGTTAGTTAGTACCATGTTCTACGCCAGGCACAAAATCGTGACTGATGAGGACAAGGGTCTCTTCGACAGAGCTGCAGCAGAAACACTCTGGAACACCCAGGTAGAACTGAGCGATGCCACAGGAAACCCCTACGTAAACCAGATTGTAGGAGAAACCCCTGAAGCTATCAAGAGATACATCGACTGGTTCGTGGAAATCGACAACAAGACCCCCTTCCTGATTGACTCCTCCGCCGGAGAAGTGCGTGCAGCCGCTGCCCAGTACTGTACCGAAATCGGAGTTGCAAAGAGGGCAATCCACAACTCAATCAACGCAAGTATCGAACAGAGTGAAATCGACATCCTCACGGAGAGCGATGTGGAAGCTGCAATCGTTCTTGCCTTCAACGCAACCGACCCAACCGTCAAAGGAAAGCTCGATATCCTTGAAGTCGGTGGTTCCGGGCAGACCAAGGGTATGCTCCAGGTCGCCAAGGAATGTGGAATCAAGATCCCCCTGATCGACGTTGCCGCAATGCCTCTCGGTGCAGGCTCCGGTGCAACAATCCGCTCAGTCCCCACTATTAAGGGCAAACTCGGCCTGCCTGTAGGCGGTGGATACCACAACATGGCATCTGCATGGGACTGGCTCCGGAAGTTCAAGAAGACCCAGCCTGACCCGAAGTCTATCTACATGCCGGCAGACATCGGAACCAACCTGGTAGCCCAGATCGCAGGTTCTGACTTCCTGCTCTACGGCCCGATCGAAAACGTCGAGAAGGTATTCCCGGCTGTCGCAATGGTCGACATCATGCTCGGGGAAACCGCAAAGGAACTCGGCATCGAGATCGCCGTTGAGAACCACCCGGTCAACCAGCTGACATAAGTTTAAAAGAAAAAGTATCGTACCGGATTTTAAGATCCGGAAAGCAAAGTGGAAATCTTCCCTTTGCTTTTTTTCTGTTTTTGCTTTTTTGTACGTTCTCTTTTCCTAGAGGATTTCATTATTCAGCCTTTCCTCTGCCTGACGATGCCTCAGACCTGAAGTACATAACTTCGGCCTGAATCCCGGAAGAATCGGTAAATTTATTGACTAATTGAACTGATAGTACTTACCAGAAAAAGTTCTCAAAAAATAATACGAAATAGAAAGATTTAATATTCCGTGGCACTTTAACAATATTATATAGATATAAATAAAAAATTTTAGAGCATGGAAAATATATTTTTATTTACCCTGAACCTCTGAAGTTTCGACATTAATTGAAAAATAGTCCCGACATTATACGGACTGATCATTAGACTGCAGCGAAAAGTCAAAACACTTCATTTTGCTGGGTGGTAATATGCTGATTCGGAAAAATATATCCCTGGATGATAAGTACCTTAAAAAGTTACAGCCCCTTCTGGACGCAAATGACGGGAATCTGAGTGCAGCAATCAGGGATACTATTGCGATCGCAGATGCCGCACTTACATATCATAATAGCATTGATGAAGCAGTTAAATTTTTAAAAGAATCATCTTCAAGGGAAGAAATAAGTAACACAATCAAGACCGGAGAAAGTATCGTTATAAATAAAACCATGCTTGAATGGCTTTTCAGGTACACAAAAGGCAGGCTTACGGATGAGGAGCTTGTTAATGAGCTCATCAACCCGTTCGAAGTTCACGATATGAAGGAACTGGAAGAATACCTGAATAAAGTTGCCAGAAGTTACCAGTGGACCATCCGTACTTCAATAAAATGTGAAGAGATCCACAACCCGGAATCAGCCCTCGTCATTTTTTCCAACGCCACCATAAACAGCAGGGAATTCTTTGCCCAGCTTGTAGCACATTTCCTGGCAAAATGGAAGCATCTTGATGTCGAACATATCTTCAGAAGAGCAAATTCAACCCAGATCTCATTCAAAAGGAACCTCTCAGTTTCCCCTAGCGAGACCATGCCCGGCATCCGGAAACATTTCGGGTACCTTGATATCGTTTGCCGGGAACTTGATGACAACACCGAATTCTGGACCCAGCTCATGTATACCTATAATGTTGAAAGGTATAACCTGGTGACCCTCCACAGGAGCCAGTTCGAGACATTTGCTACCGGAGATGCCCCGAACCCGACAAAGATCCTGGAGCGCCTGTGCAAGCAGTCCGTAAGCGAGATGTCGCTCCCGGATTTGCTGGTCGCCTTCAGGAGAATGTATCTGGCAACCCAGCTCGTCAAGAACATCGAAATCTGCCTTGAACCCGGGAAAGAATCAGTGACCATTTTCCATGACTTTAAGAATGACAGGGTCGTTTCCAACCTGGTGGAGTACTTTTCAAACATATTCAGGGAAAAAGGCATCCCATTCACGACCTCCTCCTACTCCAGCATGATCATATTCAGGTTTTATGAAGGCCCCGAACCCACCGGAAGTTCAGGCTTTTATGAAATAGCAGAACCCAACGGATCAGGATTCCTGGAGAAAGACTGAACCGGGAAGAGGAAACTGAAAGAGGGTACTGGAAAGATTAAAAAAGGAAAAGGAAAAACCCACTGAAAAGCAGGAAGTTTTTCTTAAACTTTTAACAGCCCTCTTTCTGGAAACTATTTTACGAAACTACTTTACGAAACTACTTTACGAAACTGTTTCACGGGGTTTAACCTTTTGCAACCCCAAGGGGAATAACCCTTGCAACCTTACGGGCAATTCCAAGCTCATGCACAACGTTTACCACTTCACTGCTGGGCTTGTACACATCCGGAGCTTCTTCTGCAATAACGGAGGGGTGCGTTGCCCTGACCGTAATTCCGCGCGCTTCAAGACTTTCTTTTATGCCTTCTCCGTGGAACTCCTTCTTGGCATGGGCGCGGCTCATAACCCTGCCTGCCCCGTGACATGCGCTTCCGAAAGAGATGTCCATGGCTTCTTTTGTGCCGCACAGGATAAAGGAAGGGGTCCCCATGCTGCCCGGGATCAAAACCGGCTGACCGACGTCCCTGTAAGCGGCCGGGACTTCGGAGTGCCCAGGGGGAAACGCTCTTGTAGCTCCTTTCCTGTGCACATAGACCTCCTTTTTCTTGCCTTCAATCATGTGTTCCTCGAGCTTTGCAACGTTATGGGCAACGTCATAGAGGAGGTCCATCCCCATATCATCGGCATCCATGCCAAAGACATTTTCAAAGGTCTCTCTAGTCCAGTGGGTGATCACCTGCCGGTTAGCCCAGGCGTAGTTTGCAGCACAGAGCATTGCCTTGAAATATTCCTGGGCTTCCTTTGACTGCGCGGGGGCACAGGCAAGCTGCTTATCCGGGATCTGGATCCCATATTTCTTTACGGCCTGGGAAAGTTCCCGAAGGTGGTCCGTACAGATCTGGTGCCCTGCGCCCCTTGAACCGCAGTGGACCATAACCGTAACCTGCCCTTCTTCAAGCCCGAAAGCCGAAGCCACTTCCCTGTCGTAGATCTCATCAACATACTGGACCTCCAGGAAATGGTTCCCGCTTCCCAGGGTCCCAAACTGGGGCTTGCCCCGTTTCCTTGCCTTTGTGCTCACATAAGAAGTGTCAGCCCCGTCCACGTACCCGTTTGCCTCGCAGTGCTCAGTGTCTCCCTCAACGCCATACCCTGCTTCTACGGCCCATTGTGCCCCGTGCAGGAAGGCATCATCCAGTTCCCTGTCAGAAGCCCGGATGCGGCTTTTAGAGCCAACTCCTGAGGGCACGTTATTGAAGAGCTCTTCGGTAAGCTCCTTTATGCGTGGGACCACATCCTCCTTCTGAAGGTTCGTACGGATAAGCCTGACACCACAGTTGATATCAAAACCCACCCCTCCGGGGCTTATAATCCCTTCTTCCCGGTCAAAAGCCGCAACCCCCCCGATAGCAAAACCATAGCCCAGGTGGGCATCCGGCATTGCCATTGAATACTTCTGGATACCCGGAAGAGTTGCCACATTTGCAATCTGGTCAATGGTTTCGGGCTCGATTCCGCCCAGTAACGATTCAGAAACAAAAAGGCGTCCAGGAACCCTCATTCCCGGGGTGTGTCCGATAGGGATTTCCCAGCTGTTGTCGGAAAGCTTCCGGACAGCGACGCGAGCGCTCGTAAGCGTACTTTTCGCACCAGTCCCCTCACTTTCTGTCACATTCTCCTCACTATCTGTCATGATGATGCTCCACTGCTCCTCTATTTATTATCGTTTATCATGCTGTACTTCTGGAATTCCCCACTTTCCGGAACTCCCTTTTTGTCCTTATTTCCCGCAGGATCCAAAACTCTGACCCATAAATATGATTTGAGATATAATGATATTTGGAATACAATTAAAGATATAATTTGAGATTGGATAATATTAAGGAAGATATTAAAGAATCTGTGCAGCTTGAAAGAAAAGTTAACATTCCACACTTAACACGCCACACTTAACAGACTTCACTTAACACATTTCACCTAACAGACCTCAATTAACAGACCTCATCTGACAGGCTGCAAACCGGATTAGGACTTTTCCAGTCCGCCGGGCCTTAAATATCCACAACGACCTGGGCAGCCCAGCCTTCCGGCGTCTCCTCAAGTTCGAGCTGGTTGTAGGTTACCGCCTTGATATCGGTTTCAAAAGGATGAGTCCCATATTCGAATTTCTCTCCAAAAGCCCGGGCTTTCAGGAAGTACTCTCCGTCTTTTTCCAGGATTTCCTCGACCCGGAATTCCCTGAAGACAATTTCATCCACTTCAAAGAGGTACAGCAGTTCGGAAAGCCAGTCCACGAGAAGGTCTTCAAGGTCCGGGGACTCAAGGGAAACCTCCCTTTCTGTGTTGCCCGAAACCTTTCCGGTGTCAATCATCACGTTGAACATGGCAAGAGCAGCATTTTCAAAAGCTTCCTCCACGGTTTTCCCGTAGGCCCGGAACTTTGCATCCGCGGTGTGCTCAAGGTACTCGTACTGTTTCTGTTGAGGCGGCATAGTCCAGTAATAGGTCTGGTGTTACATTAATTTATCCGGGACAGGAGCCGTTTTAATCTCTTCCGGAAAAAAACAATAACATGCAGAGGCCCCAAAAAACATGAGGAAGAGACCTCGGCTTATTGCCATTCTGGATTTTACAGCCTGTTCCAGATATAGAAGATGCGCTGGAGTGCCGTGATGTGGCTGGTCACCGCAATCAGGACCACAGCCCAGCCGAGAATGGAAAAGCCTGCAATTGAAGAGGAATAGGCAAAGTTTGCAAAGGCTGCAAGGATGATGACCACCAGGCGGTCAGCCCTGCCCATGATCCCTCCGTAGTACCTGCCGAGGTTAAGGGCCTGAGCCTGGGTCCCGAGGTAGCTTGTCAGCAGCACACCTACAATTGCCGCAACCCCGATCTGCCAGGGTACGTAGCCTGCAAAAAAGATACTGCAGATGATGAAAACGTCCGAGTAGCGGTCGATCACGTGGTCCAGGAAATCTCCCCTGGGGCTTGCTTTGTTGGACTTCCGCGCAACCACGCCGTCGAGAGCGTCAAGAAGAGAATTCAGCACCACAAAGACACCTGCCAGCAGGGTGAATTCCTGAACTGCAGAAGAATAATAAAAACTGAGTCCCGCAAGAAATGCACAGACGAGGGAAGCTATGGAAACCGCATCAGGAGAAACAGAGTTTCGGATAAGAAAGTCTGCCAGCGGTTCAATAACTTTTGAGGCGAGGGGTCTCAGGGCATCAAACGTCATGTTACTCGAAAATCTATTTTATCGTTTATATTCGTAATGGAAAGCTGCTACGAAAAATAAGCATCCGTTCCCATTTTCCATGCAGAAAGTGGTCTGTACCTGGATCTGTTTTTTTCCAGTTCTTCTATAGCTCTTCTATCTTTCTATAACTCTTCGGTGTTACTTACAGGCCATTCCGCTTTATTTACAGCCTTTGTGTTTACCTGTCTTTTTATATTTATACTTAAGGCTGTACGAAGCTAGATCTCCAGTTATCAAAAACTTTCCGAATTTAGCTCACTTTTTGGCCCAATTCATTTTTTTGCAAGCTCGTAGAGATATTTTACCTTACATGAATGTTCAAGCTGCGTGGTTACAACATAAGCTTCACCAAGGACCCTTCCGACAGCAAAGGTCCCGTGCCCGTGGACCACAAGCCCCCTGTGCCCGGAAAGGCCCTCAGCCGTATTTGCCGCAAGCTCCTTGCTCCCGATTCCTCCTTTGACCACCGGGATCTCGCCCAGGAAATACTGCCCCTCACTATCCACAGGCCCGATAACCCCGCCGGCCCCTGCCAGCAGGGACTCGACCACAGCATACGGGCAGTGGGCATGGATTATGGCAAGGGCAGGGGTCCGCCTGTAAATTTCACGGTGCACCACAGTTTCCGAAGAAGCGATCAGGTCCAGAGAAGAAGTCTCTTCTACCCCCACCTCAACCACACTGTCTTCCGTTATCTCGTCAAGGGCAGCCCCGCTCCTGGTAATGACCATCCGGTCTCCCGCCCGGACGCTGATATTCCCGAAATGAGACTCCACAAGCCCGTGTTCCACAAGCTTGCGCCCGTATTTTGCAATTTCCTGCCACATCTTGACCAAGATATAGAGGAAGAGTGCCATAAGGTTTATGCGCCGCAACCTTAAGAGGAGCGGAAACAGGAAGAAAAGAAGATAGAAAAAGAGGAGAGGCGGCAAAAACAGGACATACGGACCGAAAATGAAAACAACCCGGCTGACAGCCGGGCAGGAAATCTGCCATAAAGTTTATCTGTGAGTATTGTATTTAGATAAGTCTGCAATCGTATTTAGATACGTCTGCAATCAACCCCTTCACGCCTCGTTGGCTCAGCCCGGTAGAGCGAGTGACTTGTAATCACTAGGTCGCGTGTTCAAATCACGCACGGGGCTTCGTACTAAAAAGTGTTCAGAGCCTATTTCCATGGAGAGCGTTTGATGGGAATAGGCATATATAATATAAGTGTTCGGAAACGGCTGGAGTCACTAAACGATTCCGAAGTTTCTGATATAAACAAGAAGTTTATTTTTGATTTTGTTGATTACTGTTTTTCCGAAGGATTGAGCAAACATCGAGTTCTGAAGTACATTTCGATCCTGAAGAGTATTGCCATACAAATACAGCTTGATTTTGACAAGGTTGAAAAGAAAGATCTCTACGTTTTTATTTCAGACCTTGAAAAATCCGATAAAAGCGAATGGGTTAAACACGACTATAAAATATCCCTGAAAAAATTCTACAGATGGCAACGTCAAGAAGAAAGTCCCGAGCTTACGAAATGGATAAAAACGACCCTGAAAAAAAAGGATCAGAAATTGCCAGAAGAGATGCTTACAGAGTCAGAAGTCCTGAAACTAATCGAGAACGCTGAGAGTGCAAGGGACAGGGCCATTGTCGCCCTTCTGTGGGACATAGGAGCTCGAATTGGTGAAATAGGCACCCTAACTATCAGACATCTTTCATTCGACCAATACGGGGCAATTGTGAACGTCAAGGGAAAGACGGGGTATAGGCGAGTCAGGGCAGTATGGAGTGTAGAGTATTTGAAAGCCTGGCTGGAAGTACATCCTGAGAAATATAACCTGGAAGCGCCTTTGTGGGTAACCCTTGACAGTGAGGAAGGTTCATTAAGGTCTTTGAGATACGATGCCATCAGAATGAAATTAAAGCGTCTAGCCAAGAAATCAGGGATTAACAA
Source organism: Methanosarcina sp. KYL-1 (assembly GCF_024372725.1). Classification (GTDB taxonomy): domain Archaea; phylum Halobacteriota; class Methanosarcinia; order Methanosarcinales; family Methanosarcinaceae; genus Methanosarcina. Next base: position 226,922 of record NZ_VOUA01000002.1, read on the forward strand.
AAAGATACACCCTCATCTTTTCCGTCATTCCCGATGTACCTATATGGCCAACTACCTGACAGAGGCCCAGATGAACGCATACTTCGGATGGATACAAGGTTCAAATATGCCCAGCGTGTACGTCCATCTGTCGGGACGGGATGTTGATGACGCGATTCTGAAGGCTAATGGGATTATTGGGAAAGGTCCTCAGGTTGATGAAATCCAGAAGAGAGCTGAAAGCCCAAAGCTTGATCTGTCTTCAATAATCGAATCAAAGGTCAGTAAACTAGTTGAAGCAAAAATTGCTGAACTTCTTGGAAGCTGATTGAAAACCATCCGCAAACGGTGTCTCAATATTATTACGCTTGGCTGAGATACAAGGACGTGCTCCTGCTACGGTTGGAAGCGCACATTATCTTAACAAAGTAAATCATGTGAAAGATCAATACCAACAGGTTGTAGGGAAGTTCCTGATATAATTCAAGCTTTATTTTTATAAAAATTTCAAAAATAATCGTGTTAATAGTGTCAACTATCTTTTTTTCAAAGATGGACGATGCAGGGCAGTACAACTATTCTACGCCCTTTTCAAAACGTTATCTCAACTATTCAATTTTGAAATTATAGGCTAGCAGCCAGTGTGGCAAAACTTTATAATGTTTGAAGTCCTGAATTATATTTAGCAAGTAATTGTAATGGAAGTTAATTGAAATTTGTGAAAAATGCCGCACGAAAATGTACGGTGAATTAACTTCTAATTAAAAAACGGTGTTCGTAATGCAACTAAAAAACGAATCTGAATCATTTGCAAGCAGTACCGATCTTGAAACCAGATGGGAAGAGCTCTTTGTTCCTGAAGGTTATTCCCTCAGCGAGGGGGGAGTATTCAAAGATAAGTATTCACCAGCTGGAAAAGTAGGTCAAGAGGTTATCTGTTACACGCCAGTAATAGTTTCAGGCATAGGGAAGGATATTGATAATGGTGAAATCTGGTACGAAATCACCTTTAGAGACGCATTTGGGGATGTGAGGACAGAAAAAGCGCAAATGGAAGATCTCATAAAGAGATCGAAAGTTTGCAAGTTCGCAAATAAAGGACTTAATCTGGTAGATCGAAAGGCAGCGGATATCTGCGAGTATTTTAACAAATTCATTGACGAATCTGCAAAAAAACTCCCACGCAAAATATACGTGCAGACCAATGGGTGGAAAAATGGCAGGGAGAACTTTGTGTTGGGTAACATGTGTTACACAGGATCTGAAATCACGGAAGTCATACAGATCAACCAGGAGGAAACACGGGGGCTGGTTAAAAAAGGTAGTCTTGAGCAATGGGTACGTGGCGTAGAAGATGTTATTTGCGAGCCTATCACACGGTTTAAGTGTTACTGTGCGGTCACATCAGTCCTTCTTAGACCACTCGACGTGCAGTCATTCTTCGTGGACCATACAGGTGAGACAAGCACAGGGAAAACTTTTGGTGTCAGGGTTGCGGTCAGTATGTACGGCGATCCAGATGAGTTAACGCTATCCGCAGACTCCACCAACACGTATATGGAAAATGTTGCAAGCATCTTCACGGATCTTCCCCTATTCGCCGATGAAACAAGCATACAAACTGACGAAAACCTGAAGACTTTGATATATATTATCGCAAACGAAGTTGGAAAAGGTCGTGGGAAAAAGGAAGGTGGAATTCAAAGCCTGAACAGGTGGAAAACGATGGTGTTTACTACCGGAGAAAAGCCCATTGTTGATTATGACGGTTTCGGTGGTCAACAAGTCCGTGTTATCGAAATTCAGAAAGACATGCCATACATGCAAGAACAGATCATGCAAGCTGACGATACAATAAAAGATAACCACGGGCATGTGATGGACCTGTTCATGAAAAAAGTCTTTGAGCATCGAGAAGACCTTCAAGCCAAATTCAGGGAATACAGGGACAAATTCACGAACAGTAATTCGAATACAGCAAACCGTGTGGGAAGTACATTTGCCGCAATCGCTCTTGCAGGGGAACTGCTGGAAGAAGTGCTTGAAGAGATTGGATTAGAAACTCGGGATCATCTGGCATTGACAATGGAATTCTTCAACGAAACCGTGAAGGAAAAGCCTGTCGAACCCCGTGAATTAAAGGCTCTCAGATTTTTAAATGATTGGATAGAAGAAAACAGGAGTAATTTCGTAAGGGATGAGGATACAGGAAGAAGACCATTCAAGATATGCGGGTATCAACAGGAGGGTTGCATCGATATCATACCTGGTGTAGCAAAGGGAGTACTGAAAAATAACAGTTTCGACCAATCTGCAATCCGAAAAAAATGGGTTGAGCAAGGTGTTATGATAACGGATAAAGGTCGTCAAGATTACAACGCTACACATTGCGGTGAAAATGGCGAAACATTCAGAAACAGGTATTGGAGAATACATTTAGCTAAAATGCAGGAAATGCTGGAGAAAGGGACAGAGTAATTTTGTATCATACGTACCAAAATAGATTAATATAAAATTAAAAAAATTATAATTTTTATTTTATGTTATTTTTGTTGGTACAAATGGTACATGTTATGATAATGTTAATGCGCAGACAGGGGTAGGATACATGGTTTCAACATCTTTTATACCCACTGCCCGCTTTTAAAAACTGATCGCAGCCATTAAAAATTGATATCACGAACTTTCAACATTTCATTAAAAAATGGTATTAACAATGACTTCAACGTCGGTTAGGTAAAGACGATACGTAAAACTCTGGAATTGGTGAAAAATACCTAATTCACTGCCGTAGCACAGGATGGATAAAGGAATGCCCCTAACATCCATTCTATCATTCCGTGTAGTAAAAAGGGATCAATAAAACTTATTTTTGGAAAAAATAAAGCTTATTGAACCTTAAAATATCAAATAAACACTCAAAGCGTACCTAAATGGAGAAGGAAGTTATTTAAGCAGCCATCAGACAAAATTACCTATATTCGATATGACGGCTGCCCGCCTTACAAGACCTCCTAATCCTGAAAAATTTCTTTTTTGAGTGAAATGATCTGGTCTACGGAATTTATGAAAAGGATTATCAAGATTAAAAGGGGGGGTGCCTACTTTATGAATTTTCAGCCTTATGGAAATGAACAAATCGGAATATGTTGGCTTCGGCATACTTAAGGAGTGCCCAGATAACGCAATCTCGTCCTATTAGCTCACTGCGGGGGATCTTCAAGGATTGTTAAAAATGTCTAGTGGTGTGTGCATCTCGTTCTTAAATCGATTCTCTAAGCAGCAGAACCCCTTTAATCATTTGAAGGATTAAATAACTTAGGAAAAACTGAGTTAATATTGAGCCCTCGAATTTCCTGCAGGCAAGCTAGTGTCGCGTCAGTCCTCAAGGATTAAATGATTCTGAGTGGTTGTAATCGATTTTATATGACATTTTACTGCTGACGCGACACTAGCACTTCTTTTAAAATGCCCTTTCCAGTCTGCTTATTTAATCAAAATCAAAGATAGACCTGTTTTGTGGTGGTTCAATTTTTGGAGGGTATAAAAGAGAAATAATCATCCATGCATTAGGGTGAAATGAGTGAGTACCCATTAAGAAATAGAGGTCCCTACTTTTCATCCAGTCGAAGAACCTCATTCGAATTTTTTGAATATTCTCAGGATGATCTTCGCCCCATCTACTAACTAAGTTTCTATACAGTTGTCCAGCTTCAGTATCGAGACATTTGCATTTATGATTTTTCTCATCTTCTCCAAAACATTTGAATTTATAGAACATGTCATATCTCAAAATATCTATCGGGATAAAATTTCCATCTAATTTTTGTTGTTTCTGTAGTTGGACCTTCCGCTGATCGGGGGAACATTCTCTGATGATGAGGTCCATTAAATCGGGTTTTATGATCCCAAGGGATGTTTTATCCTCTTTCCAACTAGCTCTTAACTCATCAAGAGTGGAAACATTGTTTTTGCATATTTCCCTGATAGTTTCATCATCCACCATTTCTTCTTTTTCAAGGGTTTCAGGTCTGATTTTAAAGCTTTCTTTTCTGTGATCGCCTTTTTCTTTTATTTCGTAACTGATCCACTGTTTTTTATGAAACCCAAAATTTACAAATTTCTCGAAAGGAACCGGATAAATCCGGCGAAGTTCTCCCTCTTCAGTAATACCTGCCATACAGACAGAGGCCTTGTATCTTTTACTTATCTCAGGGTATGCCATGCATAAAAGAAGGAGTTTCTCCCTCCCCGCCAAAAAAAACCACCCCGCATTTCTTTATAATCGCCCTATAATTTACATCAAAAGCTTTCATAAGTGAATCAGCTCTTTAAACTCTCCTGTTTCTTTTAACCTAGTTGCTAGAATACTCCGATGACAGTATATTTTCTGATCCCTCTTGGGAGTGGCATGTTTTTCATAACACATAAGAGCAGTTCTTCCCGATTCCTTGATTTCATCAACAATTTTTGAGAAATCAAGCTCTTTTAAGAGGTGCCACCGATAATACTTGTCAAAGCACTCAAAGGGGATGGCTCCATCCTTATACGGATTCTGCCACTCATAAGGGACACCAAGTTCCCTCTTGTGAACATAATGAATTTTTGCTCTCTCAAGTTCTCGGGAAAGAATTGGTTTGCTGAAGTCAGGTTTAAATTGGCTTTCTGTAGAAAAACGAACGTCAAAAAGATATTCAATACCATTGTTCTTTAGGACTTCAATGAAGGTTTTAAGTTCAGTACCTTCGTACCCAATAGTATAGATGGTATTATTAAGATAGCGTTTTTTGGCCTTACGGACTTCAGCCTCGTTGCGCTCAATTTTATTTTGTATAATATACTTTAAAAATCCCGCCTGATACTGGATATCAAGAGAAGCGATTATTTCTGCAACTCGCATAATGATTATGTCATCTTCAAGAGCTTTTGCAACTTCATCATGTAAATCGAGTGCAATTTTAATTCTTCTCCTTACCCACTCATCTCTTTTTCCAATTTTTCTTGCTAACTCTGGTCCACTTATTCCAAATTCCTGGGTGATCCGATGCAGAACCTTTCCCTGCTCCCTTTCGGACATGTCTTGCCTGATTATGTTTGTTTTCAAGGCAAGAAATAGAGCTTCTATATCATCTACGTCTTTGACAGTTGCTTCAATTTCTGTCCAACCAAGTTCTTTTGAAGCTTGAACTCTGCGGTGTCCTGAAATTAATTCATATCCATCGCCTTTCGGTCTGACTATGATTGGATCCCATTGCCCATCTACTTCCAAGCTTTTTTTTAATTCATCAAATTGTTCTGGCTCTAGTTTTTCACGTATCGTATACGCAGAATCATCAATATTACTGATACGTATTTTCATTCATTGTACACCTTCTTGGCTCCATTTTTTGACAAAACAACTATTGATGCGGAATAACTTGCATATTCTAGAATATGAGAAACTCTGCCTTGAGAATCAAGAACGTTTTCTTATGCATCCACTCATTCCCCTTCAGAAACATGGCGTTCCCCAAGGTTCAATCATTTGGCTCGTCTTGCGTGCCTCATATACCCTTGTTTTTTTCCTAAAGTTCAAAGGTCCATAAACTATATATTTTTTAAGATTTTTACCAAGTTATTATATAATAGAAATAAATATTAAAGATAGTATTATAATATGGACATGTAAGTGGTGCGCATGCTGGACTTGTTGGCACTGTTATTCAGAATGATGGTGATAATGAATGCTAAGGCAGACATATAAATCGATAATTGGCAAAACTAAGGCCTGTTACCCAGATGCCTTCTTTGTAGATGTTACAAGATCCAGAAAATCAATATTAAGTCCTTCTTGGAATCTGCTGAATGATTACAAAAACGGCTTAGTAGACTGGACCGGATACACAGAAAGATTTAAGGAGGAAATGGAAAAACCAAAAGCAGTAAGAGAAATGCTTGGAATAGCTAAGAAAGCTCAGAAAAAAGATGTTTTTCTCGTATGCTTCGAAGGTCCTCTAGCAGGAGATAAATGCCACCGTTTTATACTGTTGGATCTAATATCAAAAATAGCCATAGAACATGGAATCGAAGTTGTCGTTAGTAAAGAATATGCCTGCTTAGAAGACCAAAAGAAAAACAAGCAATCTAAACAAATGATACTTAGTTGTTTTTAATATGAGGATAGCTACTTTAGACATATAAGATTCAGTAACCTTTCCCAAAGACATCTTCTTTGCAATTCTGTGGCAGATTCCCTTCAACTTTATTAAACAAGCTCTTCTCGACAACTTCTGTTACATACCCATGTTTACTCCATTTATTGATTTAAGATCATCTTCAGTTTTTAATCCGAAATTTCCTACAAGGCAACCATGATTATGCGCGTCGTGCCAGTGCCTAAAACTAGGCCTCCTTCATCCACATATCAACGTTATCACATTGTCTACATACTCGACATCCAATCCCCGTTTTTGACCATCACGATCTTCAGAATATGTTATGGATCACTTCCGTTTGATGCCCTGACGTAAAGTACAGATTGCGGCAACTCAGATAAAAGCCATTTTAGAACAAAACTTCCCCTCCACACTTGGACCTGCCTACTAGCCCGGGACCTGTAAAGCAGTTTGATTGATAATGGAAATTAGAAAAGAAAAAAATAAATAGTAATCCAATAGAATTGAATAGCAATAGCAAATAAAAGGGAAATAGGCTTTCAACAATAAGGTCTGTGGGTTCACCAGCAAGAAATCACGCCTCGTTGGCTCAGCCCGGTAGAGCGAGTGACTTGTAATCACTAGGTCGCGTGGCCGCTAGGCCAAAGCAACGCCAGTTGCGCCTAGAATCACGCACGGGGCTTTTTCCTATTTTCTGTTCAAAGCCTTTTGGCTTCTTTAATTTTTTCTGTTTTTGGATTTAAACCCTTTTTAAATCATTTTTAAGTCCTGATTTTCTGCACCTTTATTTCCAGGAAGTTTTTCGCCCGGGCTTGATCTCCCCATCAATCAGGTCATACAGCTCCACCAGAGCCCTCCGAAGCCTCCGGGTTTCGGTTTCCCAGACCTTCTTTTCAACGTGCCGGCTGCCTCCGGCCTTCACAGCAGCCATCCAGGCATATTTACCGGCCACCCTTTTGTTGCCCCAGGGATGCCCAAATGCTTTACCGGCTTTCTGGGTACTGTATTTTTCATTGATAAGGAACTCGTAGATTTCAAGCACACGCATAAGCATGTCTTCTTCGCTGTCCTGCTCCGAAGAGCCAAAAACGACAAGGTTCCAGATACGGAACTGGACCTCCCGGCGCTTGAGGTCCAGGATTTCCGAGTTTGCGGCATCCAGCACCGTCCTGAACTCAAAGAAGATATCCGTTTCCCCGAAACCTGCAGGCAGGATTTTCCCGAGAGCTATCATGACGTGGATGCATTCATGAAAAAGGATTCTGGCAATCAGGAACTCAAGCCGTTCCTGCAGGTTCCAGAACTTGTTGACCAGTTCATCTTCCCAGAGCTCGTAAGGGTTCACCAGGATAAAGGACTTGTAGACGATCCTTTTTCGGTCTTCGGAAACCGAGCGGCTCGGATAAAGGGTCACGCCCTGCATTTTCCCGAAAAACTGGACCTTAACCGCAAGGTCCCAGCAGCATTCCAACTCCCCGGAACGCACGCATTTGACCCGGTAATAATTCCCGTCAAAATGCACCGTTGAGAGCAGACTGTACATGTCCTTACTGTGTTTCCTTATCAGAGCCTTTACCTCAGTCTCCCGGTAGATGCTCAAATCAAGGTAAGGAACGTTCGGGACGACTGAAGAAGATAAATCGAGCATAAAAGAGTCCTGGGACTGAACCCGGTTCCCGGAATTCTTCTCTTGCAAACCACCTTTTTGCCCGACTTCCCGGACACCCTTCCCCATACGAAAACTCCCCTCCGAATTTTCCTATTTTATAATTCCCTTATATCATCCATTATTCCTAACTTCCCTATTTCCCCATACCAGATTATTAACTGAAGATATATAAAAATTGATTAAAAAAAAGGAATAAAAATAGATAAAGAAGAAAAAATGATAAAAAAGAAAAGAATCCTGAAAATTGCGGAGTCCTGAAACCTGGAGGAACCTATCATTATTGCAAACCCACGTCTCCAGATTCGCCTTTTAGCCCTCCGCAGACCGGACAATTATTTAGTTTTGCAAGAGTAATTTCACTGAAAGAACCGGAAAGCCCGTTCCAGAATAAAAGCCTGCTTTCCAGAAGTTTCCCCTGCCCGGTCAGGAATTTGATTGCTTCATTTGCCTGAATCGCACCGATAACTCCCGGAGTTGCCCCCAGGACCGGGAAAATTTCTTTTCTGGAAATGCGAGGGAAAATGCAGTAAAAGCATGGGGTCTTTCCCGGGATTATCGTTGTTACCTGGCCGTCATACCCCGTAACTGCCCCGTGGATCAAGGGGATCTTTCTTTTTACGGCAAGCCTGTTGAGGATATGCCTTGTCTCGAGGTTATCCAGAGCGTCCACGATAAGATCACACTCCGGGACCAGAGACCCGGCATTCGATTCGGTGAGCATCTCCTTGATTACTTCAACATCAATTCCCGGGTTCATGGACAGGAGCTTTTCTTTTGCGGATTCGACCTTGCTTCTTCCTACATCCTTTTCATGGTGAAGGAACTGCCTGTTCAGGTTGCTGAGGTCTACGGAATCGAAATCCGCAAGAATTATTTTACCTATTCCTGCAATTGCAAGATATGTGGAAACCGGAGACCCCAGCCCTCCCGCCCCTGCAACGAATACCCTTGCATTTTTTAACTTTTCCTGCCCTTCTTCCCCGAAAAGAAGGATTTGACGGCTGTATTTTTCACGTTCCAGATCATCCATGTAAGGCCTTCCATAAAAATGATTTCTGCTTACCTTATCTTCGGGACCAATGTTCCCGGAGCCCAAGCCTTTTAGCTCAGACAATCATTTTCCTATTCAGGTATTGTCCTATTCAGGTATTGTCCTATTCAGGCATTGTCCTATTCAGGCATTATCCTATTCAGGTATTGTCCTATTTATGGATAGCTTCTTTGGCTGTTATTAGAAAGGCCCCCACGCCTTCTCCGAAAAACAGGGTTTCATTCAAGCAGCATGTGCCGGTCAAGTTCATTATACAGTTCCGTTAAGGTTTCCCGGAGTTTGAGGAGCTCCCTGTTCCGGGCTTTTGTGTCGGGAATGGGACAGGGACCTACTTTAAGGGAAGCCATATGAGAGTAGTCCCTTGCGATTTTGGCGTTGCTCCAGGGAAGGCCGAACCCAAGGTCGGTTTTTTCGATGCAGTATTTTTCATGGATGAGGAATTCATAGAGCTCAACTGCAGCCTTGAGCTTCGATCCCGGGCTTGCCGCAGGGGATGCAAACCCTGCAAGCCTGTAGAGGCAGGCAAGGACTACCTGGCGCCGGGAAGCCAGGACTTCCGAGTTTGCAAGCTGCAGGACCTCCCTGAACTCAAGGAAGATATCAGTATTTCCCAGGCCCTGAGGGAAGGTTTTTCCAAGGTGGACCAGGACGTGGATGCACTCGTGAAAGAGGATCTGGGCAATCAGGAATTCAAGCCGTTCCTGCAGGTTTGCAAACCTGCATACGAGTTCCTCGTTCCAGAGCTCGTAAGGGTTTACAAGTACCAGGGACCTGTACACGATCCTTTTTTTGATCCCGGAAACAAAATGCTTCGGCTCCACGGCCAGGCCCTGTACGGCCCCGAAAAACTGGAACCGGACCGCAAGGTCCCAGCAGTATTCCCAGCCGCCCAGATGGACACACTTTACCCTGTAGTAGTTTCCGTCAAGGTTTACATCTTCGATCAGCCTGTACACAGCTTCACTGCCCTGCCTGATAAGGGCCTTTATGTGCTGCTCCCTACAAAAACTCAGTCCAGGATTGGGAACACAGACCGAAAATGGAGCCGATACAAAAGGATAGGCATCAGAAACAACACCTGAAGCATCCTGACTGGCGTTTTTTCCAATGGAAATGTTTTTGGGCTTCACTTCCCTGGTTTTTTTCAAAAATACTCGCCTCTTGTTTCCGTTTTTCAGCAAATTCCGGAGAGACTGGAATAAACAACTTTCCGGACAGAAGTACACACAATTATACTATATCCTATACCGTATCCTGCCAAATTTGGAAGTATAAACCATTTTAAAGAATTTCCCGGGGAAAGAGAATCCGCAACGGCAGGTTTTCAAGCGATCTGACGAAGTTTGTTTATAGAAGAGATGAATATATTTAAGAAATATATAAAAATATTGCAGATAAAAGTGAGAAAATAAGAAATGTGAAAAATTCTGGCCCGGACATTACAAGTTATGAAAAATCCAGATATTTTTTTGGAAAAATTAATTAAGGTCAGGCTCATAAAAAAAGTAGACTCAGCCCTCAATATCGGTTTTAACCGATTTTCCTGAACCTGCCAGTGCCCGGAGGTTTTGCACGGTTTCAACCCTTTTCCTGCACTCAAAAATTAGAATTAAAAATAAAGATTATGAAGGTTTTCAATTTGAAAAACACCATCCTTGACATCAAAGAGGAATTTTCTACCTATTTCAAGGAACGAGATGCCGAAATAAACGGTTCACTCCTGGCCCTCCTTTCGGGAGAGCACGTCCTTTTACTGGGGCCCCCGGGCACCGCAAAGACCCTGCTTGCAAATAAAATCTGCGAGACCATCGAAGGGGGAAACTTTTTTCACTACCTGCTGACCCGTTTTTCCACACCGGAAGAGGTTTTTGGCCCTCTTTCCTTAAAGGCCCTCGAAAGGGACGAGTTCAGCCGGAGGATCGAAGGCTACCTGCCCACAGCCCACATCGCCCTTCTGGATGAGATCTTCAAGGCAAACAGTTCCATTTTAAACAGCCTCCTGACCATCCTGAACGAAAGAAAGTACCACAACGGCAAGGAAGTCATGGACGTACCCCTCTTTTCCGTCTTTGGGGCATCCAACGAGCTGCCCGAAGAAGACGAAAGCCTGGAAGCCCTTTACGACCGCTTTCTCTTCAGGTACAGTGTGGACTATATCCAGCATGAAGAAAACCTTGATGATCTGATTTTCGAAAACGTGGAAGATTTCACCCCCTCGACAAAACTGGGGGTAGGGAACATCAGGGAGATCAGGAAAAAAGCAAGGCAGCTCCCCGTAGACCCGGAAGTCCGGACAATCATAAAGGGGCTTAGAAGGGAACTGAAAAGCTCCAACATCTTCATCTCGGACAGGCGCTGGAAGAAAATAGTAAACGTGCTCAGGGTTGCCTCAGCCGTAAACGGGCACAGGAGCGTGAACAGGATGACAGTGGTCCTGCTCCAGCACATGCTCTGGGACCTGCCCGAACAGAAAGAAACTATCAGGAAGTTTATCCTGGACCGGGTGGTTTCGGGAGGCACGGACACCGGAAAACTGAAACAGGACGTAATCGACCTGAAGAACTCCATATACACCTGCCTGAGAATGGAACTTCCGGACACTGTAGCCTGCAACAAGTGTTACGAGGAGGACAAAAAGGCAAGCAACCCTAGAAACTCCCGTTTCTCCGGGATGAAAACCCAGAAGAACCTCACGTTTTCCAACACCCTGGACTTCCTTAAGCACCACCTGGAGTTCCCGGGGCACACCTACAGTGTGGGACTTGATTACAGCAACCTCAACAGTTCCCTGAACTTCGAGTCCGTGGCAGAATATTTCCACCGGAAATATGCTTTTGAATTCAAGCTCAGCCTGGACTACGGGGATAAGAGGCTGTACGAAAAAGAGTACGAAAACCTTGAGGAGAGGCGGAACTATTTCAGGAAACAGGTGCAGGAAGAAGAACGAGCCCTTGAAGATACCCTGCGGGAAAACATCTGGGTCTCAGGGCAGGACAGCAAGGAAATTATGATGAAATACCGCTCCAAGAACACGGACATCTACGAAATCGCAAGCCACCTTTCCGAAATCCGGGCTTTGCTCGAAAAACCGAAGGTCTTTGACATTGACCTGGAGAGGGTAGAAGAAGCGGCATGAACCCGGGATTAATCAAAAATACCCTGAATAAACCGGAAAAACCAGAGAACTGGCCGGAGAAATCAAGAGAAAAATCAAGAGAAAATCCGGAAAAAAATCCGGAAAAAATTCTGGCCGAAATTCCATAAAAAGTGAAGAACATGCAGGAACAAAGAAACCGGAAAGGAAGCTTCGCAAAACTGAACGGGCCGCTTTCTCCCCCCTCATCCACCTCATCCACCTCATCCACCTCATCCACCTCATCCACCTCATCTCTCCCATCTCTCTCATCCACCTCATCCACCTCATCTCTCTCATCCCCCTTATTTGACCGGGCCTTCAACCCTTCCGCCGTCCTGAATACCGAACTGCGAGACTTCCTGGCAGTCCCGAGGAGAATCCCGCGCCCGTTAAGAGAAGAGATTGCCGGGGTGCTCCTTTACGACATTTTCTCCGGGAAAGAATACGAAATAAAGGACGAAAAGCGCTTCATTGAAAAGTTCGGGGTATTTTATCCTATCTTCCTGAGTATGAGGAACACCGGGGTATGGGAAGACATAAAAGCCCTTGCAGGCACAAACCGGATGGCAGGGCTCCTTGTCCTGAAAACCCTGCTGGAGGAAGTTTTCACCCTTATAGGCGATTATGAGAAGATCGAGCAAGGGATTGAAAAAAAGCTTCAAAAAAGCCTTGAAAAAGCCCTGAAAAACCTGAAGGAACTGATAGAAGAAACCCTTGCCTCCTGGGACAGCAGGAGCCGGGAAAGGCACAAAAGCCCTGAAAACCGGGAAAGCCCGGAATCATCAGGAGAACTAAAAACTCCCGGGGCTGGCCAGGAGCAGGATAAAAACTTCTCTCAATACTTCCCTCCGAACTCCCCTGATACCCCACCCCTGAACTCCGGAAAAATGGCTTCAATGACCCGGAAGTTCATGGCTGATGAAAAAGCCGGGCAGGCCCTGGACTCAGTAATAGATGAAATGATTGCTGAAAAGCTTGAGGAGTTCATCTCTGCACTGGAAAGCCACCTCGATGCGCTTGAAATCCTTTCCATGCTCTTTCCGGGAAAGATGTGGGACTATTCTTTAGAGGCCCTGCACCGGGAATATTTCGGGAACATGGAAAAGTATGCAGGGCTCCTGAGAAAAAGCTCCTATCTCAGGGAAATCCTGGAGCAGGTGGGAAGGATAGAGCTCGAATACGGCTCAAAAAAACTGTCCCTCTCCCCCCACAGCAAAAGTGAGGTGCATGAGGTGACCTTATCAGGAGAAATCCAGAACATGCTCCCCATAGAAGCCGTGAAACTCAAAAACCCGATTATGAAGCGCAAGTTCTATGCGGACATGCTGGAAGGAAAACTCCTCACCTACCAGCTCAGGGGAAAGAACTGGAACTCCGACCTGGCCGGGAAAAAGAGAAGAGGACCTGTCGTTGCCCTTGTGGATACCTCTGCATCCATGCGGGGAAGCCCGGAAATCCTTGCCAAAGCCGTGATGCTCGCGGTAGCCAGGAGGATGCTCAAAGAAGGCAGGGACGTGAAAGTAATCCTCTTTTCCTCGAAATGGCAGACCCTTGAGATCGAGCTGACAGACAAAAAGCGAATGGGAAAGGAATTCCTGGACTTTCTCATGCACACCTTCGGGGGCGGAACGGACTTTAACACCGCGCTCCGGGCAGGGTTAAAAGCCATGAAAGAGGAAAAAGCCTTCCAGGGTGCAGACCTCCTCTTTCTCACCGACGGCATCTCCGAGCTTTCGGAAAGACCCCTTATCCGGGAATGGAATGAAATAAAAGCCGAACGAAAGGCCCGCATCTTTTCCCTGATCATCGGAAACCACGATGCAGGAGGGCTCGAACAGGTCTCGGACCATACGTACCTGATCCGACATGCTGAGAACTGGGGAATTGAAGAGAGCCCTGCAGGGTTTATAAAAGCTATTGGAAGGTCCGTATACAGATGAGGGCTGAAAGGGTTGGATACTGATAGAAGGGAAGGGCTTTACTTTCCGCGCCGTAATAAACTGCTGATCCCTCTTATCAGGTCCCTGACCTCTTCCTTGCTCAGGAGAGAATTACCCAGGTATCCTAGCAGGATTTTAAAAGCGGGGTTTTTACCCAGCACCGGCTTTCGGAGTATTACGATCTGCAGCAGGACCATAAGCATAAGCTTCCGTTCTTCCGGACTTGAAGACCTCAGCCTGCAGTAAATCTTTCCGGAAACCTGCTTTACCGACTCTTTATTTTCACTTACCACCCTGGAAGCTTTTGATGAGGCGTTTCTTGAAACCTTTTTTATCCGGACAGCTTCCCTGGAAGCGGCCCTGGAAAAACTTTCAAAAGCACTTCTCGAGAATTCCTTGACCTTTTCTTTTTTGCTGCCGCGTGTCTCCCCATATGCCTGCTTCAGATCCTCATTACCGGCATCATCCCCCTCAATTATGCGAAGTATTTCGTCGAATATTTCATTTAGTTCTTCTGCCGAGCATGCCTTCAGGTACTCACGCAAACCTTCCATCGATTTGAGGTAGTCTTTTCCAGCCCTTCCGGGACCTTCCTCTTCAAAATCACCGTCCACTTCAACAAAATCGGCATCAATAAAGGGACCTTTCCCGACAAGAGAGTCACGGAGTGAAGCCTTTCCGGATTCCGTTTTTTTTCGGGTCCTGTATCCGGCACGTGAAAGCCTCCCAAATACATCTTTTTTGTTTTTGAGCACGAAAACCACACTCATCCCTATTTTTACGCAAACCCTGCCAGCTTCGGAGGAATCGGTCGGAACCGGGAGTTATTTCGGAACTATACTTATGATTACAACTCGAAATATGAAATCTCTTTCTGTTTCTTCTCCATTTGAATTCAGGTATTTGCGGATGGAAAAAAAACAACAATAAGGAGTTAAAATCAACTAAAGAAATTAAAATTAATTTTTTTGGCAAAATAATTCACCATAAATCCTTAATATGGTAAATAAGCTTTTTTAACCCCTATTTTTAAAAAAATAACTGCAGATTGATTCGTAGTTTAAGCAATTATTTTATAAGTCTCATTCCTTAGTGAGTATCAAGCAAAGGTGAAAAGATATGAAAACACTGAACACAAAGACGTTGCGAAACATCGTATGCGGGATACTTGCCCTATCCCTGCTGTCGCTTGCCTGCACCGGAGCTATGGCAGGGAATGAGGCGGGGAGTGAAGAAGTAAATGAAGCCGTGCCCGTGAGAGCAGGAGCAGTACAATCTAAGACTGTGACCAGTATAGCTCCAATGCCTGAACTGTATGCCGGAGATTATTTCCCCGAATTTGAAAAACTCAGGATCGACCCTCCATACCAGTACCTTGAAATGGAACCGGGAAGTGAAGAAAGCTTTACCGTAACTGTCGAAAACAAAGACAATAAAACAATTACGCTGACCCCTGAACCCTTAATCGTCCCCTACACCGAGAACTTCATCGACAAAAACTGGATCAGCATCAGCCCCGCCGAAAAAGTCCTGGAGCCGGGACAGGAAGCGGAGTTTGAAGTGAAGGTAGAAGTGCCCGAAGATGCGGACCTCGGAAACTATGCCGTGCTTCTTGCCTTTACCGGCAGTGTACCGGAAGGAGACGTTGCAGGCTATTACCCGAACTACCCGGGCACAATGCAACTGAACCTCCAGGTCTGGGTCCCGCCGAAAGTCCAGGTCCTGACCCCCTGGATCAGCGACCTTGTGGAAGCCGAAGAGGCCTATGAATATGAAGTCCTGCTCAGGAATACGGGCAGCGAAGACATTTCAATCAAGCCGGAACTGGGTGAGGGAGGCGACATCATATACTACAAGGTCATGCCACCCTACGGAGGGCCCGAACAGGCCTTCGGAAACGATGCAATCAGCATTAATGCCCCTGAAAAGATAAAAGCCGGGCAAACGGCAACCGTAAAGCTGCTGCTTAAGGTGCCTGCAGGGGCAAAGGGCAGCTACAGCGGGACCCTCGATCTCAATATCGACGACCCCGGGATAAGGGAATACGAAGGAAGGGTCTCCCTGAACTTCCGTATCCTCCCCACCCCGGAAAAGCCCTACGAGACTTCCTTTGAAGCCAGGACCGACGGCCCGATCACCATAGAGCTTAGCACCTACCAGTACGGATACGGCCTGTATGCCGGCGGGAAAAGCCGGGACCTCACTCCCACTTTCGAAGTGAGCCTGAAAGACCCCTCCGGAAATGCGGTGGTCCCTGTCCTTGAAAGCACGAAATACACCGGCTCGGTAAGTGTGATGGATGAAACATATCCGCAACCATATCCGCTCCCGTACATGTCGTCAATGAGAATCGCAGACGGAATGGAAAATGCCGGCCAGGGAAGCTACCAGGGAGGGAACACAGGCATTGTTGAGACCTATACACTCCCCGGAGCCGCAGGAAAGTGGACCCTTTCAATCCTCCCGAAAAACACGGAAAACTTTGATTACTCAATTACCATCGGGCCCGTTGAAGAATAAAAAGGCTCAATACACTTCTTCTTCCTGCCCCTTCAAGGATTTCGGGATAAAAATTACCCGAAATCTGTTATTTATTCCCGAAAATAGAAGGTTTTCGGGTCTTTTTTGATGCATCTTTTGAAGCCTTTTTGATACTGCAGGAAGCGTCTCAATTCTTCGGCTCCGTAAGGAAAGAGTCCCTGCAAGAAGTCGTCCAGGGTGATACGCCGGCACGCGCCCCCCGTGATTCGAAACGGCTACGATGTCAGCCCACACTTCGACTGCAGAAAGGGCGTCTTCTGCACATGATCCCTTTTACGGTAAAGGGACTTTCGTAGCATGTTTAAGTGCCTTCAAAGAGTGGTACTGAAAAGTAGTACTGAAAAGTAGTACTGAAGAGATGCCTGCACTTCAGCCCTTGATATCAAAAAACCAATAGTTATTATATGCGCAGATATATAATTATTACATTATCATTACCGGGGGTTTTATGAGTGGAGGAAGCGAAGAAAGGACTTGAAAACATAATAGCCCTTGAGACCAGTATAAGTTCCATAGATGGGGTAAAGGGAGTTTTGAAGTACAGGGGAATCCTTGTCAACGATTTGCTTGACATGCCCTATGATGCCGTATCTTACCTGCTTATCCGGGGAAAACTGCCAGACAAAAATGAACTTGCTGCTTATTCCGCCCTGCTGAAAGAAAGAAGACCTGCAGGAGAAAATGTCCTGAACGTTCTCAGGACCTGCAACTTCAACATCGAAGCCATGGACGCGCTCAGAACAGCGATTTCCTATATGTCCCACTGCGACCCGGACCTTAGCGATAATTCCGAGGAGGCAAACCTGCGAAAAGCTGCAAACCTTGTGGCAAAGTTTCCCACAATCATTGCGGCCTTCAGCAGAATAGCAATAGGGAAGGAACCTGTTCCTCCTAACCCTGCCCTTTCCCATGGGGCCAATTTCCTCTACATGCTCAGAGGAAGCAAACCCACGGAACTTGAAGCCGAAATCATGGAAAAGGACTTCATCCTTAGCGCCGAACACGAACTCAACGCATCCAGTTTCGCATCGAGAATTACGGCTTCCACCCTTTCGGACCTTTATTCCGCCATCATCACCGGAATCTGTACCCTCAAGGGCCCCCTTCACGGTGGAGCCCGGATGGCCGTAATGGATATGATCGACGAGATTGCCGTACCAGAAGATAGCGAAGCTTATGTGCTGGAGAAGATGGCAAATAATGAAAAAATCATGGGCTTCGGGCACAGGGTGTACCTGACTCAGGACCCCCGGACAGGAATATTCAAAAAACTCGCAAAGGAGCTTGCGGAATCCAGAGGAAACATGAAGTGGTATGAGACAGGAGAAAACATAGAGAATGCGATATTCAAGGTTTTTACGGAAAAAACGCACAAACCTATCTACCCGAATGTAGACTTTTATTCGGGGATCGTGTACAAATACCTGGACATACCCCCGAGGCTTGCAACCGCCGTCTTTGCCATCGGCAGGATCTCGGGATGGATTGCCCACTGCATGGAACAGTACTCCGACAACCGCGTGATCCGTCCGCGGGCGAAGTATGTGAAAGCTGGACAGCCCCCGGAAAACGAGCCCTTATTATCCCCAAAGAAAAAAATAGTAGTATGAGATAAGGGAATTCATGCGTGAGACCAGAGATTTCATACGTGATGTGAGAGATTCATACGTAAGATTCCATACATGATGTGAGAATTCATACGTAAGATTCCATACGTGATGTGAGAATTCATACGTGAGATTCCATACGTGATGTGAGAGAATTCATGCATGAGATAAGAGATTTCATATTTTTACATTCATACTTACTGGAGGAAATACATGAGAGTAGGTCCTGACCCATTTGGAGTAAGAGACAGCATCGAAACAACTGCCGGAGAAGTAACGGTTTACCGATTGAAAAAACTTGAAGAACAGGGTTTTGAGGGAATTTCTTTGCTCCCCTATTCCATCAGGATCCTGTTGGAGTCCCTGCTCCGACATGCGGATACTGACAGGCACGTCATAACTGAGGAGGACGTGGAAGCCCTGGCCCGCTGGAGCCCTGAAAACATAAGTGAAAGAGACATACCGTTCATCCCGTCCAGGGTTATCCTGCAGGACTTTACAGGTGTCCCTGCGGTAGTGGACATTGCGGCTCTCCGCTCGGCCATGAAGCGCCTGGGGGGCGACCCCGGAAAAATCAATCCTGTAATCCCTGCCGACCTGGTCATTGACCATTCGGTCCAGGTAGACTATTACGGGACAGCTTACTCGTTGAAGGAAAACGAAAAAAAGGAGTTCGAACGCAACACTGAAAGGTATTCCGTCCTCCGATGGGCCCAGGAAGCCTTTGACAACTTCAGGGTCGTGCCCCCGGGAAGAGGCATCATCCACCAGGTGAACCTGGAATACCTGACCCCCCTCGTGCACCTGAAGGAAAAGGAAGGAGAACTGGTTGCGTTTCCGGACACC
The DNA here is from genome assembly GCF_024372725.1 of Methanosarcina sp. KYL-1. GTDB lineage: Archaea > Halobacteriota > Methanosarcinia > Methanosarcinales > Methanosarcinaceae > Methanosarcina. Next base: position 245,846 of record NZ_VOUA01000002.1, read on the forward strand.
CTTGTAGGGACCGATTCCCATACAACCATGATCAACGGGATAGGAGTTCTCGGCTGGGGAGTAGGAGGAATCGAAGCCGAAGCCGTGATGCTCGGGCAGCCCTATTACATGCCTGTTCCGGAAGTAGTGGGCTTCAAGCTCTACGGGAAACTGGAGCCGGGAGTTACAGCCACTGACCTTGTCCTCACAATTACCCAGATGTTAAGGAAACACGGGGTCGTGGGCAAATTTGTGGAATATTACGGCCCGGGCCTGAGCAGCCTTAGCCTTCCGGACAGGGCAACAATCTCCAACATGGCCCCCGAATACGGGGCAACCCTCGGGATTTTCCCGCCTGATGCCGAAACCCTGGACTACCTGCGGAGAACCGGCAGGAGCGAGGAACAGGTCGCCCTTGTGAAAAAGTACCTGGAAGCCCAGGGCCTCCTCTACTCGATCCACGAACCTGAACCCATTTTCAGCAGCACCCTGGAACTTGATATGGGCACGGTAAAGCCCTGCCTTGCAGGCCCGAAACGCCCCCAGGACCGGATTCCCATAGGCGAGATGCCTGAAAGTTTCCACGAAACCATGCGGCAGACTTTTGCCCGGAAAAAAGAAACCGGAGTTGACCTCAACCGGGACCCTGCCTACCAGCGCTGGACAGGAGAAGGCGGAGGCCAGCTGGAAACCGGGAAGCCTTATGTCAGGCAGGTACAGGGATATGCAAAGTACACGGAAACCCTGGAAAAGGCATTCAAAATCACCCATGGTTCCGTCGTGATCGCATCCATCACTTCCTGTACCAACACCTCGAACCCCTCGGTCCTCATAGGCGCAGGGCTGCTCGCAAAAAAAGCCGTGGAAATGGGCCTGAGGGTGAAACCTTACGTGAAAACAAGCCTGTCTCCGGGTTCAAGGGTAGCTACGGAGTACCTCAAAGCTTCAGGCCTTCTGCCCTATCTGGAAGCCCTGGGTTTCCACCAGGTGGGCTATGGCTGCACTACCTGCATAGGAAACAGCGGGCCTCTGCCCGAATACATAGCAAAGGAAGTTGAAGAAAAAGACCTGACCGTCGCAGCCGTGCTCAGCGGGAACCGGAACTTCGAAGGCAGGATCAATCCCCTTGTCCGGGCCAACTACCTGGCCTCCCCTCCCCTGGTAGTCGCCTATTCGATTTCCGGGACAGTGGACATCAACATGGAAACCGAGCCCCTGGCGTATGACCCTAACGGGAACCCTGTCTATCTGAAAGACATCTGGCCGGCAGAAGAGGAGATAAAAGAAGTCATTAAAAGCGCAGTCAAACCGTCCATGTTCGAAAAAGAGTATTCGGGTGTCCTGGAAGGCACGGAACTCTGGAAAGAACTGGATGTCCCGACAGGTACCCTCTACGAGTGGAACCCGAAATCCACCTATATCCAGGAACCACCATATTTCGTGGACTTCCCGCTTACGGTCCCGGAACCGGGAGATGTCAGAAACGCCAGGGTACTGGCCCTCTTCGGGGACAGCATAACCACGGACCACATCTCCCCGGCAGGAGATATTGCTGAAGAAGGGGCTGCAGGCAAGTACCTGATTTCCTGGGGCGTGGACCCCGAAGACTTCAATTCCTTTGGCTCCCGCAGAGGCAACCACGAGGTAATGATGCGGGGGACTTTCGGGAACATCCGGCTCAGGAACAGGCTTGTCCCCAGGGAAGGCAGCTGGACCGTCTACCATCTCCATGAAGGGAGCATGCAGCCCGGACTGCCCGAAGAGATGACAATCTACGACGCTGCAATGCTGTATGCCGACAACAACGTCCCCCTGATCGTAATCGCAGGCAAGGAATACGGGACCGGCAGCTCAAGGGACTGGGCCGCCAAGGGCACCTTCCTCCTTGGGGTAAAAGCAGTGATCGCCGAGTCCTTCGAACGCATCCACAGGAGCAACCTGGTGGGCATGGGAGTCCTTCCCCTGCAGTTCAAAGAGTGGGAGAATTCAGAGACTCTTGGCCTCACAGGAAAGGAAACCTACGACATCCTGGGCATCGAAAGCATGGAACCGGGAGGAGAACTTACCGTGAGGGCGCGGGACGAAAAGGGAGGAGAAATCGATTTCAAGGTAACTTTGAGGCTGGATTCGGCTGTGGAAATCGAATACTACAAGAACGGCGGGATTCTGCACAGGTTCCTGCGGGATAAGTTAAAAGAAAAGTAAGGTCCCTGCAGAGGATGTAAGGAAGAGTGAACTACCACTCCCTGTCTCCTTCGGAGTCAAGGATGGGGGTTTCCAGCCTGCGGAGACAAAAAAGGAGATTTTGAGAGAAAAATCAATCATTGGTGCCCCTGAATTCCGGAATACGGATTTTTCAGGGGCCTTTAAATATTCAGAGAAGATTTTTTCTTTTTTATTCCCCTGTTATTTTACGGTCCATTATAGCCTTTTAATCCCCGCCCGAACCGGATGAGGAACTTTTCACATCATTTGGGAGTTTTGGAATGTTATGTGCAAGGAACTCATACAGTTAGCACGGAATATGGTTTTTCGGCTTAACTCCACGGCTTCCCGAAAATAAAAAAAATATAATAGAAAAGAAGTGAATTTACAATTTCAACAAATTTAATATACTTATTCGACGATAATAGAAGTGCATTATTGCCCTAATTTTCGGGCCCAAAAGAAGAGGCTGTTTAGCCTCGATTAAGGTCCCTTTTTATATAACTGTTTCACTTGTAATCAGAGGATTCCCCAAGTTTCAAAATTTTTTGAGATCCTCTAGGCAAACTGTGAGGTATAAAATGAGTAAAAATATATGTTTCATAGACGGGTTGGAGGGTATCCTGAAATACAGGGAAATCGACGTCAACGAATTAGTTGACCTTCCCTATGACGCAATTTCCTATTTGCTTATCCAGGGAGAACTCCCGGGGGAGCAGGAGCTTGCCGAGTATTCAGCCCGCCTGCGTGGGGAGAGAAAAATAGATGGGAGGGTAGTGGACGTTATACGCATGTGCAATTTCGATATTGATGCCATGGAAGCGCTGCGTACAATAGTATCGTTCATGTCACAATTCGACCCGGACCTGAACGACAACTCCCCTGAAGGGAACATGCGAAAAGCCGTACGGTTAATTGCCAGGATCCCTACCATCGTTGCGACATACTACAGGATGGCAAACGGAAAGGAACCGATTACTCCTGACCCTGCCCTTTCCCATGGGGCCAATTTCCTCTACATGATAAGGGGAAGCAAGCCGGATGCACTGGAAGCAGAAATTCTTGAAAAGGACTTCATTCTCAGTGCCGAGCATGAACTGAACGCTTCTACGTTTTCGTCAAGAATTACGGCATCGACCCTTTCCGACCTTTATTCGGCCATTGTTTCCGGGCTCTGTACCCTCAAAGGCCCGCTCCACGGAGGAGCCAGGACAGAGGTTATGACCATGCTTGAGGAAGTCGCCTGCCCTGAAAATGCCGAGGAGTTCGTCCTCGGGAAGATCGAAAGGAGAGAAAAAATTATGGGCTTCGGGCACAGGGTTTACAAGACCTACGACCCGAGAGGCAAGATCTTCAAACAGCTTGCAAAAGAACTTGCGGAAACAAAGGGAGACATGCACTGGTACGAGACAGCCGAAGCAATCGAAAATGTTGCTATCCGCGAACTTGTGGAAAAGAAGGGAAAACCGATCTACCCGAACGTTGACTTTTACTCGGGAGTCATTTACAAGTACATGGAAATCCCTCCCCAGCTTGCAACCTCGATCTTTGCCATAGGCAGGGTCTCAGGCTGGATCGCTCACTGCTTCGACCAGTACGAGAGGAAAAAGATCATCAGGCCGAGGGCTTTTATGCTTGACGAATGTTAAAATTTCGCCAGGAAATCCCTACCCTGAAAAAGAAGAGTAACATAAAACCAGGTAAAATAAAACCAGGTAAAATAAAAACTGAAAACCAGAACAGGGCAACCGAAAAACCATAACGGAATTTCGGGCAGGAAATCCCTGTTCCCATGTTTTTATCTCTCATAATTTTGAATTTTTTGAAAATATGATCCTGAACCCCATAGAAAAGGAGAACATCAGGACATTATTATCCCACAACCGGATAAATTTAGATCTCAAATCAGATAACCTTTTTATCATCTGACAGCTTTTTGGAATCCAGATACCCATGAGTTTTAGAAATTTCATCCGCCAGTTGAAAGAAAGCGGAAAACTGGTAGAAATTCAACACCCCGTTTCCCCCAGATTCGAAGCTTCGAGAATCGCAAAACAAACGAAAGCCCCTGTCCTTTTCCATGACGTTTCCGGCTCAAAGGTCATCATGAACCTGCTTGGGTCGAGGGATGAACTGGCTTCCATGCTTGGAGTCCCAAAAGAAGAAATTATCCGGAAGCTATCGGAAGTTTCCCCCGAAGGCGAAGTCAGACTCGTATCCGGGTCTCCTACCCTTGAGGTTGTGGAAGAGGAAGTGGACCTCACGAAACTTCCCATTCTCACCCATTTTGAAAAAGACGGCGCCCCCTACATCACGGCAGGCATTGTTGTGTCCGAATACGGGGGCACGATGAATGCCTCCATCCACCGCCTCATGCTTGTGGGAAAAGACAGGCTCGCAGCCCGCCTGGTCCCCCCGCGGCACACCTACATCCTGCACAAAAAAGCTGTGGAAAAGGGCGAGCCCCTGCCTGTTGCGATCGTGCTGGGCTGTGACCCGACCATCATCTACGCAACGTCTACTCGGGTTCCGGTCGGAAAAGAGTTTGAGTATGCAGCAGCCCTCCGGGGAGCCACTGTGGAACTTTTCGAATGCGAAAACGGGGTAAAGGTTCCCCATTCCGAGATCGTGCTCGAAGGCTACATCGATCCCGTAGAAAGGGTCAACGAAGGGCCCTTCGTGGACATCACCGGGACCTATGACCTGGTCAGGAAAGAGCCCGTGATCAGGATCACCCGCATAATCCACAGAAAAGACCCTGTCTACCACGGGATCCTGCCCGCAGGTCCCGAACACCTCCTGATGATGGGCGTGCCTTACGAGCCGAGGATCTTAAGGGCTGTCGGGGAAGTCACCACTGTCAAAAACGTGGTGCTGACCGAAGGAGGATGCTGCTACCTCCACGCAGTGGTCCAGATAGAAAAACAGACGGAGGGGGATGGGAAAAATGCCATCATGGCAGCCTTTGCCGCCCATACGAGCCTGAAACATGTGGTAGTGGTGGACGAGGACATCAACATCTTTGACCCAAATGACGTCGAGTTTGCGGTAGCCACACGGGTCAAAGGGGACATGGACATCCTTATCATCCCCAACGTCCGGGGCAGTTCCCTTGACCCCCGGGGAGCCCCTGACGGGACGACAACTAAAGTGGGGATTGACGCCACAAAGGTCCTTGTCGAAAAAGAGAACTTCGAAAGGGCAGGAATCCCGGAAGAATGAGCTTTTTGAAAAATGAACTCTTGAAAAATGAGCCTCTTGATGAATGAGCTTCTTGATGAATGAGCTTCTTGATGAATGAGCCTCTTGATAACAGAGTGAGTTTCCATGTACCTTACTAAAGAAGAAGAGCAGACCTTAAACGGGGAAGCCGGCGAGACCCTCAGGCAGGCTATTGAGATCCTGGTGGCTCTCGGGGATATCTACGGGGCGGACCGGCTGATCCCGATCAAAAGCGCCCAGATTGCAGGCGTCTCCTACAAGACCATAGGGGATGCCGGCCTGGAATGGATTTCGGACCTGGAGGGCAGGGTAAAGGTCCCGGCAATCCTGAACCCTGCAGGGATGGACCTGGAAGATTGGAAAAGGCTCAGGATTTCCCCTGAATTTGCAGAAAAACAAAAAGCAATTGTCAGGGCTTACGAAAAGCTCGGGATCCGCTGCGAATGCACCTGCACTCCCTATACCCTTGAAGGCTTTTCCGTGGGCTACGGCGACCACCTTGCCTGGAGCGAGTCCTCGGCTGTCTCGTATGCAAACTCCGTGATAGGAGCCCGGACAAACCGGGAGGGAGGGCCGTCAGCCCTTTCGGCAGCCCTCCTGGGAAAGACTGCAAACTACGGCTTTCACCTGGACGAAAACAGGGTTCCTGCAGTCTCAATAAAAGTGGAGTGCCCGCTTGAGGGGTCTGATTACGGAGCTCTCGGGTATGCGGCAGGCAAGGTCGTGGGGAGCAGAGTGCCTCTCTTCTACCTCCGGGACACGCCGGGAAAAGACGAGTTAAAAGCCCTCGGAGCGGCAATGGCCGCATCCGGAGCCGTTGCCCTCTACCATGTTGACGGAGTTACCCCCGAGGCAAAAAAAGTTACCTTTGAAGTCCCTGAAGAAACAATCGTAATTGAAAGAAGCCAGATAGACGAGGTTTATGAAAGCAGGGGAGGGGCAGGAAAAGAGCCCGAACTTATTACTATCGGCTGCCCCCACTGTTCCGCAGCCGAACTCAGGCGAGTGGCCGAACTCCTGGAGGGGAAAGCCGTTTCAAAGGAAACCTGGATTTTTACCTCACGGGAAATTGCAAAACGCTATCCCGAATATGTTGGGACCATTGAAAAAAGCGGAGCAAAGGTTGTCTGTGACACCTGTATGGTGGTCTCGCCCGCTACCAACAGCTACTCCTGCGTTATGGTAAACTCTGGGAAGGCCTTTGCCTACGTCCCCGGGATGTGCGGCGCAGAAGCCGTGTACGGAAGCATGGAGACCTGTATAGAAGAAGCAACCTGCACGGAAAAGGCAGCTGGAAAGAAGGAAAAAAAGGCAGGTGGTTCCCATTAAGCTGAAAGGCAGGACGATTGCCCGGGGCTGTGCCGAAGGAGAGGTGCTGCTCTCAAAAGACCCGATCTCTTTCCTGGGAAGTGTGGACCCGAAAACCGGAATCGTGGTCGAAGAAAAACACGCCCTGGCAGGAAAATCTATCAGGGGAAAGGTCCTCGTCTTCCCTCACGGGAAAGGTTCCACAGTGGGTTCCTATGTAATGTACCAGCTGAAGAAAAACGGGGCGGCTCCTGCTGCGATCATCAATCTGGAAACCGAGCCAATAGTGGCTGTCGGAGCCATAATCTCGGAAATCCCGCTTGTGGATATGCTGGAAAAGAGCCCTTACGAAGTGTTAAAGGACGGGGACCTTGTCCGGGTGGACGGAAGCGGGGGATATGTAGAAGTCCTTGGCAGGAGTGCAGGTAATACGGAAAACTGACCATGCTTTAACCCTGACCTTTTCGACTTCATATACAAAAAACATTTAAGAAGAAGAAGACGAAGAAGAAGAAAAGAAAAAGAAGAAGAAAAGAAAAAGAAGAAGTCGGCTCAAAACCCTAAAAATCTGGACCCGGACCCGAAATAAATAAGTCCCGGAAAAGAGTTGAGAACAAGCAATAGGAAAAGAGCTGAAAACGACCAACTAAAAATAAAAACCTCAAACTCAGAGATATGAACCCTGAAATTAACCAGGAAACAGAAGACCGGACGAAGAACCCTGAAAAGTTCAATGCGCAAGAAACGGTTTCCCTTGCCTATCCTTTTATTAGAATGGTCTTTGACGTATACGAGATCCAGAACTCGGGAAAAGCCCTCTATTTCTACGGGACACCGAAAGCCGATGCTGAACGGGTCATGGGGGAGCTCTGGACGCCCTTCCAGAAGCTGGGGCTTGAGTTTACCCTGAAATACGAGCTTGGGGAACATGTCCTGATGGTGGCCCCTGCAAAAGAAGTGCGGGAGAAAATATGGGTTAACCTTGCCCTTCTCGTGGCAACCATCTTTACAACCATGATTTCCGGAGCCGTGATGTTCGGAGTTGACCTGGTAAACGAGCCCATGCAGTTCTTCCGGGGCTTTCCCTTCACCCTTGCGATCATGGCCGTGCTCGGGTCCCACGAAATGGCCCACTATGCAGCTGCAAGGTACCATGGGATGAGGACCTCCTTTCCCTATTTCATCCCCTTTCCCACATTCATCGGGACCATGGGAGCGGTAATCAAGTACAGAGGACCGATTCCCAGCCGGAAAGCCCTCTTTGACGTGGGGATTGCAGGGCCCCTGGTGGGGCTGGTTGTCTCAGTCGCAGTCACCGTAATAGGGCTCACTCTGGAGGCACCACAGATCACCCCGCTGCCTAACGTCCTGATGCTTGACCTCGGCCTTCCTCCCCTTTTCATGATCATCCAGAAGCTTGTCGGGGCCACTGGGGAGAGCCTGCACCCGGTAGCTTTTGCAGGCTGGGTCGGAATGTTTGTGACCCTTCTTAACCTGCTCCCTGCAGGCCAGCTTGACGGGGGGCATGTGCTAAGGGCAATGCTCGGGAAAAAGGCAGCCACGATATCTTCCCTGATGCCGCGGGTCCTGCTCGTGCTGGGAATTTACGTAAGCTACGGGATGAAGGAGGACGGAGCTATCTGGATTTTCTGGGCACTCTTCCTCTGGGTTTTTGCGGCAGCCGGGCACCCATCTCCCCTCCAGGACAAAATAGAACTGGACAGGAAACGCGTCCTGGTCGGGGTCATTACCTTTGTACTCGGGCTGCTCTGCTTTACCCTGGTCCCGTTCAAAGCCATTGGCTGAAGTTCTCTACGCATGGAGCGAAAAAGCCAGAGAACAAAGAAAGTATATGGTTACAAAAACACATTGCTTCACAGCATATATTAAGAAATATGCAAAGTATCACAGGTTTGTTCAGGATATAAACTCTCAACCGATTTGCTTGACAGCTTCGAATTTACTTGTTATTCTAAAACCTCCTATGATGCCCACCCTTTCCTTTGAACGCCCTGTAAAAAAGGTGAAAAAAATGGACGTGAATTTCCGCTACAGCAAAAAGAACTCATACAGCTTTGCGGTTCTCTCACCCCTGCTCCCGGAAGCCGGGTTTACTGACAGCCCCAGGAACGGGGTAATGATCTACAGCTTTACCACGCTGCAGGCGGCAAAAGTATTCAGAGAAGTGGAAAATGCCGGCACGGATTCCGTCTTCATTGCAGGGGGCCCTCACCCTTCGGGGGTTCCCGAGGAGACTCTTGAGTATTTTGATTATGTTGTGCTTGGAGAAGGCGAAGAAACCCTGCCGGAACTCGTAAGGGTGCTCCTGCAGGGCGGAGACCCCGGGAACGTGAAGGGAATCGCATACAAAAAGCCCGGAGGCGAGGTTGTCAGGACCCCTGAAAGACCCCATGTGAACCTTGACGCCTATCCCTGTTTTGACCCGCAAAAGCTCCGCGCCCCTATTGAAATCAGCCGGGGATGCCCGTGGGGGTGCAGGTACTGCCAGACCCCGCGGCTTTTCGGGCGGGAAGTCCGGCACCGGAGTGTCGATTCCATCCTGAGAAATGCGCAGCACTACAATGACCTCCGCTTCATCGCTTCCAATGCCTTTGCCTACGGAAGCGACGGCATCAGGCCCAGGTTTGACAAAGTGGAAAAACTGCTTTCGGCCCTGCATACCCTGCCCGATAAAAAGATCTTTTTCGGGACCTTCCCTTCCGAGGTCCGCCCCGAATTCGTGACCGATGAGTCGGCGGAACTTGTGAGGAAATACTGCACAAACAACAGCCTGAGCCTCGGAGCCCAGTCCGGAAGCGAACGCATCCTCAAAGAAATCCGGAGAGGACATACTGTGGAAGATAGCATCGCAGCTGTTGAGTGCTGTCTTGAGCATGAGCTTGTGCCTGCAGTGGACTTTATCTTCGGGTTTCCCACAGAAACCGAAGAAGACCAGGAAAAAAGCCTTGACCTGGTCCGCTGGATCTCCAAAAAAGGAGGCACAGTCAGGGCCCACTACCTGACCCCTCTTCCCGGAACCCCTTATGAATCCGCCGTTCCCACGGATGTCAGCGACAAAGTAAGGAGGGAACTTGGAAAACTGGCCCTTGAGGGTAAGCTTACAGGCTACTGGGAAAACACAGGAAATCGAAAACGTAGAAAGTCTGGCTGAAAAATAGAAGTATGCATGAAAAAGAGAAAAACTGGCAAGAAATAGAAAGAAGATTGTACCTTTCAGAAAAAGAAATCTTTGGCAAAAGGTAGGCGGCAAAGAAAATCTCTGAAGAAGTAAACCTTCGGCAAAGGAAAATCTGGAGGAAATTAAATGAAAGGATTAGAATTAGTGCCGGCAATTGCAGGTCTGTGGAAGGAATGCCAGCATTCCTGATTCCAATCCCTTTCCGTTTTTGACTTAACACCCATTTTTGATCTGGGAGGCATTATTCAGGTCTCTTTCGTTCCAGGCTTATTTTAGACCTGTTCATCATTTTTACCCTTAGTCATTTATTTAGCCGGATTCCTGCTGATTTCGGTTTTTGATCCCGTTTTTACGAGTTATGTTCATTGATCCTGTATTCTGTTGTTACGAAGTCTGTTCATTGACCGTGTATTGTCTGTTTATTGATCTTGTATTGCAGGAGTTGATCCTGTATTCTGTTTTTACAAAGTATGTTCATTGATCTTGTATTGTTGGGTCTGCTCTTTTGAGCATGTACATTTTGAGCTTTCTGCTGCTTGTTTAGTTTAGGAGGCGCTCATAATGGCATACTGATTTGCATGATATGTTTTGCGTTTCAGTCCCCAATAGTAATAAAGTGTCCAAAGTATTTATAATTTGTTGTTATTTATTTTAAATTATTACATACAGAACAATACAAAATGTATGAATACTTGCAGACAACTCCCTTCAAGTTCAAATGATAAAACCTAAAATGGAAGACCGGAAAACTACAGGTAGCAGCAAAAAAAGGAAAAGAAAAGGTGAATCCGGTCTGGGAGCAACAGAGCTAATACGAAAGATAAAAAATATTCCAGATAAAAAATCAATTAATTTGAAAAACTATTTAAGATTTTGAGCTTAATTTCAGAACATGTCAAAAATGAAATTTGATCCAAGAATCATACTGGGAGCCTTAATGATCCTGACAATGGGGCTCTGGTTTGCAGGAATCACTCTAGAAAAATATTTCTGGATTTCTGCGGGGTTGTTTCTACTGTATAACATATATTCATTGGCCAAAAAATTGAAACCTTTATACTCAAAAAAATAAAGAAGAAAAGCCTTCTAAGCTTCAGGTCTTTTGAGTAAACTCTTCCTTCAGCCGAGGCTTCACGTGAACTAACCCCCCTGCCAGTCTTCGGCTGTCGGTGACGGGGACTTCTTGCCTGCGAAGTTAAAGGAGTATCAGGCCTCTTCGGCCCGGAGGACCATTTCAAGCCCCCGGTTCATGAGTTCTTCTGCCCTTTCCTGGGTTTTTGCTTCTGCGAAGATACGGAAAATAGGCTCCGTGCCCGAAGGGCGGATCAGGACCCAGCCTCCTTCATACCAGAGTTTTACCCCGTCGATGGTGTCCATTTTCAACCCCAGGCCTGCGGCCTCGGTTTTGACCATTTCCATAGTGACCGCCGGTTCCTTTGAAGGGGTTTTTGTCTTTGCATTGAAGTATTCGGGCACACTTTTTGCCAGCTCGGAAAGCTTTTTTCCTCCGGCAAGGATCTCCAGGATTTTGGCGCAGGCCATGGCCCCGTCCCGGCAGTACTGGTGCTCGGGGAAGATAAGGCCACCGTTGCCCTCTCCCCCGAAAACTGCATCGATTTCCATCATTTTGCGGGCGACGTTAATGGAGCCTACAGCGGTCCAGTGCAACTGTACCCCTGCTTCCTCTGCAACATCAGCCATGCGCTGGGAAGAGCTTACAGGGGTGACGATCGGGCCTTTTTTCTTTTCGAGTACGTACTTTGCCATCATGGCAAGCAGGACTTCTTCGTTTATGAACTCCCCGTTCTCATCCATGAAGACTATGCGGTCTGCGTCCCCGTCGTGCGCTGCCCCCAGGTCTGCCCCGGTCATTTTCACAAGTTCGGAAAGCTCGGGGAGGGATTCCGGGGTGGGCTCGGGGTTCCTCCAGGGGAAGGTCCCGTCGGGCTGGGCACCCAGGGTCAGCACCTCGCAGCCCAGGGCTTTGAGCAGGAAGGGAAGAGTAAGAGAGCCTGCTCCGCAGCCAGTGTCAGCCACGACCCTGAACCTCCGGCTGCGGATAGTTTCGGCATCCACGGAGCAAATGATGTTCCGGAGATAGTAATCATTGACCCCGGAATCGGTTTTGAAGTCCCCGGTCCTTTCCCAGGAGACAGTGGCATACTCTCCTGAAAAGTAAATTTTCTCGATTTCCCTTTCCCCGTCCCGGGGAAACTCCGAGCCGTCCCCTGCAATCAGTTTAATCCCGTTGTATTCCCGGGGGTTGTGGGACGCCGTAATAACGATCCCCGCATCGGCATAGTCCCGCACATAGTACTGGACAGAAGGAGTGGGAGCCTCTCCCACATCAATCACGCTCAAGCCTGTAGAAAGAGCTCCTGCAATTGCGGCAGACTTCAGCATCTGGCCCGAAATCCGGGTATCACAGCCAATGGCAACCGTGCCTTTCGAGCCCATATAGGTCCCAAGGCTCCTTGCCACATTGACTGCCATTTCAGGGGTGATGTATTCGTTGGCGATACCGCGTACACCGTTTGTTCCGAATAATGCCATGTAAGGTCTCCGTCTCCAATGATCTGCCTGTAAATTTAGCTCCATTTCAGGCAAATTACGTTATCGATAAATTCCAGATAGAAAAATTCCATATCTGTAAAATTGCATTAAGGTAGAAATCCACTAGAAGTAATTATGGAAACATTTCCGGGGCACTTTTATTTAAAGAGTCCGGTCAAACCTGAAAGGGAACCATTATCTAACCCCTCATGATTCCCTCCCCAAGTTTAGCTAATTCTGATTACTGTCAGGTATCTGATAATACGGCTGGCAAATACATATATCTTATTAGTTAAAATCCGTTATTAATGGACATTGAGAAGATCAGGAAGATAAAAGAGGCAATTAAAGCTAAAGAAAGTGCAATTATTGCTTTTTCAGGGGGAGTGGACAGCACAACTCTTGCAAGCCTGGCCCTTGAAGTGCTGGGGGACAGAGCCCTTGCCATAACCATTGACTCCCCGCTTTTTCCCGGGCGCCAGCTTGAAACCGCTGCCCAGACAGCCTGTGAAATCGGGATTCAGCACAAAGTCATACCTTTCTCCCAGTTGAGCGTCCCTTACTTCTCCGCAAATACGATTAATAGGTGCTATTTCTGCAAAAAAGCCCTGCTGGAGACCCTGATAGAATTTGCAGAAAAAACAGGGTATAAGGTCGTGATGGAAGGCACGAACGCCTCGGAAATAAAAGGAGAAAACCGTCCGGGCTACCGGGCCGTGCTTGAAGCCGGTGAGAAAGTCTCTTCTCCCTTTGTGGAATTCGATGTCACAAAAGAAGAAATCCGGGAAATTGCTTCATCTCTCTCCCTTTCGGCTGCTCGAAGGCCTTCCGCAGCCTGCCTTGCCACGCGCTTCCCCTACGGGCATCCAATCACGACTGAAGAGCTCCAGAAAGTGGAAAAAGCCGAAGAATATCTCTTTTCCCTGGGTTTTACCCAGTTCAGGGTCCGGGTGCATGCAAAACTGGCCCGGATAGAGGTTATTCCCGAAGAATTCGAGGAAGCCCTGCACAGGAGAGAAAAGATTTCCAAACACCTGAAAGCCCTCGGCTTTGACTACATAACCCTGGACCTTGAAGGCTTCAGGAGCGGGAGCATGGACGAACCCTATCTAAAAAGGGTGACCGGAAAAGAAGAAAAAGAAAAAGAAGAAAAAGAAGAAAAGCCTGAGAGGAGAAATTGAAAGGACAAGAGCCTGAGAGGAGAAATTGAAAGGACAAGAGCCGGGGGAAAAACCTGAAGATCTTGATAAACCTGAAGAACCAGAATCGAAAACGGGATTATTTAATGGACATGACAGAAACTCTCATAAGAAAAGCTGAAAAAAAAGATTTACTGACCATCCAGAAGCTCCTTTCCACCTATTTTCTGGATATGGAAGAGCTTGAAGCAGAAGACTTCATCCTGGCGGAAAAAGACGGGAAAGTTATCGGGTGTGCCGCCCTGATAAAGAGGAGAGGAAATGAGACGGATTTTCAGGAGATCCATTCCATTGCGGTCCATCCAAACTTCCGGGGAAAAGGGATAGGAAGAGAGCTTGTAGAACACCTTATTAAAAATGACCCCGAACCTGCCCTTGAATTATATGTCAGGACGACTGCTCCTGGCTTCTTTGAAAAACTCGGTTTTGAAAAACTGCCTGACCCTGAAAAGCTGCGGCTCTGGGAAGACTGCAAAAAATGTGAGCATTTTGGAAAATGTGCCCAGCAAGCGCTGAAATTTTCCTGCAGGTGTAAAGGAGAGGTAAAACAACCATAAAACAGACAAACATAAAACAGGCCGGCGCAGGTTAACGAAACATTATTTTACAAAAAAGCCCAATGAAGCCCCTTATGCTCACCCTGGGAATCGTAAACACTTATGATAAGATCAAAATTCTCGACGCTCACTACCGTGCAATCGCAAGAGCTGCACCCATCTGCCATGCCTTTGGCTTCCACCTGGCCCTCTATGACTTTCCTTTCAAGATGACTGCAGAAGAACTGGTGACCTTTGTGATGGATAAGACCACAATAGGAGAGTCGGGAAGCTATCTCAAAACCCTTTTTGAAACCAACCGCCTCTCAGTATCCGACCTCCCAAAGAAAGGTTTTCCGTCCCAGTTCGGAGAAATCGTAATCACCACCTCAAAGCCCGACCCTAAGAGACAGGTCACGCCCGTAAAAATTGCTGAAGAAGCTCTCAGAAACCGTTCTTTTCTCTTCCTGGTAGGGCTCGGGCGAAAAGGGCTTCCGAAAGAGTTGTTTGAAAGAGGAAAATACCACCTGGACATTACCAGCAAGGGGCTCTCCCTTGAGACCTGCACGGCAATCGGAGCGATTCCGGCTCATCTTTCAGGGCTAATGGCTAACCTGGAAGCAAAAAAGTAAGTTAGAGAGGAAAAAAGAAAGTAAGGCAGGAAAAAAGAAAGTTAGAGAAGAAAACCTGAAAACGCCCTGAAGTCATTCATTAGAAAATTTTCCGGAATAATTATATATTACAATTACCAATTAATATTGTACTGTGGGAAAGACCGACGTTTGTTGTGTTCTTGCGGGGTTTTTTGCTTCCTTAGAACTGGAATTGTAACCCTGCGGGCCAGACGTACTCTTTGAAGAGACAGGATGAACTTTGTGAGTGAATTGAAATGAGTGAGTTAAATATAGAATACAGAAAACGGAACGAGTGTGGAAACAAGGGTCGTGCAAGCGGCTACCATACCGTTGTAAAGGGCTGTACTGACAGCCTGGACACAGATGAATTAGACCTTTACCGCTTTATGATAGGCGGGATGCAGGGAAAATAAAATAACCTGCACAACCTTTTTTTATTTCTCATGCTTAGAAAAAAGCATGTATGACGTATATGCGGTCCGTGAAGATTTTCCGGTTTTAAAAGAAGTCGTGTACCTTGACAGCACCGCGACAACCCAGACCCCGGTGCCGGCTGTCGAAGCCATGGTAGAATATTTTTATAAGTACGCTGGCAATCACGGGAGAGGAGCTCACCGCCTTGCCCGGGAGACTACAAACCGCTACGAAGACGCCAGGGAAACTGTTGCCCGTTTTCTCAATTCCGAACCTTCAAAGACCATTTTTACGAAAAATACCACAGAAGGGATCAACCTCATTGCAAACAGCTACCCCTGGGAAGCAGGAGATCACATAGTAACAACCCAGATAGAACACCATTCAAACCTCCTTCCCTGGCTGCGCCTGCAAAAGGTAGGGGTAAACGTAACCATAGTGGGCCCGGACAGCAAAGGCAGAATCGACCCTTCAGTGATAGAAAGTGCGATCACAGACAGGACGAAGCTTGTTGCCGTAACCCATGTCTCGAATGCCCTGGGCTCCGTCCAGGACGTGGACAGGATTATAAAACTTGCCCACAGGAACGGGGCACAAATCCTTATTGACGGCGCGCAGTCCGCAGGCCATATGCCTGTTGACCTGAAATCTCCTGGCTGTGACTTTTTTGCTACGGCAGGGCATAAAGGGCTCCTCGGCCCCCAGGGCACGGGCGTCCTCTATGTAAAAGAACCGGAAATGCTCGAAAGCGCCTCAGTAGGAGGCGGTACGGTCTCGGATGTCCGTGGACTTTCCTATCTACTTGAGCCGTCCCCTGCCTGCTTCGAAGCCGGGACCCCTAACATCCCTGGTATTATAGGGCTTGGAAGGGCAGTAGAATATGTGGAAAAGATCGGGGTAGAAGCCATCGAAAAACATGAGAAGAAACTTGCACAGGATACTGCAAAAAGGCTTTCAGAACTTGAGCATGTGGAAGTCTACGGGCCGAAAGACCGGGCAGGAGTGGTGCCCTTCAACGTCCGGGGGCTGCATTCCCATGACGTTGCCCTGATCCTTGACCAGAGCCGGAAAATCTGCGTCCGGAGCGGGCACCACTGTGCAATCCCGAGCATCCGCTTCCTGGGAGTGGACAGCACGGTCAGGGCTTCCTTTGCCCTCTACAACACGGAAGAAGAAGTGGATATCCTGGTGCGTGCAGTAGACGAGCTCAGGGCTCTTGTAAGCTGAATAGGCTTTTTCCAGGCTACTTTTAGGAGCGTGGAAATCCCTCAAAAGGGGTTGCAATCCGTGCCATATCCGGGCGTATAATCTCTTAATCTCTTTTTTTTAAAGGATTCCAGGGACATTTTCAGGGAAGCCTGTACTATACATTCACAGATTATATTTAATATGAGAATTTTATATAGAATTCCATACACATCAAAATTTATTGAATTTCTCCTTTAAAACTTTCCTTGAAAAATAAAATCACCGGAGCATTACAATGGAGCGAATAACCAGCGGAATAGAGGAACTTGACCCCCTCCTCGAAGGCGGCTATCCGAAAGGAAAAGGAATCCTGATCACAGGATCTACAGGTTCGGGAAAAACGATAATGGGAATCCATTTCCTGTACAGCAACTGTTCCTCAGGAAAGAAGGGGCTTCTGGTTCTCACACGAGAACTTCTGGAGGACGTGCTCCTTCAGGCAAAGACCCTGGGGATGGATCTCGAGCCTTTTATTGATTCCGGGATGCTTGTGGTGGAGAATATTTTTCAGAGCAGGATTCAGGAAGCTATGCTTTCATCCCGCCTGGGAAAGGGGCTCGAACTTGCAGAAAAAGACAGGGTGGGCCGAATTAAAATCCTTTCCGAGAATGCCGATGCCGTGGTTCTGGACAGCCTTGCTGCCCTTTCCAGTCTGCAAAAATGCCCGGGAAACGAACCCCTTAGCAAATTCGGCCTTATTTACAGCGTTCTGGCAGAACATAAATGCACATCCCTTTTCCTCATGGATGAAAGCATGCACAACAGGGTCCACGGTTTTGCAGACAACCTTGTTTTTGGAAAAATCGAGCTTAAACTTAAGGAAGACAGCGCAAGCGGAAAACTCTCACGCTCTCTTTCAGTCACAAAGATGCGCGCAACAAAATCACCTCCGGGAAACGTCCTTTTTGAACTAACATCTTCCGGAATCAGAATAAAATGAAGCAAGAAGAGTCCCTGAATATTGAAGATTTTTAAATAATTTAGCTTTTCACACCTCAAAAAGAGATAGTTTAAATACGAATACAGAGATAAAAATTTTAATATAATACTGTAGAATTGAAAATAGAACTTTAATCTGAAATAAGGCTCAAAAACGGGGACAAAAGAGAATCATCGATAGAAATTGAAGGATAAAGACGCGCAGGGTTATAAAGAAATTTAATTGGATAAGCGGGCAGATCGAAAGATTTTATAAGATGTTCTTCTCTATATAACTGATGGAGACATCCGGAGGTAGAGAGTATGGATGATGGGAGTATAGTTGGGAGTATAGATGAAAGAATAGAGAAAAGTAAAGATGGAATAATATACGGGAGTATAGTTGAGGGTATAGACGAAAACACAGACGGGAGTATAGTTGAGGGTATAGACGAAAACACAGACGGGAGTATAGGTGGGAGTGTAGACGAAAGCATAGGCGGGAGTATAGTCAAGAGTGCAGGCGACATTAAAGAAACACCTCAGAAGAACAGCTTTTTTTCGGGTTTATTTGGGAAATCAGGCAACATTAACTCGATATCAGAATTATTTGAAAAGGTTAAGAGCCATTTTGAAAAACCCCTGAACACTCTTCCGGAATACGACCCTGAAAAGGATGGCCCACTTACGGTTTTTGAAGTGCCTGAAGGCATGAAGGAAATAGAGAGGTACTGGCTCCATGAACCATATGCCTTTGTTTCGGTTCTCGAAGACCAGAGAACAAAATATTACAGGCTAATAGAACCTGCCCTGACAAAGTTTGAAAAAGAACTGCTTGACCGGATCTATGAGGACTTCCAGGACATCATGATCCTGAACCCTACTACTTCCAGGTTCGAAAAAGAAGCACTTCTGATTGATAAAGCTCTCTACCTTCTCGAACGCTATAAGGCTGAGCTTTCGGTATCAGCCATTCACAGGATCATATATTACCTGCGAAGGAACCTGCTCGGCTATGAAAAAATCAACCCTCTTCTCTATGACCCTTATATTGAAGACATTTCATGCGACGGGGTGCAAATCCCTATTTACCTTTACCATACAAGATATTTCAACATTGAAAGCAACATTGCTTTTGAAGAAGAAGAACTCGA
The DNA here is from genome assembly GCF_024372725.1 of Methanosarcina sp. KYL-1. Classification (GTDB taxonomy): domain Archaea; phylum Halobacteriota; class Methanosarcinia; order Methanosarcinales; family Methanosarcinaceae; genus Methanosarcina. Next base: position 264,416 of record NZ_VOUA01000002.1, read on the forward strand.
TTCCCTTGTCATCAAGATGTGCCAGCTGAACAACAAGCACATCTCCGTAAGCCAGCCCATCGTGGATGCGACAATCCAGGACGGGTCAAGGCTCCAGGCAGTCCTCGGAAGGGAGATTACACCCCGGGGCAGCACGTTTACGATCCGTAAGTTCAGGAAAGACCCGATAACTCCTATCGACCTTCTGAATTTCAAGACCTGCGACCTTGAGATGCTTGTTTATTTCTGGCTTGTCATCGAAAACGGGTATAACCTTCTTTTTGCAGGGGGAACGGCGTCCGGAAAAACTTCAATGCTCAACGCAACATCCCTTTTCATGCCTTCTACGGCCAAGATCGTTTCCATTGAAGACACCAGGGAACTTTTGCTCTATCACGACAACTGGGTTTCCGGGATCGCAAGAGAGAGTTTTACTGCTGATGCTGCAGGAGAAGTCTCCATGTACGACCTCCTGAGGGCTGCCCTCAGGCAGCGCCCGGATTATATTATTGTGGGTGAAGTAAGGGGCAGCGAAGCCCTTACCTTATTCCAGGCAATGTCTACAGGGCACGCAACAAGTTCAACCATGCACGCAGGAGATGTCCAGACCGTTATAAACAGGCTTACCCACGAGCCAATCAACGTGCCCCACCTGATGCTACAGTCCCTGGACGTGCTCAGCATTCAGGAACAGGTGTATATCGATGAAAAAAGGGTGAGGAGAAGCCGGAGCCTTGTGGAAGTCCTTAACGTCGACCCCGAAACCGGAGACCTGAGCATAAACGAACTATTCAACTGGGAACCTTCGGGAGACTGTTTTATCAAAGTAGGGGACTCTTACCTCCTGCAGGACATCATGCATGTTCGGGGCTGGGACACCGGGAAGCTGCGGAAGGAAATAGAGAACAGGATGAAAATCCTGACCTACCTGTACGAGAAGAACATCAGGAATTACATACAGGTTTCACTTGTGGTCCAGGCATATCAGAGTTATCCGAAAATGGTTATGGAATCGATTGAAAATGATACTCTGCAGGGTATGATCGAAAGTATGATGAAGTGAGGGGGGGGGTGAAATATGCCGTTTACTGCTGTGGATGATCTGGCGTACCGGGCTTTCGGGGATTTTTTTTATAAAAATAAGAAGAGCTTTGAAGATCTCAAAGTGAAGATACGCCACTCACACATTCCCATGACCGTGGACCAGTACCTGGCTTCTATCGTAATGTATTCCATATTTGCAGGCCTTATTGGAGGAATTTTTGGAGCATGGTTTGGCCTGAAAATCTTTGAAGAGCCGGGTTCCCGCCTCAGCCTCTTCGTGGACTCCCTGAGTGCAGGTTTCACAGCTGAACACCTGTATTTCCTTGGGTTTTTAAGTGCAATTCTGTTCTTTTTTTTGGGCTTCCTGCTGCTCTTCGGCCTGGCTTATATCTACCCGTATTTGCAGGCAGATATTCGAAATGCCTGCATCGAAAAATCAATGCTTTCGTCAGTAACTTACATGTACGCCCTTACCAAGGGAGGTATGTCTCTCTTTGACGTATTCAGGTCCCTGAGCGCGTACACTCATATTTTCGGGGCAAGTGCCGAGGAAGTTTCCTACATTGTGAGGGATATGGACTGCCTGGGTAAAGACTTTATAAGTGCTCTTAAAGCTGCCAAGGAACGGACTCCCTCCGACCTCTTCAAGGATTTTATCGATGGCTTGATCCTTGTTTCGAGCAGTGGAAACGTGATGGAATACATCAAAAACAAGTCAGAACAGTACCAGGACATGGCCGAGATGGCAAACAAAAACCTGTTGAAGAGGCTTGATGTCCTGGCCGAAGTTTACGTGACAGTACTTGTGGCAGGCCCCCTTTTCATAATGACAACCCTTGTCGTGCTCCAATTCTTCCGGCCTGCTTCAGCCCAGATCCTCTATATGCTCATTTACGTGATCATACCTCTTGCAAGCCTGCTATTCATGGTGTTCCTCGACACCATAGGAGAAATTGCCCTGAACCCGAAAAAGGTCAAACTCCCCAGATACTCTATGAACCTTTCCGATATTTCGGAGATTCCTTCAGGGCTCAGTGCAGAAGAAGAAGAAGAAAGGAAGAAAAAATTCCGTTTGTACGGACAGCTTCACAATATAAGGAACTACGTGTTCAACCCTTACAAGACTATAAGGGACGAACCCAGATACACTTTCTTCTTCGGGGTACCCCTGGGGTTATATTACCTGACCCAGGTCCCAAAGACCCTCCAGAATAACCTGAGCTTTGCCTTCAAGCTGAACCCCAACTTTTCCCACATCAGCAGCAACAGCGTTGAACTGATCAGCGGGCTTGATGATTATCTCGTCATATTTACTGCCGTCGCCCTGATTCCCTTCATTATTTTCTACGAAATAAGGGCCTGGAGGATGAGGAAAATTGACGAGAGGATGCCCGAATTGTTGAGGAACCTTTCCAGCATGAATGACTCGGGAATACTGCTTTCCAACTCACTAAAAATAATGGCAGACTCTAAAATGGGTATCCTGAGCAAAGAACTCAAAAAGCTAAAAGAAGACCTTGCGTGGGGGACTTCGGCCACAAGAGCCCTCCAGAAGCTTGAAGACAATATAAGGACCGCTACGTCGAGCAGGATTCTCCATACCCTTATAAAGGCAAACGAGTCCACAAGCGACCTGAAAAACGTGTTATATATCACTTCGGAACAGGTCAAGAACGATGAAAGGCTGAAAAAAGAACGTTCTTCTGAGATGGTGGTCTACATTGTCACCATTTATGTGGCTTTCTTCGTCTTCCTTTTCATTGTTTATATCCTGAGCGTATACTTCTTCCCGGAAAGTGCCGCATTTAAAACTTCTTCTGAGGGGATCGGATACGGAGGGATAGGAAACGGGCTCTTCAATATAGAAGAGTATACCATGCTCATGTTCCATTCAGCCCTTGTCCAGGGTTTCACTTCCGGGCTGATTGCCGGGAAGATGGGACAGGGATCTGTATACATGGGCCTGAAATACAGTGTCAGCATGATGCTAATTACATACCTGGTATTCACGTTCCTGGTTTGATCCCCGGATAAAAAAGAGGTGGCAGGGTGCCAAAAATGAAAAACGTCATTGTGAAAAACGAGGCTGTATCGGAAACATTGGGAGTGGTGCTCCTTATAGGTATTGCGGTCATCTTAATCAGCGCAGAGGGGGCATTCATATTTGCCAGGGAAGGACCCGATGACCTTCCCCATACCAGCCTCCGGGAGTGGATGGACACCTCGGAAGACGTTATTTACCTCAAGCACTGCGGGGGGGAAGCTATCAAAACCGACGAGCTTGAGATAATTGCGAATATCAACGGGGAAAAGTACGTCTACACCTCCCCCGAAATTCACGAAGAGCTTGGGAACAAAAGCTTTTGGGACCTGGGGGAAGTGCTGGCAATTGATGCAAGAAGTGAGTGGGGGCTCGATCTCAAGGACTACCATAATATCAACCTTTATCTCATCGATACCCCCACAGAGGAGCTGGTCCAGAAAGTTACCCTTACAACAGACTTCCGGAAAGCGCCGTATCTAACAAGGTGGATTACCCCTAAAGGGGAAGTAGTCGACACCTCAGGAGGAGAAGCGGAACTCTCCCATGTCCAGGTTGAGGACTGGAAAAGGTTAGAAGAGTTGAACATAAAAGATGAGGACGGCGCTTATACAGTATACCATCCACCTAAGAAAATCGGGACCGAAACCGACCCGACCATATACCAGGAATTTGATTTCGGGATCAACCCCTGCCTTTATGGCTTCAGGCCTGGAGACAGCCTCACAAATGCGACTCTGAAAATAGTCTACAGGACAAATGACAACTCCCTCCTGAAAATAGAATTGAGGTTCTATGACACAGACAGCCCCCTGGGGTGGACTGCCAGAGAGATAATGCTTCCTGAGAAAAATGCCTTCAATGTCACATATATACCCCTTATAAACTTCATCAATACTACGGAAGACCTGGCTGAGTTTACGGTAAGGCTTGAAGCCGTAACGAATGCAGACTCCGAAAAAGAAGTGAATATCGATTATCTGGCATTATGGATAGAATGATTTGACCCTATTTTTGAAAAAAGTTGATAGGTAAATATAAAGGAAGAGCTTTGAAGAAAAAACGTTGAAAAGAGGAATCGGTTTGCCGGACTCAAAAAAATTCACAAAAAACAGCGGAGCTATTTCGGATGTCCTGGGAGAAGTCCTCCTGACTACAATAGCAGTTATTCTTGTCAGTTCAATTGCTGTGTTTATTGTCTCTTATGACGGAGCTGCTGACGTACCCCGTACCCAGGTGAAAGAATGGATGGATTTGCAGGCTGATACGCTCTATCTGAAACATAGCGGAGGAGAGTTTATTGATACCGAAACTCTTGAAGTTGCGGTAAATATCAACGGGGACAAGCATGTGTATCCTCAAGCTGCCATTTATGCAAATCTCGGGAACGTGAGCACATGGAAACTGGGGGATACTATTGAGATTGACACGAGAGACGAATGGGGAATCGATATCACGGATGAAGATGAAATAAACGTGTACCTGATAGATACCCCCTCAAAAGAAATAATCCAGAGGTTCAAATTTTCCTCTGAAGAGGTCACAAATTCAGGATGGATCACCCCCCAGGGTTCGGCTGTGGACACTTCGGGAGGGGATGCAACGCTCCTCGATGTCCAGAAAGCCGGAGATGGGCTTTACACCAGCTACTATCCTCCCACGAGTCCCGACCCCAGCATATACGAAGAGTTTAATTTCGGGATTAACCCCGCTCTCTGGGGGTTCTGGCCGGGGGACAATATTACGAGCGTGATTCTTAAGATCGTCTATCAGGTAAATGACAACTCCTGCGAACAGGTAAAGCTGAAGGTCCAGGAAGAAGATACCTCCAAAACCCTGTATGAAGAGAACCTCCCGGAGTATAATTCATTTACCGTTTACACTGTGGACCTATCCCCCTACATAAACAAAACGAACCTGGCAAATTTCAAGGTTAGGCTGGCAGCCACGGGAAATGCGAACGCAAGTGCTGAAAAAAGGCTGAACATAGACTACATAGCGGTACATGCCACTTAAAAAGTAAAACGAAGCCGAAAGGTGAAAAACATGAAAAACAAGGGCTTTGAAGCAATATCTGACTTTTGCAGATCCGAGACAGGGGTGTCCGCAGCCGTTGCAGCTACCCTGCTCTTAGGTATCCTGGTTATTTTTATGACGACCGTCCAGGTCAATTACGTACCTGTCTGGAAAGAAGACGCGGAATACGCCCACATGTCCGATGTCTGGCAGGACATGTCCAGGCTCAAGTCAAACATCGACATCCTGTCCGCAGGGCTAGAAATAAACCCGAATGCAAGGATAGTAATGAACAGCCCTATCCAGGTAGGAGGAGCCGAAGTCCCCTTCATAGGAGGAATGACGACCGGAGGCACCCTTTCCGTCAACAACGATATCTCAGGCCTTTCGATAATCGTGAGGACAGATAACCTGACCACAGAATACAACAGCGGAACAGCCCTTTTTTACACAGGAACTGTATCGTACCGCCCGAACAACATCCACTACGTGGACGAGACCTACTGTTACGAAAACGGAGCCCTGATTGTCGCCCGGGACGGAAGGTCCCTGATGAAACTCACTCCCGAGATCGTGCTCGGAAAAGACACGGAGTCCGTAAACCTCTCCGTGAGGGCAGTGACCCTGGACGGAAACCGCGGAGTAATGGCCAGCAACACCGTAGAAGACATCAGGCTGACCTCCGAGTCTTTCACCCCTCTATTCGACCTCACCGGACTTGAAGAATACTTCAACGTCACCTCGGTAGACCTTACAGTCTATACGGAAAACACGGAAGCCTGGGAAGAGTATTTCGAAGACTCAGCCGAAGACCTCAACCTCCAAGAGGGCACGGACTATAACCTCAGCACCGGCACCTACACAGTCACCTTTTCCCTTTCCCCGGAAGATGAAGACCTCTATGTAGACGTCTACGAAGCCGTGATAAAAATCGAAACCGGGATTCAATAAGAGGGGGGAATATTAGCAAAAATATTTAAGTGTTGATATGAAATTATTCATACAAAAATCTATTTTTTGCCTGTTTTTCCTTCGAGTAGAGTAATAGAAATTTCAATAGATAGCCGACAATATTTTTAGTTCAGGAAATATAAGAGTAAAAAAATAGTTTTGACATTTACTTTTCAATAATTTTAATGCAAGAAATGATTTAATTGAAACTATAATTCATGATTCAGAAAGTATTCAGGACAAAAAAAACTAAAGATCATCAAATAATACAAATCAACAGGAAACAGAAATGAATAAAAAAGAAAGTCAAAGCACCTAAAAAAGGTGCCTCGTACTGTGTTTAGAACCTTACATCCTTGTCGCAGATAAGCTGCTTTGTCTGGACATCAATGATCTTGATGTTGACGGTGTCACCGGAAGAAAGATCGTCAAATGGATAATCCGAAGTAGTATTAGTATACTTCCTCATGTCGATTGTAAGCATATCGCCAACATCCAAAGTTCCGAGGCCGGTGACGTCAAGTTCCTCAGAAGTGCCGCCAAGAGCAGCCATAACCTTTGTTGTAGAGTTAGATTCAAAATAAATTGGGTCTCCACCAAGGTGTTCGAATTTGATGTATCCTTTTCCTATGTCATCGTCTGCATTGGCACTAACGTTGACAGCGGTAATATCGAGGTTCGCCTGCGGTGCTGATCTTGCAGGGCCCTGTCCGAAGACGGATGATCCGATTGCTGCGGCGAGGATGACGGTGATTGCGACCATCAAAACCACACCTATAACCGGGGACACTGCGCTATTGTTCTTGAAAATGTTCTTGAGATCCATACTTTTATCCCTCCTGCATAGAGGACTTCAGGCCATAGCCTGACGTACTATAACTGTCTTAAATATATTTACGTACAATCCTTAAATTTTATAACTGCAGTTAAAGGTTATTCGTCGTTCGTATATATACTTTGCTAAAGACACAAAAAATATATTAATAAATATATGAGGAGATACATTTAAAAGAGAGGATTTATATTTTTATTGGATCTCTGAATAATATCCCACAGTCAAGTTAATATTAGAGAAATAACAATACACGAAGTGGAAGAACAATTTTCTGGAAGGTGAATATACGTGGAGGGGAACAAAAAAAAGCGTGCACTTAGCCGTGACTGTCTGGCCGTGTCGGAAGTGATAGGGCAGGTACTCATGGTTGCAATAGTGGTACTTGCCTTCTCTTCAATCTCGCTTGCCGTATTTTCGGATGGTGGGGCTATGAATCCGCCTCATACGCCGCATACGGATCTGCAGGAGAAAATAGATACTAAGGAAAATACCGTGCAGATATTCCACAGCGGAGGAGAGGCTATTGACCTTGAGTACGTAAAGATTATACTCAATGTCGACGGGCAGCAGGCAGAATTCAATATGTCTGAACCTGCTGTCGAAGTCTTTGATCCTAAAGGCAACCAGCTTTCCTCTGACGACGTCTTTATGCTCGGAGATTACATCGTAATCAACGCCAGCAGTAAAATTAATATTACAGGTGGAAACGCCACTGATCTCTACTTCGTGCACACGGAGTCTCGCCAGGTGATTAAGAAGGCAATGCTCTGAAGAAAATCGGGATATAATTTTGCAGAGGGTGTGTTCAGTGGAGGGAAACAAAAAGCACAAGAAACTTACCCGGGACTGTCTGGCGGTTTCAGAGATAATAGGGCTGGTTCTCATGATAGCGATAGTGGTACTTGCCTTTTCTGCTGTATCGCTTGCCGTATTCTCAGACGGGGGAACAATGAACCCCCCGCATACGCCGCATATCAACCTGCAGGAAAACATCAACACGTCAGATGACACCGTGCAGGTCTTCCATAGAGGGGGAGAGACTATCGACCTTGAAGACATCACGATAATACTCAACGTTGGGGAGGAGCAGGCAGAATTCGATATGTCTGAATTCCAGGTCCTTGACCCCGAAGGCAACCGGTCCGATGACAGCGTCTTTACGCTCGGGGATTGCATCGTCATCAACCCCGTCAACAGTAGTGTGGATATCACAGATGGAGACGCTATTAATATCTACGTCGTGCACACAGAGTCCAGCCAGGTGATTCAGAAGACAGTACTCTGGATAGATTCCGGGGATTTGCCTGAATGGATAACGCCTTATCCTTATGGAAGTGTATATGATAGTCTCGGAGGGTGGCAGGATGAAGAATTAGTCGATAAAATCGGTGACGGGCTGTTAACAGAGAATGAATTTCCACAAGATGAATATGTATACGAAAACTTTACCTTTGGCACAGGTGCAGAGGAGCTAGACATTCCAGAAGGCACATCGTTTATCGAAGTTCGCCTGAAAGTCGTTTATATAAAACACGACAACAGTCCGGAGATTATGTCACTGAAAATCTATAATGGATCCCAATGTATCACAATAATGGAAGAGCTCCCCACAAATCTGAATACTGTAGAAATGCCCATTACTGAACACGTAAAAACCACTGCAGAACTTGAAAATCTCTTAGTCCAGATATCAACTATAGGGAATGCGGCAGATTCAGCTGATAAAGTGGGCTGGATTGATTTTGTAGGCATCCACCTGGAGTATTGAAACATGAAGAAGGGAATCCGAATCCGGAGGTTTGAAGACATATGAAAGAAAAGAATCCGAAAAGTTCACAGGTAAACAAGCCCCTTTTTCTCCGTTCGGAATCTGCATCGTCAACCGTTGTGGGGGCAGTTTTGCTACTGGCGATCATTGTTATGGTATTATCGGTAATCAGACTTAGCTATATCCCGGAATGGAAAAACGATGCGGAATATTCCCACATGAATGATGTGTGGGGGGACATGGCAGACCTCAAATCAAAAATCGACTTAATGACCATAATCCTGGCATCAGACCCAGCTACCTCGAATACTGAAATTACAATGAGTATACCTTTTCACATGGGAGGAGGGGATGTTCCGCTTATAGGACCAATAAAGTCCAGCGGGACTCTTTCGGTAAACAAGGACAACTGCAATATGACCGTGATCCCTAACGAGGGGAACAAAACGAAAATCCGTTGCGGCACTATAAGCTACAGCTCACAAAACAGGTATTACGTGGACCAGAACTTTGTATATGAGGGAGGAGCTCTGATCCTTTCCCAGGGAGAACAGTCTTCCATGATGCTTTACCCTTCGATTCGCTTCTCCAGAGTATCAGCAAAGAAATACAATGTTTCGATACATGCCGTGGAGATCTATAAACAAGGATATATCCCCTCGGACATCGTTTCATCGAATACCGGATGTTCTCTCCGCCTTACTGGCAGGGAGTTTAAACCCCTCTATGACAGTATGGAAAGCTCCAACGACACAGACTCCTTCACTTTAACGATTAATACTAACTATCCCGATGCTTGGGACCTGTACCTCAAAGAAACAATGGCAGATGCAAGGGTAACAGATTATGATATTGATAAAAGAGGAAACAGCGTGAGTTTAACTTTCCCCTCTGGATCAAGTGGAGAGAGCCTGGAAAGGCTCCAGGTGAGTAAGACAGTGATCAAGGCAGAACCGGGAATAGGGATCTAAGCTGAAATTCCTGAGATGTCCGTTTATCCGTAAGGTCCGTTATCCGTAAGTGAAAATATAAGAAATCAAAGAGCAAACCGGAGAGAGTCCTGACTCGGACAATTATGTAGCAGGATCTAAACATGCTCACTTGCATCATTATGAACCAGGAAACAAAAAGAAAAGAAATGGCTCGGAAAAGCCTTTTAAAATCAGAATCTGCCGCCGCAGTTGTAGTTGCAGCTGTGCTGCTTTTGGGGCTTGCATTTACTTTAATCTCCGTGGTCAAACTAAACTATGTCCCGGAATGGAAAATTGATGCGGAAAAAGACTATAGTTATGATGCATGGAGCAATATGGAGGACGTGAAAACCAGAGCCGATCTATTCACCCGGTTCATGGATTCGGATAGCAATTATCCATATGGGCTTTCAGCAACTGTTCCTTTCAGCATGGGAGGGGGAGAAATCCCGGTATTCGATCCCTCTAAATCTAACGGTAAGCTTGCAGTAAACACCCAAGGGTGTACAATGAGTATAACTCTTGCCAATCATTCAAATGATCCTCGCCCAGTTGACTGCGGAGGCATCACCTATTATTCAGAAAACAGGCAATACCCCGACCAGGTTTTCAGGTACGAGAACGGAGCCCTTATCCTTGCTCAGGGAAACAATTCTCAGATGAAGCGCGACCCCTTATTTAATATAAGTAAATATATGGGTAATTATACAGTTACCATTAATGCCATCAACCTTACTGGAGAAACTGCATCCATATCCTCTAGCACCTTCACCGCCCTGCGTCTTACCGGAGAGTCAATAAAACCTGTTTTCAACAGTAATGACTATGGCTACCTGAACGAAAGCATAAACTCTTTTAACCTGACCATTTCCACCCACTATACGGATGCCTGGAGTACTTACCTTAACAATACGGCAAAAGAAGCAAAACTTGAATATGGCATTGATTACAAGATCACCTACCCGGATTCCGACTACGTGTGCCTCTCTTTCCTCCCCACAGACAATAATACTTACAACATCTACATCAATCAAACCGTAATCTGTACGGAACTTGGAGGAGGATTCCTGACGGGAGATACCGTTATGAAGCTGGGTAAGTGGTATAACTTCAACACAGTATCCGATAATGGAGCTGATAGTGGAGTGGATTTATTATCCTTTAAGGATTATGGCACCGTAGTCAGCTTTCCAGCAAATGATCCTTATGATGGCGTTCTGAACCCCTACTCCAAAGATAATAATGTATTTTATTATGATGATAAGAACACACTGGAACTAACATTTGGTTTTAACGGTTACACGAAACTCGAATCCAAACCCACATCAGCAACGATTCGAATGATTTATCACTATACATTTACTAATACTGACCCTGGAAGCGTGCAGGTGGCTGGAGAAAACCTTAGCCCACTGACAGGACCGAATAATGAGTGGTGTTTATACAACAAAACGACTCCAATAGACATAACCGACCCTTCAGATCTTACACTCGATCTTCAACTCAATTATCAAAACCCAAAATACATAGAAATCGATTACCTTGCAGTTCGCTTAGACTGACGGAAGAGAAAAAGGCATATGGACACCTATCTTCGGTAACGAAAAGGCGGAAATAGATCCACATGCCTGAGCGATACACCACTCCTTACCCTGCAAAAAGAATTCATTCAGACGGCAGCCCTGAAAATACGGGGTTTTATCGGATTTCCGGCAAAGAAATGCCCTATAAAATATTTTTGAAGCAGAAAAATTTACTCTTTTTAAGTCTTCAGAATTAGTTTAAAAAATGAAGGTTGTAAAAGCTTTGTCCCCCAATATCCCCTTTTTTAATATTACTGCGCACAATAACTGGAAGTGAGCAGAATTACAGAATAAAAAAGTTAACAATTCGACGAATGAACTAATATATAACTTTATTAAATAAAACTCCTTGAATTTTGAGTGGAGTTTTAGGCGGCACTGGTATGAATAAAAACGGTAACTTACAGTATTTTTCCCGGGATTCGAGAGCCGTTTCCGAAGTGATGGGAGAAATTCTTCTTGTGGCAATTGTGGTGATACTCCTTTCATCAGTTGCTGCTGTCGTGTATGGCGAGCTGGGAGTGACAGACGTCCCGCATGTGGAAATTCACGAAAGAGTGAATACCACATATAACAGGATAAAGATCGAACATGCCGGAGGAGAGCCCCTGAAGCTTGACTCCATAAAAATAACCCTGTACCGCAACGGGGAAAAGTATGATTTTCTGCCCTCTGACCCGGATGTAACATGCAGTTCCGATAACGGGGCCTGGAAATTCGGAGACACCATTGTCATCGATACGGACCAGGTACGGAGCATAAAGATGGAAGAAAACGATACTGTAGACCTTTTTTTTATCCATACCCCTTCCAGGCAGGTGCTCCACAAAGTAAGGCTTTCTGATGCCTGGAAAAGGTGAGCAGGCATAAAAAAGAATAAAAATTTTAAAAAGACCTTCAGATTCCGGAAAAACGGAAACAGGACCGGATAAAAGCAGAAGCAGTTGAACAGAAAAACGGGATAACTGCGCTGCAGCCATTCTTGATAAGACTGAAAAACGGAAGCAGGAAAACAGCCATTGAAAAATAAAATTTGGATTTATCGGTTCCAAAAAAAGGCAGGAAAAACTATGAAGGCCAGGGCTTCAATCAGGAGGATCGGAGAGTTGGGATCCTCTTTTAAAAAGTCAGAAAATGCCGCTGCAATTGCACTTGCAGGCATCATATTGTTTGCAATTGCATTTACAGTTTACACCGCAGTTCAGGTACAATACGTGCCTGAATGGAAAACCGACGCTGAGTACGCTCATATGAACGAGGTGTGGGGAGACATGGGGATGGTAAAATCAAGCGTTGACACCCTGGCCGTGCTTATGGACTCGGACAGCTCCGCGGCTGAGGCAGGGACCTCGATAAGTATCCCTATCAGCATGGGAGGCGGGGCCCTCCCGGTTGTCGGAACCCTTAAATCAGGGGGAACGCTCGCGGTAAATGAAGACCATTGTTCCGTTGAAATCGATTTTTTTGATGAAAACATACAGGATGAAGAGTGCGACTGCGGAACTGTCGCTTTCCTTTCGGACAACCATTACTATATTGACCAGGCTTTCTGCTACGAAAACGGAGCCCTGATCTTTGAGCAGGACGGCCTATGCTCCATGAAACTCACACCTTCATTCATCAATTTCCAGATAAAAAATAATGAATCGGAGATTTACCTTAACCCGGTCGAAATACGCGGGGATGCAAACTCCCTGTCAGGAAACACCAGGGGAGGAATCAAACTCTCCACGAAAAGCTTTACTAAAACCCAGAGCACCACCTCAGAAGGGTTCAGGCTCACAATCACGACTGAATATCCCACCGCCTGGGAAAACTACCTGGACAGCACAGCCAGGGGAGCCGGCCTCACTTACGGGGACGAGTACGAAATAAGCCGGACAAGCAACTCCGTGATCTTCGCTTACCTGAACCTTGATAATTCGAACGTAACAGTCCACTGCCGCAACGCCGTAGTTGAGGCTGAAGTCGTAGTAGGCGACGAAGGGAACTCAGCCTGGGAATACGATGAAGAAGACCTGATACTCCCGATTGCCGACTTTACGGCCAACCGGACATCCGGGACCTCTCCCCTCACAGTCAGGTTTACGGACCAGTCCGAAAATACAGCCTCCCGGGACTGGGACTTCGGAGACGGCAACACGTCCTTCAGCAGGAACCCGGTCCACACCTTTACGAGCCCTGGTGATTACACCGTCGAGCTGACAGCCCGCAACGAAAACGGCACGGACACCAAATCCTTGAGAATCGAAGTTTCGGGTATCCCAAAAATTTACCCTGTAGCCAACTTTACCGCCAAACCCACTAACGGCCCGATACCACTTATAGTGCAGTTCAACGACACTTCCACAGGAAACCCGACCTCCTGGCTCTGGGAATTCGGAGACGGCAGCACGTCCAACACCAAGAACCCCATGCACGCCTATTCCGTTGGAAATTTCCCAGTAAGGTTGACAGTAACCAATGCTAATGGAACTGATACGGAAATCAAGGAGAATTATATTAATGCGGGTATTCTGCTGACCGAAAAATGGTACACCTACAACAACGTTTCCATAAGTGGAGACTCGACGATTGATGTGGAAGCTCTTAAGGACTACAATTCAAGCATTGAAAGTTACTTTGTGCCCGGAGGAGCAGAAATAAATGAACTTATAGAAGGGTATGTGCCTGTAAACAACACTAATTCTGCTTACATAGATAAAGAGGGAGATCTTGAATTGAACTTTGATTTCGTAAACTTCTACGAAACGGGTTCAAACATCTCAAGTGCAACGATTGTGATAGTTTATGCATACGATAGAGCAGATGACACGGGCAAAAACAATCCGATGCCAGAAATTGTAATAAAACTTCAGAATGAAGTGCTGACTACAATAAGACAGAATACATTAGTAGACAGCAAGTGGTATGTATTTAGAGATACGCTTTCTTTTGATACTCCACCTACCGCTTCAGAAATAACATCCCAACTGAAAATCGACATAAATGGAGAAGCTAAAGAAGGGGTATTCCTAATTGATTACATAGGAGTGTATCTGAGCTGAGAGGGAGGAAATATGCCTGAAAAATACACCACCCTATACCCTGCAAAAAGAATCCATTCCGACGGCAGGACCGAAGCCACGGAGGTATTGCTTGCAAAGGAATACCCCGTTAAACTTTTTCTGGACGGGAAAGTATATACCACTCTTTTTGTCTCACCCATGGAGCTGAAAGAACTTGCTGTGGGGCACCTTATCACGGAGGGGGTTATCAGCTATGGAGAGATTGCAGGAATTGAAGTGCAGGGCAATGAAGTTCATGTCCTGACCCGGAAAGATGCAAAAACTCCCCATTCCCGGACAACAAAGACCGAGACAGAGATTTTCATAAACTCAGATGCTGTTTTTGATGCCAAGGCCATCTTTGCAGGCATCGAACACCTTGAATCCGATGCCTACAAGCTCACCAGAGGGACCCACCTTGCAGCCCTTGTGGATGGGCAAGGAAAACTCGTAATCCAGATAGTCGATGTCGGAAGACACAACGCCGTGGACAAGGTTGTGGGTGCTGCATTTCTCAGAGGGCTTGACCTCTCAAAGCTTTACCTGCTCTCAACCGGCAGGCAGCCCGCGTACATGGTCACAAAAGCTGCAAGAGCCGGAATCCCACTTGTCGCCACAAAAGCCGTGCCCTTTGATTCGGGAGTTGAAGCCGCAAAAAAAGCAAACATGGGCCTTGTGGGCCAGCTAAGGAAAGAGTCAATGCTGGTATTTGCCAGCGAGTGGCGGGTAAGGGTTCACAAAAATTGAAGAAAAAATGATCAGTCCTCTTGAGGGAGCGAAGCGACCGAAAAGGACCCCGTGCTGTTGCACTTGCAGTGCAACTCCCAGTAAATCTTCGATTTACTGTGCTGCCGAAGCGGAATTCGGCTGCTTCAACTCTGCGTTTAGAGCACGCCCTTTGTGCTCTTCACTTCTTTTCCTTCGATCTTCACTGCCCTTTTGAGAGCATAGGCAAAGGCTTTGAAGAGAGCTTCGATCTTATGGTGATCGTTTTCCCCGTAGACATTTGCATGCATGGTGATTTTTGCGTTTGAAGCAAGGGTCTCGAAGAAATGCCGCACAAGCTGGGTGCCGAACTGCCCCACCTGCGGAGACGTAAACTCGGCTTTGAGGACAAGGTAGCTCCGCCCTCCAACATCCAGGGCAACCTCTGCCAGGGCTTCGTCCATGGGGATCCTGGCTTCCCCGAAACGGGCAATCCCGGCCATGTCCCCGAGAGCATCGAAAAGAGCCGTACCAAGAACGATCCCCGTATCTTCCACAAGGTGGTGCTCGTCAACGTGGAGGTCACCTTCGGCATGCACTTTAAGGTCAATGTCTGCATGCCTTGCAAAGGAAGTCAGCATATGGTCGAAAAACCCGATACCTGTGCTGATCTCCGCAGTGCCTGTCCCATCGAGGTTAAGCTCAAGCTGGATGTCGGTTTCCTTTGTTTTGCGGGAGATTCTGGCTGTTCTCATAAGTATCCCATTCTTTTTAAATTTATTAAATACTTTGTCCCGTATACCTTGTCCCGTATACTTTATCCAGTTTACTCCACCCCGGACTTCAACGAGTGGTTCTGACGGCTTCAATAGCCCCTTCAAGGGTAAACCTGCCCGTATAAAGAGCGCTTCCCACTACAACCCCTGCAGCCCCGGTCTGTTTCAGGACATGAAGGTCATCTAAGGAACTTACCCCACCTGAAGCAATGACAGGGATGCTGACCGACTCTACAAGTTCTTTAGTGGGGAGGGGGTTTACGCCCTGCATCAGGCCTTCGGTATCGATGTTCGTGAAAAGCAGGCTGCCTGCACCCAGGGCCTCAAACTTTTGGCCCATCTCCACGGGAGTATGGGCACACTCCTCGGTCCAGCCCTTGATCGAGATTTTCCCGTTCTTTGCGTCCAGGGCCACGGTTACACATTCATTCCCGAAAGAGTCGGCAAGCTGCTTTACAAGCCCGGGGTCCTGGAGGGCAGCAGTCCCGAGGATTACCCTGGAAACCCCGAGTTCAAGGAGGGAGGCTGCATCTTCAAAGCTCCGGATGCCGCCCCCTACCTGGATGCTCACCCCTATTTTGCTGCATGCCTCTACAATTTTTTCTATAATGGGGGCGTTTTTGCGCTCCCCTTCGATTGCCCCATCCAGGTCTACAAGGTGCAGGGTTTTTGCTCCCTGCCCGACCCACTCGAGAGCGACCGCGAGAGGGTCGTCAAGGGACACGATTTCACTTCCCGGAACGCCCTGCACGAGCTGGACGCATTTGCCTCCCCTCATGTCCACCGCAGGAATTACTTCAAATGCCACAGCATACCACTTCTCCGGGATAATGTGCAGTACAGCACTTACACGAAAAACTCATCCTTAAAGCACATCCTTAAAGCACAACCTTAAAGCACAGCCTGCTCAAGGCATGATCCTTTCAATGGGCACTACAAGGATATCCCTTGCCCCAACCTTTTTTAATTTGTTCACGATGGTAAAGATCAGGTCTGCGTCTACAACTGCATGCACCGCAAGAATCGAGTCTTCGGAGGATTTGCTGGACTCAACCTTCATGACTGTGGGCCCTGACATTCCCGGAAGCACTTCTTTTACTGCCTGGAGGGAAGATTCGGGGACGTTCATCATGAGATAGCGGCGTCTTTTTGCATTGAGCACACTTTCGAGCGCTGTCTTGATGTCCAGGATCTTTTCCTTTGTTTTCAAACTTTCCTTGTTGGCGATCAGGTAAACAGTGGAAGAAAAAGCCCTGTCAATGGCCTTCAGGCGGTTGATCATGAGGGTGGTCCCGGAACTGGAGATGTCCACTATGGCATCGGCAATCCCCACATGGGGAGTCATCTCACAGGCGCCGGTGACTTTTATGACCTCAACGTTAACTCCCAGCTTTTCGAAATACTGGCCTGTGATCACGGGAAACTCGGTGGCAACCTTCTTGCCTTCCAGGTCTTGAGGCCCCTGGAACTCCGAATCCTCGGGGACGGCCAGGACAAGGTTTGCTTTCCCGAACCCGAGGTCCAGAAGCGTCTCGACGTCTGCCCCTCGTTCGGTAATAAGGTCAAGGCCGGTGACGCCGACATCTGCAGCCCCGTCCTGTACGTACTCGGGGATGTCGGCAGCCCTGGCAAAGAGAATGCTGATTTCGGGATCTGTTGTTTTTGCAAAGAGTTTTCGGCTCTCGGCCCCACCGCTGATGTGAAGCCCTGCATCGTTGAAAATAGAGATGGTGGGTTCGTGAAGGCGCCCTTTGTTGGGTATTGCAATGCGAATCATCTGCTCTGTCCTCTGAAAAGTACTCTGCTGGAAATCTTCGCCCAGCTTATGCTCATCCATATAAAACGTATATCCAGAATAATCTTGTATAATATAGAGTTCACGGTAAAAGGTTTCCTGTTGTATTGGTGTTAACTTGCTTTTGTTGCATTTTATCTGCTTTTTGCTGCCCCTTACACATCCGGGAACAGGGGATGCATTTTACAGGAGGGAAAGGGATGCCGGAAAACCTGCAAGCAAAATTTGCCGATAGTGGTTATTACCTGCAGTAATTATGGGATGGGAACAATTATATAGCGGGAGTAATTTAATAGAAAAAGAAGTCCGAGTCATAAGCACAATAATATTAAAGTGATAGAATAATATTTGAAATTTATCCCGGATCTGAACCAACAGACTGATAATATCAAGAAACGGATAATACCGACAATTAATCCCGACAATTAAGCAATAACATTGACAAAACCCTATAACTGATAGATATCATCAATTGTTTTGAAAAAAGAGGATTCAAATGGCCCGAAATATCAAAGTGGAAGAGCTTCTGCAAACCCCGATTGAAAAGCAGCGGATAGAGCTTGTAGAGCGTAAAGGGATAGGGCACCCAGACAGCATATCTGACGGGCTGGCAGAAGCCGTAAGCCGCGCTTTATGCAGGGAATACATCAACAAGTGCGGGGCCGTGCTCCATCACAACACCGACGAAACCCAGATCGTAGCCGGAAGGTCCAGCCCAAAATTCGGAGGCGGGGAAGTCCTGCAACCGATTTACATACTCCTTGTAGGCAGAGCCACAAAAGAGTTCGAAGGAATTGAACTTGCCACTGAGTCCGTAGCCCTCCAGGCTGCCCGGAAATACCTGAAGAACACACTTGTGAACATCGACCTTGAAAGGGATGTGATCATGGACTGCAAACTCGGGACCGGGTCTTCGGATCTCAGGGATGTCTTCAAGCGGGACAGGGTTCCGGTTGCGAATGACACATCCTTCGGGGTGGGGCATGCTCCGTTTTCCGAACTTGAAAATCTTGTCTACCACACTGAAAGGCAGCTTCTTACAGACCTGAAATCACGCCTCCCGGCAATCGGGGAAGACACCAAGGTCATGGGGTTCAGGGACGGAGACGATATTACCCTTACCATCTGCAGCGGCATGATCGGGAGGTACATCGACGACCTGAACAGTTATGTAAACATGACTGAAGAGATGAAGGTCTACGTTGAAGAACTTGCAACCCGCTACACCGAAAGGAACGTAAACGTTTGCATCAACACCGCCGACGACCTGAAAACTGGCAGTGTCTTCCTCACCGTCACCGGGACCTCAGCTGAAATGGGAGACGACGGGTCCGTAGGGCGTGGAAACCGCTGCAACGGGCTGATCACCCCGAACAGGCCCATGAGCATGGAAGCTACCAGCGGAAAGAACCCGATTAACCATATCGGAAAGATCTACAACCTCCTCTCCACCCAGATGGCCAGAGACATCGTGCAGGCTGTCCCCGAGGTGCAGGACATTCACATCAGGTTGCTCTCCCAGATAGGAAAACCAATTGACCAGCCGCTTGTGGCAAGTGCCCAGATCATACCCCATGAAGGCAACTCCTTTGAGAAGGTCAAAGCCGAGGCTGAAACTGTAATAGATGACTGGCTTTCCAACGTGACTAAGATCACTGAAATGGTGATAAAAGGAGAGCTGGACACTTTCTAAAGGGAATAAAGAAATAAAAAAACGAAAAGAAGAAAAACTCTGAGTTTTTCTCTTTTTCCAACCTTTTTTTGCCGGATCTGCCCACCTTGCCGGACCTGCCACTCTAAACCCGACTGATGCCGTCAAACAATTTCAGGCCACGTCCAAATTTACAAATATCATTGTAATTGTCGGGCGTTTTTAGCGGGCGTTTTAAGATTTTTAATTTGTTTATATTCAAGCCCGATATTTTCAAGCCACTTATTTCACTTCAGATCTATTTAAGCCTTCAAAAACAGAATATGGAATGTCAAGAGAGTTTCAGGCTTTGGCAGAATATTCATACTGCTTTCAGACGACTTTAACCGTCAGCTTGAACTTTTCTTCTCCTCCGAAACGGTAAATGGTATATTTGCCTTCAATTTCCCAGGTACCGGGCTTTATTGCTTCATACTCCCATTCATGGACACCGGGCACGGTTGTCGTATCCGGAATGTCGGGAATGAAGCGTTCCTTGAGCAGTTTGAGGCCCCCACCTGCCTTCATTTCCCAGACAGTTTTCGCAGAGTGCTCCTTTTCCTTACTGTATATATGCTCTGCCGGCTCATCCCTGAGTTTGACAAGAAAAGTTTCTCCCTGTTCGACAGTGACCGTATCAAAGTTATTGGCGTTTGTAAAGATTTGAGCCACCATGATTTCCTATCCCCTGAGATATGTGCATTATGCACAGTTTCTTACTTCAATAATGTATTATGTTCCCGTAATATAGAAAAGTATTTTCGAGAAATATTGAAAATGTTATAAATGTGACCTCCATTATACCCCGATCTAGCGAAAACAATAAATACCATCACCATATATGGAGATGGTGCATTAAAGCAGTGCAGCACCATGCAGCACTTGACACGCATACATCGTCCCGCCTTAACTCAGTGGTAGAGTGCGCGGCTGTAGTTCGGCTCGTGCGGGAAACATCCCGTACATCTCTGCGCAGGCACCGCGATGCCCCCGGTTCGAGTCTGGGAGGCGGGACCTAAAACATCCACTAAAAAAGAGAAGCGTCAACGGGAATCTTTATATACCCGAAAGGCGTTTAAGGATTGCTCACAACGCGAGCAAGAAAAACAGCTAAAGAGACCGAAGTGTCCGGATAGTGTAGAGGCCTATCATGGAGCCCTGTCGAGGCTCCGACTCGGGTTCGAATCCCGGTCCGGGCGCTTCCTTTTTTTTCAATCGTTTAACTTTGGAGATTTTGCACAACTGTTCCTCAAGGACTGTTTGCATCCAACTGTTTCTACCCAACTATTCATATGATTTACGATTTTATCCGAAGGATATCTGTTTCTTTTTTATGATTTGGGTATAATGATCTTTTTATTACAACCAGGTTAAACCTTTAGACCACTTACAAGCCCCGTACGCGATTTAAGGCCCTGATTATATAAGTCAGACAAAGCTTACGATCTGATCCTATACGATTCCCTATTAGGGCCCCTTTGATGCCAGCAATTTTTAATTTACCCAGAAACTTCCGGAGTCATCTCGTTTTTCACTCAAAAGAAACTCTATGTAACTTGAAAAAACATATACGAAGTATACAAATAATGATGGGAAAAGACAGACAAACTGGAGGTACAGAAAAGATGGATGCAGCCCCGGGCATTCAGGATGACGCAGAAGAAAGGGCCAACCGGCTGGACCTGCAGGTAAAGCAAACTAAAGGAAAAATGGAGTTGGAAACCCGTTCCTTTATCGAAGCAGCTAAAACTTTCACCTGCGAGTGGGTCATGAGAGAAGCAAAAAGGGCGGAATTTTTCCCTGAGAATGTGACTTCTCCTGAGTACGCAAAACCCGCCCCGGAAAAACTTAATGGCTTAAAACCCGGCCTGAACGAGATAATCACGCGCATTCCGGCCATTGTAGAAGACCAGCTCAACCTTGATGAGCTCTGGATACATAGAAACAAACTGCCGCACCCGGGCATTTCCAGAGACTACCTGGAATATAAAAAAGAAAAAACCCGCCGGGAATTGACTGCGCGCATCCGCATGATCCTGGGCTGCGCAGGAGAACTCCTTAGTGAGCAGGAAAATGTTGCTCTGGGAGATAAGGAGTGGGTGAGAGAACGGGGCAGGAGAAAGTATGCGTGCTTACTCAGGTTCTCGGAGGAAATGACATCTTCTCTGAGCCGCTATTTTGCTTTGCTTGAAGAACTCCTGTTTTTAGAATACGAGCTGAAAGAAGAGAGATAAGGGAACTACAAAACCGGAGAACAACATAAGTAATTATTTATATCAGATGAAATTTAAAGAAATGAAATTAAAAGAGTTGTGCCTGAACCCGGGGGTATCAATACGGAAAAAAATAAAGCCGTTTTCTTTTTGTTCCTTTTCCTTATGGCCGCACTGGCAGGATGTGGGTGCCTGGACCAGGAATACGAAGACTACAGTTCAAATATTGAGAGTGGTTACTTCAGCATAAAAGATGAAAGCATATGTGAGTTTACCGGGGCAGAACCGGATTTAAAAATACAATATGAACTTGATACATACTATGATTTGATTGGGAATGAAATAACCGCTACAGGCAAAATAACAAACAATGAAAGCAATCTTACACTGGTCAATCCCACAGTAAATGTGGAATTTTTTGGGGAACAGGGCGAACAAATTAACTACAATATACATTCACAAAGAATCGCAACTTTACTGAACCCTAATGAAACCGCAGAGTTCCAGGTAAAATATAAAGCGGGCCTGCTAACATTAAATTTTCGGGACATGATAAATTACTACAGGATCAAAGACTGTAAGATGAAAATTAGCTGGGCGGAAATTAATTCAAATAATGAGAAATAACAAAAACTTATGCAAGAACCTGTCTGCGAATACCCTTAGCTACTTTTACTTACTCACCTTTCATCCCCTATTCATCCCCTATTCATCCCCTATTCATCCCCTATTCATCCCCTATTCATCCCCTATTCATCCCCTATTCATCCCCTATTCATCCCCTATTCATCCCCTATTCATTCCCTATTCATTCCCTATTCATTCCCCGTTCATTCTCATTTACTCCCTGTGAACACCGGGCTCCCACCGGCAGGCCCCTATCAACAATAACAACTTTATCCACGAACACCAGAATAACCTTCCATGACAGAGCCAGACTTCAGCATAAAAAAGGCGCTTGAGGAAGCAGGGGCAGACACCTACCTGATGACAGGCGACATTCATTCCGCGGACATCTACTATGCAACCCGCTTCCTGGCTTCCGATGACTTCGTGTACCTGCAGACCGAAGCAGGAAAAGAGGTCCTTTTTATTTCGGAAATGGAGCATGGGAGAGCCGAACTTGAGTCAAGGATTTCTGAGATCCGGACAACCCAGGACTTTGGGTACCGGGAGAAGATCAAGGAGAAAAAAGACGTTTCTCTTGCCTACGCTGCATGCATATCCGAACTGCTTTCGGAAGAAGGGGCAAAGAAAATTGCAGTGCCCTACGATTTTCCGGTTTTTTACTCGAACTTTCTCACTGAGGCCGGCTTTTCCATAATGCCGGTAAAAAGCCCGTTCAGGAAGATGAGGAGCCTGAAAAGGGCAGAAGAGGTCGAGGCTGTAAAGTATGCCCAGAGAGCCGGAGAAAGGGCCATGGAGGCGGCGATAGAGCTGATCAGGGGAGCTGAGGAAAAGGGCGGCTTCCTCTACCATGAGGGAAAGGAGCTTACGGGGGAGAAAGTGCTCTCTGTTATCGACCATGCCCTGCTCGACTTCGGCTGCGAAGCAGAAGAGACCATTGTCTCCTGCGGAGAAGATACAGCGAATCCTCACGGGACCACCAGCGGCCCGCTCAGGGCAGGTGCACCCATCATCCTGGACATTTTCCCAAGGAGCAAGAAGAAACGCTATTTTGCGGACATGACGCGAACCGTCCTCAGGGGAGAGGCTTCGGAGGAACTGAAAGCGATGTACGAAGCGGTGCTTGCAGCCCAGGAAAAGGGACTTGAACTTGTAAAGGCAGGAGTGCTTGCTTCCGATGTACATAACGCGGTCTGCGATGTGCTTGAGGCAAAAGGTTATGACACTTACAGGAGCGGGGCAAAAGCCGGCTTTATCCATTCCACGGGGCACGGGGTCGGACTCGATATTCACGAACTGCCCGGAGTAGGGGAAAACGGCACCGTACTCGAAGCAGGCAACGTAATTACCATCGAACCGGGGCTTTACTATCCTGGAATCGGGGGAATCCGGCTCGAGGATATGGTGCTGGTTACGGAAAACGGGTGTGAGAACCTGACAGGATTGGAAAAGAAATTTGTATTATAACCCTGTTATATTTTTATGCTGGACTTCATTATAGCCCTTATATATTAACCAGGAAATATTCAACGACTACTCAATACGGAAGTTATTCAACAGAAATTCAATCTGAAAGTTATTCAATCCTGAATATTCAAGCTGGAGTAAGCATGACCGATAACGTGCACAACAGGGAAGATATCCTTGAAAAATACAGGGAAGCGGGCAGGATCCTGAAAATTGTCAGGGCCGAGGCCGCAGACATGATCCGGGTAGGAGGCAGCCTGCTTGAAGTTGCGGAATTTGTGGAGAACAAAACCATCGAACTCGGAGGAAGACCGGCTTTCCCCTGCAACATCTCAAGAAACCAGGAGGCTGCGCATGCAACCCCAAAAGCAGGGGATACGGACGTCTTCGAAAAGGACATGGTAAAGCTGGACCTGGGGGTCCACGTTGACGGGTACATTGCGGATTCTGCTGTGACCATAGATCTCTCCGGAAACCCGGACATCGTAAAAGCCGCCGAAGCTGCCCTTGCTGCAGCAATCGACCATGTCAGGCCCGGGGTCAGCACAGGAGAGATAGGAGCTGCAATCGAGGACAGCATCAGGGGCTACGGCCTGAGCCCGATTATGAACCTGACAGGACACGGGCTTTCCGAATACGTGGCCCATGACGAGCCTTCAGTCCCTAACAGGCATGTGGAGGGTGGAGCCATCCTTAAAGTAGGAGACGTGCTTGCAATCGAGCCTTTCGCAACGGACGGGGAAGGCATGATCCACGACGGCCCCTGGACAGAGATATACAGCCTGATAAGGAAAAAGCCGGTCCGCATGCCTGCAGTCCGGAATGTCCTGAAACAGGTAGAAGAATACAGGGGGCTTCCTTTCGCAAAACGCTGGCTTGAATCCGACAAACTGGAATTTGTAATGCTCCAGCTTGAAAAGGCAGGAATCCTCCACGGCTATCCCGTGCTCCTGGAAAGTGCGGGCGGGCTGGTTGCCCAGGCTGAGCACACTGTAGTCGTAACCGAAGACGGCTGCGAGATCACAACAAAATGAGACGGCAAAGGCAGGAAAATAAATAAAGGTTAAAGGTTGAGAGATAAACAAAAGAAAAGAGTTGAACACCTTTGAAATTGCAGCACCTCCTTTCAGCCTGCTCCCTAGCGGCCCTCATGATACTGGTTCTTATTCCGGGGCCCTGTACAGCTGCCTTCATACCTGGCAACAATATCACACTGGAAAACAGGGGAATGGCCTGGGATTACGAAGAACACATAACGGGCCGGGAGGCGATCTTTTTCAGGGAGGTTGCGGACCGGGAAGCAGGCAACAATGACAGCTTCGTCAATGCCTGGGAACTCCTTAACATGGAGCTGCAGCTTCAGAAAAAGCTGGGAGAATCCATAGAAAGAAAACCCGATGTAAAACTCAACGGGTCTTCAAACGCAGTAAAAGTGCAGGATGTTGAGTTCTGGCTCTCGGAAGAGGCCCTGGGGAGGGTCCTTAAGATCTCGCCCCTCACAAACACCGCCAGGGTCAAGTACAGCTTCGAAAAAGAAGCCGGGCAGGACACAAGCCTCTGGTTCCTGGGAACGCCGAAATCGGAAGTTACCATTACCCTCCCCGAAGGGTTTGATTCAAACAAAACAGAAGGGCTGGAGAACAAAAGCACGATGTATGAAGATAACCGCATGGTGCTGAAAGGCCGCTTCGACTCCGGCGGAGAAATCACCCTCTGGCTTTCGGAAAATGACAGCTTTAAAGCAGCATACCTTATGGAAGCGGTAAATGAAATCGAAGCCGCAGAAAACGAGACCATTCCAGCTGAACCCGAGCAGGAAGAAACCGAAACCTCCGGGTTTTTCAAGATATTCCTCAGGCAGCTTTGCCTGAGCCCAAAAGCTTAATCTGGCTTGAAGCTCATTTTGAAAAACATGCTCATCGAACAGATTCGGCTTGAAAACGGATGCGCCCTCGGGCTCCGTTTTGAAATGCAGAAATACCCCCTGCTGCTGATAAGGGCAGAGAAAGGGTTCCTTATGTGCGGGTACCTGGACGTAAAGGCCGCAGAGGCTCTTGGGGATGCTGCGGCAAAGGTAAAAGGTGTGCAGAACTTTGAAGACGTGCTTGAAGCCAGGATTGTAGAAGCAACGCCTGCTGCCAGGGAACTAGGGGTTGAGCCCGGGATGACCGGCAGGGAAGCCCTGGAGAAAATGTTTTAAATAAAGGGATTTCTGCAAATCCGCTTATTTTTCGGGAATTTTAATCAGCCTATATTTATCAACCTATTCCGGATCATCGATGTTATACGCTTTTGAACTCTCTGGAGAACATGAAGAACTGCCTGTGGCCGAAGTCCTGGCCTGCCTCAAGATAGAGGGGCTGGACTGTCGGCCCCGAATACGGGTCGACCAGTGCCTGGTACTGGAAGTTGCAGGCAACGAAGAAGATGTGGAAAGAGCCCTGAAAGGCCGGGTAACGGAAAGGCTTGCAATGACCCACCACATCCTGAAAGTCGTAGGGACTTCCGAAAACACCCCTGAAGCTGTCATGGAGCTTGCCGAAACCTTTGAGCCTGAAGGTTTTATCCGGGAAGGACAGAGTTTTGTGGTCAGGGCAAAAAGGATTAAACATCACGTAGACTTTCCCGGCGAACTCCTTGAACGGAAAATAGGAGGCTGCATCTACAGGAAGGGCTTCCGGGCAAACCTCAAAAGCCCTGACGTGGAATTCCGGCTGATCCTGAGCGAGAAAGCCGTGCTTGGGACCCTGATCTCATCCGTGGACAGGAGCACATACGAAGCCAGGACCCCCCAGAACAAGCCCTTTTTCCATCCAGGCGTCCTCATGCCCAGGATAGCCCGCACCCTTGTAAATCTCTCGGGAATAAAAGAGGGAGAACTTTTCCTGGACCCCTTCTGCGGCACTGCCGGCATCCTTGTGGAAGCAGGGCTTATCGGAGCCCGGGTCATGGGAATTGACGCCCAGGAAAAACTTGTCCTGGGAGCCCGCATGAACCTTGAAGCCTTCGGAGTTAACTACGCCCTGATGGAAGGAGACGCCTGCAGGATCCCCTTAAAAGAGGCATCTGTAGATGCGGTCGTCACGGACCCCCCCTACGGGAGGTCGGCAGCCATCCTGGCAGAGTCCCTTGAAACTCTCTATGCCGGAGCCCTGGAAGAGACCTTCAGAGTCCTGAAGCCGGGAGGAATTGCCATCGTGGTCTCGGACAAGGCGGCGTTAGAATATGGAGAAAAGGCAGGTTTCAAGGTGCTTGATATCTATGTCCAGAGAGTGCACCGGAGCCTTACCCGGACAATCACGATATTTCAGAAAAATCAGACTGCCTGAAAAATGACTTTTGAAAAAGAGCTTCTGTAAAAAAGAATTTCTGATTAACTTCTTAAAAAGATTTTTGAAAGGAGCTCCTAAAAAATACTTTCTGGAGAGCGACTGTTTAAAATAACCAGAAGGATGAAGAATGCCCTTAAGAGGGCAGTTCTCATTTCAGGGAAATTCCTGATTCCCTGAAATTTTTCAGTCCTTGAAAATAAGTTCCTCAAGCACTTCGGCCATAACCCTTTGCCTGAGAATGTGTTTGTAGTTCTGCTCCCCGGCTCTCCGAACGGAATAGCTGTCTACGGTCCATTCAATGGCATCCGGATACTTGACTTCCATCAGGGTCAGCCCGTAAGCCGGAGCAGGTTCGATGCCTTCTTCATAGATTTCGGGATTGAGCATCTGGAGCAGCCAGTCCTCGTCCCGGACCCCATTTCCTATCATGGTAAGAGCAGTTACGATTTTCCTTACCATGTTCCAGAGGAAACTGTTGCCCACTACATCGATTTTGGTAAACTCGCCGTCCACCCGGACATCGATCCTCTCGAGGGTACGGACCGTGCCTTTATCCCCGTCAGCTTTGGAAAAGTTGGCAAAGTCGTGGGTCCCGAGCAGCAGTTTTGAAGCTTCCCGGATCTTCGAGATGTCGTAGTCTTCCCCGCTCATTACATAGCGGTAGTGCCGGGAAACCGCATCACGCCGGGCATCAAAATCTGAGGGGACTTCCGCATGGGCCCAGGCCCAGATTGTAGGGGGAAGTTCGGAGTTGATGACCCGGGGGATTGCCAGGTTCGGTTTGTCAGTGTCAAAAGCTATGACCTGTTCAAGGGCATGCACCCCTGCATCAGTCCGGCCTGCACAGGTGTAATTGGCAGATTTGGGGCTTTCTATGATCCCGAGTTTACGGAGGGCCTTGAAGAGCTCCCCTTCAACGGTCTCGACGTTGGGCTGGATCTGGGAGCCGTGAAATTCGGTACCAATATATGCAATCTTTAAAGCGACTCTCATACCAATCCCTGATTACTTGGTCTTTTTCTTATAATAGACTTCTCTTATGACTAGAAGAAATATGACAAAGATGCACCCAAAAAGGAACCAGACTCCCGGATGTGCCGAAAAGACATCATAAAGCCCGTGGGTCCCGGTAAACCCGGTAAACCCTTCGGCAGGGACCGGAGGAATCCCCTGCACCACATCCGAGGGCTCAAACCCTTCCATGGGAGCATCAGGAGTGTCGGTTATAGTATCCGTTTCCATGACAGATCGTTCAGGCATGGGTTCTTCAGATACAGCTTCTTCCATCGGGACTTCTTCCATTGAAGGCTCTTCCATTATGGTTTCTTCCATTGGAGCCTCTTCGACAGAGTACTCTTCGGGTAAGGCCTCTTCCGTTGGAATCTCTTCCGTTGGAATCTCTTCCGCTGGAACCGCTTCATCAGCCTCTTCTCCCGCATAGGTCCCGGGATCTGGATTTACTGCTTCATTCTCCTGCATCTCCTCATCATAAGCAGGTACAGAGTCCGACATTTTGGGGTCGGGATTATCACTTTCATTTCCTCCTGCCATCATGGATTCCGGATAGGGGTACTCCATAACCCCCATCCTCATAGGTGCCGTAGCGTCAAAGATTCTTTTTGCCTTCAGGTACGCAGAGAGGTATTCTATCCCTGCGGCTGCAAAGACTGCGGCTGCAATTACCCCTATGTACTGCTGCAGCAGGTTCATGATGGAGATTTTATCAACAGGGCTCCGGGAAGGGACCAGGACGATCAGCTTTTCCAATGCCTCGTAGACCTTAACCTCCCGGCCCTTGCGGCTCCATTTTATCTGCTTGACCTTAATCAGGTCAGAGTCCACCAGAGAGTCAAGGTTGTACTTGACGGTGGTAAGGGGGATTTTCAGCTCCTCTGCAATACCGGTTGCAGACATGCTCTTTTTCCCGAGAAGTTCAAGGATCTTAAGTGATGTTTCATTGGAAAGCGTCTGGGTGATCTTTCGTGAGTCTTCATTTACGGGGAGCACCAGCACCCTGTCCTGGTCCCGCAGTCCGGGACCCTCGGGGAGCTTTTCATCACCTGGAAACCCGTCTTTATCTTCAAGCCCGTTCATAGATACATCCTGAGTAAAATCGTTTGGTAATTGTGATAACTCTCTTATAGTTGTGATCTTAGTGTGACCCTGGTTGATCTTAATTGTGGTCTTAAGTCCCGACTTTTCTGCGCCGAACTCTATACTCTACTTTGAACCGATCTTTATTTATAAGTTTTAGTTTTCACTTTTTATTATACTTTCACTACTATATTTATATATAGAATCCAGCCCTTAATCTTAAATATAACATTGTATATTCTAATCTAAATTTTCCGTTGGTAGCCATCATGATAACAAAACAGCAGGTTCTTGAAATTCTTCAGAACTATGATTTAGATAATATCACTATTGCAACTGTCTGTTCTCATTCAAGCCTTCAGATCTTTGACGGGGCCAGAAAAGAAGGTTTCAAGACCCTGGGGATCTGCGTAGGCAAACCTCCAAAATTTTACGAAGCGTTTCCCAAGGCGAAACCGGATGAGTACATGATTGTCGAAAGCTATGCGGACATCATGAACAAAGTAGAAGAGCTCAGAGAGAAAAACGTCATTATCATCCCCCACGGCTCTTTTGTTGCTTACCTTGGTACGGATAATTTTGCAGAAATGGCTGTTCCGACCTTTGGGAACCGGGCCGTGCTCGAATGGGAATCGGACCGCGACAAAGAACGGGAATGGCTACTTGGGGCAAACATCCACATGCCCGGGAAAATCGATGACCCTCATGACATCAACGGGCCTGTAATGGTCAAGTACCACGGAGCAAAAGGAGGCAAAGGGTTCTTCGTTGCAAAAACCTACGAAGAATTCGACGGGCTTATAGACAGGACCCAGAAGTACACCATCCAGGAATTTATCACCGGGACCCGCTACTACCTGCACTACTTCTACTCCCCCATCCGGAACGAAGGGTACACCCTGAGCAAAGGCAGCCTTGAACTCCTGAGCATGGACCGGAGGGTAGAGTCCAACGCCGACGAGATCTTCAGGCTCGGCTCTCCCCGGGAACTCATAGAAGCAGGCATCCGCCCGACATACGTGGTTACCGGAAACGTCCCCCTCGTCGCCAGGGAATCCCTCCTGCCGCTGATCTTTTCCCTCGGGGAAAGGGTCGTGGAAGAATCCCTCGGCCTCTTCGGCGGGATGATAGGGGCTTTCTGCCTGGAAACCGTTTTCACGGACGAGCTGGAGATCAAGGTCTTTGAAATCTCAGCCCGGATTGTGGCAGGGACAAACCTTTACATTTCGGGTTCCCCTTATGCGGACCTGATTCAGGAAGGCCTGTCCACGGGAAGAAGAATTGCCCAGGAAATCAAAATTGCAGCTAAGGAAGGAAAACTGGAAGAAATTATCTCCTGAGAATTCAGTTCCTTTATCCTGAAAACTCAGGCCCCTGAATTCACTATTTATTTGAGGTTGAAAGCTTTCCGGCTTCAACCTCCAGCCCCTTTCAAAAACCCGGTAATTCCCTCTATTTCTTAAATTCCTCCGGATGATGTCCTCTATTTTTTAATTCCTCCAGGTGATATCCTCTATTTCTTTAATTCCTCTAGATTCTCACCTGTTACTTCCCTGGACTGGTCCAGGAGATGCAGGAACATTTCTTTTCCCCATTCGATTGCCTTCTCCTCAAAGCTCAAAAGAAGCCTCTGGTCAAGTTTTCCTCTTTTATCGGGGAGGAGCAGCGCCATGAACCTCTCGGTAACGGTGAGGGAGGCAAGGGTCGTGCTCCCGTTAAAAATGAATAGTTTCGAATTTTCAGGCCGCAGGAATTTATCAAGTTCTTCCGGGTGATCACTTACCACCCTTTCGAAGAAGCCGCTGGTAACGATAAGGGAAACAGCAGCCTTGTTCCGGATGACTATATCATGAATGCTTTTGAAAGAAGGCTGGAAGTAAGAGGTAAACCGCATTACCTCCCCGGATTTAAGGAGGTTGTCTACAAATTCCTCGGGAGGTTCAAAGATCCGGGAAAGCTTGGGCTCGATCAACCTGCAGGACCCGATTTTTCCGAGATTCACGCGCAGGGAAGGAGGAATCCCGGTTAAGTCCCTCTCTGTCCAGTAATCAAAGTGGTCCTCAAAAACCTCAAGGGTCCCAACCAGAGGCTGCATTTTTTCAGTTACAATCAACCCTATTTTGGAAAGTTTGTAAGTTTTTCCATCCTGCAAGACCAGCCCATTCTCTTTAAGCTTTTTGACCTGGGGAAGGACCGAAGTTGCAGGGGCGTCAAGTACCTCTGTGATTTCATCAATTCGTTTCGGACCTTCTGTTAACAAAAGCAGCAACTTCTTTCTTTTGTCAGATCTTAAAAGCAGATCTACTAAGGAGGATTTAGGGGGTTGATCCACGGATATTCACCATAAAAAACTATAAAGCCACTTGAGGATTTGTCTGGTTGGGATCTGTACAATTTCATGGGTTCAAGAGATTCCTTATCTCCCGGTTTTCAACCAGGTAAGGAGTGCTTCAGCAGACCCGTCAGCATACCGCAGGTATAAACACATAGAAAGTTTAAAGCCCATGCAAAAAGAGCATATGTGAGCATCAGAGTATACATTTTCACATCTAAATAAACATTTCGCTTATAAGAAAAAAGATTTTACTTAAATTCACGTTCTTAAAAGAGTGGGTCGGACACTGACCCCAAAATATTCTTTCCCGGCCTTTAGATGCCTAAATTCTGCTTTTACTTCCCATGAGGCCATGTAAATTATCTTAAATAGTAATCCCTCGATATTATTAAAAGATGTCAAAAGGGGAGAATGAAACCTTAAGGCCTGCTTTCGGAGGGAAAACTTCCGGAAAATGCCGTGTGCTCGGAAATGAGGAGAACCCCGGAGAAGGGCTCCTCTTCCTTGGAAACTATCTGGCGCTTGACCGCTCAAAAGGAGCCGCCGTCTACCTGGACGCCCTGAAACCCCATGCAGTGCTTATCTGCGGGAAACGGGGGTACGGGAAGTCCTATACCATGGGCTGCATACTGGAAGAACTTGCCCTGCTTCCTCCTGCCCTCAGGGAAAAACTTGCAGCTTTTGTCATTGACACCATGGGAATTTTCTGGACAACAACCCAACCCAACACACTCGAAGCCGGGAAACTCAAAAGCTGGAACCTTGCACCTGCAGGCCTAGATGTCGAAGTTTTTGTGCCTGCAGGGAGAGTTGAGGCTTACAGAAAAAGAAACATCAGGGCCAACCCATTCTCAATCTCAATCCGGGAACTTTCCGGGAGCCAGTGGTGCAGGGTCTTCGGGACCGAAGAGATATCCCCGCTGGGAGTCCTGGTGGTAAGGACTATTGAGACCCTGAGAAAGGAAAAGGAAAAATATTCCTTTGAGGACATCGTAAGCGGAGTGCTCCGGGATGAGCGCTCGGACCAGGCTTCGAAAGGGGCCGCAGAAAATTATTTCAGGGCTGTGGATGCCTGGGGAGTGTTTTCGGAAGAGGGGACCCCCCTTTCGGAACTCGTATCCGGGGGAAAGACCTCGGTCCTTGACGTAAGCACCCTTGAAAACGAAAACGTCTGTGCCGCCGTGGTATCCATCATGGCAGGCAGGCTTTATGCAGAGCGGCTTGAGGCCAGGCGGGCGTATGAGAAGAAGCTTATGGGAGAAAAACAGGAGGGAAAAGAGTTCCCTATGGTCTGGCTCTTTATAGACGAAGCCCACCTCTTCGTGCCCGCAGGGGGTGAGAGCCTTGCCTCGGAGGTGCTGATCAACAGGTGCCTCAGGCAGGGCAGGCAGCCGGGCCTGTCCCTTGTCCTGGCAACCCAGAGGCCCTCAGGCCTGCACACGGACGTGGTCTCCCAGAGTGACCTCCTGATCTGCCATCGCCTCACCGCAAGCGACGACATCCTGGCGCTTGAGGCTTCCCGCCCCCTTTACATGCAGGAAGGCATCCAGGCATATATCAAAAAAATGGGAAGCGAAAGGGGAGCTGCCCTGATAGTGGACGACCACTCCGAATCCGTCCACCTGGTCCGCATCCGCCCCAGGAGGAGCTGGCATGGGGGAGGAGACCCGGGAGCTTTTGTGCCCGGAAAAGAGGGAAAACAAAGAGAAACAGCACCAATCGAACCATAAGTATTTATTTTAAAGAGTTTAGAGGCATAAACCCCGGGGGAAATGAGTGGGATTGTCAACCAATTTTTATAGCCTGCCAGAAAATAATTTAAATATTACCTGCAATACTTCAACCCTGTGAGTACAGGCTGGGTTACAGGCTGTAAATTTCCAAGAACAGCTTTTAATTACAGCAAACCAAAAGTGGTGATGCCATGAAAGGAAGAGCCTGGAAATTCGGAGATGACGTGGACACGGATGCGGTTATTCCCGGAAGGTATTTGATTTTCAATACCCCCGGAGAACTTGCAAAGTACACCTTTGAAGGCGTCCGCCCAGATTTTGCAAAAAACGTTCATGAAAACGATATCGTGGTCGCAGGCAGCAACTTCGGCTGCGGATCCTCACGCGAACACGCGCCCCTGGCCCTGAAAGGGTCAAAGGTAGCCTGCGTGATCGCAAAGTCCTTTGCCCGGATCTTTTTCAGGAACGCAATCAACATAGGAGTCCCGGTCCTGGAATGCCCTGACACGGACAGGATCGACGACGGAGACGAGCTTGAAGTTGACCTCGCAAGCGGGGTCATTGAAAACAAAACGAAAGGTGAGACCTACCAGGCAACGCCCCTCCCTGACTTTGTCCGCGAGATCGTGGATGAGGGCGGGCTGATCGAGTATGCCAGAAAACTGGTCTCCGAGCGCTGAATAGCGGAAAACCTGTTGAAAAACGGGCTGTTCACGTTCGACATCTCTCAAACAAAAAAGGCAGTTTTGCAAGGCAAGTTGCCTGTAAATTCGAAAGGAGAACAAACATGACGCAGTATAAGATTCCGGTCCTTCCCGGTGACGGGATAGGCCCAGAAATCATCGCAGAAGGCCGAAAAGTTATAGACGCCGCAGGCGAGAAATTCGGCTTTGACGTGGAATGGATAGAGTACCCTCACGGGGCAGACCATTACCTGGAAACGGGGGAACTGATTTCGGAAGAGACCTTAAAGGAATTATCCGGCTACCCTGCCATTTACCTTGGCTCCATCGGGGACCCGAGGATTGCCCCCGGCATTCTTGAGAAAGGGATCTTATTAACTGCGCGCTTCTACTTCGACCAGTACATCAACCTGCGCCCGATAAAACTCCTGGAAGGAGTCTGGACTCCCATCAAGGACAAGACCTCAAAGGATATCGATTTCACCGTGGTCAGGGAAAACACCGAGGACTTCTACATAGGAATCGGCGGCAGGGCAAAGAAAGGAGTGAGCAAGGACCTCCTTGAAGTCAAAAGGACACTCTACTCCGCAAAGTTCGGGCTGGACATCGAGACCGACAGCGAGGAAATTGGGTACCAGATCGGCCTGATCTCCAAGGAAGGGACAAAGCGCGTGATAGAGTACGCTTTCGACCTTGCAGAAAAGAGCAAGAAACACGTCTCTTCGGTGGACAAGGCAAACGTCCTCTCCGACATCTACGGTTTCTGGAGAGAAGAGTTCAACGCAGTCGCCGCATCCCACCCGGACGTTAGCACGGACTTCAACTTCGTTGACGCCATCACCATGTGGTTTGTTAAAAACCCCGAATGGTTCGACGTGGTCGTAACCCCGAACATGTTCGGAGACATCATAACCGACCTCGGCGCCATGATCCAGGGCGGCCTCGGCCTTGCCCCGGGCGGGAACATAAACCCGAACGGCACAAGCATGTTCGAGCCAATCCACGGCTCAGCCCCGAAATACAAGGGCTTGAACAAGGTAAACCCGATTGCCACAATCTGGGCAGGGGCCATGCTCATCGAACAGCTTGGAGAAAAGGAAGCAGCAGACACCATCGTAGGCGCAATCCAGAAAAACATTCTGGATGCAAAAGTCAGGACCTACGACATGGACGGATCCAGCGGCACCTCCGACGTCGGGGACGACATCGCAAGGCTCGTAAAGGAAGCATAAGCGAAAATGCCCTTTCGGGCATACTTTTTTTAAAAATTCCTTAAATTGCAGGCCCTGGAAAGATTCTTTTTCCGGGGATTTTTCCTTTTGCAGGTTTTTCCTGCTTACCATATTTCTTTTCGATTAATCCTTCCTGCGGGTTTTTTCTACGAGTTCACTTCTTTCCCTGATCACTGGTTTTTTCGTTTTCGGACTTATTCATTCTGCCGGATTTAAACCTCAGGCATTCTTTCAGGTTCTCATCGTTGTACATTAAAAAAATCGCCACCCCCAGCAAGAAGTAAAGCGCAGAAGCGAGATACCTGAACCACAGGCTGCCAATAAGGGCAAAACTGCCTGCACCGAAATCGGAGGATAAAATCCCGTATACACACAGAAGATAGATACAGAAAACGCAGAAAGTGGAAACCAGTTCCGTGAAAGCGTACACAGCACACCTTTTAGGGCTTTTTAGAAGCCATCTTTCCCAGCCCAGTTCGGGGTATTCCTTGATGAAAGAAGATTCCAGTTCACGGATATATTCCCCGGCATTAATTATGGAAAGCCGCTCCCAGTGGTAGAGGCTCATGAAAGAAAGGATAATAAGAGGCAGGATCAGGAAGAGGGGATACAGGCTGTATTGAAAGGCAAGCCCGAGCAAAGTACCCGTGCCTGTGACTTCGAGAGCCAGGATCTTATATTGCTTATCCATCTTACCCAGTTCTTCTGCCCGCAGGGACCTGAACTCCTCAAGGATAAGGTCATGCTCAAAACTCTTTTCCTTATCTCCCCTCTCATCCTTTTCATCTGCTCCCCACCCTTTCGGAATTTCCTCTTCTGGGATGTTCCACCCCCCCTTTCGCTGGAATAATCAGGGAGTATTTTCTGTCTTTGAAGATAGATTATTTCTATCCATAAAAATCAAGACACTTATATTTTCTACACAGATTGTAATCAATATCATAGCATTTTGGCTCTGAAAACAATCCACGAGTTTTCAGAATCGGCTTTCCATCTTTGACCTCAAGGTAAAACACTGTATTGGCAAACCATAGAAGATATTCTTCGAAAAACTTATTTTGTAGGGTATTGAGTCGAAGAATATAAAGCGAAGATACTTTGTTTTTTTCCTCCCAAAACATATTATGCCTGAGATACTGGATGGCTATCTTTTCATCTGTAAAGCACAAAAAATCTGACAATGCGTCATAGACTACACAAATACTTTCACATCTTTTGTTCTTGAGGAACAGGAGTGATTTTTCGTAGAATTCGTTTAAAAGATGAGGGTTTCTTGGATCAGCGACTAAATAACCTTTATCAATTGTGCCCCCCCTCAACCGATTTGTAGAAAAAATAGAATTGATAAAACTTTTTAATGAGCCGGGGTTTTCGGAGCTTTTTAGTGACAGAGGGGTAAAGCAGTCAATAATGACTACATTATTGAGCGGAAGAGAACTGGCTACAAAATTGGGATTCTTCTGCTTAATTTTATTTATTATCTGATCACTTATATGCTCATGCGGCCTGGTGAATGTGAAATATATTACACCGGTGCGTCCATTATTAAGAATAGCGTTTGCAACGAATTTTTGTGCGATGCTCCACGGCCTCCAACATTCATCGGCTGCCAGGATTAACGGATACAGGCCCTTCTTCTTTCCTGGCTGTTTATTATGGGTTGCCCCAGGCCACCCTTTTTCAGACTCATCATTTGCTTCATTGATTGCAGCGTCAATGCAGTCTGACCCAAAAGAATCCTTGATAAAATCGTGGAATTCAAGCCCATCCCTTTTGGAGAATTGAATGAGTTCAAGATTTAGTACATTGTAAAATATTCTTACAACAACAAAAAACACAATCACCCATGTAATCAGCCCAATTATAAAGAAAATAGCTGCTACATCCAAATTAAGTATAAGCTTCAAGTGGATGAGAATAGAGGAAAACCACAAAAAAATCAAACAGGTGGATAAATCTTTTCTCCATCTCACAAATGCCTGCCTGCCCAGTACAAATGCAATTAAAAGCGTCAAAATAGAGGTGATAAGTTCCACCAGGTCTGTAAGAGCTTCATAATTAATATCCAGAGCTTGTAAAGTTTCGATGACTGATATCATTGAATTTTCACTTCTATTTTCCCTTCTGTCTTACATGCACCAGCTTCACTAGGACATGCTGAGATGGCAACTGTGCAATTTTTGAGGACGTAAAAGCTTACCGAATCACCTTCCTTTACCCTTGATGTTCTGGTCTTGAACGAAAAGTCCTTGCAATCAAGCTCGAAATCCATGAACAGGTTTATTGTGCTGGGAAGATTTGGGAAAGGAACCCCGAGAGCAGAGGCTAAAAGATCCCTGCAACCATTCTTATCTTTTCCAAATTTTTCAGCATACAATTTTCTTCTGCAACCTGGATACAGAATATTTGTGTCAGCATCAGAATTTATTGACGTGACCCGAAGAACCCCTTCCTCGTTTGAATCGAACAATTCATCCCCGCACTTCAGAACGAACCTGCGTAGCCTGTCAAGGGTTATACCCTGGTGATAACCAAGAAAAACCAAATCAGCTAACTGCCCCGCACCAATACAAGAAATTGATATGTTCTGGCCCTTTAATACTACAACTGCCCTTGCTTCTCCTTTATCTAAAGTGAACTCCAACTTTCCAACCTCAAGGCATTTATTAGCATTTTTATTAGAAGATATAACAATAAAGTTACTTATACTGACGCGCCGATTTTAAATCTGACATTTCTGGTCTTCAAAAAAATACAGACTCAATCCTAAGCACTTGAGAATGGATCGTGAGTTATATATATGAGTATATATAAAAACCATTTAAAAATAGTTTTTGTAACAGTGTTTCTAAAGACAAATCCTGATAAACACTATCATTGAATTCAAATATATTTATCAAAACAAGGATGAAACACCGTTGGTGATAGGAGAGCTTCTGGCTCGCCCGGGAGAAGCATGAGCAGAATCTGGAGGGGCACTGCCTCAGTTCAGAGACTGCAATAATCTTTAATTATATATCTCGTGAATTTAAATATAGAAAAATACAATTTTCAAGTAACCGTCAATTAGTGTGGGGGAGAAAATGCCTTTTGAAACCTGTGTAGTTGAGACTATCCAGAGAACGCCTGATATAAAGAGTATAAGATTTGAAAAGCCTCAGGGGTTTCGTTACCTTGCAGGCCAATACATATTCATAACTCTGGGCGGCGGTCCTGAAAAGATGACAAAACATTTTACGTTATCCAGCAGCCCTACTGAAGGCTTCCTTGAGATAACCAAGAGGCTGACAGGCCATCCCTTTTCAGATGCTCTGGCAGGCCTGAATTCAGGTGATAAGGTTTCCATAAGGGGACCTTATGGCGAGTTCACCTTCCAGGGTGAGTATGATAAGGTAGGAATGCTTTCGGGAGGCATAGGCATAACTCCACTGCGAAGCATGATCAAATATTCGATCGATAAGGAGCTAGGTACCAGCATAATCCTGCTTTACTCAAACAGCCGCGAGAGTGATATAGCCTTCATGGATGAGCTGGAAGGTATGCAGAGGGAAAAACCTGACATAAAAGTAATTGAAACAGTCACCCGACCCGGACAGGAATGGAAGGGAGTGACCGGGAGAATCAATGCCGAAATGGTAAAAAAATATATGCCGGATTACATAGAACGCACATTCTATACCTGCGGCCCACCGAAGATGGTAGAGGCAATGGTTTCTCTTATGAGGGAGCTGGGAGTGCCGGAGGAGCAGATAAAGCAGGAAAATTTTTACGGCTATGATTGATTCCTTAGCAATGTCCTGAACAATATCCACCAAAACAGGATTGAAATTCTTTTTTTTAAGACGCAGAAATCCTGAGATATCCGCGAGCAATATCCACTAAAACAAGGTTTGGAACTCGGGAAGTCATACAACCCTCCTTTTCAGTTGCCTTTAAATCCCATAAACCTCCTACTATTTCCCAGATCGACGTGGCACGGAAAAAGCAATTTGAAAAGCCCCTTCATGGGGATAAGGAAAGCCTGCGCTTTGCGACCCCCGAACCGATTGCCCGCTACAGGGCACAGCGCCTGAGATGCAGGGCCCTGGCGGACATCAGCTGCGGGATAGGAGGGCAGACGGTTTTTTTTGCACAGCAGTGCGAGTTTGTGTATGCAGTGGAAATCGACCCTGAGAGGATCGAGTATGCAAAGCAGAACTGCGAGATGTACGGGCTCGACAACGTGAAGTTCATATGCGGGGATGCCCTTGACCCGAAAGTCATCGAGCAGATCCCGGCAGTCGATGTGGTTTTTTCGGACCCCTTCCGCCCTCCGGAGGAAGATGAAAGGCAGGTCTCATGCCTGGAACCCGGGATCCCGAACGTGCTTTCGGCTTACGGGGAGAAGACGAAAAACTTTGCCTTCGAAGCCCCGCCCCAGATGCCTCCCGAGAGGATTCCCTTTGACTGCGAAAAAGAATACATCTCCTTGGACGGGCAGCTCAACCGCCTTACCCTCTACTTCGGCGGGCTCAAACAGTATGAACGGCTGGCTGTGGCCCTCCCCGCAGGCGAGGGGCTCATATCAAAGGCCCTCCCGCTTCCACCCGTGAGGGAAAGCGAAAAGATGAAACTCTACGCCTACGAGCCCGAGCCTTCTGTTATGGCGGCAGGGCTGCTTCCGGAACTTGCAGACTCCATGATTGAAACCGTGGGGCCCTTTGCCGGGGGCTTCGAACTCTTCAGGGTGGATAAAAAAAGGCTTCTATTTACCTCGGACGCCCTGGTCAAGCAGCCCATGATCAAGCACCACTACCTTGTCCTGAAGGTATGTCCTTTTGAACCCGGGGAAATTAACCGGTTTTTGAGAGACAGGAACGTGGGGAGCGTTGTGCTGAGGGCCGGAGTGAAACCCGAGGACTACTGGGAAGTCCGAAAAGAGGTAGAAAAAGGCCTTGAAGGGAAAAAGACAGTGCACCTCTTTGTAAAGGAAGGCAGGGCAATTCTCTGCGAAGTGATCTTTCAGGATTGAAATGTTTCAGAATTGAAATGTTTCAGAATTGAAATGTTTCAGAATTGAAATGTTTCAGAATTGAAATGTTTCAGAATTGAAATGTTTCAGAATTGAAATGTTTCAGAATTGAAATGTTTCAGAATTGAAAATAGAAAAAAGAACCGGGCCTTAGACCCGGTGTCTGTTTTATTGTCCACTTTTAGTTATATTCTTATATTTTTGACTGAATCAGCCGATTATTCAGGTCGATTCATTCAAGCCGAATTAATTCAAGCCTTCTTCCCGCATGCCTCTTTCACGAGTTCAAGCCCGCGGGCAAGGGCGTCTTCGATCCTGGTAGGATCGGTCCCGCCGCCCATGGCAAGGTCCGGCTTTCCTCCACCGCCTCCACCGACGACTTTTGACATTTCCCGGACAAGGGACCCAGCATTAATTCCGCACTCGAGGGCTTTCTTGCCGGCAGATGCCACGATCTTGACTCCCCCGGCCTCGCTTATGAGGAGGGTGACAACATCCTCGTTTTTAAGGAATTCAGTGGCGATCTTCTGAAGTTCCAGGGCATCGGCGCCAGGTACGGACTCGGCAATAACCCTGAGGCCCGAAAGTTCTGCGGCGTTTCCGAGCATCCGGTAGACCCTGGCACGGGCGAGTTCTTCCTTGAGCCGCTCGTTTTCTTTCTTGAGGTCCTTCCATTCCCCGAAGAAGCGCTCGACACTTCCGGGGAGGTGATCGGGGGGTACGCTCAGGGTCTTAGAGGAATCGACCAGAAGGGACTCCATCTTCTGCATGGCCCTGACAGCAGCGGTTCCGGCTGCAAACTCGACTCTTTCCACCCCGTCCTGGATCCTCTCGGTCTTCAGGATCTTGATAGGGCCTATTATGCCCGTACTCAGGCAGTGGGTCCCTCCGCAGGCTTCCACGTCATCGCCCACTTTTACGACCCTGATCTTCTCTCCGGGGGGCACTCCGCCCTGGTAAAGCCCGAACCCATATTCCTGCTCGGCTTCGGTCCTGGGCATCCATTCAGTGACCACGCGCTTGTTTTCCATCACGGTCCTGTTTGCCAGGAGTTCGATCTGCTTCAGTTCTTCAGGGGAGATGTGCTTGTAGTGAGAAAGGTCAAGCCTGGAATGGTCCTCAAACTTCTGGGCACCGGCCTGCCAGATGTGCTTCCCGAGGACTTTCCTTGCGGCATCGTTTACGATGTGGGTTGCGGTGTGGTGCCGGGCAAGGGTCATTCTCCGCTCTTCGTCCACATTTCCTACGATGATGTCGCCTTTACCGATCTCCGGTTCCCCTTCGGGACTTTCCAGGGTATGGACTATGACCCCGTTGTAGACCTGGACGTCCACCACTTTATACACAGTATAACCGGCAGTGATTGTCCCGAGGTCAGCAGGCTGGCCGCCGCCTTCCGCATAGAAGAAGGTGCTGTCCAGCACGACGTGCCTGTCAAAGACATCCAGGACAACCGCTTCGAACTCCAGGCGTGTAGGCTCGTCATAGAAGCGGCGCTTGGTTTTGGGGAGGTGGCTGAGCCGCTCGGCAAAGGGGATTTCTTCAGCTGCCTTTTCCTCTGCCTTGTTGTGCAACTCGCCGATGATTGAATAGAAGTTGTCCGGGAACTCTACTCCCACCCCTAGTTCGGATGCAACGTCCTTTGCCATCTCGGGCGGGATGCCGTGAGAATCGTAAAGTTCGGTTAACTGGGACAGGGGAATCTTTTCCCCGCTCTTCTTGAAATGGGATGCCGACTTCTGGATAATCCTGCGGCCCCTCTCCATGGTGCTGTTGAACTTTTCTTCTT
Organism: Methanosarcina sp. KYL-1; assembly: GCF_024372725.1. GTDB lineage: Archaea > Halobacteriota > Methanosarcinia > Methanosarcinales > Methanosarcinaceae > Methanosarcina. The sequence continues at coordinate 306,133 of NZ_VOUA01000002.1, forward strand.
CAGACTCCAGAATGTCCTGGATGACCGGGAAGTTTTCCCTGAACTCGGGATATTCGGGCATGTTCCTGATGTGCATGTCCACGATTTCGGAGAGCGGGAGCCTGATATCCAGGTCATTCATCATGCGCAGAGTCCTTCTAAGGACCAGGCGAGCCAGGTAGCCGCCCTTGACGTTTGAGGGGATGACGCCGTCGCCCAGCATGAAAGTCAGGCAGCGGCTGTGGTCCGTGATCGCATAGACCTTTTCTACGGGTTCCATGATGGCCGAGAGCTTGTCCACGGTCATCCCTATGTTTGATGCCACCTGTTTCCGAAGTTCCAGCAGGTTTGCCTTTTCGCTTACGTCCATGAGCCCTGCAAGCCTTGCGTTCTGGGCCAGGATGTTTGCATATTCGGAGTCGTTCAGTTCGTGTTCGATCCCCGCAAGCCCCATGAGTTCGTTTACGATGCCCGGGAAAAGCGCATCATAGATGGTGGGGGAACCCTTTGAAGCCCAGACAAAACGCTCGAGCCCGTACCCGGTATCCACGATATAGTTGTCCATTTTGGAGTAGGTCTCACCCTTGATCGGGATGTCCCCGTTCTTATCAACCCGCAGGTTCATGAACACAAGGGTTGCAAGCTCGAGCCCGTGTACGATAACTTCCACACAGGGTCCGGCATTGCCGCCGCCTGCCCAGGGCTCTTCCTTGTAGGTTACGGCGAAGGGATCGACCTTAAGCGAGTTTAAAAGCTCGTCGCAGAGTTCAAGGGTATGTTCCTTCCAGTAGATCTCGTTGTCCTTCTTGTTGAAGGCGTGGTGCGCCATCATTTCAAAGGTTGTCAGGTGGCGCCCACTCCTGCCCACAGAGTCCAGGTCGTTTAAGCGGATGCAGGGCTGGGAAATTGTGAGGGGGTTTGCCGGGGGAGGGACCTGCCCTGAGGTAACGAAAGGCTGGAAGTCTGCAATGGAAGCTATGGTCAGGTAAATATCGTCCCTCCAGCGGGCAATAACGGGATAGCGATCGATCCGGGTGTGCCCACGGGCCTCAAAGAAGGAAAGGTAATACTCGCGCATCTCTGAGATATTGAATTCCCGGGAAAAAGCAGAATTCCCGATAAAGGAATAGGGGTCGCAGGGCGCATCTCCGCATGTCTCTCGGTCAAGGTCTCGCGTCCAGAAGAACGTTCCACATTTGGAGCACTGCTTCCGAACGAACCCATTATTTTTGAAAAAGTCAAGTTGATACTCATCTTCAAGCATAATAATCTCTCCGGATGCGTGGGGGTACCGTTCTGCCCCATTATACGTGAAAATAAAAGGAAAGCAGAAAAACCCCGCTCAACCGTTTCAAGGGATTTCCAAGCGCTTTAGTGTGCTTATCCGGTCATGTCATCCGATCATTAATCAGACTATTCAATCGATTATCCTGATCAGATCATCTGAACCCGATCATTCATTGGGTACGATCGCTCACTAAATACGATCATCCGTTAATCCGATGTCAGTTTACGGGAATTTACATGGACTCCGGAATGTTAACGGGTTATGTGTAAATAATTTGTATAGTTCAAATCGCTCTTGCAGCACAAATAACTTACACAACATTGGATAAATTATATAATAATTTGCATAAAGATAGCCCCATATTTACGGGCTCTAACCTATAAAAGTCAATTCTACAGAAAAACCTTATTCTTTTTTTTAAAGATAAGAAGTTTTTTTTAGCGGATGAGCGGGACCTCTATCCGCACTTTCCCCGGAAAACGGGATTCAAGGGTATGGCATCCTTACTGCCAGAACCCATTTACCTGTACAGCACCACGGTCCTTCCACGCACCTCTATCAGGGTGGACTGGGTGGCTTCTGCCAGTTCTTCAGCTATGGTTTTCAGGTCTTTTCCGGCTTCGGCGCTTTTGAGCACCTTTACCTTTACAAGCCTGTTAGCCTTTATCTGCTTCTTCAATTCTTCGATCACAGAGTCACTTACACCGAACTTCCCTATATTGAGAATCGGGGAGAGTTTGTTTGCTTCAGCTTTCAACTGGTATAGTTTGTCTTTGTCCATTGCCCTTCCTCATATCTGAATCAAGATGAAAATAACGGCCTCTCTTCGAAGCTATTTTGGAAATTATTTTGGAAATTATTTTGGAAACAATTTACCCTGGGTCATGGGCTTTCCCCTTCTCTCATCTCAACCCCTATATCAATATTTCCCGGTCAACCACCCCCTACTTAAAGTAGAATGCTCCCCCCATCTCCCAGCTACCTGAGCCGTGTGCCATAAAATGGCTGACAACAGCCCTAAAATAACGCGGCTTCCGGCCTGCTTTCTCGTGAACAAACTCTAATTAAAAAAAATTCGAAATCTTTATCATAGTTAGGTATCCACATACTACTTAGAATATAAACTCCCGTTTTAGAGCATAATCTAGAGTATAAAAACCCCATTCCGAAAAATTCTGGCTGGCGAAGGCAAATGAACCCCGGCTTAATTGACCTGATCTTGTTTTCTGAAAAGAGAAAAGCGTTTCTCTTATTCCTGAGAGAGGGACCAAAAAGCAGCAAAGAAATCCTCGACCAGCTCCAGGTCCCCCGTACTTCCATTCTCCCCCAGATAAAGAAACTAAAAGAACAGAACCTGGTAATCCACGAAGATGGAATGTACCGCCTCACCCAGATAGGAGAAATTATTGTAGAAAAAATGAAGCCCCTTCTGGAAACCCTCGATGTGTTCGAGAAGGACGAGGAGTTCTGGATTGACAGGAAACTCTCTTCGATCCCTCCCCATTTGATAAAAAGGATTAACGAGCTGGAAGACTATAACCTCATAGAACCTGACCTGAGCCATGCCTTTGACCTGAATCCCGAATTCATAAAGTACGTCTCAGACTCAAGCCGGATCCATATGCTCCTCTCCTACTTTCACCCGCAGCTCCCGATTTTGTTCCTGGAGCTCGCCGGGAAGGGCATTGAAATTTCCCTTGTCTTAAGCGAATCCGTATACTCAAGGTTTGCAGAAGATTTCGGAAAAGAAGGGGAAGAATTCCTTAAAATGAACCACACCGGCCTCTTTGTTCTGGATAAAAAAGCAACAGAAATCCCTGCAGTCATCGTGGCCTCAGACAACATAATGATCCTCGGGTTGTTCAATGAAAACGGGAGATTCGACCGCCAGTACTTAACAAGCTTTGAGCCCGATGCCATAAAATGGGGAGAAGAGCTGTTCGAGTACTATATGGGAATGGCCAGGGAAACACAAGCATGCAGGAGAAATCAAAGGTTAAGTGAATAGGAAGGTACCAGTGAATAGGGAGGTACCGGAAAATTTCAGGAAATCTGCGGGCTGGCTGCAAACAGCTGAGAGGGGCAGCAGGGCGGACCCAGCAGGGAAAGGGTTTCGAATGGACTTTTTTCAGACTTATCCTTGAGTTTTCAAACAACATTCTGAATTTTTATGAGGCTTCCATGGCACCCATACTTATAGAGATTCACAGTTAACAGCGTGAATGAGGAAGAGTGGGGCTAAACCAAAGGAGTGAAGTTGGATGAACATCAGGGCGTGATCTTTAAATATTAGGTATACCTAAATACGAACAAAAAAGTTAGGTTGCCCTAAAAAAGAGAAAGGAACATGAAATTGCCGTTCATTTATCCCGGAGCAGAGTGCTCCTGCAGGAAAAAGGGATGCAAACAGGAAAGCCGGATGCCGAAAATAGTACTTGTGGGGAACCCCAACGTAGGCAAAAGCAGCCTCTTCAACTCCCTCTCCGGGAGTTACACAGTGGTCTCCAACTACCCGGGGACCTCCGTAGAGATCAGCAGGGGAAAAGGCAGGACAGGAGAAAAGGAATACGAGATAATCGATACCCCCGGGATGTATTCCCTGCTTCCTGTAAGCGAAGAGGAGAGGGTTTCCCAGCGCCTGCTCTTTGAGGAAACACCTTTTGTCTGCCTGCACGTGGTGGACGCCAGAAACCTCAGGCGTATGCTTTCCCTTACACTGCAGCTTCTTGAGGCGGAGCTCCCCCTTATCCTCGTGCTGAACATGATGGACGAAGCAGAGGAAAGGGGAGTTGAAATAGACAGCCGAAAACTAAGCCAGCTCCTCGGGGTCCCGGTTGTTGGCACGGTCTCGAACGAAGGTAAAGGCATAAAGGAACTTAAAGCTGCAATTGAAGAGTTCAGCCCCTCAAAAACCGTGAAAAAAATCGAGTATGGTGCAGAGATCGAGCCATATCTTGCGGAAATTGGGAACCTGCCGGAAACGGGAGGAGAATCCCGCATCTCTACAAGAGCGCTGGGGGCCCTGCTGCTCCAGGAAGACAAAACAGCCCTCGAATGGGTTTGCAGGGACGAAAAATTAACCAAAGAGGCCGGATGCCCGGAAAAAAGTTTTTCCAGGCTGCAGCAGCTCACGGAAGAGGCTTCAAGAAAGGCAGGAGCCCCCCTCCACTACCTGATAGCCCTTAAGCGCCAGGAATATGTGAATGAGATCGTGGAGCAGGTGATGACCTTTTCAGGAACCAAGAATGAGACAGGAAAGGAAAAAGAAGAGGAAGAAGAGGAAATTTACGGCCCCCTTACCGGAAAAGCAAAACACGGGGCTAAAAAACTCATGCTTGCGGAGAAGGTAGACAGCATACTCACCCACCCCGTGCTCGGGATCCCGGTGCTGCTCCTGGTCCTGTACTTCGGGCTCTACCGCTTCGTAGGGGTCTTTGCAGCCGGGACGGTAGTGGATTTCCTGGAAAATACGGTTTTCGGGGAACACATTAACCCGTGGATAACCTCCCGGTTCACAGCCCTTGTGCCTTTCCCCCTGCTGCAGGACCTCTTTGTCGGGGAATATGGGATCATTACCCAGGCCGCAACCTATGCAATAGCGCTTATCCTCCCTATCGTGGGAGCGTTTTTCCTGGTGTTTTCCATTATCGAAGACACAGGATACCTCCCCAGGCTCGGCCTGCTCGTGGACGGCATGTTCAAAAAAATAGGGCTTAGCGGAAGGGCAGTAATCCCCATGGTCCTGGGCTTTGGCTGTTCCACCATGGCAACGATGGTTACCCGGACCCTTGAGACAAAGCGGGAGCGGCTCATCGCAAACCTCCTGCTCGCCCTTGCAATCCCCTGTTCGGCCCAGCTGGGAATCATCCTTTCCGTCCTTTCGGGAAGCCCGAGGGCGCTTCTGGCCTGGGCAGGCGTGATCTGCCTTGAGTTTGTCCTCATAGGATACCTGGCTTCAAAGGTCCTGCCCGGCAGGAACCCCACTTTCATCCTCGAACTTCCCCCTCTCAGGTGGCCGAAGCTTTCGAACATAGCCGTAAAGACCTACTCAAGGATGCACTGGTACTTCCTGGAAGTCCTGCCCCTCTTCGTCCTGGCCAGCGTCCTGATCTGGATCGGAAGGCTCACGGGCCTCTTTGCCCTGGCCCTGAAAGTGATGGAATACCCGACCCTCTGGATAGGCCTGCCCCCTGATGCGGCAGTGGTCTTTCTCTTCGGGTTTTTCAGGAGAGACTTCGGGGCAGCCGGGCTCTACGGGATGTATGATTCCGGAGCCCTGACGGCAGTCCAGCTCCTGGTTGCCGCAGTCACCCTGACCCTGTTCATGCCCTGCATCGCCCAGTTCATGATGACGGTAAAAGAAAGGGGGCTGAAAACCGCCCTTGCAATCTCTGCCTTCATTTTCCCCTTCGCCTTCCTCTCAGGCTATATGGTCAGCACCCTGCTGGCTGCCCTGGGGGTGAGCATGTGATCTGCCTCCTCTGCGGACACGAATTCGAGAAAGCGGATGAAACGAAATGTACCGGCTGTGGGAAATTCAGGAACTGCAGTAAGCAGTGCTGCCCCTCCTGCGGGTACGAAGTTGTAAAAGAAGCAAAGGTAATACGACTCATAAGGAGCCTGTTCAAATAATACGACTCATAAGGAGACAATCAAATGAAAATTCAAACAAAAATTGAAAACACACCTCTTTCCCCGGAGGCTACCAGGCTTTCCTCAATGGAAACGAAAAGAAGAGGAAAAATCTCCGCCCTGGAAACGAAAAACCCGGGGATCCTGCAAAAACTGATGGCAATGGGCGTCCTCCCCGGAATGCCCGTTACCCTCCTGCGAAGGGTGCCTTCCTACATCTTTGAGGTGGACCAGACCCGCTATGCAGTAGACAGGGAAATAGCAGACCACATTTACGTCAGCTACTGAACCCTGCCGGGAAAAGAAGAAAAAAGATTTATGTTTTAGCCTAAAACATAAATTTTTTGATAAAACGTGGAGGCAGAAGTTTTTGGGCAGATTTTCTCAGTGAATGTTTTGTTTTTTAAGGTTCTTGTTTCTGGGGCCCTATCCGGGTTTTGCTTTTGTGCACTTCAACTCCATCTTCGTCTTCGATCAGGACTTCGATTTCATAGCTGGTATCTGGCTTTTTCGGGACCCTCATTATAATCGGGGTATGGGTTGAAACTTCTTCGTAATAGATTTTCTCAGCACTTTCCAGAGTGGTTCCGTTTTCTTTTATTTCGAAGCTAAAGTAGTAATTGGCGGTCGCATTGGAGGCTTTAGGAATAAATAAGAAGGCAAAATGGTCGTCATACGCCCAGACCTCTTCCAGAAACACATCCCCAATCAGGCTTCTTTCCTCGAATTCTGTATATATCTCTGATGAATAATCGGATGGATAAGTGACGATAAAACTTCCCCCACCAGTGACAAAAATACCTCCGACAATTATTATCAGAAGTAAAAGAAAAGTCAACACTAATTTCAATTTTTCCATAAACCTTTCTCCCTCACATTGACTCTATATTGCTCAGGATTAATAAATATAGGACTTACGCACTTGAGGTGTGAAATAAAGCACATGAGGCCTTATCACGATTATTGTGATTATACAGTTAAGTGTTTTCCGCTTTTGTTTTTTAGTTCAACTGCGTAAGTCCTGAAATATATAACCTCAAGTATTTCTGTTCCCAATCCATTGGTCATGGTTAAGGAATTTTCCTGCCTGAAAGCTAGCTATTTTGCACTGGAAGCCTGCCTTATATTTTGCTCTCTTTACATGAAATCGAGATCTTGATCCAGTCCACAATACATTGAAAATTTAGATAACTGTTGTGGAAATGAGAGCAACTTGTCACGAATCCTCACTTAACCGAAGACGCATGAGAAGCATTCAAAAAACGCACATGATATCTTTGAATAACAGGCACAAAGAAATGAAAGTACTTAAAAGTACTTTCATGCCAAAGAGAATAATTCAAGGAAATAATTCAAGGAAATAATTTGAGGGAATTATTCCCCCACATGCCTGACAATATGTCCCGCTTCCGGGATGATGATACTGGAGAGGGCAAGCTTCACCGCGTTCGGGGACCCCGGCAGGCAGAACACGGCTTTTCCTTTTATGACGCCTGCAGCCGCCCTGGTCAGGATTACCGCGGTCCCGATCTCTTCAAGGCTCATGTACCTGAAAAGTTCCCCGAATCCAGGGATTTCCTTCTCAAAGAGGGGGGAAAGGGACTCCAGAGTCAGGTCTTTTGGGGCAAGGCCTGTGCCTCCGGTGGTAAGCACAAGGGCCGAGGGGCCGGAAAGGGCGGCGGAAACGGCTTCGACAATTGCATTTCTTTCGTCGGGGACGAGCCTGTAAAAAGGCACGGTGTGCCCGCCTGCTTCCAGGAGGTCCTTCATGGCTTTTCCGGAGAGGTCTTCCGCCTCTTCAGGAGAGGAGGCATTTCCGTATTTTTCATGCCTTGAGCTTGAAATCGTAATTACCGCAAAGGGATAGGACTTTTTGGCGTCCTTTTTGTGGATTTCGGGTGTGGATTCTTTCATACCCCCTGCTTATGAGCCCATACATTAATACTTTATCAGCTCCATGCCCAGAGTATGCGCATACTTGCAGCGGACATCGGGACAGGCACACAGGACATCCTGCTTTTTGATTCGGGAAAAGAAATGGAAAACAGCCTGGTAATGGTCATGCCTTCTCCTACACAGGTCATTGCGGAAAAGGTGAGGAAGGCAACGAGAGAAGGAAAGGATATCGTGCTTACCGGGACCATCATGGGGGGAGGGCCTTCGGGGTGGGCTATAAGGGCTCACATGGAGGCGGGCTTTTCTGTATATGCAACGGAGAAAGCCGCCCTTACAATCCACGACAACCTTGAGAGAGTAAAATCCTTCGGGGTTCGGATAGTCTCCGAAGAGGAGGCAAAAAAACTCGCCGCCTCCGGGAGTGCTGTAGAAATCGTTATGCAGGACTTCGACCCCGGGACGGTTTCAAAAGCCCTTTCAGGCTTTGAGGTCTCAATGCCCGGAAACTTTGCAGTTGCGGTGCAGGACCACGGAAACGCCCCCGACAAAAGCAACAGGGTATTCCGCTTCGAGCTTTTCAGGGAGTTCATAGAGAAAGGAGGGGAACTTGGACGTTTCGTCTATAGGCCTGAGGAAATCCCGGCAGCCTTCACCCGCATGAAAGCCCAGGCTGACTCCCTCCTGAAAACAACCCTGAGAACAGAGGATGCCACGGAGCCCCGGGCGGTATTCATGGACACCGGGCCTGCCGCAATCTTCGGGGCGCTCACGGACCCTGCGGCCCTTCAGCCCGCGCTTGTGGTGAACATAGGAAACGGGCACACTCTCGGGGCGCTTGTGATTGAAAACAGGGTAACTGCCCTCTTTGAGCACCACAGTTCCCTCATGGACCCGGAAAAACTGCAGGACTACATAATCAGGCTTGCTGACGGAAAACTAGGGTTTGACGAGGTCTTTGAGGACGGAGGACACGGGGCGTATGTAAAGGAAGCCCCGGGCTTTGAACAAGTGCGCTCGGTAATGGTAACCGGCCCGAAAAGGGGGATGCTTGAGAAACTTTCCGGACAGGAAATCCGGCCCGAGATTTCAAAGAAACTGCATTTTGCCGCACCTTTCGGGAGCATGATGCTTTCGGGCTGTTTCGGGCTTCTTGCAGGATTTTTTGAGAAATACCCGGATACATCAATAAAACTTATAAACCACTAAGTAGTAGGGAGTAAGTCACCTAAGCCCGGGATATATAAAAATTCATAGACTGCAAAGGGTTCAGGCCCGGAAACCCCCTCCGGAGGAACTCGATAATGCGGGAGGTCCCTGCCCGCCCGGGGTTACAGATAAATGTAAATATAGGCAGGTATCTTTATATGCACATATCTCCATGCTAAACGGTTTGCCAAGCAGTTTTTTGCTAATGTCGTGCAAACACTTCCAGCCGGAAACAGTTCTATTATAAGAAATTACAATCAAAATCATCACTTTCAGGAGAATCAAGCTAATGGTACGAAAGCCAGCAAGTATGTACAGGAACGTGAAGCAGCGCTCCTTTACCAGAAGAAAGTACATGGGCGGTGTCCCCGGAAGCCAGGTCATTCACTACGACATGGGAGACAAGTCAAACACAACTTTCCCGGTCAAGATTTCCCTGCTTGCAGAGGAGAGATGCCAGATCAGGCACACTGCCCTTGAAGCAGCCCGTATTACTGCAAACAGGCACCTGATTGCGGACACCGGAAGGCAGGGCTACTACATGAAGCTCCGTGTCTACCCCCACGAAGTCCTCAGGGAAAACAAGCAGGCAACCGGCGCCGGTGCAGACCGTGTGTCCAGTGGAATGCGCGGGGCCTTCGGCAAGAACGTCGGGACCGCAGCAAGAGTGGATTCCATGCAGAAGATCTTCACCGTGGCAGTGCCAAAGGAAAACTTCGCAGCCGCAAAGAAGGCACTCTGGCATGCCGGGCAGAAACTGCCAACACCTTGCAGAATCGTTATCGACGAAGGGGCCGAACTGGTACTCTAAACCGGTTCGGAGCTGTAAAGCTCCCCTAACCGAAACGGCAACAATGAGAATTACAGAGCAGCCAGAACTGCCACAAAGAGGAATTACCGATGTATGATTACGAAGAGCTTTTGGACCGTGCAATGACCAAAATGCCGGAGACCGAAACTACTGATGCTCGATTCGTAATCCCCGAACCCAGACTGTTTTCCGAAGGAAAAACCACTATCCTGGACAACTTTGGAAACATTGCAGACATCCTTAACCGGGACCCTGACCACCTGATGAAATACCTTACCAGGGAACTTGGGACTGCAGGGAAGATAGAAGGCACACGTGCAGTCTTTCAGGGGAGGTTTACACGAGCTCAGATTGCGGACAACATCCAGGCCTACGTAGACGAGTACGTCATGTGCTCGGAATGCGAGCGTCCCGATACCCAGCTTGTCCGGGTGGACAGGGTGCTGATCCTGAAGTGTTCCGCATGCGGTGCCCACAGGCCCGTCAAAAAGAGAAAGGCAACTAACGTAGTCGTAAGAGAAGCCATTGAAGAGGGCGGAATCTACGAACTCCGGATTGATGCCGTGGGCTCCAAAGGTGATGGGATAGCAAAGATGGACAAGTACACGGTTTTCGTACCCGGAGCCGCAAAGGGCGACGTGGTCAAAGTAAAGATAAAGAAAATTAGCGGAAACCTCGCCTTCTCAGAGAGGGTCTGAGGTCCAACCTTTTTCTTTACACACTTTTTCAAGAGAAGTTGCCCGGGCCGGTTACATCTGCACTTTATACCCTCACCCGGACAGCTCCCAACCTTACTTTTTCAGCTTTCCTGCTTTTTTGGACCTGATATGTATTTCAGGATGCAACGGATACGGTTGTTCAGGCCTTTTTTCAAATTCGGACCTTTCTTGAGCTGTACATCCAAACAAAACTTACGGCCGGTTTAAATAGGAGCCGGTCAAATCAGGAACCTGTGAGGAAAAATGACTCCTGAGAAAAACAATCTACAGGAAATGCCTTCAGCCGGGAAAAAAATCGAACTCCTCTCTGTCCCCGGCCTGTCGGTGAACCTTCAGCATTCAGGGAAAGCCCTGGAACTTGCAGCCAGCGGCACCTTGAAAGCCGCATGCAGCCCCATCCTCAAAAAGATGAACGCACGGCTGCGCGAGGAAAAACCTGCCCTTGTGCAGGGAGACAGGGTCATTGCCTCGGCCTGGCTGCCCCCGATCCCGGGCCCGGCTTTCAAGCGGCTGCTCTTTGCAGAAATGCAGATCGCCCTTGGAAAATACGTTCCTGAAACCGTCTCCATCGAGCTTACCCGCCAGAACAGCGCAAGATACCCCCCGGGCACGGTTGCAGACGAACTGGACGTCAAGACTTTAAAGAGGGTCATTGACGAAGCCCTGGACCTTGGCGCCTTCATCATCACGTTTACGGAAAATGACCCCCTGCTCCGGGACGAAGTTTTCGAGCTTATAGAGTACGTGGACAAAACCCGGGCAATTGTGAACTGCTCCACGTGGGGTACGGACTTTTCAAAAGAAACCGCTCTCCGCCTGAAAGAGGCCGGGCTCCATGCCCTGATGGCAGGCATCTACTCAACAGACCCGGAAGAGCACGACACAGCAAGGAAATCCGCAGGAGCATACGAAAAGGCTGTCTCGGCCATTAAACTGGGGCTTGACGCCGGACTCATGGTCGCAATGACAACACATGCCTCTCCCTCGAACATGCAGGAACTTCCGGCCCTCTACGCCCTTGCAGCAGAACTCGGGGTGCAAGAGTTTTCGGTCTGGGAAGCCATGCCGAAAACCAGGGACGAGCCTGCAGTCACGGACGAAGACCGGAAAACTATCCTTGAGATGTACCACAGGATAAATTCGGACCCGAAAGGCCCCCGGATGTTTGCAAACACCTATTTTGAAGGGCAGATGCTGGGCGCCATGGCAGGCCGGCGCTGGATGCATGTCACAGCGGAAGGGGACGTAAAGCCCAGCCCATATCCGCCTTTCAGTTTCGGGAATGTAAAAGAAGAAACCTTAAAAGACATCTGGCAGAGGATCAGAAACTGCCCTTATTTCCAGAGGCAGAAGAGCCTGAGCCCCATGCACGACCCGGAATTCCTGAAGTTTGTGGACAGGATACCACCGGGGGCAAAACTGCCCTATCCTTTTGAAGAGGTCTGCCGGAATTAAGCGTTTGAATTGAGCGTTTCTTTTAAAATTAATTTCGACCCATCCGGCATTACGGCTTTTTCCGGCCGGCTCGAAGGTATCTCTTTTTAATGGTCATTCCCGGCCCGGGTGTCTTAAGATAAACATTTACATATTAGCAGGTATTTTTAAAGAGCAGTTCAGTTGAGACTGAAACTTACATCCGAATTCAAATATCCGAATTCAAATTCAGTAAAAAGCTGCCTTTCTGTGGCTCTTCCCCGGGAAACGGCAGCCAATGAGGGACTTTATGGATACGAAACTTGACCCCTGGAGTTCAAACGACATTACCGACTACTCCAAGTTATTCGAAGAATTCGGGATTTCCCCCTTTGAAAACGTGCTTCCGGAAATCCCCTCCCCGCACAAGTACATGCGGAGAAAAGTCATCTTCGGGCACCGGGATTACGAACAGATTGCACAGGCTATGAGGACAGGTGCCCCTTTTTCGGTCATGGACGGTTTTATGCCCTCCGGAAAGGTCCACCTCGGGCACAAGATGGTCATGGACCAGATCGTCTGGCACCAGGAACAGGGAGCCAGCGCCTTTGTGGGGATCGCAGACAGGGAAGCGTTCTCAGTCAGGGGATTTTCCTGGCAGAAGTGCAGGGAAATCGGGGTCGAGGAGTACATTTTAAGCCTTATCGCCTTCGGGTTCAAGCCCGACGGCCTTATTTACTTCCAGTCAGGGTGCGAAAGCGTCAAGGACCTGGCATTCGAACTCGGAGCAAAAGTCAACTTCTCGGAACTTGGGGCTATTTACGGCTTTTCCGGGGAGACAAACCTCTCCCACATGCTCAGCGTAGCGACCCAGGCCGCAGACATCCTCCAGCCGCAGCTTGAAGAGTACGGCGGGCCAAAACCCGTTGTGGTGCCCGTGGGCCCTGACCAGGACCCCCACCTTCGGCTTACGCGGGGACTTGCCGGCAAGATGAACATGTTCAGGGTCGAAGAACGGGAAGACACAAAAACCGGCAGGAAATATCTGAGCGTCCGGGGAAAAGCCGCCCCAGCGGAAGCCTTAAAAGCCCTGCAGAAACGCATCCCCGGCAAGGTCAAGCTCTATGAAGGGCACCTGGACGTGCTCGAGTATCCCGACCGCGCAGGGCTCGAGAAAATTGTAGGGGAAGTGGCAACCGAATACGGAGGCTACGCCTTCGTCCCCCCGGCTTCCACCTACCACCGCTTCATGAGCGGGCTGCAGGGCGGAAAGATGTCAAGCAGCATCCCGGACAGCCACATCGCCCTTACGGACGACCCGAAGGAAGGGGCAAAGAAGGTCAAGCGGGCAAAGACCGGGGGCTGTGTGACCCTCGAAGAGCAGAAAAAACTGGGCGGAAAACCAGATGAATGCTCGGTCTTCGAACTGATGCTCTTCCACCTGCTTGAAGACGACGACGAACTCCTGGAAATCCGGGAAGAATGCGTCGCAGGAACACGGATGTGCGGCTCGTGCAAGCAGCTTGCAGCCGAAAAGATGCAGGAATTCCTCAAAGACCACCAGGAAAAGAGGGAGCTTGCCCGGGAACAGCTCGGGGAATACAGGATCGTGTACAAAAAATAAATTATTCATGAAATTATCAAATTCTTAAATTTTCAGGAATATCAGGATGGGATCACAACCATGAGTACCCAGGACAACCTCACAATTAACGAGAAAAAGGTTTTGCTTGCCCTTCAGGAACTGGGAGCTGCAGCCCCCGATGAACTGGAAAAGAAATCCGGGCTGCAGGTAGATGCGGCAATGCAGGCAGCCTTCCTGCTAGAGGAAAAGGAGCTTGCATCCGTTTCCGAAACAGTGTTCGAGCGCTATGCCCTTACGAAGGAAGGGATAACGTATACAGAAACAGGGCTTCCGGAACGCCAGATTATTGACTCCCTGGAAGGCCCGACCCCCCTTGAAGAACTGAAGAGCCGCTTTTCCCCGCAGATGGTAGGGATTGCAACCGGCTGGCTCGTGAAGAAAGGGTGGGCAAAAATCGAAAACGGGGCAATGGTGCCCATAGGACACGCCCCTGCAGGCCGGGACGAAGAGACCCTTGCAGCTTTCGGAGGCCAGGCAAAGACCCTTGAGGAACTTGCCGCAGACCAGGGGACCGTAAAAGACCTCCTCAAGAGAAAACTCGTCATAAAGCACGAGGAAAAATTCAGGACCGTTTCCATTACGGACGCCGGCCGTGCCCTTGCAGCCGAAGGGCTTGTGCTTGAAGAGGAGATCGCCCAGCTTACACCCGACTTACTTAAGAGCGGGGCCTGGAAAGAAAAGAAGTTCAGGCCCTACAGGCTCGATATCACCCCAAAACCCCTCTACGGGGCCAAGATCCACCCCTACAGGCGCCTTATCGAGCAGATGCGCCAGATCTTCCTGGAAATGGGCTTTACCGAGATCAAAGGCGGCATCATCCAGAGCTCTTTCTGGAACTTTGACGCCCTCTTCCAGCCCCAGGACCACCCTGCAAGGGACATGCAGGACACCTTCCACCTGGGCAGCACCACCCCCCTGCCCCTGGAATACGCCGACAAAGTAGGGGCAATGCACGAGTGCGGAGGAGACATCGACTCCTGCGGCTGGAAAGGGAAATGGGACAGGGAACTTCCTGAAAAGAATGTGCTCCGGACCCACACAACCGCAGTCACCATAAAATACCTTGCCGACAACCCGGAGCCCCCGGTAAAAGCCTTCTGCATCGACCGGGCCTACCGCAGGGAAACAATCGACCCCACCCATACCCCCGAATTCGAGCAGCTAGAAGGCGTGGTCATGGACAAGGACATGTCCTTTGCCGACCTCCTGGGCCTGCTTTCCGAATTCTACCACAGGATGGGCTTTGAAGAAGTCCGCTTCCGCCCCGGTTACTTCCCCTACACCGAACCGAGCGTCGAGCCCGAAGTCTACGTCGACGGCCTTGGCTGGGTGGAACTAGGAGGCGCAGGCGTCTTCAGGAAAGAAGTCACGGAACCCTTCGGGATCAAGGAACCCGTCCTTGCCTGGGGGCTCGGGGTCAGCCGCCTCGCCATGCTGAAACTGGGGCTTAAAGACCTCAGGCTGCTCTACCAGTCCGACATCGACTGGCTCAGAAAGAGTGAAGTTTGCAGGATTTAAACCTTAAAGCCATTCATGGGCTGTAAAAACTGCCTGTTCCAGCCCGCAGGCACTTTCTTTTTCACATTTTTTGATTGCCCACGACCAGGTGGTTGACTACACTTTCTCCGCATAGACTATCCGTTCGACCGGCGTGGAGGCAAGCTCCCGACCTGTCGGCTTAATATACCGCCCTGCAAGTTCCTCGTAACCGACGTGCTCGACTACCTTCCAGCCGTACTCCTTGAGAAAATCCGGCCACTCTTCCGGGTCCAGCCCGAAAAGCCAGATTTTTCCCTTCACGTACTTTTTATAGATATTCTCCCAGTCGTACATGACCCGGCCATCGAGAAAGTCTTTGCGAATATATGTGAAAACCAGGCGGCTGCCGCGCTCGGCCTTAGCCAGAAAATCAAAGCTGTTCCGGACACCGGTTTCAGTCAGGTACTGCGTAACCGCCTCCAGAATGAAAAACGTCCGCTTATCCGCAGAGTAGCCGTACGATGCCAGAACGGGGCCCAATTCTTCGCGGTCGAAGTCTATTGGCACAAGCCTGACATGGGACGGGACTGCTCCGAACAACTTACACAGCCGGGTCTGCTTGGACTCAATGTTTTCAGGCTGGTCGACTTCCCAGACTGGCATGTTAGATAGAGCCGGCAGCCGGTATGACCTGGTGTCAAAGCCCGCACCCAGGTTCACGACCGCGTTAACCTGATTGGCCGACTCGATCAGCTTCTCATCTATGTATCTTTTTCTGCACAGCATACCACCCCAGAGACCGGGAGTGTCATTCCCGGTAACTCGGATCATCCAGGCCCTGAACGACTTAAACCGCATCAGCCATACGAGAGATCTCAGGCCTAACGGAAGTATTCGATAGGCCAGGTCATCTTCAATGATGCGTTGCTTCGCAGGAAAATATTGTTCAATAGCAACCAGTGCTGTTGGACTCACACCTGTTTTAGCTGCAGCTTCTGTCATGATGCTACTCCTGTTAATCTAATATGTAGCCAATAATAGGTAAACTGCTATCCTGGTAAACTGTTATCTGGGGAAACCGGGAAATATTAGCTGATGAAAGGGAAAACTGCAAGTCCGGACCCCGGAAAAAACCCGGAAAAAGACCCGGAAACCCCTGCCGGGGAAAATATCTCCCTCCTTCCCCTCCTTGCCGTCAACTTCATAGGGACCCTGGGCTTCAGCATCGTGCTCCCTTTTCTGGTTTTCCTGGTGGAAAGGTTCGGGGGCAATGCTTTTGTCTACGGGCTGGTAAGTTCCATGTACCCGGCTTTCCAGCTGATAGGAGCCCCGGTCCTGGGCAGGTGGTCCGACATCTACGGGCGGAAAAAGGTCCTGCTCTTGAGCCAGCTCGGGACTTTGCTTTCCTGGATTATCTTTCTTATAGCCCTGTTTTTGCCTGTCCTGCCCCTCATGGATGTGGATTCGGAACTCCTGGGGGCTTTTGTCCTCACCCTGCCAATGGCAGTGCTTTTCTGCGCCAGGGCCTTTGACGGGCTTACGGGCGGCAACGTGTCTGTTGCCAACGCTTATCTGGCCGACGTTACCGAAGAAAAGGACAGGAACAAAAACTTCGGGAAAATGTCCATCTCCACAAACCTGGGGTTTATAATCGGGCCTGCCCTTGCAGGGCTCTTGAGCGTGACCCGGTACGGGGACGCCGCCCCGGTGCTGGGGGCAGTCATCATTTCCATTGCAGGGACCCTCCTGATAATCTTCCGCGTCCCGGAGCCCGGGGAATGTTCCCTTGCAGGGCCTGCCGAGCCAAAAAACGTGCGAAAAGTGTTCGGCTACCAGATAAAGGAGTGCGGGACCGTAAGGGAAGTAAAAAAACCGGGCTTAAGGGAAGTTTTGAAAATCCCTCATATCCCCTACATCCTGGGCCTATACTTCCTGATTTTTCTCGGGTTCAACCTCTTTTACACGGCTTTTCCCCTGCACGCTATTGCGGTGCTGGACTGGGGCATTGCGGAGATGGGCGTCTACTTCACGGTCCTGAGCTCCCTGCTGGTAATCGTGCAGGGCCCTGTGCTTTCAAGGGTCTCGAAAAGGCATTCCGACGCTTCGCTTGTAATCTTCGGAAGCCTGATGCTGGGCACAAACTTCTTGCTGCTTATCCCGGGAGACTTTTTCCTGACCTACATTGCAGCCGTATTCTTTGCGCTGGGCGACGGGCTCATGTGGCCCTCCTTCCTCTCCATGATATCAAAACTTGCAGGGAAAAGCTACCAGGGCACGGTCCAGGGTTTTGCCAGCAGTTTCGGGGGCCTTGCCAGCATCACCGGGCTGATCCTGGGGGGGCTTTTATACGAAGTGCTGGCAGGAGGAGCCTTTCTGATTGCGGGCCTCATAATCTACACCGTATTCCTGCTCAATTTCAGGCTAAGGGGTTTTGAAAAAAGCCTGAAGGCTTAAACCCAGGGAAAGACAGGGAGCAATTTCGGACCCGTATCAGGTTCAGACAGAAATATGGTTTAAAACGAAAGAAGGTTCAGACAGAAATCAGGTTCAGACCATAAAATTAAGACCGTAAAGTTAAGACCGTAAAGTTAAGATCGAAATAAGGTTCAAAAAGAACACGAAATTTAGACAGACTTTTATGTTTTAAATTCAAAAAAGGAATTACGGAGACTTAAAATGGAGAATCTCACAAAACTACTCACGGCTGTTCTCCTTATAGTGGCAGCAGGAATAATCGGGGCAATAGTTGTTTTCAATCCCCCGGACGGACCCGGGGAAGGGGGCGCCAGGCAGACAGCATCCATCTGGGGAGAAAGTACTCTCGACGCGTTCGTAAGTGAATCCGAAGATTATGAAGACCATTTCGTATTCAGATATATCCCGAGAAACCCTAATGCAACCATTGACTGTTACATGAGCTACGCATTCGAGGAAGACGGGAACACCCTGGAAAGTGCGGATAATAAATATTACGACGGAGTTTCGGCGGAAAACCCTATTGTGTTCGAATTCCCCAGAAAGAAGGGCTCAACATACAAACTTGAGGTCACGATCAAAGACAACAGCGGGATAACCCTGCATAAAAGCGGGCTTGAGATCTATCCCCAAACCGAAGGGCACGAAATTGAGCAGTGAGGAAAAAACAAACAGTTTAACTCCTTTCGGTCGCATAAACCTGATAACAATTTTCAGTTAAGGGGATCGATAAAATGTTCGGGAATTCGTTTATTTTCCTTATTTTTGGCTTTATCTACCTTCTTTCCTTCATCCTCTGGATATGGACCCTTATCGACTGCGTGAAGAAGGAGACGGATAAAGGGAACACACGCCTGATCTGGGTCATAATTATTGTTTTTACCTACATCGTCGGGGCATTTATCTACTACCTCATCCGCCGCCCGAAAAGGATTCAGGAACTCGGGAAGTAAATACAAAAGGCAATGGAAGGACAGTACAAAAAGTAAAAAAAAGAGAGGGTTTGCCCCTCAAAGGGTTTTCAGGTACTCCAGCAGGTCGTTAAGGTCGCTGTCCGACATATCCCACCTGGGCATTGTCAGGTCAAGAGGCTCGCCCGCAGGGTCAATACCTTCCCGGATTGCCCGCTTGATGGTCTCGTCCGTGTAAGGAGGGTGTTCTTCTTCCCCTTCTTCTTCGTGTTCTTCCGAAGTCAGGGTCTCATAGCGGATGTCCGAGGGAACTGCAAAGCCCATCATCACCGGAAAACCTCCTTTCCCGTCCGTCCCGTGGCAGTTGACACAGCTACCCCCATGGACGTACAGCCACCTGGGACCATATTCGATTTTTATCAGGGACCCACTTTCATTGTACCCTGTATAATATATCAGGTCCCCGTTTGATTCGAAATCACTCTTTCTGTAGGGAGGATACCCGCCTCCCGGATACATCATGCCCCCTCCCGGATACATCATGCCCCCCTGCCCCGGATAAAATCCCTGCTGCCCGTTAGGACCGGTTATGGAGCCGAAAGAACCCCACATGGCCCCGAACATGAAAATGATGATTCCTATCCCTGCAAGTACCAGCACCAGCAGGATTACAATTATCAAGCTGTGTTTGTTCTCTGATTCCGCGATATTACCACCCCTTCAAACCCTCAGAATCTTAATTTACTTCCACTTATCTCCTTTTCAGTTACTCTCCCCAACTTACCTTCCTTTCACTTGATTTCCCAACTTACCTTCCCTTCACTTGATTTCCCAACTTACCTTCCCTTCACTTGATTTCCCAACTTGCCTTCCCTTCACTTATTCTCCCCAATTTACCTTCCTTTCACGTATTCTCCTCACTTATCTTCTCGTCACCTTTTCTCTTTTCCCGGTATTTCCCTGCCTTTTGGGCGTACTTCTTAAAAATACGGGCCCATGCGTAAACCAGCAAAAGAAATGTAAGGAGCTTTTTCAGTTTGAAAATTATACCCAGCATCCGATCACCCCATCTTCAGTGCCCTTGCGTTTATGGACACTATCACCGTGCTAAGGCTCATGAGCACCGCCCCTGCAGCCGGGCTGAGCAGGATTCCGTATCCGTAGAGGACCCCAGCTGCGAGGGGGATTGCAAAAACGTTGTACCCGGTTGCCCAGAGGAGGTTCTGGAACATCTTGGAATAGGTCTTTTTTGAGAGCATTATAATGTCCAGCACATCCCCGGGGTCATTCCTGACCAGGACGATGTCGGCGGTCTCGATAGCAACGTCCGTCCCGGCTCCTATCGCGATTCCCACATCAGCCTGCGCAAGGGCAGGGGCGTCGTTGACCCCGTCCCCGACCATCCCGGTGATGTAGTGCTTCTGCACCTCCTTTACTTTAGCTGCTTTTTCATGGGGAAGCACTTCGGCAAAGTAGTCGTCAAGCTCCAGCTCCTCTGCTACCCAGGCAGCCACATAGCGGTTGTCCCCGGTAAGCATCAGGCACTTTATGCCCATGGACTTCAGCTTTGAGACAGCTTCCCTCGACTCTTTTCGGACCATGTCGGCAAGCGCAAGGGCTCCGAGCACCTTTTTCCCTTCAAGCAGGAAGACAACGGTTTTTCCCTGCTCCTTGATTATTCCAATTTCGGCTGCCTCAAGCCGGATTCCTTCCTCTTCCAGGTAGCCAGGGCTTACGACCAGAAGCTTTTTTCCTTCCACAAGCCCCTCTACCCCTTTTCCGGGAATGGAACTGAACCCCTCAACAGGCAGGGTTTTCAGCCCCTTTTCCCTGGCGGTATCCAGGATTCCCGCTGCAATCGGATGTTCCGAACTGGCTTCCAGGGAAGCTGCAAGGCTGAGGATTTTGCCATTATCTTCTCCTGAAACCGAAACTATATCCGTGACCCCGAACCTGCCTTCCGTGAGAGTCCCGGTCTTGTCAAAGATCACGGCTTCAAGGTTCCGCGCCCGCTCAAACGCCTGCCTGTCCCGGATAAGGAGCCCGGACTTTGCGGCAAGGGACGTGGAAACCGCAACCACGAGAGGAATTGCAAGCCCGAGGGCGTGCGGGCAGGTGATGACCATTACCGTAACCGCCCTTTCCAGGGCAAAAACGAATTCCTGCCCGAAGAAAAGCCAGGCAGCCAGCGTGATTATGCCCACACTCACTGCGATTATTGTCAGGTAGAGCGCAGCCCTGTTTGCAAGGTCCTGGGTTTTTGATTTGCTTTCCTGGGCTGTCCTTACGAGTTCGATGACCTGGCTCAGGTAGGTGTCTTTCCCGGTTTTTTTGACCTCCGCCACGAAAGCCGCCTCCCCGTTAAGGGAGCCGCCAATGACTTCGTCTCCGGGTTTTTTGGTGACGGGTTTTGACTCTCCCGTAAGCATGGCTTCGTTTACGCTGCTCGTCCCCCCGGAAACCGTCCCGTCCACAGGCACCTTTTCCCCGGGCTTGACCAGCACCAGGTCCCCTATTTTCAGCCTGGCCACCTCAACGTCAACTGTCTCCCCATTTTTTTTCAGGTGGGCAACCGACGGCATGATCTTCACGAGTTCCTCAAGCGCCCTTGAAGCCCCCATCACGGAACGCATCTCAAGCCAGTGCCCCAGGAGCATCACGTCTATCAGGGTCACAAGTTCCCAGAAAAAGACCTTCCCCTGCAGCCCGAAGACCACAGCCGAACTGTAAAAATAAGCCACCGTGATTGCAATCGCAATCAGGGTCATCATACCAGGCGTTTTTTCTGCAAACTCGTCTTTCATCCCCTTGAGAAACGGGTAGCCGCCGTAGAAATAAACAACAGAAGACAGCAGGAAGAGCAGGATATTGGAACCAGGGAAACGGAATTCAAAGCCCAAAAAACCCTGGATTGCCGGAGAAAGCACCAGGACAGGGATGGTCAGGATAAAAGAAACAATGAACCTTTTCCTGAAATCTGCGAGCATATGGGCATGATGGCTACTGTGCCCCTTTCCATGAGACGGGCCGTGCCCTTCGTGCTCATCTTCATGCGCCCCCCCATGTTCTTTATGAGCAGACCCATGCCCTTCATGCTGCCCTTCTTCATGAGCTTTATGAGCAGATCCATGCCCCTCATGCTGTTCTTCTTTACGGGTTACATGAGCCGGACTGTGCTCTTCATTCTGAGTTTCCTTATGTGCTCCATGAGCGGCTTTATTTCCCTCATTTTGCACGTCGCCGGTCTATTTATGGGCCTGACCAGGGCTTTCCTGCTGCTCATTCACTTCATTAGTATGGAAATCAGGACCCTCTACTCCCTTCTCAGCCTGCATACTTTGCTGTCCCCTCTCGATTTTAATTTAAAATACCGATTATTTTTTTGCGGTGTTGATCCCCAGGATAACATATGGAGAGCAGTGCCGCATTATCGAGGTAAACAGTCCTGTAAAAGCTATCACGGCAACGACCCATTTCAATGGAGAACTTTTCACAAGGTTCATTGCCAGAGCAATGATTGCAAGTACCCCCAGCGCCGTTCGCACAAGGAGGTCAAAACCCCCTACATTTTCTTCCAGAATTAATTTTTTAAGATTCGTCGGACAAAACCCCCTTATAAACCCTATTACATACTTATAGAACCCTTCACTATATAGGATTAATTCAGCTTATCAAAAAAGCCCTCGGGATAAAACATCTCAGGAAAAATAAGGGAAAAACGTCCTGGAAAGTTTCATACTTCTCCCATAATTCTTCCGGAAAAATCACAAAGTATATAATAGGAAAAAGGAAGGTTTCTAATTATGTCCGAGATAAAAATTGACAGGTCCCTCTCATATATAGAAGGCACCCAGCGCGTATATGACGAGGCCACAACCCTGGAAAACACGAAAGACCATTTAAAGAGCATAGGTGTGACCCGGATTGCGGACATCACGAACCTGGACAGGCTCGGAATCCCGGTCTTTTCGGCAATCCGGCCCAGTGCAGCCTATGGGGCAATCTCCATCTACTCCGGAAAAGGCTCAACCGAACAGAGGGCCCGGATTTCGGCAATCATGGAAAGTTTTGAGCGCTGCCTGGCTGAAAGGGCAGGCATGAACGCAAATATCAGGAGCGACATTTCCTCCCCCACCCTTGTCGATACTGTAGACAAAGCTGGAAATAGTTACAGCATAGTCCCCCCGGAGTCCCTTCTCCTTCCCCAGCCGCTTATTCCGGGTGCTCTGATTGACTGGGTTACGGCATACGATTTGCTGAACAAAGAAGAAGTGCTTGTAAGCGCCAATGCGGTTTTCCACCCTTACGAAGCCCCTAACATGTGCCAGAAACTTTTCCTGAGCAACACCAACGGGCTGGCCTCCGGAAACGTGCTCGAAGAAGCCATTCTCCACGGGATGCTTGAAGTCATCGAAAGAGACGCTATCAGCGCTGCCCACTTTTCCCGGGACATGGGAAAAGAAATCGTGCTGACGGAAGAAGACGGGTACGTCTACGAGCTTGCCCGGAAGTTCAAAGAAGAAGGGATAGAGCTCAAACTCTGGCTGGTCCCCACGGACACCGGAATCCCGACGGTGATTGCGGCAAGCGATGACGTGAAACTGAAAGACCCGGCCCTCATGGTCATGGGGGCAGGTTCCCACCTTAAACCCGAGATTGCAGTTGCCAGGGCCATTACGGAAGCTGCCCAGTCCAGGGTCGTCCAGATCCAGGGCGCAAGGGAAGATACCGCAAGAGAAGGCTTTATCCGGGACGTAGGGTACGAAAGGATGAAGCGCCTGAACTGGTTCTGGTTCGAAGAAGGGGAGAAAGTTTCCCTCTCCGAAGTGCAGGACCTCTCCCGGGGAAGCCCTGCCGAAAACATCGATGCGATCCTGGAGAATCTCAAAGGCATTGCAGGGAGGGTGCTTGTAGTGGACCTCTCGAGGGAAGAAATTGCAGTGCCCGTTGTCAGGGTGATCATCCCCGGCTTTGAACTCTTTACCATCGACTCAGAACGCAGAGGAAGAAGGCTTGCATCAGGAAAGAAGAAAAATTCCTTCCGGGACAAAAGCGAAAAGCCGTGGAAAAGAAGATGAAAGCAAAAGCAGTGGTCTTTGCCGGCTCAAGCATCAGCCACGAGGAAGCCAGGACAATCCTTACGGCAAACTACCAGCCCCCGGTAAAAAGATTCCAGCTGGAAAAGTTTGTCCGGCAGGGGTATAAAGTCATAGGGATAATCGACGGGATCTTCTTTGACAGGGCAGCTGTCGGGCACAGGGAGATCATAGCCGCCCTGGATGCCGGGATCAAAGTGGTAGGGGGCTCGAGCATGGGAGCCCTCCGGGCCTCGGAACTGGACTCCCACGGGATGATCGGAGTCGGGAAAATTTACGGGTGGTACCGGGACGGGGTAATCGAGTCCGACGACGAGGTAGCCGTAAGCACGAACCCCGATACCTTCGAGTCCATCTCCATACCCCTTGTCAATATGAGGGAAAACCTGCAAGCAGCCCTTGCCGCAGGGCTGGTCACCGAAGAAGAGCACGGCTCCCTCCTTAAACTTGCAATCAACACCTACTACCCTGACAGGAGCTATCTCGGGCTTGTAAAAGAAGGGGTTAAAAAGGGCCTTATCCCGGAAGAAAAAGGAGTCCCCCTTCGGGACTTTTGCATTAAGAGCGGAGTTGACGTAAAAAAGGAAGACGCGGTCCTTGTACTCGAAACCGTAAAAAAATTACTTGGAGAGGCCTGAAATTCAGGCCCCTTCCAGCCCTGGTTTCAAATCTTTTTGCGTACTCAGCGCTTCAGGATGTACAGCCTGATGATGTAAAGGCTTGCGACCAGGACTAAAAAGTTATACACTGCCCTGAAAATGGGGACGTACTGGTACTCGAACCACATCTCAATTATCCGCTCGATAGAGAAGTAGAACTGGAAGGTTGCCACAAGCAGGAGCAGCATGGCAATCAGAAACACTCCTTTTTTGAAGTTATCTCCCAGGTCTGAAGTTTTTTCCTCTTTTCCCCCGGCCATCCCTGCCTTAATGTCTTCTGCCTCATTCATCTAAACCGCCTCCTGGACATGAAAAGTACTGCAGAGCACATCAGAACTGCGGAAAAGAACATGCCAAATCCTGGAGTAGCCTCTTCTTCTGCGGCGTATTCATCTTCAGGGATCGGCTCCCTCTCTTCACTGCTTTCGAAATCGCTTGTCTCGATCTTCCGGACTGCCGTATTGGAATCGTCCTTGACCTTGATTTTCGGGCTAAGCTGGATGTAGTCCTCCCCGCGCTTGACAACTGTATCGTTGTTCCAGATCAGGACTTCAACTACGTAGTTGTACTGGTCGGGCATTGTAAGGTTGACACTCCTGATGACCGTTGTCTGGGGCCTGATTTTTCCGGTCCCGGTCCAGACCTTATCGGCCAGGAGCCCGGCATCCATCTCCCGGACCTTGACAAGCATCCGGAAGTCCTGGCTGGTCTCCATGCCCTCATTTGTCAGGTAGATGTCGTTTTCAATCAGGACTTTTCCGTTTTCGACCTTCCTTACCTGAAAGTCCATTTCGGAAATCTCAAGCCCTATGTCCTCCAGGTCGGCAGGAAGGGCATCCAGGTTGTAAACCTTGATTTCCCCGCTACCCTTCTGGGTTTTTTCTTCAAACAGGACGGAACGGAGCTCGTATCCCCCGGTTTTCGGGAGGCTCAGGGCCTGGCTTACAGCTTTTGTTTCCCCTTTTTCAAATGTCCCGAGTTCCACTTTCTTCTCCACCTCAAGGAGTCCGCTCTCCCTGTTGTAAGCCTTGAGGAGAAGGGAAGTGTTTTTCTCCGTATCCCCGTGATATTTTTCAACGTAAGTCGTGACGTTAAGGTCTACAAAAGCAGCCCCTACACGGTCTGCAGAAATGTCCATATCCCTGATATTGTAGTAACTTTCTTCTTCAAAACTCCGGAGGCAGCCGCTCCCGGATGTGAAAGCCAGGAGAACGGACATAAGTATAAGGATCCTGAAAAACCGGATTCCGAGTGATTTGGTTCTGAGTGATTTGATTTCCTGTTTTCCCAAAATCTGCCCTCCTCTTTCAAAATAGGTATAAGAAGTATATACTATTTATGCCGAAATGCGTATGTCAATCTGCACCGGGAAATTTAGAGGATGAAAATTATTAATATGGATGCACCAATATTCAAATAAGGGGCTTAAAAAAGGAAAGGTGCTTAAAATACAGTGGGGGACCAGAGTACGGACAGGGAACTTTATAACAAAATCATGATTGCTACCGACGGTTCTGAAAGTGCAAAAAAAGCAGCAGATGCCGGAATTGAGTTCGCCCGCCTGAGCAGGGCAAAAGTCCACGCAGCTTATGTTATAGACACTTCTGCTTATTCATCGGTCCCGAAAGACCCGAGATGGGAAGATGTCATGTATGAACAGTTCAGGAATTTCGGGCTTGAAGCAACCTCTTATGTGGAAAACACGGGAAAAAGGGCAGGGGTAGAGGTTGAATCCGTGCTTCTCGAAGGGCATCCGGCTGAAGAAATAGTCAACTTTGCGGAAAAAAACGGGATTGAACTGATAGTTATAGGATCGCTCGGAAAAAGCAGGATCGAACGCTTCCTTATAGGCAGCGTGTCCGAAAAAGTCGTCAGGAACGCAAAAGTTTCGGTCCTGATCGTCCGCGACCAGAGTACATGAGAAACAAAACCCCGGTAGCGGGGGTTAGAGGGGAATGGAAGATCAAAAATCCGGTTGGAAGGGACCGGAGGGGGAAAAGGCATGAAAAGCGACTATTACAAAAAAATCCTTATTGCTACTGATGGCTCGGAAAATGCCAGACAGGCAATAAGAGCGGGGATGGAAATTGCAAGGTTAAGCCAGGCAAAGGTCTATGCTCTCTATGTCATGGATACAACCGTGCATTCTCTGGTTAGGGGAGATGACAGATGGAAAAAAACAATGGACGAACAGTTTAAAACCCAGGGACTTGAAGCAACCGTTGCAGTGGAAGAAGCTGCAAAAGAAGCAGGAATTGAGGTTGAATTCGTAACCTTTGAAGGGCGCCCGGCTGAAAAAATTCTCAGTTTTGCAGAAGAACAGGACATGGATATGATTGTTGTAGGATCGCTCGGAAAAACCGATATTGAGCGATTCCTGCTCGGGAGTGTGTCCGAAAAAGTCGTGAGGAACACAAAGGTCCCGGTCCTGGTCGTACCCGGGAAGAGCTCCTGAAAAACCAGAAACCGGAAAAAACCGAAGCCCGGAGAAAATCGAA
This sequence comes from Methanosarcina sp. KYL-1, assembly GCF_024372725.1. Taxonomy (GTDB): domain Archaea; phylum Halobacteriota; class Methanosarcinia; order Methanosarcinales; family Methanosarcinaceae; genus Methanosarcina. The sequence goes on from NZ_VOUA01000002.1 coordinate 332,840, forward strand.
ATCCGGAAAAAAACCAAAACCAGGAAAAAAATCGAAACCCGGAAAAAACCGGAATCAAGAAAGTTACAGGGGGTAGAATATGAAACGAAAGCCCTACAGGAAAATCTTAATTGCAACCGACGGCTCGGAAAACGCAAGAAGTGCAGCCTGTTCGGGGCTTGAAATCGCAAAAAAGACCGGCGCAGAGGTCTATGCCGTATACGTTGCAGCCACTGGCTGCTGTTCTCCTCTGATGCCCGAAAGCTACGACTGGGAACTTGGAAAAGAGGGAAGTGAGGCGGTCGCGGAGATAGAGGAGATGGGAAAAGAAGCAGGAGTTCCGGTAAAAGCCGTCCTTCTACAGGGACACCCTGCCCTGGAAATCCTGAATTTTGCAGAAAAAAATGACGTTGATATGATAGTAATGGGAACGCAGGGAAAAGCCGGAGTCGACCGCTTCCTGCTGGGCGGAGTTACGGAAAAGGTCGTGAGGCATGCAAAAACAGAGGTGCTTGTCGTGCGCGCGCCCTGCTCCTGAAAAAGTAAATTTTCTGGAAAGAATCAATTGAAAGAATCAATTGAAAGAATCAATTGAAAGATCCATTAAGGAATCCATTAATCAGATGGGGGAAAGCAATGCTGAATGCAAAGATGGAAAAAGCACTGAACGAACAGGTCAACAAAGAAATATACTCCGCATACCTGTACCTGGCAATGTCAGCGTACTGTTCATACCGGGGACTTGCCGGTTTTGCCAGGTGGTTCAAAGTCCAGTATGGAGAAGAAACTGAACATGCAGGCAAGATCTACAAATATCTTGTTGAACAGGGAGCCCGGGTGGAACTTGAGGCTATTGAAAAACCTCCCACCGAGTTTGGGACGCCCCTGGAAATGTTTGAAAAAACCCTTGCCCACGAACAGTTCATAACCCGCTCAATCCGGGAACTCCTCGAACAGGCTGTAGCGGAAAAAGACTATGCCACGAGCATCTTCCTGCAGTGGTTTGTGGCAGAACAGGTAGAAGAAGAAGCAAACGACAACGCTATCATTGCAAAACTCAAACTTGCAGGAGAAGACGGGGCAGCCCTTCTCGTTGTTGACAGCGAGCTTGGAAAGAGGGGGCATTAATCAAAGCCTGCTGCACGGTGGAATGCTTGAAGTAAAAACATTTTATTCTTTTTTGTAAGATTCTAATAAAGTTGATATTATTCCAAAATACCCGTAATGATATCTACAGGCATTTCTTTTCCTGCACTTCCATGCTGTTGGACCTGCCCGAATCCTGTGTATAAAAAAAAGCGAAGATACCATTCTTTTATAGATTTCTTTTTATTCCTTTTGAGGAGGCGCCGCCAGGCAATCTAGCGGGCATACTTTATAGTGTTTAGATTGAAAAGAGGTTTCCGGGACCAAGAGAAGAATTCCTCGCACTAGGAGGGGTATTTCCCTATAGCATTCAGGGCCTTAAAGAAGCATAAAGCTCCGACAGATATATTTTTCTTGGCTTGCAGGCCAGATACAGCCGAATTCGATGCGAGAAATAAACGTAAGTCTAAAAAATCGTTAACTTTTTGATCAAATAAAACACTTTATGTTTTTAATATCTGTTTACAACTCAATAATTAAAGGACTATGAATATGGAGAAAACTTGCTTTATTATAATGCCAATCGGCACTCAAAAATATGGGAATATAGAAGTTTCAGCTCAAGAGCTCAAAGATAAGTACACAGATCTAATATCAGAAGCAATAAAGATTGCAAACCCTTCACTAAAAATCATAAGGGCCGATGAAATTCCAGATCAAGGTACAATAACAGATCAAATTATCGAATTATTAACTAACTGTCGATACGTAGTAGCTGACATCACTCATCCTAACCCAAATGTTTATTATGAACTTGGGGTAAGACATGCTTCTCGGCCCGGTACAATTTTAATTAAAGAGAAAAGTAATGCTCAAGCTCCTTTTGACATATCACAGTTACGTCATATAGAATATGAAAATACTCCAACCGGCTTGAAAAAGTTGTCAAGCGATTTAAAGAAGAAATTCGAATGGTATGAGAAAAATCCAGAGAAATATGATAATACCCTGCCTTCGGCAGGTTAACGTAATTAGAGATAGATATTTTCATATTTCTCTCCCATGAGCCTCAGTATCTTCCAGTGAATATCCTCCATATTCAATATTTCTGACTCTATTTCTTCTTCATTATGA
>NZ_VOUA01000003.1 GCF_024372725.1 Methanosarcina sp. KYL-1
ACTCAGGTTCTGGAACTCAGGTTCTGGAACTCAGGTTCTGGAACTCAGGTTCTGGAACTCAGGTTCTGGAACTCAGGTTCTGGAACTCAGGTTCTGGAACTCAGGTTCTGGAACTCAGGTTCTGGAACTCAGGTTCTGGAAATCCCGGCTTTGTAAAACCCCGGCTCTGTGAAATCCTGCTTAAACAAGTTTTCCGAGCATTGGAAAAATATTTTTTATTCCAGTTGCGACCAGGTCCACTGCAAGGGCTGCAAGGAAAAGCCCCATGAGCCTCGTGAAGACCAGCATGCCATTGTACCCTATGAACCTGTGGATCCTCCTTGAGAAGAGGAACATTAACAGGGAGATTGCAAAAGTAAGCACGATTGCAGCTAAAATCATGATTTTTTCCTGAAATCCCGGGGCAGTTCCCATAAGGACGATTACTGCACTGATGGTACCGGGGCCGGTCAGGAGCGGAAGTGCGATTGGAAAGATCCAGATGTCCTCTCTTTCCTGCGAACGGTTGATTTCTTCTTCCGTGATGCTCTCTGCCGAGATCTTTGCGTGCATCATATCGAATGCAATGGTAAAGAGCAGGATGCCTCCTGCAATCCGCAGGGAGTCAACATTGATGCCGAAAACGCCGAGGAGCTTGTTTCCCAGGACCGCAAAAAAGACGGCTATTATGCAGGCCAGGATAACGGCTTTCTTTGCGATTTCGTTTTTTTCATGCAGGGTCATGTTGCTTGTCAGCGAGATGAAAGTCACGACTCCGCTTAAAGGACTCACGATCACAAAGATCGAGAGGAATGCATAGATAAAAAAGCTAAAACCATCCATTTTGCGCCAACTACCCCTGAAGTTTAGTTAGTTTAGCATTTGGCACGGTACTACTATATTTATTTATTGGAATATCTCTTTCTCAGTAAATTTATCTTTGAGGTAGGTCATCTGTAGGGTCATCTGTAAATGCAAGACCTTCATATCTGACCACCATACCCTGACATCCGGGAAGTATCTGGATGTATCCGGGAACTACCTGGATGTTTTCCACCTCTGGTTCGCCGCAAGGGTTTTAAAATAAGTAAAAGGATATTAAATAGGCGTTTAAAGATCGAAATTCTATTAAAAATTGAGCCCGCAGATTTTGTTGCGTAGAATTTCTTTCAGGAATTTAGAACTTTAGAGAACCTGGAACTTATTTAGAGCTTTTCAGGAATCTGGAACTCATTTGGAACTCATTTGGAACTCATTTGGAACTCATTTGGAACTCATCTGGAACTCATTTGGAACTCATTTGGAACTCATTTGGAACTCATTTGGAACTTATTGGGAATCTAAAACATTTCAGGAATTCGGAACCATGATATCAAAAAAATCTTATTCACTGACTGCCGTCCCCATGGGCCACTCCAATGCTTACCTCCTTACGGCCGGTGGTTCCGCAGTTCTGGTAGATACCGGTTGCCCCGGTAAAATCAACAAGCTCGAATCCGCTCTCCGGGAAAACGGCCTGGATTTTCCTGACCTCGGCCTGGTCATCCTTACCCACACCCACTATGACCACGCAGGGTGCCTTGCCGAAATCAAGGAGCGCAGCGGGGCAAAGGTCCTGGTGCATGAAGCAGAGGCAGGCTGCTTGGAAAAGGGCTATACTCCGTTTCCTAAAGGCACCATGTGGTTTTCCAGAATCATTTCAGGGCTGGCAAACAGCCTGTTTGCTTTCAGAGCAAAGTACGTACCTGTAAAACCTGACATTGTAATTAATAAAGAGTATGACCTTGGGTACTACCTGCCAGGGACAAAAGCCCGTGTCATCCCCACGCCGGGGCACACCGAAGGTTCGGTCTCCGTAGTCCTCGGAAATGAAGAGGTAGTCGTGGGAGATACGCTATTTAACGACTTCCCTAAGACTGTTTTTCCCCCCTTTGCAAACGACGAAAAACAGCTTTTTAGAAGCTGGGAAAAACTGGCCGAAACAAGCTGTGCGACCTTCTACCCCGGACATGGAGGTGCGCTCTCGATTGAAAAGCTGGCGGATTCATATAGAAAACTGAGCAAAAGGGTCTAATCCCAATCATCCCTATACCATTTTCAGCAATAGCTTACGTTTTCCGAAAACGTTGCGTTTTTCGTAAATAGCCTGGCTTAATTCAGTTTTGTATCCCGGAGAGTACTAATCTGGAGTATTATTGAGCATTATCGAGCATTATCGGGATTCTTTTTTGTATAATCAGGTAATTATAATTATTACAGATTTGAGTTCAACAGCTTCTTCCGGGGGGTCTTTACTGAAAGCTGAACCAAAAATCCAACCGATAGGTAAACGGAAAACTCCTGAGACGTCTCTTGGACTGAGCGAAAGGATTACGATTGATACGCCTGCAGGTAAAATGCCGGTCCGAACAGGATTCAAGCTTTATGAAGATGGGAGCATAGAATCCGTAGAGCCGGAAGAGCCGGTTCCCGTCAAAACCCCTCTCGGCTCAATAAATGCGTAGGATGCAAGCGCAATAGGCATCGATGCGGATAAAAACTCCCTTGGCTTTGACAGGAACGGCAAATTGGCTTCCCTTGCCACCTTCGATATCATTACGGCCAAAAAAAGCAGCGGTGAGACGAAGATCACTTTCTCGAAGCTGAAACCGGGCCCAATGGAAGACTACGAAAAAGTGCCGATTAAGTTGCACTTTGGCGATGATACCGTAACTGTTGATGACGGCAGCAGCGCAAACGAGTACAGGATATCGGAATCCACGTTCAAAATCACAGGCGGAGACTATACGGAAGTAAAAACCTGTGGGGACTGCTCCAGCTACAAGGGCTGCAATGTAACCTGGCTTTAACCGCATTCCATTTTTACAGGTCGTGTGTGTCGTCCTGTATTAAGATTGCCTTTGTACCTTGTGTATGCATATGTGTATGCATACACAGAAATCAGGCCCTTCGTCTGGACCGGCGTTCAGGCAGCTCAATATTCCCCTCTTAGTTAAAATGTTTCTCTTAGTTCAATGTCCCTTTTAGTTCAAATGCCCCGCTTCTGCAAAACAAGCCATGCACCAAGAACCAGGGTCCCACAGCCGAGAGCAATTCCTCCCAAAACCGGAATCTTATCGGCCCAGTCCAGGGAAATGAACCACATCCCGACAGCGCCCAGCGTGAAATATGTGAAAATCAAAAGGGAGGAAGCAGACCCTGCATCCCTGTCGACCTGCTCAAGCACAAGGTTGTTGCTCGGCGGCCGGCTCAGGCCCATCGAAAAAGTTATCAGGAACATAGGGAGAGCAAAGCTCCAGGGGCCTTGCTGTCCGGCGATGAGGAGAAAAACACCTCCCAGGAAAATGCCTGCAAAACCGACGGTCATCAGGTGCCTGGAGTTGATGCTTCTTGTCAAGCGGAGGCAGGAGAAGGAGCCGACCATCAGGGCAAGGGCGTTGAAGGCAAAGAAGTAACTGTATTTCTGTTCATTCAGGCCGAACTCGTTTACGTAAATGGCAGAAGAACCCGCGATGAAGCTGTACAGGGGAAAAAGGCTGACTGACATGACCAGGACCATGATAATATAGGAGGGGTTGAGCAGCAGCCGGCCGTAAGCGTCCATTACCTGGGAAATAGGTATATCGGACATCACTTTCAATGTTTCCGGGAAGCGGAGGACACCCAGCATCCCGATTACTCCCATAACTGCCTGCACAAAGAAAATCCAGGGCCAGGAGAAATCCACAAGGATCCAGCCGCCAACGACGGGGGCAAGCATGGGGGCAAGAGCCATGATAACCGCTATGTAGGCCAGGATCCGTTCCCGCTCCGGGCCTGAAAAAATGTCCTTTGTCATTGCCATAGACAGGGAGGAACTGGCAGCAGCTCCTGCAGCCTGCAGGATACGAAAGCCGATCAACATGGGGGCGCTGGATGCAAAGGCACAGAGCAGGCTTGCCAGCACGTAAACCGTAAGTCCGGTGAGGAGGGGACGGCGGCGGCCGAAGCGGTCGGAAATCGGGCCGTAGAAGAGCAGGAAAAATCCGTAGGTGACAAAAAAGCAGACAAGGATGAGGTTGATAACCGAGAGGGGCTGGTTCCAGTTCTCGGCAAGGGACGGGATGGCGGGTAAAATCATGTCCGTGGACAGGGCAGGAAAGGCGGTCAGGAGGGCCAGAAGGGGTATGGCTCCCTTTAAGTTTCCACTCAGTCTCCTGTTTAAATTATCTTCTTTTTGCTGGAAAGACATTGCGAATTCCTTTTGCGTTTTTAGTGGCTAACGAATCAGTAAATGGTTGCATATGAAACTAATCTGATGGATACAGGATACCAGGATAGTATATAAGAGTTATCAATGTGGAAGTGATCCCCGGTGTGAAGTAAGCTTGCCCTTTCCCGCAAAATGGTTTGAAAAAAGTTGCCTAAAACTTTACCCAAAAACTTTTTCTAAAAAACTTCGTCTAAAACTTTGTCTAAAACCTTCGTCTAATTCTAAAATTGAGGCTGCATTTTATTGTCTTCTTATGAAAAATGAAATTGTGCCGGCAAGTTTCTGCATTTTTTCCATGAATTTTATGAAAAAGCCGGTCGTGCAGGCACGACCGGCGAGAGCATGGGGTTGTACGAACTGACAGAACCCCGGCTCCTGTTTGACTGAGGTAAAATACGGGACTTTACCCGCCTGCATGTCTGTATGCTATCCCGACTTCGTTTTCAGGCCCCATCTTTTTTTAACCCGGAAAGCGTAAAAAGGATTTAAACATGAAACACTTAAGAAAATACGGCTCCCCTCCCTTCGATATAGCCGTCATCCACGGCGGCCCCGGTGCTCCCGGGGAAATGGCTCCCGTAGCCAGGGAACTCTCTTCTATTGATTCTTGTGTTTCCTCCAGCTATGCCCGTGGCGTCCTTGAGCCCCTTCAAACTGAAACGACCCTTGAAGGCCAGGTCAGGGAACTGAAAACTGTTTTGGAAGAGCATGGAATCCTCCCAGTCACATTAATCGGTTTTTCCTGGGGGGCAATGCTCAGCTACATTTTCACAGCCAGGCGCCCCGAATTCGTAAAAAAACTCATCCTCGTCGGAAGCGGCCCCTACGAAGAAAAATACGCAGCAAACATCATGCAAACCCGGATAAGCAGGCTCAGCAAAGCAGAAAAAGAAGAAGTCTTTTCCCTGATGGAAATCCTGGACGGCCTTTCCCCGGAAAAGAAAAACGCTTCCCTGGCCAGATTCGGGGAGCTGATCTCCAGGGCCGACTCATACGACCCCCTTCCCCACCCCGACGAGGTTCTGGAATGCCGGTACGATATCCACAAAGGCGTATGGGAAGAAGCCAGTGAACTTAGAAGCAGCGGGAAGCTTCTGGAACCTGGAACGAAAATCAGTTGCCCTGTGGTCGCAATCCACGGGGACTATGACCCGCATCCATTTGAAGGGGTAAGAGAGCCCCTTTCCCGGGTCCTGAAGGACTTCAGGTTTATTTTGTTGGAGAAGTGCGGGCACAGGCCGTGGGTTGAGAGGCAGGCGAAGGAGAGGTTTTATGATGTGCTTAAGGGTGAAATTTAATCAAAGATATAGCAAAAACTGAAGAGATTAATGTGGTTTTGTGCACTGTTGCTGCCATTCTTACCCGTTGCTGTTCTAATAATTTTCTCTCTTTTTGGAAAGATATTTCAGGGTATAACTCAAATTTATGTAAAGTTCATTAATTTTCACACTGGGTGAGGAAGTGTCCAAAGTTAACAAAAAAATATCAGGGTTCATGATATCAATTCTGGTCTGTATGCTGTTCCTCTCTTCAGTTTGCTCCGGAAAAGAGCTGATTACGGAGAAACAGGTGATCACATACCATGATGATACATTCGAGGATGAAAGCGAGAACTGGAAAGCAAGATACGAATTGAGCGAAACCCATGTATTCATAACAGCAAACCGCAAAACCCACTATGACGGGGAACTTGAACATATTCTCTTCGTAACTTACAAAGGTAACCTCTCGGATTTACCTTCCCCTAAACGAATTAACATTTCTTATGATGCAGGTTCCTGGGGAGGCGGGAGAGTTGACTCTTTTAATCAGGAAGAATATGTCTTCAAGCGTGGCGCCAAAAGAAAATTAATAAGTGAGCGGAGGCCCATTCTCGAATATATCATAGACCCTGTCTGGATAAAGGAGCAAAAGCCCATCTTCGAACACACGATAGGCTTGATTTGCACCTCTCCAAACACTGTTTATATCCACCACGAAGCTTCGGGAGGGGCTGCTATTTTCGAAAATGATACGGTAAAGGTCACAGTGGAACTGGACGGCCAGATAGAAACCCTGGAACTGAGGAGTGCTCAATAATTATTCCGTTCCCCTAATACGGACATAGTTGCAACTGGGTATTGGAAAACAACTACAAAAATAGCAACCGTAATGGAATATCCCCGTCGTTATCGGCAGTAATCAGGGATAGAAAAGATAAAGAATAGCAAGAGCCACTACATGATCTCTTGCTTTTCATTTCGTTTTTCTTTTCGCTCTCTCTTTTCGCTTTACTCCTTGACTATCCGTTTCCCTTATTATCAATTCAACAGGAGTTTCCCGGTACAAGCCCGGAATTATTCAGTGCCGTATTTTTGAACCTTCCTGAAGTATTTGTCGATTTCCTCCCAGTCAAGGATATTCCAGAACGCATCTATGAATTTGCCCCTTTCATTCTTGTAGTCCAGGTAGTAAGCGTGTTCCCACACATCTATATCCATGAGGATCGGGAAGTCCGGGACCAGGTTTACGTTATGCTTTTCTACCTGCATGATCCCGAGCCTTTTTGTATCGTTGCAGAAGGTTAATGCTGCCCAGCCGGAGCCTTCCACACTTGATGCGATCTGGGAAAACTCCTTTTTGAACCTCTCAAAAGACCCGAAGTCTTCTTTGATCATTTCAGCCAATTCGCCTACAGGCTCTTTGCTCGCATTGCTTGCAGGAGTCATCTCCCACCAGAAATAGCTGTGAAGGACGTGCCCCCCCAGGTTGAAAGCCAGGGATTTTGCAGCTGTTTTATAATCAAAATCCGTGTTTTCTTTCCTTGCTTTATCCATCATTTGCAAAAGTGAATTCGTATTATTCACATAACCCTGGTGGTGTTTGTCGTAGTGTATCCGCAGCTGTTCTTCGGAAATATAAGGTTGCAAATCGGCATAACCAAATTTCAAAGGCGGTAATTTATACAATTCTTTAGCCATATTCATCCTCCCCTATGAGAATCAACCGGTTTCACAGAATTTGTTCCGGAAAGTCTGTACTATCCAGTCCAGGAAAATTAATTTACAAATCCTGCTAACCAGTTTCCCCCGTGCGTTGTGTTAACAGAGAATCTATCTATCAAACTACTCTGCTGCCGTATCTCCTCAGATAAGGCATCTCCTCATATGTATTGAATCGCCATCTGGCAGTTCCGGATGAGGATGTAGTTTTGCTGGTATTTATATTAAAACTGAATGATATAAACTTATTGGGCACTCTATATAGAAAATCGATCTGATGGATTTGTCAAAATAATTGACCGAATATATCTGTGACAGAATAATTCGTTCAGGGAATCCTGAAGTTGTGGAGGGGATTTGCAAATAGGAGGTTTCAAAAGTTGAAAATGTGGGGTTTAATGCGAGGAAATATCCAGAGCGGCGGGACCGAAATTTAGATTGATCATTTGATTTTCACTTAGCGGGGACCAAAAAAAGTGAAAAAAATTAAAATTTTGTCGACGGCGGTATCTTATGGAATCCCACACAGACGGCTCAATTTTTCCATCTGCTCTGCGGCAAATTTTTTATACTCTCCGGCTTCCATGACAGGGAAGACTTCGACCGTGCATAAATCAGTAAATGGGAAATTGTAAGCCATATAGTCTTCAATGGTCTCTACATCATAAAGGGTAATGACACGCCCCCCTCCGGCATCAAACCACTGGTTAATGATTTTCAGCCCATTTGGGAAATCCATGCTTTCCACCAGTTCCCACCGTTTAAACAACTCCATGCCCTGTTCAGGCTCAAATGTTGTTATGTCCAGCAACAGCATATTTTCCACTCCCACGATTGGTTTTTTAAATTATTCAATTTTTATCTAAAATGGAATATAAAATATAGAAGCTATATACGTTTCGTAAGAAGGATAGAATTTTTTAGATGAAATGAATAGTGGGGGGCCGGAGTTATTTTTAAATCTTACTTCTTTATATTTTGGCGGTTTTTGGCAGCTGCGTGAACCTGGCCGGAGTAAACGGAATGGCATATCCCACCTTTCTTGTCCCGAGCGCCAGCGAGGCCAGAGCCGTTTGACAAAGAATGTTCAAAAGCTGAATGAAAGGAAAAAAGGCAAGTTTTAAGCTTTTCTCCGCATTGAATGACCAGCCCCTTACTCCAATTTTGGGCTTTGCTAAAGTCCTCAAATCGAGTTGCATTGGAGTTACTATCACCTGAAAAACAAAGGCAGACTTGCCAGGTTTCTGCGTTCTGGCTTATGATTTTTTATGGAAAGGCCGGCCGACTTCGCGGCCGGTGAGAGTCTGGGGTTATGCAAAACATTGTTTGCTCAGGAAGCCTCGTTGACCGAGGAAAAAACAAGATTCAATGGCCACTCTTCACCCCCAAACACCCACCTCTTCTTCTCCCCTACCTTCCATCTTCTCCTCAAAATGCCCAAACCTCCTGTACTCCCTCCACAACAGCCCCGCCGCCAGCCCGAACGCCATAAAATCCGAGATCGGAAACGAAACCCATACCCCGTCCAGCCCGTAAAACCTCGGCAGTACCAGCACAAGTGGGAGCAGGAAAAGGAGCTGCCTTGCCAGCGAAAGGATGAAAGCGGGCCTGGCTTTTCCGAGTGCCTGGAACACGGTGGTCCCTACAATCTGGAAGCCCATAAAGGGCAGGACGAGCACGATAATCCTCATAGCCGAGGTGCCTGCGGCTGTAAGTTCTGCATCGGGGCTGAAGATGTGGATGATCGGGGCCGGGAAAAGGAAGAAGACAAGGAAACCTGCCAGGGAAAGGAGGGTGCTCACCTTCAGGGCGACCTTTACGGACTCGATCACCCTTGGAAACTGTTTTGCCCCGTAATTGTAGCCCACGATCGGCTGGAGCCCGAAGGAGATTCCCAGCATGGGCAGGAAGATGAACATGATCAGGCGCTGGATGATGCCGAAAGCTGCAATCGAGACGTCCCCTCCGTAGGTCCCAAGGGCGTTGTTTACGAAAATCATCATGAAGCTGTTGGAGGCTTCGATAACCAGGGGGCTCATCCCGATGGCAAGCATTTCCCTGCTTATGCCGGGGTCGGGTTTGAGCATCCCGATTTTGAAGGGCACGGAGCCTTTGCCTGCAAGGAAATAACGCAGCAGAAAGGCCATGGATACAAACTGGGCTATCACGGTCGCAATCGCAGCCCCCCTGACTCCCATCCCGAAGCCGAAAATGAAGACCGGGTCAAGCAGGATGTTCAAACCGGCGCCGAGCAGCATTCCAAACATGGCGTAGCGGGCGTTTCCCTCAGCCCTCACCAGGTCTTCGGCAGCAATCCCGAGGGTAAAAACGACCGAACCTGCCAGGGTGACTTCAAGGTAGTCCCTGGCATAGGGCATGATCCCCCCGGTTGCCCCGAAGAGTTCCAGCAGCGGGTCAAGGAAGTACAGCCCGACTGCCGCATAGGCGATCCCCAGGAAAATGGCAAGGGAAAAGGCGGTCCCGAGGGTCTTTTCGGCTTTATTGAGCTCTTTTGCCCCGAGCGCTCTGGAAGTTACGGATGCGCCTCCTACCCCTATCCCGATTCCGATCCCCAGGGCCAGCATCTGGATTGGAAACGCAATCACAAGCCCGCCGATGCCCTGGACGCTCTCTTCGCCAAGAGCCCTGCCCACGAAGATCGTATCCACTATATTGTACAGGGCGTAGACGAGCATCCCGAGGATTGAGGGAGCCGAGAGCCTGAAGAGGAGTTTTCCAATTTTTTCCGTGCCTAAAAAGCTGCTGTGTTCTTGTATGCTGTTTCTCCCCTACTTGCGGTTTTTTACAGATAATTTTTAATGGTGGTCTTGCAGGATAATTTCTAGGGAAATTTACAGGGTCTTCAGGTGTGAAAGGTATAAAGCAGTTTCTTATCAAAAAAATGATGGCGGTTTCTGGTGATGACATCTTGTACCGGTTGCCGTGAAAGGGAAATGGAGTTCAGGCACGTTCTCCTTGCTGGTGGAGGAGAAAGTGAGTTCCCATATCAGTTACTGTGCTGGCTGTGTAATTGTTACTGTGCCGGCTGTGTACCGGTTATTGTACTGGTTATTGTACTGGTTATTGTACCGGTCCTTGTCCCGGTTAAAAAGCTTTCTTATTGTGGCAATACAGGTACTTTTTTAAAGCGTCTTGAATAAATATTAACTGAAAATAGTATGGGTAGCTAAATTTTACAGACATCAATAAACAGCAATAAACCTTGAAATCTGAATTAAGGGATGAGGAGGCCGGATTAATGAGGGCTTGCCGGATAAAAAAATATGTACTTTTTATAGTTTCACTTCTGTTTTTTATTCAATGCTCAGCCTCGGTGCAGGCCGCAGGTGTAACGGACCCGACAGGAGATTTTGATTATCCTGACATTACAGGGCTTGCCTCTGAGAGCAGGAACGGGTATCTTTATGTCGAAATCGATTTTGCAGAAAGCCTTGAAGGGGAGGACTGTGCAGGAGCTGTCTTTATCGATACCGACAGGGACCCGAAGACCGGGTACAATGAGGGAAGCGGGGCAGACTACGTTTACGCTTTCAACGTGATGAGTATAATCTATTCCGACCCGATCGTCACAGCGACATTAAACGACGATCCGGTAAGCGAAGACACGCTTTTTATTTCCGGAAACCAGCTCTATATTGAAATTCCCCTCAGGATGCTCGGGAACGATGATGGGGATATGGACATTTTTGTTGCAAGCCACATGGAACTTGTAAAGGCCCTCTTTTTTGACCGGGCTCCTGACTACGGGGTTTTGAACACGGAAACCGGAAAGGTCAGCATTCCCGTAAAGTCGGGGGACCTGGAGGGAAGTTTTCAGGACAGGTCAGGGGACTCTGAGGGGTCGGATATCACGGGGATCGATACCTGGGTGCACGACGGGGTCTTTGAGCTCCTGCTCACGTACAAAAACAATGTCAATTCCGGGGGCAACTTTTACGGGGAAGACTTAAACGGCTGGGTCTTCATCGATTCGGACCAGAATATCGCAACCGGTTTTACAAATACGGAGCAGGCCCCTCCTTCTTTTGGGGTTGACTACCGCCTTGACTACACTATCGGGTCCATGCTCGGGACGGATGCAAGCCTGGTAACGGAAAACAAGGACTCGGAACTGACGAAAATGGGCTATACACAGACCGGAGGAATTCCCCTGGGCGTGCCCTATAACGATGCCATGTTTGCAGTTTCGAAAAACCAGGTCTTTTTCAGGATTCCCCTCGAAATGCTCGGCTCTGACGACGGGAAAATGAGCCTTGTTGCAGACTCCTTCACGGTTGATGAAGCCCTTTCAGGGAAGATGGACCGGGTCCCGGATTTTGGGGAAGGTGCCCTTGATACCGGGACAGGGAGGCTGAATCCCCTTTTTGCATATACCGAAAACCCCTCTGAGCTCAGGGACTCTTCCGGGGACTCCACAGGTTTCGGGTATGACGGGGACGACCTTACCTCGGTTGAGATCGGGTACTCCGGCAATATCATGCTGCTGACAATTACCTACAAAGAACTCGAACTTGACGATGGAGCCATCACCACCGTATTCTTTGACACGGCCAGGGACGCTTCAAATCTTCCCGAATACATGCTTGTGTATTCCCTCTACAACGGAAAACTGGACGCCGACATCTTCGGGGACGTGGACGGGAAATACGGGGTAAGGGAAGCCGGGCACCTGATCAGCATGAAAGGCAACAGGATGTACCTGAGCATTCCCCTTGAGTTCCTGAAAGACGAAGGAAATATGGATATCTATGTTGAAACAGCTCTCGTGCCAAGTAAATCTGAGATCCCGCTCACCGAAATGGGCAGGGAATGGATGGCAGGAGAAGAGACAAAGACCGGGACCGGGGAAATACACATCAACCCCGACAAGTTTGGAAGGACGATCTACGACAGGGCACCGGATACAGGGTTCATTTCCATTTCAAAGCAGGGCACAGTGCAAACTACCCGGAATCAGCAGGTAAATCCGGAGGCAAACCCTGAGGACCCGGCACAGCAGTTCCCGGCTGCCGGACAGGATGCCGTCGGCCTGGAAGGGGAGGCTGAAGGCCAGAACCCCGAAAGTCCCGGACCCGGGACCTTACTCTCTGTTCTGGCGCTGTTTGCGGGAGTATTTGCCTTAAATCGTAAGGACGCCTGAAGCCATAGATTGAAGTTGCAATTGAAGCCACATACTGAAGCCACATACTGATGCCCGGGTCTTTCCCGGGAACATATTAATTGGCAGAAAGTAACCGATAGAATGTAACCGACAGAACGTACAAAAGAGAAATAAAATTGCAAAACCAGTTAAGGGTATGAAAATCCTCACATTCGGGGAAGCCCTCTTCGACATCATCAACGGCTCAGCTCATTTGGGCGGCGCTCCCCTTAACCTTGCCGCCCACCTTGCAAAACTGGGATCAAAACCGGCAGTTATTTCCGCAGTCGGAAGAGATGAACTCGGAAAAAACCTTCTTTTGAAGGCTGAGGAAATGGGAATTGACACCTCATACATCCTGACCGATGAACAGAGACCTACTGGAACCGTCACCGTTGAGCTTGAAGGAGAAGGAATTCCTCACTTCATCATCAATGAAGGCGTAGCCTGGGACGCGATTACGCTGAAAGACGGGGAAATAGAAGCCCTTACTGCTGAAGAATGGGGCGTTTTCTGTTTTGGGACCCTTGCCCAGCGCTCGGAAGCAAACAGGAAAACACTTCAGGGGCTGCTTTCGGTACTCAGGGCAAGGCACATTTTCTACGATGTAAACCTGAGGCCCGGGTTTTACGAAAAAGAGTGGATAGCGGCCTCCCTTGCCTGTGCCGATATAGTAAAAATGAACTCCGAAGAGGCCGGAATAATTTACAGACTGCTTTTCGGGACAGCAAGGGGCTGCACCTGTGAAGATTTCTGCCGCTTGCTCGTGGAAAAATACCCTGGAATCTCCATAATCTGCATAACAAAAGGGCCTGAGGGGGCAGCAGTTTATCATAA
Source organism: Methanosarcina sp. KYL-1 (assembly GCF_024372725.1). GTDB lineage: Archaea > Halobacteriota > Methanosarcinia > Methanosarcinales > Methanosarcinaceae > Methanosarcina. The sequence continues at coordinate 13,211 of NZ_VOUA01000003.1, forward strand.
AGATTCCTGCGGATGTATATTCGAGGAAATCGAAACCACCCCGGTAAAAGTTGCTGATACTGTCGGAGCCGGAGATGCCTTTTCCGCAGGCTTCCTTTACGCTTACCTCTCAGGGAGCAGCATCCTCAAAGCCGCTGGTTTTGCCTGCGAGCTCGGGACTTACGTGGCTTCGAAACCCGGAGCAATCCCGGGATATTCGGAGGAGATTCTAAAAAAAGTTGGGGGATTGGAGTGGAGGGATTGAAAAAGAGAAGGGCTCCTTAAATAATGTATCTAAAAGTTTATGATGATCAATGTGCCATTATACGTATATGCTCGATGAAGACCTGATCCGGAAATGGCTGGATGAAGGCACCATTGATCGTACTCAGGCAGAAAAAATGCGGACTGACCTTACGGAATACAGGAAGGAACGCAGGTCAAAAAAGCAAATCGTTGCCTTTTCGACCATCGGGGCGATTTTAATCGGGATTGGTGCTATCCTGTTTGTGGCTTCCAACTGGGAGAAACTCGGAAATACTGTAAAAGTGCTGCTGCTTGTGGGCAGTACTGTGGGCATACACTATACGGGTTATCGTTTGAAATACGAGAAACAGAAATACCCGCGGGCAGGCTCTGCCCTGATCTTCCTCTCAGCCCTATTCTTCGGAGCCAGCCTCTTTTTAATTGCCCAGATCTACAACATCAACGCAAACAACAGTACCCTTGTCCTGATCTGGATTCTGGGAGTTTTTCCCCTGGTCTACGGGTACCGGTCTGCCCCGATTGCGGGGCTTTGTTCTCTGCTCTTTTACCTCTGGATCGGCCTGCTGTACGGGGAGAGGGCTGACTTCAGTGAATTGATTAACATATGGGACCTCTACCTCATATCAGGCATCGGAATCTATTTTATCGGGACTTTGCACGGGCTTGCAGATAAAACAAAACATGCTGAAGTGCCGTTTAAGTTCATGGGGCTGCAGGCTGCACTCTTTGCACTGTTCATACACACCTTCGAACTCGGGGAATACACAGTTGAAAAAATCGTTCCCGTAATTTATGCTGTCCTGGGAATCCTTTTCCTGGCAGTCCTGCTCTCACCACTCCGGAAAAGGCTCGCAAGCTTCCAGGCGGATGCTAGCGTATCCGTAATTGCCTTATTGATGGCAGGAATAACCCTCACGACAATATACATCCCGGCATCGGAAAATATTTACATGGTCGTGTTTAACGTCATTTTCCTCGGGATTTTGACCTTCCTGCTGTATGCGGGATATGGCACCGAAAATATCACCATCATCAACACTGCAATGTTCTGGTTTATACTCCTGATCTTTGCCAGGTACTTTGACTTTTTCTGGGACCTGCTCCCAAGGTCGCTCTTTTTCATTGTCGGAGGGCTTGTTTTGCTGGTAATGAGCGTGGTTATGGAAAGAAAAAGAAGGGAGCTGAAAGCTCAGTTTACCGGAGGGGAACAATGAAAATCGGCGTTTTCGGACTTCAGGGTAACGGAGCCGGGGCTCTTTCAGGATCCGTGGCTCTTTCGGAACCCACGGTACTATCAGGAGCAGGAGGAATCTTATGAGCCCAAAGAAAATCTTTTACCTCACCGTGGTCTTCTGGCTCCTGATCTTTTCAGGTATTATAGTTTATAAGGAATACACCCTGAGGACCGGCACGGAAGTTGTGCTGAAAACCGTGCCCGTAGACCCGAGGGACCTCTTCCGGGGAGACTACGTTGTCCTTAATTATGAGATCAGTACCCTGGACCTCAGTGAAATCCCGGCTGAAGATACCCAATTTTGGTACAATGACCGGATATACCTGGCCCTGGAAATTAAAGACGGCTACGGAGTGCCCAAAAAAATATACAAAAACCCACCCGAGGATGAGCTCTACATCAAAGGCAAAGTAACGGGTATATTGTACGAAGAAATACCACTGCCCGAAAGAGAAATCATTCCGGAAGAAGTTGAACCTATCGAAGCTGTACAGCCAGAAACCGAAACAGCAGAAATTGCGCCATCGGAAGCTATGCCTGAAGAACCGGTTATAGAAGAAACTGTAGTCGAAGAACGCTTACCGGAAGAAATCGAAATATCAGGAGAGGAAATAACCGTTGATAAACTCATTGTTGAGTACGGCATTGAAAGCTATTTTGTGCCGGAAGGCAGGGGACTTGAAATAGAAAGTGAGCGGTGGGAAGGAAAAAAGGTCGATGTGGCAGTTGTTATTGACAGGTTTGGAAATGCAGTAATTAGAAATCTGTTAATTGACGGGGAAAAAGTGGAGTTTTAATGAAAAGAGGTTACTGCAAGGACTTTTAAAAAGGAATCCCCCACAGAGGGTACCATTTCTCCACATTTTTTTCGATTGGCATCTCCCGCTCCATCCCGGTCCTGAGCCTGAATTCGAAGGAGCTGTCCCTCTGCCTGCCCGAAAGCGGGATGAAGGGGTAATAGGTCCCCTGCTTGAAATTGTAGATCCAGTAGACCGCTCTTTTGCCTGAAGTCCTGCCTCCGCTTCCGGAAAGCCCGGGCTCGGGTTCGCTGTCAAAGCGGTAAATGGCGCAGAGGATCTGCTGGCCGAAGCCTTGGTCTTCAAGGGTCTGGCTGACCAGGTGGATGTTTGCGACCAGGTCTTCGAAGTCGGGGTCCTTGAAAATGGCCCAGAGGAAGTTGTATTCGTCTTTTTCGAGCCTGAATTCGGTCTCGGTCTCCTTTGCACTGTACTCCAGGAGCTCTTCGATCTCTTTTCTGGCATCAGCGTAGGCGGAAGCTTCTATGGGCTTGAAGCAGATTCCCGCTGACCCTGAAGGTTTCAGGTCCAGGTTGCTTTCCAGGGTAATGGCTGCTGTTGAGATTGCAAAAAGCTTCTCAGACTTTGCCTCTGGCAGCCTGCTTCTCCCGAGGACCGTGTCCACAAAATCCCGAAAACCCATTATTTATCTCCTGTGAAAACTCTTCTTTGAAAACTCTTCTGTCCGGTGTCTGCTATTTCCATTCCTTTTTCAGGCCAGCTCTTTCTGAATCTTTTCAAGTTCTGCTATCCTTTTTTCCACAGACGGGTGGGTTGAAAAGAGGTCCATGATGGAAGAGCCTGAGATTGCAGGGATTATGAAAAAGGCGTTCATCCCCTCGACTTTCCTGAGGTCTTCGGTGGGCACCTTCTGCATGAGCCCGCTTATCTTCATGAGGGCGGACGCAAGGTTTGAGGGCTGCCCTGTAATGACTGCCGAGCCCCTGTCTGCGGAAAATTCCCTGTAGCGGGAGAGGGCGCGGATAAGCAGGAAACTTATGAGCCAGACCCCCAGGGAGACGAGCCAGACCAGCAAAATGCCCCCTCCGTCCCTTCTTCTCCCCCCTCCCATGTCCCCGAAGTAGAGGCTGTAGCGGACAACGTAGAAGGCTACGGTTGAGAGGAAACTGGCAATGGTCATGACCATGACGTCCCGGTTCTTTATGTGGCTCAGCTCATGGGCAAGCACGGCTTCCAGTTCGGCCGGGTTGAGTTTGTCCATAATCCCCGTTGTAACAGCAACCACGGCGTTATTCGGGCTCCTGCCCGTGGCAAAGGCATTCGGGACCTGGGTCTGGACAATGGCGACCCTGGGTATCGGAATGTCGGCTATTGCGCAGAGCCGGGCGATCATCTCATGCAGCTTAGGGGCCTCGCTTTCGGAAACGATATGGGCTCCGGTAGTCCAGAGCACCATTTTGTCCGAGTAAAAGTACTGGACTGCCATGAAAAAGCCCACAAAAAACAGCATGAAAACCGGAGGAGTCCCGCTGTACGAAAGAAACGCAAGGAAAAAGAGGTAAACTGCTGCCAGAAGAAACATCGTAAATAGCATCCTGCCCTGAAGTCCCCAGTCCTGTTCCCATTTTCGCTTCATGGATTACTGCCCCCAATTATTTATTATGCATTTCTGATCTTGTGCCTGTTAGTTTATGCCTGTTAGTTTATGCCTGCCAATTTGTTATACTTCTTTGTCCTTCATCCTATTTCTTCTTTCATTTCCGCTGCTTCTTATCATTTACCCTGGTTCCCATCATTTCCGCTGCTTCCTCCGGGTGAGCTCCCCTGACAAGTAAACGGGTTTGATCCGTGCAAAACCGCTGTAATTCACTCATTCAGTTATCCATTGAAACCTTTTTTGATTTATTTTTCAGGTGCCGGCGCTCTCACCGGCTGCCGAAGCAGCCGGTCTTTTCCAGAAAGTATATTTTGATGCCTAAAAAGTTCATTCAGATGACTGACAAAGGAAAGTATATTTTGATGTCTAAATAGTTCATTCGGATGACTGACAAAGTATAGTTAAATGACCAAAAAGTATATCCAAATAACTGTATAAAATGTATTTTGATTGCAAAAAGAAACTTCGGATGACTTAGCGAAGCACCATAGAAAAAATACAGATTTGATTTTTATCGGCGCAGGAGTAAACACGAAAATATCACACATGAGATGTATTATACATGAGATGTATTATACATGAGATGTATTATACATGAGATGTACGTTAGCTTTAATTCATATTCCAGCTTCACATAACCGTTTACGAGTATTGCAGAAACTGAGAACACTTTCTCAGCCGCCTGATGAACAAGCTGTAACCGCAATATCAGCGTGTATATAAATAAACTGTTATTGCAATATCAGCGTGTATATAAATAAGCTGTAATTGCAATTACCAGAACCCGGTCATTCTGTGAAATCCACCTTCAATCCATTAAAAACACCGATATCTTTTTTATCAGGAAGGGATTCAACAGATTCAGGCAAAAAATTCATTATACCTTTGTTTTTCTGATACTAAAAAATAGATTTCAGGTCCAAGCAATGCAAAACATCCTCTCAGTCCAGTCCCTTACAAAGAAGTTCGACGACTTAACCGCCGTGGACGGCATCAGCTTCGATGTCGAAGCCGGTTCTATCTTTGCTTTCCTCGGCCCGAACGGCGCAGGCAAGTCCACGACCATCAAGATGCTCACGACCGTCCTCAAGCCCACAAGCGGGGAAATCCGGATAAACGGCTTCAATGTCCTTAAAGAGCAGGACAAAGCCCGCTCCTCTTTTGGCATAGTCTTTCAGGACTACAGCCTGGATAGCGAGCTTACCGCTTACGAAAACATGGTATACCATTCCGTGGTCTACAAAGTCCCAAAAGCAGAAAGGGACGAGAGGATCAAAAATGCCCTGCAGATTGTCGGGCTCTGGGACCGGCGGGACGATTTCGTGAAAAAGTACTCCGGCGGGATGAAGCGCAGGCTTGAAATTGCCCGGGCGCTTGTCCACTACCCGAAGGTCCTTTTCCTGGACGAGCCCACGGTTGGCTTAGACCCCCAGACAAGGAAGTCCATCTGGAACCACATAATGACTTTGAATGAAGAAAGGGGCATGACGATTTTCCTGACCACGCACTACATGGACGAAGCCGAAGCGATGGCAGACAAAATAGCAATCATCGACCACGGTAAAATAATCGAGTCCGGGACCCTGGAAGAGATCATGGAAAGGACGGAAACCGAATCCTTAGAAGAGTCCTTCCTGAAACTTACCGGGAGGGACATCCGGGACGAAAACGGAAATGGAGGAAGTAAAATGCGATTTATGAAGAGCATGGGCAGGAGGCACGGGCATTGATCGAAGTAATCTACATCCTGTGGCTGCGGCAGCTCAAGCACTACTGGCGCTCAAAAGCCCGGCTGATAGGCTCTCTCGGGCAGCCCCTCCTTTTTATGGTCGCCTTCGGCTTCGGGTTCGGGCCCATGTACACCAGAGCCAGCGGCGGGGCAAATTACATGGACTACCTGGCCCCCGGGATAGTCTCCATGTCGATCCTCTTTACAGCCGTCTTTTCCGGGCTTGAAGTCATCTGGGACCGGCAGTTCGGTTTCCTGAAAGAGACCTTCGTAGCCCCTATCTCCAGGACTGAAATCATGATCGGAAAAACCCTTGGAGGCGCAACCATTGCCATGATCCAGGGCCTGATCGTGCTCAGCCTGACCTATGTGCTGGGGTTCCGGGTCCCGGGCTTAGGGAGCCTGGCGCTCGGGCTCGTTTTCATGTTCCTGATAGCCCTCTTCTTCACGGGCCTGGGCCTTACCATCGCCTCGAAGATGGACGACATGCACGGCTTTCAACTGATCATGAACTTCCTGATCATGCCCATCTTCTTCCTCTCCGGAGCCCTCTTCCCCCTCGAAAACCTGCCCCCGGCAATCTACTTCATCAGCAGGATCGACCCCCTCACCTACGGGGTGGACGGCCTCCGGGGAGTCCTGACAGGGATGAACATGTTCGGGATCTATAACGACCTGGCAGTAATCGTTGTGCTGTCTGCCCTCATCTGCACGATCGGGACATTGCTATTTTCGAAGATCGAAGCGTAAGCAACCTTCTTCTCTTTTGAGAATGAGAGCTTGATCGGAGTAAATAGCGTAAATTAAATACCAATATTGCCCTATTCACGTCGTTAGTGTATATATGTGCAATTTGAGGTATAATACGTGGGCATGGCAGATATTATTGAGTTTTTATTCTTAGGATCGTTTCTGGGCCTAGCTGCAGGAATGTCTCCAGGTCCACTATTAGCGATAACTATCTCTGAAACTCTGCAGCACGGCAAATGGGAAGGGATAAAGGTTGCAATATCCCCTTTGATTACAGACTTGCCAATAATTTTATCCGTACTGTTTGTTCTCTCCCATTTGACAGGTTATAATTCTACTATCGGAATTATTGCGTTTTTCGGGGCATCATACCTTATATATTCAGGAATTGAATCGCTGAAAATCAAAAAGGACAGTGTGGAATTAAATTTAGAAAAGAAAGATGCCCTTAAAAAAGGAGTTATTGTCAATTTCGGGAACCCACACCCGTATATATTCTGGCTCTCCATAGGCGGGCCAATCATTTTTAAAAGTTTAAACACGCATGTCTGGGCTACAATCTTATTCGTAGCCGGGTTCTATATCTTTCTTGTAGGGTCAAAGGTAATTGTTGCGTTAATTGTAGAAAGGTCAAAATCTTTCATTAACAGTAAATATTATTTTTCCATTATCCGCACTCTGGGAATTGCACAGATTGTATTCGGACTGACTTTTATTAAAGTGGGCCTTAATTCATTGAATGTAATTTGAAGTGGTCACCGTTCACGTTTCCAATTTAAGCTATGAAAGGAGAACAGAGAATGGGGAACGGAGAAAGGGGAACGGAGAAAGGAGAACAGAGAAAGGGGAACGGGGAAAGGGAAAGAAGAAAGGGGAAAGGGGAAAGGGAAAGAAGAAAGGGGAACGGAGAAAGGGAAAGAAGAAAGGAAAAAGGGAACAGGGAACAGGGAAAGGAAAAGGAAAGAAGAGAGAATAAAGGTTTCACCACACGCTTGGGCTATACTCAAACTCGAGCTCATCAACCTTTTCTACGGGGAGGCCCAGCTTTTCAAACATCTCCCTAAACACTGCCCTGTATTCCTCTTCAGGGATCTTTTTTCCGGCGCTGGCTCTGTGCATTAGAATGTCTGCACGTACAAATCCGGAACTGCTCACATGAAGAGTATATCTGTTGAAGTTATGGCTACTGCTGACGGAAATCTCGGGGACAATGTAAGCTATATACCCTATCTTCTCTCCATCTCTGTAGAATTCTTCATCGTTCCACATTCCGGAGTTGATAATATTTTTCGTACTGCTCTGATTCAGGTAGGCATAGATTGCCGGAAAATCTACACTTCCGTTTGTCGCGAGGTTTGCATGCCACTGCTGCGCCGCTCCCTCAAGCTTTAGCCTTTCAAGGAACTCCTGGGAGCCAGTTTCGTTCAACCCTAAACTCAGCTCTAACATATCAAGCATCCATGAGTCATCTGGAAACTCGGAAGGCTCCAGCGGCGTAGAAATATCTGAATGACTGTAATTAAAGAGTGTGACAATCGTTTCTGGACCGTCATATTTGCAAAACTCAAGGTAAGTATTTTCATTGTAGTAAAGCTCAACTCTGTGCACCCTGTAACCGTTCTGAAACCTTTCCTCAAGGGCTTCAACATTCCCGGGTTCGATTAGGTTTGTCTCATTGAGCCTGATCCAGCCGTCTGTATCATATCCTGAGGCCTCTGCTTTTGCAAGCACCGAGTCAAAATCAATCGAGCCGATGTAAAGCTCATTTCCGTCATAAGAAGCCTGGTCAGAAAGGATTAATATTGCAGCAAAACCCCCGTAAAAAAGTATAATCAAACCCACAGGGATCAGCAGTATATATAGTAAAATTTTTAAGGTTTTATCCATGTTCCAACCCTCTGATCTTCCAAAGCTCTGATTTCGTCCCATTCAGCAAGATACCCCTTACTTAAAAATCCGGCATATCAGGAGGAAGCTTCAGGACTCCTGATTCAAGGACGGTTAAATTTCACCTGCATTTGGTGAAAAAACCTCTTTTAACTTTCATTAATAGTTAGTCTGTTCTTTTATATTTTTTGATTATTTAATCAGGTTGTATTTTTAGGTTGTCTACTGTTACCTGGTTGATGTCTCTGAGTAAAAAGAGAAAAAAACTGGTTTGAAATCTGAAATCCTGAATTCTGACCCGTACAACCATATTAGGCATACGAAACCATTTTTGTCACGCTCGACGAAGGAGAGCGGTCTTTTTCAAAAAGACAAAAAAGAAGAAGAGAAGGAGCTAGAGAGCAGCTAATCACAAAGCAGCTACTAAATAAGCTTAAAAGGCTCAGAAACTTGTCTTAAAAAGTTTAAAAACTCTTCATTCGGGCTTAAGTGCTTTCTCAGGGTTTTTTGGAAAAATCGGTCGCCTCTGCGACCGGTGTGAGCGCGGGGTAGTTAAACAGCTGATCCCAGGCCCCACTTCATTATTTTATAACCAGGCAAGTATTTTCACCCAACATGAAACAGCGAAGAGCCATCTTCTTCATTTATGTTGCCGGGATATTCGCGGTATACTACGTATTTGCCGTTTGCCTTTTTTATGCATCTGGCCCCGAGCCAGCTCTTTTTTATCATGACTTTTCTTTTCTCGGCATCGGATTTATTAAGCCCGAAATAGCTCAGCTCATCGAGCATGTAGGTTTTGCCGTTAAATTCTCTGAAGGTTTTGTGCATTTTTACCAGACCATGTGATTTCTGGACTTTAAACTTATCACTTCAATTAGTGGTTTTAGTGGATAAATATAATTTCTATCGGCAACTCTGGAGCTTGAGGATATGGACATGCTGGAGCAGAGGCTGGCTAATGCTCCGAACAGGCTTATTTTTCTACCTTTGAGGGGCATGAGGAGTGCAGATGATCGGAATGGAAGCACAAGACATCTGACGTGGAGAGGTTACAGGCAGGACAACACCTCCGGCTTAGAACTGTTTCCGAAGCTGACAAGTAATAGGTTGAAGATAACATTTAATTGGGGGATTGATCCGGATGCAAATCAAAGTTCTTGTGGCTTATGCTTCCAGGTATGGTTCAACGCAGGAAGTGGCTGAAGCAATCGCGATAACTTTGCGTGAAAATGGCCTTGTGGTAGATCTTGAGCCCATGCGAGAAGTAAAGGTCCTTGAAGGATACACCGCGGTCGTGATGGGTGCTCCACTCTACATGCTTCACTGGCACAAGGACGCGCGCGGTTTTCTGTCTCGGCACCGTGAAGCCCTCAGGGATCGGCCAGTGGCTATTTTTGCTCTCGGCCCGTTTCATGATGAGGAAGAGGATTGGAAGGAAGCGCGCGAACAGCTCGATGAAGAGCTTGCGAAGTTCCCGTGGCTTACGCCCATCGCTATTGAAATATTTGGCGGCAAGTTCGACCCTGCAAAGCTACGCTTCCCTGACAACTTAATTGCCATTCTGCCGGCAAGCCCTTTACGCAAGATGCCAGCAAGCGACATCCGAGATTGGACGGCGATCCGTGCCTGGGCGAACGACCTGGCCATGCAGCTTCAGCCTGCTTTGCCACAATAATTCACATATTCGCATCCTGGCAGGGAGCAAGCTATGAAACTTGAATCCACTTATCGTTCCCTTAAGTCAAGCAGGAAACTCAAGTTCCAGCCCAACCGGGCAGTGATCTGACCCCATTACCTCAGAAAGTATCGATGCGGATTTAACATTCTCTTTCAGATTTTCGCTCACGAAAAAGTAATCAAGCCGCCATCCCACATTTCTTTCCCTCGCCCGGGTCCGCACGGACCACCAGGAATAGTTTTCGCCATTCTGGTTAAACATGCGGAAAGTATCAAGGTAGCCGGCGGCCAGGAACTTGTCCATCCAGGCCCGCTCTTCGGGGAGGAAGCCCGAGGTGGTTTCGTTTTCTTTTGGCCTTGCCAGATCGATTTCTTTGTGGGCGGTGTTTACGTCTCCGCAGATGACGAGTTTTTTGCCTTCGGCTTTCAGGGCGTTTGCGTAGTCCAGGAAGGCTTCGTAAAAGGCCATCTTGTAGTCCAGGCGTTCCCGGGAGGCTTTGCCGTTCGGGAAGTAGATGTTCATGAGGGTAAAGTCCTCGTAGTCAACCCTGATAAAGCGGCCTTCACTATCAAAGTCCTCGATCCCCATACCGGTCTCGATATTCAGGGGCTTTTCTTTGGAAAAGAGGCCGACCCCACTGTAACCCTTCCGCTCGGCGGAGACGAAGTAATTGTGGTAGCCGGGTATGTTCTTGACTTCCCGTGGGAGCTTGTCAGGGGAGGCTTTTGTTTCCTGGATGCAGATAATGTCGAATTTCTGATCCAGCAGGAGCTCCAGGAAGCCTTTTTTCATGGAGGCCCGAAGCCCGTTTACGTTCCAGGAGATGATGTTGTAGTGGCCTGGCATTTTTCTACCTCTTTCTGGGTTTTTTATGTTATGTTGGTTAAAGAAATATTTAGGGTTATTCAGAAGGTGTTATTCTCAGGAAAGAAAAATTTGGAAAAAATTTACTGAAAAAGTTTCCGTAAACATTTTCATGGGAATTTTTCAGTTAACAACTCAAGGGAAAATATTCAGGGAGCACTTGCATAAAATTTAATAGATAAGGGGGACATTATTTTAATAAGTTAAGCAGAAAGAGTTTAAACATTTATAGTGCTTGATAGCTATCTTAACTCTAAATTTTATCTCAGAGTATTTTAGAGTGCACAAAAAGTTAAGTTGACAAAACAGGGAAATTACATGAACTTAATAAAAATAATGTGTGGGATGCTCGCAGTCGCCCTTGTCCTGGGAATTCTTACCAGTGGGAGTCCGGGTCCCGAAAGTCTGGACGATCCGACATCCGGTTCGGAAGAACCTGCAATTGAAGCTGGGAAAGCTGCTCCGGAAGGGGTGGGAACAGCTCTGGCTGCAGCTGAATCCGTCGAAGAAATGCCTGTAGCAGAAGATAATGCTGTGCAGGCTAGTGCTGTACAGGAGCCCGGCCTGCCCGAACCCCCTTACATTGAGGGGGAAAGTGAGCTGGCAACTAAACAGCAGGACATCGAAAACAAGGTAAAGGCTACGGCCAGGCTGCTTGAAAGCCAGGGAGAGGAGTTATTTCCGGATTTAAGGGAGGAAGACTCTGCCTGGTTCCACGATGACTTCTACATTTTTGTGTGGAATACCAGCGGGACTCAGGTAGTCTACCCCCCGGACAGCGCCAGTGAAGGCAAGGATATGAAAGGGCTCATGGATGCCGGGGGCAAGCCCATCGGAGAACTCTTCATAGAAACAGCCCTGAGCAAAGAAGGCGAGGGCTGGATAGATTACAGCTGGAAGAAAACTAAGAGCTCCGAGCTTTCCCGCAAGTACACCTTTGTCAAAAGAGCTTCAGTGGAAGGGCGGTCCTACCTTGTAGGAACAAGTTTTTACGCGGACGACTACATAATCTCAAGGAACCTTGACGAATGCGAGTACCTTGACGACCCCGGAAATATCCACGTTACCGAACTCTTACACCCTAAAAACTTCAACCGGGACCTTGGCATTGACTACAGTGTTGCCCATTCCATTATAGAACCGGGAGAACATATCGAGCCCCATTTGATGAAAAACCCGGAGGTCCACTATGTCCTCGAAGGGGAAGGTTTGCTCTACATTGACGACATCCCTGTCGAACTGCGCCCCGACCAGCTCGTGTACATCCCCGCAGGTGCGGTCCAGGCCACATACAACACAGGAAACACGACCCTTGAGTTCCTGGCTATAAACCAGCCGGCATGGTCAGAGAAAAACACAGAGGTCTTTGACTGAAACCTCAAAGATTTCTAAAAAAGATAATAAAGATGCCAGGCTCGCTTTTGTCCTGGCTCTCTAAAAGTCTCCGGCTTGAATAAGGAAATAAAACCCTATGATAGAAAACCCTATGATAGAAAACCCTATGATAGAAAACCCTATGATAGAAAACCCTATGATAGAAAACCCTATGATAGAAAACCCTATAATAGTGGTTTAATACGGAAAGGGCTTATTATTATTTATGGGGGTAATTCGGGGGCTTAATACTCTTATTTTTCTAATCTTGATTTTCCTGGTCGCATATGCCCGGTATTTCACCGATTTTTTTATTGAAAGCCAGGTGCTGCTTGATGCTCTTTTGAACTCTCTCATCGTGATCCTGCTGGCGTATACGGCAAACAGCCTTGCCGGGGACTTCATCCGGAGGAAAGTCTCGGATACCAAAGACCGCTACACCTTCAGAAAAACCGTATCCACCCTCCTGAGCCTCTTTGCTTTTGCCGCCCTCTTTGCTATCTGGTTTGAGGAGACGGCTACCCTGGTTATCGCCTACGGGATTTTAAGTGCAGGTGTTGCAATAGCGCTTCAGGACCTGCTTAAAAGTGTGGCCGGAGGGATCATCATTTTCGTGTCCAGGCCTTTTAAGGCAGGGGACAGGATCCAGGTGGGGGACTGCATCGGAGACGTGCTTGACATTGGGAACTTCAGCACCAAACTCATGGAAATCAGGGAATGGGTGGACGCGGACCAGTACACGGGAAGGATCATCCAGCTCCCGAACAGCTTTGTTTTGAGTGAAAATATAAAAAATTATACCAGGGATTTTTCCTTTATCTGGGACGAAATCAAGATCATGCTGATCTACGGCAGCAACTGGAAAAAAGCCGAAGAAATAGCCCTCAAAATCTCAGGGCCCGTTATCGGGGAATTCGAAGCCCTGGCAAGAAAGGAACTCCAGCGCATGGGGGAGAAATATTTCATCACCACATACGATGTGCAGACGAAACTCTACACGAAAATAGAAGAGAACTGGATCGAAATGCGGCTCAGGTACGTGGTCGAGCCCAGGAAAAGGAGGGCAGTCAGCCACCTCCTTATCTCTAACCTGCTGCAGGCTTTTGAACAGGAAGAAGACATAATGGTGGGGACCGCATCAAGCATCGATATTCTGGACAGCTCGCATATAACCGTCGAACGGAAATGATCTTTCATTCGTCAACGATCCATCATTTGTAAATGATCTGTTGTTGGTAAATGATCTGTTGTTGGTAAATGATCTGTTGTTGGTAAAATCTGTTGTTGGTAAATGATCTGTTGTTGGTAAATGATCTGTTGTTGGTAAATGATCTGTTGTTGGTAAATGGTCTGTTATTCGTAAATGATACACAGCCCCCAGCTGTCCAGGGTTCCAACATCCCTCTTTGCCAGGTCCATGACTTTCAGGGTCCAGATCCCTTTCATCTCTTTGCTCACAGCCAGCTGGAGTTCCTCTTCGAATTTTGTGCTGCACACCTTCTTAATTTCCTTTCTGCTGTAACCTGTCCTGCTGTGCAGGGCCAGTTTCTCCCCGGACGGCATTACCAGGAGCACTCGCAGGTCTCCTATCCAGGGGTGGGTGATTTCAAGGGAGATGTCCAGGTTTACGATTTTACCCGGCAGTTCGATTTCTATGTGGCTTTCGATGCCTTTTGGGTCATTGTCCGGGATTTGGACGAAGGGGAATATTTCCCGTTTGAGAACCTTCTTTTCAGCCTTCTGTACCAGGAACTTGAGCCCCCAGCTGAGCAGGGATCCTGTGTGTTCTTTTGCATGGTCCGCAACCACGAGGCTCCATTCCCCATGGACCCTCTCGCCTATGGAGGCCCTGAGTTTCGGGACCGAACCCAGGTTGTATGTCCTGGAAATATTTTTGCCCGGGCCCTTTTTCCGGTCATGGAGGATGACGCTTTCCCCCGTGGGTGTTAAAAGAGCGACCCTGAGGTCCCGTATATAGGGATGCTCGATATTGACACTCACCCTGATGTCCTTTACCAGCCCGTCTTCCGAAACCTTAATCGAACTCCGGACCCCTGCAGGGTAGAGGTCGGGAATGGGGATTTTTGGGGAAACTTCTTCTTTAACTATAAGCAGGTCTCCGGTGGGCTGTCCGAGCCCGACAGCAGCCCAGGCGTTCTTGATTGCAGCGTATTCGGGTCCTTCTTCCCCGTACAGCTGCCTGCAGGCGTTCAGGAGGGCGTAGCGGGCTTCTTTAAAGGTCCACCTGCTCAGGGTCGCACTGCAGAGGTAAGCGGTCAGGGCGAGGTAGTAAATCTTTTCTGCTTTTTTCCTATAGATCCCCTCGACCTCTATCCCGTAGTGCACCCCTCCTGCAATGGTCAGGTAGGCAGCCTTGTTCGGGATTCCGCTGTTGTGGTGGATATATCCGCTTTCATTTTTTTGGATGTCCGGGATTTCCCCGGCGGCAAGGCGCATGAAATTGTCCATGTGGTCAGGCTGCCCGTATTTCGGGGGGTCGGAAAGGGCCCTGAGGGCGTCTCCCGCATGGTGGGGGGTGTAGACTCCTTCTCCGATTTGCCAGTTCGTTATTTCCTCCCTGTTTGAGATCAGGACTGCAAAAACGTCTGCAAAGGACTCGTCCAGGGCTCCGGCTTCCTCACTGTATACAAATTTTGCAGTATGGGCAGCAATGGCATGGGTCAGCTCATGGGCCACAATATCAAGGGCAAAAGCGAGAGGGCTCCAACGGTACCCGTCCCCGTCCCCGAAAACGAGCTGTTTGTGGAAGTCGCTCCAGAAAGAGTTGTTGTAATCCCGCATGAAATGGACTGTGGAGACCAGAGGGGCTCCCCGGTTGTCGTAGCTGTCCCTCCCGAAATTGTCTTTGTAATACCTGTACACTGCAGCCATGTTCTCATGGGCTGCCCTGGCAACCTCGTCCGGGACCGTCTGGTCATTTTCAAGCAGCAGTTCCCCGGGCAGGTTTTCCTCGTTGTGTGCGCTGTATGTCTTTCTACAGAGTGCACCCCTTATCTGGGAAAATTTGTAAAGAATCTCCCCGGTATGGGCATCAATGAAATGGAACTTTCCTGCAAACCCCACGGCAAAGATGGATTCAACCTGCCAGACCAGGCGGACCCGTTCCTCCCTGTCCCTGAAAAACATCAGCCTGGATGCAGGAAACGTCACAGCATGGCCGGGGCCAATATCATTTGTGACGATATCAATAGCATCTTCCCTCCGAAGTCCGGGCTCATGGGAAACGGCAAGCTCTGTTATCCGGAAGTCCTTGTACGCTATCACCTCCCCTGCAGGGTTTATGTGGACCTGGACGGAGCCTTCAAAAACAGGAATCCCGTACAAAAACTGGAGATAAATGCCGTGATGAAACCCGCTGAAGTCAGTCTCGGAAACGGACACTTCAAGCCTTTCGGCAAGTCCCTCCTGCATTTCCAGGAGGTCCCGGCTCTCTTCAAGAAAATTTTTCGCGATTTTATCCGGGCTTTCGGATGAGGGGCCTGATAGCCTTCCTTTGATAAATTTAGGAAGTTTCATCCGCTTATCCCAGAATATTTTACAGCCCGGGTCAATTCCCATCAATTTTACTACGGCTTTTGCCTGCTTTTCACTCAGTTCTGCCATGTGTCCCCCGTGTCTTCCGTGTCCTTGCGGACCCCCTTAGCCTTTTGAAACATCTGAATCTTTTGAAACACCTGAATCTTCCGGACCCTATGATCCGGTTTCTCGTGTTTTCTCCCGTCATTCAGGGGGCATGACCTTCGTCAGGATGCCCCAGCAAACCGAAAAAAAGACCAGGATATAGAATATTACAACCGCAAACCTGTCAATGCTCTCCACCCATTGCAAAATGCGCGTCCAGAGCAGGGCAAACAGCACCGCGGACACGTACATAAAAGGAGAAGTCCACCCGAAGAATGAAAAAATGAGGTAAAGCTGTGCAAACGCAAGAAAACCCATCCCCGCAGGAAAACAGGGATACACGGTATACATGCCTGCAAAGTCCGCCCCTGCCGTATAAAATAGATGAGGAACAACCGACACAAAAGCAAAAACAAGAAACTGCCAGCTCTTCACAGTTTTTTTTAAGGATTTGATTTTCCGCCTTCGTACCACAAAACTCCCCCTAGAATTCTAGGGGTTACTCGTATATTTCGCTTACTGTCTCTGAGTGATAATGAGTGACGAAAGCAGAAAACCTTCTCAGATGCAAATAAAACACAGAGTGTTATGAAAACCGAGAAATGGTACAGATAAGGGTCTTAGATTGACTGAAAAAAGGGGAAAAACGGTTCAATTGGGGGGGAGAATTTTTGAAAAAATGATTCTGGAAACTGAAAAAAGTAAATAAAGCAACTAAAAAGTAATTTGCAACAAATGTACAAATCTTTTGTACGAATTTTTTCAAGGACGTTGCTTTTACCTGTAACTGATTGCAAGCCCCCACTTTTTGATAGTGCCGGTGTCCCTTTTAGTCGTATCACTTACCTTTAAGCTCCAGTCTCCTTCACAGGACCTTCCAATGAGGGAGCTAAAAAGCTCCGGGTTTTCATGAAAACTGAAACTCTCAATGATATCTTTCTTGCCCCCACCGGTTTTGTCTGCCAGAATAATTTTATCTCCTAAAGGACTTTCGAGTATAACTCTCAGATCTCCTCTCCAGTTATGTTTAATGTCAAGGTTTACTTCAATGTCCTTGATTGGAGCGGAAACCGGGAACACGATATTGTCTTCCACTTCCCCCAGGTCAGGTATTGGCTTCTGAATGCGGTGTTCCATGTAGAGCACCTGCAGAGGCACAATACTTTCTTTTATATGCGCAAGCGCCCTATGAGCATTGATGCGACCGTGTCCGTACAGGGGGGAGTGACCGTTAACATATCCACCGTTTTCGGTATCAATCCTATCCGCCGTGTCCATCATGATTTGCTTCACTTCAGCCGAAGTGAGTTCATGATTAAGAGAAAGCATGAGAGCGGCAAGTCCGGCTGCCAGCGGTGTGGCACTGGAAGTTCCGCCAAAGGAATAGGTATACTCTTCAAATGGAGAGTAGCCTTTACTTCCAAACCGGTCTGTGGTTAGGATACCCTTCCCTCGGCTAAAAGTGGAGTCATTTGAAGGGGCACAGATGGCTATTTCCGGGCCGTAGTTGCTGTAAAGGGAACGCTGATCCCGGCTGTTGGAGGCTGCCACTGTAATCACGTCCGGATGCAGGGCAAAGCCCTGGCAGGAAATTCGCCCGTCTTTTACCCCATCAAGAGGGCGGTCCTCATTTCCGGCTGCAAAGAGGATAACACAACCTTTGCCGTTTCTCCTGCCTCTGGCTGCAGCCTCATGGATGATGGCATGGACCTTGGTTGCGAGTGGGAAATTCCAGGATTCAGCCCCCCAGCTGCAACTGATCACATCCGCATTGTGGTCGATCGCATACTGGAAAAGATCCACCAGCGACTGGTCGTCAAGCCACATCGATGTCCTGATCGGCATAAAAGCACAGCCTGGAGCCAAACCCACAACACCTATCCCATTTTCTTCGGCAATTGCCACCCCTGCACAGGCAGTCCCGTGATTGTCTATGTCTTCAACTGGCCGTGGGTTCGAATCCTTCTCTCCAAAATCCCAGGGTTCAACTACCTTTCCCTCACCTTTGAAATCCGGGTGATCCAGTTCAAAACCATCGTCCATTATGCAGACCCTGATTTCCCTGGACCCGCGGGTATAGTCCCAGGCTTCTTCAGCTTTCACGTCCGCGCCGGCAACCAGCCTTGATTCATTGCCCCTGTTTTTCAGATGCCACTGTTTTGGATAGAGAGGGTCACCTGGCACATATTTTAAAGAAAGCTTAAAAGCCAGGTCAGGTTCGGCAATTTCTATTTCCTCTCTTTGCTGCAACTTGGCCGCAATTTTCAGGGGATTTTCCTTCGAAGCTTCCGTAAGCCGGACACTATAACCGTTTTTGATGTACCCGAGTTCTTCCAGAACTTTCAGGCCAAATTCATTCAGGATCTCTTCCCTTTTTTCTGGACTGACCCCAGGCTTAAACTGGATGGTAAGCACCCCTGTCGGTATCACATATCCTTCCGGAGTCTCGTCTATGGAATACATGTGGGTTATAACATCGCTTTTCGGGGCTTTTCGAAGTTCATCCATTGTCTCTTCCAGTTTGCCGGGTTCTTTTACGGTAAAAACGTCCATTTTTTCCATGGCAAGAGACTTTAGATGCTTCACTTCCGATTTCGGCCGGCCGCAACAAGCTTCGAGAGCAGCTTCATCCGAAGCTTCTCCTTCTCTCAAGCGCACTGCGAATTTTTCTGGCAACTTTTTGAACTTTACGTCCTTTCCACCTCTTTTTAAAGTAAGCTCTTCCATTGCTGGTCCCCCATTCATTTTATTTTTACACAAGTGGATTTATAATTCACAATTATATGTGATGAATATTATATTAAATAATTGTGAAGATATGTGTAAAACTTGAAAGAGTACATATTTCTCCTGAGACCTCGAAAAACTTCCGGAAGCCGAAAAAACAGTTCAGATGAAAAAAATCTACAGAAGGATTCAGGCATTCAGGATGTTCAGCAAAGGTCACCTCAATAAAAAAGAGAGGGATCTGAAAACCGGAAAAATATTTCAAAGTTTCCTTTGAAGAGATCAATTAACCGATGTCAGGCAGTCCGAATTCCGCAATCACCGGCGCATGGTCTGATTCAGGAAACTTCGTCTCTGTCGCAAAAGCGATCGATTCGTCATGCAGCAACTCATTATGCACTTCGGAACCCTTATAGTGTGACAGCATACTTCTGGAAACCAGCAGATGGTCAAGCATCCTCCCCCTGCCCCGGTGGTAAAGCGAAAACCGGGCTGATTCGGGGATGCTCATCTCACAGGGCAGCATGACGCGCCTTGCCAACCCGCCGTTGCCCGTATTTTCAACCTCCCCCCGGATGGCTTCCACAGGCACCTCGTCGAAGTCCGCATTGAAGTCCCCGCAGACCACGATCCAGGCATCTTCGTCTGTATCAAACAGCTTATCAATCAGCATCCGGGCTTCAAGAGCCTGCCCGACTCTTTTCATGGAGGAGAGGAAAAAGCCCTCTGCCCATCCGGAAGCGGTTTTCCAGGTATACTGATCCAATTTCTGGCCTTTAATGTCAGAAGGCAGCCGGGATTTCAAATGTAGGTTGATAACGTCCAGTACCCTGTCCCCAACACTGATCCTGGCATGAAGGATCGGCCTCTCCCAGGTTATTTTTTTGGCTTTTTGTTCTTCTCCTTCAGTCGTCTCTGCTGTTACTATCCTGTACTGCGGGGCAGGAGCATAATAGTGCCTGTACTGGTGGTGCTCCTGGATCTCGTAGCGGCTCAGGATTACAAGATTGCGCTCATCGCAGACCTGTGACCCGTCCCCGGTCATGGTGGAGACCCTGTGGAAACCTGCATATGGGGTGTCCCGAAGAAAGGCGTCCAGAGCCAGAAGGCGGCGAGGGTGCCCTGCCTCTTCCTGTCCATTGACCTCCTGAAGACAGAGGATGT
Organism: Methanosarcina sp. KYL-1; assembly: GCF_024372725.1. Classification (GTDB taxonomy): domain Archaea; phylum Halobacteriota; class Methanosarcinia; order Methanosarcinales; family Methanosarcinaceae; genus Methanosarcina. Next base: position 32,924 of record NZ_VOUA01000003.1, read on the forward strand.
CGGCATTGAGCCGGAGCAGTTGCGGGCGAATCACGGCGATGCGCTCTTCGAGTGTCGGCTTCTGGCCGGGCTTATCGTCAAGGTTTTCCAGGTTAAAGGTTGCTATGCGTAGTTTCAACGTGTTGCCTCCTGAAGCTAAGCTACCTTTTTGTATTGTGGAACAGGCCCAGGATTTTACTTCTCCTTTTCATTATACCCCAAAGCGCAATTAAGTAATCTTTTGAGCAGTCCATCCAAATGGGTGGTTAGACCACCAAGTTAATCCCGATATCCGCAACGGAACCCAGGTATGGACATAGCCGACAAACTTCTGGACGTTGGTGGTTGAGAACGCAATGTTGATCTCGATTTTGTGATCGCTGCGCTTCGATCCTGCGCCTAACTGGTTGGGGTCGAAGCCGCCCAGAGTTCCCGAAAATGTATAGTTCTTGTTACCGCTAGACACATAGGTCCCTGAGATGTTCCACACCGGCGCCGCATACCCATGTGATGTCTCTACGCGGTAGTTCCAGATTCGGGTGACCTTTAAAGTACCTCTCCAACCATCATGGTCCATCGCCCAGTCACCTCTCAGCCACTCCGCGTTGCTCGCAACGTCTGCGGTTGGGTCTCCAAACAGGTTGTACATGACGGTGTTGTCCAGGTGAGCACTTGATGTGCCATGGTTTTGCACCATTTTGGTCTTAGCATACCGGATAATGGAAGCTGGACTTTGGCACTTCCCGGTCATGACAGCATCAAACATATACTTGGCGAAGTCGTTGTTGGGGTATGTCCACGAATTTCGTGATGATGCAAACACAGCGACGGCTTTCCGTCTGCGGACAAATGCTTCAGCGATCGTTTCCAAGCTGTTGTCGTCTACCCAACCGTTCTGGCAACACACATTAAGGACAAAAGGAGGGTGCGAAGAGTTGGTAAGGCCGGAGACATCGGTGCTGTTGAGTCCGTTGCTTGAAGACCAAGCTGTCTTAGAACCATGACCGCGATAGAGGGCTATCAGGACACCGTCGTTCATCGTCTTCACAACATCGCTCTTCGACGTGTCTTTCGCATATCGCCTGATGGCAGAGAAGCGATTATTGATTCTGCCGTAGATTTCGTCACAGGTGTTTTCGTATGTTGAGGACTGATACGCGCACAACATTACGCGGTTCTGCCAGCCACCCCAATCGCCCCCCCTGTAGTTTCCGTAGCGAGAGAGTTGCTCACAGACGCTCTTAAGTTGGGCGGCATCGGAAGTTGGGATGCGAGATACCGTCAGTTCAGGTACGAGGTCTCCTGAAATATCAGCGTAATAATGATCGGAAGCGTATGTATTTCCACCTCGATCATAAATGTGCATGGGGATTACGTCGCTGTCACCAGCCAGCACAACAAAACGAGGGGGAACACGCCAGTTGTTAGTTGCCCACGTAATGAAGGCCTTAATCGACTCTTTCAGGCTGGTGCTCGGAAATTCAGTCCGTATGTCGTCGGTCAGTGCCACCCTCGCATAGTATGGCCATCCCGTCTTTGCTGTAAGTAGCGGTCCGACTGCAGTTTCGAGCGCCCGAGTTGTGACGATCACGTACTCTGCAATGAGATTGGACACTTTCAGTTTGGGACGGAGGAGTGTCGCAGCGCCTGCAACGGTGGTGACGAGTGGGGTTACGGCTGTTGTCGCTACAGCTATATCCCCAGTGTCAGAAACCCCTTCTTCGACTTCCTCAAGCAGGGAGACACCCTGGCGGCTCAGGGGTGAAGGCTCCTCATCTGCCTCCAGCTCTTCGACAAACTCTCGATCCAGTCCCTCCAAGTCCTCAACTTTTGAGGAATAGTCCGTCTGGTCTTCCAGTAGATCCAATCCCAGTATCAGGTCGGCCTCCGGCATTTCACGCGGCTTGCGACCGGGATGACGGTCGGTAGCAGGAGGGGTGTGGTACGACACTTCAAGGACCAGCGATTTAATGAGCTCCATTTTCCCTGACAAGGGCCGGTACTGGCCTAGATATACGAGTATGTGAGCCACCTTCAAGCCAGCTATGGTCTTGAGGCCCAGAAAGTCAAAGTCGCGTCCGGGATATGGGTCATCCGATCCGTAGATGGCCGGGTCGGGCTCATAGACCTCCCGGAACTCTTCTTCAATGAATTGCTTGGGAGCAGGTGCGATTCGGATCTCGTGGTCGACGGTGACGGAGGACTTGTCGGCCACAGAAATCTCTACATCTTCCGCGTCCATCGGGACAGCTACGAAGATGCCGTCCTTTGGTACCGCGGGCGCTCCTTCCGTCTCGATCAGTGTTGTTTCTGGAATTTCAACCCTCTGGAACTCTTTAATGTTACCTTCCCAGGCGCCTGATGTCGTATATCGGACCTTTACGGTTGTACGTTCACCTGCGTCACGCATGCCACGCGTGACAAGATGTTTGGAAGACTTGGTAACCTCAATTTTTGGGGCTTCATTAGCTTCTGATATGTCTAGAAATCCAATCCATTTCTTTTCACTCGTGATTATACCTCCTTATATAATTGTGGATGATTCGAATTTTAAGCTCTGTTAGGAAGAACATTTCTTTGCTTAAAAGAACAAAAAATCTGGAATTTCAGCCTAAAATCTAGAGTTACCACTGACTGCGGAAATTGTCATTGCCCCCCTTGCTCACTCCCGAATATATCCTTAGGCAGAAATATTCTGGATGCTACTCAAATGTATATTCTTACAATTATATATCAATTCTTATGAAAAAAAAGGTTCAAGAAAATGTTTCACGAACAAAAAACATTAATCTCATGCAGGATATCCTTCAATTCCAATGTACAGAGCAATCCGGGTTCCTCCTGAAAGAGGGGAAGAAATGAAGGAAAGGGCAAAAGCAGGAAATTTCCTGGACAGTACCCGAAAAATCCGAAAAATCCAAACCGATGGAGGCATTTTTCTCGAAATCCCGCTCACCGAAACTACAGGCGAAAAAGTTGGAGACTTTCCGGTAATCGAACAGGAAAAACCCGAATTACTGGAAAAACCGAAATTTCTCAAAGAATACCTGAAAGGTTCGTTCTCAGAAGCCGAAATGGAACAGCTCCCTTCCGGCTGGCATGTCCTGGGAGACATCATCATCGTCAGTATCCCCGAAACCCTCGATGACAAAAAGGACCTGATAGCCAACGCCCTTCTTACCATGTACCCGAAATGTAAAAGCGTGGTAAGAGATTTAGGAATCGAAGGGCAGTTCCGCCAGCCCAAGCGGGAACTCCTCGTCGGGGCAACAACCGAAACCATCCACAAGGAACACGGCTGCCTCTTCAAGCAGGATGTAACGAAAGTGATGTACTCCAAGGGTAACCTGGATGAGAGAAAGCGAATGAGCAAACTCGGGCAGGGAGAACTCGTTGTGGACATGTTTGCAGGGATCGGGTACTTTTCAATCCCCATGGCTGTCCATGCAAGGCCAAAAAAAATCTTCTCGATAGAAATAAACCCGGAGTCCTTTGCCTACCTCAGGGAAAACATTAGGCTGAACCGCGTTGAGGACATCATCACTCCGGTGTTAGGGGACTGCTCCGAAGTCACTCCCGAAGGGGTAGCTGACCGCGTGCTCATGGGCTATGTGGGAATCACGCATCACTACCTTGAGCCCGGGATAAAAGCGCTTAAAAAGAGCGGGGGGATTTTGCACTACCATGAAACAGTGCCCGAAAACCTCGCCGGAACCAGGCCTGAAGAAAGGGTCAGAAAAGCTGCCGGAACTCTCGGGAAAAAGGTAGAAGTCCTGGGTACCCGGCGGATCAAAAAGTATTCTCCCGGGGTCCTGCATGTGGTTCTGGACGCCAGGATATTTGAGTGAAGGTTCCGGAGATCAAGTGCCCGCTTGACGAAGATTAAGTGCTCTCTTGACGAAGATTAAGTTCTTGCTTATAGTGGTGAAGTGCCTGCATGATAGTGGTTAAGCACCCGCCTGATTGAGATTGAGCTCTAGCTTGCAGTTCTTATCTTTTAAGGGAGCTGGCCCGATATTTCCTATGTTTCCGAGATTTACTTCCATGCTGAGGATCTTTTCGTATACTTTTTTCTTGTGGACTATCGGCCACCATCGGTAGAGGAAAATATCCACAGGTTCCCACATGGCAACCCAGCCGATGATGAGCAGCCCTTCGGAAAAGAGGGAGTTCAGCAGGTTTCCTTCAAAGGAAGAGAGCAGGTGGATCATAAGCAGGCACAAAAAAAGGAAGACTACGGCGATCATAAGGTTCCTCCTTCCCCGCATAAGTAGCCTTTTCAGGTCGATTTCAGTGAGGACTTTTTTATAGGTGAAATGGTTCCTGATCGCTTCTTTAAGGATGTTTGCCGTTTCCTCACTTATTTCGGAAGGAGGAAGATATATCATTATTTCGAGTGGTTGTTTCAGAGGAAACTCATCTACGGAGTTGTAAAGGTATACTTCTGCACTCGCATCCAGATCCTTTTCGTGAAATGGAGCAGGATCAAAAGAGTTAAAGATCTGCATCATGCTGCGAAGTTCAAGTTCGATTACAAGCTTTCCTGCGCGCTCTCTATAGAGAGACTCCGTTCCTTCCTGCGAAAATTCAGTTATCCATACCATTTTTTCGGCCTCTCAAGGAGATCCGCTTGAAAACTTTAGTGTGATCCCTACACGCAGCCGCACTTCCATATAAGGCTTTGCTTTTCTTTTCTAAGTTCAGGGGAGGTTGTTAAAATGAGGATTAAATTGAGTTGATTAAATTGAGTGAATGAAACCTGAATTTTTTTCATTACTCCTTTTTTGAAGGGGTACGATACCTGTAACCCCTTGCCTGGGAAGGAGATCCGGTTCCGATAAATACTTCCATTCCAAGGATTTTGTTGTAAATGTTCCGCTGATGAACTATCGGCCACCAGCCGTAGAGGAAAATGTGTACAGGTTCCCACATGGCAACCCACCCGATGATGAGCAGGCCCTCGGAAATAAGGGTATTTAATAAGTTCTCTTCGAATGTGGAAAGCAGCTGGATCATGAGCAGGCAGAGGAACAGGAAAAAAAGGGCAATGGCCAGGTTCCTCCTTCCCCGATAAAGGAGCCTTCTGAGGTCGATTTCTGCGAGGACCTTTTTGTAGGCAAAATGGTTTTTGATCGCTTTTTTAAGGGCAATTTCTATTTCTTCGCTGACTTCGGAAGGAGGGAGGTATATCATGATTTCAATCGGTTTCTTCAGAGGAAATTCGTCCACAGCGTTGTAAATGTATTCTTCCGCATCCACATCGAGCTCTTTTTCATGGAAGGGGGCCGGGTCAAAAGAGTCGAAGATCTGCATGAGGCTGTTGAGCTCAAGCTCGATCATTACTTTTCCTGCATGTTTCCTGTAGAGGGCTTCAGTCCCCTTCGGGGAAAAACCCGCCTTCCAGGCCATTTTCCTCCAGGCTATTCCAATCCCCCTTCCCCTGATTATTTTTCTAAAAGTTTTTGTTTTGTGTTTTTATCTGCCCTATATTTCAGCTTTCAGGAATTCATTTTTGTTTTTCCCTTTTGCTTTTAGCTTGATGCGCTGTCCTGATGAGTATTAAGCATGCAAAATATAAAAAACAGGGTTTTTTTAGGGGAAAAAAGTCTTATAAAACAGGCTTTCAAGATATTTTTTTCAGCACTGTGCAGAAGCCTGCCTTATTGCCCTGCAGAGTTCTTCGGGTTTCCTGGAACTTATCAGCATTTTTTTCCCTGAGATGAGCTTCAGGATCACAACAGGGTTGACCTTCTGCATGCCAGGTTCCGGAATTTCTTCTTTTATTTCGGCTTCTTTTCCAGTTAAAGGGTCATAGGTCCGGAGCCTGCACTCTTCCACCACATAATATGGGATCTTTTTAAAGGAGAGGTTAAGGGGAATGAAGCGGATGTATATCCCGTCCTTCCGGACCTCGGTAATGTGCTTTGTGCAGTAAAGCATAAAGGGAAAAAAAACTCCGAAGACAAGCCAGAGTAAGGTCAGGTAGAAGTCGGGGATATTCTGGACTCCGTCCGGTTTCCCTATGAATATAAACCGGAGTTCGATGTACCAGAGCAGAATCGCAGGATAGAGGACAAAAGCCCAGAAGAAGCTGCTGCGCAGTTTCTGGACCTCTCGAAAGATTACACCTGATTCCGGCTGTTCCATATATATCCCTTCTGGAAATGTGCTGTTGCTGAAATGTTTCTATCTCTCTTTCTAAAACTGAGTAATTAAACTTTCCGAAAAAAGTTACATATTTATACTTCGTTTATTTTAAAAATTCAAACAATATTTTTAATGCAGGAAAGATACTTAAAAAAGCTTTCGGCACCTCGCGGAAAATTGCATGTAAAAGAAAGCTGCATAGAAAGCTGCATGCAATTAAACGGAGCTTTTCAGTTCCATACCCTGCCGGACAGTCAGTGCAAGTTTTTCAGGGGTCTGGGAGCCGATCATAAGTCTCCGGGTCCTATTTCCTTCAACCAGCTCGAAAAGAACCCCACGGTTTCCACTTGTGTTGTATGCATCTCCTTTTGGCCCGCAGCGTATGCCCCAGCCTCCATAGTCGCGGATAGGGGAATAGGTCAGGGCCTCAAAGTTCCAGATGCTCTCGAAGGGAAAGTTCCGGAAAGAGGAGTGTAAGGGGTAAAACCGAACATAGAGACCATCTTCCCTGACCTCGGTAACAAGCTTAAGGGAATGGAAAAATAGAGGGAAGAGGACTCCAAAACCCACAAACAGAACCAGCATAAGCCATTCCGGAGCCGTTTTGGTCCCGAAGGGTTTGCCGAGTATGAGCTGCTGATAGGCCCCGTATCAGGTAATAATTGCAATGAATAATATGATAGCTCGGACCCATTTCTGTTCCATTTTCTGCACTTCCCTGAAAAGGACGTGAGAGTTTATCGGCTTATCTGCGGTGTCCATTTTGTTTCCAGCTCTCAGGACAGTTTCTGTTTCCGGTAATCACTTCCCTGTATAGGGGAAACTCAATAATAGAAAAATCTATACACAACAGGAAAATCTATGCACAATAGAAATATCAAAAATCTATGCACAACAGAAATATCTATCCACAGGATTTTGTGGAAAAACCAGAAATTTCAATCAAAAAATTAGGAAGCTGGCTTTCAGAAACCCAGCTTATCCATTTCTTTGAGCACAACAGCGCTGAAATCCGTGAAGTACTGGATCCCGCCTGTCCAGGCAGCCATCATCATGGCGTCCGTGATCTCGGTCCGGGTGGCTCCGAATTTCTTGAGCCTTTCCAGGATCTTGACTGCGCTTTCCGTGTTGTTGTTGGAGCAGGCGACAGTGAAGACCAGGAGGTGCTTTTCCTTCATGGAAAGCCCGCCTTCCCTTTCGTCCCAGACAGCCTTATAAAAGCCTGCGAGCCCTTCGGCAAAGTCTTCATTCATGTCTCCAGCGTACTTGATGGCTCTGGGCAAAAAGCCCTTTACCGTCTTGATTTCTTCGATATTCTTCCCCATAATTATCAACCTGTCATTTGTTCGGATAAGATATAATGTTTATCGTGATATATATCTGGTTCCTGTCCCTGAATTAAATAAAGCCTGTTTAACCCCTTTTTAACCGTTTTTTCAGACTTTCTTCGTGTCTTTCTTCGTGACCTTCTTCGTGACTTTCTTCGTGACTTTTTTCAGACTCCCTTTCAGACTTCCAGGATCTTTACATCCAGGTCGGCATTCATTATGTAGTCGAAGTTGATTACTTCTTCCCATTTCTGCTGCATGAACATGGACTGGAAACAGACGCCTATGACCTTTCCATTTTCCTTTCCTTCGAGGACCCTGGATGCCAGTTCTTTTGCTTCTTCTGCCTTAACGCCGATCTTCGGCATGGCAAGCCCTCCGAGAAGGACAACGGCGTCGGCTTTTGCGTTCGTGGAGTCTCCTAACTGCATTCCATGTCTGGTCATGGAAATTGTTCTTGCCTCTTCAAAGTCCAGGTTAGGGATGAAAGCAAGCTGTCTGTCCCGCACCACAAAACCGATGAGTTCGGCAAAGGGAGTGCAGAACCCGGGGGTCCCTACAAATGTTATTTTTTCCGCATTTTCCACAAGACCCTTGAAACCATTCAGAATGCCGCCGACACCCTGGCCTGTATTTATCACCTGCATTTTAACACACCTCTGTAATAACTCACTGAAATTATCCGTACATCCTGAGATACCATCATTCTGATACACCATCATTCTGATACACCATCATTCTGATACACCATCATTCCGAAATTCCTTCATCCTGAGATACTCATAACATTGTACGAATTTTCTACATACTCTGTATGATTTCTAAGTGTGAAATTGGGGACACATCTTTAAATAAGTGCTGTTAACGGCGTTATTTGGCAAATGAGTGCTAAATATTGCTTGAATCTGCTCAAGTTTGTGACCGGTCGAAATCCCAATTTCAAATCAGTCGTTATCTTCAAATGTTTCCGGCACCTTGCCGCCTTCGAAGCAAGCGGCGTTTTCCCGGTTACTGAGAAAAAATGCCTGAAAAATAAACCGCGGTGGAGTTCTGTACTCATATTTGCCTGCTGCATCACGGCAAAATCACAACTAAACAACAGATTTCTGCAAAAAAAAAGAAATCGAAAAGAAAAGAATCGAAAAGAAAAAATAAAGAGAAAAAGGGGAAAGACTACCGTCTTACACCTTTTTTATCCCGAAAGACTCGAGAAGGATTTCGGGGTAAAGCCCGCCGCTTGAAATGGTTTTTGTGCTCTTGAGGTCGTTTACGGTGATGCGGGCGGGGGCAAACATGCCTGCATCAACTTTAAAGAAGTCAAAGTTTGCTTCCTTGAAAGTCTTGTAGAAGGGCTTTCCAAAGTCGCGGGAGGTTGTTGAGGGTGTTTTCTTTACGAATTCCTCAAGTTCGGCCAGTTCGCCTTCGAAATCGACGGTGTAGTTTGTCTCACCACAGTAGATCACACAGTCGTTGGTAGAGCCCATGCACTGGACGTCATTGCCAACGATCGGGGCAATCGGGGCAATTCCGTACCCGCTCTTTATGCAGTTGATGTCAAAACCGATGGATTCGAGCTTATGGATCCCGGTTTCCACAACACGGGCAGAGATCTGGACCGAGCCGGCAATCGAGGCTGTGGGGGCAACGGCGATCATCACGTTTTCCGGGTCAACGCTGCAGTGTTTTGCAATGTATTCCACCACTTTCTCGTCAGGGATCTTGTCGGATTCCAGGACCAGGACGGCAGCTTCGAAGTCGTCCTCGTAGCCGATCTCTTCATAGAGCTCTTTGGGCTTCAGGCCAAGTGCCCGGGCAGGCCCGGATCCCATACCGAAATAGCCCCCGACTGAAATCCTCCAGCCGGCGTACTGGGAGGCCATGCAGGCAATTACGGGGTTATCCGTTGCCACCTGGATGGCAGGCCATTTGAGGCCGTTAAGGTCGAAGGTGCTGTATCTCAGGTCAGCCATGTCGGCAAGGCAGAGCCTTGCAAGGTACATTCCTGCCTCGTATCCGCCTTCGGCATTGACTCCACAGTCAATAATGGTAGCCCCGTTGTCGAGCTTTATAACTTCTGTCTTTATGTCTTCGGCCCAGTCAAGCATTTCTTCTATGACGTCTGATCCCATTTCGTTGACGCTTATCAAATTATCACCTTTACTAACTCTGTGTCACCTTTATAATCTCATCAAATTAATGGTGAATGTAAACCTGAATCTTACTAAACCCGAATCTTACTGACCCGAATCTTACTGACCCGAATCTTACTGACCCAAATCTTACTGACCCGAATTTTGGCGGACCTTTCCGAGAATCAGGCAGAGTTTTATCCTTCCGGTCAGAGACTTATGCTTTTAATCAGGGATGATTTAGCAGGGCAGAGTTTACTTCCCTTCTCCGGGAATAATTACCCTGATTTCGATATTTCAAAATTTTCCCTGAATTTTGTTACCCGTGATAAGGTAGACTCCAATATATAGATACTGTTATATTATTTTAATCGAATTATATATTTGCTCAATTTTAATTAAATTATAAATACCCGGTCATTCTTCCGGACCGCCCCGTCCACGGCAAGCCCCACTTCATCTCCCATTTCAGCTCTTTCCAGCTCGAAGCCCCCTTTCCTGAGGGACCTGACCTGCTGCTTGAGGTAGGTGGTGCTACCTTCAATCAAAATTTCGTCTCCGACGGCAATTCCTTCCTCAAGGAGCCTGATCGCGGCAGCTTGCTGCCTTGGGTAGTAGTTCTCAACAACTCCTGCAGCCCGGCGCTTCTTTTCCGAGGCGTTCATGTCCCTCTCCGGGGAAAAGCCTTCCAGGCCAGGGACCCCGAAGTAGAAGCCCGTGGAAAAACCCCTGTTGTAGACCGAGGCAAGTTCTTCTTTCCAGGCCCCGGCTCTTTCGGGAGTATAGTTCCCCTCTGCATAAGCATCGATTGCTTCCCTGTAGCAGCGGGAGACCACTTCAAGGTAGCCCGGGTCCCGCAGCCTTCCTTCCACCTTGAAGGCGGAAATGCCTGCCTCTATAAGTTCCGGGACATGTTCGACCATACAAAGGTCTTTTGCGCTGAGCAGGTACTTTCCCCGGCTTTCCGCAACAATCCCGTTTTCCCCGTGCAGTTCCCATTCCCAGCGGCAGGGCTGGGTGCATTCTCCGCAGTTCCCGGACCTCCCCAGGACATAGGCCGAGAGGTGGCACCTGCCGGAAACTGCCATACACATGGCCCCGTGGACAAAGGCTTCGATTTCCACCTCGGTGTGCTCTTTGATCTCCTTTACCTCTTTGAGGGAAAGCTCCCGGGAAAGCACGATTCTTTCTGCTCCCAGGCCCCGGTAGAATTCCGCTGTCTCGTGATTTGTGACGTTTGCCTGGGTGGAGATGTGGACCCTCACCCCTGCCTTCCGGGCCCTGAGGATTACGGCCGGGTCCCAGGCGATAAGCGCGTCTACTCCGGCTTTTGCAGCTGCCTCCACCACACGGGAAGCTTCTCCCAGCCTTTCTTCTTTTACTGTCGAGTTTACTGCCAGGTATGCCCTGAGCCCTCTTGCCCGGACTTCCTTTACGAACTCCTCCAGGTTTTCAAGGGTAATTTCCTTTGCCCGGGCCCGCAGGCTCAGCAGGTCGGTGGAAAAATACACAGCATCTGCATACCTGTAACAGGCCTCAAGCCCTGCCAGGTTCCTGATCCCCAGGATAAGCTCCGGCTTTGAACTTTTGCGCATGGAAAAGGAAAATGCAGCAACTTTCATTTAAAAATATCTTTGCTGCGGTACTCCATCGTGAATAATATCTTCATATGTTAACTTTTTCTTTCGGCGAGTTATCTTCTCTGGTTGACGGAAAGCTTTTTATATTATAACCACATTTTTTTACAATGAAGGTAACCGTGTATGTAATGAAGAAAACGGTCCTTGAATAATTAAGGGTATGAATTGAATCATAAGGGGATTAAAAAAAATTCAATAGGGGGATTTATAAATGGAATACGAACTTGAAGAAGTTGAGGTGGACTACCTGGCTTTCAGGAGAGAAATGGGAGAAGATTGAAGAAAAGGGGAAAATTTTAATCCAATTTTTCAATATCCTGATAATGACCACATTTTTTTATTTTTTTTATTTTTTTCGGGTAATCCATGGATTTCCGGATTTTAATTCTAAAAACCGATTCTTAATCGATTCTCGTAACCTGATTCTTAATTGGTTCTCGTAACCTGATTATGGAGCACAGGCTTTGATGTTAAGGCCATCCGGATGCATGAATTGTCTAAGTTACTGAAGGTGCAGCTGAAGCTAAATAGGACCTGGATGCCAGTTTCAATAAGCTTTCTTTTCCAGTTGGCCGATTTTATCCCTGAATTTACATTCCTTCTTTTATATGGGAACAGTGACCAATTTTCAATCTTCCACCAATGTGTTAATATAGTTATTTGGATTTAATATATATCAACTTCTTAAAATATGTTCACATATGTGTAAATTTACTCATTCTGTCCGGACTTCTTTAAAATGAGGGGTATGCATATCCTGGACTCTGGAATCAAAAAAACCGTGATAACACCGGGTCAGGCAACATTGTGGGTAGTTGTAGTGGGAGTGCTCTACATAATCAGCCTCAACAACTATCTTCTCTTCCACTGCCTTGTAGAGCTGTTCAGCGTCCTGATAGCTTACGTGGTCTTCCTGATTGTGTGGAAATCAAAGGGCTTTGTGGAAAACCGATACCTGTTATTCATAGGGATAGCTTACCTTTTTATAGGAATTCTGGATTTCTTGCGCACCCTTTCCTATGAAGGGATGGGGGTATTTCCCGAATTTGATGGAAACCTTCCCGCCCAGCTCTGGATCGCCGCAAGGTACCTGGAAAGCATTTCCCTTTTTGTGGCCCCGCTGCTTTTAGTATATCCTTTCGAAAGGGACTTCAAGGAAAACTTCGCACAGAGAAAATCCGAACCCGTGGAAAATGCCCGGCTGGCCAGAAAAGTGCTTTTTGTGTACGCCGGGGTTTCAGGAGCCTGCCTGCTATCAATTTTCTTTTTAAGGAATTTCCCGGATTGCTATATCGAAGGCTCAGGGCCCACCCCTTTTAAAATCGTAAGCGAATACCTCATATCCTTTGTGTTTTTTTGTTCGCTGTTTCTCCTGTACAGGAAAAGGTACAGGTTCGAAAACCATGTTTTCAGGGTCCTTGCAGCATCCATAGGCGTGACAATCCTGGCGGAACTGGCTCTTATCTATTACACAAATACGGACGGGTTTTTCAACTTCATCGGGCACTGCCTTAAGTTGCTGTCGTTTTACCTGATCTACAAAGCAATAATAGAAACAGGCTTTGAAGAGCCCTGCAACCTCCTTTTCAGGGAACTGAAACAGAGTGAAGAAGCCTTCAGGCAGGAGGCAATTTTCCTGAGGGATTCCCAGGGCCGGATTTACAGGATGCTCGGGGTAAAGCAGGACATGGACGCAGAGTACGGGCCTGAAGCTGAAGACCTTCCGAAAAATGATGACGGCTACCGTTCGTTCATGCAAAACTTCCAGGGGATCGGCTTTCAGTTTGACAGGAACTTTGCCCCGGTGTTCATGCACGGGGCCGTGGAAGAAATAACGGGTTACAGTAAGAATGACTTCCTCTCCGGAAACGTGAAATGGGACGGGCTTGTAGCAGAGGAAGACCTGCCTTTGATCCTTGCAAAAAGGGAAAAGTCAAAATCCTCTCCCGAACTATCCACAGAGCTTGAGTACAGGATCCGCAGGAAAGACGGGGAAATAAGGTGGGTCAGGGAAATCCTCCAGTACCTTGCGGAAAGCCCCGAAGCTCCCAGGAGGTTCCAGGGTTCGATTTACGATATCACGGAACGTAAAAGGGCCGAAGAAGCCCTGGAGAAAATAGATCAGGTCCGTACAAAAGAGATCCACCACCGCATAAAGAACAACCTGCAGGTAATCTCTTCCCTGCTCAGCCTCCAGGCGGAAACTTTCGGGGCCGAAGACGTGCTCGAAGCCTTCCGGGAAAGCCAGAACCGCGTTATATCCATGGCCCTCATCCACGAGGAACTCTACAAAGGAGGCGAAATCGATACCCTCGATTTTGCGGCCTACCTCCGGAAACTGACTGCAGGCCTTATAAGTTCGTACACGGTAGAAAATAAGGATATCAGCCTGAAGCTGGATCTCGAGCAGGTTTATCTGGGAATGGACACCGCAATTCCCCTCGGAATTATTGTAAACGAGCTGGTCTCAAATGCCCTGAAACATGCCTTTGCAGCCGTACAGGCAGGGGAAATCCGCATAAGCCTTTCCAGGGCGGAAAATTCCGCTCCGGCTCCCGGAACTTCAGGGACATGCCGGGACCCAGGGCACGAAAATGGTTTGCAGTACACACTGGTCGTTGCGGATAACGGGAAAGGCATCCCGGAAGAAATCGATATTACGAGCACGGAGTCACTCGGGCTCCAGCTTGTAAATATCCTTGTGGAACAGATAGATGGGTGCATCGAACTGAAAAGGAATACAGGAACGGAATTCCTGATCAGTTTCAGCGACATCTCAAAGTGAATTCTCCTTACTGGCCTGCTAAATAAGGCGGGAACCCGAGTCCTGCAGAGAAATGCCCCACGAGGCCCGCCCACAAGGCTCACCCCACAAGGTCCGGGTACTTTCCCTGATTCGTCCCTGCCTCCCAAAAACCGGTTTACAACCCGGATGATGGCGGGTAGCGGACTCCGCCGGCTTGCCTGGTTGCGCCTCCCAAACAAAAATATCCATCTATTTAAAAAATTTTCATGAAATATTTGATTCTGTTTTGTTAGCGATGAAGAGTTCCGCCTGTAGGCCCTGATACGGGATTTCGAGCCAGCCGTCCTTTCCGTCCTCAAAATAATCTTAATGTAATGTCGGACCACCTATTTTCATGCAGATATGCAAAGTATCCCTGAAGGTTCTTCCTCTGTGAGGGCGTCAGATTTCGAAACTTATATATGGTAGTGTCTGTAGTCCGAAAAAAACATCCCATATTTTTATATACCACATTTTCGAAATTTAGAGAATTCGCCATAAACTTTTTATTTTATGAAGCACTTGGGGATTAGCAAGTTTCGTAAAGAAACCTTGAAAAACGGGAAAACAGAATAAAGGAAATCTCAAATGATCCAACCCATGAGATTGAGAGGAAACCTTCACTGCTCGTTCCTTGCTGTTTTCAATTAAAAACGGAAAAACGGAAAAACGGAAAAACGGAAAAACAGAAAAACGGAAAAACAGAAAAACAGAAAAACGGAAAAACAGAAAAACAGAAAAACGGAAAAACAGAAAAACGGAAAAACAGAAAAACGGAAAAACAGAAAAACGGAAAAACAGAAAAACGGAACCTTCAGATGATCCAAACTCTGGATTTGAACGAAAGTTCTTATTAATCCCTGATACTTCTAATCCTGATACTTCTAATCCTGATACTTCTAATCCTGATACTTCTACTGGTTCTTTTTCAATACGGTCTATTGAGTGTATGTCACTTTTTCTTAGTTTCTTGTCTTTGCGACACCCGGGTATTTGTGCTTCCTGGCAACTGAAACCTAATTTCTCAGCGTATTTCCAGGGCATCATAAAGATTCTAAAATTGGCTCATGAGAATAGTCGACAATATTTAAAAAGATTTTCAATGTGAAACGTTGCAAAAAACTTTTATTCCATGCAACTCCATGAAGAAGTACAGGTTTGGGAAAACCTGAAAAACAGCAAAACAATAGTCCAACGTGATCCACTCCCCTCCCGATTGAGAGGAAACCCTTATCCTCTCAATCCTCCTCCTTTCTATGACCTTTCTGAAGCTTTTTCCTGAAAATAAACACTTTGTGTCATAAAATATTGCGAGTTTTGCTAAATGTAATTTATTAAAGATATAAAAATAACCTGTTTCGTTATTTGGGTGATATTAAAGAATAACCTGTATGAAACTGGTATATATATAATTAGACTTTTCTACTGAATACGGTTGTGCAATATCCAGCCGTATCAGGCAGGGCAGTTTCCGGAGAGTTAGGAACATCAACTTATTGGTGGAGATCACCGGAATTTTGGGGGAGCAATATATTAAGCACACAAGGTGTTGTACTATTCGAAGAGATTACTATATAACAATATAATAAAGGTTGAATCATGTTAGACTAATGATGAAAAGTTAGAGAGATGTGCCAATATTAGAATCGGCGAGTAACATTATGTGTTACATATATGTTCAAAAATATTAAATAGTGGAAAGTCGTAGTATACATTGCGTTCTCATCCCTTTATCCCCATAGCGAACACTTCCCCACACGAAACAATGAAAACCGGGAATTAGGGAGATACTCGTAAAAAGCGACAGAAGCAACCACACATTGAATTCAATATTTTGTATATATTCCCAGAAAAACTCTCTTGCATGCTTTTCAAGAATTCCAGGTTTTCCTGGATGGGAACGCAGACTTTTCTTTTTTTAGAGCTTCATAAATCAAAATAGTTATTTACAGACTCTCCGATTTTCATAAATAGAGTTCATTTCATCTGACATGGACAATGTAAACCTGAAGCCTCAGTATCCAGCCAGACCAGACTGTTTTCTATCGCATACCTGTAGGCCTGCTTTTCCCCTTCAAAGTGCAGATGCTCCAGGGCGTGCAGCCTTATGTTTTGATACAGGTCAGTACCGCATACAGGACAGTGTGCTTTAATGAACATTTTTGAAATCCCCATTATTTACCGGAGATAAAACATTCTGACATATATAAAAAATAGTGAAGCGATATGAAAGTAATAAAAATTAAGGGTGTGGGCGAACCCGTTTCATTTTTTGAGTGTTGTATCTGACTAAAATCCGAAATCAATCTAAAAATTTAGAAATATATCGAATAGAAATTTACATTTTTTAAAGAAACCATACATATTTATATTTTAGAACTGTTTCATCAATCCCAAGTTCTTACGAACTTAGAAAAACGGAAAAATAAGGCCACCAAAATGATCCAACCCATGCGATTGAGAGGAAACCCCAATTCAAAAACTCTTACATAAACATGGGAAAACTAAAAAACGGAACCCCAAAACAATCAAACCCCGGCGATTGAGAGGAAACCCTTAATCCTCTCAATCATACTCTTTTCTATGATCTTTTTCTTGTAAAGGCCTGTGATAAAATTCTAAAACTGGCATATGTAACATACGCCGACATTTTAAATGATGTCCAATTCATGACAGTGTGGTATATTTTATGAATACTGAAAAAACTTTTATATTGTGTAACCATATGAAGAAATGCAAGTTTGGAAAAACTTGGAGAAACAGAAAAACAATAGACAAGTGTGATCCACCCCTCCCCGATTGAGAGGAAACCCCTTATCCTCTCAATCCTTCTCTTTTCCATAATACCTTTCTGGAACTTTTTTGAAACGAAAACGGTATGACTTGAAATAGTACAAGTCTTGCTAAATGTAATGCACGTAAATAAAAAAGTTGACTCGTTTAATTATGTAAGGGATGGATAAAAATAATATTTGTAAAACTGGTTACTATATAAACTGGTTTTACTACTAGATAAAGTTATGCAGTCCCCAGCCAGGCCAGCCCCTCCAGCCCCCCTAAAGACCCTCGGCCCCTCCGATCTGCCTGCTGCCTTCCTCCCGAAAGCCCCTGAGAGCCTGGACTGAGGGAGCATGAAGAAACATTTTGTAATACTGTAAAATAATTGTAATTCTCAATGTTTATTCTTTTACGCCGCCTGCGATTCTGTCAGGCATTGAATATCTTTATGGATTTGAATCTGCAAAATCATTTAAGGATACAACAATTATCAATTATTAAATATTATAAATAAGTATATATTATATGTAATTGAAAATAAAGCCGAGAATTCATCAAAAAACGGACTGATGTACATTACAAATACATACGAATTTTGTACAACCCTTCTTGAAACTTCTCTTGAGGGGCTTTTAATAATTAACGCTACCGGGAAGATTGAAGAGGTTAATGATCCATTTTTAAATATTATCAAAAGGGACAGGGAAAGCTTTGTCGGTAAACAGTTTGATGAACTGCCGGTATTAGACGGGGAAAAGGCTGAGACAAACCTGTTTTTTCAGATCAAACAAGATTTAGGAAAAGGCTTTGAGGCAAGCCTTTTAACCGGGCAAAAAACAAAAAAGAGGATTCATTTCACCTGTATAAAATTTAAGTTTGGTGAAGAGATAAAATATTGTGTTTTTGTGAGAGAAGTTTTTGCAAGAGAACATGGCCTGCAAAAAAGTGAAAACGGGAACTTAACAATAGATGAGCTATGTAACTGCCCGGTCTTCAAACAGTTCCAGATAGGCATGGCCATCGTCGGGACAGACGGCAAATGGCTGAAGGTAAATTCTGCATTATGCAGGATTCTGGGATATTCCAATGCCGAACTTCTTGAACTGGATTTCCAGTCCCTCACCCACCCTGATGACCTTAACCCAAATCTCCGGATTTTCAATGAAATATTAAATAACCCACAGGGAGTGTATCAGACAGAAAAACGCTACATAAGAAAGGACGGAGTCCCTATCTGGGCCAGGGTTTCAACCTTTCTTTTCAGAGACCATGAGTACAGGCCCCTATATTTTATTTCCCAGATTGTAGATATAGACGAGCAAAAAAAATCAGTACTTGCTCTGAAAGAATCCCGGGAAAAGTTGAAAACTATATTCGAAAATGCCGATGAAGGAATCATTATTAGTGAGCCCGGAGGCTGTTTTTTAGAAGTAAATGCGAAAGTGTGTGATATTCTGGGTTATACTCCAGATGAACTGCTTCAAATGAAGTCTGAAAATCTTATTTCCCCTCAATCCGCAGAGCAGTTTTCCACAGCTACCAGAGAATTAAGGCAAAAGAATCATGCCACTTTTGAGAGTATTATTACTGGCAAAGATGGAAAACTCATCCCCACTGAAGTAAAAATGCGTTTTATCGATTATGGCGGGAAAGAAGCCGTACTTACCCTGATCCTGGATGTTACCGAGCGCAAGCAAGCTGAAAGAGACCTTCAGAACCAGGTCCAGTTCTTGAAAACTCTGCTCAATGCTATCCCTGCCCCTGTTTATTACAAGAACAGGGAAGGAAAGTACCAGGGCTGTAATGAACGCTTTGCCAGTGAAATCATAGGCCTCCCGGAAGAGTATATCGTTGGCCACACAGTTGACGAACTTTCGTGCTCAATTCCAAAAAGAATGGCTGCTCTTTATAAAAAAAAGGACCTGGAACTGTTTGAAGCGGGAGGGACACAGTTGTATGAGGGCAAGATCCTGTGTGTGGGTAAAAAAATACGGGACTTTTCTTTCAGTAAGACAACATACGGGACAGTCTCAGGCGAGGTACAGGGAATTATTGGGGTGATGCTGGATATAACCGAGCGCAAAAAGGTAGAAAAAGACCTCAAGACTAAAAATACTGCGGTAGAGTCCTCCATAAATGCCATCGCCATGGCTGACCTTAAAGGAAGGTTGACTTATGTTAACCCTTCTTTCCTGATGTTGTGGGGGTATGAGGACAAGCAAGAGCTGCTGGGAAACAGCTGTAAATTCCTCTGGGAAAATCACAGGAAAGCTTCAGCAGGTTTCTGGAGGCTGTATTCCGAAGGGGCCTGGGAAGGGAACCTGGTTGCCAGGAAAAAAAATAACGCTTTATTCGATGTCCACATTTCGGCAAACCTGCTATTTAATGAAAATGGCCATAAAATAGGGATGATGGGGTCTTTTATTGATGTGACCCAAAAGAGAAAAGCACAAGCTGCTTTGCTTGAAGCAAAGTTGAATGCTGAAGCTTCCAACCGTGCCAAGAGTGAGTTTTTAGCCACAATGAGCCACGAACTGAGGACACCGTTAAATGCTGTTATAGGCTTTTCAGACATTCTTCTAAGCCAGAACTTCGGCCAATTAAATGAAAAACAGTTGAGGTACACAGGCAATATCCTGAAGAGCGGAAAGCATCTCTTGAAATTAATAAATGACATCCTTGATCTCTCAAAGGTTGAATCCGGGATGACGGAACTTAACTTAGAGGAATTTTCCCTGGTAAATGCAATCGATGAAGTGAGGACTATGCTTATGCCCCGCTCATCCCAGAAAAACATCAGAATTGTGACTCTAATCAGCTCAGGAAAAACTAACGTAGTAGCTGATAAGACCAGGTTTAACCAGATCTTATATAACCTGGTGGGCAACGCCTTAAAGTTTACACCTGATGGAAGCATGATTACGATCTCCATCCAGGCGTCGGAGGATAAATTCCAGATCAGTGTTGCAGACCAGGGAAAAGGAATTTTGCAAGCAGAATATCAAAGAATCTTTCAACCTTTCGTCCAGCTGGAAAAATTTGAATCGAGGGAACAGGCGGGGGCCGGTCTTGGCCTTGCCCTTGTCAAACGCTTTGTAGAGATGCACGGCGGGGAAATATGGGTAGATTCCGAAGTTGGAAAAGGGAGTGCTTTTACGTTCACTTTGCCTAAAAACCAGGAAAAAGAAAGGGAAGAACAACACTGAATGGAGCATTTTTTAATATCAGTTTCTTTCTTAATTTCGAACTTCCGGCCCCTATCCTCCCTTCTTCTTTTTGTCCCCCTTGCTCTTCTCCTCCTCCCTCTTTCCCTTTCCCGAAGTCCTCTAAGCCCCTGAACCTTTCGACTTCACAAGCCGCTTTGTAAACCGATCCGCAGCTGCAAGGATCGCTCGAAGTTCCGGGACCAGGCCTTTGTAGCTACCGGAGAAGCTCAGCCCCTCCGATCTGGCTGCTGTCCTCCTCTCGAAAGCCCCTGAGAGCTTAGTCAAGGGAGCAGGAAGAAACACACGCACCTATTCAAAAAAAGCGAATGTAGGGCAAATCTGAAGGCTGTTTTTTAAGATGGGTGCTGAAAGGCCAGGCAGGGAAGGTACTGAAGAAGCTCAAGGTCTCCGGGCTGACCCCCTCAAAGAATCCAGAAAGCTAAATACGAAACTGTTTTAAGCATTAGTCTTTATATAAATTTCTGGTGTTGGGCAGTTGATAGACCAGGAGAAGATTCACCAACAATGTCTTAGCGATGACCCACAAGTTAGGTATGGGGCCACCTCTGCCCTTGGCTCTGCCTTTTCTCACGTGCCTGATAAAGAACAGGCATGGAAGGATTTAATTCAGCTGACCAGTGATGAATACAGTTCTGTGAGGTCTGGGACCGCCTCTGCCCTTGGCTCTGCGTTTCCTCATGTCCCTGATAAAGAACAGGCATGGAAGGATTTAATTCAGCTGACCAGTGATGAATACAGTTTTGTGAGGTATGGGGCCGCTTCTGCCCTTGGCTCTGCGTTTCCTCATGTCCCTGATAAAGAACAGGCATGGAATGACTTACATAAGCTGACCAGTGATGAATACAGTTCTGTGAGGTCTGGGGCCGCCTCTGCCCTTGGCTCTGCATTTGCTCATGTGCCTGATAAAGAACAGGCATGGAATGACTTACATAAGCTGACCAGTGATAAAGACAGGATTGTGAGAGTAAATGCAAATCACTCCCTTGGAAAAGTTTCCATACTCAAGGCATCCCAAGCAAAAAAAGACGATGATTATAAAAAGGAATTGGAAACAGCAATTGAGTTTTTTGAAAAAGCGTCACATGAGTCTCTTTATGTATTGAGTAACCCATCCCAATTTTGCCTTCCTTTTTACCGTTCTTATTATACAATAGTTTTCAAGAAACAGGAAACGAAGGAAGAAGTAGATAAATATCTAGCAGAAGCAAAAAGAGTAGTGAAAGGCTCAAAGAGTAAAGGAACACTTTTAAAAGCTGTTGAAAACCTTGCAAATGCATTAAAAGAAGTCCAGAATCTGGAAAATCTGGACTTAGAGGCAAAAAAAGGCGAGCTTAATTATTTTAGGCAATACTGTGATCGTGCAGCTGAGCTAATGATAGATTCTGAGAAGGCGGCGCCTCATGCTACAGAAGTTCTAAGAAAAGGGTTGCCTATTTTTGACAGAAAATTAAAAGAGCTTCTCGAAGAGATTCAAAATAAAGCAAAGATCGTATGCAAGGAAGCTGAAGGAACTGCTACAGAAAAAATTGCATGCGCTGTCAGTAGAGAAGTTCAAAAATGGGAAATCGGCAGCCAGGAAGAAATGACACAAATGATTGAGAACCTTGCATATGTCCTTGAAGAAAAAATATCCGTTCAACCTAAAAACCAATTTATTCTTAGTAAAATAGAGCAAATGAAAAGCGAAAGAAACCTTGTAAACCAGTACGAAATTCTAGCTCAAATAATTCCTCTGATCCGTAACGTCGAAGTGGTACCAGCAGACCATGTTAAGGAAGGATTCGAAAATCTCAATAAGGGCATCAAAGATATCAAAGAAGACACCACAAACATTAAAGTTGAGTTAGACATAATGTGTCAAAAACTGGACAATATAAGTTTTGGTGTATCCAAACTCAAACTGAATTCGTATAATGTAACCTCAAACCTTCCTGAAATAAAAAAGGAATTGGAAAAACTAAATGAAGTAGTGAATCTTAACACATTCTCTATAGATAAATTGAACACCAGCCAAGCTGAAAAATTAAACGAGTTAAAGAATGATCTGATAGAACGCCTGGAGGAAATCAAAGTTATAGTAACTAAACTTCCTAATGAGATAGACACTGAAATTACTAATTTAGTGAGCGAATTGAAACAATCAGACTTAAATAAGTTCCTACAAGGGTCCTCAGGGATTGCTTCAATAATTGGCCTTATAATTTCGCTTGCGCTTCTGTAATAGCAGTACAGGCAGTTAAAAGTAGATACCTATTCTTTCTCCTGCTGTTTTCAATAACAAATCTGCCTTTTTTTGAAAATCCCCCTTGCTCCTCTCCCTCTCTACCTTTTCTTTTCCCGAACCCGCCCTCTAACCCCCTGAACCCTTCGACCTAACTTGCCCGAAGCTCTGGACACGACTAGGCCTTTGTAGCTCCTCACCATAACGTGGGTAAGTTTGAATTGTATTTATAGAAGAAAGTGTTCTGATTTACTGTTAAGCATATAGATATCAGGATAAATGGTACTATTTGGAATGGAGTCTAAATAAAAATAAGTATACTTTACCATGGTAAAGACAATTTTATGAAAAGAAAAATAGAAGGGATATTTTAGCTTAAATTTCTCACATAATGTTGGACACATATGGTAAAAATAAGTGAAATCAAAAAATATATATTGAATATGTAGTACAAAGTATAGACAGTTAATCAACAGAGAAAAGGCTGGAGAATATATCCACTTAATCCGAGAATAATCTCACTTTGGGGAAAGTAGCATGTATGTATCAAAGTTGGAAATTAGTAACTTCCGGAATTTTCAAACTGGTGTAATTGAATTTACGCCCAAAATAAATGTCATAATTGGGCATAATAACGCAGGTAAGACTAATCTTATAAATGCTTTACAGTTAATTTTTGACCATAAAAATAATCGAGCAAGATTACCTATTGATGATTTTAACAAAGAGTATGCTGATTTTTCTACCCCACCGGAGATTATTATTTCTGTCACACTCACTGAACATAATGATTCAGAAGATGAAAAAAATGTTGTTTACGACTGGCTTGTAAAACATGATTCACCTTATGAAGCAAAGCTTACTTTTAACTATTTTTTACCTGAAGGCGACGATTACTGTTCTTACCAAAAAGATATTGAAGAATATAAAAATGATGATGGCACCTATGATCGTGATAAATGCTGGAAATTAATCTCAAAATATTATCTTCCAAAATATGTATCTCGGATTTATGGAGGGAATCCAGAAAAAAAAGAAAGGGTTGACTCAGAATGGCTTGATAAATTTGATTTTCAGTTTCTAGATGCAATTAGGGATGCTGAAAAACAAATGTTTTATGGTAATAACACAATTTTGAAAAATATACTGAGTTATTTTTTAGATTATGATTTAACAAACGGAAAGAAAAGAGCAAATTTGTCCGAAGAGACCTTAAGAAAAGTGAAAGATAGGGAAAATAATTTTCATTCATCAGGAACAAATTTACTAAATTCTTTGATTGATCGAATAAAAAAAGGTGAAATCATAGAGTATTCAAAAGATACGGGAGCTAGAAAAGGTGGAGAACCTGATTTTGACTCAGATATATCTGAAGAAGATTTACTTTTTGCTTTACGTCTAATTGTAGAAAGAAATGGATATAAGATACCAATTAGCAATAATGGATTAGGGTATAATAATCTTCTTTTCATAGCGCTAATTTTATCCAAAATACAGATGGAATGTTCAAGTTATATGGGTGAAAATGCGAAAGTTTTCCCAATTTTAGCAATAGAAGAACCTGAAGCACATCTTCATCCATCAATGCAATTCAGTTTTTTGAAATTTTTGCAAGATAATATTAATAAAAAACAACATGTTCGACAAATTTTCATTACAACTCATTCAACTCATATTACTTCAGCTATTGATTTGGATAATTTAATTTGTCTCTATGAAGACATCAAAGGTAAAATAAACATAGGATATCCTGGGAAAGCATTTGGAGAAGATACTGAATCTAAAATGTACGTACAAAGATTCCTTGATGCTACAAAATCAAACATGCTTTTTGCTGACCGTATACTCTTCGTTGAAGGTTTAGCAGAGCAGCTTTTAGTTCCTTGCTTATCAGCCTACCTTAACAAAGAAGAAGACCTTATTTCTAAGCATGTAGCCATAGTCAGTGTGGATAGTCGTACTTTCACTCATTTTGCGAAACTATTTCTGCATTCCGAAGAAAATAAGAATGCTATTTACAAAAAAGTGGCATGTATCACTGATGCAGATCCGGTTAAGAAAGAGAAAGAGAAAGAGAAAGAGAAAGGAGAAAGTAAATGGAAGGCTTGCTTACCTATTGAACTGGGAAGTAACGAGGATCTTTTTGAATATAAGAGTTTATCAGATCATGTCAAACAATTAATAGATCAAACAAAAGATTACAATAACATCAAAGTTTATCATCCTGAAGAAGGCAAAGGTAAGACTTTAGAGTATGACTTGGCTCTATTCAATCCATGTTCTAAACTTTTACTAACAGATGAAATGACGGATACTGGTAAGAATGGCCGCCAAAGCCTTAAAGCTATGTTTGAAAAATATGATACTGGGAGTTCGATTGATGATCTTTTATCGTCATGTAAAAATGCTGAAATTAAAGGAATGATAAACAATTCGAATTGGGATGAAGATAATAAGAAGAAAGCTTTGATAGCTTCTGTTTACTATCGATCCGTTAAAAGTACTAAAGGGATACATGCTTTCATCCTTGAAAAGCAGCTAAGATATAATCTTGTTAAAAATAATGACAAAGAAGATTTTAAAGTCCCGAATTATCTGAAAAATTGCATTGAATATATATCAGAGGACTGATTTTATGGATATGAATAC
This sequence comes from Methanosarcina sp. KYL-1, assembly GCF_024372725.1. Classification (GTDB taxonomy): domain Archaea; phylum Halobacteriota; class Methanosarcinia; order Methanosarcinales; family Methanosarcinaceae; genus Methanosarcina. Next base: position 57,807 of record NZ_VOUA01000003.1, read on the forward strand.
GTGTTCTGATGTATATACAATGGAAAATATTGAACATCACTTTAAAGTATTTGCTGGACCTGGTGCTGGTAAAACTAAATGGCTCATTGACCATATTGGACGTGTTTCAAGAGAATCTACTCGTCTTGGAAAAACACGAAAAATAGCCTGTATCACTTACACTAATGTAGCAGCAGATGAGATTAAGAAACGGTTAAATTGCGACTTATACAGAATTGAGGTCTCTACAATTCACAGTTTTTTATACCGAAATTTAATAAAACCTTTTTCTTTTTTAATTGAAAACGACCAAAGTGGAAATCCCCTAGTTAATGTTAATGAAATAACAGGACATGTGGAACATATTCCCCGATTGGATAGAGTTTCTAGCTGGATTGAAGAATTAGTGAAATTAAATTCAAGAAAATATGGCTACTTATATAACTACTTAAAAAATAACGAAGATAAGCAAAGAATATACGAATATTTTCCAACAATGTATTGGTCTCTTTCAGGCGAACAGTGCGAATTAAAGTTTAGAGAGCCTTACCAAAATCCTGGCATACCAATAAGAAACGGAGAACTCTTACTGTATAAAAAAGCATATTGGAAATACGGTATTTTACATCATGAAGATGTTTTGTATTTTTCTCATTATATAATTACTAATTATCCAAGTACTCTCGATTTTATCAGAGCAAGATTTCCTTATATTTTCATTGATGAATTTCAAGATACAACACAATTGCAAACAAATATTATAAAAACTATAGCTGAAAAGGAAACGACAGTTGGTGTAATTGGGGACCTTGCACAATCAATTTATATGTTTACTGGTGCACAAAGGCATGATTTTGAGTCTTTTGCTCTTGATAGAATGCAAAACTACAAAATAGAACAAAATCATCGGAGTAGCCGAGAAATTATAACTTATTTAAACACTCTTCGAACTGATATCCAACAGAGAAAAGTAGAAACTACTATTGACATTTATCCTGTGACTTTACTAATAGGTGATATAGAATTAGCACGGGAATGGATAAAAGAAAACTGCCATATTGAGCCAATAATTCTGACTCGTAATAATTCTAAAGCTAATGAGTTAAAGAATAATTTAAATGGCATCGAATCAACTTATAACTTGATAAATGAGCTATACGGTTCTGATTCTGACAAAAAGAGGCCCGCATTCATAAACTCTTTGTTGGTTGCTAGAGACTACTCAATCAAAAGTAACAATAAAGATTCCATTAAAGAAATATCCAAATATCTAAAGTTGGATAAAAATGGGCAAAAAGTAAGTTCATTAATCATCAGAAAACTCTCAGTTACTCTAATAAATGAGATGTCTGACAAAGATTTCATGGACAAAACAATATTTGATGCATATGCTTCGATAACCCGGCTACTTGATGATTACAATATTAAAATTGCAGGAGCGTATGGAAGAGGGAATGCTAAAGAGTTTGCCAAAAAACATACTTTAGCTGATTTAGTGCCATATATAAAAACAGAAACAAAGCAAGAAGAAATGATAAGAACAATTCATAGCGCAAAAGGTGCAGAATTTGATTCAGTCTTACTAGTTTTGGAGGACGAAGAAGAATTCAAAAAATGGATTGTTGATTGCGTGAATCAAGTTGAAAATGTGAGAAAAGATGAAGCAAGAATATATTATGTTGCTATGAGTAGAGCAAAAAATTATCTTTTTATCAATGTTCCCACATTGGAAGATGATTCTAATTTGTATGAAGGATTTAACATTGTATATATGTGAGAAATTGTAAACAGAGTGTTTTTTCTCTGGATATATTAATCGAAAACAACCTTCCGGGTCATCCCCTCTACATCCCCCTTCTCCTTTTCCGATCCATAGCGTTTCTCCATTCCCCCTCTTTTATCCCTAGAATATGAGCTTTTGAAGCTCTCACCTGAAAGGCAGTTCTGGATTAAAAAACTTTTATATAGTTTTCATTACTACTTTTTTTCATGGGAGTGTTAGAGCGGATAGATTCTAGGATAATCAGCAAATGCAAAAACAGGGATTATATCTTACTATATAAATTCATAAAATGGTCCACAATTTCCTTTCTTTGCTGGAAGTTATTGAAATTAGGTTTAATAGACCTTGTTAATTGGGCTGAACCAAGAAGCGGCTATGTGTACTTACTAATCGTTGAAAAAACACCAAATTTTATATATTTTTTTGACGGGCTTTTTGCATTGCTTTTATTAATAGTTATGTTCATGCTGTTTACTTTACTTGCCTTTGGAATCATTATTAAGCCAGGAAAAGAACAAGAGCCTGAATCCCCTCTCAAAAAAACAGAAATCCCAATACCCAAAAAGCCAACACAAGCTCAGAATAAAGACTTTACTTCCAAATTCACTGGCTATATACTAGTAGGCATATTTCTTCTTTGTGTGGTTTTATGGGCCGGTGCTATGGTTTTAGAAGAAGAAAAAGACTCAATAAAAGTAGACTTGATTGACTCTCAATATCGTTATAATGAGGTTGAAATTACATTCCAGACATATAACGAAGGTTTTTTTTCAGCCCGGAATGTGAAAGTGAAAATATCAGTAATTGAAGATACCGGGGAATGGGGAAAAAATTACAATAAATTTGCTACTGGTGATATTTTAGGTTCTATATTTTAGGTTCTAAAACTTATTTTGTTGGAACCATTAAAGGCGGAGAATCAAAAACAAATACAGTAACCGTGCGATTAGATGAATCTCCGGAAAGAATTTCGATGCGTGCACAAATTGTTAAATAATTTTGTCAACTCAGAGTGCGGCAACTCTAGAAAAAATTAGTTTTCATCACAAAAAACAAACATTTCTTTTTTTTGAGAATCTGCGGCAAAAAGCTGCCTCACTATTTAATCAAAAATGACCTTCCGGATCATCCCTTCTTCATCCCACGTCTCCTTTTTCGACCTCTGTTTTTTGCTTACATCACATCTATATAATTTGAAACGTTGAGTAAATACTATGAAAGATTTTGAAGATGCAATGCTGGAAGTTGCTTGGAATAACCTTGATACTGTGATTAAAAGGTTTTATTCTCTAGATAATAAAAGTGCCGGAATAATCACAATCTCAGGTATATTTTTTAGTCTCCTAGAAGGTATAGGAAACGGCGAAAATCTCATATCAAATGTGCTGTTTTTAGTGACTGGAATTTCCTTTATAGTTACCATAATTCTCGCAATCCTCGCTCTGAGAACTATGGAAATCGGAGATGTTTCTACTAACAACCTGCTCAAAGAATTAAACAATGACGATGAAAAAGAAAAGATTATGAGGATTGTAGCAACCATGGGAAATGCAGAGGACCTCTGGAGGGAGAGGTCCACAAAAAAAGCTGCTAAGATAGGGATGGCAATCTATGCCCTTGGGCTTAGTGTGTTACTAATGATCGCCACAATTCTATCGCAAGCAGACCTAACGTTTATTCTTTGAAATGTCCCTTGAAGTTTCCTTCTGAAATTTCTCTATTGACAAACCTCTTGCAAGAGCAACGGGTTCAGGCATATTTCCTGAGTTCCCTTTATTCCCTTTATTTTCAGAGTTTTTGTTTTGATCACTCATTATATCCCTCTTGAAATTTCATCCACTTTTCCACACATAGTATTTATATAAACAGTTGAATAATCGAAAAAAATTAATCAATAATTACCTTCCGACTCATCCCCTCTACATCCCCCTTCTTCTTTTCCGACCCCTGGGCGTTTTTACTTACATCCTCTAATCCCTTATACAAAAGAATTCCCAGCGTATCTTCAGGACTAAGATTTAATTTTTCAGCTATCCGGGTAAGGATTTGAGCGTTCTTCTTTGACAAAAAAACAGGTTCTACCTCTTCTTTACCCCAGTGTAAGAGCACAACTTTCTCGATATCCATTTTTTTGATTTGCTTGACGCAAAACTCTATCCCATGACTTCGACTGCTGAATATTTTGTCATCACTTAAATTGTCGAGCCATGCTGCAAGATCATCATCCATCGAGATAGTAAACCGTTCTTTCATCGCTAGTTCATACAACTGATTGTAATATAAATAATTGTATGAAGTTAGAACCAAAAAAAACCATTTATATGAAAATTTCATAATTAGTTAATTGATGTATGATGAATTCACCACAAGAAATTAACAAACAGGATTGCAGGAAAACTATCAATTTAGGCCCGGATGTTTTTGAAATTTTAACACGGGTAGTTGATAAGGAAAAACAATACGACAGCTATTCTGCCGCCGTCCGCCGTGCCGTGCGCTCCACCTTCGGAGAAAAAGAGGGGGTCCCCGCATGACCGGAGAAAAAGCGACAGAATCAACACCCTTCCCTTCCGCAGGGAACAAACCAATCGAGCACAAGCCGCCAAGCAAAGAGCCGATTCCGGGGGGGAGGGCATGAGCGCAGAAATTGCCGCACTTTCCTTTCCCTATCCTGGACCTGTCCCTGAAAACCCCAGCCTCGAAGACCTCAGCAAAAACCCGCTGGTCCGGCAGTTCGCCGGCGTAAGCGAAGAGATCAAAAGGCACCACTCAACCATCGGGATGCTCTCCGAACTCTGCAAAATGATCTGTGAAAGCAGCCCCGAATAACACAGGGGAAAAGGGCCGCAATCAGGAAGAACACCGCGCCGTTGACCAGGGGAGGACTTTTTCTAAAACCCTGAACCAAAGGCCCACGTATCCCCTAAAAATCTCCTTTAACACAGTTTATTAGCAAGTTTATCGATGGTCTGAACACCAGTTTGGATTAAACCGAAACAAAGAACAGCTCATTTTGAACCTTCACCGGGTTTTTGCTTCATGGTGCGGCAACAAGAACGGAACCAGTTAGCATGTAAAAAGGTTACGATTTGGTGGTAAAAAGCCTGAAAACAAAAAAGAAGTGGACGCTGAGGAGGAGAGTATTACCCTGAGTTTAAAGCCTATCTTAAAAAAGCACTCCTTTTTTTATATGCTTATCGGTCTTCTCCGAGTAAGCCCCCTCCCCCTGATCCAGCCAGCTTCCCGGCAAGCACTAACTGCCACAGTAATCCTTTTACTTTTCTCCGCATAACTCGCCAGGTCCTTCAGGATCGACAAAATAAAGCCTCTTCATATCCGGGCAATACATGTCAAGCTCAACCTGGATCATCTCTATAAGCCCCCTACAGCAAGCCCCCGTAACCCCATAGTTCTCCTCCAGGATCCCTGCCAGGACCTCAACTTCTATTCCGTCATGGATGATCCTGTGCAGCCCCTTTAAAATATCTCTGATAAGCTCCTCTTCTGTGAGGGTATCAGTTACATCAATGCTTTCTATCGCATACCTGTAGGCCTGCTTATCTCCTTCAAAGTGCAGATGCTCCAGGGCGTGCAGCCTTATGTTTTGATACAGATCAGTACCGCATACTGGACAGTGTGCTTTTATGAACATTTTTGAAATCCCCATTATTTACCGGGAAATAAAACATTCTGACATATATAAAAAATAGTGAAGCGATATGAAAGTAATAAAAATTAAGGGTGATAGGCGAACCAGCTTCATTTTTTGAGTGTTATATCTGACTAAAGTCAGAAATCAATCTAAAAATTCATATGTCTTTCTAAAAAAAATAAATCCCTTATTAAAAATTCCACAAAGTATTTATATTTCAGAACTGTTTGATACGCTTGGAGCTCTTACGTACTTGAAAAAACGGAAAACAAATAATCAAAATGATCCAACCCCCTGCGATTGAGAGGAAACCCCAACCTAAAACTCTCATACAAAAATGGGAATACTAAAAAACGGAACCCCTAAACAATCAAACCCCGGCGATTGAGAGGAAACCCTTTACACCTTTCAATCCCTACTTTTTCTATAACCTTTTTCTTGTGAGGGCCTGTGATAATATTCTAAAACTGGTCTATGTTAACATACGCCGACATTTTAAAAGGCATCCAATTCAAAACGTTGTAATATTTTCAAGGAATGCAGGAAAAACTTTTATATTGTGTAACCATATGAAGAAATGCAAGTTTGGAAAAACTTGGAAAAAGCAGGAAAACAATAGACAAGTGTGATCCACCCCTCCCGATTGAGAGGAAACCCTTATCCTCTCAATCCTACTTTTTTCCCATAACCTTTCTGAAGCTTTTTCTTGAAGGGGTAATGGTGACCAGTTTCAGTATAGGAGAGAGTTTTCTAAATAATATTTATGAAACTGGTCAATATATGAATGAGCTTTACTACTAAATAAAGTTATGCAGTGCCCAGCCAGTCCAGACCTTCCAGCCCCCCTAAAGATCCTCGGCCCCTCCGATCTACCTGCTGCCTCCCTCCTGAAAGCCTCTGAGAGCTTATTCGAAGGAGCAGGAACGAACACACGCACCTATTCAAAAAAAGCGAATGTAGGGCAAATCTGAAGGCTGTTTTTAGGATGGGATGCAGCTAGGCTGGAAGGCATACTTATATTTTAGAACTGTTCCATCAATCCCAATTTCTTACGAACTTAGAAAAACGGAAAATAAGGCAACCAAAATTCAAGACCTTTGCTTTTATGTTTGCCAAAAATATCACAGAAATTAAGCTTTTCATAAAAGAGTTGGACAGCAAGGATTGATCCGATAGGAACACATATATTCTTGTTAGGAATTGTAGGGAATGCTCTTTGTTTTGTGATGTTCATTTGACCGAATAATGCAAAACAAAGAGCACTTATTTTTATTTAGCTGCCAAAGTTAGGTTTAATGAAACTGATCCATATATACATATGACTTGTTACTAAATAAAGTTATGCAGTATCCAGACCGTACAGCCTTTAAAGAAGCTCAGTCTCTCCGATCTGGCTGCTGCCATTCTCCTGAAAGCCCCTGAGAGCCTGGACTGAGGGAGCATGAAGAAACTACAAGCACCCATTCAAAAAAATCGAATGTAGGGCAAATCTGAAGGCTGTTTTTCATGATGGATTCAGCCCGGCCAAGCTGGGCAGTTTCTGGAGAAACTCAAGGTCTCCGGGCTAACCGCCCCAAGGAAGGGAGATAAAACTATCTATTAAGGATAAAGCAGGTAACTGGAGAATACAGGAAGGTAAAAGAGAATTTTGGAAAACCTTTTTAGTATACCTTGCTTGCGAATTTAGAAAACTAAAAACGTCTCGACATAAATCTAGGAAAAAAGGTTTACATGTGACTTACATTTCAAGTGCGTAAGTACTAAATATAAAAAAACTAAGCATTGATATAGAAAAAGAATTTTTGTATAAAAATAAAGATGCAAATTGGCTCTTCTTGAAAGAGATATCAAAATTTTCATTTACAATTTCTAAAAACTAATACATTTTATTGCACACAGGATGCCGAAAAAATGCCTTCTTTCACCGAATCCAAACAAGCGTTTGATGATACAATTGGAAAAAACGCAAATTTGCCATTATCTTTAGTTCCTGTTGATGGGAAAACAAAAAGTAATATTCCACTTTGGGGATCGAATGGCAAACCACTCGAAGAGTATTATAAATGGCAATTTATTTTCTCCCTTATTCAGAGCGATCTTTACTCTAAGGATTATATTGGCACTGAAATTCGTTTTCCTAAAGGAAGTAAAGGAGCTAAAGACCTTAAGGTTGACGGGGCCATATTTGACGACCCTTCTTGGCTAAGCAAATATAATAACTACTGGAAAGACAGAAATCCATCTGACCTGCAATGGCTCAATGATCATATGCTTGGTATAATTGAGTTTAAGCGAGGGGAAAAGGAAATTGACCAAGTCCTAATTCGACAAATAAAACCTGCAATGAAAGAAAAGGATCCAAGTGACGCATACGTTCTCGGAATATACTACGATTCAGGCCGACTTTTTCTTTTTCACAGACGCGCAGGCAAATATTTGAGGTACGATGAGGGAAAAAACAAGAAGGGGGACGATAGCCAAGTAGGTGACCTTTCCTTACACTTGCCTGACCCTTACCAGTATATTCCTTCATTTGACGAACTACGTAACCTCGTTCACCATCCTTCAACAATAGACCGAAGCAATAGGTCAGTTCAAAATTTAGAAGTTATAACCTCGATATCAACTGTTCAAATGCAGGATGCATTGTCCAACGTACTACGCACGATGGACAGATATGGTTATGTAAACCAGAAGGGTTACGGAATTTTAATACAAACCTTTGCTCTAAAAATTTTTGATGAAAAAAGAAATAAACGCAATTCAATTATACCCTTAAAGTTTTACGTTCTTGAAGAGGAGGCAGGATTTAAAGATCTTACAGAACACCCCATTCAAAGATTTATAAAAAGAATGAAAGAAATCTTTAATGAAGCAATAGGTCCATATCAAGCAATCTTAGAAAGAAATACGATTGATTGGCAGAGCTTAGAACAAGTAAAAATAGCTGTATCGGCATGTGAAAGTTTCCAAGACTTTTCTTTCATTCGCTCGTCAAAAAGCGATTTGTATCAAATAATTTTCTACAACTTTGCAAATAAATTCCAACAGCAAGAAAAAGCCCAATTCCTTACACCTCCCCGAGTAATTGATTTCCTCGTGAAAATTGTCAACCCTAGAGGTACAGACACGATCTTTGACCCCTGTTGCGGTATTGGTGATTTTCTATCATTATCTTATGTAAATTCACAAGACAAAAACGACCCTTGGAAACTTGAAGATGCAAACATCTATGGAACTGATGTATCGGGCGAAATGATTTCATTGGCGTTACTAAATATGTTACTTAACGGAGATGGAAAAGCACATCTATTTCATGTACCTGATCATGGTTCGATTTTATGGAAAATAAAAGAAGGCAATCCTCCAATACCTGTTGAGCTTATACCTAACATACACAAAGATGGGAACTGGGATAATTGGCCAAACAGAACACGTTTAATGAAATTTGATGTGATCCTAACTAATCCACCTTTTGGGGAAGACCGTGCATATAGACCTAAAACCGCTTTTGACCGTCAGGTTATTGAAATGTATGAAACGTGGAAACTGTCAGGTGGCGGAGATAACATTGATCTTGGAGTAGTATTTCTAGAAAATGTAGTCCATTGCCTAAAAGAAAATGGACGTATGGGCATTGTACTTTCGAACTCCATAGCATCAATAAATAAATGGAAGGATGTTAGGGAATGGCTAATGAAAAAAATGCGCATTGTTGCTTTGTTTGATTTGCCACCTAATGTTTTTGCTGAAACTGGTGTGAATACAACTTTGATTGTAGCATACAAACCCGGATCAGAAGAGATACAGACGTTAAATGAACAGAACTATTCGGTATTTGTGCGTGAAATTCATAACGTAGGCTATGAAAAAAGAACTAGTAAGCGGAATGTATTTTTCAACCCTCTGTATAAGGTTGATGAAACCACTTTCGAAACATTAACAGATGTAGAAGGCAATTTAGTTCTGGATGAGGATTTTACCAACATAGTATCTGAATTTAGAACTTGGGCTATTACACAAGAGGAAACTCTGAAGAATATTTTCCTAAAGGAGTAATTAAGTTGGAATACTATAATGTGCCTTCACAGATTTCATTGTCACAAATTGAAACAAAAGACTACTCATGGTCTCCTTCGATGTATCGTCAAACTATTATTGCAAACAAGAACGTAGTTCTACTTAGAGACTTGCTTGATAAAGAAAATCCATTTGACAAGGGAAATGAACCAGGATCGATGTGGTATCTGCATAACTCGTCTAATTACCTCATAAGAACAAAAGCATTGCAAGAATATAGTTGTCTCTTGTATCCTAAAGGCAATTCAATAGTGCCAATTAATCCAAGAGTTTTTGTTGATTTTAAGCTGGCTGCTGAGGATATTCTTTTGTCTAAGGACTCTAATGTAGGTGAAGTTGCGATTGTAGATGGGGATAATTGGTCAAACTACATGTTTAGTGGCGGAATTGTTAGACTACATCCTTCTTTTGACCGTTACTATATTTATTCTTTCCTGAAGCACCCGTTGTTCAAAGTGCAACTTATTTCCATGACTTCACGAGGTTCTACAATAACTCATGCAAAAAGTCTTTGGCTGGATTGTCTGATTCCATTTCCAAACCAGCCAGATTCAGACAAAGTTGTGAGCTATGTTTCTGCCTTAATGAGAGCTATTGTTGCAAAAGAGATTGCAATTAAAAAAAGACACGAAGCAATTCTCCTTGAGATTAATAAAGAGCTTCTCACAAAACAAACTGGTAATAGCTTTTCGTATGCGTTTCCAACAAATAGAGATATTGGTTTAACTTCCCGCCTTGATACAGGTTTATATAATGAGGACTTTAAAAAATATAAGCACCTTGTCGACTCATATGAAAAAGGATCAACTTGTTTGTCAAAAATGGGTATCGAATCAAGGCGAGGCCCTAATCTTGCCGTTTCTGTGATAGGCAAAAGTTTGTACTCTGACGAACCAAAGCAAAATTGGTATCAGTTAATACGCCCAACAAACATAAGTGAATATGGAACATTAACAAACAAAGAATGGTTGGGCAATAAAAAAGAACTATTGACCGTAAATCCTAAGGACTTAATCTTGGGTTGCGAAGGATTTGAGAAGGGCAGGTCAATTGTAATTGTTGAAGGTATTGAAAAGTGCACTACTAATTTCCATGGGACTGTTCTTTTCTCTCAAAATGCCGAGCTATGGGAAATAATTTTTGTTCGATGCTTTTTGGCTTATTTACGTGAGCATGGTATCATTGATTGGGTAGGTGTTGGTGGTTCAGGTGGACACATGTCGCCAGAATACTTTGACTATCTGCCTTTCCCTAATTTCCCCGATGCCAAGAAGAAAGAGATTGCCAAATTATATTACAATGAATCACCGCCCCCCTCTGATAAATTGACAAATGATAATTTCGTTGAGTGGCATAATCAATGGAACTCTACCCTTGGGATATATCAGTTAGATCGCGAACTCGAAAAACTTCACACCATCCTTCTAAAAGTTCAAAAGGCTATTATCGAAGGAACAACAGTAGAAGTGTAAATTACCCTCTAAAAGAGGTGAGATTTCACTTCATCATCTACCAGGAGAGCGGGGTATTCGTGACCCTACGCGCTCCCGATGTAATAACCTTCCGCCCCTTCTCCTTTTCCGATCCCTGGCGCAAAAATTATCTTTTTATCAATGTTCCCACATTGGAAGATGATTCTAATTTGTGTGAAGGATTTAACATCGTATATATGTGAGAATTTATAAAAAGAGTGTTTTTTTCTCTGGATATATTAATCAAAAATAACCTTCCGGGGCTTGTCTTCTTTATTCCCCGTCTCCTTTTCCGATCCTTGAGAGCCTTTGCTTATCTCCTCTAATCCCCGGTAGATGAGAATCTTTAAGGCCTCGTTCTTATTGACATTTAATTTTTTTGAGACCTTGTCGATTGTTTGAATTTCATTTTTTGAAAGGAAAACAGGCTCAATTTCGTTCTTTCCCCAGCGCATCAGCATTACATTTTCAATGCCTATGTTTTTTAGCTGAGCTACGCAAAATTCAACAGCGTGAACCCTACTTGAAAACACTTTTTCTTTTATCAGTGACTCGATCCAATCAAGAAGATCACTATCAAGAGTAATACTGAATCGCTCTTTCATCATTGTGTATAAGATTTCTGCGTTGAAATACTATTTTGTTATTTTTACATCAAAAGGAATCTTTAAATACAAAAATGATTCATAATGATGATAAAAGAATCATTAAAGATGAAAGGTGATTCAAATATCCCGTAAAACTATCACATTCGATCCCGATGATGAAAAAATTCTGGACCGGGTCGTAAACATCGAAAAACAGTACGACAGCTATTCTGCCGCCGTCCGCCGTGCCGTGCGCTCCACCTTCGGAGAAAAAGAGGAGGTCCCCGCATGACCGGAGAAAAAGCGACAGAATCAACGCCTGCCCCTGCCGCAGGGAACAAAACAATAGAGCACAAGCCGCCAAGCAAGATGCCGACACAGGAAACAGACCACAAGCCGCCAGGCAAAGAGCCGGTCCCGGGGGGGAGGGCATGAGCGCAGAAATTGCCGCACTTTCCTTTCCCTATCCTGGACCTGTCCCTGAAAACCCCAGCCTCGAAGACCTCAGCAAAAACCCGCTTGTCCGGCAGTTCGCCGGCGTAAGTGAAGAGATCAAAAGGCACCACGCAACCATCGGGATGCTCTCCGAACTCTGCAAAATGATCTGTGAAAGCAGCCCCGAATAACACAGGGGAAAAGGGCCGCAATCAGGAAGAACACCGCGCCGTTGACCAGGGGAGGACCTTTCCTAAAAACCTGAATCGATGGCCCACAAATCCCCAAAACTCCCCCCCAAAACCCAGTTCAAGCCTGGGCAACGGCACAAAAAAACACCTCGAAATCAACACACAAACCGGAAGAAAAGAACAGAAAAGAAATTGGTGACAAGAATGGAATACACAGAAACGAAACACCCAAACCTTACTCACCTCAAGCAAGGTGATGTGAGGGGCGAAAAAACCGAGCACAAGCCGCCAAGCCAGGAGCCGGTGAATCACTCCTCAACGAACAATATGCACTCTCGCTATATAGCTTTTAAGGAGGTCAGAGCATGACCGGGCACGAACTATGCGAAGCCTGCCGGAAAACATTCGTACCGGTCTCCTGCCCCAAAGTCCTCGGAAAACGCCTCTGCTCCAAATGCGCCCCAAAAAAACTTGCCAGGGCCAGAAACGAGAAAACCGCCCTGTCCCGGTCCCGGAAAATGCCTCGGAGGGTTCCCGCATGAGCCGCAAAAACTTCTCCCGTCCTCTTCCTCGCGTCCGGGTCTACAAACTGAAATCCCACTGCCTTGAACTGCTTGCGCTCTACAATCCATGGGCCAGGCTCTGCCAGGGGGTGGGGGAGTGAACCAGGTCCGGCCCGAAATAACCGCCTTTGCCGAAGCAATGGAAAAAACCATGCAAAAGCACGACGCAGAAAAAGGGGATTCCTGGAAAAAGCTCGATGTGCACAACCTGGAAACCGAATTCTGGATGGAAGTAGAAGAACTCGGCTGTCTGCAAGATGACGGAATCCCCATAACTTCGCCTGATGCCATACATGAATTGCTGGATATCGCAAACATGGCAATGATGCTTTTCTGTAGATCTCAGGGGGTGAGTGAGAGTGAGTAACCTACACCTTGAGGATACAGCTTCAAAGTACGTAGATGCATATCTGGATGCTTCTCACCCGGTTCCTTTGATTGAGCTAAATAGGAACCTGCGCGCGCTGGAAAGTTCCAGAGACGACGTTGAGAAAGGTATTATAGTAAAAGAAGAGGCTCTGAAAGACGAAAAAAGGAAACTGGCAGCCATCGAAGACAGAATCCAGGCGTACCGCGAAGCAATCGAAGCTATAAGGACATTCCGTAATCAGCGCGAGCCGGAGGAAGAACCGGTAGAAGAGCCGGAGGGGTACTAATGATGAATGCCACATACACCGGCCCCAACGTTGCCCCTGGATTAGATTCAGTTCCTCTAATTAATTTGGTGCCGTTTGTCCTGATTTTTATCACTCTGGCCCTCTATGCATACTTCCCGATATGGTGCATAGACCAAATTACTCAGCTTGAAAAAAAGGTCAAGGAACTTGAAGAACAGGTCAAGGGGGCTTCGGAATGAGCGCAACGCATCTCTGTAAAATTGTAGCTGCTCCTGACCCTAACGCAGACCGGGAAGACGTATCATACGACATCCACCACATGAAACTGTACCTTGACATGAACACAGGACAGTTCAAGACCCGGTTAATTTGCTCCGGATGCGGGCAAAAATGCAGCTGCAGGTGTTATTCTTCCCTTGAAGATGCTGTTTTCTATCAGAGTGAAAGAGAAGAAGTCCTCTGCGACTCCTGCTTTATGGCAGAAGGATATGATGAATGGGACATTGAAAATGGGGATTTTGATGTGCTTGCTGGCGAATTCTGCGGGATTGGAGGGGACCAGGAATGAGCGCATTTAACCTGTTCAAAATGGAAATTCGCTGTTCATTTCTGGAGCTTGCCGGGCTTGTGGGGGTTACAAGCGGACTTATTGCTGCAATTAATGCATCACTGGGAGGAAAACTAACCCCGCCTCTTATTTTGATTTATTTCGGGGTTTTGCTCTTTATCCTGTCTATCCTGTCGCGGAAATTCAAGGGGGCTTCGGAATGAACCTTCAAAGACCTCATATTTCCCCCCGTCTAAAAAAGAACATTGGCCTTTTGTTTTCAACCGTGGCACACTTCTATTTTATATCAATCACTGGCGTTGCAGTACTCAATGTAGGTCTAGCTGCCAACCTCATGACCGTAAACTGTGCATACCTGTATGCTGCGAGTCTGTATATCCTCCTGATACACTATGCATATAAGTTCTTCAAGGGGGAAGGGCAATGAGATTCGTATCTGAAGTTTCATTACTGCCTCTCTTATTCGTATCCTCGGCATTTCTTGGCCTGGTCCTGCTCTGGTTCTGCCTCTCGATCCTATCTATTGCGGGGATGGGACTATGAATGCATACATCAAGACCAAAAAACAGGCCTTCCTATTCTTCCTATTCTCTCTGATCTGCTGGATCCTCGTGATCTCACTGTATTTGCACAGCTCCTATCGGTGGGGTGTGTCACTATGAGGGAGATTATAGGCTGCACGGCTGAGGGCCGTTTTGCATATTGTATCGACTGCAAATATCAGGACTCCGAAGAGGGTTGCAGGGAATATATCAGGATGTTCAAAGCGCAGCTGGAGTTCGCAGTGAACCAACCGGGGAACCGAAGGAAAATTCGCCTGATCCAGGTCCCGGGGGTGAAAGCGTGAAGATTGATATTTCTTCGATTGATTCTGAACTTGCCGGGTTAGAGGAAAAAAAGGCAGAAATCGAGTCCAATATCAGTGACCTGGAAGATGAGCTTAGTGACTTAGAGAACGATCTAATCAGCATAGATCGGCGGATAGAAGAGCTGTCCTCATTGAAAGAGATATCAAGGCCAGATGTAAGGGCACATTTCATAAAGAAAGATGAAAAGCAGACGCAACTGGGGGGTGTTGCATGACCTGGAGAAAGGGAATTCTCAGGGACCACTGCGAACGCTGCCGCCATTACGCAGAAGGCGGGTGCCAGGGCTGCAAAATCGGGGATATCTGCGAGGACCCTGCAAAAAAGTGCCAGGATGAAAACGAGGAGGCGGTCTAATGGGTATACTCCTGAACAATGAAGAACGTAAGAAAGCAAGGCGTGAAGGCCGTATTGGCTTCCCCTATCCTCTGAAAGGAGCTCACCGGCAAAAGCACAACCTGATCGGGGAAATCCCAATAAACGGGCTGACAGGGCATGATTACGCAAGTATGCTGAAGTCTGCCCCTGCAGAACTTAAAGAAGCAATCGAAAAAGAGAGGTTAATCTGTTCTTCAACCCTAGGCGACTCAAAAACGTACTACGAAATAAGAGATAGTTTCTATCTCACCAAGGCTGCCCCTGACCCGGGAAGTATCAAAAGTCCTGGATTCCTATATGCTTTTCTCTTTGGTGATTTTCCGGCTGATTTTGAATTCCGTAAATGCATGAATCATGATGAGGCCAAGACCGCTGCAATCATGCTTGCGGTAAAACGTGGAGATTCCATAAAGAGGGTTTACCGGCTCTTATCTCGCGGAGGATGGAAGAGAGTTAGGGGGGTGGCATAATTGCCTAACTGGTACAATGATGGTGTATGTAGACAGTGCCAGAGGCGGCTGGACCAGATCTCCGATATCTGCCCTGATGAAAAGGTCCAGGGATTGATTGCAGAAATCAACACAATCCTGGATACTGCAGGTACTGAATGTCCGGATAAATACCCGGATCTCAGAGAATGTTGTGAGGTCTGCCCCAAGTACAAAAACGGTTGCCCTGGATGCTCACAAATGAAATGTAAGTCCTGCTGGCCAGAGAAAAAGAAGGACTGTCCCGGATGCGATGAAAAACCCAGGAGGCAGTTGTGATGAAGCGTTGGGACTGCATGACCATCCAGGAACAGCAGGAATATGTAGAACGCCATGGCCGGGGATACGTCCGGATCAGGTCCGATGCTGAGATTGAAGCTTATGGGGCCTTTGCCCCATTAGAGGAGGGTTCTGAATGAGCGAACAGACCCGGAACCCTTCTTCTTTTTTTGCGTCCAGGATATCCCTTCCCAAACTCTCAGGTGTGCAGCTGGGAGCCTGGGGAGGGATTGCCGGCGCCGCCCTTGTTGGTCTGTGGGGATCCGCTGCAGCTGCGAACCTGGTGTGGTCCGTCTCAAACTTGCCTCTGGTCCTGCATCAACACAGGCTGGTCCGGGAATTTGATGCTCAAGGCCTCCGGGAAGAAGCTGAGAAAGCCCGGGCTCTGCTCCGGACCTTTTCTATCTATGAAGGCTTTGCTCTTGTTGGGATCCTCAGGGCAGCTACAGGGGTGATCTGAATGTTTCATTTTCGCAGAATGTCTCGTTTTCGCACAATCTCCACAGAGGGTACATCTCCAACTGCCCGCTATTGGCGCGCTCGCCGTGCCCACTGGCCCAGCTCCACGGTCAGGAAAAATGCCATTTTAGCGGTGTTGTACTCTAGCCGAAAATACTGGGGGATGATCTGAATGAAATACCAGTGCCCCAAATGCAAGGAGATTATCTCTGATCGGGCTCTCCGTGGAGTTCAGGGCCAGCACAGAAAAAGCGGGAAAAAATCTGGACTTTTATACTTTCAAGCTTGCCCAAAGTGTGGAAAGGAATCGTACCACTACAATGCTGCAGGCTACAAGGATAATGGGTCCTGGATCGAGTTGACAGATTCCGGAGAGCCTTATGATTTCATGAAGGAGCCTGTACCGTATCGCTGCTTTATACCTACCACACTTGCTGAGTGCAACAATACATGCTGTATGGAATGCACCTATGAGATGGAAGACCTGGATCGAGAAGAATGTCCATACAGGAAGCAACTGACGACCGTCAAGAAACAGCCCACGCTTACAGCGTTTGGAGGGGTCTGATATGGTAAAACCCTCTAAAAGCCAATCTGATTTGGAGTATATCCGTCAGCGTTACGGCGTACCTGCATATCCAGGAGTTAAAGTACAAGTTTATGATGGGAGAGTAGGGACTATCAGAAAAGGAGACGGGGGATATATTGGTGTCACCTTTCCGGAAAAACCCTCGCGAGTGGAGCAATATCACCCTACATGGGAAATAAAGTATTTCGTGGAAAAAAGGTGTGTGGTTTAATGGCAGCCCGGATCATTGCAGAATACCCAGCAACTCTTTCTAATTATGACGAGCTCCGGGCCCGGATCTGGGAGTTCATAGACCTGATCGAGCCACAGCCAAAAACGGGGGGGAATCCGGAGAGGGAATGTAAGGGTATGGGAACAGGGCCTGCCTTGACGGATGAACAGATCCGGCAGCAGGCGATTATCCGGAGTAACGCGAACATAGAAAGGAGGTGTCAGCTCAACATAAATCGAGAGATAAAAGATATCATCAAGGCTAAGCCCTGCAGGGTGGATCCACTGACTCATACTACAGGGTGGAGAATATGAACACTGCAGCTGCAGAACTGCTGGGTACCTTCGGATCCCTGGGATCCCGTGAAGTGCTCAAGGATATCCTGAGGGAGCTGATCCGGGAAGAGCCTGAGATCCTCTTAGAGGCCCTGCAGGTGACGTTCAGGGAAATATCTGAACGTATCGACTTCACACAGAATGAGAGTATCAAGGACCGTGCACGGATTGCGGATCTGGAGCTCCTATTAGGTCTGGAAGAGGAAATAAAGGACCCTGAAGATCCGTACTACCTTGAACAGAAAGAGAGGCGGGAAGAGCTCAGGCAGCAGGCCAGCCTCATTCAGGATATCCAGGGAAATCCAGAGAAGAGTCTGGAGGAACGGCTCTATGATGAGCTCCAGAGAAGCCTGTCACTGAAAAACAGGGACATCATGAACCTGTTTGGCTGGGACAAATCAAACACTATGAAAGCAACACGGCTCATGCAGAGAATGCCTGAGAAATACCCTGATGTGGTCTACGAGAAAGTACCCGGTAAGAACCGAGTAATGCGCATCCATATAAAGAATTAATAAAGGTTCACGCTGTAAATTTCAAACATGATGTTTAAACATTTCAAACATGATGTTTGAAATTTCGAAGAAAAGGAGATGAAAATGGTGATTCCATTTATATAGTGACTGAATGAAGGAACGAGCTTTCTTCAAAAGACAAAAAAGTGACAAGGAAAGTTGTTCACCGGGAAGAAAAAATCCCAAAAATCTCTCTTATTTTTTATCTCTCTTATTTTATATCATTTTAAGAATTTGTAAATGAAATTTGTAAAATGAATCATATCTGTTCTGAAAGTTCAAACATCATGTTTGAAACGTTTGAAAATGTTTGAAATTATGTTTTCAATATCAGTAAACTCTTTTTTTTAATTCAAACAAATTGTTTGAAAATGTTTGAAATAACTTTTTAATAAATTATTAATTCTCTTTTTTATCCAGGAAGTCCTTGTCCTGGAAGATCCTGAAAAGCTCCGGATCTTTGCAGCTGCAGACCTTCCCTGCAGGTCAGGACCAGGACTTTCCCGGGCGCCAAGATCCTACATGTCCTGCATCCGGAGGAAGGCCTTGTCCTGGAACTTCAGTGGAACTTCCGGGAAGGCCTTGTCCTTGAATATCCTGGAGTGCTCCGTACCTTCGCATATGGGTGAGATTTGCAAGGAAGGCCTTCCGGGAAGATCTTCCTAACCCGGGGAGAAATTCTTCCTTGCAGCTGCAAAGGTCCAGAAAAAACGATAGCAAGAAAATTGATGAAAATTGAAAGGACATCTGTGGAAAGTCGGATGCAAAGTACCTTTTGAGAATAACTTTTTTCCATTCTGCTTGCGGATGATGACAATCTTCCTCTCAATAAATCAGTGTCATCTTTCTTTCCATTTTCTGACTAAAAGTATAAAATAAATTATAATCAAAAATGTGCTAACGATAAATATTCCATCAAACCAAGATAAACCATTAAGCCACGAAGGTTTATATGCATAACCTATTGACGCTGAGAATGTATAAATTGTTAAAAATGTTCCAAATACAATAGCATTTAATTCTTGTGGAATTTTGATTGCGAAAATACTTATTAGGATTAAAATTATTAAAAAAGCTAAAACAAAAAAAGAAACCTGTGATAGACCCATTTTCCGAGTGTAAGTAATTTTAATCTCATCTAATGACTCATTGTTCTTAGTTTCAAAATTTATTTTATATACTCCATCATAAACAGAATCTATTTTTTCTTCAAAACTCTGTCCATTTTTATTTTTATAAACATGGTTGAGTAGAACATCTATATCATAAAAATTGTTTGGGTTTATTGGTGAAATCGTTAACATAACAAATGATTCATTTAAAAAAGCAATATCATATGTGAAATTATAATAATCAAATGGATATTTGTCATAATGTTTTTTTGAATTGAAATTCGAATCATAATATTTTATATTAAAATTAGATATATTATTATTCTTCATTTCATCTGTTGTATTTACATAATAAATTTGAGAGGGAACTGGAAGGTTAAAGTAGGAATCACCTAAAAATTCGAATTCGCCACTAAAATTATCGATTGTTTCAATTTTTCCGTTATTGTAGAAAATATCGATACTGGCATCAGGACTTTGTATATTAATTTCGTACGACTCATTCGCGCCTTCCGATTTATAGTTTTCAACATAAGGCTTGAAGACAGATATTCCAAAAATCCTAGATTGATTATAATCAAAATTTTGAACATTAATCTGAAAATATGCATGACCTTCAAGATCAGGTTCTATTAGTGCATAGTAAGTTGGAATTTCTTTATTTGGACTATTTGCAGCACATACACCTACAAAAAGAATTGTGATAAATATTAGAATTATTATGGTTTTCATTGTCTTATTTATTTTATTAGTTATTCTTATTTAATTCTAGTTAATGTGATTTAGATTCCATATACATGATACTATTTTAGGATTCTCGGTTCTATCATAAGGTTAAATAAGATAACCCGGTTTATCATGAGCATCAAGAAAATCAAAATTGTTACGATCAAAAATTAATTAATTTTTCAATAGCAATAGACATTAGTAAAAAGTGCCTATGTTTTTCTCACAATTTTTTTACATTTACTCATACACTCCCAGGCACAAACAAGCATATTCCTATAAGTTCTGTAATATACCTGTTTGGTGCCACATAGGACAGGATGGCAAAAAAGGGACCTTTCCTTTCAATGTATGAAAAGTTGATATTGAAATTACTTAAAGCGTGTTACTTTTGATCATCATTTTTATGTTGCTTTGGTGTATTTGGAACCAAGTA
This sequence comes from Methanosarcina sp. KYL-1, assembly GCF_024372725.1. Classification (GTDB taxonomy): domain Archaea; phylum Halobacteriota; class Methanosarcinia; order Methanosarcinales; family Methanosarcinaceae; genus Methanosarcina. The sequence goes on from NZ_VOUA01000003.1 coordinate 78,128, forward strand.
TTCTTTTTTCCTTTTTTTGCTCCTTTCAGGATGTAAGTTTCCAAGGATCCAAACTTCCTTTCAAAAAAAATAGGTGAAATTTTTCCCAGCTGCAGACTCTCACGGGGCTCTCGGTTCGTACCTTCCTTGCAGGTCTGCTCCGGACCTCCCGGTTCCTCCGTTACACTCTAAAAAAATGTAGTTTAATGGGGTTTTTGGCTGGGAAGGTTCTGGTTTTTAGTTTTTGTATATATTATTATGTTATTGGATGGCAGAAAGTTCTGCAAGGTCATAATTTTTCCATTCTGATATTGTGCGATGATTGACCCCTATCTTTCCTGCGATCTCCCCCTGGGTCATTCCATTTGCATTCAAATCTCTAATCAGTTTGACGCATCCTGCAGCCATTCTTTGAAGCCGGCCAATTTTTTTCTTATCTATTTTTTCGGCTTCTTCATCTTCTCCAATGCTCTCAAAAAACTCTGCTTTCTTTTTCCTGTATTCAGTGTACAGGGACTTACTCACTCCACAAATCTTAAACAGATCATCCATTTGAGGGACAGGTATCATCCCTATTGGGCTGTAGACTCCATCTCGGTTTATCGTGTATCTCATTAGGACAGGTTCTGTCAGAAAATCAGTATTGACCCTCCATGGCTCAAAAAATGTATTTTTTCTGTACTCTCCCTCATCTAACTTCTCATGTTCAGCCCAGCATCTGAATATGCAATCTGTCTGCACCTGGACCTGAGGATCTAGGATCTTGAGGTGCTGCAGGTTGGCAACGATGGCAATTCTCTTTTCTCCGTATACCTGCAGTGTTTTATTAACGATGGCATTTCCTGGACTATGCCAGTCTCTGTTATAGCCTCCAGCTGCAGTGGCCTCTTCCCAGACAATAGATGTTTTTTCCATGGATTTCAGGGCATCAGTCAATTGTTTTGCACCAAAGCAGATGTTTTCAGCTGTGATGTCCGGATCGATCCTGCAAGCCATTGCCAGGGATATCACACTTTTTCCGGACCTGCGCCGGCCTATAAATGCATATAATGTTGAGTCCTCCATCTGCTGAGCTATTTTCGCCTGGTTTACAAAGTAACCGAAGTAGTTGAATTTCCGGCTTATTCCGTCTTCCATGCTTCCTCCTTCACTGGCAGCAATCCTATTTCTTCAAAATATGCATTGATATGCTCAACTGTTTGTGTCACGTCTTTATTTATGTCATAATATATTGTCCCATCCTGGCCACTCGGGACCTGCATTTTGAAGATTGTTTTTCGGAGCGCACTAATACATATTCGTTCTATTACGCATGAAAATTGATATTCAATGCATACTTTTAAGTCAAGGCCTCTTGAATATACACTGTTTTGGAAATCTCTTCGGTATAGCTCACTGTTTTTGAGTTCTGCTTGGGTAATACCATCAATGTGCCGCTTGAATGTCCTTGCAATGGATTCTAATTTTTCGATGCATTCCAGATCCTTTTCATCAAATGCCAGAATTGACATATTCTTGAGGTGCCCTACTATATCGATATACGAGATATAATCCTGATTTTTCAGGCTCTCTGTCAATTTGATCATCAAATCTTGGTATGGATAATTAAAATCGAATTGATTGTTTCCATCTACAACCTTGTATCCTGTCATATTCAACTCCTATTTTCTGTCTAAAAATTCCTAATGTACACTAAAATATATATACTAAACTGCATATATCATTTTTTAGGAGGTGTATCCTAAGTTGATTACCATAATCTCTCTTGCAATCTTTGGTATATTTGCCTGTATAGGTACTCTATACTACACTACAGACAAGCTTGACAGTTGCTACAAACGCGGCCTGGAAGGACTTGCAGCCCTTCAGGGCAACACAAAAGGATATCTGAACTTAACAGCCTTCGTGCCAGGTATGAAATCATCCCGGGCAATCAGAAGGAAAAATATGGTTGCCATGGACAGATTCAAGAAAAACGAAAAAGCATACATGGCCGGCAATGCAATTGGTATCCTGGTCCTGCTCGTAACATTGATGTTATGTGCCCTATTGTTTGGTACCTTACAGGGCCAAACTGACGGGAAAATAGCAGCCCTCAACGACTCTCAGGCAACCACCAGCTATGGTAATATCAAGACCACAGGCTGGGGAGCAATCGACCTTTACGGCATGGTTCCATATGTCGCGGTTTTCATTGTCATCCTGGGGATGCTGATGGGTCTGGCAAAGAATGCTTAAGCGGAGGTTCACCGAATGGACCAACCTCTTTTTCTTTTTCTACAGGCTGCAGCTTTCCTGATCTTTTTCTATACTATTGAAAGGGACACATGGCACGGGCTACTAATTTTTCTAAGTACTGCGCTATTCCTGGCTCTCTCATTAGCGAGTTTCAACATTGAGACGTATCACGTTTTTCTCAATGAATCAACAAGCACGATCATAGAGCACACTCACCAGGTCTACGATCCCGGCTATGCCTACCTGAATGTGGGTATGGTCCTGCTGTCCGGAAGCTTGGGGATCATCAAGGCGATAACATTCAGAGATTCTCGCATACAGGAGGATGAATCATGACCTCAGACCCATCTCAAAACCCATTCAAGGACAATCTCATAAAATACGCAGGGACCCCTGACGGCATCCCTCCTGCAGAACTGCTTCGAAATTGGGGCCCTCTGAACAAGCAACTTGCATTTAGCAACCTCAAAAAAGAGGACTGTGAAGACATCGAAGAAATTCTCCGGATCCGGCAGCTGAAGGAAATGTCTGGAAAACGGGACTACGAACTCCGCCAAATGGATATGGCAGGGGCAGATCAGACCACAATAATTGCAAAATGTCTCACCAGCTTGGGCCGGGACGGCTTCCTGATCAAGAGAGCCACAACTGCCAGCTACAAGATGGAATCACCAGACACAGACAAAAAGAAGAGCCGCTTCCTGGGAATTGGAGCTCCAAGGCAACAGTCTCAGCCTCCAGCACAGCAGCCACAGGGGGGATATTAATGTCAAATCCGCTTCAGACAATCACAATTCTATGCATGTTCGAATCAATTCTTTTGGGCCTGGTACTCTTCCTTACATTCTTCGGGTTCCCGGGCTGGCTCAGGATCGCAACGGCAAAACTTCAGGGGAAAAGATACGTATTAGGCCTCTCAAAGGATGCAATACTCTCCTTTGAAGGGGCAAATGAGGTAGAGGGAACATACCGAACAGATAAGGGAACGTACGAGCTCGAACCAGAGGACTCATACAGCTTCAACGGTACCAAAGGGGCAATCTGGTATAAACCGTACAATCAGGCAGTCAGCGCCCGGATAATGCCCCTCCTGAGGGACATACGAGAGATGGGCATCGAAAGTTATGGGGAATTAATGTTCCTATATTCAACCCCTCTTGAGCAGATCAGGGATAAACTAGGGGACTCAGTTGCAGCCATAGCTGAGAAAATCCAGGCACATGACGGCAAGATCCTGCAGGACCTGGAGGTCATCCGGATCACTGACCTGAAGAATTACCTTGAGAGCCGCAGCCCGGCTGCAGAGAATGCGGTCATAGAGAGGGAGGTGGACATAGTCAGGCGGAAAATGCGGAACCCCCTGGGAAATACGAATGTCCTCCTTTTCATCCTCATGGCTGGCCTGCTTGGCCTGGCATTCGGCTATATGATGGCAGGAGCAGGGGGAGGCGGAGGAGAGCCGTCTACTGCAGTTGCTGGTATGCAGGCCGCCGCAGCTCCTCTCACTCAGCTAAAATGAGGTGGTCTAAATGGGATATGTCGGAGCCTGGATAAAAGTGATGGTTGGCCTCTTCATCCTGGGAGCCACTTTCATCTTCAATCAACCGATTTTTGACTTCCTGTTTGCGTTAGGTTGGGCAATGGGAGGAAATGCAGCACACACAGCTGACACGATAGATGGAGAGCTGAGATATCTTCCTGTATTGATTTCGCTGTCGCTGATTCTTTGGGGATTCATAGAAGCTACTCGTTCAGAAGGGAACAGCCTATGGAAATGAAATGTCTCTTCTATCTCTTTCTCCTTTTTTTCCTGTTATCTACAGCAGCAACAGCCAACGCATTTGAGGACACAATCGAACGATATGAAAACAGTTATGCCGATTATTGGTCAACGAGTTCGTCACTAAGCATAAGTGGTGGAGTTTTAACAAGTTCTTCGGTGACCGTAACTGCGGTTCCTGACCCTAGAGGGATTGCAAACACCGCACTGAAATTATATGCGACTTCAACTGACGGGAATGGCTACTCATGCATATACTGTAATATACGAACAAATGGAATGAATTTTCCGCAGGACTATTTTGCTTTCACCCTGATCGACGGTCCGACCACTTACGGATATACAGGGACCACGTCTTACGAACTCCAACGAGGATTATACATATATGTCTATCAGTCCGGCACAAGCACTAAAATGGCAACATATCATTCCATGACCACGACGGACGAGACCAAATATGAGGTTATCCAAAGTGGATCTTATTTTGATATATATGGGAATGGGGTATTACTGGGGAGCATTGCGAACAGCTATCCCGCATACACTGGCGGGATCGACATAGGTATTTCGATAGGGAACGCACTCGCGGCGCCATCTAGTACTCGCACCGCAACGTCTATTGTGTATCTTGACGATTTTACAACGGGTTCCTGCATCGGCATCCCCGATACCGTCACTGAATCGAGTGATACAATTACGTTCACGTGGTCTGAGCAATTGGCTCGCTCATATCCCGATTCATCGCATGACATCACGCTATATTCAATCACCGGGACAAAACCCGGCGAAATCTCGTCATGGACAATCCCAGGTGACAGCACGGGGGGCGGAGATGAGGCGGGGTATATTGTTGCAAACAGATTAGACACATTTGGGGAAAATTTTGGATTGTGCCTGCTAGAAATAACCCGGGGATCTATAATTTTAGCAGATACTTATTTTTATTACTCTCAGCTCTCAAACCCTGGAGTTTACCCAGATGTTCTTTTTTATGGGGGTTCAGATGTCGCTACAACGATCCAAGATGACGATCTGACAGGGGGCGATGTCGATGCTGGAGATCATATATATCTGATTCCAGCCGAAGAAGACGGGACATATAATTTCACATATACAATACAGGGCACTCCGTATGCATTTGAGGCCGATCTGGAAATCATATATGGAGCAGAAACAATCAATTCTACCACTTTCTCATTTTTGAATCTATACCATCCCTATGAAATCTCTCTTGATGGGGGGCCCATTTCAGATAATGCTACAGCAGCATCCGGTTCATTCCTGTTCCTAGGAAACCTTTCAGATGGAGATTCTCTAAGCGTGGATGACGATTGCTATGAATTCGATGACGAGGGAAACATATCTGCAGGAAACCTTATCGTCTCGCTGAACTCGTCAGATTTGAACTCTACAACTGAAAATCTACTCTCTGAAATCGTCGCGAATGGAACAGCTGACGTATCCGCGAGCCTTTCATATTTGGGGAACTGGACCCTGCTCCTGACAGCTAACACTCTCGGGCATATTGGGAACTTGATTCCTATTTCAACTACTGCAGAAAACATAACGGCCAGCGGACCATTTCTTTCAGGTGGTACAGATTATCCGGGAAAAACATATGGTGAATCTACCTGGTCCTACACAGTCACGGATTGGACCAATCTCACAACCCACATATTTTCATTCACCCCGGACCTTACGATGCCGGGGATATATGGATATGTGAAGAATTCAGCCACACAGGACCCAATACAATCTGCCACTGTAACAATTTCTAACGGGACCGTGACATACTACATCATGACCGACGAAAACGGTATGTACCTCAAAACCACAGGACTTTCACCCGGGCAATATACAGTTTCAGTGGCTAAGTCCGGATATACAACTGCGGTGCCATCGTATACAGATTTCGTGACAGAAGGGGCCACTACCAGGCAGGACCTCTACCTGGATATTGAGTCAGGAGCTGGGATATATTACGCTCCGCATGACGTGCTTTATACAGTATGGGAATATTGGTATTCCGGAGAAGGGCTCTCTGGAGTCTCATATCGCTGTTATGACAACGAATCCGAGCTCATCAAATCAGGGACAACGGACGACAGAGGCTCATTTGTAGTAGAGGATATGGACCAGGGAACCAGGTACAGGATTGACCTGGTGTATGGAGAACAGACGTACACTGAATATTTCGAGCCTGGTTTGAGCGAATATATTATTGTGCTCAACAAAGGAAACATAGTTCATGAGTACTACAATGATTGGCTGAACCTCACATATTCTGAGGGACCGGGATCCACAACAGTCCTATATACAAGCACAAAAGCAGTGTCGTCAGTCTCCCTTGCCGCTACAGCTACAAACGGGACTGAGGTATATTCTCAGACGAGCACGGAGGATAATGGCAATTTCACTTTTTCTTATCCGGAAGGTGACTATCTCCTGCAGTTCAGAATTCAGACTGAGGACGGCAATTCTGCAGCTCAGTCCTGGGCTATCAGTTACTCTGCCTCAGTGGACCTGGTCCCTGACTCATACCCGGCCTGGCTGAAAAATCTGATTTTTGTGGCCATAATATTGATTTTCCTTATGGCATTCGGAAAGGGGCGGAGTGACGTTTCTTGCGGGTCTGCTGCGGTGCTGACGAGCCTGGGGTATAAGCTGGGCTGGCTGATCTGTTCATTTGGGTTTGTGGTCTTGGTGTGGATCGTTGCGCTGGGTGGGATATACCTGCATCAGAAGAGGACCGGAGGGGTGGGCTGATGGCAGATAAGTTGAAAGGATATGCTTTTTCTATGATGCTGCTTCAGCTGTCCCTGGTGCTGCTCGGGCTGACTGAGGTATATCCATTTTCCCTTGAGATTGCAGGGTTCGATGTCTATGGAGACATTACGGAGACTATGACCAGCATTCAGACCATGTTTTCTGGAATTGCAGAAAACGGAGTATTGACGAGTGTTGCAATTTCAGGGATGGTTTTGCTGATGGGCGTGAAGGTTGTCTTGGAGTTCGCCCTGATGGTCATAGTAGGTACCTATCCTATTATGACGGCAATGGGCTTGCCTGGGACCTTTGCCTTACCTATCAGCCTGTTCTTTGGAACTGTGGCAATTTACGGGCTTGCTATGAAGCTCCTGGGGAGAGATGGATAATGGATTATTTCCCGGGAAATATTTGGAGGATTTATGGCCGGCTGGAATGATTACAACAGGACGGAGGCTTTCCAGAGCCTCGATAACCTGCGGGAGAATTTTTCATATCAGTACAATATTTCGGACTACCCTGCAATTCAAAACATGACAAATGCCAGCGCAGCTGATGACCCGGCTGCAGCTGCGAACTCTATTTTAACGCCTGTGAATTCGTTCTGGGCTTCACCTTCGCTGTATGGGTCCTGGTTCTACGTGGTCCTGATTATCATCACTGTAGGGATCATCTATGTGAAGAGCCAGAGCCTGCACAGGACCTGCATAGCTATGTTGTTTATGAGCCTCCTGGCGGTTGCTCCGGAAGCTGTAGGGGTGATCTACATTCCATACCAGGCTTTGTATATGCTGTATGTTTTCACGGCTGTGAGCCTGACAGGGGTTCTGTATACGTTCTGGGTTGGTGATTGAATGGGCAAGAAAAAGAAATTTGAGATACAGGTAGATAGGATCCAGGACGTAGAGGTCAGGGTCCTGGACCGTGACTATAAGCCGATGGGGGATTTTACCCTGAATGATTTTATGAGGAAGTTCGTGCGGTGATTGTTTGTCATATGTTGGTTCAGACGGAAAGGTACATGTTTCATTGAGTGAAGCTGCAGGGGGTCATGCGGCCCAGACGACAGCCAGCAGAGACTCACAAGGGAATATTGTAGGGTCCTCTCGAGGATCGGAATATGCGAGAGCTCAGGATGAGATCCGGAGGTCCGGATCCAGAGGGTCTGGAGGGTCTGGCAGCACATACAACAATCCTTACGAGAGATCCCCCCAGGAGGTTGAACGGCAGCAGTCTATAGTTTCCGGGCTTCGGGATCTAAAAGAAAGTGGGGCGTTTGAACAAAAATCCAGTTTCTCGACTGTAGTAAACAGAGATGTCGGATGGTCAGTTAGAACAAACCCGCAAATGACACCTGCAGCCAAGGGAGAATCAAAAATAAGTGGAAAGTTCAGGCCGATAGGTGGGAACGTTTATGGGTTGCCAACGAGGGCAGCTGATAAAACCAATCCTAATTTTTGGCTGGAGGAACACAGCCCGGAACCTGTGAAAGAGATAGGGCGAGCTTATTCACAGGGATACGCTGCAGGAAAGGGGCAGGAATATTCATTACGGGGATTACGGGCCCCAAATGTAGCACCTCGGAGTATGAGTACATATTCATTTTCTCAAAAAGCAAACGCTCTAGCTTCAGGATATGACCAGGTTCAAAATGCAATATTAGGCAGACTCCCTGCAGGGACCACCAGAGATGTACTTACAGGAGTGACAAACGTTCCTGAATGGGCAATAGGGGCCGTAGGCGGCATTCCTTTCGGTGTAGAAACAATCGCCAGAAATCCTACTACTATAAAAGATTCCATTGGGTTTGGCCTTGGGTTAATGGCTGGCGAAACCGTAACAAAAGCAAAGGAGCATCCAGGAGAACTGGCAGGGGAACTGGTAGGTGGATGGTTATTAGGTAAAGCCGGTGGATCAGTAGAAGCAAAAGTTAAACCGGGATTATCAAAAACTGGATTTAATAACTTTTTAGAGGATACTCGAGGAACAGCAGGCGTAAACGTATTTAAATCAACTGACATATCTCAGCCAAGACCTGCAATCACACCAAAAGAAAAACTAGAAACATATATAGTATTCGGCGACAAAATAATTCCAGAATCCTCTACGAGAATATCAAGTGTTAGGCTTGCAGATGATGTAAAATTAACCCCGGAGATGGAGGAAGTGCTATTCGGAAAACCTAAACCCCAGGTTGAGGAGAATTTCCATATCTCAAGCATCAAACTTGCAGATGATGTAAAAATAACTCCAGAGATGGAGGAAGCATTATTTGGAAAAGTTCCAGCTTCACGTCAGCCCGAACTATCTACCGAGCTTTTGGATGCGAGACTTAAAAGAGATATATTCAGCCCTGAAAACACGGCTCCAACAGCATACACTATAAGTAGCATTAGAACTGGAGCAGAGACATCCCAAATAAATGTGATTTTTCCGGTATTGACAAGTTCTCGTGTTTTTTCTGTCCGGGAACTTACAGAAGTTCCACATATTGAGGCTGAAACACTTCAGAGACAGGAAAACGAATATGAAGACATCTATATTCCTCCACTGGTAACAGTCCCACAACTGGAGGCTAAAATGCCTAAGGAACAAGAAAAAGGAGGTATCTATACTCCACCAGTTCCTACAGTTCCTGAGCTTGAGACGGAGATGCCTCAGGAAGCTGCAGTTCCAATCATAGGACACGTTCCGGAAATATCAGAAATCCCTTCCAAGGGAAATATTCCAGAACCTCCGAGAGAAGAATATTATTTTCCTTGGAGGCCGACATCTAAAATGAAATTACCTGTATCAATAGAAGATTCCCTAAATGTTATGCTCCCCACAGAAAAACCAAAACGCCGAAAAACAAAACCTGGCGAACTTTCAAATAGATATGGAGATCCGTTTGATATAAAAATAAAAATTCCAAAATTATAAAATTAGTTTGATTCAGACCTCCCGAATTTGGAAAATAGTTCTCTTGCAGCATCACTCTTCATTACCAGCTGTAAAAGCTCTGGTATTTTATTTTCTATTTCGTTGATCTCCTGGAGGGTCTGCTGATCAAGGGGATGACCACAGCGAGTACAGAACTTTGAGGTAGGACCATTGATCTTTTCACATATAGGGCAGGGCTTACTGGTAAGTTCTGGAAGCATGTCCTCTTTTTTCTTCATTCCATAGATCCGGAGCATTGCATCATCTACCTGCTTCCCGGAAAGGTGTACGTACGTTGCCGGCATGTTCGAGCCATGGACCCAGCCCAGGTGGGCTTCCATTTGAGCTTCTGTCAGATGCTGGGCGAGCTCTGTACTCCTGGAATGTCGGAATAGATGGTTATGGACTCTCTTTTTGATGCCTGCTTTTTTCGCTGCATTCTTGATGATCTTTGTAAGTGCAGCATACTGCATCTGTTTCTTTCCTTTCCCTTTCCCTCTGAGCATAACGAAAATGTATGCTTCAGGGTTCTCCTTGTCAGAATGAACATCAAGCCATGCTGCGAGATAAGGCACTGAAAATATGACCCTTACTCTCCGGGCTCCCGTCTTTCCCTGTACCGATAGGACAGCTCCAAACTGGTCGAAATTTACGTTTTTGATCTGGAGCCCTCCGAGTTCACCGATCCGGCAGCCAGAGTCATACAGAATCGCTATAATTGCCTTGTCGCGGGTGTGGTCGGCAGCTTCTATCATCCGCTTGATTTCCTCTTCAGTAAGCAGGTTGTCAGGAAGCTTTCTTGCATTCATTTTGACGGTAGTCTTTACCCATGCGGCAGCATTGTTTTCTCCCTGCAGCCATGAAAAAAAACGCCGGATTGTGACTTTATAGTCCCTTTTGGTCCACTCGGCCAGGTCAGATCTTTCTATTCGCGCTACAACAGCCTGGATATCCAGCCGGTCCATTTCAGAAAAATTTTTGCCGTTGATCTCCTGAAACATCTCTGCCAGGGTATTCAGTTGCATTAAGTATTTCAAAACCCGAATAGTTTTAATGCCTTCAGCAAAAAGGTAATTTTCGAAATCCAGAATTGATTTCTTGTTAGCTTCAGAATAAGTAGCGTCCTTTATGCGCGACTCAAGGTTGCGCAACCCTTTGTTGTTCTTATAATCATAAATGCCCATATATATCATTCACCCGGTATTGAAATAAAAATAGATACCAAGTCAATTGAAAGTAATGGGCTTTGAACTTAGGGAAGTACGCTGAGGAGGAGATTCGAACTCCCGCAGCGCGTGAGCACTACCGGTTTTCAAGACCGGCGCCGTAGTCCACTTGGCTACCTCAGCATGTTGAATGAAGGATTCAGGTAAATGTTTCCCGGCATGATTCCTTTACGCTCCGGGAAGCATATACCCTGAACCCGATTATTGTATATAAATTTTGCGAAGAGAAGAACTCTTCGCAGGTCTTTTTTCAGTTCTGATCGGTATGATCAGTTTTCGGCTTCTGCGTTTTCTTCAGCGGCAGCCTCGGGAGCTTCTTCGGCTTCAGCTTCGGCTTCCTCGGGGGAGGGCATGGGGATTTCGGGTTCTGCAGTGAGCTTTTCAATGAGCTGGATTTCCTTGAGGCCAGCGTACTTGAAGAGTTCGGTTGCGACCCTGTTCTTTGCCATGAGCCAGCGCTGGTTGAAGGTCAGGCCGGTGGGGATGCCGATCTTTACTACGCCGTCTTCGATTTCGACTTCCATTTCACGGAGGCCGGTGTAGAGGGCGAGGAGGCCCTGGACCTTTTCAACGTCTCCTTCGAGGACTTTTTCAATGGTGTACTCGTAGTTGACGACCTGGCCTGCGAGGGGGCTGTTGAAGTCTACGGTAGCCCTGCGGCCGATGACTCTGGTAACCACACCTCTCTTGCCGTCGATCTCAACGCCCATGCCGGGGTAGACTTTCCTGTCTTCGAACTTTGTGACAGAGACGGTCTCGATGAGCTTGGGGTTGCTCGGGCCGAATGCCTTTTCGGGGGGGATCTCCACATTACCGGTGTAGCCTGCTTCCTTTCCTTCGAGGTCCTCGTCAAGGCCGTCAATGGTGTGTCCTGCCCCTACAATAATAACGTCTCCGCCGTAAAGGCCGCGGGGGCTGAAAATTTCTTCCTTTTTTGCAAGTTCTTCGTCGGTTGTGTCAAAAACCTTGCCGTCTACAAACTTACCAGTGTAATTTAACTTTATGAAGTCGCCTTTCTGGATTGCCATAATTTTTCAACTCTTTCATTATATTAATTAAATTTGATGAGCAGGTAAATCACGCTGTATCAGCTAAATCCCTGAACTTTCATAGTAAATGTGTCTCACGCTATAGAACTCTGCCTTTAATAAGCTTTTTGGGGTTCAGCCCCTTAACGTCAACCGGGGCATTCATTCCCAAAGTTTTTTACTCAGATTATGGTTTTTCTAAAAAAGGCATACTGCTGCCGTTTACCTTCCCCGGGAAAGGGTCGCCGGGTTTGAAAGCAGGACTTCACATCCTTTGCGTTTCCTTATCCTGCCCGGCCCTCCCGCGGCTCCCCCGGGCTTCCGCACGGCGCAGCACCGCGCTGCAGCGTGAACTCATTTAAATGCCATCTCATCCGGCATCATGGACTCCTATTCTCCTCTCCTTTTCAGGGTCCGGTTCCGAATCCGGTTCCGAATCTGGTTCCGAATCTGGTTCTGAGTCCGGTTCTAAGTCCGGTTCTAAGTCCGGTTCTAAGTCCGGTTCTGAGTCCGGTTCCGAGTAAGGTTCAGGGGCGTCCTGTGTCCTCTCGGGGAAGTCCTCTCCCTCGCAGAGGGCTCCGCAAATGTGAAAGTCCCCGCCGAAGGCAGGTCTGCTTTTTGCAAGAGCACGAAGCTGCAGGGCTCATGCCATACATTCAGGGCTCATGCATACAGGCAGGCACGGGTGCTTATTTCTGCCAGGCCTTGTTATTAATATATAATTATATAATATTTTATTAATATACAGTTCTCTAATAATAAAAAATGTTACAGAATATGTAAAAAAATATTAAATATAACCTCTGACCATTATACTTCAGGGGATTTTCCGGGCTCTATTCATGATTCCTGAAGTTTTTACCGGCCGTTGGGATTTTTTATTCTTTCTGCGTTCGGACAGGAAAAACCCGGGAGATGAACAATTTTCGGTATTCTTTCCGGAGGGGCAGTATGGAAAAGCAGCTCATGAGGATAGGGATCTCTCTTCCGGGAGATCTTCTGGAAAATTTTGATGATATTATTATGGAACGCGGCTATTCTTCTCGCTCTGAGGGGATAAGGGACGCTATCAGGACTTACAACCAGCACTACGAGTGGATGCAGGAAATTCAGGGGAGGCGGGCAGCAACAATTTCTCTTGTGTACGATTGTTCCAAGAAAGGGGTTTCCAATGCCCTGGCAACAATCCAGCACGATTATACGGACCTGATAAATTCCAGCGTGCGTTTCCATATTGAAACCGAGTCCTGTTTTGAAGTCATCATCCTTGACGGGGAAGGAGAGCAGATAGTAGAACTGGCCGAAAAAATCCTGAGCCTGAAAGGAGTGAAAAACTTAAAGCTTACAACAATCCCCAAGACCGAGAAATAAAATATCCCCTGCGCCGAGCGCTCCCTTCTTCAACTTTTTGCTGCAATCAGACCCGAATATCCCCCTGATTGGAAGATACTTTTAAATAAAGCCGGATTCACATCATTTCTGTGCTCACAACAAACCTGATTCTCCTTTTAGCAGGCCTTATCCTCCTTGTCAAGGGTTCAGATTTATTTGTGATGTCCTCTTCAGCTATCGCAAAAAGGCTTGGAGTCTCAGAATTCATAATAGGGCTGACCCTGGTCTCAGTAGGGACCTCGGTTCCCGAACTTGCCTCCTCTCTGTTTGCATCTTTTCAGGGGGCCAGCGGAATTGTAATAGGGAATGTTATCGGGTCAAACATTGCCAACATAGGCCTGATCGTGAGCACGGCTGCCGTCCTCTCAAAAGTGAAGACCGAAGAACTGATGCTGAGACGGGACGGATACATAATGTTCTTTGCAGCTGTCGTTTTCTACCTTTTTTCCCTGAATTTCGAGATTTCAAGGCTCGAAGCCCTCGTTTTTCTTTTACTCTATGTCTCTTACATACTTTTCCTGCTCGATAAAGTACGCAGGCATAAAGAAGACATTTATTTCAAGGATTTTCTGAACTATTTTTTCAAGTTTGAATATATCTTCGATTTAAAGGCAAGGATCGAGACCGGGATAATGGGGAGAATTGAAGACAAAAGAAGAATGGAAGAAATTAATAAAATAAAAGAAGGGGAGAAAACCGGAGATCAGGAAAGAATCGGAGCTCAGGAAAGAATTGGAGATCGGGAGAAAGCCGGAGATCAGGAGAAAATGGCAGAATGCAAAAGTCCCGAACCTGAAGAAGGAAACCGGGAAGAAATAAACCGGGAAAAAACAGAAAACAGTGGAAAGAGAAATAATGAAATTGAAAACGAATGCCGTCCCGGAGGCAGCCTTCCGGTAGAGGGGCTCAAACTGCTTGCAAGCGGGATCGCCATTATAATCGGGGCCCGGTACTTCATTGACGAGTCCATCTTCTTTGCCAGGCTCCTGGAAATCCCGGAAACCCTTATAGGAATGAGCCTTGTTGCTGTCGGGACCTCCCTTCCGGAATTGATGGTCACTGTCTCGGCAGCCCGCAGCGGTTATGCAAATATCGCTATCGGTAACGCAATCGGCTCTAACATAACGAATATCTTTTTGATTCTGGGCTGTTCCGCGCTTGTCTATCCCCTTAAGGTAACGGGATTAAGTGTTTATTTCATAGCGCCTTTCATGCTCTTTATAAGCTTCATACTCCTTTTTTTCATCTGGACTGGCTGGGAAATAAAAAGGTTTGAAGGACTTATCCTCCTCCTGCTTTATTCGGGGTTCATGGTTCTGCTCTTCCACCTCAGCTGAGGACCTGCCTGAATAAACCCGGGACCTGCACGAATAGACCCGGGAGCTGCTACCGATACCTCAAATATCTCACAGGTGCCTCCGATACCTCCGAAACCTCGGATACCTCACAGAGACCCCGGATACCTCAGGTACTCAGATCAGGAAACTTTTCGGGGAAGTTATCCCCGGAAGGAATTAGAACTCTCCTCTCAGCTTTTTGTGAACAAGGACCTTCATTATCAAAAAGGAGACTGCCGAGATCAGGAGGGCGGTAATCAGCACCATTGATAGGCTTTCCGCTTCCGCAAACCTGAACATGAGCACAAAGAGGATGCAGATCAGCAAAAGCCCCACAGCGAGGATAGGGTAGATTGACAATTCTTTTAGTTTTTCCATCAAATTATCCATGTTCCCAAGAACTTCCTGATACATATTATATTTTACCAAACATTTTCTTCCCTTTAAGATCAATCAGGCTGGCAAAGAACTGCAAAAATTTTACCAGTAAAGCTCTCCATAGTTCTCCATCATGCTCTTTCCAGAGCCATTTGCCTCAGGGTCGTTATCTCAGCCCATCTGCCCTCATACGCTAAACCAGAAAAATCTCATTTCAAAATCCTGTATCCGGCCCCTTCTAGCGCATCCACTGCATTTTCCAGGTCTTTTTCCCTTATCAGGATATAGTCCGTGTCATAGGTTGAAACGGCAAATATGCTGATCCCGCGTTCAGCCAGGACCAGACTGAGTCCTGAAAGGATTCCAGTAAGTGTGAAATCAAGCGGGCCTTCTACTTTAAGGCAGTTCCATCCTTTTTCACACTTGACCCCTGCGGGAACGCTCTCTTCGGGGCAGACGACCGAAAGCTCATTCCCGGTTTTAGTGATTGAATAAAAATCGCTTTCCAGAGCCCATCCCGGGACGCCGGCTTCCCTGTCCAGCCTGCAGACCCCTAAACTGCCTTCAAGGACGCTCAGCGTAAGTTTGCTCTGCTTCATTCCGGGTTCCATATTCGGATTTGATTTCGGATTCAGTTTTTCACCTCTTATTTATTCAGCCTGTTTTATTCAGCCTGTCTCTGCGGGCCTTTCTTTGTGTATTCTTTTCCAGCCTTTCCAGCCTTTCCAGCTTTTTCAAACTTTCCAGCCTTTTTCGCATGCATTTTTTTCAGTTTTTCCGGCATACATTTCATTTTGAATATAATAAAATATTTATGCACCGCCTTCTTAAGGGGGAGGTCATGAATCAGGGACCCGGAAAAGCCCATCTCGAAGTAGCCCTAGCTTGCATGATTTATGGGATGGCAGGCCTCTTCCTTGCCCACATCAACGGAATGGGAACGGGAGCGGTTCTTTTCTACGAGATGCTTATAGGGCTTTTGACCATCCTGGTCTACCTTGCAGCCAGGGGGAGGCTTTCGGAACTCCGGCTCGGGGGAAAAAAGGGCTATCTTTTCCTCCTGGGCGTGCTTATCTGCATAACTTTCTTCAGTTACTTTACGGCAATCAGGCTTACCTGCGTCTCCGTAGCCGTGCTTTTGCAGTACACATCCCCTATCTACGTGACCCTCCTTTCGCCCCTGATACTGAAAGAGAAGGTGAACTCCAGAAGTTACCTGGCCCTCTTACTGGCCCTTGCAGGCGTGTTTCTGGTGGTCAGGCCGGAAAGCGGCTTTTCAGGGCTCGAATTGGAAGGAAACTACCGTACAGGGCTCATGTTCGGGCTGCTCTCCGGGCTTGCATATGCAGCCGTGATCCTCAATATCCGCTACCTGAAAGACGAGTACCCCGAAATGGCCGTCGCCTTCTGGCCCCTTGTGGTAATCGTCCTTTTAACGGCCCCCCTGGCCCTTGAAGTGCCTGCAAAAGTGGTGTTAGAAAATCTTGAAGTGCTCCTGCTCTTCGGGCTCATTTCCGGAGGGCTCGGGGAAATCCTGTATACGGAAGGCCTTTCCGGGGTCGAAGCGCAGGTCGGGAGCATCCTTGCCCTGGTAGAACCGGTCTCAGGGATCTTCTTCGATTTCATTGTGCTCGGGGTTTCCCTCTACCTCAACACCTTCCTGGGCTGCGTGCTGATCCTTGCAGCAGGGCTCCTAGTCAGCCTGGAAAACTTCCGCGGAATCTCCGGAAATGTCAATCAAGAATCGGAGACCTAGCGAATACCGTAATTATTCCTGAACCCTTAAGTGTCTCAACCCTAGACGTTCCTTATTCCAGCCTTTCCGGAAATGATACAATGAGTGGATCTCTCTGGGCCTGGTCCTTGTCCCTGCCAGCGGCTATATATTCCTTTGCCGGAAGCTCCTGCAGGATCACTCGGGAAAAAGAGTCCCGGAACTGAGAGAGAAGACCCTGAAGGTCATGCAGCTCGGCTCTCTGGCCTATCACCGGAATCCTCATTTGAATGAAAATTAATTTTTCATCCGGATTTATTCCCTCATCCGGATTTATTCCTTCAACCGGATTTATTCCTTCAACCGGATTTATTCCTTCAACCGGATTTATTCCTTCAACCGGATTTATTCCTTCAACCGGATTTATTCCTTCAACCGGACAGACCACTTGTTGGTTGTCTTGTCGACATTTATTTTGTCTTCCCTGGCAAGCCAGCCAACAGCCATCAAAGCCATCTGGGTATCGAAACCATTGGTGCTCAGGTGGGTTTTAATCTGGTTCAGGCTGCATTCCCCGTTTTCAAGCCTGTGGTACAGCACTCCGGCAGCTTCCCCTATTTTGAGATTCATATCCTCCATGTATCTTTCACCTTTTCAGATTCTTTTATAGTAGTGGACTGTTCGGTAATGAACTGTTCGGGTAATGAACTGTTCAAGTAATGAACTGTTCAAGTAATGAACTGTTAGGGAAAATACAAGCCCTGTAAAAAATACTGAAGTATGTCAGGCCAAACGAATGATATCTCGAAGAATTTCCCATCATATTTCCCATCATAATATGATGAATATCTTATATAGAGTATATCCCGAAGGGCGAAAAACGGTACACATCTATTATAAAATAATTTCGGTAAAAATTCTAATTATTTTAAAGGAGTAAATCAAATTTAGTTTATAACTCCGTTAAGCAGGATTTTGAAACAATCCTTTTGAATGTGTTTTTGAAAGTGAATGATCTCTGTCGTATTTTTAATTAAATATATTTATTTACTGATTAATAAAAAAATCAATGCGCTTAAATATCATAGTTTTTAATTATTGACTATTTTTAGTGAGATCTTTAAATAAAACGGTTGTCGGCAGAGAGACTCCGCCTTTTTCCGCTTTCGGATCAAGTAGTTTCAACCGGTTTCAACCGGGTCCAATTGATTTAGACTAATGTAATTAATTTCAGCTAACTTTGCATCATTTACATTAATGTTACCAATCTAACGTTTCCGAAAGGAATGGAGCCGCCTGCTTACGTTAAGGTTTCCGGATATTTACTGTTTCCGGACTTCTCATCATGTTTATTTTAAAGATGTGGTTCCAATGGTAGTAAGTTCAATATTTGAGTTGTTCAACTCTGCAGAAATAATCTCCCTTCTGAACAGTATCGACAGCCTTGTCTGGGGTCCCCCCCTCCTCATATTGCTCGTGGGGACCGGGGCATACCTGACAATCAGATTGAAGTTTTTACAGGTGTCTAAGCTGCCCCTGGCATTGAAAGATGTGGCTCGCTCTCGAAAAGTTGATAAAAGGGCTCAGGGAGACGTCTCAAGCTTTGCAGCGCTCTGTACGGCGCTTTCGGCAACTATCGGGACAGGAAATATTGTCGGGGTCGCAACTGCTATCGCAAAAGGAGGGCCTGGTGCTCTGTTCTGGATGTGGCTTGCAGCCTTCTTCGGGATGGCGACGAAATACGCAGAAGCCCTGCTTGCGGTCAAGTACAGGACTGTTGACGAAAACGGGCAGATGTCCGGCGGGCCGATGTACTATATCAAGAACGGCCTCGGGCACAAGAGCTACAGCGGAATCCTTGCCAAGCTCTTTGCCTTCTTCGGGATCTGTGCAGCCAGTCTCGGGGTGGGCACCTTCACCCAGGTAAATGCAATCGTGAAGTCCGTGGAAATGACCTTCGGGGTCCCGGGTGTAGACACTGCAGTTGTGGTGGCCCTCCTGGTCGCCCTTGTCACAATCGGCGGGATCAAGAGCATCTCCCGGGTTGCCCAGCTCCTTGTGCCTTTCATGGCAATCGCCTACGTGCTCGGCTGCCTTGTGGTCATCGCTTTCAATATCGAAAACCTGCCTGCAGCTCTTGCTCTGGTCGTTAAGAGCGCCTTTACCCCGACTGCTGCAAGCGGTGGGTTCCTGGGCGCAGGCGTCATGCTTGCAATCCAGATGGGAGTTGCCAGGGGTATCTTCTCAAATGAGTCAGGCCTCGGAAGTGCCCCGATTGCCGCAGCCGCAGCCAAGGTCAGGGAACCTGCCAAGCAGGGCTTGATCTCCATGACCGGGACCTTCTTTGACACCATCGTCATCTGTTCCATGACCGGGCTTACCCTCATCCTGAGCGGGGCCTGGACAAGCGGCGCAAGTGAAGCCGCCTACATGACCAACAACGCCTTTTCAGCCGTCCTCCCGACCGCAGGCACCTACATCGTAACCATAGGCCTGATCTTCTTTGCCTTTACGACCATCCTCGGCTGGAACTACTATGGCGAGCGCTGCACGGAATACCTGGTCGGCGTAAAAGGGATCCTCCCCTACAAAGCCGTTTACGTCTTCTTAGTAGCAGCCGGCGGTTTCCTCTCAATCGAAGCCGTCTGGATCATAGCCGATATCTTCAACGGGCTCATGGCCTTCCCGAACCTCATTGCCCTCCTCGCCTTAAGCGGGGTCGTCGTAAAAGAGACCGAGAAGTACCTGAAGTCTCTCGAAGCAAAGCCGGCAGGCATCGGAGCACATGCAGGCGCTCATGCCCCCGAAGCCGTGGCAGCAGCCGAAGAAGAAGAGTGAAAAAGACTTATTATGAAAATAAGGTCCTCAGGGACCTTTCTTTTTTACTTTTTACTTTTTACTTTTTACTTTTTACTTTTTTCTCGAAGGAAAAAAACAATGATTCCAGTGACTTTTCAAGTTGCCAGACTAAAAACGGCCGTATCAATCCTGTCGTTGCTTGAAATGGCCCTGATTTGTGACCGGGATCAAAACCAATTTCAAATTTCAAATCTGGTTTTTATTTTCATATCGTATCGTTCCCATGGCCCTCAACGCTTGCGAAGCAAGCGGCGTTTTCCAAAATTACTGAGGAAAAGTGTTTGCAAAATAAAATGTTGGCTTAAGGAGCCCTGAACTCTTATTGACATGTTATAAATGGTTTTTTAGACATACCACTTCAATTAGACATACCACTTCAATTAGACATACCACTTCAATTAGACATACCACTTCAATTAGACATACCACTTCAATTAGACATACCACTTCACGGAAAATTAAAACCCTGAGAAAAGATCCCTGATAAACCTGAAAATGCCCATATTCAGTCATTAAAATATGTTTTTTATTCAGTCATTAAAATATGTTTTTAAATTATTCAAGTATACTTTTTCATTCATTTTAATGCCTTTTTTAATCATTCAAATATACTTTTTGGAAAAGGCCGTCTGCTTCGCAGACGGTGAGAGCGTCGGTACCTGAAAAACAGATCAAAAAAGGTTTTTTTGAATTTGCATACCCATCTCTTGTTTTTGCCATCTCCTGTTTTTGCCAGATCATTTTTGAAATCGTACATCCTTTCAATAAAGGGCAGCAAAGGTCAACGTTTAAAGCCAACCTTACACAAATAATAAGTGGGGAACTTGTTCTTATTGTTCTTATCTTTCAACCGGGGCTGGGTTAAATGGAACTGCTGGGAATGGACGTACTTGAAGTTTTGACGAGGGTGGATAGCTTTGTCTGGGGGCCGCCTCTTCTGGTTTTGCTGGTGGGGACAGGGATTTTCCTGACTGTCCGCCTGGGGCTGATCCAGGTTTTCAGGCTGCCGCTTGCCCTCAAATATGTCATGAATTCGAGGAAATTTGAGGAGGGTGTCCTGGGAGACGTTTCGAGTTTTGCGGCGCTCAGTACGGCGCTTTCGGCAACCATCGGGACGGGAAACATTGTCGGGGTGGCGACTGCGGTCAAGACGGGAGGGCCGGGGGCGCTGTTCTGGATGTTTCTTGCGGCTTTTTTCGGGATGGCGACTATGTATTCCGAGGCTCTCCTGGCTGTCAGGTACAGGACCGTGGACGCAAACGGGCAGATGTCGGGGGGGCCGATGTACTATATCAAGAACGGGCTTGCAGGCAGGTGGTACAGCAAAGTGCTTGCAGCGCTCTTTGCCGTTTTCGGGCTTAATGTGGCGCTCTTCGGGATCGGGACTTTCCCGCAGGTAAATGCCATCGTGGACTCTGCCCGGATTGCTTTTGACATCCCGGAAGTTCTGACTGCGGCCATTGTGAGCCTGCTTGTGGCTTTTGTGACCCTTGGGGGGATTCGGAGGATTGCGGCTGCGGCGCAATTGATGGTGCCTTTCATGGCGGTTGCTTATGTGCTGGGCTGCCTGATTATCATCGGGCTGAACCTTGACAAAATCCCTGCAACTTTTTCACTTATAATCAGTTCAGCTTTTACCGAAACCGCGGCAAGGGGAGGGTTCCTGGGAGCCGGGGTGATGCTTGCTGTCCGGATGGGGATTGCCCGGGGGATTTTCTCAAACGAAGCCGGGCTCGGGAGCACTCCCATTGCAGCCGCGGCCGCAAAGGTCAAGAAACCTGCAAAACAGGGCATGATCTCCATGACCGGGACCTTTTTCGATACCATCGTCGTCTGTGTCATGACCGGGACCGTGCTCATCATGACGGATTCCTGGACCGGGGATCTTGAAGGGGCTTACATGACCAGCTACGCCTTTTCCACCGTGCTTGAGGAAGCCGGGAGCTACATCGTGACCGTGGGACTGATCTTCTTTGCCTTCACCACCATTATCGGCTGGAACTATTACGGGGAACGCTGCACGGAATTCCTATTCGGGGTCAGGGGGATTCTACCTTACAAGATTCTTTACATCCTGATCGTCGCCTCCGGGGCCTTCCTGACCCTCGACGTCATCTGGGTCCTGGCTGATATCGTTAACGGGCTCATGGCCTTTCCGAATCTTGTAGCTTTGCTGGCCCTGAGAAAAGTGATTGCCGCCGAGACAAGGGAGTACTTCGAGGACCTGGAACAGGGCAATTGAAACAGGGCAATGCAAAAAAGAGAATACAACCTGATGCCGGTTGTAAATAAAGTGCAACGGTTATAAGCAATTCAAGCAGATTGTTATCCAGGAAGTAAAATCAGAAAAAGGATTAGTCCCACCTATGGGGAAGAAGTTTGTTTCAGAAGTTTGTTTCAGAAGTTGTTTCGCCTATCATCCCACCAACCAGGAAAAGGATTGTTACCCATGAAGTCAACCTATCCGGAAAAAAAACCTCGGGCTGTGAAGAAAAACACAGGCCCTTCAGCTGCCTTCCGTTCAGTGTTTGCAGCAGTGATTATTGCCGTCCTTCTGGCCTTCCTGGCCGCCCCGGCTTCTGCTGTCGTCATATCAGGCGACACCCACCTGAATATCGAAGTTGCGGAAATCACCCCTAACCCGGCAAGGCCCGGAGAAGACCTGCTTATCAGGATCAACATTGAAAATACGGGAAACGAACCGGCTGAGAACGTGAAAATCGGGATAGAAGAGCAGTACCCGTTTATTTTTAAGTACAGCACTTCACAGGTTTACGGCTCCGGGACCAATACCGAACGCATCTTTAGGATTGAGCAGATCCGGCAGCGTTCAAAGGTCGAGCTTAACTTCCATTTCCGTGTGGACGAAAGGGCCAAATCCGGGGTCCGCCAGCTTGAGTTCACAATCGAAGACGGGGACGGGGTTAGCTTTTCGAAGCGGATCCCGATCCGGGTAGATGGAAACCCTGACCTTGTGCTCACCGGGACCGGGATCATTCCGGTAGATGTCGAAAGCTCAGCTTCCGGTGCCCTGGTCCCGGGGCAGTCGTTCCAGCTCCTGACCACGGTTAAGAATGCCGGGAACGGAAACGCAAAAAACGTCCGGGTAATCCTTGACCTGAACGGCTCTTCCCCTATCATCCCCCTGGAAGACAACGTCTTTTTCCTCGAAGCCCTGGAAGCCGGAAGCTCGGAAAACCTCTCGTTCAAGCTCCTGCTGGGCAGCAACGCCGAGGTGCAGCCCTATAAGATCCCGCTTCGGATTACCGCCTCAAACGAAGCCGGGACCATGCAGATCGACAAGGCCCAGGAAATCGGAATCAACGTGCTTAACCAGGCGAAAATCAACATTGCAAGCCTGAAGTTCGATCCCGAAATGCCTGTGAAAGGGCAGCAGGTCTCCATGATCCTTCGGCTTGAAAACGTCGGGGAAGGAGAAGCCCGTTTCGTGAAAGCCAGGCTCGAAGGGCTTGAGGGTTCCGGAAGCACGAATGCCTTCCTGGGCAGGCTCGACAAAGACGACGATGCCCCCGCAGTCTTTACATTTATCCCGGAAAAAACAGGGGAGCAGGAAGTCACTCTGCTTGTCGAATATGAGGACGATTTCGGGGAGCACCAGCTTAGCGAGGGTTTTTCTTTCAACGTGATTAATGATTCGAACAGCAAAGTCCCGCTCATTGCCGGGCTTTTCCTTGTCCTTGCAGTTGCGGTCCTCTACATGAAAAAGAAAGGAAAGCTCTGAGGCGAAAACTCCGGGGCAGGCTACATAGAATACTACATAGAATGCTGAATAAAATAAATGAGCAGGATGCCTGATTATGCTTGAAAAAGCTAAAGTCTCCTTCTTCCTTGCCGGCCGCTCCATAACAAGGGGCAATAAGGGGATTACGATCTTTACGGTCTTTGTCCTGACCCTGATCTTTTTGCAGCTCGTGCTCTTTTCGAGCATGCTGGCCGGGGTTACGCTCAAGTTTAACGAGCTTATGGTTGACTTCCAGACCGGAAACGTCGTGGTCGAGCCAAAGGAAGAGGAACGCTATATCGAGGGCGCATCAGCCCTCCAGAAAAAGATCGAAAGCCTCCCGCAGGTGGTAGGGACCTCAGCCCGCCTGAAGACCTCGGGAAACTTCCGCTACAAGGAAAAGGAAATGGGAGCCACGGTTTACGGGATTGACCCCGGGGATGAGACCTTTGTAACAGGCCTCGAAGATGCCGTCATAAGCGGGGAATTCCTGAGCCGGCCCGACCGCGGCGAGGTAATCCTGGGCAGGGAAGTTTCGGGAGGTTACGGGGCCTTGATGGAATCGAGGTCTCTTGGCGGTGTGGAAGTTGGGGACACTGTGGAACTTACCATAAGCGGAAAGACCCGGGAGTTCAGGGTCAAGGGGATCTACAGCACCCTCTTTTTCATGGCTGATGCCGGTGCCTACATTAGCCGGGCTGACATGGAAGAGATGCTCGGTGTGGAAGACCTGGACCTGGCTCACGAAATAGCCGTCAAGACCACTGAAGGTACGGACGAGTATGAGACCCGCACAGCCCTCCTCTCCCTGGGCATCAGGGAAAACATCCGCACCTGGCACGAATTTGCAGGGATCCTCCGCCTGATCGAAAATACCCTGGGCCTGGTCCGGAACATTATGAATGCAATCGGGCTCCTGATAGCCTTTGTGATTATCTTCGTGGTCATCTACGTAAATATCGTCAATAAAAAGCGGCAGATCGGTGTCCAGAAAGCCATCGGAATCGAGCAGAACGTGATCGTGCTCTCCTTCGTGCTCCAGGCAATGCTCTACGCAGGCACAGGAGTCATCCTGGGTTACTGCTTCATGCGCTTCGGACTTGCCCCCTACACGGTAGCCCACCCTGTCCAGATCCCCCTGGGGGAAATGAGCCTGAAGTTTGACGATGCCGAAGCCATAAACCGGGCAGTCCTTCTCTTCCTGGCTTCAATAGTCGGCTCGGTTATCCCCGCCTACAAACTGGCCGAAAAAGACCTGCTGGACCTTATATGGGGCAAATGAGAGGGAGGCGAAGGCATGGGAAATGGAATGCAAACAGAAACGGAAAAAGAAGTTGGAAAAGAATTTGAAAAAGAATTTGAAAAAATCGGAACTGAAAACATAGCCGATAGAAAAAAAGAAGCCGGAGCTGAAATTGAGATGAAAACTCCCCCTGAAAAAACCGGGGACGTCATAATCGAAGGCATCGATATCGTCCGCACCTTCAGGATGGGGGAAGTGCAGGTCCGGGCGCTTCGCGGGGTTTCCGTAAAAATCCTGCATGGGGAATTCATTGCCATCATGGGCCCGAGCGGTTCAGGCAAGACCACCCTCTTAAACCAGCTCGGCCTCCTCGATACCCCTAACTCCGGAAAAGTGATCATCAACGGAATTGACACCTCCCTGATGTCCGACAAAGAAAAAGGCAAATTCCGCCTCCACAACCTGGGCTACGTCTTTCAGGACTACGCCCTCCTCCCCGAACTCAACGCTTCCGAAAATGTCTACATATCCCTCATGATGCAGGGCAGGAGCAAAGCCGAATACGAGTCTGCAGCCGCAGAAATCCTGGCCGCTGTCGGCCTGGGCGACCGCCTTGCCCAGCTCCCCTCCAAAATGAGTGGCGGGCAGCAGCAGCGCGTCTCCATCGCCAGGGCTCTTGCCCACAAGCCTATCATCCTCTTCGCTGACGAGCCCTGTGCAAACCTGGACTCCCAGACCTCAAAGGAAGTCCTCGACCTGTTCAAGAAGTTCAATAAGGAATACGGGCAGACGATCGTGATGGTCACGCATGAGGACTGGCATGCTGCATATACTGACAGGGTAATCAGGCTGAAGGACGGAATGTTAGAGTAATAAATAGAGTACAAAACAGAGTACAAAACAGAGTGCAAAACAGAGTGCAAAACAGAGTGCAAAACAGAGTACAAAACAGAGTACAAAACAGAGTACAAAACAGAGTACAAAACAGAGTACAAAACAGAGTACAAAACAGAGTACAAAACAGAGTACAAAACAGAGTACAATCAACATTTTTTGGAATTATCAGTGGATATTGGAAATGAATCAATATTACCTTTGTATTTTAAAAAGTGAGGAAAAATGTCTACAGAAGAGAACAAAGCAATAGTTCGCCGATTCTTTGAAGAAGGGCCATCTAAGGGAAATCTAAAAGCTGCTGACGAGTTGCTGTCACCTGATTTCGCTATGTACACGCCTCTTCCTGCGTCTCCGGGAATTGAGGGTATACATGAAGTAATTACCACATGCAGGGCCGCCTTCGAGCACCTCAGTGTTACAATTGAAGATATGATTGCTGAAGGCGATAAGGTGGCTGCTCGTTTCACAGCTCATGGAATACATAAAGGCAATTTCATGGGTTTACCGGCTACAGGCAAACCGATAACCATGACTGGCATAGAGATCTTTCGAATTAAAGACGGTAAGATTACTGAACTATGGGCTGAGGCTAACCTTTTGGGTCTGATGCAGCAGCTAGGTATCTTTCCTATGCCTGGAGACCAGGGTTAAATGTCATTACCTCTGCGATGCTGGCTGCCTCTGGGCTTGAAGACAGGTTGAGACAGTTTCCCTCCAAAATGAGCGGCGGCCAGCAACAACGAGGCTCCATTGCCAGGGCGCTTGCCCACAACCCTGGCATCCTCTTCGCCGACGAACCCTGTGCAAACCTGTATTCTAAGAACTCAAAGGAAGTTCTGGACCTTTTCAAGAAGTTCTATACGGAAAAGGGAAGACAATCGTAATGGTTACGCATGAAGACTGGCACGCTGCATATAGTGACAGGTTTGTCAGACTGAAGGATGGGGTGGTTGTGGATGAGAATGTGTGAAAATGCGAAAAAGGTAAAAATTAAAAAGGTGATGTGAAAGATGGTAAAGGTGAGAAAAGCATTCTTTTTTAAAAATATGGAATTAAACACATTCTCTGATATAAGATTAGATGTCAGATATTACATTATATTCAAAAATTAATATATTCTTTTTTTTCAGTAAAGTTGCATTGAAAGAATGCCCGGAAAACGGGCACCAATGTATTAAAGAATTAAAACTGTTTGTTTATATTCATTAAATATTTACTTGCTCTATATAGTGGCAGGATTGGTTTTTCATCTGGAAATATATCCGATCAATAATGAAATTGTTAGTAAAGTTCTTTTAGTAACATCTACAATATAATTACCAAATTACAACCGTGGTTTGAGATTATATGCTTGTTATATCCCTGCTGGATAAATACAAAAAATACCTGAGGTGGGCGTATCGTTTCCTCGGGTTTTTACAAACGGCCGAAAAATTTGCCCTGCTGCTCCTGCTATTGATCTTATTCAACGGGTATAAACTTGTCCGCTATTTTCCCGAACTGAATATGTTTGTTAGGACCCAGGCCTACACCGACCCTTACCTGTTTAACATCTTTATAATGGCCGCGGAAGCAATGGTCTTGACCCTCATTGTGACTCTTATTGCCGGCATTATTCGCAGGATGTTCAGGGATACAATAACACTTGACCTGGTCACCAGGCTCGAAAGGAATTTTCCCGAACTCAGGACAAAACTGAGTACTGCTTACGATAACAGGCAGAACTTCAACATAGTTACGAAGAAACTGCTTGAAGACGTGCACAGGCAACTTGCCGGCATCAGCATAAACAAAGCAGCCCCGCGCAAACAGATCTTCAGGTCGCTCCTGATGCTCCTGCTGGTTTCCGGAGCAATCATTTTCTGTATACACGAGGGCTTCAGCTTTGATTTATCGCCTGGAAAGCTGCTGGATGAGATGATGGAAAACATCCCTACTTTACGAAGTGAAACCACATTTGACGAAGAATATGAGAAAGAAAGCGCCCCGGATATGATCTATGACCTGGAAGCTCTCATCATAAAGAATGGTGAACAGGTTGAAATGGAAATCAATCCGAGCCTCGGGCTCGGGTTCACAAGCAAGGTCGATATGGATAGTGAAAATGAGTTCGGGGGAAGTTCGGAAAACTCAAACGATACTTTCAGGTACAGCCAGACATATTCGGAAAACCTTCCCGAGGAATATGAGCCGATGATAAAGCAATACTTTGAAGATCTTTCGTCTTAAGAACGGTGTTTTAATATGAGAGGAGAACAGGAAATTCAGCTGGAAGATTCGGAACTTGACTTAAAACCTACTTATGAGAGGGCCCCGGAGATTTTCGAAGTCATCTTTAAAGAAATAGGCAACGCTATCGTCGGCCAGGAAGAGATGATCCGGCAGATCCTCATAGCCATGCTGTGTGAAGGGCACGTCCTGGTCGAAAGCAATCCGGGGCTGGGAAAAACCCTTACCATATCCACAATTTCCCAGATTATGAATATGAGGTTCAGCAGGATCCAGTGCACGCCTGACCTGATGCCTGCGGATATCACGGGCACCGACATCATTGAAGAAGACGATAAGGGGGGCAAACGTTTCCAGTTCAAGGTGGGCCCCGTCTTTGCAAACATCGTGCTTGCAGACGAGGTCAACCGGGCGTCCCCAAAGACCCAGTCTGCCCTGCTCGAAGCGATGCAGGAAAAACAGGTCACTGTGGCAAACACGACCTATTTGCTGGACAAGCCTTTTTTTATCCTTGCAACCCAGAATCCGCTTGAAATGGAAGGGACCTATGCTTTGCCCGAAGCCCAGCTTGACAGGTTTTTAATGAAAATCCTCCTGAAATATCCTGACCCGGACGAGGAATTCGAGATCGTAAACCGTTACGCCGAGTCCTTCAGGCCGACTGTCCGAAAGTGCATAGACAAACAGACCTTCCTCGAACTCCAGCAGATAACCCGGAGGATCCCGATCTCCGACAAACTCAAGCGATACGCAATTGATATCGTGAACCGGACCCGGAACATGCCGGAACTGATTGAAGCGGGTGCGTCTCCGCGTGCTTCAATTGCCCTTATCCTCTGTGCAAAGGCAAACGCATTTCTCGATAACCGGAAATACGTCGACAAAGACGATATCGACTGCATGACCCTTCCGGTCCTCCGCCACAGGCTCATCCTCTCGTTTGATGCTGCCAGGGACAACGTTACCAGCGACGAGGTCATAAACAGAATCCTGGCGGATAGAACAATTAGCTCGGCTCTGCAGTGATATAGCTCATGTGAGATCGGGATAAAGCACGCAGGAGATCGATAAGTGCTCGGTAGATCGGGATAAAGCACATCGTGAGACCGTAAAAAAGCACATCGAGAAATAGGGATTACAGTACATCGGGAAATCGGGATAAAACACGTCGGGAGACAGGGATAATACATGGCTGCAGATTGGGGAGAAACAAGGCATAAGAGCCCTCTTTTTATGGATTACTTCGGGAGGCGGCGTTAAACCATGGATGTTGCAAAACATAAGATCGATACGTCATTCCTGACCCAGCTCGATAGATATACGCTCCTCCTGAAAAAAAGGGTGAATGCAATCCACTCGGGCAGCCACTTCTCAACCAGGAAGGGGACAGGGCTTGACCTGGTAGACCACAGGAAATACAACGAGGGCGACTCACTAAAGAACATCGACTGGAACCTCTATGCACGCACGGAGAAACTCTATATACGCAGGTATGAAGAAGACAAGACCCTGAACCTGGTCATATTGCTCGATGCCAGCACCAGCATGCTCTTTCCGGACAATACCCCGAACAAATTCGAATATGCATCAACGATAGCCGTCGGGGTCTCTTATGTTGTTATGAAATACAACGACAGGTATATGATCTCGACTTTTACTGACGACGTAGATTATACTAAGGCCCACAAGGGAAGTGCCGAGTTCCTCAAGGCCGTAAACAACCTTACCAGAATTTCAGTTAACGGAAAAACGAAGCTTGCAGACTGCGCAGATTCCATATATCCAAGGATAAGGACAAAATCGATGGTCTTAATAATTTCGGATTTCCTGGACGACATGGATTCAATCCGCTACGCCGTCCGCAGGCTTTCCAGGCATGAACTTGTCCTTGTGCACCTCTACGACGAAACCGAAATCGACCTGCCGGAAAACGTGGACGGGGCAGTCAAATTCGTAGACAGTGAAACAAACGAGGAAATCCATATCTCGGTGGGCCCGCAGTTCAAACAGGAATATGCCGAGGAATACTCAAAACACCTTGCTGAACTTGATAAGGTCGCATACGAATTTAAGATCCCTTATTTCCGGGTGAACATAAAGAACAAGCCGTTTGATACTGTTCTCAGCATTATAGGTGAAAGGTGATCCTGCCCATGGACTTCGATTTCCCCCTGGGTCTGGCTGCTTTTGCAAGCATAATTCCCCTGACGATAGTATACCTGCTTAAACCCCACCCGAAACAGGTTATCCTGCCTACCCTTATGTTTGTCCGGCGGGTGCACAGCAATCTGCTCGATACCCGGCGGAAACTCAGTAAAAGAATAACTGACCCGCTCTTCTTATTACAGCTGCTGGCCCTGATCTTCATATCCACCGCCATTGCCGGCCCGATGATAGATGAAGCTGCGGGTGATTCAAAAAAAGTCATATTTATCATAGACTCGTCTGCCAGCATGAGCTCAGCCGACCGGGTTTCCGAGGCAAGGTCCGTAGCCATGGACAACCTGGGCCGGGAAAACACGATTATTGCTGCAGGAAGCATTCCTGTGGTACTTGCACAAGCACTGGATGCAGCCGATGCAAAAGAGGTAATCAACAGCATGGAGGCCGGAAACACCCGGGCTGATATCCCAAAAGCCCTCCTGACAGTCATAAACGATAAAGATAGCCAGAACAGGAAAGTCGTGGTCATATCCGATTTTGAAAACTGGGAGGGGCAGGCGCCTGAAACCTACATCAACGTTGCCAATGCCAAAAATATCGAACTCGTATTCAGGCAGGTCGGAGAAAAAACCCCCAACTACGCAATCGTATCCGGGCACCTGACAGACCGCAATGACGGGACTTATGAATATACGTGCACGGTCAAAAACTTCAACGATAAAAGCGCGAAACTCGATGTCCGGCTGGAAAGCAAATCAGACCTCTTCCCCACCCAGAAAGTGAGCAGTTCAGTGTCCCTTGCAAAATTCGGGACCCGGCAAATCACCTTCTCCAACATCCGGCAGGGAACCTCTACTGTGGAAATACTCAACAGGGACGCAATTCCCTGTGATAACACTGCCTGGATCTCAATCCCAGAAATAGCTCCTAAAAGAATCCTGGTGTTAACGGACCTGGACCCGGCGGCCAGCCGGTCTCCCCTGATAACAGCCATCTCGCTGATCCCGAACACGGTTGTTGATGTGCACCATGACCCTCGTGCCGGGCTCCCCGGGGACTACACTAAATATGATACTATTATCGTAAACCATAAAACCAGCCCGCTGCCGTCCGGGAGTGTCCGGAAAATCGTTGAGTATGCAAAAAGCGGAAAAGATTTGATAGTAATCGGAAACGGCTGCCTGTTCAATTCTTCGGAGATGCACGGGCTTTACCCGGTCCTTCCGGTATACGTAAAATCAGTCAAAGAAGGCGGCAGCCATACGGTTAAAGCAGCAGGGAGCGGGCAGCAAATTTTTGAGGACGTCTCTTTTGGCGAAGCTTATGTGCGCCAATTCCTGGTCACTGCCCCGAAAGAAGATGCTACCGTACTTGCAGAGCTGGGAGGCGTTGGGCCCATGGTATCCACCTGGAATGTATATAACGGGACAACAGCCTATGTGGGCCTGAGCGACGTTACCGGAGAGGAGCCCTGGAACAATTTCCATACTCTTCCCACTTATCCCGTATTCTGGGCAAAACTGCTCAAATATATGTGGGGGATCGGGGATATCAGTGAGACCAACGTGAAAACCGGAAAGTACCTGGCATTCGACCACAACGCCAGGATCAAAACCCCTACAGAGACCATCACCAGCAAGTTCGTTTACTACGACATGTGCGGTTTTTACGGCATGGACCAGAAAACGATTGCTTCCAACCTTTACGACCCCCTGGAATCAAATACCTTTACTGAAAACCGGCTGGACCTGGCAGCTGATAAAGAGGCAAACGAAAAACAGGAGCTCCGTGTAAAATCCCCACTAAAACCCCGGAAATACCTGATTTATGCCTTACTGCTGCTCCTGGTCATTGAAAATGCGATCCTGTTCAGGAGGAGAGTAATATGATTATTGCTTATCTGTACGGCCTTGTCTTCCTAAACGGCCTTAGTTTTTTGAATAAGGCTGGTTTTCCAAACGGCCCTGCTTTTCCGGATAATGCTGGCATTCTGGGCAAGGCTGGCTTCCTGAATAAGGCTGTTTTTCTGGAGATGGCTGCTCTTCTGGATAAGGCTGTTTTTCCGGATAATGCTGGCTTTCTGAATAACGTTGTTTTCCTGAATAACGCCGGTTTTCGGTATGACTTCGATTTCCTGTATGGAAAGGAGCTTATACTCCTTGTCCCTCTGGCACTTTTAGTGTTGGTGGGGCTCAGGAAAGGAATCAATAGAAGGCACCTGTTCATCCATGCCCTTGTAGCTTTCCTCCTGGTTATAGCGCTTGCAGCTCCCTACTCTGCCCAGGTAACTTCATCTAAAATAGACCAGTCCAGAATCACCATAATCTCGGATGAAAGCGCAAGCATGGAGCTGCTTCAGGAAGGGGTCCCGGAAGACATTGCAGACCAGCTCAGCAGCAGTATTCCTGTTACACTTACGGCGATTTCAGGGTCGAATACCGCTTTAGGTGATGCCATCCTCCAGCAGGCTTCGGCCGAAAACTATGTGCTTGTGGTATCGGACGGGCAGAGCAACTCAGGTACTTCGGTTGAAGATGCGCTTTCTTATTGCTATAAGAACAATTTCCCGGTAGCAGCCCTGGTCCCGGAGACCCTCGAAGAAGACCTCAGTATCGAAATTGAGGGGGAAAACGAAGTCCCGGTCGATAACCAGGCTTTTTTCATGGCCCGTATCAGGAAATCCACGGAAGAAGAAATAAGTTACCGGCTGAAAATTACGGTTGACCGGGTAAAAGTCATGGACCGGGAAATCACCCAGGCCGACAGGGAACTGAGCATCGAGTTCGACCACACCTTTGAGACCCTGGGCCCGCATGCCCTGAAAGCAACCCTTCATCCGGCAACCCCCGGGCTCGGAGGCATGGACTATTTCGAAACCAATAACCAGTATATGAAAAGCATATACGTAACCCCGAAACCGAAGGTAATTTTAGTCACCGATGAACCTGAGTCCCCTCTTGCAAACATCTTTAGTGAGGTCTACGAGGTACATGCAGCCAGGTCCTTTAATTCCCTGGACGGTGTAGATGCCGTGGTAATAGACAACCAGCCAGCTTCGACCATCTCGGCCGCCGAAGCCGAAACCCTGAGGAAATTCATCCTTAACGGGGGCGGGCTTGTGGTGGTCGGAGGAGACTCTTCTTTTGATTACCCGGAGGAGGACACGTACAGAAACACGAAATTCGAAGAGCTCCTCCCGGTTACGTCTAACCCTTCCACATGGAGGGGAGGCAGGAACATCGTTCTGATGCTTGATGTATCACCCAGCACTGCGGACAGCAACAACATAGGGGGTAGAATACTGGACGACATCCTGTCCAATACTATCGTACTCCTCGAAAGCGACCTCTTGAAAGACGCAAGGGTAGATGTGATCACATTCGGCAGCAAGGGGCAGGATATCACGGAAGGGTTCCTGGATATGTCCAAGGAGTCCAACAGGGTGTGGCTTGATAGCGAGATCCGCAAAATAAATCCCACGGGGGACTCAACCTCCCTTGAACAGGGGCTGTTGACTGCTCGCCACCTCCTTGAAGAGCAGGACAACGATGCAGAAGCTGATATTATAATTGTTTCCGACGGCAGGATCGGCAACAGGGTTCCGGGCGAGGGCAAGTTTGAAAAGGCAATTCAGCGTGCGAGTGCACTTAAAGAAAGCGGGATAGGCATCTATTTTGTCCACATACACGCTCCAAGAGCTGACTTCCAGGTCAACCGGGACGGCCGGTACTATGCCGATACCCTGATGAACAAAGTCCATCTCTCCGAAAACTATTACAGGATAGAGCCCGGCCAGAGGGTAAATATCAAGTTTGCCGAAAACCCGGAAGAAGCCGAGGACACGGAAGATGACTATTCTTCCGGCTCAGTTGTAATCTACGACCCCAAACACTTCATCACCCGGGACATTACCGGAGCAAGTGACGTCCTGGCCTACAATGATGTAAGCCCCAGGCCCGAAGCAAACCGCCTGGTAATAACGAGGCTCGGCAAACCCGTGCTCACGGTCTGGAGGCTCGGCCTGGGCAGGGTTGCTGCAATCACTACCGACAACGGGTACGGAGGGGGAATCCCCTGGGCTCCCGCCCTCTACGCCGGAAACGACAGCCTGCTTATCACCAGGACCATGAACTGGGTGGTCGCCGACACCGAAACCGGCGAGGACCTCCAGCTAAAAGT
This sequence comes from Methanosarcina sp. KYL-1, assembly GCF_024372725.1. Classification (GTDB taxonomy): domain Archaea; phylum Halobacteriota; class Methanosarcinia; order Methanosarcinales; family Methanosarcinaceae; genus Methanosarcina. The sequence continues at coordinate 112,200 of NZ_VOUA01000003.1, forward strand.
GCCTGACCTCAAAATGGGCGAGCCCGGCCGGATCCTGATCACAACCAAAAAAAGAGGGACCCCTGTACTCTATTTTGACAGGAAACCCATGGAAATCACCTCCATCGGTAGCAACATGTACGAGTCCTACGTCCTTTCGGAAGCCTTTGGCCTCCACAACATCTCCGAAACGCCTTATTCCGTACTCCCCCTCGACGCCTCCCCCGAAGAAATCGCTGCCTTTCAGGACGCATCCTGGAGGCCCGTCTCCGTAAACCGCCCCGACGAATACACCCACATCGGCGAAAACCCCCTCTTCAAAACCGCAATCCTCGAAAACGGCGGGAAACTCTATACCACGGAAGACATATATTCCCGGATTATCGAAGACTCCAGAACAAGCACGGAAAAAACCGTCAGGAAAGAAGTCGTGTACACAAAGCATCTCCTTATCCTGGCTTTCCTCATTTATTTGATATATACACTGTACCACACGTACAATACGAGGATGAGGTAAAAGGGAGAGGAATAGGTAGCAAAAACGGGGGCTTTTTGTCAATCGGCTGAGATTACTCCGGAATAAACTTAATGGAATATAAAACCGTTATTACTACGGGAGCGCGGAGGGTCACGAATACCCCGACTTTCAAGTTGGGGATGAAGTGAACCCTCGCACGTTTTTTTGTGCCCCTTTAGATTGAAAGCCCTTACTCCTTTTTAATTTGAGGTTTCTCGGTATCATGATTACAAGAGTTCGAATTGCTACTCTACATTAAGGAAAGTTTGTTAAATGATACTAAACGCTTCCCAAGAAACCGGGCGGGCGGCCCGAAGCATACCCCACCTTTTAAGGTGGGATGGCCGCCCGCAATTTGATTTTAAGGAAAGAGCCGTTTGCTACGCAAACGGGAGCTGCTGTTGGGTGTTGGGAAGTAGTGAGGGCCGCGGCTTCTGAATAATGAATGAAAAAAAGTAACTGGGTTTCTGTTGGATTGTATCAAAAACAGGGCGGCCTGAATACCATCTTTTACCGTTCTTGACCCGCACGCAGTGCGGCTATTCCAGGAAATTCCTGCAAAAAAAGAAGCTGAATCTGAAACCCCGGTACTGGTTCGCTACTGGTTCACTTCTGGCTCATCCGTAGCTCACCGTGGTTCATCCGTGGCTCATTACCAGCACACTGTTTTTCTGCAGGTGGTTCAAGCCATATCAAATACAACTGCAACCTGTCGCACATGTTCATAGTTTGTTCAAACCACATCGAGTAACCTTGTAGCTTGTTCAAAGTACAGTCACAGATCAAAAACTTGAAATTACCCGGCTTACCTATGACCAACTATCACCTTATATGAATCACTTAAAAAGAGCTTGATCTCCATGCCCCTCACCCCATTCCTCCAATCTGCCAGATCCCGGATTACCATCCTCGGCATAAACCCCCTCCTCCCTCAGCTTGAAAAGAGCGCTGGCTTTTTCGCCGCTCTCCTATCCGAAAATCCAGGCCTAAGGCTAACCATTCTCTACGAAAGCGATTCCGAAAACTTCTTCCAGGCCCTCTCTACGGACTCCGCTTTTTTCTTGAAAGCTCACAAGGACAGGATAGACCACAGGGACAGGATAGATAGCCCAGATTTTCAAATTCAGGGACTTGAAGACGGGATAAAAGCCGCTGCTGCCGCTGCTACTGCTTGTGAGAAGCCCTTACAGGAAAAAATCACGGACAGGGTTATCATCCGCCAGTTCAACCTGAGGCTGCCGGTAAACATAATTCGGGTTGATGAGAGGCTCTGGTACTGCGTCACAACCCATACCTCTCCCTCGATCAGCTCCTACATGGAGGTCTTTCCTGAGAGCAGCCTGTATGAAGAACTGCTTTCCTACCTTGATTTCGTAACCGACTCAGGGAGAGGTGGGATCTACCTCTCGGAACCCGGAGAGGAGCTGATCGAAGTATACGACCACATTGGCATCCCTCGCGGGATCCTGCCGAGAAAGGCGTTTTATACAACGGATTTCCGGGGGTATGCGGTCTGGATTTTTGTTTTCAACCGCAGGGGAGAGCTGCTTTTGCACCAGCGGAGCCGCCAAACGAAGGACAACCAGCTGCTCTGGGACAAATCGGTGGGCGGGCATGTGGATCTCGGGGAGCGGGACACTTCAATTACAGCAAGAAGGGAGCTTGTTGAAGAACTCTTCCTTCCCGAAGCCGAATTTACCGATCCTCTCTATGCCGAGAGGGTGAAAGCGGAAATGGGGGACATCCTGAACTTCGGGGAATGGGACCCGAGAAAAAAGCCGGAGAAGCTTTTCGGGAGCACTTTTAAGGAGCTCGACCCTTCGGACTGGGTACTTTTCAGGGCAACGGATGAAAAAGGGGAGCCGCTTACCATCTCTATAATTTCAAACAGAAAGATCCGGACAGCCGGGACAAAGGCAGAAGAAGCCGATAGGAAGACAGAAGAAGTTGTAACAAAGCAGACAAGGTATTTCATTGACCTGTTCTTTGTCATTTCACCTGAGGGCTGCCTCGACACTGCCGGGCAGATGAAAAAGCAGCTTGGTTTTTCCGAAAAGACAGGGGCTGCAGAGGACCACAAGCTGGCTTCGGTTCCGGAGCTTGGGAAATTGATTGAAGAGGCAGAGAAGAAAGGAGTTCGGGGCGAGACTTTTACGGATGATCTGCTGTACATATATTCCGAGCACAGGGAGATGCTGGAGAGGTTTTCGGAGTTTGTGAGGGCTGTTTTCCGGTGAGATCTTTTTCTGAGAAAGCAGACTCAGGGAAGCAAATTGAAGAAAGACGATTCAGGAAAATAAACTCAGGAATTTCCCTGTTCAAACTCCCCGTACTTCAATTGCCTTGCAAAGCTTTCGGACTCAAAGTCCGAGGCGTGAATATACAGCCTCTGGGAGGCCCTGGTCATTCCTACGTAGAGCAGCTTTTTGTCCCGTATCCGGTTGACATTTATGAGGACGCAGGCTTTGCATTCCAGCCCTTTGGAGGAGTGGTAGGTAGTTATTATCACCTTTCCGGGGACGATGTCTTTCGTTACCAGGCTTTTTGATTTGAGGAAGGGGTCGAGCCCGAAATAAAGACGTTCGGCTTCAGCATTGGTGGGCACCAGGACCAGGACTTCTTCGGGGTCGTACTTCAGTTCGAGGAGCAGTTCGTTTAAAAGGGCGTTGATGGCTTCACGGTCTCCTTCAAGGAACTCGATGTAATTTTCACTTGCCTGTTCATTTTCTATGCCTTCCCGGCCCTCGTAGAATTTTTCAACCTCTCTTTTCATCGAACCGTCGGACATCAGGAAATCCAGGGCAAGGTCAATATGGGATTTTCCAGACCTGTAAGAGTGCTTGAGGAGTTTGGACCTGCCCATAATATTTACGCCAAGGCTTTTCCAGGTATGTTCGTTTGGGTTGTAGATGCTCTGCAGCCTGTCCCCGGCCAGGAAAAGGTTTTCACTTACAATCCCGTTGTATTCCCTTTTTTTACAGAGGGCCAGGCAGAGTTTCAGCCAGTCGTCATAAAAGTCCTGATACTCGTCTATGAGGATTGAATCGTATTTTGGCCTGGCTTTTTCAAGTGCTTTTTGGGGAAGTTCTTTTTCCCAGAAATCGGGACCCGGATTTAAGGGGGCAGCCACACATGCCGTATCCATCGCCAGCTTGTGAAAAGTCGAAATTGATATGTTTTCATAATGGAGCCCCATCAGGTGAAGGTCATTGTACAGGGCTTTGAACCTGTTCTTCATCCTGTTTGCCAGGGAACGGTTGAAGGTTATTATCTTGATTTTCCAGTCCGGGTGCTCCTTGAGAAGGAAAATGGCCCTTGCAAGCAGTATCACGGTTTTTCCGCTTCCCGGAACCCCGCTAACCATGTAATGCCCGTAAGGGATTCTCTTGGCAAATTTTTCCTGCTCGCTATCAAGGGCCTTAATGGTATTCCTTATCTCGGCAAGTTCATCGTCAAATTCAAGCAGCTGATGCTGCCTGCTCTGTATTTTTATTTCAGGGAAAAGAGCCGCCCGGATAACCGAAGTTGTAACGGAGCCGAGATAGCTTGTTTCCGTGCCAAACAGGTCTTCAATGGCCAGGTTTCTGAGTCTGTCAGAAGTCAAACACCTGGTAGGAGGCTGGTAAAGTACGGTATTGAGATCCGAAGCATCGATCTCCCCGGAGTCAATACTGGTGAAAATTACTCTGGAGTAAACCTTGAACTTCAGCGCCCCGGTCTCGTCAAGAAGCACCTGGTATTTTTCGAAAAGGTCTTTTGCGCAGTTAAAATACTCATTTGTTTTTGCAACAGGATTTTCCCCACATTTTCCGCTCTTGAAAGTAACCTCTACCCTGTTCATCTTTTCCATGCGGTTCAGGATCCAATCTTTTACTTCAATGATACAGACGCCTTTATAACTGTCAATAAGAATGAAATCCGGATTTAACTCCCTCAACCTGGGCTGAACGTACAGGTAACACTCCCGGTCAATTTTATGGTATAAAGATCGGATTTTATTGGCAACCCTTTCCTCCCCTCTTGTTAATTCAAAATAATTACTTGGGATCACATTCAAACTCATGCGTATTTTCCCTGGTATTTTCAGAATAAATGGTCGCGGTTTCAGATACAATCTCGATTATACTCCCTACATTTATATAAACAACTTGCTTTATATTTTTCCACATTTTCCTGATAAAACGAAAGTTGATTAGATATGCCGGGCTATAATGAAAAAAATGCCCTGATTTCATTTCAATCCAGGTTATAATGAAAGATATAAAAGTTAATTATAATGAAAGGTGTAAAAGCCAGCTAACTTTTCCTCAAATCCCTATCTCAAACCCCATTTTAATTGGCAAACCCGGAATCAATTGACTCTCCCATGGAATCGCCCCTTGAATCTTCCGCGGAAACCGTTTCTGAAATCATTTCTGAAAAGCTTTTACCCCCAACTCTTTCATCACCAAACCTTTCGTCCCCAGACTTTTCATCTTCAACCATTTCATCTTCAACCATTTCACCGTCAGCCCTTTCACCTTCAAGCACTATTTTCCTCGCCCTGTAGGCCGCAAGCAAAAAACCGTAGGTCAGCGGCCCGATGATGATCCCCACGGGGCCGAGCACGAAGAGGGGGGCTGCAAAGGCTACGAGGGTGATTGCGGGGTGGATTGCTGCCTTGCTTTTTTTGGCAAGTCTCGGCCTGATGATGAAGTCCGGGACGATGCTCAGGAAAAGGGTGCCGAAGACGAGCAGGGCTGCTGCGGTGAAGAACTCCTGCAGGAGGGCATAGTAGAGGGCAAGGAGCCCGAAGACCGTCCCTGCACCGACCACGGGGAGAAGTGCCAGGACGAAAGTCAGGATCCCCCAGATGATTGGATAGGGGACGCCCAGAAGCCAGTAGAGGATTCCTCCGAAGACGCCGGTCAGGAGACAGGTTAAGAAGTAGACATTGAAGAGGTTGTGGTAAATGTGGTTGAGCTCGGTAAGGAAAATTGTCCCGACTTTTTTGTCAGGGAAAAGGTTAGGGAGTTCCGCAGCAATGTTTGAGCTTTCTACCAGCAGGTAGTACGTCAGGATGACGACCACGACAAGTTCGACCGTGAAGATCGTCAGATCCGATGAAACCTGCAGTACGATGCCCTGGATTTCCGGGGCATGGTCCGTAACCAGGGTGTTCAGGGATGAGCCTATGTTTCGGGTCAACTCTCCCGGGGAGGTCGAAATAAAAGGTTCGAAAATCCCGATAATCTGCCGGAGGTCCATGCTTACAAACCCGTTTATTGTGTTGGGAATTTCCAGAAGTTTTGATACCTCATTCAGCAAAATCCCGGCCGTGCTGATGGTAAAGAAAGTGGCAAAAAGAAAGATCGTGACAAGGGGGATTAAAGCGGAAATTTGCCTGTTCTTCACGAACTTCAGGGAAAAAGCGTAAGCAGGATGGATAATGTACGCGAAAAGGCCACTCAGGATAAGCACATAGAAAAAAGCGGATGTAATGTATAATGCGTACAATGAAACGAGGATAATTATGACGGCATAGCCAACTTTCACCGGGTCATAATTTTTCATACAGAAGGAATCATCTGAAATATATAAATAAGTTATCGTCTATATAACCTTGCCCGCATCAACATAGACGCACACCTGCAGAAAAGCAAAATATGGATTACAGGCATCTTTTTCAGACACCTTTATTTTAGATACCTTTCTCAGGCATCTCTATTTCTGATACCTTTATTTTAGATACCTTTCTCAGGCATCTCTATTTCTGATACCTTTATTTTAGATACCTTTCTCAGGCATCTCTATTTCTGATACTTTTATTTCGGATACCTTCTCAGGCATCTTTTTCAGGTATCTCTATTTCTGATACTTTTATTTCGGATACCTTTCTCAGGTATCTCTATTTCGGATACCTTTCTCAGGTATCTCTATTTCGGATACTTTTATCAGGTATCTTTATTTAGATACCTTTCTCAGGTATCTTTATTTCAGATACCTTTAAATCAGCACTTGAGGTAGCCTTTTCTTTCAAGCCATTCAACCTGGGGCCTTGTGTATTTCCAGGTTACGTCTGCTTTGGAGTCCTGGACTTCCCAGGGGTTGGCTATGACAACGTCGCCTTCGCGGATCCACATCTTCTTATTTTTGGATCCCGGGATCCGGCCCATGCGGACAACGCCGTCCATACACTGAAGTGTTACCCTTTTCGAGCCGAGTAAAGCTGCAACCGTTGCCAGGACTTCATTTCTGTCCTTGCGGGGGGTTCGTACCCTGCTTACTTCAGGGGTGTCTCCTGAGTTTACCGGTCTTGCGGATCCTAATCTTCTTTTTCTAACAGTGCTTCTGTAGTTAGCCAGGTTAATTCCTCCTTGATGGATTTTGATGGATTTTTATTTTTATAAATTCAATATTGAATAATTCGTACAGGTTCTCATTCTCGGTGCCTTTTTGTTCTTACTTTTTCCTGCTTCACGAGGTGGAAAGAAGTAAAGAAACAAAGAGAATAAACCAAAAAAACAAAAAGAAAAGATGAACCAGGCGTTAATGTAAACTTAATTACAAAATTAACACCCGATGCAGATAATCTTTAGAATTTCCTGTGGTTAGGAAGACATTCCCTGCAGTATACTGGCCTGCCTTCGGTGGGTTTGAACGGTACTTCGGTCTCAACACCGCAGTCAGAACAGGTTACTTTTGTCATTTCCCTTGGTCCGCTGTTACCGCGGAAACCTCCGGAATTTCCCCTGAAATTTCTGTCATTAAAAGCCATTTTCGTTTCACCTCCGCTTTAGCGGATAGTCAATAGATTAAAAACAAGATTGTATAGAACCCTTGGATTAAAAACAAAAATCGGTTTTTAATAACAGACCTTTATACGTCTCTTTATTTTCAATGCACTTACTTTACAGCCATATTATATAAAAGTGCCTATGAAATTAAAGGAAAAACCGAAAAATAAGCTCTTATAAGGGATCTGTATGTATATATATGTGCAGATATGTTTAATTTTGATTGTTTTCCACTCTTTTTTTTACATTTTCAACCGAAACTTTTCAGTGGGGCCATTTTCAGCGGGTTCATTTTCAGCGGGTTCATTTTCAGTGGGGACTTTTTCAGTGGGGACTTTTTCAGTGGAGACTTTTTCAGTGGAGACTTTTTCAGTGGAGATATTTCAAAAAAGGGACTCGTCCTCAAACTCCACGTCCACCACCGGAAGTTCTCTTACGTTTCCTCCCCTGTCGTAACAGGTCCAGCTCTGCCTGTCATAAGGGCGGCCCACGATGATGTGGCAGTTTCCAGTTTTTGAAAAAAGACGGAGGTCAGCCCTCGAGGGCCTGCGGCTGGGGCCGGGGTGGCTGTGGACCGAGCCTGCGGATTTCATGTTCGGCATCATGTAAAGCCTGAGGACTGCGTTCTGGTCGCTGGATTCGGTGCCCGGAAGGATCAGGACTTCGGTGATGATGCCGTCTTTTGCCTGCAAAAGGCCGGCAAATTCCAGGGGGGCCATTGATTTGCTGGCTTCAAGGATAAAGTCAAGGGCTTCGCTTGCTATTCCCTTTATTTCCATGCTGGTAATTTTTCCCGGAAGGGATATATCTGTTTCTGGAGTCAGCTGTTTTTGCGGGCCGACCATCAAGCTTCCGTATCAGCGGCTTTATTTAGGATTTTGAACAAACTGTATGTAGCAAATAGTATAATTTCAGGTGCCTTTTCAGGTGCCTTTTCAGGTGCCATTTTCAGGTGCCGTATTATGTACTGTATTCAGGTGCCGAAGTAAACTTCACAATAAGGTGCAATCATTCTGGTCAAAGGGGGAATCGGGATTAGAGGTACGCGGTCTGTTTCTGGTCAGGAGAGGGTTTCGGGAGATGCCAAGGAAGTTCATGCTTCGCTGTATGAGGAATCGCTTGACATGCACAGGGCGCTCGGGGGGGTGCTGGAGGTGGCAAGTAAGGTCCGGCTGCGTACGATTCACGACCTGAGTGTTGCCTACACGCCCGGGGTTGCCGAGCCTTGCCGGAAAATCAGCAAAAACCCGGATTTTGCCTACCTGTATACCCTGAAGAAGAATACCGTTGCCGTTGTCTCGGACGGGTCGGCGGTGCTGGGGCTCGGGAACATAGGGCCGCACGCAGCCCTGCCGGTAATGGAGGGCAAAGCCATTATCTTCAAGGAGTTTGCGGACATCGATGCCTTTCCCATCTGCCTGGACACCCAGGACACGGAAGAGCTAATCAAGGCAGTCAAATACCTGGCTCCGGCTTTCGGGGGCATCAACCTGGAAGACATCAGCGCCCCCCGCTGTTTTGAGATCGAGACCCGGCTGCGGGCAGAGCTCAAGATCCCCCTTATCCATGACGACCAGCACGGGACGGCCGTGGTGGTACTTGCCGGGCTCTTAAACTCCCTCAAGATCGTGAAAAAGGCCCTGGAGGACCTGAATATCGTCATCTCCGGGCTCGGGGCTGCAGGGGTCGGGATTTTCAGGATCCTGGTCCGGGCCGGGGCAGACCCTGCAAAGGTCCTTGCCTGCGACAGCCGGGGCCTCGTGTATGAAGGAAGGGAGGAAGGCATGAACCCCGTAAAAGAGGAAATCGCCAGGATAACCAATCCCGGAAAGCTCAAAGGTGGCCTTGCCGAGGCTTTCCCGGGAACCGACCTCTTCATCGGGGTTTCTGCAGGCGGCATTGTCAGCGAGGAGATGGTCCGGTCCATGGCGAAAGATGCAATTGTAATGGCCATGGCAAACCCGATCCCCGAGATCATGCCTGACGCCGCAAAGCGGGCAGGGGCCAGGATTGTGGCAACCGGCAGGTCAGATTTCCCTAACCAGCTCAACAACTGCCTGAGCTTCCCCGGAATCTTCAAAGGAGCCCTCAGCACCTGCGCAACCGCAATCACTCCTGAAATGGAGATGGCTGCTGCCTATGCTCTTGCAGGCGTCGTAAAAGAAGCGGAACTTTCCGAAAACTACATAATCCCGAGAGCCCTCGACCTGCACGTGGTCCCTGCAGTCGCAAAAGCCGTAGCCGGGGCATCCGTCGAAAGCTGTGCTGCCAGAAACGCCCTCAATGACAGCGACTGAGCCAGCGGCTGAGTTGGCCTGTATTTATTATATACTTTCATACTATCACAGGGGTCTGAATACTCGGCAGAAATACTCCACCTCTACTCCACCTGATTCGAGAAATACTCCCCTTGATCTCGGAAACCTTTTTCATTTCAGGCGATGAAAGAGTTCCCCCGCCAGTTTTCCTGTGAAGTACTTCCCCTAATCCCGAAAACCGTTTTTCAGTCCAGGCGATGTAGAAGTTCTCCCGCCAGTTTGCCTGTGAAATACTTCCCTTTACCCTGGAAACCTTTTTTCATATTGGGTGAGAGAGGAATCTCCCCGCCAGCTTGCCTGGCGGCGCCTCCCCAAAAAACTGGACATAAAAATTGGACATAAAAATTGGACATAAAAATTGGACATAAAAACTGGACTTAAATACGAGTATTTTCAGGGAGTATGTGTTTTTCCTTTGTTTGCACCCTTTAACAGTTTATCGGTCACTTTTTCTGTCACTTTACTTTTTGACTTATCTGTTTTCTTTGTCTTCTTTTTTAATCTGGAAAAGGCCGGTCGTGCTTTCACGACCGGTGATAGCTCGGGGTTCTGCAAGCCGCGTATTTTCTGTGGAGTCCTGTTGACTGAAAAAAATCATCGAAACTTTTAAGGTGATGATGTGCAGGAAAAAGCTAAAAGGAAAAAGCTAAAAGGAAAAAAGGAAGCTTGAATATTAGGGGTTTTATTTTGTCCCGTTCTTTTTAATCTCTTCTAATATTCTCTTCTGCGTCTCTGCGATCTCTTTTAATGTTGCATTGATTTCTGTCAGAATCTCCATCGTGTCTTGTGTAATTATGGTTTCCTGGATTTCCACCAGGCACGTCTCAGTTTCTTCCATTTCTTCCCTTTGCAGTTCCCGCAGAACATCTCCCAATACGCCAAATTCACGGCTCTTTTCGTCGTTTACTGTCTCTTCATCTTCAAGATACATGCTTCTAACAATGCCGCGAAATATAAATAGATTATTTTTTGAGCTTTATAGAGAATCTACCTGAATTAGCTTTGAGAAATTGAAAACAAATATCGGATAGTTGAAAACAAATATCTGATACGGAAAACAGGGGTCAATAATGAATTAATTATGTGCGGTATAAAGGCATATGCAGTAAGAAGGAAAATGCAGTAAGAAGGAAAATGCAGTAAGAAGGAAAATGCAGTAAGAAGGAAAAGAAGAAACCGTCCCTGGTGCTAAAACCCGGAGGAAAAAAATGAGCGAAATTCAACGAAAGTTTGATGCTATTTCAAAAAAGTATGATGAACAGAGAAAGAAGTTTATACCATGCTTCGATGACTTTTATGGAACAGCGGTATCCGTGGCGTCAGTAGATGCGGAAAATCCCAGTATCCTGGATATAGGTGCCGGAACAGGCCTTCTATCGGCATTTCTAATGGAAAGATATCCGGGGGCATCATTTACGCTTATTGATATATCGGAAAAGATGCTAGATGTGGCAAAAGAAAGGTTCGGAAATAACTCTAACGTAAAATACATCGCAGCAGACTATTCAAAATATGATTTTGTGGAAAAATACGATCTGGTAGTTTCAGCCGTATCTATCCACCATCTGGAAGATGAAGAAAAAAAGGAACTTTACAGTAAAAGTTATTCCATACTTAAAGAGAACGGGGTTTTTATTAACGCTGACCAGGTACATGGAGAAACCCCTTTCATAGAAAACCTGAATAAGACAACATGGAGACAGCGTATCGAAAGCAGCGGCTTGTCCGAAGAAGAAATACTGGCTGGTTATGAAAGAGTTAAACTTGATAAGGATTCAAGCTTAGCCCAGCAGCTCGATTGGCTTAAAGAAGCAGGTTTTTGTGATGTTAGCTGCATATATAAGTACTATCAGTTTGCAGTGATGTTCGGGAGAAAACTGGATATAAATAGTATTTGAAAGTTCGATAAAGGTACAGGAAGCAGTTTCTCCGTTTTCTTTCATATCAGATTATTATTGATGGCTCTTCGTTGTTTTGTGTGTGAAGCCATCACAAAAACAAATACGGGCTTGAAGTGAAAATCACCTAATCCATAGAGAATGACGAAGAGCCTTATTGATTGACAAAACCTCGTTGCTCGCAGCGGGGTGCGTTAGTGAAACTTTTGCTTTTTGCTTTTTTATCCTGAAAGGCCAGACTTAAAACCTGGGACCGTATCCATCTGTGTTTTTGGTCATTTGAATGCCCTTTTTGGTCATTTGAATACCCTTTTTGGTCATTTGAATACCCTTTTTGGTCACACTGATATACTTTCTGGAAAAGGCCGGTCGTGCGAGCACGACCGGTGATAGCTCGGGGTTTTTCAAACATTGTTTTTCTCAGGGAGTCAGGATGACTGAAATAATGACTGACATCAGATCACCGAACTTTTGAAGGTGATTCCGAACGTGAATGAAGATTGGGTCTCGGTCCGCAAAGAGCATTTGACAGGGCTTCAAAGGGCTGAGTTTTCTCTTTTCCCTCTATTTTTTTCCACTCGTTTTATCTGCTTGTTTCTTCCCTGTCTAAAAAGGATTATGTGCCTTATTTTTGCGGAATACCGGTTTATAACTCCCTGTAGATAAATCAAAAGCTTTATATTGGAATTTCACGTACTAGTCTCAACAACGCTGTACACAGTTGTGCATTATTTTCGAAAACCGTGCAGTATAGACTTAATTGTTGTAAAGGCATTTACCGAGTCTTAAAAAGCTTTAAGTAAGGCTCCGGGAATTTCAGTTTCTCTTTAGAGCTTACTTTAAACCTTACTTTAGACCTTATTGTAGAGCTTACTATAAATCAGTCCCTTGATTAATCTCAATTAATTCCTTGATTAATCTCAATTAATTCCTTGATTAATCTCAATTAATTCCTTGATTAATCTCAATTAATTCCTTGATTAATCTCAATTAATTCCTTGATCAGTCCCGATTAATCCTTTGATTAACTACTTGATTAGTCCTGAAGTAACCTCTCGATTTAATTATCGAGTTTTTCCAATTTATCACCCAGGATATGAGATGAGTGCACTTGAATGAAAAAAAATTATTAATGGGAAATGAAGCCATTGCACTTGGAGCCATAGAAGCCGGAGTCCAGGTCGTGACGGGATACCCGGGGACCCCGTCCACCGAGGCCCTGGAGACCATCATCCGGTATTCGGGCAGCTGCGGGATCTACACCGAGTGGTCCAGCAATGAAAAGGTAGCGCTTGAAACGGCTGTGGGGGCAGCTTATTCCGGGGCAAAGGCACTTGTGACCATGAAGCAGGTGGGGCTGAACGTTGCTTCCGACCCCCTGATGAGCCTTACCTATATAGGGGTAAAGGGAGCTCTTGTCCTCCTGGTCGCCGACGACCCGGGCCCCCATTCCTCCCAGACCGAGCAGGACACGCGGGCTTTCGGGCATTTTGCAAACATTCCGGTCCTTGACCCCGCAAGCCCTCAGGAAGCCTATGAGCTGACAAAGCTGGCTTTCGAACTTTCCCACGAATTCGAAGTCCCGGTCATCCTCCGGACCACCACAAGGGTTTCCCACGGCTGCGGGGATGTGGCTGTGGCTGAGGGAGAGCCCCTGCCTGTTCAGGCAGACTGGGAAGGCTTCGTAAAGGAGAGGCGGTGGACCATTTTCCCCAGGCTTACGGCTGAGAGGCACCCCTGGCTCGAGGGCGTGCAGGTGCAGCTTTCGGAGCGCTTTTCCGGCCTCCCCTATAATTCAATATCCGGAAACGGAAAAATCGGGATCATGGCTTCCGGGGTCTCGGCCCTCTATGCAAAGGAAGCTGTAGAAGCTGTCCGGGGTTTTGAAGAGCTTTTCACCCTCTTCAGGGTCGGGACAGTCTACCCCTTCCCCGAAAAGGCGGCTCTTTCCTTCTTAAAGGGGATCGAAAAACTGGTAGTTATCGAAGAACTGGACCCGTACCTGGAAGAGCAGGCCCTCCAGCTTATAGGAAAGGCCCATCTCCCTGTGGACGTCTACGGAAAAAAGAACGGCTTTTTCCCTGTCAGTGGGGAATATTCCGTGGACCTGGTGGTCGATGGCATCAACCGGGTACTTGAAAGGCTGGGAGAAAGCGTCCGCCTTTCCCATGCGGTTCCTGCCGTCTCCAGGGAAGAGCTTCCGCCCCTCCCGGTCCGGGCTCCGACCCTCTGTGCGGGCTGCATGCACAGGACCGTATTTTATGCTTTTAAGCAGGCTGGAAAGCAGTTCAAGAAAGAGTCTGAAGTTGACACGATTTTTTCCGGGGACATCGGCTGTTACACCCTCGGAAATGCCCACCCCCTGAACATGGTGGACACCTGCCTCTGCATGGGAGCGGGCGTGAGCATAGCAGGCGGGCTATCCCGCACAAACCCCGGGGCAAAGCATGTCGCTTTCATCGGGGACTCCACCTTTTTCCACTCCGGCATCCCTGCAGTGGTAAACGCCGTCTACAACGGGGCAAACATCACTCTTGCCGTTCTGGACAACCGCACCACCGCCATGACAGGGCACCAGCCCCATCCGGGAATAGGGGTTACGGCCCTCGGGAGTGCTTCAAAAGCCATTGACATTGCAACCCTGGTCAGGAGCTGCGGGGTCGAATTTGTAAAGGCGGTAGACGTCGAAAGCCTGGCCGCGTGCATTGAAGCCGCAAGGGAAGCCCTGGAATTTGAAGGGCCTTCGGCTGTGGTTTTCAAAGGCAGGTGCGTGGGGATTACAAAGTCCGTTTCTCGCTGCACAATTGACCCTGAAACCTGTACAGGTTGCGGTTTCTGTGTAAAGCAGCTCGGCTGCCCTGCCCTGGCCCTTCCTGCAGGAGAAGATAAGCCTATAATCCAGAACAGCTGCAGCGGCTGCGGGCTCTGTGCTGAGATCTGCCCTTCGGGGGCTATCAGGGTTGAAGGGATAAAGCAGGAAGTAAAGCAGGAAGTAAAGCAGGAAGTAAAGCAGGAGGTGAAGCGGTGAAATACGATATTCTCATTGCAGGCGTAGGCGGGCAGGGGGTTGTGCTGGCCTCCCGCATGCTTGCGCTTGCAGCCATGAAAGCCGGCTACCACGTTAGCACGGCCGAGACCATAGGAATGTCCCAGCGGGAAGGTTCCGTGAGCAGCCATATAAGGATTGGAGAGGATGTCTCGGGTTCCCTTATCCCGGCCGGGCAGGCGGACCTGCTGCTGGGCCTCGAACCCGCAGAAACCGTAAGGAACATTCCTTTCCTGAAAAAAGCCGGGAAAGCCATAGTGAACACCCATGCAGTCCCTCCGGCTTCAAAGCCGCCGGGAAGCCCCGAGTACGACCCGGAAGCCCTGCTGTCCTTCCTTAAAGCGAGCTGTCCTGGCCTCCTCTGCCTCGATTTCACAGAGCTTGCAGAAGAGGCGGGCACCTATAAAGCCGCAAACGTCGCGATGCTTGGGGCAGCTGCCGGGGCAGGAACACTGCCTTTTTCGGAAGAAGCCCTGCAGGCAGTGCTGGAAGCTGAAATTCCCGAAAAGTACAGGGCCGTGAACAGAAAAGCATTTGAAATTGCCAGGGACCGTATATCCGGTCTTTGATTATCCGATCTTTAATTATCCGGTCTTTGATTAAAGGTGAAATGATATGTATGAAGCATCCGTGGAGTCTGAACTTGATCCCAATGCCCAGCTTTACCATCCCGAACTCTCGGAAGAAGATACTCTTGCAAAACTGAAGGCACTGCTGAAGCGGGTAGCTGAGGGCAGCCCCTTTTACCAGAAGAAATTCAAGGAAGCAAACGTGGATATCGAGAAAATCGAGACCCTCGAAGACCTGAAACATCTTCCCTTCACGAACAAGGAAGAGCTGAGAGACGCCTACCCCCTGGGACTGCAGGCAGTGCCTGAACCCGAGGTCGTCAGGATCCATTCCTCTTCCGGGACCACCGGAAAGCCTGTGATCATTCCTTACACGCGAAAAGACGTGGACACCTGGGCCGAGATGATGATGCGCTGCTACATGATGGCAGGCCTGACCAATATGGACAGGATCCAGATCACACCCGGGTACGGGCTCTGGACTGCAGGGATCGGGTTCCAGCTCGGGGCCGAACGCCTGGGGGCCATGGCTATTCCCACAGGGCCCGGAAACACCGAAAAGCAGCTCGAGATGCTCACCGACCTGAAGTCAACAGCCCTTGCAAGCACCTCTTCCTACGCGCTTCTCCTGGCCGAGGAAATCGAAAAGCGAGGCTTAAAGGACAGGATCCACCTGAAAATCGGGATCGTGGGTTCCGAGCGCTGGAGTGAAAAGATGCGAAACAGGATCGAAACCGAGCTGGGAGTCGAAACTTTTGACATCTACGGGCTGACTGAAATCTACGGGCCCGGGATTGCCCTGGACTGCTCCTGCCATGAGGGAATGCACTACTGGTCCGACCACCTGCTCTTCGAGATCATTGACCCGATTACGGGAGAACAGCTCCCCGAAGGCACGCTCGGGGAACTGGTGATCACCACACTCACAAAAGAAGGCGCACCCCTTATCCGCTACAGGACAAGGGACCTGACCCGCATAATCCCGGGCTCCTGCCCCTGCGGCTGCCCCTTCCCGAGAATCGACCGGATCCTCGGAAGGTCTGACGACCGCATCAAGTTCAAGGCCGTAAACATCTATCCCGGGCAGATCGAAGACATCATCCACAGGGTCCCCGGAGTAAGCAGCGAATACCAGATCCTCCTTACCCGCAGGGACGGCAGGGACAGCATGCTCTTCAAAGTCGAGATCGAAGGGGCCGAAGACCCCGTAAGAAAAGGAAAAACCGAAAAAGCCCTGGGAAAAGCTTTCAAGGACTTTATCGGGGTAACCGTGGATATTGAAGGTGTAAAACTCGGGGAACTTCCCCGCAGCATGAAAAAGACAAAAAGAGTGATCGATGAAAGGGAGCTTTGAAAGCCCTTTCATCTTTTGAAAGTCTTTTAATATACTTATTTTCCCGTATTTCCCATTAGTCTTCTTTTCCTGAAGAAAATTATTCAGAGGCGGGTTTTTCCGCGTTAATATCTTTTTTGTACACGATTGTCCTGTAGGGGAAGGGGATCTCGATGCCTTCTTCATCAAAGCGTTTTTTGATTGCTTCCCTGAGTTCGCATCCTGAACTGTATGCAACACTCCGGTCCCTGAACCAGACGAGCAGCCTCATGTTCACTGCGAAATCCCCGAGTTCAGTGACGTATACTTCGACTTCTCCTCTTTCCCTGAAGTCCGGGTCCACCGCGTGCAGCGTGGGAAAGTCCAGGAGCCCCGATTTAAGGGTATCGGATTTCAGGATGCCTGGCTTTATCACGCTGTATTCTATGTTCTGTGGGGGCATGACATTTGGGTGTTTTCTAGCTTCCTCGATCATTATCTTCCTTGCCTGGTCAATGTCGGAGTCGTAGCTGATCCCCACATTCACGGACCAGATAATCGCCGGGTCCTCGATGGTCCAGTTAATTATGGACTCGTTGCTTATGATCGAGTTGGGGATGATCAGGCGCCGGTTGTCCCATGTGGTGATTACCGTATGCCTGAGGTTCAGGTCAGTGACTTTCCCGTACTCGTTCATGATGTTAAGCCGGTCTCCTACCCTGAAGGGCTGGAAAATAGCAAGGGAAAGCCCTGCAATGATATTGCTCAGGGTGTTCTGGGCGGCAAAACCTATGATGATACCCGCAACCCCCGCCCCTGTAAAGAGAGCGACAGAAAGGCTTCTGAGGTCAGGGATGCTGAAGATGATGGTTATCAGGCCCAGGAAATAAACTGCTGAAACCGTGATATGCCTCAACATCCGAAAAGCCGTGATGTCCATATGAAGCCTATCACTGGCTTTTTTGAAGTAACTCTCCATAAGATGGTTTACCAGCCTTGCAACGATAATGGTGCCTGCAGCTACCAAAATGATGAAAATGATCCTGCCCAGGTTGTTAGATAACCAGAGGAAAGCATTTCCTATATCTTCATCAATATAGGACAGGCTTTCGGCAAGGGTGGATTGCAATATCTGCATGGTACTGAATGTATCGGGAAGCCCTATATAAGCATTGACGTGTGCAATTGCAGGAAAAACAGGACAAAATTAAAAAGTAAATAAAAAGTTAAGGGCTTTAATAGCCGTTATTTGCCCTTTTCTTTTTCACTTTTCTCTTTCAGTTTTTTACTTTTTACTTTTTTTCTTTTTCACTTTTCTTTTTCACTTTTTATATTCCATATTTCGATTTTTTGAATATCTCCGGAAATGTCTCTCAGGCAAGTACGGTTTCCTCCTTCACGTATACCCAGTACCCGTCGTAAGGTTTCACTTCAAAGATGTCTGTCCCTACCTGGTTCCCGTTAAGCTCCCCGGTCAGGCCGTTGTAGCCCACAAATGCATACGAACCGTAGCCGGTCTCGTCAGGGACCCAGGGGCCGATGACCTTTACATAGGAGTCGTTGATGGTTATGAACGTGGTATCGGCAGTCAGGTTGTACTCCGAAGGTGATCCGACGGCGTTCCAGCCAGGGTACAGTTTCATGCTTGGCGGGACTGCAGCAACTTTCTTCGCAGCGGAAGAGAACTGTTCGGAGGCGTTGAATTCGGTTTCTGGCGGGATGTTGATCCAGTATCCCTTCAGGGGTTCGATGTACAGGACATCTTCATAGAGCATGCTCGAACTGTTATAGTAGATCAGGGCATTGAAGTCCACGCCTGCAAGCAGGGAATCGACACTCGTATCCTCTGCCTCGAATGGGATCGAGAAGAAGTACCATGTTGTTGGCGGCTCTTCCGGCGGGATCAGTACAGCATCAATTGCATGAATGACCCCGTTGCTGGCTTCAATGTCTGCTACGATGATCTTTGCATCTCCTATAAAGATGCCTTCTTCCGTGACGTTGACAGTCTGGTTGCTTCCCTGGAGAGTCGTGACATTCGTCACGTTTTGCAGGTCCACTTCCATCAGTTTCTCTTCAGCCACATGGTACAGGAGGATTTCAGTCAGCATCTCCGTGTCGTTCTGGAGGGCTGCTATGGTCTCGTTGGGCAGGGCTGCAAATGCATCGTCCGTCGGGGCAAATACCGTGTACGGTCCTTCTCCCCTCAGGGTCTCTGTCAGGTTTGCAGTTTCGAGAGCCTCCAGAAGCGCCGTGAAGTTCCCGTAAGCTTCTGCCGTGTCGATGATGTCCATTTCCTCTGGAGGTGCTTCCGGCGGGATCAGCACAGCGTCAATGGCATGAATGACCCCGTTGCTGGTTTCAATGTCAGCTATTATGATCTTTGCATCTCCCACAAAGATGCCTTCTTCCGTGGCATTGACGGTCAGGTTGCTTCCCTGGAGAGTCGTGACGTTTGTCACGTTTTGGAGGTCTGCTTCCATCAGTTTTCCTTCAGCCACGTGGTACAGGAGGATGTCTTTCAGCACCGTATCGTTCTGGAGAGCTTCTACGGTTTCGTTGGGCAGTGCTGCAAATGCATCGTCCGTCGGGGCAAATACCGTGTACGGTCCTTCTCCCTTCAGGGTTTCTGTCAGGTTTGCAGTCTCGATAGCTCCCAGAAGCGCTGTGAAGTTCCCGGTCTCGTTGGCTGTTTCGATTATGTCCACCAGTTCCACAGGAGGTTCTTCCGGCGGGATCAGCACAGCGTCAATTGCATGAATGACCCCGTTGCTGGCTTCAATGTCTGCTACGATGATCTTTGCATCTCCTATAAAGATGCCTTCTTCCGTGACGTTGACAGTCTGGTTGCTTCCCTGGAGAGTCGTGACATTCGTCACGTTTTGCAGGTCCACTTCCATCAGTTTCTCTTCAGCCACATGGTACAGGAGGATTTCAGTCAGCATCTCCGTGTCGTTCTGGAGGGCTGCTATGGTCTCGTTGGGCAGGGCTGCAAATGCATCGTCCGTCGGGGCAAATACCGTGTACGGTCCTTCTCCCCTCAGGGTCTCTGTCAGGTTTGCAGTTTCGAGAGCCTCCAGAAGCGCCGTGAAGTTCCCGTAAGCTTCTGCCGTGTCGATGATGTCCATTTCCTCTGGAGGTGCTTCCGGCGGGATCAGCACAGCGTCAATGGCATGAATGACCCCGTTGCTGGTTTCAATGTCAGCTATTATGATCTTTGCATCTCCCACAAAGATGCCTTCTTCCGTGGCATTGACGGTCAGGTTGCTTCCCTGGAGAGTCGTGACGTTTGTCACGTTTTGGAGGTCTGCTTCCATCAGTTTTCCTTCAGCCACGTGGTACAGGAGGATGTCTTTCAGCACCGTATCGTTCTGGAGAGCTTCTACGGTTTCGTTGGGCAGTGCTGCAAATGCATCGTCCGTCGGGGCAAATACCGTGTACGGTCCTTCTCCCTTCAGGGTTTCTGTCAGGTTTGCAGTCTCGATAGCTCCCAGAAGCGCTGTGAAGTTCCCGGTCTCGTTGGCTGTTTCGATTATGTCCACCAGTTCCACAGGAGGTTCTTCCGGCGGGATCGGCTCTTCTGCGACTGTGATGTTCACGAGGTATTTCGTTTCTTCAAGTACCGGTTCCCCTCCTTCTTCAAGAGTGTACCAGAAGCTCACAGTATCTCCGGCAGCCACGGTGTTCAGTCCGAAAGCCTCGGGAGCCTGTTCCCCGTTTATGAAGATGTACCAGGCCTCAAAAGTTTCGGGGCTGTTTTCAAACCCGTCGATACTCTCAAGGAGGAATCCTCCGGTGCTTTCGAACGCCTCATCCGAGGCATTGAAGGAAAGCTCGCTTGCATACAGGGCTCCGAGGTCGGTGAAATTGTCGATCTCGTAGCTTGCAGTGGCGTTGTTGCTAGGCACGAAGGTGAAGTTGCCAGGGGTGAGAGTGACGTTGTCGTCAAAGAGCACCTCAGCTCCTTCTTCCTCCGGCAGGGTCAGCACAGCGTCAATGACGTGGATTACCCCATTGCTGGTTTCAATGTCAGACTGTATGATCTTTGCGTTCCCCACAAAGATGCCTTCTTCCGTGACATTGACAGGCAACAGGCTTCCCTGGAGGGTGGTGATGCTTGTCAGGTTTACCACATCTGCTTCCATCAGTTCACCAGGGGCTACGTGATAGAGCAAGATGTTTGTCAGCATATTCGGGTCATTGACGATGGCGTCGATGGTCTCATTCGGCAGGGCCTCAAATGCATCATCCGTCGGGGCAAATACCGTGTATGGTCCTTCTTCTCTCAGGGTATCTGTCAGGTTTGCAGCATCAAGCGCTGCCAGGAGTGCCGTGAAGTTCCCGTCAGCTTCTGCCGTGTCGATGATGTCCGGAACTGCAGCTTCTTCTGCAACCAATATATTTACAACAAATTTTGCTTCCTCGAGTACAGGTTCTCCTCCTTCTTCAAGGGCGTACAGGAAACTGACGTTGTCGCCGGCAAGCACAGGGTTCATGCCGATATCCTCAGGAGCCGTTTCGCCGTTTATCAGAATGAACCATTTCTCCTGGGTTGCATTGTCGTTTTGTATCCCATCTATACTCTCAAGTATGAGGGATTTCTCTGTCATGTTTCCGTTTCCATTCCCGGCCATTTTCCCCATTTCGGATACCTTGAAATCAAGGCCTGTTGCTACGAGGGCTCCCAGGTCCGTGAAGTTGTCGATCTCATAGCTTGCAGTGGCGTTGTTGCTGGGAACGAAGGTGAAGTTGCCCGGGATAAGGGTTACGGTGTCGTTATAAAGCTCCTCAGGCCCTTCTTCCGGCGGGAGAAGCACGGCATCTATCACATGGATGACCCCGTTGTTGGCAAAGATGTCCGTTTCGGTGAGATTCGCATCTCCCACCATAAGCCCGGTTTCAGTCACTGTTATCGGGAAGGTGGTCCCCTGGATGGTCGTGACGTTTGTCTGGTTGCTCAGGTTTTCTTCTGTCAGGTTACCCTCAACAACGTGGTTCAGAAGGATTCCACTCAGGGTTTCTGTATCGTTGAGGAGGGCTTCCAGCGTCCCTTCGGGTAGAGCTTCAAAAGCCTCATTCGTCGGGGCAAAGACCGTGTAGGGGCCTTCTTCACTGAGTGTGGAATTCAGGCCCGTGACGTTCAGAGCTTCCGTGAGCTTGCTGAAGTTTTCATCCCCTGCTGCTATTTCCGCTACATTCTTTTGCGCATCTTCTTCCAGCGCCCAGGCAGCGGCGCAGGAGACCATGCTCAAAAGTAGCAAAAATATCAAAGTATTCACTATATGGTTCAAAATTGACCTAATTTTGATTCCCCCATTCTATTTCTCCCATCAGACGCAAACAGGGTTCGGATCTGATTGAGATTTTTCTTTGTGTGAATATTTATGAATTCAAGTTTAATATATCATAAAAAAAGTATTTGTATTTTGTTATTTATATTATTTAATAATGAATATTATTTTTATTATATAATTTATTCTAACTCTTATAAATAAGGAAGTTCCCAATCTTTGGGGCTGTTTCCCTGCATTTTGATTTTGTGCTAATAGGTATGAAAAACTTCCGGGTAATCGTTTCCGAAGCCCCGGAGGCTCTTTAAGGCATACCTGCAGTCTGCACGCTCTCAAGGAGTGTTACCTTTTGAATTTCATATGCGTAAAAAAAGAATGTGAAATTGAGGATATATATATCGAATAATTTTTATCTTTTTCCAGTTACTGGAAAATCGGGCTAAATAGTCTTAAAAAGTTGCCTTACTCTAGTCAGAATACAAAGATGTTTTAGTTAGAATATTTTTCATATGTTGCAGGTGACGAGCCTGGAAAGCAGGGAATAATAAAGCAAAATTCAGGAAGGACTCAGAGGAGAAAAAAGTAGAGAAAAGGAAGGGTTACTTCCTTTCTTTCGCATAGGCTACAATTGCGTCCTTGATTCCGTACTTAAAGGCAATGACGATTGCAATCCCCCACGCAAGCGGCCCGAAGAAGAGGTAGAGGATGCCTGTGTCGATGAGCATTGTGTCCAGGGCGAGGAGGATTACGATAAGCAGCAAAAATCCCCTCAGGAGCGGGACTATGATGTCTGCCCCTTCGATGTTCATGCCTTTTACAGTGCTGCTCAGGTAGTCCATGATAAAGTCAATGGCAAGAATTCCGACAAGCAGGATCAGGATCCCGGTGAAGAGGCGCGGCAGGTACGCGGTGATGTCGATCAGGAACTGCGTAAACATGGTAAGCTTTAAGATGTCCACCGCAGCCGTGAGGAAGATCAGGTACCCGAAGAGCCTTATAATCCCGGCAATTATCCCTGAAGTAGTCATTCCCCCTGCCTTCATGGAAGCCCCGAAGGGGGTCTTTTCCAGTTTTTCATCGACTCCGATTGCGGCAAGCAGCGTTTTTACAGTGTTGCTGATGAAATCAACGATCAGCAGTCCTAGCAGCAGGACGATAAAGGCGGAAATGATGAGGGGGATGTACAGGATAATCTCGGTAATGAAGGTTGCCACAATCTGGATGTCCAGGAGGTCTATGATAATCACGGCAAAGATGATATAGATGAACCAGCGGATCACCACTGCAAAAAAGCCCACCGTACTCATGTCCGCTTTTTTTATCATGCCTCCGATGACGGTTTTGTCAATCAGGTCGTCAAGCCCTATTTTGTCCAGCACTTTTGAGCCAAGGTTTCCTACAATGTTCCCTACTATTTTTCCCACAATAATGAGAAGAATAACTGCTACAAGAGTTGGAATAAAAGAAATGAACTGATCTGCCATACCAAGTAAACTATTCATGATTTCCGATTGAACCAAAGTAACCACTCCCAATATTTTAAACCGAATCAGACGATTTCTCCCTATTCCCCTTTTTCAGGAGAAACATCTCATTATATATTCAGCTCATTATATTATCTGATATATAATACATATATTTATCTGGTTACCTTAGTTAAGAAAAACTCCCTCTTTTCTTCATAGTTACGGTAATCAAAATTGGTCGGAAGGGTAGCAACCAATCGGCAGGTCGGAAAAAGCGTCTTTGAACACTGTGGACAGAAACTTCAATTAAGGATAGGCCCAATTTGTATTTGTATCTGTATTTGTATTAGAGTTCCAGTTCGTATCGCTGTAAGTCCGGTTACCATTTGCCGTACAAATCCAATTTGTATTCGACTGCGAGGTAGATCCGTGAAACCTGGGATGTTTGGAAAAAAGAAATCGAAGGTCGGGCTTGCCCCGGGGACACTTGTCCACGTGGGCGAAAAAAAGGCAGAAAGGGTCGTTATCAGGGTTTGGGCCTATAACAACGGCGAATTCATTGAGAAGGAACTGCAAAGTGTTGAGGAATGCCTGGCCTTTAAGGAAAAAACCGAAATGAACGTCTGGATCAACGTGGACGGTCTCGACCGCGTTGAGGTAATTGAAAAGCTCGGGAAATATTTCGAGATCCATCCCCTTACCCTCGAAGATGTGCTCAACACCGGGCAGCGGCCAAAGATGGAAGATTACGAATCCTACATCTATACTGTCTTAAAAATGATGTTTCTTGACAGGGAAAAGGAAGAAATCGTCATGGACCAGGTGAGCATCATCCTTGGCCCCAAATATATCCTTTCTTTCCAGGAAAGGGAAGGAGACGTTTTCGACCCTATACGGGAACGGCTCAGGAACCCCAATTCCAGGCTCCGAAAGACAGGGGTCGACTACCTGGCTTACGGCCTGATCGATGCTGTTATAGATAACTACTTTTTGATCCTCGAGCATTTCGGGGAAAAGATAGAGGACCTTGAAGATGAGCTTATCGTGAATCCGAAACCCGATACCCTGCAAACAATCCAGAGATATAAACGGGACATGATCCTTCTCCGGAAATCCGTCTGGCCCCTGAGGGAACTTATAAACGGGCTGCAGAAGATCGAGTCCGGGCTCATCAGGGAGTCAACCCAGATCTACCTCCGGGATATCTATGACCACACAATCCAGGTCATAGACGCAATCGAAGCTTTCAGGGATATCCTCTCTTCCATGCTCGACGTCTATCTCTCCAGTTTGAGCAACAGGATGAACGACATTATGAAAGTCCTGACGATCATCGCCACGATATTCATCCCCCTTACCTTCATTGCAGGCGTCTACGGCATGAACTTCGAATACATGCCCGAACTAAGATGGCAATGGGGCTATCCGGCAGTCATGGCTTTCATGGCTCTGGTAGGGTTTGTAATGTTTGCCTACTTTAAGAAGAGAAAATGGCTTTAAGCCGGAAGGTAAGGGCTTTCCTCTTTTTTCTTTTTACCCTCTTTCCTTTCCCCTTGCCTTTTTTTCCATTTTCTTCTCTATTTTTTTTCCTTTTTCTTTTTCTGCCCTTATCTTCCTTTTCAGCCATTTTTAAATTTATTACAATGTTATTTTTTTTATAATGGTTAGGATGTATAGTTAGTAAATTTGTTTAAAAAATTTGAATGATGGAAGAATGATTGGAATAAACATGTACGGCTATCATGAACTCCCTTTTTCGGTGGAGCAGGAAGGAATTTCAATCTCCATGGAAAGGGTTGGAGAGCGGTGGGTATACAGGAGGACCTTCGGGTCCGATGAGGTGGAAAAGCTTGTCCTGGGAAATGATAAGAGCCTCATCATAAACCCCGTAGAGCCCCTGAACACCCCCAAGGAGATCACCCCCAACCTGTTGATCGAGTTTGAAAAAACGCTGCTCCTGGGAGCAGGAGAAAAACAGCAGATCTTTTTGACCTTCCCGGTTGAGATAGGGATCTTTATCTCGGAAAAGGCAAACAAGAACCTTGAAATCCTTGACGTGCTGAGCCTTGTGAAGCAGAAGTTCACCCTCTACGGAGAGGTTTCAAACGGGGTGGTCTGCAAGTACTGGAAGAGCCGGGTCTACACATCGCCTCCTTCCCTTAACCCCCTGGAGGAAGGGGTCATGGAACTGACGCTCCGGAATACTTCTTCCGAATGGGTGAAGATCTCAAAGGCGGTTTTCAATGCCTACGGGATGAAACTGTACTACGACGGGGATGTCTTCATGAAGGCAAGGATGGATATCCTCAACAAGAACTCGGCTGAAACGGGTTTCGAGCTCATGCCTCCTGAAGGGGGGCGGAAGGGAGCCCTCCTGAAAGATAAGAGAGCCAGGAAAGAGGCTTTCGGGATTTACGGTCTCAGGAAGCTTGGCCTTGTACCCCTCAAGTTTTACATGGGGTGGGGGCTGTGATCCCGGACATAAATTTCTCGGACATTAACTTCTTTGACTATGCCCTGTACAAGACCACCATGAACGGTGAAGTTCATAACGTCACCCTGGGCGCCCTTTTAAAGTTCGTCCTCGTCCTCGCCCTTTCGGTAATTGCTGCCAGGATCATTACGATTTACCTGCGCAGGTCTCTTCAGGATAAGGTAAGCAAGGATGTCCTCGAAGCCGTAATCAAGCTCCTGTATTACGGCACACTGGGCGTTGTCTTCATCTCAATCCTTCCTCTTATAGGGCTTGACCCCTCAGGGCTGCTGCTGGCCGGAGGAGTTGCCGGTATCGTAATCGGTTTTGCGAGCCAGAACATTGTGGGAAACCTTGTTTCGGGTTTCTTCCTGATGATCGAGCGCCCCATTAAAATCGGGGACCAGGTGGAAGTCAACGGGATATCGGGCTACGTAAGCGATATCCGCATAATTTCCACCCTTGTCAGGACCTATGACGGGCTCCTGGTCCGCATCCCCAACGAGCAGGTCTTCACCACAAACATCACAAACCTCGTAGGCCACCCGGTCAGGAGGTTTGAGTACACCGTCGGGATCCGCTACAGTGACGACGCTGATGCTGCAATCTGGATCATTAAAGATCTGATCGACAAAGAGCCCTTTGCCCTCCAGAGTCCCTCCCCCTCGGTTTTCGTAAACGAGCTTGGAGACAGCTCGGTAAACATCGTTGTGAGGGTCTGGGCACCGGTAAGTGAATGGTTCGGGCTCAAAACAAGGCTGCTCTGGAACATAAAAAAGACCCTTGAAGAAAACGGCATAGAAGTCCCCTTCCCACAGCGGGTACTCCACTTTGAAACCGGGGCTAAAAAAGGGCAGAAGGTTATAGAGGAAATGAAAGAGGCAGAAGAAATAGAAAACGTGTTAAATCATGAAGAAAGGACGTTGTATTAAATGAAATTGAATGAAATTGAATTAAATTGAATGAAATTGAATGAGGGGAACAGGAAGAAGAGGCTCCTGAGCAACAGGAGGTTCCTGGGTACTGGTTTCCGGACTCGGTTTATCATCCCCGGTACTCAGTCCTTTATCCCCTGATTCACTTCTTCATCCCCTTTACTTTCTCTCTTTTCTTTTTCTTTCCTCTTTTTCTTTCCTCTTTTTCTTTCCTCTTTTTCTTTGATCTTCCCCCTCTACAAGGATGATATTTATTCGATTAAATAGAAAAATAAAACCTTTTTTGATTTGCTTTTCAGGTACCGTAACTCTCACCGGGTGCGAAGCATAGCGAAGCAGCCGGCCTTTTCCATAGGTGTATATGAATAAGCGAAAGAGCATCAAATTACTTAGAAAAGGGCATTTAGATAACCAAAAAAGTTATCAGAATGACTGAGATGTGGCATTGAAATAAACAAAAAAGTCATCAGAATAACTGAGAAAAGGCATTTAGATGACCAAAAAGGGCATCTGAATGACTGAATAAGGTATTAGGATAAGCAAAAAGAGGATTCAGGTGACTAATGGACTGGTTAAGAAAAAATACAAGATAAGGAAAAAACACAAGGTTCAATTTGAGTTAGTGCTCTGGTCGTCACAACCTGAAAATATATTTATCCATTATATTTTGAACTTCTTTTAGAGAGAACTATTATATTTCTTATTTTATTTTTGGGAGGCGCCGCCAGGCAAGCTGGCGGGTGATTCCCGCATCAACCAGAATGAAAAACGGTTTCCGGGGTAAAGGGAAGTAATTCCTCTCATGTTAATTCCTCTCATGTTAATTCCCCTCCTATTAATTCCCCTCATGTTAATTCCTCTCATGTTAATTCCCCTCCTATTAATTCCCCTCATGTTAATTCCTCTCATGTTAATTCCTCTCATGTTAATTCCTCTCATGTTAATTCCTCTCATGTTAATTTCCCTCCTATTAATTTCCCTCCTATTAATTCCTCTCATCTTCTTTTTCTTTCCTTTCTTCAAGGGCATCCCGGATTTTTTTGACAGTACGAGCTCCCGGAGTACCTTTCATGTTGTGGGGCGGCCACTGCCCGGATTTGATTTCTTCCGAGTTTTCATCGTGCTCATCTTCGAGGAGCAGGATGAGTTCGATGTCGTCGGGAATGTCGTTTACCATCTTTGCCCCGCAGACCTCGAGTTCTCCCAGGGCTTCTTTTCCTTTTGCTTCGTCGAAGGAGACAGTGCAGCCTTTTACGACATTTGTCCGAAAGCCTCTCTCAAGAAAGCCGAGAGAGTTGTGGTATATGCAGACCTCGTCAACCAGGCCTGTTATGAACACCTCTCCAATGCCCATTTCCGCAAGCTCCAGTTCCAGTTTCGGGTTTGTGAAAGCATTGTAGTGGTCTTTAGGAAGCCTGAGCACCGGGGCATTTCCCGATTTGTAAACTTTTTTCATAAGTTTCACTATCGGGTCCACGATTGTCTTTCCCAGGGGAGCTACGAGGCCGCCTTCATATTCCCTTCCTTCATGTTCGTATTTCTCGTATACGAAATCGTTTGTCATGTCTATGATAACCAGTGCTTTCAAGCTTTCACCCTTATCTTTATCCTTTAATCCATCTTGTCTCTTATCTTCTATTTGCGTTATTTACGATAAGTTTACCTCAGAAGCCTTTTTTGAAGTAATTTTTCCTGGACAAGCATGACAATATAAAAACACTTAAAATATAAAAACACTTAATACTTATATAAATATAATAATACTCAATTGTTTAGTCCAATTTTGTACTAAAAAATTAGTATGTTATTTTTTGAAATGTACTTGTTATTTCGCTTTTAAGCCGATTATGAAGCTTAATCTGCTTTCTAACTTTAAAATAATTAAGAAGCAAAATAAAACGGATAAAGGGATAAAATGCTAAAAAAACACATTATATTTTTTTCTCTTGCTGCAATATGCCTCCTGCTAGGGCATGCGGCAGCAATTTCAGAAAATCTGACTCCTTTAGAAAATGAATACATAACACATGAAAATAATAAATATATAACATATGAAAATAATGAATACCTATCATTTGAAAATAATGAATATATTCAATCTGAAAGTGATTCCTCAGGACTTTTTTCCCTGGCTCCTTTGAATCCTGAGTTTGAGGAGTATCTGGAAAAAGAAGAGTTAAGCGAGGAAAGAATGTTTTTGACCTCCAGTGAGCCTTCAGAACGGGTTGAAAATTTAGCAACCGGCCTCACTCCCGCCCCCGTAGACCTTTCACACCTGAAAACTATTGAAAGTCTGGAAGGTTTGAGTTCTTATCCTGTTTCTTACGACCTCCGTACCCTCGGGCTTGTGAGTCCTGTCCGGGACCAGAAGGATGCAGGAAGCTGCTGGTCATTTGGAGCCTATGCATCCCTGGAATCTTACATTCTCGGAGCAGAAGGAAAAAACAGGGATTTTTCCGAAAACAACATGAAAAACCTGCTTTCCGAGGATTATCCTGAAGGTTTTGACCGAAGTTATGATGACGGCGGAAACGAGTTTATATCTACGGCTTATCTTGCCCGCTGGAGCGGTCCGGTAAGCGAAACCGATGACTCTTATGACCCCCACTCCGGGGTTTCCCCGACAGACCTTCCTGCCCTGATGCTTGTTCAGGAAGTGCTCTTCCTCCCGGCAAGAAGCGGTCCCGGAGATAACGAGCTCATCAAATGGGCCCTGATGGATTACGGGGTGCTTGACTCCAGCATTCATTTTACTTCCGATGCTTATGACTCTGCCAACTGCAGCCATTATTACTCCGGTTCGGAACCAGCAAACCATATGATAGGCATCGTGGGCTGGGACGATTCTTTTGACCGGAATAAATTCACTCCTGCAGCTCCGGGAGACGGGGCATTCATTGTCAAAAATTCCTGGGGTACCGCCTGGGGAGAGGAAGGTTTCTTCTATGTTTCGTATTACGACACTGTTATCGGGAGCGGAAGTACTGTTCATACGGCCGAAGACCTCGGCTCCTATTCTCATGTGTACCAGTACGACCCCCTGGGCTGGGTTGAAAGTATCGGGTATTCGGGAAGCAACGCAGCCTGGGCAGCCAACGTCTTCACAGCCGAAAAAGCCGAGACCCTCGAAGCCGTGAGTTTTTATACCACTGCTTCCGATACCGGATACGAAATCTACGTCTACACAGGTACGGATTCCGGGCCCATAAATCCTGAGGGGGCAGAAACTTCCGTTAACGGGACAATCCCCTTTGCGGGTTACCATACGGTTTCCCTGGACTCCGGAGTCCCGCTTGAGGCCGGGCAGAACTTTTCAGTAGTTGTAAAATTTACTACCCCCGATTATTCCTATCCTGTGGCGGTTGAATACCCGCTTGCCGGACACAGCAGCAAAGCCAGGGCAGGTCAAGGGGAGAGTTTCTTCAGCCCGGACGGGGAAAGCTGGGTGGACACTTCTCTTGCTGTGGAAAACATGAGCGTCTGCATTAAAGCCTTCACAAACCGGAGCGAGGCGGCAGAAGCTGCTTTCACTGCCAATGTGGCCTCGGGCCCGGCTCCGCTAACGGTCGAGTTTATTGATGCAAGTACTTACTCTCCCGTGGCCTGGTACTGGGACTTCGGGGACGGAAACAATTCAACGGCCCGTTTCCCTGCCCATACCTATGCGAGAGCCGGAAAGTACAATGTCACACTCCGCGTGGAAAACGAATACGGATACAGTACTACTGAAAAAACGGAATTGATAAGCGTAACTGACGCTTCCCTTATCTATGTGGACGATGACGGGCCTGCGGACTTTTCTTCCATCCAGGCTGCGGTTGACGCCGCTTCTCCGGGGGCTACAATTATTGTTAAAAACGGCACTTACACGGAAAATGTGGATGTTGACAGGGCTGTTACAATCATTTCCGAGTTTGGGCCCGGGTACACAAAAGTAAACGCTTCAAACCCGAAAGATTCCGTGTTCTACGTAACTGCAGATGGAGTTAACATTTCAGGTTTTTCCGTAAGTGGCGGGTCTGAACTTGTGTCTTCTTCTACCTACTCCACCGCCGGGATCTGGCTCTATGATGTCAGGGACTGCAACATAAGCGGAAACGTGCTTTCGGATAACTACTGTGGAATTTCTGTGATTTTTTCAGGGAACTGTACCCTGACCGGGAATAGGGTTGAATCCAGTCACATCGGAATTCTTATGGACAGGTCGGAAGAGAATAGCCTGAGAAATAACAGGCTGGAAAACAACTCTTGCAATTTTAAGATTCCGGGCGCTTCGACTGCAAACGACATTGACGTAAGTAATACGGTCGACGGCAGGCCTATCTACTATCTTGTAAACGAAACTGACCTTATCCTTGATTCTGATTCGGATGCCGGAACCGTTTATTGCATTGACTGCCGGAACGTGACGGTCCGGGACCTGAACCTTTCAGGAAATTACTACGGGCTTTACCTCTACAATACGACGGATTCCCACGTTGAAAACATTAGCTCGTCAGAAAACAATTACGGACTCTGCATCAAAAATTCCCGCGGCTTAAATTTCACGAACAATTCCGCAAGTTCAAACGGTTGCGGGCTTTCCCTTGAAGATTCGGAATGGGAATCTTTCTCCTGCAACAGAATGGAAGGAAACACTTACAGTTTTGATATTAAAGGGAACTGTTCTTCACAAAGCGTGTCCTATATGGATTCAAGCAACCTGCTGGACGGAAAGCCCCTTTACATCCTTTCCGGAGTTTCCGATTATGTCCTGGATGCCGGGGCCGGTGATGGTCCTGTTTGTCTCTTTAACTGCCGGAACGTAACAGTCCGGGACCTGATGTTCCGGGACAGCCTGTTTGGAGTTGCCCTTTACGGGACGGAAGAGGCAATAATCGTAAACAATACGTTCTATGGTAACCGGTACAGAGGGGTCTATCTTGAAAATTCCTGGAACAGTACGGTAGAAGGTAACGAATTTTCGGGCAATTCATACGGGATTTACCTGAAGGCATCTTCAGGAAACACCCTGACAAACAACACCCTATCCGCAAATCCGGGATGGGGAATCTGTCTTTACGAGTCCTGCGATAACATTGTAAGCAGCAACAATGCTTCCGGGAGTAATTATGGAATTTATGTGTCCTACTCCGATGACAACTGTTTCGTGGAAAACACTGTTTCTTACAATGCTATAGGGCTCCTTCTGGTAGGCTCTAAATACAACACCCTTACAGCAAACACCGCAAATTCGAATAGAATAAGCGGGTTTGACCTGACCATAAGCCGGCACAATATCCTCTTGGGTAACACAGTTCTGGACAACTCCCGCCGCGGCATTATTCTTGAGGGCAGCATGACCAATGGAGTCCTGGCAGCGGATAATGTCCTGTGCTACAACACGGTATCAAATAACTCGGAAGTAGGGGTCTTGCTCTCCGGAGCCGAAAATAACACCTTCTACGGCAATGCTTTCAATAACACAAAGAACGTTGAAGACTGTGGCCAGAAGAATATATGGAATAACACTGCCGGAAATTACTGGAGCGATTATTCGGGCTCTGACGCTGACGGTAATGGGATAGGGGATACTCCTTACGTTATCAACTACCTGACCGGAACTAAGGATTACCTGCCCCTCACCAGGGAACCCGGCGTCCCGCTGACCCTCACAGTGGGTCCCGGAGCCGAGACATTCTCTTCGATCCAGGCGGCTGTGAATGCTGCGTGGGAAGGGGATACGCTCCTCGTAAGCCCGGGCACTTATACGGAAAACGTGCTGGTGAACAAATCAGTTAGCATCATTTCTTCATCCGGGAGCCCTGAAGACACGATCGTCCTTGCGGCTGATCCTGAAAAACACGTTTTCAACGTGACTGCCGATTCCGTGAACATCAGCGGGTTTACCGTGTCCGGGGCTTCTGAAGGGTATGTTGCAGGAGTCTACCTGGAAGGGGTATCAGGCTGCAGTTTAAGCGGGAATGTCCTTTCTGATAGCTATTTCGGGATCTGGTTAAGCGAGTCCGAAAACTGTACCCTTTCCGGAAACACCGTGACCGGAGGAAGATTTGGGATTTATCTTGAGGGTTCCGATAACAACGCTGCAGGTGGGAACAGCATAAGTTCGGTTTCTACCTGCGGGCTCTGGCTTGAATACGCCTCAGGAAACGAACTCTCCGGGAACGAGCTGCAGGACAATGGATACGGGATTGCGGTCCTGGACCTGAGTAATGAAAATGAGCTGCACAACAACACCATAAGCGAAAGTGCCGAATTAGGGCTCTGGCTCTCGAGTTCAGGGGCAAATGTCCTGAGAAACAACTCGATGCAGTTCAGCACTTTCAACTTCATGGACCAATATTTATTTTCTGGAGATCTCCTTCCAAATGATGTCGATACCAGCAACACGGTTGACGGCAGGCCGATATATCACCTTGTAGGAGAGTCGGATCTTGTCCTGGATTCGGCTTCAAATGCCGGTACTGTCTACCTGATCAGCTGTGAAAATGTGACTGCCAGGGACCTGGTGCTCGAAAAGAACGGGTTTGGGATTTTTGTCTCAGAATCTTCGAATTCCACCCTGTACAACCTCACGGTATCCGAAAACGAGTTCGGGATTCTGGGCCTGATCGACAGCAGTAGCAATTGTTCAAACAACACTGTGGAGAATAATTTCTATGGGATCTACTTTGTTGCCGGGGAAAATAACCTCCTGAATAACAACAGGATCTCGGAAAACGGGTATGGGCTCATGCTTGCTTCCTATTCCAGCGTCCTGAGAAATAATCTTATTTCAGGCAACGAATACAACTTCGGGGCAGAAGCAATTTTTGGAGTGGAGGAAAATGATATCGATACCAGCAACCTTGTAGACGGGAAGCCCATTTACTACTTTGCAGGGGAATCCGACAGGGTGCTCGATGCTTCTTCCAATGCAGGAACTGTGTACCTTGTTGACTGTGAGAACATAACGGTCAGGGACCAGGTGCTTGAGCATAACATATACGGCATTTATCTTTACAATACGACGAACTCAAGTCTGGTAGGAAACCGCGTGAGCAACAACGATGGAGGGCTCGTGCTTTACGCTGCTTGCAATAATAGCATCTACGACAATTTCTTCTCAAGTGACTTTCTGAATGTCCGGTTGATGGGTGAAAGTGCCGGAAACACCTGGAATACCAGCAAGACCGAAGAGCCAAATATCCTCGGGGACCCGTATATCGGAGGCAACTGCTGGGCAAACCCGCAGGGGACAGGTTTTTCCCAAACCACACCTGACGCAGATGGAGACGGGTTCTGTGACCTTCCTTACGAGATTCCGGAATCTGGAGACCAGTTTGACAGCCTCCCCCTCTACAACCCTCCCGAACCTGCCGATGACGGAGAAGAAAAACCGGAGAAGAGCAGCGGGAGCCGGTCAGCCCGTTTTGGTGGTGTTTCGGGAGTGCCTTCTGTCAACATTCAGGCAGCGGACGTTTCCAGGCAGCAGGTGCTCGCAGGCCAGCAGGCGGAGTTTACATTCAGTGACCCCGGATGCAGTGTTACGGGCATCAGCTTTGTTTCAGGGACCAGTGCCGGGGCAGTGACCGGAAAAGTGGAGATCTTAAACGGCCTGCCAAAAACGATTCTGGAAGGTCCGGAAGGTGTGGTTTACCAGTACATGAACATAGTGATCGGAAGCCAGTTCTTTGGGGAATCAGGTACTTTTGAGAGTGCCGTGATTGACTTTAAGGTCCCCCGCAGCTGGATGGAAGAGAATATGATCGATGAAACAAGCCTCGTCCTGAACCGCTTCCATGAAAATGCCTGGACCCCGCTTGCGACTGAAAAAACCGGGGAAGACGCCGAATTTTTCTACTTCAGGGCTGAAACCCCCGGCTTTTCCTACTATTCGATCACAGGGGAAAAGAGAGATGCCGTTACGATAACGCCGGCAGGAACTCCAGACTCCGGAGAAGAGGCACAGGAAATAACGGGTAATGAAGTTCCGGAAGCAACCTCTGGAGAAGAAAAGAAAAGTCCGGGCTTTGGGCTTGTCTTTGCAGTTGCGGGAATTCTTTCCGTAATGTTCCTGTTGAAAAAGAGGTAAGGAGGACAAAAAAACCTGAAATTTTGATACAGTGAGGGAGAATCTTTTTCCCTCCCATTTTCTTTTTTAGATTTCTTATTCGGATTTCTTTTTCAATAAATTAGGTCAATTTTACACTTTTTTAGCTAAGATTCGTCAGGCTTATTTCATAGGTCGCCCAATTTTTCGAGGTTGATGTTTTTGAGTAAATTGAATAAAATGAAAGGTTTTTTAATTTATTTTTCAGGTACCGACGTTCTCACCGGTCAGCTTGCTGACCGGTTTTTCCGATAAAGTGTATGCGGATACGCAGAAGAGTAGCCAGATGACTGAGAAGTTCATTGTGATGGCTTAGAAGTTCATTTTCCTGACTAAAAAGTTCGTTTTGATGACTGAGGAGTGCATTGTGATTATCAAAAGGGTATTGTGATGATCATAATGGGCATTAAAATGACTGAATAATACATTATCATAACTACAAATGACATCCAGTTGACTGAATGGAAAAAATATTCTTAAAAAAATACAAGGGGTTCAATTCGAAATTAGTGCGCTAGCAGTCTCAATCAAAAAATTACTCTTTTTCTAGATCTTTTTGATTTCCTTTTGGAGAGGCGCCGCCAGGCAAGCTGGCGGGGGAATTCCTATGGCGCTTAGACTGAAAAATGGTTTCCGGGGTAAATGAAAGCGCTTCCCAGGCAAGAAGCATCTCTATGGTATTCGGTCCTCTTCATAGTATTCGGACCTTTTATCATCTCTCTACTTCCTTCTTTTCCCTTACTGTCTTATTCCGTTTTTCACCCTCCTGCAACCGGAGGGATAAGGACCATAATATCCCCGGCTTTCAGTTCGGTTTCAAACCCTGAAAGAAACTCCATGTCTCTCTCGTTTACCATGATCCTGATTTTCGGGATCCCACCAGCAGTAGTGCCTGTCGTAGCTTCTTTAAATTCCATTCCGTACCGGCTTTCCAGAACCCTCATGACCGCTTCCACGGTGTCCCCTGAGTGGATCTCAAGCTCGATTTCGGGCTCTCCGGTGATTTCACGGATAGTCGCAAGGAACTTTATGTGTATTTTCAAGCCTATCTCTCCGGAATAAGAAATGAAAAGGAAATTTCGGAAAAAATAAGAAGGGTGTTCTCAGGCCCCTCGGGTGATCCTTCAGGCGATCCCGAGTTC
Organism: Methanosarcina sp. KYL-1; assembly: GCF_024372725.1. GTDB lineage: Archaea > Halobacteriota > Methanosarcinia > Methanosarcinales > Methanosarcinaceae > Methanosarcina. The sequence goes on from NZ_VOUA01000003.1 coordinate 148,014, forward strand.
CTTCAACTTCCCTTCCGTGGGCTTCCCGTCGATCCAGCCCCGGAGTGCGTAGTATTCGTTGATCATTTCCGGGACGTGGGAGATCTGGCCTTTGGCCGGGCCGTCAGGGACCGGCTCTTCGGTAAGGCGCTTTGGGAGAATGTCTTCATTCCGGTCAAGCCCGTACATGTTGTTCATCAGCCGCTCGAGGTTTGTGACCCTCTCCCCGAGTTTCAGGAGCTTGTCGGCGTCAAGGTCAAAGCCCGTAACTGCTGCCAGCATCCCGGCATATTCGGGCAGGCCAAGGGCAAACGAGGTAAAGAGGCAGACTACGGAGGAGTTTATGGCCGAGGTCAGGTCCTGGAGGATGATGGTCCATTTCGGTTTGTCCTCGACGGCGTAGGGGTCAAGCTTTAAGGGCAGTCCCAGGACTTCGGGGGAGATCATGTACCCGTAGACGTGGTCGCCCCCGCGGTTTGCGGTTGCGTAGTTCAGGCCTATGCCCTGGATCGGGCGAGGGTCGTAGGCAGGCAGTTCCATGCCCTTGACAGCCATGGAGAATTCCGGGGCGCCGTATTTTTTCGCAAGGTCTCTCGAACCCAGGGCAAGGTCAGCCCCTATCCCTGCTTTATAGGCGGTCCTCCAGATGGCTTCGATCATTGAGCTCGGGTCCCCGAAGCGCAGGTTCATGCCGTGCAGTTTCTCTGGCGGGATTTTTCCTTTCTCCACGAGTTCCATGGCACAGGCGATGGTGCCTCCCATGGAGATGGTGTCAAGCCCCAGTTCGTCGCAGAGGTGGTTGGCCTTTATCAGGGCGTCGAGTTCCGTTATCCCGCAGTCGGAACCAAAGGCAAAGAGGGTCTCGTACTCCGGGCCCTCGGTATCCCGGACGCTGAAGGGCCCGTCTGGCACGTCGGATTTCCTTCCGCAGACAATCGGGCAGCCCCAGCAGCCCCCGCGGCCTGTCAGGTATTTTTTGACCAGGGTCTCCCCGCTCTGCTCGTCGGCGTCCGGGAAGTAGGCTTCCTGGAAGTTCCGGGTCGGGTAGGCCCCGCTTTCATTGATGATATTTACAAGGACCGCGGTCCCGTATGTGTGAAGCCCTCCTTTGGGGCCGGTAACCGGGTTTTCCCTGATGCGCTTCATGGACTCTATGGCTCTATCTTCCAGAAGTTCCCGGTTTGCAGGTTCAATTTTCCGGCTTCCGGAAACCACGACCGCCTTGAGCTTCTTGCTCCCCATGACAGCCCCAAGCCCGGTCCTGCCCGCAGTCCGGTACTTGTCGTTCATGATGCCGGAAAAGGGGACCAGGTTTTCTCCCGCAGGCCCGATGCATGCAACCGAGGTCTTCTTCGGGTTTCCGCTCCTCTCGGTCAGCTCGTCCGTAACCGCATGGACCGTCATCCCCCAGAGTTCCGGGGCCGGGACAAGCTCGGCTTTTCCGTCCACGATGCTCAGGTAGACAGGCTCCTTTGAGATCCCACGCACGATGACAACATCATATCCTGCAAATTTCAGGAAAGGCCCCCATTTTCCTCCGGAATTCCCGCTGCCCACGGTCCCGGTCTGGGGGGACTTGCTGCAGACGATATGGTAGCGCCCGCTGGTCGGGATCTTTTGCCCGGTCGCAGGCCCCGTGGCAAACACCAGGAGGTTGTCCGGATCAAAAGGCTGCATGTCAGCCCTGAAAGAGTCGTATACGATCTTCAGGCCAAGCCCCTTTCCTCCCAGGTACATCTTTGCCATTTCTTCGTCAAGCGATACGTCTTTAAGCTCTCCGCTGTCAAGATTAACATCCAGGATCTTTCCGGTATAGCCCCCTAACATAGATAGTCTCCTCCAAGGGTAAGTTATTAGCTTTTTCCGATGATGACATTACTCAGTTTCCGACACTATTCCCCAACTATATTGTTCCAAGCAGAGTTTAAAGGAGAGTCCGGATCAAAGTTACAAAATTTGAATCAAATGAATTTGAATGTATTTAACTATGTATAAGTTCGTTTATAAAGGTATTTACTTACTCTCGGCAGGTCGACATTTAAATTCTAATAATTTTGATGATGGCGATTTTGAAATGATGCTCTATAATTACGTGTAATTTTTAGGTTTACATATGACTAATTATTAAGCTCTCATACTAAACTTTAATGGAAAAATGATTTAGTGCTTATATATGTCTTGGGAGTTGAGCCACAGGTTAACTAACTTTAAACCTAATATATAGTTAGCTAATGTTCTAAAACGACATCAAGAAAAATATTCTAATTTCTAATGTCGACCTGCCGAACGTAGGATTTATATAAAAAGTTTTATTTAAAAACATTCTCTGTTCATTAACACTAAAAAACACCGTATTTTAGAACTATGAGGGTTTACGAACGATCATAAACCGAACCCATCAACCGGGGATTTTACAGAACAATCCTATACATTAATCTTTATAATGAACTTGGTACCTCTATCCCTTTTTAGCTCGATTTCGCCATCTAACTGATCTGCCAGGATGTTTACAAGCTGCAGACCGAGTGTATCTGAGCTTTCCATATCAATTTTTTCGGGGATGCCAACTCCGTCATCTGCGACGATCAGGGTATATACAGAGCCTTTTCCAGTAATTTGCTCTTCCTTATTTCGGAATTCACTTTTGGCTTTTTCTTCCTTAGCTTTTTCTTCTTTAAAGAGTTTAATTTGAATTTTCCCTTTGCTCCTTCCTGGAAATGCATATTTTAACGAATTGGAAACAAGCTCGTTAACAATTATACCTAAAGGGACTGCAGTATCCATATCAAAAAAAACATCCTCTTCAAGATCCATATTTAAGCTAATGTCGGCATTTCCAAGGCTGTATGTCCGGAAAAGGTTTTCAGCGAGCTTTTCGAGATAAGGCGAAAAGTACAGTGTGTTGTTTCCTCCGCCTTCGTGCAGTTCTTCATGGATCAGGGCAATAGACATTATTCTGTTCTGGCTTTCCCTGAAAAAGTTGAGAACATCGGAGTCTTTAACAGATTTTCTGTTGCTGAAACTTTCAGCCTGAAGATCCAGGAGAGAAGAAATCACCTGCAGGTTATTCTTAATCCTGTGATGAATTTCTTTTTTACGGGCGATTTCGATATTTTCCAGGGCTTTTTCTGCCTCTTTTCTCGCCGTAATATCTTTTACTATTCCTACAATCCTGTAGGACTGCCCCTTTTCATCGAGAAGGTAAGTTCCAATAACGCTAACATAAATATAGTAGCCATTTTTCCTTCGGAAACGGTATTCTTCCTGGAACTTTTTCCCCTTTTTCCTGGCTTCTTTGATTGTTTTTTCTACACGTTCCCTCTCTTCTGGATGAATTCGTTCAATCCACATCGCAAAATCAAAATTTTGGAATTCTTCGGGGCTATATCCCGTAATTTCTTCAATAGCACCTGCCCAGCTGATTTTGTCTTCTTTGAAATAAAAGTCGTATATGAGCTGCCCTGTCTGCTCTGTGATAAGCCTGTACCGTTCCTCACTTTTCCGGATTTCTTCTTTTTCTCTTTTGATTTCAGTTATATCCCTGGAAATACCTGAGATAGCTACAAGCTTTTTATATGTGTTAAAAACCGGGGAAAGAGTTATTGAAACATTTATTGTTGTGCCGTTCTTTTTTAACCTGGAAGTTTCGTAGTGCTGGATCTTTTCTCCCTGTTTAATCTTTTCAGAAAACTGCTTCGTTTCCCCTCTGATATTATCCGGTTCAAGTATTGAGACGTCTTTTCCCAGAATTTCTTCAGCCGAATAACCATAAACCTGCTCTGCCGCCTTATTCCAGCTGGTAATAATACCGTCAAGAGACTCAGTTACAATAGCATCGTTCGATGATTCCACAGCATTCGCCAGTGTATGAATCCTCTCTTCTGCCCTTTTACGCTCAGTAATGTCCTGAACTATTCCCTTTGCTCGAACAGGGATATTCTTTTCATCAAAAATGATTTCGCTCTGCGCATGGACTGTGTGCTCTTCTCTATTGGCTGTGATAATCCTATAATCAATGCCAAAGGGCTTTTCGTTTAAAGCTTTCTTGATAGCGTTATCCACATAGTCTCGGTCGTCCGGGTGCACATAGTTTAAAAGTTCATCGTAAGTTGCACCTGACTCTTGAGAATCGCGTCCAAAAATATGATACATTTCCTCAGACCAGTATGATTCCCCAGTTACAAGATCCCACTCCCAATTTCCAATGTGAGCCATCTTTTGGGCTTCAGCAAGACCTTTTTCACTTATTTTTAATGAGTTGTACGCCTTCTCAAGCTGCGTCGTTCGTTCTTTAATTTTTTCTTCTAAATTTTCATGTGCTTTTTTAAGAGCTTCTTCTGCTTTTTTGCTTTCGGTAATGTCGCGGACGATACCTCCGCGGAAGAGGGGCCTGCAATTTTGATCCCTGGTGATCGTAAAGTGATCGGCGAACCAGCGATATTTTCCGTCCTTATGTTTGAACCGGTACTCCAGCGTTCCGAAGCCAATATCCAATGCCTGGACCAATCCCGCAGTAATGAGGGTGCGGTCGGCGGGATGAATGAGACCAAGAACCTCATCGATGCTCATTGAGCTCATCTCCCTGGCAGAGAAACCAGCAATCTTCTCTATCACCGGGCTCATGTAATCGTAGCTGTCGGTCTGAAGGTTCCGCCGGTATGCCGCATCGAGTGAGTTTTCAAGGACCGAACGGAACCGCTCTTCACTCTCCAGCAGCGCGTCCAAAAGGGAATCACGTTCCGCCAGCGACTGGGACAGCTTGATATTGCTGTAGCCTAGCTGCGAGATCACGCTGGCAAGCTTCATGAAGAAGGCCATACCTGTGTCCACTTCCTCCCTGCTCAAGCGCGGAACGTTTTCAAGTGCTGCTATATATTCTTCCTCATTGAAGCCGTATTTTCTGGCCTGAAACCGGAAAAGTTCATAGTCCAGAGGCTCATCCTCAAAAAAGAACTGACCGGAGAAGATATTGCCGATGTGGTGGCCGCCCACAATGATCGGGGTTGCTATGTCCCACATGTTGTTCTTGCACCTGTAAAGTTTAAACTCCCCCGGGGCAACGCCCGCGGATAGTTTTGTGTCACTCTCTACGCAGTGTTTGCAGGTTTCGGGGTGAACCCTGTGGAATCTGGTGCAGATATCCTGCCATCCGACACCTACCAGAACATTGCCTTTGAGATCAATCAGGCTCATGGGAATGTGAGCAAGCATATAGAAATCATCCATAAGGGACTGGATCGCCTGGACATCGATGATCTCGGCAAGCTCCGGGTTTGCCATCTCCCGGGCAGGCGAGAGAATGCTCTCCAGCCTCATGTTTATGTGCTGTTCAGTCTGGTTCCGCGCTTCCTCTGCCCGCTTATCTCCAGTAATATGAATACCAGACTTCCTTGTCTTTTCGTTCATTCAGGACCCCCAATTCTTAAATAGGACTTTGAAAGGCTGTATTTGATTGCGTGTTAGTAACCGTGTCAGTAACTATCATTTTTGAGACTATAGTTTTAAGTCGCGGGAATTCTTCTAAAACCTGGCAAATTAAGCAGAATATAATGCCTTGATATTTTTTAAAAATAGAATTGACCTGCTTGCCAATTTTATATTTTGTCGTAAATAAAATCAATCGTATATTAATGTTTTTACCCGGGAGTTGTTGCACAATTCAAGCCGCACAGATATTTTTGCTTCAATGCTCACATAAAAAGAAATCCTGAAAACATAAAAAGTTTCTGATGGCGGTGTCACGCCTTGGTGATATACTCGTACCTGACATCTGCTCTTGTAATTTTCGGCACTTTTCCCCACATGCCGATATACTCTCCCTGGATCACGAGTGCGCCCTTTATCCCGGGAATGCCTTTTACTGCCTTAAAGGAAGCCTCTACTGATTCCTTTCCTATACCCACCTCATTTCCAAGTGCAGTTGCCGCAGCATCCGCAAGGGATACGTCATCCGAAAAAACAGCCGCAGCATCCGCCATCCCGAAGCTGATGGAAGGCCCTACAGTTCCTGCAGAAGTGCATATTCCAGTGATCGTGTCCCTCGGCTCAAAAACAAGCCCCAGGTTCATTATAGGTGAATTTCCTGCATAAATCCCCACAACCACCGGCCTATCGTTGATAAGTGCAATGTCCCCGCCATTATCGACTATTGCATACCTTGCCCCGGCTTTTGCCATTGCTTCCACTGCAAGGGCAGAAATTGTGCCTGCAACCGCGCTCATGGGCCCGATGCCCATGGTGTTTCCTGCCTTTACCATCCTCCGGACGACTTCAGGGGCGTTTTCCGGGCAGGCGTAAGGTTCGAGGGTGAGCTTGAAATAAGGGTCTGAGAGGATGTAGGTCTCAAGGGCTGCCCTGTGAACCCTGATGGCTTCTTTTGCAGCTTCGATGTGGGCAGGGTCGTCGGCTGCAATCGTGACTATGGTTTCCTTGAGCTGGAAGTGTTCTTTGATGGCAGGCTTTACAGGTCCCTTTTCGTGTTCTTTTGCGGGCTCTTTCGCGGGCTCTTTTCCCGGTTCTTTTGAGAGATCTTTTGTGGGTTCTGGCATGCTGCTCTGATAAGGAAGTTATGGCTTAAAAAAGAAGTGCTTTTTGAGTCTGGTTTTTTTGAGTCTGGTTTTTTTGAGTCTGGTTTTTTGGGTCTGGTTCATTGGGTCTGGTTCATCGGGTCTTGGTTCATTGGGTCTGGTTTTTGGGTCTGGTTCATTGGGTCTGGAGATATATAGTTTCAAGGCAGGGGGAGTTTTTGCGCTGCTGTCGAAACTCCGTGTAACCTTAAATTTGAGCTAACTTTACTAAACCCGTGCGACCTGAATAGCCGTCTTTAACCGTTTTTGTCCCGAGCGAAGCGAGGCCTGAGCAGGTGTTAAAGTAAAAAGAAGACGCTAAAAAAATCAAAATTGGACGGTCAGTTAAGGTTGTAAATTATTTGAAAAAAATGAGCCTGTAAGCACATTTTGTTGAGCACGAATACAGCCGTTTTCCGGGTTTCTGAGTCTGCGCCTTTTTCATTGTATTCAAGGAAAAGCCGTTCACTTCGTGAACGGGGCCTCCGATGGGTTTTAACGGCAAATGAGGCCTGTTGCTACCCGGAAACCTCCGGGAATTTTTTTGGAAAAATGAAGAAAAGTAAATCAAGCACAGGCAGGCCTGAAAATTAATCATGAAGGTTTATTAACGGCTCCTGTGAGGACAGGACCAGGATGTCTCCGCCTTTCACGTTGGTTTCGAACCCTTTCAGATGTCCGATGTCCTTGCCGTTCAGCATTATCCTGACTTTCGGGGTTTCACTTTTATCCCCGATGGTAACAGCATAGAAATCATGCCCGTAATGGTAGGCCAGGGCTAAAAGGACAGTGTACACGGTATCCCCTTTCCCTACCTTAACTGAGATTTCCAGTTGCTCCGTGATCCCCTGCACGGATTCAAGAAACTTTACCAGCATTATCATTATTGACCCCTTCATAGTTATGTAGGGCTCATAAATAAGAGTAAGCACGCCTTCGTAAGAATGAGGAAGCTTTCAGGGATTATATGGGAAAAAACGGTTTGGGATGGAACTATAGGAATGAAACTATGGGGATGAAACCATAGGAAACAAACATTTTTTTCTTTAAGTACATATATTTTTGTATTTTGATCCCTTTTTTGCTAATTTTATCATGGAATATTACTAATATACATTATATATTGATACTAAATAACAAAAAAGTATTAATTTTTAACATATTTTTACAGTAACATGTTAACATTTAAATAGTAAATCAGCATTGATATTCATACCAACAAAACAACAAAAAAGTTCGGCTTCCTTCAGAAAGCTTGAAAAAGTATCGATTTTCCTGCAAAGACGGAAGATGTTGTTAAACGCGAAGGATAACGAACGCTAGAGACGACGTTCTGCGGGATCTAAATAATCTCCGGAAAAGAAGTATACAAACGCTGCAGATGTCGCCAGTGAATTTAAAGGAGACTAAACAAATAAAGGGGGAACATCATGGAAACTGAGAGTAAAGGCGCATTTATTTCAGAACTTCCCACGGAAATTCAGGAGATCTTAAAAAATATAGATTTTCCTGTAAAAAGGAACGACATTATTGAGCAAGCAAGGAAGAGTGGAGCAATCCCGGACATACTGCGGGGACTTGGCATGCTTCCGGATAAGGAATACAACAGCGCTGAGGATGTCGCCGGGGAACTTCATAAAATTTACATTGGGGTCCCAGTCTAAAAAATGTAACTAACTTTTTTCATTTCTTTTAGGATCAGCCATTTGCTGTGTTTCAGGTTCTTCTTTTCTTTTTTCAGCTTTGGGAAAAGGCCGGTCGCCGGAGGCGACCGTGAACCTGCACCGGGACTAAGTAAAGGGGTAAAACCTGCGGTTTCCGGTCTACTAAGCCGTGAATTCCGGAAGACCTGCAAGCCTGGATAATTTCCGGCAAAAATAAATCCAGAGTCCTGTTGCCTGACCGGTTCTAACCGGATTTTTTTCAAAAAAAGAGTTTTGGCGGCATTTTAAGGAATTTTGCCGCCTTATTTTGAGGATTTAAGAGATGTTTTGGATTTTAAGAACTATCCTACCTGAGCCGGTTGGGCCGGTTGCCGGATCAGAACTGCAGCTTCTTCATCCGCTCGACAGCTTCCTTGATCCGCTCGACGGGCTTGGTGAGGGCAAACCTGATGTAACCTTCGCCGGCGTCTCCGAAGCCGACACCCGGGGTTGCTACGATTCCTGCTTCTTCGAGGAGGACTTTTGCAAACCCGATTGAGGTGTAGCCTTTCGGGACAGGAGCCCAGACGTAGAAGGTGGCTTTGGGCGGCTTTACTTCCAGGCCCATGGCTTTGAGCCCCTCGATCAGGGCATCCCGGCGTTCCTGGTAGATTTTGTTTGCGTCGCCAACGCAGTCCTGGGAGGAGGAGAGGGCTGCAATCCCGGCGATCTGGATTGCGTCAAAGACCCCGGAGTCCACGTTGGACTTGACCTTGCCGAGCCCCTTGATAAGGTCCCTGTTCCCTACGGCAAACCCGAGCCTCCAGCCGGTCATGTTATAGGTCTTGGAGTGGGAGTAGAGTTCCATCCCAATGTCCATTGCCCCTTCGGCTGCCAGGAAAGAAGGAGCCTCGTACCCGTCGTAGACCATCTGGCAGTAGGCGTTGTCGTGGACCGCGATGATGTCGTTTTTCTTGCAGAACTCCACAACCTTTTCAAAGAACTTCATGTCTGCCGTTGCCGAGGTGGGGTTGTTCGGGTAGTTGAAGAAGAAGAGCTTTGCCCTCTTCAGGACGTCCTCCGGGATTGCGTCCAGGTCCGGCAGGAAGTCGTTTTCAGCCTTCAGCGGCAGAGGGTAAGGCTCTCCGCCCGCAAAAAGCGTCCCTATCTTGTAGACCGGATACCCGGGGTCGGTATAGAGCACGATGTCTCCGGGGTTTACAAAAGCAAGCGGGATGTGGGCCACAGCTTCTTTTGACCCGATCAGGGAGAGCACCTCGGTCTTCGGGTCAAGCTCGATCCCCTTATATTTCCTGCACCATTCAGCCGCCGCCTTCCTGAATTCCAGCAGCCCCGCATAAGAGGGATACTGGTGCGTATTCGGGTCGAGGACAGCCTCGCGCACGGCCTCAACAATGTGGGGGTGGGTCGGCAGGTCAGGGTCTCCAACCCCGAGGTCGATCACGTCCACCCCCTTTGCAATAATTTCTTCCTTTGCTTCGTCTATCGCTGCGAAAAGGTATGGGGGTAATGCGTTTATGCGGTCGGAATACATTGGTAAAGTCACCTATAGATGAATTTAAGGTGTGTATAAGGTTGGCATAGTTACGTTGGTGGGAATATTAAAAGGTATGGGATGAAGAGAGAAGATAGATCTCTGAAAGAATAGGTAGTATTGCATTTCTAACAAAAATCGCAACATTAAAAACTTTAATTAATGCTAAGTGTATATTTCTCTGAAAAGTCTAAACCGAAAATATCTAAATTTCATTATATCCCTGGAAATTCAATTTTTCAATCAAAAAATGCATGAATCACTATCTTTTGGAAATTAAATCAAATAACTTTGGTGGAGAGAGCGGAACTGGGTGATAAATATGAATAAGAGGAGATTGGTGGCTTCAATAATTTTTATTATATTCGTTATTGTATTCATTCCCGTGCCTATTCCCGAACACCAGGAAGGGCATGAGTATGTTGGATATCCTGCAGGTAGTGATGCATGGAAGTTTGTTGCCGAAAAAGAAGTCCAGGATTCCAAAGGCAGTATATATCCAAAATATTATGGTAATGATGCAGGTTATATGCATGTCATTTCTTTAACTAATACTTTATCATGTATTGAAGCAAGTTTTATTGTCCCAAAGAGAGGGGATATACTTTCATATGATTCAAGATACAATAATCATAAAGTCAGTTCCGTAATTCTGTATGATTCCGATGGAAAGTCACATGTTTTAAAACCATCTTCTAAATATAGCATAGGAACTCCCTATCAATATGATATATCTCCATTTGCAGGGCAGAAAGTAACAGTACGTATTTACCAATCTTCTCAAGCTACATCTGCTCACTGGTATTATCGTAACATCATGGTAACAAACGAACCATATACCATATGGGACAATTTAAGTTTATTCATAAATACATTAATTTATGCTCTCTTATTATCAATTCTGGCTGGGTTTTTGATTGGTGCTTCAGGTTTGGAATTCTTCAATGAGTACATAAACAAAATAGAAGCATTTATACATAAACATAAAACCGAAGCATTGGGATTTGAGAATACATATATTAAGAGTTTTTTGAGGATGTCGTTTAAAGTATTGGATTTTTCTATACATGCTGCGGATAATATTCAGGATAAAAAAATTAATAATGGGATAAAAGTTGCCTTAATTTTGTTTTTATCTTTCACTATCATCTATACTGCCAAATTTTTGGTATATGTGATTGTCACCATAGTAATCACTCTGCTGATATTCGCCGCGATATTAGGGATTATTGCACTACTCCTCGGAGGGGGCGCTCCGTCATTTGGAGGTGGCGGGGGAGGAGGCGGTGGATATTCCGGCAGTTCGTCAGGTTCTTCCGAAATCCGGAATGAACGTGGTGCATCAGTTGGAAAGCTGGACCCGGACCATTTCATTTTTGGGAATAGACAGGCGATAAAAGACAATAAGGGAAATGTAGTGGGAGAGCTTGATTCGGATCATTTCATTTTCGGAAACCGACAAGCGATAAAAGACAATAAGGGGAATGTAGTGGGAGAGCTTGATTCGGACCATTTCATTTTCGGAAACCGGCAAGCAATAAAAGATGATAGAGGAAATGTAATAGGAGAGTTAGATTCGGACCATTTTATCTTTGGTGATGGACAGGCGATAAAAGACAATAGGGGGAATGATGTAAAAGATATAGGTGGTGGTTTTGGAATCGGTCGTAAAGGGAATAAATAATAATATGAAATGCACGACGGTTCAGCCTACTTTCCGCAGATGTCTCTTCGATTTTCATAATTTTTTCCGCTATCTTTTTTCTGAAAATTTCTTTGGTTATTCAAACGTTTGTTTTTGAAATGTCCTACACTTTTCGACCTCGTACCTTCATTGAAGGCTTCCAAAACCCGCTCCCCGGAGATTCAGTTGAGATAATTATTGTAGATTGTTGAGAAATTATCCATAAACGATAGCAGGAAATATGTTATTTTTTTGAGAACATCTGCGGAAAGTCAGATAAAAAACATTGATAACATTATTCGTGAGCAAGATTCACTAAAACAAGAATAAAACCGACTCAGTCAACTTCCAGCTAAAAAACCCCAAAACCTGAAATAGCTAACTCCTGATATCTCCATCAAGGTGAACAACCATGAAAAAGACTTTCGAGAAGGTTTACCAGCTAAAGATTTCCATGAAGGGCATTACTCCTCAGATCTGGCGGCGGATCCAGGTGCCTGAAAACTATACCTTCCTGGACCTTCATAATGCTATCCAGGCTGCAATGAATTGGGACGACTACCATTTGCACGAATTCAAAATGAAAAATCCAAATAACGGAGCGCTTGTAAAAATTGGGGCTGAAAATGAAGGTTACGAATATTTCAGTGACGAGTCGCTTATTCCCGAGGAGAGAGCTAAACTCTCTAAATTATTCACACTGGAAAATAAGGATGCTTTGTACACATACGATTTCGGAGATGACTTGCAGGTAAAAGTCCGGCTTGAAAAAATCCTTCTGAGAAAAGAAGGGGTGGAGTATCCTATCTGTACTGCAGGAAAAAGAGCTGCTGTCCCCGAAGACATCGGCGGGATATGGGGCTATGAAGAAATGCTGGAGATCCTGAAGGACCCGGAGCATGAAGATTATGAAGACACCGTGGAATGGCTGGGGGAAGATTTTGACCCCGAATACTTTGACCCGAAGGACGTTTCTTTCTGAAACTGCATAAAAAAGGACTGAAACAGGAACAAAAAACTTACCCTTCAACCGCATTCACCCTCTCCCGCATCCAGGTCCTCCACCGTAAACAGCAAAAATCCTTTCTCTCTGGCAATCTCCCTCGCCTCCTCCGTAAATCCTCCCCTCGCCATTACCGCAAAATACTCTTTCCTCTCTTCCCTGTACCACTCAACAAACTTAGCCTTCTCCACAAGCTCTTCCAGCACATCAACATCTACTGGCTGCTTCTGCCATTTGCATTCACAAAAGAGGATTTCTTTCGTGCTCTCGTTAAGGGCTGTAAGGTCGATTTCATAGGTGTTTTTCCCGGTTTCTCCCCGGAATTTGCCCCACTGCTTACCGATTTTCCCGAAGGTGAAGGGGAGCTTTCCCTGACGGTTTCGGGATATCAGGAACTGTTTTGTGATTTCTTCGAAGACGGGACCTGTGAACCGGTCAAGTTCGGCTTCGATTTTTGAGAGGACGAGGTCTGCGTTGTCCATTTCGAGTTCCGAATAGTTGGGGTAGATGAAGCGGAACCAGAAATCTTTATTGTAGCAACAATTATTGTCTACACAATAATCTTTAACAGCACAGCCTATAACTCACGATTTCTCACTTCAAAATAGCTTCTTCCAGCATCTTCCCGTCAATCAAAGTAACTCCCTCTTCCTTCGCCCTCTCAATCAACTCCTCATCAAACCCGCTCAGGCTGACCAGCAGATGACGCTCTTTCAGGGATGGAGACCCCAGTGATCTTTTTAGCCTGATTTTTCAGATAGAAAGACTTTGAACCCCGTTTTTAGTGTATAGCTGAGTAACTTACCTGGCTATACACTAATTCTCAAACTTCTCCCTTCGATTTTCAATTACAGATTTCCTATCAATTTGATAAATTCTGATAGATTCTACAAATTAAATGCATCGGAATTGGCAGCTTGTCGATTTTTCTGTAAAATCACAAATCTCAAGATGTTGGTGGGGAGAGAATCCCATATCAGGAAAACCAAATTTCACATAGTATGTAAAAATTTGACTTCGAATTTACAGCAAATTCGCGACACTGCCTCAGAATTCAATCTTCGATTTCTTTTCCCATAGGTTCGATACGATTTTTGACATTTTTAGTAAGATCCGATTTCAATTAATAAGGAAATTATTATAAAATATGCAGTATAATATCTATGTATCGCTTTTAAACCTATAAGGATTGTTCATGGATTACCTGGGGTGGGGTTATGAATGGAAAGAACAATAAGAAAACAACTTTGGGTTGGTTAAAGTCTGTTTGGAATTCGTTGCCCAATGTTCTTAAGTTGTTAACTTTTGTAAGTACCATACTTGCGATAATAATCGCTCTGAAAACTTTATTTCCTGCAACTCCGTGTGAGATCGATTTTTTTGATGCGAATCCGGAAGCTATTGAGCCTGGAGAAAATTTCACTTTAAGGTGGTGTGTTACAGGGGCTACTAAAGTTACTATAGAACCTGGAATTGGAGAGGTAGATTCAAGGGGAACATTGACTCTATCGCCTGCTAAAACAACCACTTATGAAATTTTAGCTTCGGACGGTAAAGTGGAAAAAGTCGATTACTGTACGGTTACAGTTAAAGAGACTGCTCTGGAAATCAAAATTTTTGAAGCCAGTCCTGACACTTTAGAGGAGGGAGAGAGTTCTATTTTGAGCTGGAGTGTTTCTGGATGTTCGAAAGTTCTTATAGAGCCTGAAGTCGGGTCTAAAGAGCCCATTGGAACAATATCTGTATCTCCCTCTAAAACTACCACTTATAAGCTTACAGTTTCGGATGGTGGTAAAAAAGAAGTGAAATATTGCACTGTTGTGGTCAAACAGGAAGTACTTGAGATTAAATCATTTAAAGCTAATCCGGAATTTATTGAATCAGGAGAGGATTCCACCTTGAGCTGGCTTGTTTCTGGAGCTTCGAGAGTCACTATAGAGCCTGATATCGGACCTGTAGAATACAGTGGAATATCGGTTGTGTCTCCCTCTGAAACCACAATTTATAAGCTTACAGCTTATGATGATGGCAAAGAAGAAACGGCTTACTGTACCGTTGCGGTCGAAAGTGGAGCGCCTGATATCAAATATTTTGAGTCGAGTCTGGATGTAATTGAGGAAGGTGAAAGTTCTACCTTAAGCTGGAGTGTTTCTGGAGCCTCAAAGGTTACCATAAAACCTGAACTCGGAAATGTGGCTTTCACTGACAGTCGTCCTGTATCTCCGGGTAAAACAACCACTTACACTTTAGAAGCCGTTAATGGAGATGAAACAGTAACGGAAACTACTCAAGTTCGGCTTCTATACACCGCAGAATATGAACAGGTCAAGTATGCGTATCAGGAGGGTGACTGGTATGGGAAGAAATACACTGTTGTGGAGTTACTTGGGGAAAAGTATGCACCTTTAAAAGATACTTCCAGGAATAAACTCGCCGGGTTGGTTATCGATGATGCCACAAAGTACGCCATCAGAACAGGCGAAGCCTTTGACCTTGGAAACGGTTATGCCCTCGGAGTCAAGCAGATCGATGTCGAAGGTGACAGGGTCTGGCTCGAATTTACAAAGGACGGCGACTTTGTCGATGACGAACTCATCATTGGTACCGGTAGCACATGGGAAGTTAAGCTCAATAATATTGAAGGTGAAAACGACGTTGTTGTCCTCAGGGTCCACGTCAACCAGGTCTTCCAGGGTGCAGTCGACAGCATTGTCCAGATACAAGGTATCTGGTTAATCGACTTCGATGACGCCTTTACACTTCAAGATGGTGATAAATTACCGGGTAATGAATACTATGTTTGGGAGTCCGGATATGATTACATAAAGTATACAGAGGTTTAATTCCAGCCGAATACCCCGCAGCTTGCTGCGGGGATGGGCACTTCGCCGGAAATCGTTAATGATAGCACGATTTCTTAATTATCGCGAAGACTGTTAATGATAATATGATTATCTTTTACTTTCCTTTCTATCAATTTGATAGATTTTGATATATTCTTATAAAAACACCCGAAACTTCCCACCGCCAAACTAATTAAAATTTATATCCCATATCCCCATATTCTTGCATAATGTCCTCATTACTAACCCCGCTGGAGATGCCTGTGATAGACGGCATCAGAATGCCGCTGAACCTGTATGTCGTGCTCAAGGAGCCGTCTCTGCTCGCCGGGATGTCCTACCCGGGGTTCCGGACCCCCTGGGAAAAGATTGCTGAGGCGGGCTTTTCAGGCGTTATCTGCCTCTGCGGCTCAGAGGTCTCTTATGATCCCTATCCCCTCAAGGTACTGTTTTCTGCAGAGATGGAAGACCTGCACTATGGGAATCCGCCGCAGGACCCTGCAACTGAGGAATGGCTTGTCCGACGGGCAGTTAATGTGGTGAGAAGAGAAATGGATGCAGGAGATGGGGTTGTTGTCCACTGCATGGGGGGCATAGGCAGGACCGGCACGGTGCTGGGATGTGTGCTCAGGGACCTTGGTTTTTCCGCAGATGAAGTGATAGGCTACCTGGACAGGATAAACAAGTCAAGAGGCTTAAGAGGGTGGCCGGAGACAAAATGGCAGGCGGAGATGGTGCGGAAGTATTGATTGTATTTTATAGTGAGTTCGGTATTCCAGGGACAAAATCAAAAGAGCAAAAATCAAAAGAGCAAAAATCAAAAGAGCAAAAATTAAAAGATCAAAAATTAAAAGATCAAAAATCAAATGGGCAATAGAATCCGGTCTAACTCTTACTTTTTCCAAACTCAATCCTGAATTCCGTACCCCTGTTTCTATTAAGCTCGATTTCGCCTCCGACCTGGTCTACCAGGGTGTTAACGAGCTGCAGGCCAAGAGAACAGGGGTTTTTGAAATCGATGTTTGCAGGAAAACCCGCGCCGTTATCAGAAATGACAAGGACGAAGCAGGTGTCTCTGGTTTTTTTGGTGTCTTCAATTGTGTCTTCGATGGTGTTTTCGATGTTATAGTTTTTCCCGGCATCTTCTCTTGTTTTTTCTCTTTTTTCCGTGGTTTTCCTGCGGTTGAGTTTGATCCGGATATCGCCTTCTCTTTCTTCGGGAAAGGCGTGTTTGAGGGAGTTGGAGACAAGTTCGTTGACGATGATCCCGAGTGGGATTGCAAGGTCCATGGGGAGGCAGACTTCCTGTTCGATGTCCGACAGCAGGTGGATTTTGTTGCTTCCGACTCTGTAGGAATGGAATAGTTTTTGCGTCAGTTTCTGGATGTATTCCGTGAAATTAAGGTTTTCCATGTCCCTTGATTTGTAAAGTTCCTCATGGATGAGGGACATGGAAATTACCCGGTTCTGGCTTTCCCGGAAAGCCTCGATAACTTTCCGGTCCGAGAAATTGTCGGCCTGGAGGTCAAGCATGGATGAAATTACCTGCAGATTGTTCTTGATCCTGTGGTGGATTTCTTTAATGCGCATTTCTTCGGCCCTGGAGATGGCTTCTTCGGCAATTTTGCGATTGTTAATATTCTTGACCACACCAAGAGCCCTGTATACACGGCCTTCCTCGTCTTTCAGGAAAAAGGAGCTGTCTTCCACGTAAATATAGCTGCCGTCTTTCCTGACGAATCTGTATTCCTGGTTAAACTTATCCCCTGTACGCAGGGAGTGGCGAAGGGCATTCCAGACCCTTTCCAGGTCATCGGGGTGTATGATCTCTTTGCAGGAATGCATGTCCAGTTTATTGAGTTCTTCTGGGGTGCGGCCGCTGATCTCTTCAATGGCTCCTGCCCACTCGATTTTCTCGGTCTTTACATCGACGTCGAAGATCAACTGCCCTATCTGCTCGGCAACGGACAGGAACTTTTCCTCGATTCCCTTAAGTTTGCGCTGGGAAAGCGTTTTTTCCGTAATGTCTTTAAGGGTCCCAATCGCCCTGTATGGGCGCCCCTTCTCGCCCTTGAAAATAACCGTATTATCTCCCAGGTGAACGTAAACTCCTTCTTTCCTGCGGAACCTGTGTTCAACTTCGAAGACCGCCTCTTTTTCCCGGGAATAATTCCACATCCGGTCCAGTATTTTCCGGTCTTCCGGATGGGTCAGCTCCCTGAATTTAACCACGTCTATTTTGCGGAATTCTTCTACATCATACCCCGTAACTTCCTTTATGGCTCCCATCCACTCAATCTTCCCTTCCTCCAGATCGGCATCAAAAAGTACTCTTCCGGTTTTCTCCGCAAAAAGCCGGGACATTTCTTTGCTTTCCTGAATTTTTTTGGGGTTACTGGCAGATACTTGCAGGTTTTCATCTCCGGAGAGTTCGGATTCTGTTTTTCGAGGAGGCCTTAATTTTATCTTTATTTGTACTGGGCTGTCTTTATTTTCCAAAATTTAATAAGTCGCCAACATATATAATCTCTTTCCATTGTAAGACAGTTTGACAATTGAGCCCACTCATCATTTTTTATTTTTTGATATAGTACGCCTGATATAGTACGCCTGCTTCTTTCCGGCTCCCTTTCCTCAGCATCCTCACTTCTTCCAGCCGGTTCAAATCTCTTATTGTTATTTTTCTATCAATTTGATACTTTTTGATAGATATTGATAATAAAAAACCCTTCAAAATATGCGGATTTGTTCCTGTACCTGTCGATCAGGTTTTAAAAGATAAAGTAATTTTGAAAATAGTTGGAACTGGTGGGTTTAACCGGTTTGTGGGTTTAAATGGGTTGCAGAAATTCGCATTTTGATAAATTCCGGGAAGTGTATCTCCCTCACTTCTCCCCAAACGCGATCCTGAATTCTGTCCCCTTTTTTCTCTTAAGCTCTATTTCACCTTCGATCTGTTCCACCAGGGTGTTCACGAGCTGGAGACCGAGGGAGTTTGGATTCTCGAAATCGATGTTTTCAGGAAAACCTGAGCCGTTATCGGAAATGATAAGAAGGAGTCGGGAGTTTCCATTGCTTTCGGGATTCTCCGGGTTGTGGCTTCTCAGCCTGTGGATTTTGATCCGGATTTCGCCTTCAGTTCCTTCGGGGAATGCATGTTTCAGAGCATTGGATACAAGTTCGTTGATGATGATTCCCATCGGGATTGCGGTGTCCATTTTGAGGGAAATGTCTTTTTCTATGTCCATTAAAAGGTTTATTGCGGTACTTTCGAGATTATAGGAACGGAAAAGTTCTGCTGCGAGTTTCTGCACGTAAGCCGTGAAGTCAAGGTTTTCCATGTCTCTGGACCTGTACAGTTCCTCGTGGATCATGGACATTGAAATGACCCTGCTCTGGCTTTCCCGGAAGGCCTCTACGACCCGGCTGTCGCTGAACTTTTCGGCCTGGAGGTCAAGAAGGGAGGAGATAACCTGCAAATTGTTTTTTATCCGGTGGTGGATTTCTTTTTTGCGGATTTCTTCGGCTTGCTTTATGATTTCTTCCGAGAGCTTTTTTTCGGTGATGTCTTTTAGAACCCCAAGAATTCTGCATATGCGGCCCATTTCATCTTTCAGGGCGATCCCATGGTCTTCCAGATAGAGATAGCTCCCGTCTTTCTTTCGGAACCTGTATTCCTCGCAGATAATCCCGCCGGTTTCAAGCAGCTTTTTGTGTGTCTCCCAGACCATTTCCCGGTCTTCAGGATGTACATGCTCTATCCAGAAATCCACGCCTCCTTCTTTGAAAGCTTCCGTACCGTAGCCGGTGATTTCCTTAAAAGGGCCCGAACAGTCTATTTTGTCATTTTCGACGCAGCAGTCGTATACCATCTGGCCGGTCTGCTCTGTAACGAATCGGTACCTCTCCTCACTTTTCTGTAATTTTTCCCGGCTCTGTTTTTTTTCCGTAATGTTTTTCATTACGCCGAGAACCCTGTATACCTGGCCCTTTTCGTCTTTCAATAAAATCGCGCTGTTTTCCACGTAAATATAGCTGCCGTCCTTTTTTCTGGCCCAGAATTCCTGATAGAATTTGTCCCCGGTCTTCAGGGAACTCTCAAGCGTGCTCCATACCCTTTCCCTTTCTCCGGGGTGTATAAGGTCTCTGAGGGCAGGCAGGTAAAATTCACTTAATTCTTCCGGAGTGAAGCCGGTAATCTCCTCTATGGCTCCTGCCCACTCGATCCTATTAGTCCCCGCATCGATGTCGAAGATCAACTGGCCTGTCTGCTCGGCAACGTGGAGGAACTTCTCTCTGGTCCTCTCCAGTTTTTGTCTGGAAAGTACCTTTTCCGTGATATTATTAAGCACTCCCAGCGTTTTGTAAGGGCGCCCTTCACTATCTATGAGAAAAGTTGCAATGTTTTCAAGATAAACGTATTTTCCGTCTTTCCTGAGGAACCTGTATTCTTCATTGAGTTCTTCCCCGGTTTTCAGGGAAATATCTATTCTTTCATTCATTCGTTTTCGGTCTTCCTGATGTATGAACTCTTTGAAGGCGGCCAGGTCGATTGCGTGAAATTCTTCAACATCGTACCCGGTAACGTCCTTTATAGCTCCCACCCATTCAACCTTTCCTTTCACAAGATCGGCTTCAAAAAACATTCTTCCGGTCTTTTCCGCAAAGAGCCGGTACCTTCTTTCCATCTTCAGGATTTTTGCAAGGCTATTTTCAGGGAATGTCCGTGTTTCTCCTTCGAAGAGTTCAGCAGTTGGGTACTGTAAGGAGATTTTTATTGCCTCTTCATCCATAATATCTGCCGTCTTTAAGTCTCACATCTGATAAAAGTTTTAACTATTTAAATATTGTCCTGAGGTATGAGCCAGAGTCCATAATTTTACCAGCTACTGATAGCTATTTCCTATCCCTTGCTTTCGGTTTGATAGGTTATTAGAGGCAGTTAAATCTGTTTCTAATCTTCTTTCCGTCAATTGGATAGATTTTGATGGATTTCACTTGTTAAAACACATGCAATCCACTGATTTTGCCTTAATTGAATAGTCTTTCAGTATAAACTCTCTCTTTCTTTTGCAAGCTGTATTACTTTTTGGTAAAACCTGCCTCCAAAAAAACCGTGAAATTATATACCAAAATAAATATATACAATAATCTCGAACTACAGAATATATTTCAGGCAATATGGAAAAAAGTATGTAATGTGTAGCCCATGCAAGGGTGTGGTTCAGGCATGAAACCTGAGAAGTCACAAAGGAAACAAAATTAATTTCTTGTTGAAGATGGACTTGATTTTTTTGTATGGTAAAGCTGACCGCTTTTTGAAGATTTGTGGATTTTTGAGGTCTGCTCATGAATAAAAAGGATGGAAAAAAGTCATTATTCGGTCAATTAAGGTATTCATGGGATTCATTACCAGAAGCCATAAAGTTATTTGGTGCTGTACTTGGTATAATCATCGCGCTTAATACTTTATTTTCTCCCCCGCCTATTGAGGTGGATTATTTTAATGCGGGTCCGGAAGTTGTTAAATCCGGAGAGCTTTCCACTTTAAACTGGGGAGTTTCCGGCGTTACAGACATTACTATCGAGCCTGATGTCGGGACTGTGGAATCCGCCGGGACTTTTCAGGTTTCTCCTGCCGAAACCACAACTTACAAACTTACAGCTTCGGATGGCGGTGAGGAAAAAGTAGCTTTTTGTACGATTACGGTTGAAAAGGAACCCCTCATCATCAATTCTTTCGATGCGAACCCGGACGTTATAGAGGCCGGAGGGAATACCACTTTAAATTGGCGTGTTTCCGGGGTTGAAAATGTTACCATCGAGCCTGATATCGGAACTGTAGAATCCGCAGGGACCCTTCCGGTGTCTCCTGCCGAAACAACCACTTACAAGCTTACAGCGTCGAATGATGAAGAAGAAGACATTGCTTACTGTATTATTACAGTTGAGCAGAAATTGCCAGCTATCAATGTTTTTAATGCAAATTCGGATGTTATTGAGGCAGGAGGCAGTACTGACCTGACCTGGAATGTTTCCGATGCTACGAGAGTTTACATAGAACCCGGAATCGGGGCTGTGGGTTTAAGCGGCAGCCAGCGGGTATTCCTCAGTGAGAGCACAACTTACACCCTTATAGCCACAAACGATGAAGGCAGCTCCGAAGCTACTAAACTTGTGCTTGTGGACGAATCTCCTGCACCGGACTCCCCTGCACCGCCCCCCACACCCCAATAATTTTCACCCCCTCTAAAAGGTATTCGATCGCTATCCGTGGGAGACCACACTGCGGTGGACAGCTGCCCGATTAGGCCATCTCTAAAAAAGGATTACTGTCGTGATTCCTAACGTATCTTCTTTAACGGCTACAGGATCTGTTTCACAGATGTTTTTCCTTCCATACCTGTGATCTGCTTCACTCCTGGCTATTTATGGAAGTGATGGCTTCAGGTCTGCAGGTGGGAGGCCTCCCTCCTCTGCATTGATTTTCAGTTTTCCTCTTTTCCAAACTCAATCCTGAATTCCGTCCCCTGTTTTCTCTTAAGCTCTATTTCACCTTCGATCTGTTCCACCAGGGTGTTCACGAGCTGGAGACCGAGGGAGTTTAGATTCTCGAAATCGATGTTTTCAGGAAAGCCTGACCCGTTATCAGAAATGACAAGCAGGAGCCGTGAGTTCTCACTGCTTTCGGGATTCTCCGGGTTGTGGCTTCTCAGCCTGTGGAGTTTGATCCGGATTTCGCCTTTTGTCCCTTCGGAGAATGCGTGTTTCAGGGAATTGGATACAAGTTCGTTGATGATGATTCCCATCGGGATTGCGGTGTCCACTTTGAGGGAAATGTCTTTTTCTATGTCCATCAAAAGGCTGATTTCTCTGCTTTCGAGCTTATAGGAACGGAAAAGTTCTGCTATGAGTTTCTGCACGTAAGCCGTAAAATCAAGGTTTTCCATATCTCTGGACCTGTACAGTTCCTCGTGGATCATAGACATCGAAATGATCCGGTTCTGGCTTTCCCTGAAGGCTTCGACGACCCGGCGGTCGCTGAACTTTTCGGCCTGGAGGTCAAGAAGAGAGGAAATCACCTGCAAATTGTTTTTTATCCGGTGGTGGATTTCCTTTTTGCGGATTACTTCGGCTTTTTTCAGGTCTTCTTCGGCTTTTTTCCTGTCTGTGATGTCATGAATAAATCCCTGGAACAGCTGGTTTTTTCCTTCGGAATCACAGATGCTCTGTATGATTTCATGGACCCATCTAATCGTCCCCTCTCTGTGCAGGACTCTGTATTCGTGATTTATAACCATTTTCGGGCTCTCAACCAGCTTTATCTGGTTCTCCAGAAATTCTTTCCGGTCTTCAGGATGAACCAGATCAATACACTGGATATTTCCACAAAGAATTTCTTCAGGAGAGTAGCCGAGAATATCCTCTACAGCTCCCTGCATCATCACAGGAATAAAGTTCCGGTCCAGCTGGAACCCGACCCCTTTGAAATTCTGCATATACGTGCGGAAGCGCTCTTCACTTTTCTGTAATTTTTCCTGGCTCTGCAACCTTTCGGTGATGTTTTTAACTACACCCAGAGCCCTATATACTTGCCCTTCTTTGCCTTTGAGGAAAACCACACTGGTTTCCACGTACATATAGTTGCCACTTTTCTTCCTGACCCAGAATTCCTGGTAGAATTTATTCCCGGTTTTTAGGGAATATTCCAGAGAGCCCCATACATTGTCTATTTCTTCTGGATGTATCCGGTTCATCAGGGAAGGCAGATCGAATCCACTTAATTCTTCCGGAGTAAAGCCGGTGATTTCCTCGATTGCTCCTGCCCATTCAACTTGATTTGTCATCGTATCGATGTCGAAGATCAATTGCCCTGTCTGTTCTGCAATGTAGAGGAACTTTTCTTCGATTCTCTTCAGTTTTTGCCTGGAAAGTACCTTTTCCGTCATATCTATAAATATCCCAAGCGCCCTGTAAGGGCGTCCCCTTTCTCTTTTTAGAAAAATCACACTGTTCTCCAGATGAACATAGCTCCCGTCTTTCCTGCGCAATCTGTATTCTTCATTAATTCCCTCCCCTGTTTCAAGGGAATAATCTATTATCCGGCTGATTCGTTTTCTATCTTCAGTGTGCAAAAATTCTTTGAAGTCTTCCAGGTAGATTTTCTTAAATTCTTCATTGTCGTATCCTGTAACGTCCCTTATCGCTCCCGCCCAATAAATCTCCCTTTTTTCCAGGTCCGCATCAACGAACATCCTACCGGTCTTCTCAGCAAAAAAACAGTATCTTTCTGCCATTTGCAGAATTTGTTCAGGGCTATTGCCGAAGAATATTAGCTTTTTTCCAGGGGTAAGTTCGGGAACCCGGGATTTTAAAGAGATTTCAATTTCTTCTTTAATCATGCTGTCAGCCACCCACAGACTTAACACTTATTATGTTTTTTTTGCTTAAATAATATTCGAAAGTTAAAACCCCGTTCTCAGCCCCCTGGTTCTCAGCAGTTTTCGCAGCAAGGCCTGTTCAGATTTATCTGCAATCCAAAATTTTCAGGATCCAAACTCTTCAAGATCAAACCTATGTCCTCTATGAAAGGCATGGGATTATCTTTATTAGATAAATTGCCTAAAACTTCTCATCAAACCATGAAACGCAAAAACAAAAGTGGAACCGAAAACCCCCCTATACGGGACCCTCCGGCCCCCTCAACCGTCTACATCAAAATCAAGAACATCCCCTACGAGACTTTCAAGACCCGGCTGAACCAGGGCCTTGTCACCACCGAGCTTGACCAGATCCGCTACCGGCTGGAGAGGCGAATCTACTGCTGCGGGACCTGTTCAAAATACGTGAACGGCTACTGTATCATTACTAACAGGATCCCGGAACCTGACGGCATCTGCAAGGTTTTCGTGCCGAAACCGGAGTTTGTCTACATCGATGTCCGGCCTGCCTTCGGAAAGGAAGGGGAGGATGCGGGATTCAAATACCTCGCGGAAGCCGACGTTCAAAGGGGTGCCGGAGAAGCCGGGGCAGAGGAGCGAAAAAGTCCCGGGGCCCTGTATGAAGAAGGCCTGGCTCTTTACAAGCAGGGCCGGTTAAAAATGGCTCTGGAAGCTTTCGACAGGGTGCTTGCCGGAAACCAGGAACATTTCGGGACCTGGTTTTATAAAGGGGTTGCCCTGCTGAAGCTCAAACGCTATGAGGAAGCCCTGGCAGCTTTCGAAACTGCCATAAAACTCAATCCGGACCACGCCGCTACCTGGACAAATAAGGGAATCGTACTCGTAAAACTGGAACGATTTCAGGCTGCGCTCGAAGCTTTCGAAAAGTCCCTCTACCTGAACCCGGTCCAGAAAAATGCCTGGGAAGGGAAAGATGCCGTGCTTGTGCAGATACGCCACTCAAAAGAAGCCCTGGAAACATACGAACAGGCCCTGGAAGTAAATCCCGAAAACGCCGAGGCCTGGTTTGAAAAGGGAAAGCTCAATTTGAAGCTCGGGGAGCAGGAAAAAGCCAGGGAAGCCTTTGAAACTGCTCTCAAAAGAACACCTGACAACGCCGAGGCCTGGTTCCTGAGGGGTAAAGTCCTTTTCGAAATGGAGCCTGGAAAAGAAGCCCTTAATGCCTTTGAAAAGGCAACCCGGCTGAAACCCGGTTACCCGGAAGCCTGGTATGAAAAAGGTAAGGCCTTCCTGAAACTTGAAAACCCCAGGGGGGCAGAAAACGCATTCAAAATCGCTGCGGACTTATGGGAAAGCGCCAGGGAACCTGGAAAGGCAGAAAAAGCCCGCGAAAAAATTCGGAAAATAAGGAAATAAGGCTAAAATGAAGGGGCAGGAATTTCTATGCTCGAAGTCCCGAAACAGGTCCGGCGGTTCCGGTCTTTCCGGATTTTCCTGGCAGCTGCTTTTCAATAGGATGTAGCAATTTCAGGCTGCTGTTTTCCAATTGGACCTCTGTTTTCCAATTGGACCTCTGTTTTCCAATTGGACCTCTGTTTTCCAATTGGACCTCTGTTTTCCAATTGGATATACCAATTCCCGACGGGCACTGTTGAGTCAGGGTGCTCCGCCAGATTCGCCTGAATGAAAATGGCAATCAGGTTATGGATCCATAAATGATCCTTCCGTAAATTATCCTTCCGTAAATGATCCTTAATTGGCCGGTAACCTGGAATGAGATTGTTTTTTCCCTGCTTTATTTTTTCCCTGCTTCACAGGTAGGCGTGGGTCACGTAACGCCGCATCATCCTGTGGCTGTTGAAGTAGTAGGCGACCATGCCTATGGAGTTGTTGATTAGCTTCAACCATTCGTCCTTTCTGTCGTAGTACATGGGGACGATGATATAGTAGAGCTTGTTGTAAAGGTCGTTGATTTCACAGGTTTTGCACTCTTCTTCCGTGAGATTCTCTTCGGTCTGGGGCCCAATGGACCAGCCGGTCACGCCTTCGATCCAGCCTTCAATCCACCAGCCGTCGAGTACGCTGAAGTTCACCACGCCGTTGTGGGCGGCTTTCATGCCGCTTGTGCCCGAGGCCTCATAGGGGCGGTGGGGTGTGTTCAGCCAGAGGTCTACGCCTGAGACCATCAGGGCTGCCATATCCATGTCGTAGTTTTCCAGGAAGACAATTTTCATTTCGCCTTTCAGTTCCTCTATGTACCTGAAAATTTCCCTGATAAGTGCTTTTCCTGCTTCGTCTTTCGGGTGGGCCTTACCTGCAAAAATAAGCTGGATTTTCCCTCTTCTGTTTACCTTCCTGAGCCTCTCCAGGTCGGAGAAGATGAGAGTCGAGCGCTTGTATTCTGTCATGCGCCGGGCAAAGCCGATTGTCAGGGTCTCGTAGTCCATGCCTGCCCCGGTCTGCCTGTTTACCTCGTCTATAAGGGCTTTTTTCGCTTTCCTGTGGGCAGTCCAGACCTCATCGTCAGGGATTCCCCCAACCCTTACCAGGAGTTCGGGCTCGTTTGCCCAGCCAGGGAGGTAGCGGTCATAGAGTTCCCTGAAAAAAGGAGAGGTCCAGGTATAGGAGTGGACGCCGTTTGTTATTGCCTGTATCTTGTAGCCCGGGAAAATTTCCTGGGAGATGTGGCTGTGCCGCTTCGTGACCCCGTTAACGTAGTTGGACAGGTTAAGGGCAAAGAGGCTCAGGTTCAGGCGGTCTGCACCCCCGAACCGCTTGAGGACTTCCATATCGCCCCGTTCCGTAAGCAGCTCCTCTACGAGCCCGTAGTCGAACTTGTCGTGCCCGGCTTCCACAGGGGTGTGGGTTGTAAAGATACACAGGTCCTTTACGCCTGTAACATCCAGCCCGTTGCGGTTCAAAAGCTCAAGGGCGAGCAGGCAGGAATGCCCTTCGTTCATGTGGTACTTCCGGACCTTAAAGCCCAGGGCATCGAGCATCCTGACTCCTCCTATCCCAAGCACGATTTCCTGCTTGAGCCTGTAGTGGTAGTCCCCCCCGTAGAGGAAATCGGTGATTCCTCGGTCTTCTTCCGAGTTCCCTTCCACATCCGTGTCCAGCAGGATGATGGGTACGCAGCCTCCTGTAAGGCTTTTGCAGTTGTAAAGCCAGGCCCGGATTCTCACTTCGCGGCCCTGGATATTTACGCTCACTTCTTTCGGGAGGGGGGTCATAAACCGCGAAGGTTCCCATTCTTCCTTGTTTTCTGTCTGGTTGCCCGAGGCATCAAGCGCCTGCCGGAAATAACCTTTGTTGCTGACCAGCGTTACGGCTACCAGCGGGATTTTCAGGTCTGCAGCCGAGCGGATGGTATCGCCTGCAAGCACGCCAAGGCCTCCCGCGTACGTAGGGATTTCACTCTTGATCCCTATTTCCATAGAAAAATAAGCGACTTTTTGCCCTTTCAACACTCCCTGTAAATCTTCCGTGCCAGCCATTCGTTCCCCCAGTATTTTAAATTAGGTTAAAATTGATGATGTGGACAATATAAATTGATAATATGGACAATATAAATTGATAATATGGACAGGTTAGACAACGTCTATTTTCTGTAAACGTTCAAATTTTATGTTCAAGTTCAAATTTCCGGTAATTAAGAAAAATATATTTGATGATATATCAAGTTGATCTATGGCATCAAGTTGATTCCTGGCAGCAGAAAAAAGAAAGAAGTTTCAGAGTTCAGGAGGATGTTTTCTGCTGTTTTAAATATTTTCATCGAAAAACTTAATAAATCAAATGTTTTTAAGTATGATTTTAAATATATAATGTCAATATATTATTCAGGTGGATATATTCTAAAGGTGGACGTAAAATAGGTGGATGGAAATGCACGAAAGCGCTGTAGCTCTGCCCCCTGATGATCCTGAAGAAAATGAAGAGCTTTCTTTACGATCAATGAAGTTAATGAAGGAAAGGGCAGTAAAGGACAGGGATCACACCGTAAGGCGGGAGGCCCTCCTTGAACTTGCGGAAAAGTTCGAAAATAATGATGAAGTCTTTGAGTTGATCAGGGAAAGGGCTGTCAGGGACAGCAATTATACGGTCAGGAAAACTGCCCTTCAGGTGCTGGCAGGGCTCTGGAAAGAAAAACCCGGGGTCCTGGCCCTTGTGAGGGGAAGAGCTCTTGAGGATGTCAATTACGAGGTCCGAAGGGCTGCTGTTAGGGAGCTTGCAGCTTCCTGGGGAGACAGGCCTGAAATCCCGGAACTTCTCAGGGACTGGATGGTAAATGCGGAGGACAAATTTGTCCGGAGTGCGGCAATTCAGGAGCTGTCCAGGTGCTGGGGAAATACCTGCTGCACTTTTGGCTTCATAGCGGAAAGGGTGCTAAAGGAAAAGGACGGTTTTGTCCGGGCTGTCGCAGTCCAGAGCCTGGCAAAATACTGGAAAGAAAAACCTGAGACCCTTTCGCTGGTCAGGGACAAAACCCTGAGTGATGCACATTATTCTGTCAGGTATGCCGCTTTGCAGGAGCTCACCGAGGGCTGGCCCGAAGAAGCCGGGATCCTTCCTCTGGTAAAGGAAAGGGCAGTAAAGGACGAACACTATTCAGTCAGGGGTGCTGCCCTCCAGGAGCTTGCAGCGAACTGGAAGGATGACCCGGAAATCCTGGAGCTGGTCAGGGACAGGTGCCTGCATGATGAGGACAACATGGTGCGGGGAATTGCTGTTCACCTGCTTGCTTCCATCTGGCACGGTAAACCCGGGACCTTTGAGCTGGTGCAGGAAAAAGCCGTTTCAGACAGGCATTATTCTGTCAGGAAAAATTCTATTGAGGAACTTGCAAATGTCTGGCGTGAGAGGCCGGAAACCCTGGAGCTTGTCAGGGACAGGCTGCTCAACGACACTGATAATTTTGTAAGGATTACGGCGGTCCAGGAACTTGCAAAAGGGTGGCATGATGAACCCGGGACCCTTCCTTTTATATAGAAAATGGCTCTCAGGGAAAAAGACGAGTTTGTAAGGAATGCGGCGGTCCAGGAATTGATTGACGGCTGGCAGACCCGGGATGTAGCTGAGTTTATAGATGAGTTACCTTTGTAAATTTAACTTCCAAAATGTTTTCTCTACAGTTATGATCCGGTCAACTCATGAATTACCTGCACCACTGAGCTTCGTGGACCGTTTTCGGCGTGGTTTATGAGGTGCAGATTATTTCCGGGTTGACTCTGCCCGGGCTGGCGTTTTTAAATATATATATTTTTCCCCTCTTTTTTTGTTTCCAACAGCTGCTCCCGGTTCTGGCCGGATTCATATTTCAGGCCGCAGCATCCTGATACTTCCCAAAAGTTCAAATCACAAGCTTTTTAATTTATTGGGTATTACTTGTTACTTGAAGCAAAAAACCTAAATAGGCGAAACTTTCTCCTAGCTTCCTGCAATAATATTCTATTCACAAAATATTCTATTCACAAAATATTCTATTCACTAAATCCTGTGCACAATACCCTATGCGCAAGACGGAGACTAAAATGGCTAAAGTGGCTTCGAGT
Source organism: Methanosarcina sp. KYL-1 (assembly GCF_024372725.1). Lineage (GTDB taxonomy): Archaea > Halobacteriota > Methanosarcinia > Methanosarcinales > Methanosarcinaceae > Methanosarcina. The sequence continues at coordinate 177,244 of NZ_VOUA01000003.1, forward strand.
TCAGGTAGGAATGGCAATCATGGAAGGCAGAAACCCAGTAAATGCATGAGCGAACAGGCTCTATGCAGTGCCCTGGAGATGGCAAAGGAACTTATCTCGGTAATAAACAAGGTTCCGGTGACTGTTTTCCTGTGGAGGCCCGAGAAATACTGGCCTGCGGAATTCGTATCCGAGAACATAAGGCAGTTCGGGTATACAATAGAAGAGTTCACATCCGGAAAGCTGCTGTACGGGAATATTGTGCATCCCGACGACCTTGAAAGGGTTGAAAGGGAACTCTCCAGGCGGATTGAAGAAGATTACGTGGATTTCACCCATGAATACCGGGTCCTGACCAGGGGCGGGGAAGTGCGTTGGGTTGAAGAGAGGACTTTTATCGAAGCCGATGAGAACGGGGTTGTAAAATATTTAAAAGGTATTATCCTGGATATCACCGAACGCAAGCAAAAAGAAAAACTGCTTTACATCCAGCGGGACCTGGGCATTGCCCTCAGCACTTCGGAAGACCTGCATGAAACCCTGGGGCTGCTGCTTGACTCCTGCCTCCAGATAGACGAAATCGATGCAGGCGGCATATACCTGATCGATGAGGAAACCGGGGACATGTCTCTTGGGATCTACCGCGGCTTTTCTCCAACCTTCGTTGAGTATGCTTCCCATTACAGTGCCAGTTCTCCCAATGCCAAGCTTGTAATGATAGGGCAGCCCGTCTACAAGCAGCACATAGACCTCCTCCTGACCTCCAGGGACGATGCGCTCAGGCAGGAAAACCTGAGAGCTACGGCAATTCTCCCTGTCAAGCATGGAAAAAAGGTTATTGCTGCCTTTTACCTGGCATCCGAGCGTGAGTATGAGCTTTCCGACAGCGTGCGCACTGTCATCGAGACCATTGCAACCCAGTTCGGAGTCTTCATCTCCAGGATCCGGCTTGAAGAAAAGCTAAAGGAATGTGTGAAAAAGCGCAACTCTTAAATAGGCTTTTTTTCTTCCTTTCACCTTCTTATTCGTTTTAGGGCCTGTTTCTGGTTATCGAAACCTGAAGCAGGTTTATTTCCTTAATTAAAAAACGGAAAAAAGGTGAATGAAAACTTGCCAGGCGGAAAAACCCACGATAAGTTCAATATTATTGTCCTGTTTATTATTCTTTTAGGCCTCTTTCCTCTCCTTGAAAGGCCCCTGCTCCCTTTCCCTGAAAGCTACCTTGAAAGCCGGAGGATAACGGTTTTTTCCCTTGCTTACCTCTTTGGCACCTTCTTCTTAAGCCCGGACCTTGACATCAAGAGCGGCCCCTACAGGAGGTGGGGAGCTCTGAAGGTTATCTGGCGCCCTTACCAGCGGCTTTTCGGGCACAGGGGAGTTTTACACCACCCTGTTTTCGGCCCGATAATCCTTTCCCTCACCCTTGCCTTTATGCTCTACTTCCCTCTGGCCTTGCTGGACCTCGGGGTGAACCGGATCCCGGTCGAAAGTGCGGATTTTGCCGTTATTACCCGGTTAAAGGCCCTGCTGGACCTCGGCACGAATTTGCCTCCCGTCTGGGCAGGAGTAGCTGCGCTGCTCGGGCTTGTCCTTTCTATGGAGGTCCATTACCTTCTGGATTTCATATGGGGAAAAGTAAGGTTTTTAAAATAGATAGCCGGTGAATTTTTAGAGATCAGGTGCAGTCCTGGAGATCCGATAAATTTTAGAGATTAGATGCAGTTTTCCAGGAAGGTTTTCATTTCCGATATGCTTTGATGTGTTCGATTTCAAGGACAAACTTGCCTTCCTGCCCGGAAATCATGAGCCCTAAGGACATTATCTTCCCTGCATCCGGAGGTCTTGCATCTTTTGCGGCTCTGCCCCTGAAAGAGGGACGGAAATTTTCAAAGGGGACTGCTATGTCCATCCACTCCCCCTCTTCGGTTTTAAAGGCGTACTGATAAAGGAACCCATCGTGGTGCCTGTCGGTTTTAATGTTGAGCCTGTAAACCTTTCCGTCCCCCCTTACCCGGACTGAAAGGCCTTCAAAGGCTTTCAGGTCAATGGAACTGTTTTTCGAACGAACGGAAGCGAACCCGGGTCTGTTTTCAACCAGCCTGACCTCTCCTTTGAAGGCTGCATTTTCTCCGGAGTAGTCCAACCGGCTTCTTGAGGCTCCGCCCATTACCCTGTCGTCCAGGCTGACCCATTTCAGGGTTTCTTCGGGGTTTTTAAAATTAAAGAGAAACATTTCGCCCCGCACTTCATTTATGTTATGCATATTTCAGATTTTTGAATTTCAGATTTTTGTATATTCCAGGTTTTTATCACCTGAAACGTGGCAGGATAAGGGTACTGGCGCTTCCCTGGATTATCCCGGCTCCTGCAGTTTCATCCATTGAGCCCGTAACTTGCATGGGTGCCTCCTCGCAGAAACAGTTTCTCAGGTCCAGTTTCACCATCATTTCATGGCAGTCAAATGCCATAACCAGGTCTTTTTGCCCGTCAGAAGAAACATCTCTGTATTCAAAATCAATCGGCTTCACAGACTCTTCTGACTTTTCGCAGCTTATGGTCACGGAGTCAACATTTATTTTTTCTACGTCCAGCTTCTCAGATCCGAGAACTGCAACCTTAAAGCTGCCCTTATCCATGGTTTTCAGGCAGTTGACCTCCCTGTCCGGATTGACAATGATTTCCACATCCATGGCTTCTGCCTGCCCTTTCACCCCAGAGACTGCCTCGGTGCTTGAGGTATCCGCAGCTGAGGTTCCTGCAGGATATGCTGCAATCGATATAAGTGCCAACAACAAAACTAAAACCGGAATTTTTCGAAGCAAGGACGATTTCAGTATTCCAGCCTTCAATACTTCAGCCTTCGTTGATAATCTCCTCTCATCTATCATTCCCTCATCTTTCATTGATAGTCTCCCCTGGTCTCTCATTGATCGTTTCCCCTCATCTTTCGTTGATAGTCTCCCCTTATTTTACTCCAATGATTTCGGAATACATATATTGATAGGAAATTATAATATGTGCTGTATATTTTTGTAAAGGTAGCTATCAAGCAGGATGAAAGCAGAAATTCGTAATCAAAATATGTAATCAAAATACGTAATCAAAATACGTAATCAAAATACGTAATCAAAATACGTAATCAAAATACGTAATCAAAATACGTAATCAAAATACGTAAGTAAAGTTTATAAGCAAAATTTATAAATTCGATCAATATAGAACTGTATGGGGGAAAAAGACTGCGAAATAGGGAGCAAGGTTTTTTCCCGTGCAGGCTTAAGGGGATTTACAGGACTGCATCAGGATATGCGAATATCCGGGGTCCTGAGACAGAAGTTTTGCTTAAAAATATTACAAAATCCTGGTGGGGGAAGATGACAGAAGAACTCAAAGCAAAGATTTGCGAATATCTTGCAACTCATTACTACCTGAACCTGGCAACCGTAAGCCCTGAAGGCAGGCCGATGGCTCATACCATGGCCTACGTCTCCGAAAAAGCAACCGTATATTTTGCAACAAACAAAGATACCCGGAAAGTCCAAAACATCATGCACAACCCGGCTGTGGCTTACACGGTTGATGAGGACGACCCTAACTGGTTTGATATGCAGGCCCTCCAGGTGGAGGGAAAAGCCTCAATCGTTACGGATGAAGGGGAACTTCGGGAAGTGGGGGAGATCATGGCAGCCAAGTTCCCGGTCACTGCAGATATGCCTCCGGACCCTGATACCATCCTTATAAAAGTCGAGCCTGAGGTCGTTTATTACCTGGATTACAGCGTCGAATTCTGGCACAGGGAAATGGTTACTTTTTAATAGGCGCACTGTCAACTCCGGGTAAAAAATTCCGCTTTTCCGTTTTATTTTTTCCATTTTTATGAAAAAAGAATCCCAAAAAGGAAATGAAGAAAAAAGTAAAAGTAAAAAGGAATGTTTTTTCATTTCACCTTCACTCAGGCGGGATCATTACCGTATCTATCGGGTAGATATATCCATTGCTGGTTTCAATTCTTTCCCCTATGATGTTTGCGCCATCTATTGTTACTGGGTCGCCAGTAGCGTCAACTATAAGTTCTCCACCCTGCAGGGTTTCAACGGACTCCATTTCCGTGACATCATATTCCCCGTCAGATACGTGGTAGAGAAGAACATTGTTCAGGGCTGCTTCATCTTGAAGGAGATCATCAAGAGTACCTGCTGGAAGTTCGCCAAAAGCCGCATCTGTAGGGGCAAAGACTGTATAGGGCCCGTCTCCGCTTAAGGTTTCTTCAAGACCTGCGGTCTGGATTGCCGTGACCAATGTGTCAAAATCACCTGCTGCAGCGGCAGTTTCCACGATATTCATTCCTTCTTGAGGCGTTCCTTCTTCAGTCATTCCTTCTTGAGGCGTTCCTTCTTCAGTCATTCCTTCTTGAGGCGTTCCTTCTTCAGTCATTCCTTCTTGAGGCGTTCCTTCTTCAGTAACCATTTCCTCTTCGGTGGTGACTTCTTCTACCGGTTCTGTCGGTTCTACCGGTTCGGTCGGCGTTACTGTAGGTGTCTGGCTTTCATTTTGATCTGTAGTTGTACAGCCGGAAACGAATACCAGCGCCACTACAAGTAGGGCGGTTAAAAATACCAGTTTCTTCATTGTTCCCCCTCCCTATTTTGATTGGAAGATTATACAATAATGTATATAAACGCTATATAATTATAAATCCCTTTATATAACCATATCTATATAAAAAACTGGTGTCCTTGGGATTTAAATGACGGGCCTGCATCTCTTTAATTAACCGTTTTCCGATACTTTTCTTTCCCCTCTTCTTCCCCGGCAGACCCTGCTCTGTTTTTCAGGACCTCAAGCAGTTCTTCTGCGTTGATATGCATAATTTCCAGTGCAGCTTTTGAGAGCTCCTCCGAACACTCTGCCTTTACAAAGAACTGGTGTTCCGAAAGGTCTTTCCAGAGGGGAGGCAGAAGCTCTATTGTACTGACAGCCCCGGCAATGGGGTCGGAGGCTGCGTGAAGGACCCTGTTTACGCCGGAGGAAATCAACCTTACCAGGCACATGGGGCAGGACTCAAGGGAAGTGTAGAGTGTATAGCCTTCAAGGGTAGTTATTTCCGGGTGTTCGTCTTCAAAGTGGTTTATAACCACCATTTCCCCATGCAGGTCGCTCCTGAAGTACGGGGAATATACAAGGTTGTGTCCCATGGAAACTATCTTTCCGGAGGCGCCAACCAGGACGCTTCCAACCCCGTAGTTTCCCGAGTCTACGGACTGTAAGGCCAGCACGACCGTAAGCCAGGAATAGGGGTCGTCAGGGAATTTCGGGTTAAACCCGTATTCGCTCAGCCAGTTCTTCCAGTTCATAAGCTTTTCTTTTCCCTGGTCAATTTTCCCCAGGATGCCCTCTCCGAGTTCCCTGATTTCCTGAAAGTACATTTTTATCCCCCATTTTTCTAAATTAATCCTCCTGCAAACTTTTTTCTGCTTTTGCAGGTCATTATAGTACACAAATAAAACCTATGGTACAGAATTCTAACGCTTAAATATATAAATTTATACTGCAAACCATCATGTCGGTGAATATTATGGTAAAGTTAAATGAAAATATGAAAACCGCATTTTCAAAGGTAAAGATCTTTCCGGTAGCTACTGCTTCAAAAGAAGGGGTTCCTAACGTTGTGCCAATAGGCTTCTGCCAGCTTGTAGACGACGAAACTATCTGGATTGCAGACAACTTCATGGTCAAGTCCCTGACAAATCTGGAGGAAAATCCCAGTGTAGCAATCTACGTATGGGGGCCCGAAACAGGAGGCTGCTTCCAGATAAAGGGCGAAGCCGCGATCATCAATTCCGGGGAAAAGTTCGAGAAAATGAAAGAAATCGTCCACGCTGCAAAGCCCGGACTTCCTGCAAAGAACCTGATAGAAGTCACAATCACAGACGTCTTCCAGTGTGCTCCAGGCCCGGAAGCAGGAAAGAAGCTTCTCTAAGGTTAAATCCGGATACAAAGTATCCGGAAAGGCGGGAGTGAAGAAATGGTTGAAACTGATAAGGGCAAACCCCCTGTTTTTTGTGAAAATTACTGCATAGTTTGCAAGGGTGCAAGGGCAGGAAACGGGATATGCAAATCTATCCAGAACCTGGAACTGAAGATTTTCGGGAAAAACGGCTGCATCTGGGGTTCTGCAAGGACAAAATATTACGGGGTCACCCCGGACAAGAAAATCCCTGCGAAATCGAAAAAGTAAGGGGACAGGCGGCAGCAAAAATATCAGGAGGGAATGTGTTTTTCAGGCCCCCTCCTGCCCACCGTTTGTTTATTCAAGAAACTTTTCTTTCTGGCCTGCTGTCTACTGCGATTCACTGCCAGCTTACGCTATTGATATATGATAGCTGTTGATATACGGTTCAAGCCCTTATTTCCAGAGTATTTCCATAATAATTACTTTGTCCAGAATAAATACTTTACAAAACAGTATGTGAGGTTTCATTGATGCCGGTAATGTGCATGATTTCATGCAGGATTTTAGAGGATGAAATCCTCTGGGTCCTTGAAAATGACCCTTCGATAGATGAGGTCGCAGTTGTTGAAAACGGAAACTGTAGGGGGCTCCTGGCTAAGTTGAAAACCGCCGGATTCCCGCATAAGGTCCTGCCTCAGGATGAAATCCCCAAACTTTCTCCGGCTGCTGGAGATGCCCCTGGAAAATATACCGTGCTGGTCTACATGCTTGAGCTGGCCCTGCACGAACGGCCTGAGAAGTTGAAAAACAAGGTCTATGAGACCGTAGAGATGCTTGCTTCCGGTTCTTCAGGGATCCTGCTCTTCTACGGGCTCTGCGGAAACGTACTCGGGAACGTGGAAGAGGACTTCGCTTCCCGCCTGCCGGACTGCCCTGTCCGGATCCTCAGGGACGACGCCTGCAGGGTTGTCGATGACTGCATAGGGGCAACTCTCGGGGGTTCTGCGCAGTACCTGAAAGTGCTTAAGAGTGTCAGCAACGTGGGAACTTACCTTTTTACTCCCATGTATTCTGCAGCCTGGGAAGAGTTTCTACATGTGGACAAGCTGCACAAAGACCCGGAAAAAGCCCTCAAGATGATGAAGAAGACCCATGAGATTACAGGGTACGGAAGGGTGGCAAAGCTCAAGACGGGGCTTTCGTATACCGAAAACTTTGACGAAAACATCATGGAATTTGCGGATCTTTTTGGCTTTGAAGTAATAGAGCTTGAAGGAAACCAAAAGGTATTTGATAAATGTTATAGGGAACTTAAGGCAGAAATCTGTAATTGAATTCCGGACTATCGAAGCTTGCCTTATCCGGACTATCACAGTTTGCCTTGAGAACATTACCCGATACCCGTGTACAAAATGGAGGTCTTGAAATTCCCGTTTTAAGTATTATAGCCTGCGGGATGCTCGAAGATGAGCTTGCATACGTACTTTCCCATGACAGGGACCTCAAGCAGCTGATCATTGCGGAAAACAGGGATAGTTTCGGGTTCCTTCGAAAACTGAAGTCCGAAGGTTGTGCCCACCGTACCGCTCCTCTTGACAGGGTTCCCATGCTGCTGAAAAGCGGGCACGGCAGTGATTTCCGGCGGCTTGCAAAACCCCTGATGCTGTTTCCTTTTTTCCGGAAAATGCATGAGGATATGAAGCTCAGGGGAGGGCAAAAGGTAACTGTGGTCGTAAACCTGTTAAGGCTCGGGCTCCATGCGGACCTTGACCTCTTGAAATCCGAGGTCTACAGGAACATCCGGGAGATGGCTTCCTTTTCGGACGGGATACTCGTATTTTACGGTACCTGCGGCCACACCCTGGGGAAACTGGAAGAGGATTTTGCAGATCTTGGGTGTCCCCTTTATTTCCTTAAGGATTCAAGCGGAGAAAACCTGGAAGACTGCATAAGTGTGGCTTTTGGGGGAAACGATGCCTATGCGGAAGCCATGCTGGCTTGCCGGGGAACGGGAGCTATTTACCTGACCCCCATGTGGGCTTCCAGCTGGAAGCTTATGGAAAACAAGGGCAAGAAAGCAGTAGATTTTGACAGTAAATACCTGAAGGACCCTAAATACAGTCTGGCTGTAAAGCTCGACACCGGCCTTGATTACGATCCGGATTTCCATAACAATGTGAGGGAATTTGCCCGCTGCTTCAACATGAATATCAGGAACATGAAAGGTAGTGTGGAACTTGCGAAACGGTCCTACGAAAATGCCAGGGAAGCTGTTATCAGGGCCTGTAATGGAAAAGGGTATTAAAAAATAGGTATAAAAAAGAGTATTTTTGAGGCTGTATGTTTCTGTTTTGTTTGTACCTTTGCAGGCTTTTCCTGGCCTTAAAAGATGGCATGGGGCTCAGGTGGAAAGTAAATATTAACTTTTTTGGGGGTATATTGTATCTCAATACTTTACGAAATTAAAAGAGTTTTCATACCTTGAAAGCCGTTTTCAGGTCTTTTTCTCTTATGATACCATAATTTCTCCATTAGAGAGCAGGGTTCATTTATAATAATTATTTTATTCAGTAACATTTAGTAAATAAATATTTATATTTTTTTCTTCATCTATGTTTATTGGCAGTTCCTGCTTCAACCCCTAAAAAACCTCCAGAGGTGTCCCCTACGGATATCAGTAAAAAGGTACTCATAATAACTCTTCTGATTTTTGCAGTTTTGACTGCCGTATTTACGTTTACTCATAACATGCAGCTTTCTAATTTTCTGGAGCTTGAAGAGAGAGATACCCTGGAGAATGTGGAACGGGTGCAGAATGCCGTTTCCACCGAGCAGGGTTATCTTGATTATATTGTTCAGGACTGGGCTTGCTGGGATGACACCTATCAGTTTATCGAAGACCAGAACCAGCAGTACATCGACGTGGACCTCCAGAATGAGACGCTTGCCGGGATTAACGTTAACATCATGCTTTTTGTTAACGATTCCGGGACACTTGTTTATGCAAAATCCGTGGATATCGAGACTGCGGAAGAAAAACCGGTGCCTGAAGGGCTGCTGAAACTGATAGAAGACGGGGCTCTCCTGACAGAGGGGGAAGATGACTCCATAAGTGGTTTTGTCCTGCTTGACGAGGACCCCATGTTTATTGCGTGTCACCCTATCCTCACGACGAAGTACGAAGGGCCAGCCAAGGGGACTCTGGTTTTTGGGAGATATTTTGACAGTGCCCTTCTCGAGTCCTTTAAAGAAGTTACCTGCTCTTCCCTTTTCATGTACAGAGCTGACGAAAATCTCCCTCCTGACTTCCAGAATCAATATGCGCAAGTTTCCAAAACTCCCGGTGGGATAGTGGTTGAGCCCCTCAGCGAAGAAAGGGTGGCAGGTTATTTTGAGTTAAGGGATATAGCAGACCAGCCTGCCCTCATCATCCGGGCGGATTTTCCGAGGGAACTGTATTCACACGGCAAGAAAACCCTTGACTACATGTATTTTTTCCTGCTTTTAACCGGGCTTCTGACAGGGGTAGGAGTCAAGTTTGCCCTTGACAGGCTCTTCATTTCCAGGTTAATCGAAATTGACGATTTCGTAACGAATGTCAGGTCCGAAAAAGACCTGTCCAAGAAGCTTGAACTCAAGGACAACGACGAACTGTTCAGGCTGTCTCGTGAGATTAACGGCATGCTGAACGAGATAGACCTTGCAGAGCAGGAACTGAAGGCCCAGGAACGAGAAAAGAAGGTCCTCCTCGACTCTCTTAACGAACTGGTTGTTTTTGTGGACCCGAGCCTGAACATAATATGGGCAAACAAGGCTGCCCTCGAACATATGGAAATGAACCTTGAGGAGGCTGTAGGGACCTACCAGAAAGCCGCTCCCGGAATAAGCAGGCGCCTCGTGGAGTACCTGCAGCTCGAACCGGCTTTTGTGACAGGAGGGAAAAAATCCGGGGAATTCACAGCCGAAGACGGAAAGGTATGGTTTGCCCAGGCAATTCCCGTGGCTGACGAAGAGGGAAATATCATAGGGATCCTGGAAACCTGGTGGGATATCACAGAAAGGAAGAAGGCCGAGAAACTTTTTCAGGAAAAGCAGATTGCAGAGGTCGCAAATCGCACTAAGAGCGAGTTTCTGGCAAATATGAGCCACGAACTCAGGACCCCCCTGAACTCAATAATAGGGTTTTCGGACCTTTTGTATGAGCAGGCCTTCGGGGAGCTGAATGAAAAACAGCTAAAATCAGTAGGGAACATCTCAAGGAGTGGAAAACATCTCCTCAATCTTATCAATGACATCCTGGACCTTTCAAAAATAGAAGCCGGAAAACTGGAACTGGATTACAGGGAATTCAGGCTCGTTAGTAAGCTCAATATGGTAAAAACCCTGCTCTCACCAATCGCAGACAGGAAAAATATTGAAATTGAAATTGCTGTGGACAGCAAACTCACCAGCATCCGGGCGGATGAGGACCGCTTCATTCAGGTCTTGTATAACCTTCTTGACAACGCCATAAAATTCTCCGATGAAAAAGGTCTCGTGAAGGTAGGGGCGAGGAAAAAAGGGGACATGGTGGAAATAACGGTTAAAGATACGGGAATCGGAATCAAGACCGAGGACCAGAAAAAGCTCTTCAAACCGTTCAGCCAGGTTGATTCCTTTGCCTCCAAAAAATTCCAGGGAACAGGACTCGGCCTCTCACTGGTTAAGAAGATCGTCCACCTGCATGGCGGGTATGTCTGGTTCAGGAGCAATGTGGGAGAGGGCAGCACCTTTGCCTTTACAATTCCTATAAACGGCGATGGGGGAAGTGCCGACAGCGGCGAACTGGAACAAAAAGGAGCAGAAGGTAATGAGGAGCAGCAATCCAGCTGATCATATTTTGTTTTGGTAGAAAACAACTGATCAAACTAAGTGGATAACCGCTTTGCTGCCCCTGATTTTGGATTTTCTCTGAACTCACAGAGCTTCACATAAAAGTCCCAGTATCTGTCCAGAAAAGCTTCCATCTTTTTCATGATAAGGCACTATTGGACTTAATTTCTTGTAGTTTCTTCCATCATGAATCCAGCAAAGAGCATGATTGTATGTAATTTGCTTGGATTGGCGTGCATCATCACTCAGACTCTACTTTTAAAGAGAAAATGAGAACGATAGCAACAGACGCTAAAATCACTAATTTAACGGAAAAATGGTCCTAATAATAGCGATTTTGCATGACTTGTACATATTTTTAGGATTTAAAATCGATATGAGTAGAGCCCACGCCACTTAATACTAATTTGAAGTTGGTAGTACATTTCACTTTCAAATCATTGGCCTTTTTATAATAATTCATAATACATTATGGTGATTTGGCAGAGTTATTTCTGCCAATATATCTCACAAATCAAGACAATTATCCTAAATAGGCAAGACTTTATGAATTGACCAAACTCAAACATTGAAAATATTTTTTTCATAATCAGTAGGGCCAGTTTTATGATTTTTGTATTTTAGGTACTACGTATTTTCAATAGCAAGAGGACCATTCAGCCGATATCTCTGACTTTCCGCAGATGTTCTTGAAAAAATGACGAAAATTGAAAATACATCTGCGGAAAGTGGGATCTCTTTGAAACTAGGGTCAGAAGGGCGATACTCGATTCTTGTTAGGAACTGTAAAATAAGCAGCATAATGCGGATTACAAAGGATCTTTGGTTCTGAAACATTAGCAACGTGGTTAAGAGTGATAATAAGAGATCTGATTCCAGGACCAAATTCACCTTCAATACCCTGTGGCAATCCAGCAGAATATGTTTTGTGCTCAGAAGGGGAATTAAATGTCTCTATTCTATGCAAAAAGCAACCCCTCCCCCCTCTCCAAACACTAAAAAGTAAATAACAAAGAATAATTACGCACTTTGTATAATTATTAGTTAAGTTGGAAAGTTAATTAAAGGAAATTGAAAAAACTTAAATTCAGGTTAAAAAGAACAGCATTTATGAGAAATCCGCATTCAAGCAACCAATATAAAAAATATGGGTATAAATATTGCATATAGAATTTTCCAAACTTTTTAACGTTACAAAAATTAAATAAAAAACAAAATATTTAATAAGCTATAACACAAACTGTGAATAAAGGAAAACAGAGTTTGTATCAGGAAAGTTGAAGGACTTATTTTTTATAGACCGGAAATTGCTGGTGGGACAGACAGTCGACTGGACTTATGTTAACAGCAGGAATAAGTTGGTGAAAACGTGATCGACCAGGAAACCCTACACGACAGGACTTTAAATCCCTTTATGGAGGAGAAAATCGATACACTGAGCCAGTTGAGTGCTAATTTTGAATTCCTTCCTGATAGGGAGCAGGCTTTCGATTATATGCTCAGGCTCTCCTCAGATAAGGACAACCTTGTAGCGGAAACTGCAGTCAAAGCTCTTGAAGTGGTTTATCCTCATGTGCCGGATAGGATAAAGCTCTGGACGAAACTTGCAGGCCTCACGGCCAGTCCGGCTCCGGGGGTGCAGAAGGCAGCGGTGCATGCCCTTGCTTCCTCCTATACCCTTATGCCCGGAGAACAGAGGGTCTGGAACGACTTTCTGAAACTTGCGGGTTCCGGAACCGATTCTGTAAAGGAATATGCTTTTTCCTGCCTCAAATCGGTTTTCCCTCTGATCCCTGATAAAACACAGGCATGGAAAGACCTGTTTGAGCTGAGGGAGTCTGCAGACATTAACACCAGGGTTGAGGCTACCCGAGCTCTCGGGGTGGTATTTTCGCACGTTGAAGACCAGGATGTAGCCTGGAAAGAGCTCTTCAAGCTTGCTCTGGAAGAGAGAGGAACTCTCCAGAAAGAAGCTTTTGAAGCCCTTGCTTCCGCTTTTATCCGTTCCCGGAATAAAGAAAAGGAATGGCAGGACCTTTTAGGGCTGATTGCCTCTGAAAAGGGGACTCTCCGGCGGCGTGCGGCAGATACCATGTTTCTGGTTTTTCCTCACCTTCCTGACAGGAATAGAGCCTGGTCTACCCTTCTACGACTCAGCGGAGTCGCAGACAGTCATGTGAGGAACAGGGCAGCGGACTCCATTGCTTCGTTATTCCCGCACCTTGAGGATAAAGACAGTGCCTGGGAAGACCTTACCGAACTTGCGGGAAGTAAAGTTAGCTATGTACGGGGAAGAGCTGCCGACACCCTTGTCCAGGCTTTTCCACACCTCTCCGACAAGAAAAAAGCATGGGAAGACCTCCTTATCCTGACAGCCGAAAGCCATAGTTATGTGATCAGGCGGGCAATGCATGCCCTCGCTTCTGCCTATCCTTACCTTGCTTCCGATGAGGAAGCTTCTGAAGAATTCTCAAAAATTACAAGAAATCCTACCTTTGCCCGCAGGAGTGTAGCGTATTCCCTCGCTTCTGTCTTCAAGGAAGGAAATGCAAAAGGACCGGGAAACCCGGAAAAACAACTCTGTATAGAACTTTTGAAACTTGCGATAGATGAGGACAGTTATGTCCGGATGGATGCTGCCGACTCCCTTGCATTGGCTTTCCCGCACCTGCCGGAAAAGAAAAGGATCTGTAACAGACTGCTAAACCTTTCAGCACACCCCAACCCCATAATTCGGAAGGGTGCATCCGTGTCCCTCCGATCTCTCTTTTCCCTGCAAGGAGACCAAAATACAGGCATGAACGAAGGTTCAGAGAAGGACATGGAAGCAGGTTCAGAACAGAACATAAAAGCAGGTTCAGAACAGGACATAAAAGCAATCCTGGGACAAGAAATTATGACAGATGTCTGGGAAGAGGTTTTGCGGATGGGTGTCGACCATGAATCCTCTGTCCGCAAGGATGCTGCCGACCTTCTCTCCCTGGTTCTCCCCCGGCTGGAAGATAAAACGAGTATCTTTTACAACCTTTCCGCTCTCTGTTCAGGACCGGACAATTACCTCCGGAAAAGTGCATCGGACCTGCTCGTTCTGGCCTTCCCCTTAGCAGAGGATAAACAGGACGCCTGGGGCCGACTTGTGCAGCTTTCATCCCACTGGGATAAAGATGTCCGGAAAGGAGCCGCAAAGGCTTTTGCTCCTTCTTTTCCGCTGGTCCCGAACAAAAATAAAGCCTGGGCTGATCTCCTGTCCCTTACAAACCACAGGGACAATTCTGTCCAGAGGGCAGCTGCCCGGACCTTTGAGTCTGCCTATACGTTGCATCCCGACCCTCATCAGGCCCTGGAGAGCCTTGAGAAACTAACAGGTTCGGAGCGCGCTTATGTGCGGAAGTATGCTTTCCGCTCCCTCGGCATAGCCTCCCTCCATGCCGCGGCAAAGGCAAAATCCGAAGCCGAATACATGGGCAGGCTTAAAGAAGCCGTCCTGGATTTCAGGAATTCGGCCAAAACAGCTTCCAACCACCCCCTTCCAGGCTTCTACCTGAACTTCTACGAAGCCTTCCTGAACCTTCTGTCTGCCGGATCTTCCGGAAAATTCTCCGTTTCTTCTGATCCTTCCGAGATCGGCAGGGAAGAGTCCGATAAGTACTTTTCAGCCATGGTCTGTGAAATGGGAGATGCAGACGAAATCGACGCCCTCTCCAGGACATTCAGGAAGTTTGAAAAAATCCTTCAGGACGCTGCCAAACCCGACTCAATCGACCTTGCTTTTAGGAAGAAGCTTCTTGAATCTTCTCTCCGGATCTTTGAGGATTCCTGCGCCCTTTTCGAGCGGGCTGAAGAAGAAGTCGTCCTTTCAAAGAAATTTGAGCAAAAAGGACATCCTGCCCTAAAGCAGCAGGTCTCGGAACAGAGGTTGAAAGACACCCTTGAGGAAATCAGGGAAAAAGCCCGTTTTGCCTGCTTCCTGGTAAAAGGCACTTCCTCCGAAGAAATCGCCTCTGCAGTCAGCCGTGAAGTCCGGGACTGGACCTTCGAAACCCCGGCCGACAAAAAAGTCCTCATGCAAAAAATGGAATCTCTCGAAAAAATCATCCGGATAAATATTCCCGAAAGCCCTGAAAACAGCCACATCTTCGACCGCCTTGAGGACATCAGGAACGAAAAACATCTCCTTTCACGCTGCAGGATAGTAGCCCGCCTCGTAGGCCAGGTGCCAATGGCTATGATCCCGGCCGAAAGGGCGATTGGCTTTTGAAAGTCTTAAGAAAGGTTAATGAAAGGTTAGTGAAAGGGCCCCGAATATGCCCTGGAATTTTCTTTTTTTACTCGAAAACCCAGATAAAAAAGAAATTATGTCTTAGCACCTGCTTTCGGCAGGTCGACATTTAATTTTTGATGATTTCTAAAGATGGCGATTTTTAAATAATGCCCCATAATTGTGTATCCTACGTTCGGCAGGTCGACATAAGAAATCAGAATATTTTTCTTGATGCCGTTTTTGAACATTAGCTAACTATATATTAGGTTTAAAGTTAGTTAACTTGTGGCTCAACTCCCAAGACATATGTAAGCACTAAATCATTTTTTCATTAAAGTTTAGCATGAGAGCTTAATAATTAGTCATATGTAAACCTAAAAACTACACATAATTATAGAGCATCATTTCAAAATCGCCATCATCAAAATTATTAGAATATAAATGTCGACCTGCCGAGAGTAAGGTGTATAGTTGTCAGGTTTACATATGGTCCAAACATAATCTCTCATACTAAACTTTAAGGAAAAATTAAACGGTGGTATTTTGACAAAGGGTATAAATAAAACTTAGGCACACTTAGCTTTTAATATTTATTAAAAACACTAAAACGTGATGTATATGGAATGGATATACTTATTAATTGCAGGAATATTTGAAACTGGATGGGCAGTTGGACTGAAATATAGTGATGGATTAACCAAGTTTTATCCAACGATGTTTACAGTAATTACTTTAATTTTGAGCATGTATTTATTGGAAAGAGCTTTGAGAACATTGCCCGTTGGAACAGCCTATGCTGTCTGGACAGGTATTGGAATCATTGGAACAACCTTATTGGGAATAGTCCTTTTCAACGAATCAATGAATTTGTCCAGGATTTTTTTCATTGGACTAATTGCTGTTGGTATTGGTGGCTTAAAACTGGTATCTGCCTGATGCACATAAGCCCAATATATTAAAGAAACATTCAGATTCATAGAGGAGAAAAATGCCTGATATTGAAAAAAAAATAATTGACATTGGTCATGAGATCTTTAAAAGCTATGGAGTTGATAATTCCACTGCACAAATTCTATCGATACTTAATTTTGAGCCCAATGAGATAAGTATGGAGGAACTGGCAGAGAGGACCGGGTATAGCCTTGCTTCTATCAGCCTTAAGATAAAAAATATAGAACATTTTTGGGGTATAAAAAGAATACATAAGCCCGGATCCCGCAAGACATACCTGCTTATGGAAAAAAACCTGCTAGATGCTTTTGCTATCCAGATAAGGAATGGTTTTGCGACTGAATTAGACATTGCAAAAACGAAAATAACTCCTCTCATAGAAGAATACAGGTGCAATGTCACTACTCAAGAACAAAAAATCAAACTCCATACGTATGAAAATTATCTATTAGAAATCAATAAATTTGAAGTTTTGATTCATCATATATACGGCCAAATCGATCAATTAAAAAATAATTATGTTTAAGCTGTCACTAACTCCCTTTCGAATGAACTTTTAATATTTTCCGGTTCCATCATTTCCGGGTAACCCATTCAACTACATTGTTGATTTCTGAAATGTCGCCACTTAGAGGGTTATATGTCCAATTCTGATCAAAAACACCTTCATCAACACGCTGAGTGCCAAAACTACCGACGGACAATGAAAAAAAGCGATTACCCTCTTGTTTTTGCTTTTTGCACCGGGAAACAATATCAGAAGATAAACCATAGAGAACAAAATCTGAAATAACCAGTAAATCCGCTTTTTTGTAATCAGCTTCCGACATCATCCGTACCCCCTCGTATAAAGCCGGTGCAACGTTGGTGCCCCCATGAAAACTCATTTTAAGAAAGTCTATCAAATCCTGAATGCCTTTCGGAGGGGTAAGATCAAGGGTCTCTATTGAAGTACTGAAATTGATCAAATAACAGTTTCTCTTTTGGGAAACCGCCCGGGATGACAAACTAAGAGTTAATGCTTTAGCGATATTCTCCGGAGCCCCGGACATAGATCGGCTTGTATCAACACAAATAATTATCGGCCCCATCTTGTCATCAACAATGCTTACGGTCTTCTGAATATCCTCTTCAATGATTTCTGTTTCGTCGCCCTGTTTGGAAAAACACATCAGCCGATTTTCAACATATTTCAGGTCGAAAAGCAACGCAATATCAGGGTCACTTAATAGAGCCAATTCCTGTGGAATAACATTTTCTAAATCTCTACCAAGCTTAATACCAACAATCTCTTCATTGGAATGTATATCGGGTTTTATAACAGAGTATTGAACGGTTGAATTAATAATCTCTGTGCGACGAGATTGTTGTTCTTTACTTAATCTTCCCATTAATTCACATAAATTACGGACGCTTTCATTATTTTTCAGATATTCTGCCCATTGTTTAAGGAAAGATATGTCTTGCGTACATAATTTGCCAACACTTGAATCCCACAAAAGTCCAGGCTCAATACCCAGCTCATCAAATACCTTTTTCATTTGCTGTAAAGGTTCAAGCCATTCTTTTACCTCTTTTAACAATTGTTCCCGGCGATTCTGGATTTCTTTGAGTTGCCATTCAAGTAATTGTTTTTCATACTCTTGTCTCCATGCTTCCTGCTCATTCCTGCGAATAGCATTAAGGTCTTCTATGATTGACTCTTTCTCCTTTTCCGTCTCTTCCTCCAGCTTTTTTTCCACATCAAGTGTTTTTTCTTCCCAAAAAATAACATCTGCGGATGGTTTGAGTGATTTATATCCCTCTAAATCGCTCATAATTGATTCTTCACACCCGCCATGTGCCTTAAAATCCCATTCCGCGGAAACCAATTTAGACCGATGTCTTTCAAAAGGGTTTGCGTTTTCTAAATAATTGCGAGTTGATTTTTCCCAGTAACTAATTTTTCTACTCAATTTTTTTTCAAGTTCTCCACTGGTTAGATCGGGAAAATCTTTTGAACAAAGAGCATCGACTAATTCCTTTGTTTTAGCAATTTCACGATTCGGAGATTGCATAAGATTGCACCTTTTCCAGCAAATGCTCGGCATTCAATTTGTGGTTTTCCAAATCTTTAAGAAAAGAGCTGGATATATCAAGCACTAATTCTCTTTTTTCTGAAGGTACAAAGGGTGTTTCATTCGATTTTTTTTGAATGGTGAGATAAGATTTTGTGTCATCAATAATTTCCAGAAGTGAACTCAAAGAATCTTCACAAGCTTTAACAAAAGTATCTTTAGTCCTTGGGTCCACAGCCTTTTGAGTCCCCTTTCTAATTTTTATGGGTGGAGTTGAATCAAACCATTTGGTAAATGAATCGTTGTCATAACCGGATTTCCCACTATAATTAAGCACATCTTCTGTTATCTCGGTGTCGTAAATATTTTCCGTATAAAAGAATGTATCAGAGATACCTTTTTCAAGATCCTTATGGTTCAATTCCCAGCTATTTAACTTCTCATTGTTAGCGCCGCCAAACTGTTTCACACAGTTTTCAATTATTTCATTAATCTGCTCTCTATTTTGTTCAAGTGTCCACAAACAATGTCGTAATATAAGGGTATCAACGGGTATTACCTCAGTGCGGTCACACAAAAATGCAGATGTTTTCAAAATGAGTGCAATTTTCTGCCACCTGCGATCAGAAACATAAACCGCAATTTTGGGATTATCTTTATTAAATTCATCAAGTGAAACTCTGATTGAATTTATGATGGTAAATACTTCTCTGGAAATTTTTACATTAACGATTTCCCTGGAAAGTTGCTCAAACTCATCGTGAGAAAACTGTAGTCCGTCCGGAATTTCAATGTCAGCAGAGACAGCCCCTCCCTCCAATAGTTTTTCAAAATTCTCTCTCTCTTCCATAGGATTTACTATTATTCGCATTACAAAGCGATCATAGAGAGCTTCTAATCCTTGATTGGGTGGCGGAGTCTCATTACTTGCAGCAATCAATGCTTTTAATGGAACTTTTTCGTCTTTTCCGCCATTGCAATAAATTCTCTCATTTATAATAGTCAATAGTGTGTTTAAAATAGCCGGACTGCTTTTCCATATCTCATCAAGAAAAGCAAAGTCAGCAGTGGGTAAGTAGCCTTCCGTTTTGCGAATGTAATTGTCCTGTTTTAGTTCTCGAATACTTACAGGTCCAAAAACATCTTCAGGAGTGCTGAATCTTTGCATCAGATACTCAAAATGAGTTGCATCTTTAAACACCTTTGATATACGACGGGCAATTAGACTTTTCGCTGTGCCTGGCAAGCCATATAAAAAAATTGGCTGCCCTGAAAGGGCTGAAAGAAGAGAAACTGCAACGATCTCTTCTCGTTCGTACAGTCCATCAGAAAGGATAACAATTAAATCCGTAACTCTCGTTTTCATGGAAATATTTGCTTGCTGATGACTCATTTTTGATTTCCGCCCATTTAATATTCATTTGACCCTATAATTAAGGGAGTTTCATTCATTATTTTAGTAGTCCCTGTTTTTGAATCACGTTCATCTACCATTAAAATCACCCGAAGAAAGGTTATCGAGTTAACTACTATATATATACACTTATATTTTATTTTTAATATTTATCGATTTATACGTTGACGTTATACCGTCAAAGGTGTTTACATATATGTAAAGAGGTCTGGAGCACGGTTTTCAGGTGAATATCCAAAAACTTGATTTCATTCGTCAAGTGCGTAAGTCCTAAGAACAAAACTCTCTATCCATGCAAAGAAGTTTGTGAAAAAGGAGTACCCTGCCCTTTCGATAAAGCTGTAGGAGCAAAAGATGAAAGAAACCCTTAAGGAAATCCGGAATAAAGCCCGGCTTGCCTGCCTTGAAGAAATAAGGAACGAGAAATATCCCCTTGCCCGCTGCAGGAAAGTAGCCCTGCTTGTAGGTCAGTTACCGGCAGCCATGATCCCGGCAAAATGTGAATATAGGTAAATGGATCAACTATTATATTTTTCCTGTGACTGAAAATCCATCAAATTTGAAGAGGATGCGAGAATCCTGAATGAAAACGTAAAAGAAATGAAGACCGCTATTTCAGCCCGGAACTTAAAATGTGAGTTCTCCAATTTCTTTATCCAGGTCAACACTCAGGCGGGCAAGTTTTTCATCCCTTCCCTGCAGGTCCAAAAGCTCATCGAGCAAGAACACTTCGCAGCGGTTTTTGCCTTTCCTGTGTTTTCCAATCTAATCATAGTCAAAACAAAGGCTATCGTAACCCGCTACATATCCGAACCATTCCGGAGGAACAGGGAGAGCTGAAAAAAGGGGTATTGCAGTTTCGAAATAGTTCCTGCATTCCTTTTTTTTGGAGAGCTGGCACCAATTGTCTATCATGAACTTTATTTTTTGGGCTTTAACCGTGAAAGCAAGGGGGTAGATTTTGCAGAGGAGGGGCTTAAATTCCGCACACTCGCACCTGTCAGTTTCCGTGTTTAAAAAAGGGCACAACTCTCCTAATTTTAATACATAGATTTGGGTCCCGTCATCCATTTCCAGGATATCCAGGTACCGGGCTTCGAATTCTGAAACACTTATGCCCATTTTCCCTGCCATGTATTCTTTTTCACCGGGGAGCAGGGTCCCGACTTTTTTATGCTCACATGCCCCTCCGCATTTTCTGCAAATCTTGAAAGTATTTTTAGTACTTCCGCTAAAAATATTATGAAATTTTTCGAACATGTGAACTGGTATTTTTTTAAAGATCAACCTCGAACCTCTGCCTGGCAACAAAATATAATTGGTTGTATTTTTCTGGAATTATATTTACGTCTATGCTTTCTGCGCGTTTTTTTGTCATGTTTATGCAATAAATGCGCAGGTTCGATCTGAATCTAAAACGGGGTGATACAGCGCCTGGTGCCTTATGAAAAGTAAAAAGAGTTCATGCAGAAAAATATACAATGTAATCATGAATTTTTTTCAGAATTTAAGCTGCATATATCAGGCTGCATAATTTAAGTTGCCGCAGGTCCGGGTAGTCAACCGGAAGTCCCTCTTTCCAGCAGGTCCTGAAGCAGCCAATGCAGCCAATACAGCCAATGCAGCTGCTTCATCTTAAATTATAAAAAATATTTCGTCTGTCATTAAGGAATCTTTATATATATCTCAATTTTATTTTTATGAACAAGTGTATTGAAGTTGAGCCTCGTGGGCCAGAGTAAAGTTTTTTCCTGTTATCCTGAGACAGGTGTATCATTTCGGTCTGGCAATTGGTTCGTAGCTGTTTATGCTGGGTAATGGCATTATGCTGTAAATGGTTGTTTCTGCTGCGGGTGAATATTAATGGATCTCGGTAAAAAACTGATGGTTATTATTTTCGTAATGTTCGGTCTATTAATCACCCTTTTGATAGCTGCTTCCCATACCGTCCTCCTGTCGAGCTTTTCCGGCCTGGAGACCCGGGATACTATGGAGAATACGGAAAGAGTCCAGTATGCTATTGCAAGTGAGGCTTCATATCTTGACAAGACCGCTATGGACTGGGCTTATTGGGACGATACCTGCGGATTTGTCAGGACCCTGGACCCCGGATATATCCAGTCAAACCTGGGGGACGATACTCTCTTCGAACTCGACCTGAACCTCATGCTCTTTATTAATGAATCCGGGGTCCCGGTCTACGCGAAGTCCATGGACCTTGTAAATGAGGAGGCTGTTCCCGTGCCCCCGGGTGTCCTGGAAAGGGTTGGCAGTGGCCTTCTTGTAACCCGGGACAGTACGGACAGCATAGCGGGAGTAATCCTGCTTGAAGAAGGCCCGATGCTTGTTATCGGCCGCCCTATCCTCAACAGCCTCGAGGAAGGTCCCGTAAGGGGGACTCTCATCCTGGGGAAGTACCTTGATGATGTTTTCATAGAATCCCTTGAAGAGCGCACCCAATCCTCCTTATCTCTCTTTACGGTTGAGGAAGAGATGCCCCCGGATCTTCGGGAAATATTCGATGAAGCTCTCCTGAAAATCGTGGTAAACCCTCTGGGAGAGGAGCGGATAGCCGGGTATTTCGTGTTGAAAGATCCGGAAGAGAGCCCTGTGGCTCTGGTGAGGACCGATTATCCCCGTGACCTTTATGCCCAGGGAAAAAAGACCCTGTATTGCATGTACGGCTTCCTGCTGCTGAGCGTGGTGCTTGTGGGGACCGCAACAAAACTCAGCCTGGACCGCCTCCTTGTCCTGAGGCTG
Organism: Methanosarcina sp. KYL-1; assembly: GCF_024372725.1. Lineage (GTDB taxonomy): Archaea > Halobacteriota > Methanosarcinia > Methanosarcinales > Methanosarcinaceae > Methanosarcina. Next base: position 199,491 of record NZ_VOUA01000003.1, read on the forward strand.
ATTGCTGTCGACAATTTCCTGAATAAGGTGAAAAAGGAAAAAGACCTGTCCAGGCGGCTTGAAATTGAGGGAGATGACGAGATCCACAGGCTTTCCGGGGGCATCAACGAGATGCTTGCCAGCATAAGGCTTGCAGAACAGGAGAGCAAAGCCAGGGAACACGAAAAAAAGTTTATCCTGGATTCCCTTGAAGAAATGGTGGTACTTCAGGACCCGGATTTTAAAATCCTCTGGGCGAACAGGGCGGCCCTGGAACTGCTGAAAATGGAGCTGGAAGACCTCAAAGGGCTTACCGGCAGGGACCTTGAGGCTATGGGCAGGCTATTTTTCACAAATCCAGGGTGTTTGCAGTTTTCGGCTGACGGCAGCTGGCCGGGTGGGGAATTCGAATCCCCGGAAGGAAAGACCTGGCTCTTCCGGTCAAAACCCGTCAGAGACGAAGCCGGGAATATAGTTGCCGTTCTGGTGACCGGAATGGAAATTACGGACCGGAAAAACTACGAATTGGAACTCTTCCGGGAAAAACAGAATGCTGAGAAAGCGAACCGTGCAAAGAGCGAGTTTCTTGCAAACATGAGCCATGAACTGAGGACTCCCTTAAATTCGGTTATAGGTTTTTCGGATATCCTTTCCGAGCAGGTCTTCGGGGAATTGAACGGAAAACAGTTGAAATACGTCCGGAACATCTCCATAAGCGGAAAACATCTTTTAAAAATCATAAACGAGATCCTGGACCTCTCGAAGGTAGAATCCGGGAAGTTTGAACTGAATTACAGCAGGTTCAGGCTGGCTGAAGCATTTGAGGAAGTCAGGGAGATGCTTTTCCCCCTGGCAGCAGGAAAAGGGATAACGGTTGAACTCAACATTGACAGGTGCCTGTCCGAAATCTCTGCAGACAGGGCCAGGTTTGTGCAGGTCCTCTGCAACCTCATGGAAAATGCCATCAAGTTCTCAAACGAAGACGGGCAGGTAAGGGTCGAAGCGTCCCCCAGGGCCGGCCTGGTCGAAATCTCGGTATCTGACGACGGGATCGGCATTGCAGAGGAGGACCATGAAAAGCTCTTCAAACCCTTCAGCCAGATCGATTCCTCCTCTTCCAAAATATATCCGGGGACCGGACTTGGCCTGGCTCTTGTAAAAGAAGTAGTGCAGCTCCACGGAGGCAGCGTCTGGTTTAAAAGTGAAGCCGGAAAGGGGAGCACCTTCGGGTTTTCTATCCCAATAAACGGCTGGGGTGAAAACCTCTAAACGATCTCACCCCCGACACAGGCATGCTTTACAAAAACCGTTTTACAAAAACAGGATTATTCCTTAACTGCCTGTTCGCTCCTGCTGCCCTGGTAACTTTCAGGGAGCTTCTGCCAGGAAACAGGGGCGTCTCCACTCCGGGCTCCCAGGTCAAGGAAGTACTCGTTGTTGTAGTAATACCAGACTTCCACAGCCGGGTACGAGCTATCGCGGTACTCCTCATACGCTATTTTTGAGGTATCCACGGGGACAAGTTCGGAATTTTCCTCGTCATAGTAAGGCCCGCCTGTAGGGTCAAGAGGGAACCAGATGCCGTCCTCGCAGACCTCAACCCAGGCATGCCCGCCTGAAACTTCCCCGAAATCGGCTTCTCCTACGGCTACCCTCACCGTGCTCTCATCGTATTCTTCCGATGCGATCAGGAGGGAGGCAAGGGTGTTTGCCTGCTCCTCGCAGTCGCTTACAGGTTCTCCGGGTATGGGGTTTTTGGAGTAGTCAGGGGTCTCTTCCAGGAACTCTACCGGGGTCAGCCATTTCTCTTTCATGCCGTTGAGGGCTTCGTCCGACACCCATGCCCAGGAAAGGGCGGCTTCATATATCTCATATTTATCGTCAAGGCCGTTTTCTTCGAGATAGGCGCTTACGGCCTCATCATCAGGGGTAACATAGGCCTGGGAGTAAGATCCGGCTTCCTGCTGAAGGTTCTGGTTTGGGTTCGGGTTTTGATTCCGATTCTGGTTTTCCAGAACGCGGGTCAGTTCTTCCCTATCAAGCACTTCCCTGTTGGCCGGGCTTCCTCCCTGGAAGAAAGGATGTATCTGTTTGTTTTGTTCGCTGTCCAACCCGGGCCGGATGTTTTGCGGGATATTACCGTTACCGGCAGGTGCAGGGAGCTTAAATCCTTCAGGATAGTTGCGAACTTGCATGATTCGGCTTTCGCTTTCACTCTCAATGGCGAATATCCAGCTGCTGTGCTGCATTGCAGAGTTCCGGGCTTCGGTGCAGAGCATGTCGTAAATTGCCTCATACTCAGTTTCGCACTCAGTTTCCGGGCCATTTCCGGAATTTCCTGTTCCCAGGATTCCGCCGGCGCAGGCCGAAGCTGTCAATATAGCCAGCACCAGAAGGGCAGCCGGGAGAATAATAGCGATTCTTTTCATGCAGATTCCTGCCCCCTATCCTTCTTGACCTTCCATTTTCGCTATCTACATCTTGTTTTTTCAATAAACCGGTTAAAAAGGGCTGTAGACCCTTTCTTTTCAACTTCTCTTTCCAATTTCTATCTTTTCAAATCACTCGTACCGCAGGGCGTCCACGGGTTTCAGTTTCGAAGCCCTGTATGCCGGGACCGCTCCCGATAGCACCCCGATCAGGACCGCGAGGCCAAGCCCGAAAGCCATCAGGTCTGGAGAAAGGCCTGTACCTGCCCCGCTTCCTCCTCTCATCAGGGTCACGCCCAGATAAGGGAACAGTGTGGAAACAAACCCTCCGAGCATCACCCCGAAGACTCCTCCTACGAATCCGACCATCGCGGAGTTGACAACAAAGATCATCAGGATGTCCCGGTTTTTGGCCCCTATGGCTTTCATTGTGCCGATTTCCTTTGTCTTTTCAAGCACCGAGGTAAACATCGTGTTTGCAATCCCTACGGCTCCGACAAGCAGGGACACGGCGGCAATGGCCCCCAGGAAGAGGGTCATGGAACTGGTCATTTCGGTTACCGACTCTGCCATGGACAGCGAGGATGATAAGCTAAAGTCCCTGTCTTTTTCCTGGTGGATCTGGCGGGAGACCATCAATCTCTCTTCGATTTCCTCGATTGTGGGGTCCACAAGGTCTTCACTTTCGACCTTGACCACGATGGAATCGAAAACATCTTCTTCCGCATCTTCAATCAGGTTGACTGCCGCATCGAGCGGCATGTAGATCTTCCGATCTTCACTACCGCCTTCCTCTTCCAGGACCCCGACAACCCTCACGGACTTGCCGTTGACCGTTATAACCTGGTTGACCCCTATTTCCTGGTCGAAAATTTCCGTGGCAATACTGCTTCCTATGACCGCTACGTTCTTATCGGCAGGCTCGAGCAGCCTTCCTGACCCCACTTCCAGGGTGTTCATGTACTGCCAGACCTGGGGGTCCACTCCCGTGATGGAAAGAGTTGCGGTTTCTCCGGCGTAGTCCACTTCTTCACTCCCTGAGATCTGGGTGTCAATGTACAGTACGCCGTCTATCCCCTGGAGCGCGTCAACGTCGTCATCGGTCAGTTCGGCGTCTGTGGATGAAGAGCCTCCGCCCCCGGGCCCTCCCGGCCCGGGCATCCTTGATTGGGCACCTGAGTAACCCGGTGTAATGGTAATTTTCGTCAGGTCCATGTCGGCAAGCCTGCTCTGGACCTGGGCCTCCATGGCATCCCCCAGGGAGATAATCCCGACCACAGCTCCTACCCCTATGACAATCCCGATGATGGTCAGCCAGCTTCGCAGTTTGCTGTGCAGGAGCATATTCAGGGCCATTTTAACGTAGGTTGCGTTTCTCATTGCGCATCCCTCCGGTTTTTACTGGCTTTCATGTTTCCGGTTCTTTTCAATTTCATTTTTCCGTATCATAGCTCACTTATTCCTCACTTATTCAGAATTCCGAAGCTGTATTTCCCTTCCCCGGATTCTTTTTCTTCGGAGCCTTTCTTACTCTGTTTTTGCCTGCGGTAGAGGAAGACTCCTGCGCCTGCAACTATAACTACCAGGGCATAGTAAACGTAGGAACTGGTCCCGCTGCTTGTGCCTGCTCCGGGCCTGCTTGTGCTTCCTTCAACTCCCGTGGGGGCTGTAATCTCTACCTTTACGTCCTTTAAAACCGTGATCCGTTCTCCTTTTGAATCCGTGTATTCAATCTGGACTTCCAGGGACGGCCTGCCGCCGAAAGCTGCAGCTTTTGCTGTCCCGGCATCTGAGGACTCTCCGGATTCAGAAACTGAGGCCTGTGTACTCATAACATCGAAAGATGTGATCGTGTAGTCTCCTTTCTCAAGGTTTCCCACAATTGTGGAGGAACTTCCGCTTGTCCTGAAGTTTTCCTGCTCCGGGATCGATACCTTTACGGAATATGCCTGGTTGTTGCCCACGTTTGCTACGGAAAGGGAGATTTCCCCGGCGTCGCTTTCCGAGAAGGAAACATCGAAATCGGTTTCTCCGCCGACGAAGAGCCCTGCAGTGGTCTCAATGGTGTTGGTATTGGATTCGTAGTCTTCAAAGGTCAGGTTTATGTCGAGGGTATAGAGCCCCGGGTCTGCATTTACGTCTGCCATGACCGTGTAGGCAACCGTTACGGACTCATCGGGTTCCAGGTACTTGATGTACTTGGTGTTGTCCGAGTAGACCGGCAGGATTACGCCTTCGGGGTCTTCCCAGGAGATGACCATGTTTTTCAGGGGAGAGTTTCCGGTATTTGTGATGATGAATTCAAGGGGTTCTTCCGTTGCCAGGTCGATGTTTGCCTTGTTTATGGTCACGATCTGGGCGTATTCTTTTCCCCTTATCTCTAGCTCGATGGTTTTTGTGCTGGTGATGGTTTTTGCCGATGACCCGTCCCCGCTTGTTGCAGTTGTGGTGATGTCTATTTCGTATATTCCCTCGGAAGCCCCGGCATCGGTCATGAGCTTGAATTTCAGGACGGCTGCGTCATCATCATCCTGTCTGGCGTTCAGGTAGGATATCTCTTTTGTCAGGCTCTCTCCGGATACTTTGCCAAACGGGTATTCGGGTTTTATTTCGACAGAGATGTCTTCCAGATTATTGGTTCCTACGTTTTGCACACTGAGAGTAAGCTCCACGGTTTCTCCGGGTCGGGCAGCATCAGGGTTCTGGTTTATCAGCTCTACCTGCACGGCTGAGGATTCTATCAGGCCCGTGGCAGCAAGGGCAGTTCCGGTGCTCAGCGAATTTATTGCCAAAAAAAGCACCAGGACCGTTAACAAGGAAAACTTTTTCATTCTTATTCCTCCATTTCGTTTTTTTCTGCATGTTTTTCTGCATGTTTTTCTGCATGTTTTTCTGCATGTTCGATTTTCTCTATCTCCCCGTCCCTGATGTACACGACTCTCGTCGCATATTTTACCAGTTCCAGGTCATGGGTTACAATGATGATCGTCTTGCCTTCCTGCTCGTGCAGCTTTTCAAGAAATTCCAGAATGTAATTCCCTGTCTTGCTGTCCAGGTTCCCGGTGGGCTCATCTGCGAGGATCACGGGCGGGTTTACGGCCAGGGACCGGGCTATTGCCACCCTCTGCCGCTGTCCTCCTGAGAGCTGGGAAGGCAGGTTTTTCTTCTTATCCGAGAGCCCGACGATGTCTAACAGGTATTCGGCCCTCCTTCTGGCCTTTCCCGGGTCCATCTCCTGAAACTCCAGGGGCAGGGTGACGTTTTCCAGGGTGCCCAGGGTTGGGATCAGGTTGAAGCTCTGGAAAATGAAGCCTATCATCTGTCCCCTGATCCTGGCAAGTTCCGATTCGTCCAGTTCGGAAATGTCCCTGTCTTGCAGGAAGACCGCCCCCCTCGAAGGCAGGTCCAGGCAGCCCAGCAGGTTCATAAGCGTACTTTTCCCGCTCCCGCTTGGCCCGAGCACCACCACGAACTCCCCTTCATAGATCTCCAGGTCAATGCCTTTGAGGGCTGCAAACTCAACCTCTCCCATCTGGTAGATTTTCCAGACATCGGTCAGTTTGATAAGGGGAGTCGTTCCGTTGCTAAGAGCTGCGGTTTTCACGGCTGCACCGGAACCTTTAAAGGAATCTCCAGATTGACTTCCGGATGAACTGTCAGATGGACCGTTTCCCGAATCATCCCCTGAATCCGAATCCTGCTCGCTGTCCGATTCGCTGTAGAAATCCGCCGCTCTTTCGAGCGACTGCAGGAATTTTCGGGGATCCAGTGTTGTTTTTAGTGTCTCTATTGCTTCAGAAAGTGTCATACATAACCTCATAATTATATTCGCACAGGTTCCGGGTTACAGGAGTGCGGTTTTGTTTTCTCATCTGTCCTATTTTGTCCGGTGTCTTTTTTATGTGGATTTACTTTTTTATGTGGATTTACTTTTTTATGTGGATTTATGCTGATTTATGTGGGTTTTTGAATTGGTTTGATGTTTAATCGTGAATTGGTGGTTTATCGTGAATTGGTGGTTTATCGTGGGTTAACGGTTTAATCATGAGTTGATGAGGCACCCGCGAGGTGTAAGGTGCCTCATTGCAGGGGGTTTTCATCTCTTGTGGCTGCCTCTTCCCTCCGGTTTTACGGGGATTTAAAGGAGGCTTCAGGTGTTCGTTTCTTATTTTGTATCCCCGCCATGGATGAGCCGCTTACCGAGGTGAAAGGCGGCTCACCTGTATTTCTTGTATGGGTGGAGTTATTGACTGACTGTGCAGGAGGGATTGTTTGAGGCAGTCAACCCCCTCATTGGCATTTAATAATAAAAGCATACTTAAAGGAAAAGAGGGAATTTGAGGGATAAATTTAGCAATGAAGCTTTTTTAGGGGTTTTTTGATTAATTTATTCTTTAATATGACTTGAAAATAGAATTAAATCTCCGATAAAGTTTTATGGCCCGGGGAGGCGGCTTCACCAGGCAAGGAGCCGGCTTGTTTTGAAGTGGCTCAATGCCCTGAAACCGTTAATACGCTGCTGTTCAGGTCCCCGGGCTCTCATCGGCCGCCGCAGCGGCCGGCCTTTTCCTGAAAAAAATTAAAAGTAGAATCAAACAGTAAATTCGGGTTTGGGCTTTTTGCTGTCCACATTATACTGCACTGGAGATGGATAACATGAAAGACAAAGAATCTTTTCAGAAAAGAAAATGGAAGTAAATAGACTGAAATTAGAGAGAGGCTATATTTCCACGGATTTATCCTGGTATAATTCAGGGAAATCCTGGTTATTCAGATGTACAAAAGAGTTATTCATGTATACAAAAAGTTCATTCTTGTATACAAAAAAGTTACTCAAATATACTGCATAAGAATCAAAGTTGCTCTGGCGCACCCCGCTGCAAGCAACTGGGTATGTTCGCGCCACCGCTGCAAATTCCGTAAAAGGAGATATTAAACATAATACGGTTTAGTTCGAGCAGAAGTCAACAAACAAAAAATGGATTCGATAAATCGTATTATCATCAACGGTTCTCGGGGAAGCGTTCATCCCCGCAGCAAGCTGCGGGGTATTCGACTGAAATAAAAGTACTGAAACAGTCCGGAATGTCAGATAGTACGAAATGTCAGATCATGCAGAATGCCGGACCCCCGAAAATCTTATTTTTTCTCATCCCTAAGGATCACAACATTTCCTCTGCCCCTTTTAAACTTTTCAATCAGTTCTCTCCGCTCAAGGTCGGCAAGCATAAGGCTGACTTTCCCTTCGGAGTACTTCAACCGGCTGCGGAGATCTTTCTGTGTGATCCTGCCGCCCTGGCCCCGGATTATGTCCATGATTTCCTGGAGGTCGGCGGGGAGGGGGAGGGGCTTTTTTGGAGCCGGGGGTTCGGCTGCGGAAGTATCTGCAGGTTCCGGTGGGAGGGCTTCCGGAATTTTCTTTTCGGGCACTGGCCCGGTAATTTCTGTTTTTAGTCCGGGTTCGGTAATTTCCTTTTCAGGCTCTGGCTCTGGAATTTCTGCTTTTAGTCCGGGTTCGGTAATTTCTTTTTCAGGCACCGGCTCGGCAATTTCTATTTTCGGTCCGGGCCCGGTAATTTCTTTTTCAGGTATTGGCTCGGATATTTCTGTTTCCTTCCTGAATTCGGGCATTCCGGCTTCCGGTTCCGTATACATTTCTCTGATTTCTTCCGTTTTTTCCTGTTCCGGCATTCCTGAATTCGTTTCAGGGGTTTTTGCCTGGGGCTCAGGAAGGTTTCCGGATGGAAGCTTCTCGGGTCCTGGTGCGGTTTCAGTCCGGTGTGCTTCTTTTTTCACCGGAACTGCGATTTCCTCTTTGCTTTTTTGCTTTCGGGAGAACTTGTAGCCGCCAGCGAGCAGCAGAGTTAATAAAAGGGCTCCGAGAAGGTAGGAAGCAGTCGCGAAAGAGGCTTCGTTTCCAGAGGCATTTTCGCCGGTTTCACCGGGTTCGGCAGGACTTTCATCTGCGGTTTTATCGGGGGAGGCTGTGCTTTGCGTTCCTGTTTCCTGGTTTTCGGGCACTTCACCGGCCTCGGGGCTGTCCATGAGTTCTTCGGAATAGACAGGGAGGAGGAGGAGGTCGAGGACGTAGTTTCCTTCCCCTTCGATGGTTATTGTTTCTTCTGCCTGGTAGGTGAGGGTGCTGTTCTGGTAATAGCTGGCTGTGATAGTGTAATCTCCGGAGGCCAGTTCAAAGGAATACAGCCCGTATTTTGCCACCATGGACTGGGAGGGTGTGGAGTTTACCTCGACCACCGCGTTGTCCAGGGGGTCGAAGGTGTCCCAGCCGTAGACTACTCCGTGGATGGTGGCGGGGATGTCTGCCGCGGCAGGTCCGGCCAGCATAAGTGCCGCAGCAATGCAGATGATATAAAGCCTCAGATTCATGGTATCAGGAAACCCGGGGGTTCAGTTTCTTTTATTTTCCTGGCTGTCCCGGGTGGTTTAAGGGTTCCACTCAATAAATCTTTTTGTGTCAGAGGGCAGGGTCCCCGGCCCGGGCATATGTGCCCCGGTCCTTATGTCTTCTGCCCTTTCAAAACCCGGATTATCCGGTGCGAACTCATGCGGGCCGTTCATTTTAAAGGACGTGTTTGCCCAGCTTTCTTCCTTCTTCGTCCCGTCGGCGCCTTCAATGGTGTATGTGCCGTTTCCGAAGAAAGTCGCGGCGCCCTTCCCTCCGGCTGCTGTAAGGGAGATGCTCCGGGCACTGAGCATGACTGTCTTGGAGGAGCCGGGGATTTTCACGTCCGCAGAGTGTATATTGTACAGGAGCACATTGTGGGGGCCTTCTTTTTGCTCTTCGAATGTGAAATCTCCTTTTATGTAAATTGCAGAGTCGCGGGAAATGTCCAGGATAGCCATTACCCCGTTTTCCAGGTGTGCATTGAGGGTGAAACTGCCTGTTAGGAAAGCTCTTCCGCTCCCCTCTGCATTGAGCCTGGAGCTTTCATTTAACTGTTCGGTCCCCGGCATAAGGCGCTGGAATTCCCCGAAGATCGCCTTCAGCACAATGTTAGCCTGTATCATGTTTTTCTGGGAGCGGACCAGATATTCCCTCTGGGTTTCGTAATTGTTTTCCTCCCCGGAAGCCGAATCGGCAAGTTCCCTGTACTTTTTTGCCTCCTCCACAAGACGGGTGTATTCCCCAAAGAGTTCCTGAAGCCTGCTGACGTCCTCACCGCTTGCCTGCAGCTGCTGAATTCCAAACTCAAGCCTCAGGGAAATCTCCTCGGCTTTTTCGATATTGCTGTCAAGCAGGGCTGTCGCTTCTCTCAGGGCCCTGGAGTATTCCTGCGCAGAATCCTCCGGGTTGAAGTCTCCGGAAGGCGGCCTCTCTTGATATGGATTATGGGGGTACTGCTGCTCCCCTGGCATCCCCGGCGCTCCTGAGTTCAGAAGCCCTGCATAAGGGAAAAAGATGCTCCTGTATATGTTTCCCGGAGCTTTATAGGTGAAAGGCTGTGCTTTTGCATCCACACAGCCTGAGTTTATGATAATTCCTGTAAGGATAAGGAGCAGGAATATGTATTTGATTTTCATGCGGGTTCACGTCCTCTGGCAAGAAACTTCAACAGCTTGAGAGCATTTTTTTATTTGAGTTCATATATTTTAATATTTGCTTCAGTTCCTGGAATCTTTCCTGGAATATTATACTTTTTTTGATCTATACTTTTTTGAAAGTTTACTTCTCGGCTATTTTTTGAAGAGAAGGGGTTGAAGAGAATCGAATAAGCCTGGGTAAGGACCATAGGCCGATATGGGGTCTGATGTACCACACATCATTTAATATGCAAGAGTACTCCCATCGTTTAATATGCATAGGATCAGATTGGGCTTCATAGGGCTCTATAGGACCCAATAGGATCGATAAGATCAAATAAATTCTCCGGGGACTTCCTTTCCCCTGAAACTTTCCGGGCTGTGCTGCCTGAGCGCCGTGAAGATAAAAGAAAAGTCCTGGTTCTTTTTTCCGGGCAGGAGGATGATTACCTTTTCCACGGCTTCGTAGACCTTTATTTCTCTTCCTTTCCGGCTCCACTTAACCTGCCTCACCCTGATCAGCCCGGCTTCGAGCAGGGAGTCCAGGTTGTATTTCAGGGTGTTCAGTCGGACCTCAAGTTCGTCCGCAAGGTCACCTGCGGACATGGACCTTCTTTCAAGCAGGTTCAGGATCTCTGTTGAGGTCTCGTTTGAAAGGACCCTGACAATTTTCCTGGAATCTGCGGAAAGCGGGAGGATCAGTAGTTTTTCTTCATCCTGGCTCTCCACCCTGGCTTCAGGCATTTTTTTCTCTCCATTGATTTTTTAATGTCGTTTATTTAAAATTCAAAAAAGCTTATTTCAATTCGTCTCTCCAGCTCGCGCCTTTCAGTTCTGGAGCGCACAGATCAGGAACACCCGGCAGCTGGCATGTGCAGGTAGGTATGTGATGTGGTGTCTCCAATCGTACGGTACGGATCTCGTACAGCACGGTTCTGTATGGTATTACTCTTCAGAGATACTCAATTTTCTGTATGGGGTTTTATTCCGGGTGTTCCCGACTGCAGGGCCTGTATTTGGATTTAATAATAAAAGCATACTTACTTTTTTAGGAGAATTGAAGATTTGAATTTCAAATTAAAACTTTAATGGTGCTTATTTGTCATTTTAATCCTTTACAATTCTTAAATGACCGCTTTAAAGTTCTATTGTTCCCTTTAATTGTAAAATGGTTGATCTTTTTTTCCCATCTGTGGTATGGGCACAGGGTTTGAGGAGGTATACTCAGGTCTCAGGTCTCCGCTCTGCACCGGGCATTCACTGAAGTTCTGCAGCAGTCATTACTAATTTTGGCTATTTCCCTGCTCCACACCAGATTTGAGCCGTCCTTTCGGCCAGGAAAGAAAAAAACGGAGGCCAAACCTATACAACAGGATCCAGATGCTATTAAGAGAAGAGAACCCGATGCACGGAAAAATACTCCGGCTTGTCCGATCAATACTTCTCTTAACTCTGAAAACCTTTTTTAGTCCCGTGTAAGAGGAAAAACCCCTGCCAGCTTGCCTGGCGGCGCCTTCCAAAAAGAAATAAAAAATATATCTGAAAAAGAATATTATCCAGGTTGTGGCGGTTAGCGCACTAATTTCAAATTGAATCCCTGTATTTATTCTGAACTCTTTCTTTCAGTCATCTGGCTACTCTTTTTGATTATCCCAATGTACTTTTCAGTCATTTTGCTGTTATTTTTGGCTGGTTAAGCACATTTTTTCAGTCATCTGGCCGCTCCTTTTGGTTATTCCAATGCACTTTTCAGTCATCAGAGTGACTTTTTTATTCATCCATGTATACATCATGGAAAAGGCCGGTCAGCAAGCTGACCGGTGAGAGTGCCGGTACCTGAAAAGCAAATGAAAAAAGGTTTTATTTTTTTCGATTTAATCGAATAAATATCAACCGCGTAAGGTGTACGACCCATTTAATTTCTGTCCTGGAAGGTAAACACGTCCTCGGGGCATTTCTCCGGCTGAAGGAGAACGGAATTTGTGCCCGCCACTTCAGGGATCAACAAATTTTTTATATGTCCCATTTTGTTCTGGGAATAAAGGTTTTTTAGCATCTTAATAAGTATTATGAGTGATTTTTAAGCTTTATTAAAATATTGAAGCTTCAAAAAAGCTTATTTTCTAAATTAAATCTCTTTTTAAATCTTGTTTCTGAAAGTAAGCTTATATTTAAGCCTGCCAATTTTGGGAATGTCGACCGGCGAGAAGCCGACGAAACGATCCGTAACAGGTTGAAACGGAAAAAGGTACGGGACAAGCCGTAACAAACTGGAACGGAACAAAGTAAAACGTAACAAAGTAATTGACGGAGATTATTATGAATACAAAATCAGTAAAATCAATCGCTCGCTTTGCGGTGGTGCTGATGGTCTTAAGCATCATTCCATCAGGCGCCTTTGCTGCAGATGATGGGACGTCTGCTGATGATACGGCAGCTGCAGACGGAACGAATAATATGAGATTTGAAAAAATGATGAGGGGTATGGGCCCGGGGGCTGACGGGGGCCGTGGAATGCCCGGAATGGGACCGGCGGGAATTTCCGGAAAAGGCATGATTGGAACCGTTGCCCTGGAATACGCAGATGAAGATTATTTCCCTGAAATTCAGGCAGCAATGCTTGAGTGCCTGGGCCAGCAGATCGAGAGGATGAACGACCAGCCGGAAATGCCTGAAGAAAAAGAGCTTCCCGAGGGTGTGGATGAAGAGGCAGCAGAAGCCAGGGCTGAAGCAAGAGCCGAAGCACAGGCTGAAAGGCTCGCTGAACTCAATGCCCTTTACGATGAAATCGAAGGTGCCGGGAACCTTGATGACCTCAAGGCAATAGCTTTCTCCCATGCAAAAGAAGGAATGAGCGATGCCATTGACAGGGAGATCGGAAGGTTCGAAACAATGACAGAAAACCTCGACTCAATTGAAAACGAAAACATCACCAAAGAATTACTGGCAGAAACCATTGAGGACCTACAGGCCCTTCAGGAACAGGTAGACAGTGCTGAAGACAGTGAAGCCCTCATGTCAATCGGAGAAGCCCTTCGGGGAATCAATGACGCCTTCCGGGAAGCAGCCGGAATTGAGCAGGGCGAAGGTCTGATGGGATCATGCCCGATGGACAAGCCGGACAGCTGTTCGATGAGGGTGCAGGGCAGGATGTCCCGCGCCTGAACGGGAGTCTGACCTGAGGAAGCTGATCCCGAATAAGATTCACTGCTAACGGATAGAGTCCGGGGTACGCTTACCCTGCAGCTTCCAATAATAGGATACCACGAACTGTACCTCAAAAAAGAGAAAAACCTGCAGAAAGCCACCAACACTGCAGAAAGCCACCAAAAATCCCCTCGATGAAAAACCACCACGTAACACGTAGAAACCCACCCAAAATCAACCCCGATAAACCCAAAAAAGAAGCCCGCAAAAAACCCGAAAAGGAAAACCACGAGAAAACCCAACAACAAAACAACCCTGAGAAACCCAAAAAGGAAACCACGAGAAAACCCAGCAACAAAACAACCCTGAGAAACCAAAAAGAAACCCAACAAGAAAACCCAAACTAAAAATCGGAAAAACCACATCAGAAACAGACCTCAGACCCAAAAGATGCCCTTGCAAAGACACCTGCCCGGGCTGCTGGAACTGAGATGGAATGATGGCTGGAATGTCTCATTCATTCGTTCCATCTCTCTTCCGGTATACGACCTGTATTTTCTCTTGTACTTTTAATTGCTGTGTTAATTGCTGTGCTTGAAGGTGAGATACATGAAGATTTTTTATAAGAGATTAAGTTTCAGGAAAATAATTCCCCTTTTTTCAGCTTTGTTAATTCTGTTCAGTGTAATTCCCTATTGCGGGATGGCAGAGGAAGAAGGGAATGTGCCGCGGTATCCGGCTTCGGATGAAGAAGCTTTTGGCATGATGAAGAGCCGGATGACCGAATCAATTGACAGCATGATAGGAAATCTTGAGGGCTCAATGGAAGACCTTGATGATGATCTGCTTGAGGATGCCGAAGGGCTTAAAGAAGGACTCGAATCAATAAAAGAAGATCTTGAAGCTGCTGGGACGGATTCCGAACTGATGGAAATAAGGGATGAGCTTAACTCCTTAATAGAAGAGGCCCCCGAAGAGTTGAAGAGTATCCTCGGCCCTGCCGGTCAGATGGGTCAGGGTTCCGGATCTCCGGGAGACAGAGGGGAAATGCCTCCACAGGGCTTTAACGGGACCGAGAACCCTGAAATGATGCAGAACAAGAGCCAGGTAAGGGATGCGAACATGACAATGGAGGATAGGAAGATGCCCGGCCAGGCTCCCGGCGGAGAACGAGGAAACGGCAGTCAGATGAACGGCAGTGCTGAAGAAACCGGGTCCGAAAATGTCGGCTTTTTTGGGAGGCTCATCAACAGTATAAAGTCCCTTTTCAGCTAAGAATTCCCATCAACTAAACAAGATATCCATGAATGAAAATCCCCGTATACCCCGACTGAATTCCGGAACCTTCCACGAAAACTCGGGTAGGCGCTTTCCGGATTTTAGAACAGTTTTAAAACCTGTAGACTCCAGGAAGGTCCGGCTGGAGAAGATAGAAATGCCGGTCCGGGGTACAGGGATTTACGAAAATGGCTCACATGGCTGTGAAAGGCTCTGAAAATAAGCTTATCTTCTCCCTCTCATATTTTTTTCCTCTCATATTTTTTTCCTCTCATATTTTCTCCCTCTCATATTTTCTCCCTCTCATATTTTCTCCCTCTCATATTTTCTCCCTCTCATATTTTCTCCCTCTCATATTTTCTCCCTCTCATATTTTCTCCCTCTCATTTTCTCCCTCTCATTTTTCCCTTTCACGGAACTTTTTTTCCATGCCTGTGGAGGTGCAAACCCTCAAAAAACCGTTTTTCTTCCCGCTTTGCTAAACCCCGCAAACTCACCGATGCGAAGCATCGGCCTTTCCCGGAAAAGTACAAAAATCGAGTTGTTTGAGCAGGAATTGTTTAGCTTGAGTGTCACTTATAAAAATTTAAGATAGAATTAAGCCATACAGCAGATATTTAAACAGTCTCATCTGACAGTACGCTTAAAGTTTTGGATCTTAAAACCGGCAAGGAAGTCTACACCTTAACCGGTTATTCCTCCAAGGTCAGAGCGGTTTTCGCCGCCCCTGATGGAAATTATGCTGTTTCAGCCTCAAGTGACAATACGCTTAAAGTCTGGGATCTTAAAACCGGAAAGGAAGTGGCTGCTTTTGGTTGTGATAGTCCTTCTCTATGTATTGTGTTCTCACCTGATAACACAATAATTGTTGCAGGGGAAGAAAGCGGAAGGTGCATTTTTTGCTTTTCAGGAGGGAAATGCCGGAAGGAAATGAATTAAAGCTTGAAAACAACCAAATTAAGATTATATTTGTTAATAAAACTTTATTTTTGTAATAAATCTTTAAAATTCCTTTAAACTTAAAATAAATTCCTTTTTTCATTCTTTTTCTGCAAGTATCTTTATTTCTTTTTCTGGCAATCAGGGGTATGGACAGCGGGAAGCTGGAAAACAGCATGACTGCGGCGGTCAATTGCCTGCCGGTCAATTAGCTGTAATATGGAAATCCGTCGAATCAATTAAACCAATCAAAGGAACTCTAATCAATTGAAGGAATTTTCAATGTTATATATATTTAAAAGTTAGAATGGTGTGAATAAATGAAACGAATAACACTTAACTATCTGGTGGACCTCAGCCTTTTCGTCCAGTTTGTCCTGGTCGGGTATTCAGGGCTTTTATTGTTCTTTAACGACCACGGCACAGGCCCCTTCTGGAAGATGATCCATGAGAAGCTCGGGATCGTGATGCTGGTCTTTTTCATTATCCACATGGCGCTTCACTCGAAATGGATAACATGCACCACAAAGAACCTTTTCAGAAGGGAAAATGGGCGTAAAGAGGTTGACGTAAGAGGAATAAGCTGTACAGGTTCATCGGATTAAAGGTAACGGGAGAAAGGGAAAATATTCCCTCGATTACGACATTCCCCCATCCCCTTTTTAACATAAAGGTGTTTTACATGAATTTAACCGGGAAAATTCCGATCTTTGTAACTCTTTTCCTCATGATAGTTATAGCCTTCAAACTCCTTGAAAAATGCCAGAGTGGCACTTTTTAAGCCGGGGTCCGGGTTTCCGAAAAGAGCTGAGTTTTCGAAAAATCCTGTATCCGGGCAGGAGTCTGTCGATAAACTGCGGTCGCCGATGAGTTGCAGGTTACACTGAGGCTTGCCCGGAGCGGGTTGGAATTTTTCGGATGCATTTAAAGGGGAAATGTGAGAAAAGTGGGGAGGTGAGGCTGGCGACTAGATCAGCTAAGCGAAATTCCCGGGCATGCCAGCCTCCGGAATTGTCGGACTGCAGATTAACTGTTTGCCTGCAGGTGAAATTTTTTCTTTCCCTCTTAATTTCCCTTTTATCTTTTCAATCTCAGCCCGCAGAAGGGGCAGAAATTCGGATCGATCGGAAGGTCAAGAGAACTGGAGCAGGCCGGGCAGGACGGGACGTATTCCTCTTCTCTCGCATAACTTCTTTTTTGTGTGATTCCGATTGCTCCGTTTTTCCCCGAAATGCCGGGATAGTTTCCGGTCTTCAGGACTTTTGTCTGTCCTTCTGAGCCGCCGAAACAGTTAACCTGGTCCTCAAAGTTAAGCTGGGGAGAGGCAGGCCCGGTAAACGAGCCACATGCTGTGCTTTCAGGAATGTATTCTTCTTCGTATTCTTCTGCTTCTTCCTCTTCTTCAAGTTTCATTACGGACTCGAATTCTTCCAGGGCATTTGTGCCGTTTATTCTCCCGAGGGCTCTTGCGGCTTCTATCCGGACATTAGGGTCTTCGTCCCTGAGGCAGTTCCTCAAAAGCCTCACAACATCCGAGCTTCCTATTTTTTCCAGGGCTTTTACCGCACTGCTCCGGACATCCCACCTGTGGTCATCCAGGGCTTTAATAAGTCCGGGCACCGTATCGGGTGTGCCTACTCTTCCGAGGGCTTCTACCGAGACTTTCCTTACATCCTTATCAGAAGCATCGAGCCCCATAATGAGAATCGGTACAGACCTTGAGGTGCTCAGGGTATCTAAAAGGGCGTTTCTTGCTGCTACCCTCACGGAAGTATCAGGGTCATCGAGGGAATCCAGGAGATCCGAAATGGCTTTTGATGCATTGATTTTCACGGGGCTTTCGGTTGCAGCCTTTTTCTCTGAAATTTCAGAAACATCAGGAGTTATTCCAGGTATTCCAGAGCCCTGCCATGCAGCTGATTTCTCAATGTTCTCAAGAGCTTTTAATGCAACCTTCCGGACGGAAGTATCAGGGTTGTCCAGGGCCACATTAAGGCCTGAAATGGCATCATGGGTCCCGATTTTCTCAAGGGCGCATACTGCAGTTCTCTGTACGGATACCTCAGGGTCGTCCAGGGCTTTTACAATGTCCGGGACCGCGTCTTCTATTCCCAGTTCTCCCAGAGCTGCTACTGCGGCTTCTCGAACGGAGCTTTTTGAGTCCTTGAGGGCTTCAATAAGGCCCGATACAGCTTCAGGCGTGCCTGTCTTTTCAAGGCAGACTACAGCAGTTTCTCTGACCGAACTGTCCGGGTCCTTAAGGGATTTGATAAGCCCTGAAACGGCTCCGGGGGTGCCGCTGCTCCCAAGGGCGCTTACGATTGTCTTTCTCATGGCATTCTCATGGACGTCGAGGGCTTTGACAAGGCCCATAATTGCTTCGGGGGAATTGATTTTTCCGAGGGTTTCTACGGCCCTCCTCCGCAAATACCAGTCGGGATCATCAAGAGCCCTTATAAGACCTGATACAGCTTCAGGTGTGCCGATATTACAGAGGGCTTCTATTGAGGCTTTCCTCACGTCCCTGTCCGGAGCTCCGAACACTTTGATAAGCAAGGGCACTGAACCTGATACGGAGATTATTCTGCAGAGGGCTTCCGAAGCAGCTTCCTGTACCGGCAGCCTGGAGTCCCCCAGGGTTTCCAGCAGCTCAGGAACAGCTTCGCTTGCAGATATTTTTCCAAGGGAGTTCACAGCATACTGCCTGACCGAGTTGTCAGCGTCTTTCAGGGCTTTTACCAGCCCATGGATAGCCTCAGGTGTACCGATTTTTTCAAGGGCCACTACAGAAGCCTTCCTGACAAAAACTTCCGGGTGGTCAAGCGCTCCAATAAGGCAGGAGATTGCTTCTTTTGAACCTATTCTCAGGAGGGCTTTTACTGCTTCTTTTTGAACAAACTTATCAGGGTCATCAAAAACTTTTGGAAGGCCTGAAACTGCTTCAGGTGTTCCTATTTTCCCAAGAGCACTCACTGCAGCTTTTCTAATAGAACTCTCGGGGTCATCAAGCACTTCTACAAGGCCCGGGACTGCCTCAGGCGTGCCTATCTTTCCAAGGGCTTCTGCCGCAGCGGCCCGTACCTTCGGGTTAGTATTGCCCAGGGCTTTTACCAGGGCAGGAACTGCGCCCGAGTCCCCGATTTTTCCAAGCTCTTCTGCTGCTGTTACCCTTGTCCCTGCAAGAACAGAGTGCTCCAGCTTCTTTACCAGATTTTTTGTTTGGATTTCCAATTCCTTCCACCCCCATTTAGCACAAAGATTAATCTGGACTAATCTCTGGTCACATTTTAAATTGCTTTGAAAATTTATATACTTATACCTTAAAATTTAAGCAATTTTATTCAAGGTATATTTTTTTCGAAGCCGATACCGATAGCCAGAAGTAGCTGGGCTCTTTTTACGGCTATGCCTTCCCAACTGCATTCAGGCCTATAAACCCGAGAAAAACTCTATCCGGACCTAAGGTCCGAACCCCTTCTCACAATATATTATTCCTAATATATTGCTAACAGTAATATATTAAGTTTTATATATGGTTAAAACCAAATAATTTAAACAGTTCCCCCGTTTTGCAAGTTCTTACGGAAAAGAAAATATCAAATTTTAAAATCAATAGTCATCAGAAGTGCTCCTGTGAACATCTATTCAGAAAATTTCAGAAAAGTATATGAAATTCGTTGAATAACAGGCACAAAAAAATGAAAGTGCATGGGCACTTTCATGCCAAGTAAAGGTTCATATCAATAGAACGGAACGGTAAATGAAGGGAAGTAATAGTAAGCCACCAGCAGGATAAATAAGCCAACTGCCGGCACGGTGATGTTGTCGTCTACGTTTTCTATCCTTTCGACAAATGAGCACAATATTCCCGCAAGAATCCCGGCAATACCCATTTTAGCGCCGATAATTATGCACAATACCAGCATACCCGCAGTGCCTTCCCAGGCTTTTGTCCGTTTGTTATACTTGAGGTTCCTTATTATTCCGGTTATCCCGTCCCCGTAAGCCATAAAAAGCACAGGTATTACTCCAAGCCAGAAGCTTTTGTCAATGTACCAGGTAAAAAGCACTATCAATCCCCAGCTCAGGGTGAAATCTACCTCATATAAATTTTCAGGGTCCTGGAACCAGTAAATCAACCTGTCTGTTTTATGCGGGATATAAGTCGTAAAGGCAAACCCAAATGCCATCATTGCCGGCAAAATGGGTTCACGGGCAACAAAGGGCAGCAGCATTGCCGTCACCCCTCCTGCCAGGAAATGGATTGATTTTCTGGAAAAATATATTGAAGAATTGTTCGACCTTCCCTTTTTTAAAGCGAAGGTATAGACCTTCTTTGATAATACAAGCAGAACAAATAAATTCCAGATGGCCAGTACCGCAAATATGGGCAGGTCAGCAACTATGGACTCCCACGTTATTTGAAGCACAGCTTCCATGACACCCTGTATATCTTTCAGATATAAGGTTTTTTTGGATTTTTTTCAAAGTTTGTTCATCTGTTATTACATTATTTATATTTTAATCCGGGGAAAAGTTTGTATTTCAGTCCGGATAAAGTAACCGTAATTATATTGTTCAGTCATCCATGGAAACCTTTTTCGACACCATTTTCGACACCATTTTCGACACCTTTTTCAGACACCTTTTTCAGGCACCTTCGCTCTCACCGGCTGCTTTGCAGCTGGTTTTTCCAAAGTATATTCGTATGCTAAAAAACTTATCATGATAACTTAAAACTGTATTGTAATAACTAAAAAGTTCATCCCGATGACTGACTATATTGGAATCTCCAAAATGAATAGCAGGCTGGCTGAAAAAATTGGGTTTGCCAAAGAAGGTAGAAAGTAAAAGCGATCTGAAGATAGTGAAAGCGATCTGAAGATAGTGAAAGCGATCTGAAGTAACAGCAATCGGAAAAAAGGCAGGGATGTAAATAAAGCAAAGACCGATAAAGCCTGAAAAATACTCTTTTCCATATCTATGTTTTATTTCCTTTTGGGGAGGCGCCGCCAGGCAAGCTGGCGGGGGCATTCCTATAACTCCTAGACTGAAAACCTATTTTCGGAACAAGGGTAGTATTTCTTTGTTCAGGTATATTTCTTTGTTCAGGTATGAGTCTAATGCTGTTTTTCTCAGTTTTAATGGAATGAACGGAACTATACCAGATCCGAAATAAATAGAGGAATCTCATCATCCCCAACGGTGAAACCACAATTCTTATAAAAATTAACTTTGTTTGAATATTAAATTACAACCTGTGTTCTACACCTGGAATATTTATCAGTCATCATTTTTACGAGAGTTGCACCGATTTTTTGCTTATGGTATTCCGGCCTGACTAAAAGGTAGTGATAGTAAACTGTCATAACCCCATCGGACAGGGCGTTCATGAGCCCAACCAATTTGTCCCCATCCCATGCTGTATAAACGGAATGTGAGTTTGCAATTGCTAACTGCAGTTCTTGCGGATACTTTGCCGACTCCCATTCAACAGACTTAAACAGAGAAACAAGCCTTTCTATTTCGATATTTTTATCATCAGAATATCTTATGTTCATACTTTTCCGTTTCCTTTCCTTATCCCTTACTTGCTTTCTTCTTGATGTTTTTCCTATAATTAATCCTTTTACTTTTATTATTTTATCTTTTTTCAAATAAAAATAGAAAGTGCTATATATTTTATATTCTTCACAATGTGAACGGAGGATTGTTATGAGGTTTGACAAAAAGGTCTGTATAGTCCTTATTCTGTCCCTGGTGCTGGCCCTTGCCGGGAGCGGTTGCGTCTCCCAGGGAGAAGGAGCAGAAGAAGGAGAACACGCGGAAACTGCGGTCGAGGGTTCGGCCTCGAATGTCTGGGCGAATCCCGTGACCCCCTGGAATCCCGAACCGACTGAGCCGACGATCGATTCGACTGCCTACATCCACCCCCAGGCGTCGGTTATCGGAGATGCGACGATCGGGGCCAGGGTCATGGTCTCTCCCTTCGCTTCGGTCCGGAGCGACGAAGGAATGCCGATTTTTGTCGGGGATGAAAGCAACATCCAGGACGGGGTTATACTCCACGCCCTTGAGACAATCGACGAAGAAGGCGAGCCTGTGGAAAGCCACATTATTGAAGTTGACGGGGAAGAATACGCTGTCTACGTGGGAGAACGGGTTTCCCTTGCCCACCAGGCCCAGATCCACGGCCCTGCTTACGTTGGCGATGATACTTTCATCGGCATGAAGGCGATGGTCTTCAAGGCAAAGGTCGGAAACAACTGCGTGCTTGAGCCTACTTCAGCTGCAATCGGCGTGACCATCCCTGACGGCAGGTACGTCCCGGCAGGCACCGTGGTCACTTCCCAGGCCGAGGCTGACAAACTACCTGAAATAACGGACGACTACGCCTACAGGCACACCAACGAAGCCGTTGTGTACGTCAACGTCAACCTGGCCGACGGTTACAACGCAGTGTAAATAATTTCCCGGACATCCATTCCCCCTCCTGCAATCAACTAAAAAATACGGATGTCCGGAGAAAAACGGATTTTTAAAAACGGATTTTTTCTGTTTTTTCTTTTCTATCTTTTCTTTCGGACTATTGATCGTTTTCGATTACTCGTCCAGTCCTTTTCTTCCGAAAATGTAGTTTGCAACCCTCAGGGCATCCCGGCCTCCGGTCTCTTTTTCAGGGGAGTCGCTCAGTTTCACCACGGGGATGCCGTTGATGCTGTGCAGCTTTATGACCATGTTCAGGGGCGGGCTTTCCCGGAAAAACTCGGAGTTGTTGGTCAGGCTGGTCCCTATCCCGAAACTGCAGTTTATTTTGCCGCTGCAGTATTTTTTCAACTTTATTGCGTCTTCGGCGTTAAGGGCGTCACTGAAAACAACGACCTTTTTCATGGGGTCGATGCCCATTTTATTGTAGTGGGCGATCACCTTTTCCACAAAGACCAGGGGGTCTCCGCTGTCGTGGCGGACGCCGTCATAGATTTTTGAGAGTTTCAGGTTGAAGTCCTTGAAAAAGGCATCAGAGCCGAAGGTGTCGGTAAGGGCTATTCCCAGGTCTCCTTTATAGACCTCTACCCAGTTTTCAAAGGCAAAGCGGTTGGCATAGCGGAGCCCGACAAGGGCTGAAGTTCCCATGATCCATTCGTGTCCCACAGTCCCTATGGCTTTTAAGCCGTATTTCTTTGCAAAATAGACATTGCTGGTGCCTGAAAGGTTTTTTATCCCGGTCAGGGCTTTCATGACGTGGTCGTGGAGTTCAAAGCTCCGCCGGCGCCTGGTCCCGAATTCTGAAAAAAGGCAGCCGTTTTCTTCAAGGGATTTTCCTATTTCAATGATCTTTTCCCCGTAGGCTTCAAGGCTCCCATTTCCATTCCACCCGGTTTCGATGGTGCTGAAGTATAGTTCGGAAACTGAGGCCATGAGCACAATTTCCCAGAGGATGGTGCTGTGCCAGGGGCCTTTGACCCGCATGTCCAGGCCCTTTTCTTCGGTGAGGCAGACTGTCACCTCTTCCGGCCTGAACCGGAAGTTTTTAAGGTACTCGAGGTACATGGGCTTAAGGTAAGGGCAGTGTTCCCGGAGCCAGTGGTACTCCTCATCCGTCAGTGTTAATTTCGAGATGTCCTCGTCTATTACTCTCCTGAGTTCTTCAACAAAGCCTTCGGAAAAGCGCTGGGTTCCCCGATTGGTAAAGCGGTATTCTGCTTCGGCTTCGGGAAAGAGTTCCAGTACCGCCATCTGCATTGTGAATTTGTAAAGGTCATTGTCCAGTATTGATTCAATCACGCGGGCCCTTCCTTCTTACGTTTTTAGTTTACTTATATGGAAGCGTTTCAGGATATATATTTATATGCATAACATGCTTAATTAGTATCGGAAGTACAACCATTCACATCTATTCAAAAAATATCAAAAAATGTTCAAAAAATGAAATGAGGAGACAGTATGGCATACAAGATTTTTATGGTAGAAAATTACGTGCTTCGCTACGACCGGAAAAATGAAAGGCCCTGGATCATCTTCCACTACAAGGAAGACGGGATATGGCGCAACGTCAACTGGTTCCCCCCAAAAGAAAATGCAGTATACATCGCGGATATGCTCAGGAATGAGAAGCCAATTTACTGGGTGCCGGAAGGGGAATACCTGACCACTTCGGGAGAAGTCGTGGGAGAAGAAGAAAGCTCGGCCTGAGGCATGAGAAGTGAATCGGATATCAATAAACCTGATGTAAAGGCTTTTTTAGGGCTCAGCTTTTCCTTTTTTATGGCTCTTTCTTCCTTTTTTAGGGTCCTGTTTTCTCTGTTTTAGGGTCCTGTTTTCTCTGTTTTAGGGTCCTGTTTTCTCTGTTTTAGGGTCCTGTTTTCTCTGTTTTAGGGTCCTGTTTTCTCTGTTTTAGAGTCCTGTTTTTCCTGTTTTTCCCAGAATATTTCCAGTACTCTGGAATCCCGGGGTGCAGGTTTGATTGTTTCCTCCCCAAACCCGGATCATCGGAAAACTTTCCTGCCTTTTCTTAATAGAAGTTCCATAACCCTTAATTCTCCTTAAACAAATATCTCATAAAGGACTTAGATCTCATAAGGGACATGGATCTCATAAGGGACATGGATCTCATAAGGGACATGGATCTCATAAGGGACATGGATCTCATAAGGGACATGGATCTCATAAGGGACATGGATCTCATAAGGGACATGGATCGCATAAGGAACTTTGAGATCTCATAAGGGACTTAGATCTACATGAGGGATTTAAGGGACGTTTTTCAAGGGGGTTTTGGAAATGAAAGATGCCATAAAGTTCGGGACAAAATGCGTGCATGCCGGGGAGAAACCTGACCCTGTTTTCGGGGCGCATACGACGCCGATATTCCAGACATCCACTTTCGTGTTCGAAAATGCAGGGCAGGGGGCAGCACGGTTTTCGGGGGAGGAAGCCGGGTACGTGTACACCCGGATCCCACCTAACACGCCCACCCACTCTGTCCTGGCTGAAAAGGTTGCGGTACTTGAAGGCGGGGATGCAGGGCAGACCTTTGCTTCCGGGATGGCCGCAATCACGGCAGTCGTGCTTTCCCGCCTGAAACAGGGGGACCACCTGATCTCAACGGACGTGGTCTACGGCTGCACCTACAGCCTCTTTCGGGAAGTGCTCCCGCGGCTCGGCATAGAGGTCAGTTTCATTGATACCTCAGACCTGGCAGCGGTGAAGGCCGCATTTAAAGAAAACACGGGGATGGTCTTTCTGGAAACGCCTGCCAACCCTACAATGACCGTCTGCGATATAGGAGAAATCGCCTGTATGGCCCGGGAGCATGGGGCCCTTTCAGTGGTCGATAACACCTTCTCAACGCCCTATTTCCAGAGGCCCCTTCAGCTTGGGGCTGATGTCTCCCTCAGCAGCTGCACCAAATATATCGGGGGGCATGCCGACCTGCTGGGGGGAATTGTTGTCGGGAGCCTGGATTTCATGCGGAGCCTGTACCCGGTTGTGGGGTATACCGGAGGCATCATGGGTCCCCATGAAGCCTGGCTCTGCATAAGGGGGCTTAAGACCCTGCACCTCAGGATGGAAAGGCATGCTGGAAATGCCCTGAAGGTTGCGGAATTTTTGGAGGCACATCCGAAAATCGCCTGGGTCAGGTACCCCGGGCTTCCGAGCCACCCCCAGCACGCAGTTGCAAAAAAGCAGATGAGCGGGTACAGCGGGATGCTCTCTTTCGGGATCCTGGGCGGGGTTGAGGCCGGGCGCAGGCTCATGGACAGTGTCAGGCTCTGCTCCCTTGCCGTAAGCCTCGGGGCTACCGATACCCTTATCCAGCACCCGGCTTCTATGACCCATGCCTGCGTCCCTCTGGACGTCCGAAAAAGGGTGGGCATCACGGACGACCTGGTAAGGCTGTCAGTTGGCGTGGAAGACGCAGAAGACATAATCGCTGACCTGGAACAGGCCCTGGAAAAGGTTTGAAAGGGCGGGCAGGCCCTGACCATTTTTCATTTTCGGAACCAGATAAGGTATATCTGACACAGGGATAATCTTATGCCTGCAGCACTTAAACAAAAGGCAGTATACAAAAGGGGGGATCTTATGAAAGCAATCATATTCGGAGCCGATGGTTTTGAAGACCTGGAACTTTTCTACCCTCACCAGCGTTTGAAGGAAAAAGGAATCACCGTACATGTCGCCTCGATGCAAAAGGGCCCCATAAGGGGAAAGCACGGGTATGAGATCGCAGCAGATCTCGCTTTCAGGGACGCGGACCCTGCTGACTACGACATCCTCGTGATAGCCGGAGGAAAAGGCCCGGAAAAGGTCAGGCTTGATAAAGCCGCCCTTGAAATCGTAAAACACTTTTTCAGGGAAAACAAACCGGTTGCTGCAATCTGCCACGGCCCCCAGGTCCTTATCTCCGCAGGAGTCATAAAGGCCCGGAAAGCCACCTGTTGGATAGGAATCAGGGATGACCTGATAGCCGCAGGAGCCCTTTACGAGGACAGCGAGGTTGTCGTGGACGGAAACCTTGTGACTTCAAGGCAGCCGTTTGACCTGTATGCCTTCGGAAGGGAGATGGTCAGGCTTTTAAAATGAATGGGGTGCCGGAAGTGAAGGAAGTGATATAACTGTTAAAACCGTGTACAATGATTTTTCGAGAGTAGCATCCCGATAAAGAGTTGTGGGTGTTTGTGTCCCGGGTGATTTGAGCAAATATACGCATAGTTTCATGTATAGTTTCATGTATAGTTTCATGTATAGTTTCATGTATAGTTTCATGTATAGTTTCATGTATAGTTTCACGGTTTTTCCAGTCCGAAATAGGATAAGCGTCCTGAGAGCGATTATTTAAATATCGAGGATTATATCTAATAGCAAATGATCGACGAAGTGCTGAAAGTTTTTAAGGAGCTTGACAGGAAAGATTTCAGGATACTGATGGGTATCGAAACGGGAATGAAGCATTTTGAATGGGTGCCTGTGGAAGACGTAGGCAAATACAGCAAAATGCCCCTGGAAAAGCTGGAATACAGGATGCAGAAGCTGGTCAGGAAGAACCTTGTGGTCAGGACCACCCAGCCCTATGAAGGCTACCAGATCTATTTCGAAGGCTACGATGCCCTGGCCCTCAACACCTTTGTGAAAAGGAAGAGCATCAGCGCTATCGGAGACGAGGTGGGGGTAGGAAAGGAATCCGTAATCTACGAAGCCATCAGGGAACCCGAACTTGCAATAGGGGGCCCCGTCCCTGTCATAATCAAATTCCACAGGGAAGGCAGGACCAGTTTCAAGCAGGTAAAAAGGGTCCGCGACCATCTCGGGGAAAGGGAACACTTCTCCTGGGTCTATGCAGCCCGCCTTGCCGCCCAGCGGGAATACGAAATCATGCAGACGCTTTACCCGAAGGTCTCCATCCCGAAACCCCTGGACCAGAGCAGGCACGCCATAGTCATGGAGGTGGCAGAAGGAAGCCTCCTTGCAAAGACAAAGCTTATCGAGCCCGAATGGTACCTTGACGAGATCCTCCGCCAGGTAAAAATTACCTATTCTATGGGAGTCATTCACGCAGACCTCAGCGAATACAACATATTCGTTGCCGAAGACCGCGTCCAGTTAATCGACTGGCCCCAGTACGTCACCCCTGAGCACCCCCATGCCGACGAACTGCTCGAAAGGGACGTCTCGAACGTGCTGGCCCACTTTGCCCGGAAATACGGGATCAAAAGAGAACTCGGTGAGGTTATCGAAGAGATCAAAAGGGAATCGGGCAAAGGTGAAGAAGAAGCTGCAGGCGAGGCATAAATTTCCCCGGCAAATTAAATTATTTCCCGTCTACAGGGCATTATAATTGTGAATGTGCTTCCTTTTTCCACTTCACTTTTAACCCTTATTTCTCCACCATGCATTTCAACGAATTTTTTGACTATCGTCAGGCCTAACCCTGTCCCGTTGTACATTCTGGAAAGCGAGGAATCAACCTGTTTAAAGGGTTCAAAAATTGTTTTTTGTTTATCCTCCGGAATTCCGATTCCGCTATCCCTTACTGATATTTCTATTATGTTTCTTGACTTTTTAGTCTCAACCTGTACGTATCCATTTTCGGGGGTAAATTTCAGGGCATTATTCACAAGGTTATGGAGAATTTGCTTGAACTTTATTTTATCTGCATATATCTCCAGGTTAAGAGGTTCGGCTGAGAAATCCATGGATATTTTTTTAGAAGTGGCTAATGGAACTGCGATATTCTTTACATCTTCAAAAACATCTGCAACAGATACGGTTTCAAAAGATAGCGAAACATCTCCGGATTCTATTCTGGAAATATCGAGAATATCATTGATCAGGTTAAGAAGGTGGTTTCCACTTATGGAAATGTTGTTAAGATACTTCAATTGCCTTTCATTCAGGGGACCGAACATCTGGGTGAGCAATATATTGGAGTAACCTATTACCGAATTGAGAGGTGTTCGCAGTTCATGGCTCATCGTCGTGAGGAACTCACTTTTGGTTCGGTTAGCTTCCTCTGCATGGATTTTTGCGTTAACAAGAGCTTTTTCCGCCTCAGCCTTTTCAGTAACATCCCTGATACTCCATACACGGCCTTTAGTTATTCCATTGCTTATGAGCGGAGTTGATAGACTTTCAAATGTCCGTCCATCTTTAAAATGAATATAAGAATTATCGGTTTCATTTGAGCTGTAAATGGTCTGCTCCTTCAATACATACTCTTCAGGGCATTTCACCTGGCCTAAAAAAAAAGCAAATAACTTTTCGTAATTTTTAGTGCTGGCCAGAGCTTCAGGTATTTTCAACATTTTGACAAGCTTTGAATTTGAAAAAAGGATTTTATGGTTTTTGTCAACAACAAAAATACCGTCAACAGTTGATTCAAAAATAGATTTTAGAATCGTGTCCCTATACTGGAGTTCCATTGAAGCCCGCTTTTGCTGAAGTGCAAGTGCATAAAGTGCGGCAACTTTTCTGATTGCTTCAAATTCGGAATCTGAATACCCGCGTTTTGAATTTGCAAGGGATATCTGTCCCATGAGTTCATCCCCGACAATTGCCGGGACACTTAAAAAATTGTTCAGGGAAATGTGCCCCTCGGGGGCTCCTCCTGATCCCGGATACATCTCCGGAGAATTTGTATAAAAGCCTTTTTTCGTGTTTAAAGAGTGGCCGAGTAATTTGGGATAAAGGCCATCCGGCCTTTTTGGAAAAGCAATTCTTTTAGCGTTTTCCTTTATGCTGCAATTTTCCATCATTCTGGTCAGAGTATGGCAGACGTTATCGCCGGTTTCGGGGTCAATGGAAGAAACATATCCGTGTTCGCTTCCTGTCAGCTCCTGAGAGACCGAAAGGACAATGTTTGCAATCGTCTCAATGGAATTATTCGGGTCTATCAGGGCATCTGCCAGTTCTGCAAGTGACCTGTTGACGGCAAGTTCCCATTTCAATTTATTTTTGGATTCTTTGTATTCGGTAATGTTCATTGAAAAAATTGCGAAATAGGACAATTGGTTGGATGAGTCATAAACGGGGTAGATGTTGTTGAGACAATAATGCCCACCTCGCATATCCTTAAACTTTACAGGTCTGCGCTCAGCCAGAGCGGAATCGAACATTTGTTTCCGAGAGTTCTTTATTTCTTCAGGAAGTAATCTATTGAGTTTACGCCCAATGCATTCTTCCGGTGTGGTCTTAAGCCGCCTGGCTGCGGTTTCATTAATATAAACAACTGTACTATCCGGCTCCACAAGAATCGCAGATTCTGTAATAGCATCCATCATCGAGCGCAAAAGTTTTTCATTTTCGAAAGCTTTTCTTTCGGCTTTCTTCTGGGCCGTGATATCTTTGAAAACACAATGTGTCTGCTTGAAACTGCCATCCTCGTTATAGGCTATTTTCCCGTCAATGACTATATTGATCCTTTTACCGTCTTTCCTTATCACTTCATATTCGGAGCCATGCGTTTCTCCCTGTGCCCCGAATTTGAGAAAATTCTGTTTGAATATTTCAACATACTCAGGTGCAAGAAAATCCCCTAACCACTTTCCAACGACTTCTTCGTAGGAATAACCGAGGTTTTCGAGCCATGTATTATTTACATCAATGAAATATCCGTATTCATCAAGGGAATGATAGCTCAGGGGAGCTTGCTGGAAAAGGAGTTTGAATCGGTTTTCAGCTTCAAGAAGGTCTTTTTTTGTGTAAATAGCTTGAATTTTTGTTGAAATGTGGGAGGCAATTGTTTCAATGGCAGAAACATTTTTAACTTTTTGTCCTTTCGGCACCAGAATGGAGATGCTCCCAAAAACCTTCTCTTCGTTTGAAAAACCAATAACCCGGATGGAGTCGATGTTAAGAATCTCTTCAACTTTTTTACAGGAATCGGAGGGTACTTTTTTTGCCAGCAAGGCATGGAGGCCATCTTTAAAAGATTCAAGTTTGCCGCTTGTAAATAGGTGGCTATTTAACTCCATATCTTTCATCCGGAAGGAAATGTCATCAAGACCTTTTTCCGGAATGCCAGCCGCTTTCTCCGTCAAGCCCTCAAGCCCTATTGCTGCTCTTATCCTGACAGCATTTGTACTGCCATCATAAAGTGATACAATGACATAGCAATCCCTGTTTAACTTGTGAACGGCTTCTCCGGTTAACTCACATATGATGTCAGTATCTTCGAGCTGGTATGTTTTGGTTAAGATGTCGTTAACGACCTGAAGTTCATGCAGACGCTCGATATAATCAAATGAATTCGAACCGGTTTCAAATGGTTCGTTGTATCCGTTTTTATTGTGGCCGCTCATCCAGTATTTATCTCTTTGATTTTTATATATATAAGTTCTTGTTTATTATAGGATACTCTAGAAAAAAGCTAATTACCGGGCCTATTTTTCCGGGAAAGCTTAAAGGAGATAAATTTTAAAAGTTGAGGGTTAGCTGATACGAGAGGGGCAGAATCTGTGAGGGGGCAGAACCTGTGTGAAGATCAGGACTTTATAGATAGTACGAAATATATATAATGAAGGTAGAAAACAGTTAAATATATATCCAACAAAAAATAAAATATAGGTATTCATGCAAAACAGGATTATCTATGGAATTGACATTGCCCGGGGTTCTCCGCGGGCAAAGGAGCTTCCCAGGTATGCCCTGGCTGTTCTCAGGGACGGGGAAGTTTCCCACCACAGCATGCTCCGCCGCCAGAAGGTCCTTAATATGATCATAAGGGACCGGCCGGAGATAATTGCCGTGGACAATATCTTCGAGCTTGCTGCTGACAAAAGCGAGCTTCTAGCCATCATGGGGCGCCTGCCTGACGGAGTGAAACTTGTCCAGGTAACAGGCGGGATGCACCTCGAACCCCTTATCAGGCTCGGGAAAAAACACGGGCTTTCCTTTGACCCGGCAAACCCCAATGAAGAAGCCGAAGCCTGTGCCCGCCTTGCGGATATGGGAGTCGGGCATGAGGTTTCCCTTTTTGAGGACATGACAAGGATCAAGGTCAGCAGGGCCCGCTCCCTCGGGCGGGGGGGCTGGAGCCAGAACCGCTACCGGAGAAAGGTCCACGGGGCGGTGATGGAGCGGAGCCGGGAGATCGAAAACGTCCTCAAGAGCCTTGCCCGGGAAAAGGGCATCAGGTTTGAAGCCGTAAACGTAAAAGGGTTCGGAGGCTACGTCCGCTCCGAATATACAGTCTATGCGAAACGCGGAGAGATACCAATACACTCAATGGCCACCAGTGACGCGCAGGTAAGCGTAAAAAGCGTCGAACGCGACAAGATCCGCTATATCCCCCTCAAACAGAAGGAGCCCAGGCGCAAATTTACCATCGTGGGGATCGACCCCGGGACCACCGTGGGCATTGCCATCCTCTCCCTGGACGGGGACCTGCTCTTCTTGAAAAGCTTCCGGGGCATTGCCCCTGACGAAGTGGTCAAGTTAATTGCCGAATACGGAAAACCCGCTGTCATTGCCAGCGACGTGACCCCGATGCCGGGTTCGGTTGAAAAGATCAGGCGCAGTTTCAATGCAGTCCCTGCAAGCCCGGGGATGGAGGTCTCGGCCGAGGAAAAGATCTCCCTGGGAAAGACCTTCGGCTACTCAAACGACCACGAGAGGGACGCCCTTACCGCAGCCCTCCTCACTTACAGGGGTTATAAGAACATCTTTACCCGGATTGAAAAGAAAGCGCCCGAAGGCGCAGATCTCGAACTCATCAAGCTGCGGGTAATTCAGGGAGATTCGATAGAGGCAGCTATCGAAAAAGTCCTTGCAGGGCCGGAGGAGCCGGAAAAAACCCGGAAAGCCCGGCTGCCTGAAAAGCCCGGGGAAGGGGCAGCCGATGAAACCCTCCTGAAAATGAGGGAGACCATCCAGCGGCAGGGGGATCAGGTCCAGAACCTGCAGGAATACGTCGAGGAGTTAAAGCGGGAACTGGCTGCAAAAGACCGGAAACTCTCGAAGCTTGAGGCAAGGTTAAAAGGCTTCAAAAGGGATGCCTACGCTGAAGTCCGGAAGCAAAAAGAGATCCAGATCCGGGAAGGGACCATCGAGACCCTGAGAAACGAGCTAGGCAAAAAGAACAAAACCATAAAAGAGCTCAGGCGGAGGAACAACAAACTCCGTAAAATCCGTAAAATGGAAATCCGGGGCGAAGGTACCCCCGTCAAGGTCATTTCCGCCTTTACGAAGGAGTCCATTGCCGAAACAAACGAGAAATACGGGCTCAAAGCAGGCGACGTCGTCTTCCTGGAAAACCCAAGCGGAGGCGGGGCCGCAACCGCCCAGCTCCTTGTGGAAGCCGGGATAAGAGCAGTCCTCATCCCCGAAGACATCTCCCATGCAGCCGAAGAGGTCTTTTTCAAAGGAGCCGTGCCCGTCTTAAAAGAAGTCCAGCTCGAGAGAGCCGACGACTTTGCAATGGCCGAGCCCGAAGCCCTGAAAACCGCCATTTCCGAATGGGAAAAAGCAGCCGAAAAAAGGCGCCAGAAAGCCAAAGAAGACGAATTGCAGAGCCTCTTTGACGAGTACAGGAGCGAGCGGAGGAGAGGGCTGATTTAAAGCCCCCTAAAAAAGGCCCCCCTCCTTAAAAAAGGCGCCATTTTCTGTCAAAGAAAAACGTCATTTCCTGTCAAAGAAAATGTTCTTCCCCTTCACGCTCAGCGGGATCCCGAACGCCACGTCCGCATCCAGCAGCCCCGAGACCCTGGCAGCTGCTCCCAAAGTGTACATGACCCGGTTATCGATGCAGAGGTCTTTTGCCCTGGCAACGGCTGAGCCGACAGCTATCCCGAGGTCGGCGTACTTGAGCATGCAGTTGGGGCCCCGGAATTCTTCTTCTATTTTCTGCTGTGCAAGCATCTCTTTGCAGGTTGCAAAGCCGCAGGCTCCGCAGTTCAGGCCTGCAGCCCCGCTGGCTTTAACCCCTATAAGGACGGCAGCCCCGGCGTTCCTGAGGTTGCCTGCATCCCTTTTCAGGAAGGAAAAGCCTTCGCCTTTCCTGGAGGCGAGTTTTTCCATGGTAGAGGCAAGGACTTCGATGTCCTCTTTTTCGACCAGGGCCGTTACGATGTCGTCCACTCCTTTAGCCTTCGGGGCGGTCCGGGCGGCAAGAAGGATGCTTTTTGCAAGCGTTTCGAGCACTTCGGATTCGGGATTGAGAATCATGTAGAGGTATTGGGGTTTTTCCGGCTTAAGGTTTTTCGATCTGCTTCACAGTACCAGAACTCTCACCGGGTGGCCGTCCACATAAAATATAAAATGACCGGATTTTAAAATTCAAGTCCTCTTGAGGGAGTGTAGCGAGCGAAAAGGATCGCGGACTGCAGAGCCGCAACTCTGCTGACGAAGGAGGCCGGCCTTTTCTTTAAAGTAAATTGAAATTATTCAGGTATTTTGGAATAACATCAACCAACTAATAGAGGAAAACCGTACTTCAACAAAATAAATCTCATTTTTAAAATTATTACATAAGTTATTTATATTTTATTGATTCAAGTGTAAAAGTGACCAATAAATTTAGTGGGGGTCAATGGAAGTGACAAGTAAAACAAGGTATAGATCCGGGAAAAGAAGGTACTATAAGTCTTACAAAAAACGAAAGTCGAATGAGGATATGGGCGATGGAGTAGCCATACTCATACTCTTAGGCGGTACTTTATTGATAATAGGAGCCATTATTCAGTTCATAATTACATATTATTATGTTGTCATAATACTCGGATTAATAGCTTTGATTATCCATCTTAAATTCGCCAAAAGAAGATCAAATGACCCTCTGGATAAAAATTATTCCGAATATGAAGGCGCTGTCAACAGGATATATAATGTTCCTGAAGAAACAGTTTGGAATACAAACTCCTCCAGAAACAAAATCCCTACAAACAAAACACACAATACTCCAATAAAATCTGTACTGAGAACCAGTTTTCCTTTTGAAGAAAATATAC
This sequence comes from Methanosarcina sp. KYL-1, assembly GCF_024372725.1. Classification (GTDB taxonomy): domain Archaea; phylum Halobacteriota; class Methanosarcinia; order Methanosarcinales; family Methanosarcinaceae; genus Methanosarcina. The sequence goes on from NZ_VOUA01000003.1 coordinate 233,251, forward strand.
CATCTGAAGCTTATGAAGGTGAGTCTTTTACAAGACTGGAAAATCTCAAGGATTACAAATTGGATTCAAAGATTCACATTAATACTCATTTTGAACCGGACCAGACAAATGAAAGTGTTAAAAAGGGAGACGAATTCGAAAGATATGTTGTAGACCGGTTTAGGGATGAGTTTTTTTCTATTGTAGACTGGACAACTGATATGACCAGAAAACACAATCGTTTTGTTGAGTCAGAATGCAACCCTGACTTGGTGATTCGCCACAGGGAATCAAATGAAATTTTTTGTGTTGAATGCAAGTATCGATCTCGATTGGTGAATGGTGACTTTGCTTGGTCGTACCCTGACCAAATGAATAGATACTTTTCTTTTGCGCAGGAAAGACAGATACTCTTTTACGTAGTATTAGGCCTTGAGGGCAGACCAAATTCTCCTGCAGAAGTATTTTGCGTACCCCTTGAGGTAGCCAAAAATCCGAAGCTTCCTATGCATTCGATACGGAAATACTATCATGATCCAAGAGAAGATTTTGTTTGGGAAAGCGGGATTTTGAGGTAATCATGTACATAAGAAGGTCGCTTTATGCTTGGATTCAGATGAGAAGATTCATGGGTTTTAACACGTTTTCATTTTTGAAGCAGGTTGCTCCGACTAAACGCTCTCAGCCGCCCGCCAACCTGCATAAAATAAAAAATAAGTATTGAAACCGGCGGTTAATTCTTCTTCTATTCACGCTTCTTACTCATGGCAGTTTTAACGAGCAGGCCTCGCTGGCGCTCGGAGAAATAACCACGGGAGACGGTAATAACGCCGCACCAGTTTTATTATTCCTCATAAATATGTCCATGGTTGATCAATTGTGATCAACCTTCGTTAAAAGCTGAAACCTTCGTTAAAAGCTGAAAGACTCCCCGATTGCAGGCGCATACGCTTCAACGCCGATTTCTTCAGAAATCCACTGTGCAAATGTTTCGGTCTTGTCCCCGTGCATTACAAAGACCCTTTCCGTGCCCTTGTTGCAGAAGTCCTTTACCAGCTGTTTCAGTTCCAGGTCGCCGCAGTGGGCGGAAAAGTCGTACTGCTCAACCTTCGGCTTTAAGGTAAGGACTTCCCCGTTGATTTCAATGAGCCTTTTTTCTGCGGCCAGCCTGCCGTTTGTGCCCTCAACCTGGTAGCCTGTGAGCAGGACCTTTGAGTCCGGGTCTTTGTAGAGCTTGCTAAGGTAGGAAAGGATGGGGCCTCCGTTCAGCATCCCGGCGGTTGTAACAATGACCGAGGGCTCTTCCAGGACTGAGTCCCTTTTGTGCTCTTTTACGAGGGTTGCGTGATCGAAGGCCCTGTCAAGGAGCTCGGGGGTTTTAAGGTATTCGGGGTATTTTTTGAGGATCTTGTACACGTCTTTTCCCATGCCGTCCACATAGGGCCTGATCCCGTGGGCGTCCAGGAGCAGGAGGATTTCCTGGGTCCTGCCTATGGCAAAGGCAGGGATAAGTGCTGTCCCTCCCCGGTCCAGGGTTTCCCAGATCGATTCTATGAACCTCTCTTCGGTTTCTTTCCTGGGGGTGTGGTCTTCCCCGAAATAGGTGCTTTCGAGCACAAGGGAGTCTGCCTCAGGAAACGGCTCTGCCCCCGGGACCAGCCTCGTTTCTTTCAGGCTGAGGTCGCCTGTGTAAAAGAGGCTTTCTCCGGATTCGGCTTCCAGGTGGATTCCTGCGGCTCCCGGGATGTGCCCGGCTCCATAGAAACAGGCGCTGTACCCGTGGGTTTTAAACTGTTCCCCGTAGTCCTTTCTCCGGGTTAAGCGGCTGAGCTTTTGCAGGTCGTCAGGGTCAAAGGGGGCAACCCCCGAGAGGGTCCTTTCCGCGAGTTTCAGTGTGTCTCTCCCCAGGAGTTCGGTAAACTCGGCAGTAGGAGGGGTCATGAAGACTTCCGGGTTCATGTACATGAGGTTCGGGACTGCTCCGCAGTGGTCCAGGTGCCCGTGGGAGACGAGCACGGCTTTTGGTTCCATCCCGTTCATGGGGTACTCGGGAATATTCCCGGCCTTGATGCCGTAATCGAGCAGGATTTCTCCGTTGACAAGCAGTCCCGAACGTCCGACTTCCCTGCATCCGCCTTTAAATGTAAGCTCCAAGATAAAACACTCCTTTCGCTAATTAAAAAATTGTTAAGTATGTAGAGTGGGTATGCCGGCCGCCATTCCTGGCAGTCGCCATGTTCTCTTAAAATAATTTTTTGAAAAACTGTTTGAAATTAGCCAGCTTAAATTAGCCGGCTTGAATTAGCCGGCTTACAGCCGTAAAAATTTCTAAGAAAAAAATGGACAGGCTTCAATAAATAACTATCTGACAGGAAAAATATTTTCAGTTGAACTAAAAATATTTTCAGCAGCTTTCGGCTTCCCCGCCGCAGGAGTCCTGCCAGTTTTTAATCTTTTTCACACTGATTTTCGTAAGCTTTGAAAGTTCCACTGGGTCGGCTCCGATCAGGTCTTCGACGCTGGAAATCCCTGCTTCCTCGAGCTTTTCAGCCGTGACCTTGCCCACTCCTTCAATGTCCTTGAGGGACTTCGGGCGCTCTTTTTTCGGCTGCTGGGCCTGCTCTTCTTTCTGGGCTTTCTGCCACTCGATGAAATTGCACTGGGGGCAGCCCAGGTCCCAGGGCCGCTTTCCGGTATTGATTATCCTCAGGTGGTACATCCCGTGCCCCTCACAGAACTTATCCGTGACCACGATCTGCCCGCTCCTGGGCAGGGGCAGGGAGAAGTTGCAGTTAGGGTAGTTGTTGCAGCCTATGAAACGGCCTCCCCTTTTCGAGCGGCGGACCATGAGCTCGTTTCCGCATTCGGGGCAGGTGCCTGTGATCTTGTCTTCCCGGAGGCCGGCATGAAGGGATTCCACGATCCTTTCCCTGTTCTTATCAAGTTCGGAAAAGACCTGTTTTAGCATTTCCCTTGACTCTTCGAGGGCAGTTTCTTCCGGGATCTGGCCTTCGGCAATCCTGTCCATGTTTTCCTCAAGGATACGGGTCATGTCAGGTTTCGTAATTGTGGGGGAATATTTTTCCAGGGTGTCCAGGACAGCAAAAGAGGTATTCGTGGGCTGCACGGGGTTGCCGTGGATGTAGGCCCTGGAATAGAGCTTGCTGATGATCTCGTGCCTTGTGGCCTTGGTCCCGAGCCCGAGTTCTTCCATCATGTTGATAAGCCTTCCCTGCCCGTAGCGGCCCGGAGGCTGGGTCTCCTTGTCCAGCATCTCTTTTTTTGCCACCTTTAGCAAGTCCCCTTCCTTGAGTTCAGGAAGCAGCCTGTCTTCAGGGGCGTTATAGGGATAGTACCAGCGCCAGCCGGGCACAACAAGCCTGGCTCCGTTTGCCCTGAACTCTTCTCCGTTGACGTCGAGCTTTATTTTCAGGGTTTCCCATTCGCTGGGTTCGGCAAAGGTTGCAAAAAAGCGCCTGACCACGAGTTCGTAGACCTTCCACTCGTCTTCTTTCAGCTCAGACTTTTGTGCCAGTGAAGCCGGGTAGATAGGGGGGTGGTCCGTGGTTTCTTTCTTCCCGCGGGTAGGGGTTAGCTCCTTTTTTGCAAGGAGGGCGTTTGCGTACTCCTCAAAAATGCCGGTCTTGAAAATCTCGATCTGGGCCCGCAGGTCGAGGGTATCCGGATAAACAGTATTGTCTGTCCTCGGGTAGGAGATGTACCCGTTAGTATAGAGAGACTCGGCTATGCGCATGGCGTTTGAAGGGCTGAGTCCGACAGCGTTTGCCGCGCTGATGAAGCCTGTGGTGTTGAATGGGGTAGGGGGCTGGTCGGCTCTTGTCCCCCTCTCGATTTCCCGTACTTCGGCTTTTTTCCCCAGTTTCTTGAATACGGTGGAAGCTTCTTCTTTATCCAGGAAGCGCCGGGTCGCGTGCTGGGCGGAAAACGATTCCCCTTTGTTGTTTTCCAGCTCGGCGTGGATTTCCCAGTACGGGGTGGGGACAAAGGCGTTCCTTTCTTTTTCCCGGTCCACTATGAGGGAAAGGGTAGGTGACTGCACCCTCCCGACGGAGAGGAACATCTTCCCGAGCCTGCCTGCGGCAAGGGAGATATAGCGGGTGAGGGCTGCGCCCCAGACCAGGTCGATGACCTGCCTGGAATGGCCGGCGTCTGCCAGGTTGAAGTCCACGCTGGTGGGGTTTGCAAAAGCAGTTTCGATGGCTTTCGGGGTTATGGCACTGTAGCGTACCCTGTTAAAAGTGGCATCAGGGTTTACTTTTTTTATGATATTGAGGGCTTCGACCCCTATGAGTTCTCCTTCCCGGTCGTAGTCAGTGCCGATTGTGACTCGTTCTGCCTCTTTTCCCAGGCTCTTTAAGGCCGTCACGATCTTCCGGTTGATGGGGGTCGTTATGATCTCGGCGTCTATGAGGGCTTTTGCATCGACTTTCTGCCAGTTGTTGTATTCTTTTGGGAAATCGATTCCCACAATATGGCCGGAAAGCCCTATAACCACGGTCTCCTGCTTATCCTTGCCGGAGCCTGCCTCATACCGGTAGGTATCCACGCCGCTGACCCTTTCCTTCTTAGGGCTTTTTGGTGCCAGAATCGCAGCTATCCTCCTGGCTGCGATATTTTTTTCCGTCACGATAAGGTGCATTTAAAACTCCAGTGAAACTTCTCTTATATTTTATGGAGGAATTCCAACTACCCCGAAATTCCTGCCAGCCTGAGTCAAAGACTGGCCTTATTTCTTGAAGTTTCCTTTTGTAATATATATTTTTGGATTGAATCCAGAATTATACTGCCATCCGTATGTAAAATCATGACCTGATATAATTATCCCCGACTTTTTCCCTCTTTCGGACCCTCTGCCTTTCTTTCATCATTTTTTCATCATTCTTTTACCATTCTTTCATCTTTCTGTTATATTTCTATTATATTTCTTTCATCAGCCTGAAAGCGAGTTCGACAGCTTCTTCGGGAGTCTTTGCCCTGTGCACCCCCTCGATCTCCCACCTGGACTCAAGTACGATCACGGGCTTTCCCATCTTAAGGCCAAGCGCTATCTCCGAGAGGGTCCCGTATTCCCCGTCCACAGCTATCAGGGCGTCTGCAGACTGGGCGATAAGGGCGTTTCGGGCATGTCCCAGCCCGCTAAGGACGGCAACGTCTATCCACGGGTTTGCATCTTCTCTCCGGCTGCCCGGGAGGACCCCCAGGGTAACTCCTCCTCCCCGCTTTGCCCCGCAGGCAGCAGCCTCCATAACCCCTCCGAGCCCCCCACAGATTAGCACGGCTCCTCTCCTTGCAATTTCCCTGCCCACTTTTTCGGCAAGGTTTTTCACGTATTCCCCGCAGGCCCCTGCCCCGATAACACCTACCTGTTTTTTGGGTCCGGTTTTCAAAAGCAATGCCTCATATGTGGTGGCTCGATGTATTGGTTCAGATGTATTGGTTCGGATGTGGTGGCTCGATGTATTGGTTCAGATGTATTGGTTCAGATGTAGTGGCTCTGGATTTCCACAATTTCAGTGCTGTTTCTGGCTTTTGAGTAATCCTCCAGAGGTTCGTGGTTCAGCTCAAGGAAACTGTGTCCCCAGTTGAACTTCGAGAGGACTTTTTCGGCCTGCTCTTTGTATCCCAGGATGTAAAGGGCTGCAGCGAAGGCTTCGGCGGAATTGAGCTTTAAGGGCCTTCCGAAGTTAACCGGGTTGCCTGCAAGGAGGTAAGGCAGAGCCCTGTGCTGCAGGTCAAGCTTTTCCAGCTCCGGAAAGACCCTTTCGACCTCCTCCCAGGAGCAGTCAAGCACGATAATCCCCCTCCCCGGGTTGTCAGCCGGAGATAAGGCTTTTTCGGCAAAGGGATCCATGAGAATTGCGGAGCGAGGCAGTTTCGAAACCTTATCAAAAAGGCGGGCAAGCTCGAAACGTGCCATTTTTCTTCCCGTGCATTTTTTCGGGTCGCACTGCCCGGCATGGTAAATATAAAGGGGAATGTCTCGTTGCTTTATCGAATTCATCGGTGATCCTCTGGAATGTGAAGGTTACAGGTTTTATTTATTTCTTGTTCAGGTGTTTCCTTGTTTGTATGTTTCTTTGTTTACCTTTTCTTTGTTTACTTTCCTTTTTTACCTGTTTATTTACCTGTTTCGTTTGTTTATCTTTTTTCTTCTATCCCGAATAACAGGGAAATGCTTTGAGGCCCAAGAGCAGGGAACATGTCCTGGGGATATTTTCCTGAAAAAATAGATCGAGCTGTAATAGCTACGGTATTCATCCACTTTACACGGTTGATATTTATTCGATTAAACAGAACAGAATAAAACTTTTTTCAATCTGCTTTTCAGGTACCGACACTCTCACCGGCCGCGAAGTCGGCCGGCCTTTTCTATAAAATGTATATGTAAGAGCAAAAGAGTAGCAGACTACTGAGTAGTATATTAGGATAACTCAAAAGGGCATTGTGATGACTCAAAAGGGCATTGTGATGACTCAAAAGGGTATTGTGATAACCAAAAAGGGTATTGTGATGACCAAAAAGGGCATTGTGATGACTCAAAAGGGTATTGTGATGACCAAAAAGGGCATTGTGATGACCAAAAAGGGTCTGTGATGACCAAAAAGGGTATTGTGATGACCAAATAGGGTATGTGATAACCAAAAAGAGCCTCCGGTTGACTGAAAGGAAGAGTTCCGAAAAAAATACAGGAATTCAATTTGAAATTAGTGCACTAGCCGTCACAAACTAAAAAATATAAATATAGTTCTCATCTATATTTTTTCATTTATATTTATCTTCCATATTTCTTTCATTTCTTTTTGGGGAGGCTCCGCCAGGCAAGCTGGCGGGGGTATTTTGTGACATTTGGATTGAAAAAGGTTTTCGGGGTTAAGAGAAGCATTTCTCGATCCAGGCGGAGTATAAGTAAAATATTCTCCACAGTATTCTGGTTCATTCTCCACAGCATTCAGGTTCTTTTGAAAGTATTGGGTTTGGTCTTATGATTCTACCGCTATTCTTCTTCCTGCGGCAGGATGGCTATAAGCGCATTTTCTGTGGGAAAAAAGGTAGTAAGAAATTATTTACGGATACTTCAAAATAATAACTTCAAAATAATATCAACTGATCCACCGGGGGTCTATTAAGCCTTTTTTGAGAATTAAAAATGAACTAGTTTATATAAAATGGTTAATATATATTTATATATCACTACTCAAAATCTGATCAAATCCGATCAAATGTGAAAGGGCATTTAACATATATTGAAACGTTGAAACAAAACAGGTACTAAAAACCCTTTCTCTATTTTGATGTAGTGATGCATAACTGAAGAATTTCAATATCGCCTGCGTCATGCCAGGTACCTGCAGCAGTGGAAATGATACCGTTTCAGCCCGTCACCTTTCGTAAAGGGTCTATCCCAAAAACGGGGATTGGCGGGACGAGCTGTATTACATTCGTGGTTTATTCACCTATGCACTGCTCCCGGCAGGAGAACGTATCCGTCTTTATAAGTGGGGAAAGACGGTATTGCTTCTTGACTCTGGCTTTGTTATAGTTGCAATTATCCCGGGATAGGGAGCCCGTGGTTAAGGAAAAATGGGAGATAAATGAGGCATCCGTTAAGACCTCCTTAACTACCTGAACCTGCACCTGAACCTGGGCAGCGTACAGAGCGGATGGTATTGACGTTGTACTGACGTTGTACTGAAGTTGTACTGACGGACAGGCACTCAAAGGAATTCTGGAGGTACAGATAAATGGAACAAACAACTGCTGCAGCTTATGGGGGTGGGTATGAAGTACTGGATGTACCCTGGTGGGCAGTTCTTCTGGAGGGAATTGTCGCCCTCATTATAGGTTTATTCCTGTTATTCACCCCGGGAGCCACCACTGTGGTGCTTTTACAGGTTCTCGCAATCTTCTGGATTATCGGAGGCATCTTTTCGATCGTAGGGCTCCTGATAAACAGGGAAAGCTGGTTCTGGAAGCTGGTGTCGGGTGTCCTGAGCATCCTTGCCGGAGCCGTGATACTGATTTACCCGGTCTTAAGCCCCTTCATCGTCCTTACATTATTCATCATCTTTATCGGGGTCTGGGCTATCATTGCCGGGGCTATCAAAGTCGCCTGGTCATTCAAGGGAGGCGGATGGGGGATGGGACTCCTGGGTGTCCTTACCATTATCCTGGGCTTGCTGTTACTGGTTAACCCGATGTCCGGTATCCTTGTCCTGCCGTGGATATTCGGGATTTTCCTGATTGCAGGAGGAATCGGGGGAATCATCGGAGGACTTAAAATGAGGTCCTGACGGGAGTAAAGGACCTGAAACATAAGGAGGTATACAACATGGAAAGACCAATCGGTGTTACTATTCTGGCTATCGTATCTGTATTGCTGGCGGTTTTAAACGGTATTATAACGCTTCGCTTCCTGGGGTTTTTACCCTTTCTGGGGCCTCTTGATATCCGGACTTTCAACTTATGGTATGCCCTGCTGTATGGGCTGATGACCTACATATGGGTGTGGGTGGCTCGTATGCTCTGGCAGGTAGATCCGCAGGGCTGGATGTTTCTGGCTGTTATTGCGGTATTCAATCTGTGCCTGGATTTTGTGATCCTGATTACAGGCGGTTCATGGTTTGACGTTAATTTCTCAGTCATAATTAACGCCCTTATCCTCATCTATATCATGCTGCCGGGGGTGAGAGAGGCTTTCGGGACAGATTAAACATATTTGACCAAAAGGAGGCTGAGGGCTGAGAAACTTTGTTGTCTTCACAACCTCAGTCCTGCTCCTGCTGACCATTCTTCTGACAGTAACCCTCGTTCTTTCGCAGGTGTTCAGTTTTTTTCCTTATTTAGGGAGGAATCGGGGCAGTCACCGAGAGCTAAATATGTGACCTGAAGAAGGAGTTTTTCAAGACAAAAATAAGGAGAAAGGAATATGGAAAGACCTATTGGTGTTACTATTCTAGCCATTCTGGCTGTATTGCTGGCGTTTTTAAACGGAATTGCAATGCTTCGTTTTCTTGGATTTTTGCCATTTCTCGGGCCTCTGAACATCCGTATTTTCAACCTCTGGTATGCCCTATTGTACGGCCTGCTCGCCTACATATGGGTGTGGGTGGCTCAGATGCTCTGGCAGGTAGACCCGCAGGCATGGCTCTTCCTCGCTGTCATTTCAGTCTTTAACCTGTGCCTGGCTTTTGTGGTGCTGGTTACCGGAGGCTCATGGTATGACGTTAATCTGTCAGTTATCGTTAACGCCCTTGTTCTTATCTACATCATGTTACCCGGGGTGAGGGAAGCATTCGGAAGAGATTAAGGAGTGAAGATGAAGGCAAAAGATAATGATTTTCAGGAAGATCAAAAAGAGTTCCTGACCTTCTGTCCCTGCTTAATTACCTGGAGGAGCTCTGGCTGAAATGGATGACGGAAACTTGTCTGCCGCAACTGTGCCCTTTTCTTCCCATTTATCGGAGGCGGTAAGATAGAGAGAAAGACCGTACTTGTTGCACTCGTGCTTGCAATGTTCGTGCTCGTAATTGATACGACAATCATGAACGTTTCTATTTCGGCACTTATCAGTGATTTCAATACGAACGTAACCACCGTCCAGGGTGCCATTACCCTGTATGCACTTGTTATGGCATCCTTCATGATCACAGGGGGAAAGATAGGAGATATTATCGGGAGAAAACGGGCATTCAGGCTCGGACTGGTGATATACGGGGTGGGGTCTTTCCTGACGGCAATCAGCCCGACAATAGGTGTGCTGTTTGTGGGCTGGTCGATCCTTGAAGGGCTTGGGGCAACTCTTGTCATGCCTGCCATCCAGACCCTCGTGACCTCAAACTATGAGGGGGAGGACCGTGCCATTGCTTACGGGATAATTGGTGGGGTCGTTGCAAGCGGAATTGCTCTTGGCCCTATCATAGGAGGCTGGCTGACAACTGCATACACCTGGCGGCTTGCCTTTGCCGGAGAGGTGGTGATCGTGATCATTGTCCTGGCGTTAAGCCGTGCTATCCTGGACGCACTTCTCGAGGCCGGAGAAGAACCGAAGCTGGATGTAATCGGGTCTATCCTCTCCGCGCTGGGAATGGGGCTTATCGTTTTTGGCGTACTGCTGGCAGGGACTTACGGCTGGTGGGAGGCACGCCAGACTTTCTCCATAGCAGGGATCGAAATTTCCCCGTTCGGCCTTTCCCCAACTCCCGTATTCATTGCAGCAGGAGCCGTTATCCTGCTGGGCTTTGCCGCCTGGGAACGCCATATCATCACCAGCGGAGGAATGCCGCTTGTAAGACTCGATGTGCTCAGGGACCGCAGGGTCACATCGGGAATCCTCATTCAGCTGGTCCAGACCCTCCTTTTCGGGGGTTTCCTGTTCAGCATGGCCCTCTTCCTTCAGATCGTCCTGGGCTTAAACGCGATGCAGACCGGCTTTGTCTACCTGCCTCTTTCCATACCGCTTTTGATCGCCTCGCTAACGGCATCCCGGCTCTCGATCTTCATTGCCCCGAAGCGCATCATCCAGGCCGGCCTGGTCATACTCCTGGCAGGGCTTTTCCTGGCTATCGCAACCATTGACGTGGAGGTCAGAGGGCTTGGCCTTATGACCGGGTTTGCCCTGATAGGGATAGGCGGGGGGCTTATAGCGTCCCAGGTGATGAACCTCGTTCTTTCCCAGGTCGTTCCCGAAAGGACAAGCGAGACGGCTGCCCTTATGGGCACTTCCCAGAACCTGGGCATGGCCATCGGGACTGCGCTTATGGGCTCTCTCCTGGTCGCAGGCCTGGCAGTAGGAGCCATTACCTTAATCGAGGACAGCACTGCCATTCCAGAGGACCTCAAGCCCGACCTGGTATCGGCAGTAGAAGAGAATGTGCAATTTTTGAGCGATGAGGAACTGCAGGCCGCTCTGGAAGGTGTCCCCCCCGACCTTGCCGAGGAAATCCTGAGGATCAATGAAATATCCCGCATTCAGGGGATAAGAACTACCTTATTGGGGCTGGTGATCGTCACAATATTCGGCATAGTCATCTCGATTTTCCTGCCGCCTGAAATCCTGGTCTCTAAAAAAGAATGAAGCTTCAAACACGCCCGGATGAACCTCGGAATTTCGACCGGTCTTGAACATTCAGTACAGGGAATAATAGAGGGAATCAAACAATGGCAACCATAAATGAAGATGTGGAAGCAAGAATTGAAGCATTGATGGACGTCATGAGGGTCCCGCCCGGCAAGAAGATAAACCTGAGGAAGGACTACGACCCAGGCTTCACCGGCAAATGGATGACGAAAGCAGAAGCAAAAGAGACCCTGGCAATAGGCATCCAGAGGCTCGCCGAGATGCAGGACAAGCTCTGGGCCCAGAACCAGTATGCTCTGCTCATGGTCCTTCAGGCCCTCGATGCCGCAGGCAAGGACGGCACAATCAAGCACGTCATGTCGGGCGTCAACCCGCAGGGGGTCGATGTCTACAGTTTCAAGGCACCTTCCGGTGAGGAACGAGACCACGATTATATGTGGAGGAACTTCAAGGCCCTGCCTGCTCGCGGTGACATCGGAATTTTCAATCGTTCCTACTATGAAGAAGTCCTGGTTGTGCGCGTACATCCCGAGATCCTCACCGGCCAGCAGCTCCCTCCCGCACTGAAGGACGAGGGTATCTGGAAGCGGCGTTTCGAAGAGATCAACAACTTCGAGAAGTATCTGGTTGACAACGGCATTATTGTCGTCAAGTTCTTCCTCTACGTGTCCAAGGAGGCCCAGAGGGAGCGTTTCCTGAAGCGGACCATGTTGCCTGAGAAGAACTGGAAGTTCTCTGCAGCTGACATTAAAGAGCGGGCTCATTGGGACGATTATATCGATGCCTACGAAGACATGTTCAACCATACAAGTACCGAGTGGGCACCCTGGTATATCGTACCTGCCGATCATAAGTGGTTCACACGGCTGGCTGTGGCGGCTGTGCTTTACTACACGATGAAGAAACTCAACCTTTCCTATCCTACCGTCAGCGAGGAGCAGAAACAAGCTTTGCTTGAGGCTAAGGAAGAGCTCGAGAGAGAAGGCGGCGGGCTGAAGAAGAAAACTGCCGTAAAAGCCGAAGCTGAGAGGAAAGGCGGGAAGAAAGGCAAGAAGAAGAAAAAGTAAAACCACGCCGAAAAGCAGGGCATTCGCAGCCGGAGGACAACAGAGCCCCTGCACTCTTCGAACTCAAGGTGAAGAAATATGTCATCCAATCAAACCACATCGACGGGTCCGGCGCAAAAGGTGTCAGACGCTAAATGGTACGCGCTTACGCCCGCAGAAGTCGCCAGCCGGTTCCAGGTCGATCCTGGCAGGGGCTTGAGCACGGCTGAGGTGCAGCAGCGCTTGCAGCAGTATGGTCCGAATCACCTGGTGGAGATGAATAAAGAGCCGGGATGGCAGGCATTCCTGCGGCAGTACAAAGACCTGATGCAAATCGTCCTCCTGTCGGCGGCGCTCATCAACCAGATATTCACAGGGAAGTGGGGAACCACGCTGGTTCTGGCGAGTCTGACCGTCTTCAACGCGATGCTGGGCCTGCGCGGCGAATCCAAGGCTGCTGCCAGCCTGGCGGAGCTAGCCGGGACAATGAAAAGCATCACTCATGTGCGCCGGGATGGCGTGACGCAGGAAGTAGATATTGCGCAGGTGGTGCCGGGCGATGTCGTGTTGATGGAGGCTGGGGATGTCGTCCCTGCCGACGGACGCCTGTTTGTGACGGCTACGCTGGAAATCGAAGAAGCAGCTCTGACCGGGGAAAGCGTTGCCTCAGCCAAGAACAGCGAGGTTATAGACAGGGTCGAGGTACCCCTGGGTGACCGCCACAACATGGCCTACATGAACACTTCAGTCACCAGAGGCCGAGGCGAGATGATTGTCACCACCACCGGCATGGGCACCGAGATGGGCCACATCGCCGACCTGCTCAACAAGACAAAGGCGGATAAGACGCCCTTGCAGAAACAGCTCGACCGGCTGACGATGATCATTGCAGCGCTGGCAGGTCTTGCCTTCATCCTGATGGTCATAATGGGACTTCACAACGGGCAGCCCCTGGACTCTATCTTCATTGCCGGCGTGGCTCTGGCTATTGCAGCCATCCCCACCGGTCTGCCGGTTGTGGTCATCACCATGTATTCCACGGGTACGCGGGAGCTGGCGGCCCAGAATGCCATTGTCAAACGGCTGCCATCGGTGGAGACGCTTGGCTCGGTCTCAGCCATCTGCACGGACAAGACCGGCACGCTGACGCTTAACAAGATGACAGCGGTAGAGTTCACTATTCCCGGCCAGAACCGCTATCATGTGACGGGCGAAGGCTACGGCACCGCGGGAGAGTTGAAACTGACCAGGGGCATTCCGCCCGGCCAGCCGTGGCAGAAAAATACAACGCCTTACAGTACTGAGGGTAAGATCCAGAGTGCAGGTGGGAAAAGGATCGATCTTGACCAGGTCTTGCTGCCCATGGCCCTGTGCGCCGACGCGCGGCTGGACGGTGAAACGCTGATTGGCGACCCCACCGAGGGCGCTCTGATCGTGCTGGCTGAGAAGGGGGGCATCCATGTGGACAGTGCGAGAGAGCTGTTCCCGCGTGTGGCTGAGGTGCCGTTCGATGCCGAATATAAGTTCATGGCGACCTTCCATAACATGACAGATGAGCAGGGAAAGCCGGTTGTGCGTTGCTGCGTCAAGGGAGCGCCTGACGTGTTGATCGCCCGTGGTGGATATTACTGGATCCCGGGGGGAGAACCGTTGGCAGTTAACGATGAAAATCGTCATCTGGCACTGGCAGAAAACGACCGCATGGCGGCCGCCGGTGAACGGGTCATGGTCATGGCACGCCGGGACTTCGATCCGGCAACCTTCGATCCGAAAAGTAATCTGCTCGACCTGGTGCAGGACCTGACCCTTCTAGCGATGGTTGGAATAGTTGATCCGCCGCGAGGTGAGGCAAAGGATGCGATTGCCAGCTGCCACAGTGCCGGGATCCAGGTGCGTATGATCACGGGCGACCATGCGGTGACCGCCGCTGCCATAGGCCACGAACTGGGCATCGAAGGCCAGGCTTTGACAGGGGCAGAATTTGCCGCCATTCCTGATGAGCAGTTGAAGCCACAGCTGGATCAGATCGGTGTGGTGGCCCGCGTGACCCCGGAGGACAAAATCCGGCTGGTGACCCTGCTCCAGCAGAAGGACAACATCGTGGCGATGACGGGTGATGGCGTTAACGATGCCCCTGCGCTGAAGAAGGCCGACATTGGCGTGGCCATGGGCATCACAGGTACCGAAGTATCCAAGGACGCAGCTGTGATGATCCTGACCGACGACAACTTCGCCACAATCGTCAAGGCGGTGGAGTATGGCCGGCACATCTACAACAACCTGTTCAACTTCGTCCGCTTCCAGATGGGACAGCTGGTGGCGTACATCACATGCTACCTGCTGGCTGCTTTCTTCTTCGTACTCGGAGGAACCCCGTTTGGGGCGCTCGTCGTCCTGTTTCTGAACTTCCTTATCTCGGTTCCGGTGGCTATGGCACTGGGGTTCGACAAGCCGGCTTCAGGCCTGATGGAAAAGAAGCCCCGGCCGCTGAAACAGCCCCTCCTGTCAACTTCACAATGGGTACGCATCGCCTTCCTCGGCATCCTTATGGCGATCGCCACGGTCTATCTGGAAGCGATCTACGAGGCTGCCGGCACGGCCACGGCGGCCACCATGGGCTTTGTGGCCTTCGCCTTACTCAGCATCTCCAGGGGGTTCAGCGTTCGCAGTGAGACCGATACCGCTTTTGACCGGGACATTATTCATGATCGAAACCAGCTGTCCCTCTATGGCCTGGCGTTGTTGATAACCATCCTGGCGACCGAGCTCGGCTTCCTGCAGCGTCTCCTGGGCCTGACCTCGCTGAGCGGAGACCAGTGGAGGATCTGCATCGCAGCTGCAATCGCCCTGCTGCTCGTTGACGAGGTCATCAAGGTCTTCCTGCGCAGCCGCCGCAGGCATGATACGGCAACTCCTGCCGCTGCAGCGCCAGCCAAGGTATAATCTGGAACATCTAAAATGTCGTCTTGATCTTCCTGCCACCCGAAATCCCTGTGTCTAAAAAAGAATGAAAATTTGTTTGAGCTCAGATTTGAGCTCAGTTTTTTATTTTAGTTAATTCCGTTTTTTGTTTCTGCAATCACTTTTCAGTTTTTTATTTCTGCAATCACTTTTCAGTTTTTTATTTCTGCAATCACTTTTTTAGCTTTTTATTTCTGAAAACACTTTCTCAGCCTTTTCCCTTACTTCCGCAAAAATGTCCCTGCCTTTCGAATCAATCCCCACGATAAGGGGGCCGAACTCTTCCACCCTCAGGACCCAGACAGCTTCGGGCATCCCCAGGTCAAGCCAGTGGACGGTTTTTACTTCCTTTATCAGTTCCGCGGCAAGGGCTGCACAGCCTCCGGTGTAGGCAAGATAGACGCATTTGTCTTTCAAGGCTTCGGAAACATTTTTCATCCCTCCTTTCCCGATGATTGCCCGCACGTTGTGGGCTTCCAGGAGCGGGGGGGTCATCTTTGACATCCTGCCGCTGGTGGTGGGGCCGGCTGAAACCACTTTCCATTCGGGCTTACCTTCTTTTCCTTCCCCCGTTTGCTGCATGAGGGGGCCGCAGTGGTAAATCACCGCTCCTTCCAGGGAGAAAGGAAGCTCTTCTCCATTTTCTGCAAATTCCAGGATGCGGGCATGGGCTTCGTCCCGGGCTGTCAGGATCTCTCCGGAAATATAGACTATGTCCCCGGCCTCGAGCTTCTTTACATCCTCTCCGCTCAGCGGGGTTTTCAGGTGCCATTCCATCATTCATCCCCTCCTAATACGATTGAAGCGTGCCGGTTCGCCCAGCACTGGATGTTCACTGCCACGGGAAGGGAAGCCGTGTGGCAGTGGGCGGTTTTTACGTGGACTGCAAGGGCGGTTGTACTGCCCCCAAGCCCCATGCACCCGATCCCGAGGGCGTTTACAGCATTCAGGATTTCCTTTTCAAACTCGCTCATGGGAATGTCCAGGGGTTCTAAGAGAGCTTCTTTTGCAAGCCTGGCAGCTTTGTCAAAGGAACCTCCTATCCCCACCCCGAGTGTAAGGGGGGGACAGGGCATCCCGCCTGCGTTAATCACCGTTTCGAGCACGAAGTCTTTGATGCTCCCTACTTCGGTCGGGTTCAACATCCGAAGGGCGCTCATATTTTCCGAGCCCGCACCTTTCGGGGCAACCGTGATCTTCAGCTGCTTTCCGGGCACTAGTTTCCAGTTGATGTCCGGGATCCCTTTTCCTGTATTGTCCCCGCTGTTCCTGCGGGTCAGGGGGTCCACGGCATTGGGGCGGAGCGGGACTTCTTTAGTTGCAAGGGCAGCGGCTTCCCTGATTGCGGCCTCAAGGTCAAACCCTGGATGAAATTCGCTCCCGAGCTCCACGAAAAAGATCAGGATGCCTGTGTCCTGGCACATGGGCACGCCGTGGGTTTCGGCAATTTCGATGTTTTTCAGGATTGCCTGTAACTGGGACTTTGCAACAGGGCTTTTTTCCCGGGCTTCGGCTTTTCGGATCGCATTTACAACATCATCGGAAAGTTCGGTTTCCGCTTTTCTGAGAAGGTCCACAAGAGACCGGATAAAAGTTTCACGGTTGATTTTCGAAGACAAAAGACCACCATTGTATGGGAGAATGGAATTTCTTATAATTTAAGAGCTGGGCATGAATGAAGAAATTGAATTGGTTTAGAATATGTGAGTTGCAGTGCGTTGGGTTCGTAGTATTTGTTAGGATATCGAATAGTCTTTTGTCTTGATGTTTAAATATTGAGCGCCTGAAATTCTCTAAATCGGTCTCACTTTTTTGAATGAGAGCTTTAGCTTACAAAGGCAAAATATATGGTTTTCAGTTTTCTGTAAAAGACTGGGAAGTACATGAGGGAGATACATACGGATAAAGTTTCAGGAAATAACGTGGCTGCATCTCCTTTATTGGATGTGGCACGTTCTCTTCTGGAAGGCTGATCGTTCATTCAATGAAAATGGGTAAATAAACTTCTTCTGGTGGTGATTCATTGTTGTCCTCATCACTTTCTTCAACGCGGCAATAATCAGGAACGAATTCATCCTCAATACAGCTGTCCGCTATAGCTGTTAAATAGACTGTTTCACCGCTCAATGAGTCACTGAAAAGAACCTCTCCCTCAAAAAACACTTCTTCCCCCGGGCCAAGTGTGGCATCCGTATAGGGATACCTCGTGTTACTTTCCCCGGGAACTCTGAAGGCTACCGTGTGTGTCTCATCATACATGGCGTACATCGCTTCGACTTTGAAAATATCGGCAGCTTCATCGCCCTGATTTCTAACCACGACAGTTATTGGTACATTGATAAGGTATACACCATCTACTGGTTTCAGAGTCGCCGGGCCCGTAACCTCCAGGGAAGTCACAAGATCGGGACCCTCAAGCTCGGGATATGGCAAATACACTTCTACTTCCGGCGATTCATTGTTGTCCTCGTTGCTTTCTTCAACGCGGCAATAGTCAGAGAAACCCTCGTCCCCGATGCAACTATCTGCTATCGCTTTCAAATAAACTATTTCGCCGGGAAATGAATCACTGAAAAGAACCTCTCCCTCAAAAGTCACTTCTTCTCCCGGGTCCAGGGGCTCATCAGTATAGGGAAAACGGGTGTCACTTTCCCCGGGAACTCTGAGAGCTACCATGTAAGTCCCATCATACATGGAGTATACTGCTCCTACTTTGAAGATCTCGGCGGCTTCATCCCCCTGATTCCTTACCACTACACTTACGGGTACTGAGAAATTGTAGGCATCCTCGTCCATTGCATGAGTCACAGGGCCTGTGACTTCCAGGGACGTCACAAGATCGGGACCTTCCTTCTCTCCCGGCACTATCAGGTTTACCGTGCCCTCTTCATTTCCTCCATTTGATTCTACCCTAAAGGTTGTATTATACTCCCCCGGAATCAAATCAGCAGCATCAACTGTAACGGTAACGGTCTCTTCATTTGTACCGCTTATCGGGCCTATGGATATCCAGGAGGGCCGGTCAGGGTCTGCATTCACTTCCCACTCAAGGTCGCCTTCTCCATCATTAGATATGTAGAATTCCTCTGAATCCGATTCCCCTTCAATCAACTCGAAATTAAAGTATAGGGGGTCCGGATCAACAGCTAAAATGGGTTTTTCCTCTGGTTTTTCTCCCTCTGGCAGCACATTCAGGTATATTATGCCTTCTTCGTCCCCCCCGTTCGATTCTATTGTGATTGTTCCTTCGTATTCTTCTCCCGGGCTCAGTTCCTCTGTATTCACTGTGACAGTCACAGTGTCCGAATTTGTCCCGTTCTCCAGGCTCAGGGTTATCCACGGTTCATCGGCACTCACTTCCCATTCAAGGATCCCCTCTCCGTCATTTGATACGTCGAATTCCCCATAGTCCGATTCCCCTTCAATCAAATCGAAGTTAAAGGATAGAGGATCCGGAGACACCTCCAGGACAGGATTCAGATTTTTATATGAAGGTTCTACCGACAGGTAGACCGGGCATTGTTCCGTTCCTGCAGGTGATTCTACGGTAATAGTTCCTTCGTATGTCCCCTCTTTCATACCCCCCGCATCAACAATAACGGTGACAGTATCGGAATTTCCTCCTCTTTTCGGGCTCAGGGTTATCCACGGCTGGTCCGAGCTTGCCGTCCATAACAGAATTCCACCGCCGGCATTGGATACCTGGAATTGATCGAAATCAGATTCCCCTTCAGCGAGGTTGAAGTTCATGTCTCCTTCGGACATCGATAGAGAGGGCATGATTACCAGAGCTATGACAGCCGTAACGGGGAGCATTACAAGTATTGCTATTTTTACCGGAAGGGGTATGTTTTTAAAAGAAAGTGCTGCTCTGGCTAAAAAAGATGCTTTGGTTTCAAGTGAGTTTTCCAGGACGGTGCTTATTTCCTCGATTGCTTCCTCGCCCGTTATGTTGCCCTCAAGAATTCCTCTGGATATTTCTTCAGAGGCATCTTTGAACCGGGCGACCTTCTCTTTGTCAGTCAGGTTCTTAAGTCGGGTTTCTAAATTTTTGATTTCTTTTTTACTCAAATCCTTGCTCTTATTTTTTATGGCTTTTTTAACTGCTTCTTTTGTCAGCTCCTGGACATACATTTGCGTTATTTCCTCTGTCAGGTGCTCGATTGGCTCTTTGATTTCTTCATGTCCTTGACTGTCCCCCATAATCTCCCCCCGTGAACTTAGACGGACCTCTTTTTAAACGGACCTGTTTTGCCTGGCGGCTTCCCGGATTTTTTCAGTGCAACTTTCAACGTTTTCAACCATACATTCGGATATTGCTTCCAGCATTCCGTCGAATAAAGCAAGCGAAATGAAATTTTGTGGAAGTTTTTTCTCAATCTCCTGCTTGATTTCGCCTGCTTTGTCCTTACAAATTTTTTCTATATTCAGGGCTCGTATCAAATCAATGTCTGCTTCGAGAACCTCTTCCCTGTCGTTTTTTATTTCAATTAATATCCTGTCACATAACCGGTCTCCTCTCTGTTTCAGGACAGGGCACGTCTCCCTTTTTACGTGCTCTTTTACCTGGTCTTTGGCAGTCTCCGAAGCTATTTCTTCCAGAATTTCCTCTATATTTTTTATACGGGCATTTCTGACATTCAGGAATTCAATCTCAAAACATTCATTCAACCCGCTTAATATCCCATTTTCAACCCCTTCTTCCAGTCCCTTCTCGGCTCCTTCAATTATGGCAGAAACGATTTCATCTTTCAGTAGATCATAATTATCCTTGCACAGTTCATCGATACTCTCCTTTACTCCGGTTTTCACGTTTGAATTTTCTTTCTCCCCCATATCCCTGACCTCTTCTGAAATATGTATTATAAAGATCCTAAACTCCAAATAAGCGCTTAAAAATCCTTTAATTCTAATTATAAATATCATTTATTTTTATATAAATATATAATAATATCTGTTTTTGAGGGTATGAGGGTAGCAGAAAAATAAGTCAGGAAAAAAGTAGCTGATCACAAAATGAAACCTAACTTTGACAGTTCCCACTATTTTTAACTTCATTTTGGTATTTAAATAAAAATAAGTACTCTTTGTTTTGTTTTATTCGGTCAAATGAATAAAAACATTAAACTAAGAGCATTTCCTGCAATTCCTAACAAGAATATATGTCTTCCTATTGGAACAACACTGGCTGTTCAATACTTTTTTGAAAAGCTCAATTTTTTTGCCATTTTTGGCAAGTATAAAAGTAAAGGCCTTGACATCAATGGTTTGCTGACCGGATTGGTGAGCTATAAGCTCACCGAAAATTTCAGTATCAAGAAAGCAAGTAAGTGGATGAATCAAGATGAAGTTCTCGACCTCTTAAACCTTAAGTCCTTCAATGAAAGAGTCCTTTACAGAACCCTTGAAACAATTGGAAGTAACAAAGAGAAAAGTAATTTTTCAGGTACGCAATTTCTTCATCTTTGCAACATCCATCTCCTGGTATTTTTATTTCGGTATGTCCTTTTCCCGTGGCTTGATAAGAATCCGGCTTTCAGGATACGCTATCCTGCTCCGTTTGCAAATAAAGGAATCCTCCAGATCTGCTGCCATCTGCTGTGCGAGTCCTGCAGGGATGCCCATAATCATTAACTCGGGTGGAAGCCAGGGATTCCCTGTCGGATCAACAGGCCCGACAAAAGCCGAATCTTCTGGAGCATTTTCTGCCATACCCGCTGGAAAAGCAATCATCATAGCACAGACGGGACCTCCGGGTATTATTGTCCTGAAAAAAGGGTCGGAGTTGCTGAACTGCGCCAGCCCGCAGAGGTTCCGGATCTGTTCACTGCCTGCAAACAGGATAAAGGCTCTGACAGTCTCAGGTGCAATATCATCAGTACACGGTGCAATGACTGTGTATTTGCTTTGAGGAATGATTTTCCCTGCACGTTCTTTCTGCTCATCGAAAAGTTCCGGGGTTGCTTTTAAATGTTCAGCAGCCCCGCCCCTGAAGTCCGGAGTGCCTACAGTCACGAAGTACTTCAGTTTCGGGTGCGGTTCTGCGAGCCCCATCCACGTAAGCCCGCCAGGGCAGCACTGTCCGTGAGATGCCTCAATGTAAAGAGCAGGTGTTTCTTTAAAGAGGGCGTAAGTGTAAGCCGCCTTCGCTATACAGCGGTCTACCGTATACGATGGGACCGCATTCTCCGGAATCTCATCTGCACTGTAGACACAGAGAGGGCGCAGTTTGAGCCTGCCGGCCTCGATGAGCTTTTTCCCCAGCTCTTCAATGCTTAACCTTGTAGCTTTCCCCATAGAATCACTTCCCTGCGGGATCATTTTCTTCACAGAGTAACTTTTCTCGTATAATTACTTTACCTGTTAAGCGGGCCTGGCAAATCTCATGGTGCCTGATAACCCCATATCTTCAAGCGTCCGGGAAATATTTATAGATCAGCCCTATGCTCACACCGGCAGCCTCAGCTATGTCCCGGATGGTCACATTTTCGTAACCTTTTATCTCTATCAGCATGCACGTAGCCTCCTGAATAGAGATAATTTTCGCCTTTCTGTCCCGTTTGACACTCATCTGATTGTCCTGAACACGTTTTTTAGGTGGCATATGAAATCTCCTAAGTGAACATTGTTCACCAACTGGAGGCAAACCTATATATAGAAGATAAAATAACATATGTTATATAACATATGTTATTCAACGGCGGTCTATCTGCCGTCCAGAACAAAATTTGACAGACTCAATTTCGAAACACTTGATGATTTGATTACAATGTTTTGTTATCGAAGAGGGGAAAAATCATGAAATCCATGCTTTTCGTACTTGCTTTACTTCTGTTATCGGCCCTCCAGGCCTCTGCAGCAGATACCACACAGGCCGATGGAACAGGTCCGGCCCGCATAGCCGAACTCTACAGTGACATAGAGTCCTTTGATGTAACACTCTACTCAGCCAAGCCGGAAGAGAACCTGACCCTTGAGACATCTCTGATCAGGCCGGGAAGAGGGAGTGAAGAAACCATTGCCAGACAGGAATTTTCAACCGGTAGTCTTCCTGCTAATACAAGAGTTACGAAAGTTGGCTTCTGGAATATCAGGAATCCCGAGCGTGGGTCTTATACTCTGAGAGCAAGGCTTATGGAACAGGGGCAGGTACTTTCAGAAGCGGAGTATGATTTTGTTTACGGCAGCTACTCAGCTTCCCGACTTCATGTAGATGATCTTGTCCCTAACTCCGACGGGATCTCTGTTGTACTCTCCCCAAATCAGGCTTCACTTTTTGATATCGAATATATGCTTGTAAACGGCCACGACGTAATCCATGAAACAAAAACCGAAAAGGCATCCTTGACCAGCGTTCCGGAAACCTTTTCTGCATCCTGGGGTACTCTCCTTGAGAACAATAAGGAGTATGCCGGAAGAGTAAAGGTTCATGTTTACTCCCCGGGCCAGGGGTTTATAGCTCTAACAGAGCGTTTCACTGCCAGAGACGATGCCGAGATTACTGACATCTATGAAGATGAGACCGGAGCAAGTGCAACTGTTTTAGGGCGTTCCCAGGTGCCTTTTGAAGGAAGTCTGGTTTTTTCCGTATATAAAGTACAGGAAACTTCAGGACGCGGCAGTCCGATGTTTGTTGAATCCGTCCGTGAAAGAGTCCCGGTTCTTTTGACCGATGACGATGAAACCGTTGAGGTCGCCTGGAAAGAAAGGCTCACTGAAGGAGTTTACAGGCTTGATATTGAACTTATCGGCAACGACGGAGATGTTATCGAACGCAGGGAAACCATTATTGAATCTGACCTTTCACCCGTAGATGAGAGTGAGTCAGGCCCTGATACAGGAAATGAAAGCTCAGACGAAGACGCCGGGAATGGTATCAACGGCTCTTCGGTTATTGCCGGAACTGCGGGGCTTGCAATGGTTTTTTCCTTTTTTAAAAACCGGAATAAAAACCCAAAAAGGCCGTGAATCCCATGCGTTATGAACTTTTAATTGCTCTCAGGCAGCTTCGGGCAAGAAAATTCCAGACCCTGCTTTCGGTAGGAGCAATAGCTCTCGCTGTAATGATACTTACGGTTTCCCATTCTCTTCTGCTAGGTGTTACAGGGGAGATTTATAACATTACCGTGGACAAACTTCCTCATGTCTCGGTCTCTCCGGAGGAAGGTGAGGACTACATCTATCTCTACGGTACTCTGGTAGGAAGGATTGGCTCAATTGAAGGAGTTACCGCAGTTTCTCCTTTCCTTACAGGGCAGGCTTCTTTCAGGTTCAAGGACAATTCCCTTAACTGCGAGCTTAGAGGTGTGGTTCCTTCACAGGAAAATGAAATCAGCTCTATCGAAGAGGATATGGTTGAAGGTAGTTTCCAGGAAATCGAGTTTTCGAGAAATACGGTGGTTATAGGCTCAAAGCTGGCGGAAAAACTGGAGGTTAATCCCGGGGACTCCGTAGATGTGTCTTTTCCGAATGCAAATCTCCTCTCTCTTAGAGTTGTGGGGATCTTTCATACCGGATCTCCTCTTGACGAGGTCCTGGCATATACCTCCCTGGGTACTGCCCGGGAATTCTATGATGCCTCGAACGCGGTTAATGGGGTTTCTGTCCGTCTCAGGGATTTTAACAGGGATACGGAAGTCGCAAACGAGATCAAAAAACTTGGTTATAATGCAAAGGGCTGGACGGAAACAGACCCTGCAATCCTCCGCTTCATTGCTATCGAAAGCACTTCAAACGCTGTCATATACGGGCTTATTGTTGTCATAGCCTCTTTTGGCGTGGTCAGCACACTGAACCTTTCGGTTATCAGTGCAAAGGGTCAGATAGGTATGCTTCGCGCTATGGGTGCGCAGGTCTCAGGCATCCAGAGGATTTTCATCCTCCAGAGCGGGATTCTTGGCCTGCTGGGCGCTCTTTTCGGCACTTTTGCAGGAGTCCTTATAGCCCTGGCAATAGGACAGTATGAGATCCCGGCAGATCCATCCGATGTTTACGGAAGTATTTCCTTTATCCCCATTGTCGTGCGCTTTCAGGATATCGTATTCATCATTTTTGCCGTTTTTCTGCTAAACCTGATTACCGGAGTTTATCCTGCGCGACAGGCGGCGAAACTGGACCCTGTAAAGGCTATAAGTTCAAAGTGAGTGCAGCTGTAATACTATTTCACAGCCTGTTAAAATCTTAACAGATTTGATATTTTGGAAATTATAAAATTGGGTTGACTAAAAACTCTGATACATAATCATAACCAGGAGCTTATTCAGATGTATGAACTGAAAATCGCTTTGAGGCAGGTATTTTCCAGTAAAAAGCAGACCCTTTTTGCCATACTTGCTGTTGCTCTTGCAGTTTCCGTGATTACGGTAATGATGGCAATGATTTCGGGTTTTCAGGACGAAGTCGTAACCTCAAGTATAGAGAATAATCCGCATATTGTCATCAATCCTCAGGATGAGGAAGAAGAGTCCATCCATCTTTACAGGTATAAGTCTGCCCTGATCTCCGAAAAGGAAGGAGTTATAGCCGTATCCCCCAAATACCTGGGTCAGGCGGCGCTTGAGTACAGGGACAATGCCGAAGGGGTTTATCTTCAGGGAGTTGACCCTATGGCTGAAGAGAGTGTTATGAGGGTAAGTGAGGATGTTGTTGAAGGCGATCTCATGACCCTTGTTCATACAAGATACGGGATCCTGCTTGGGGATCAACTTGCAGAAAACCTGGAGGTAAATGTGGGAGATCGAGTAGATGTCGTTTTTCCGGGCTCGCAAACAACCTCTTTTAAGGTTGTAGGTCTGATTCATACCGGGACTTCTGCAGATGAGGTCACAGCCTATGCGAGGTTCGACTCGGTTCAGGATTTTTTCAATGAACCGGGAGTTGCAAGCACCATAGAGGTCAGAGTAGCAGATCCTTATCAGGCAGACGCCATTGCAGGTTCTATTGAGAGAGAAACCGGACTTGATGCTGTAAGCTGGAGCGAAGCAAATGTTGAAATCTTCAGCTTCTTGGAGGCCCAGGCGGCCTTTGTAAAAATTTTCTACTTCCTGATTTACGGAGTTGCAGGCTTCGGAATTGCAAACACCCTGATCACAATTGTTGCTCAGAGAACCAGGGAAATAGGTATCCTGAAAGCTATGGGAACTTCGCAAAAGAGCATTATGTTTGTCTTTCTTTTCCAATCCATGATCCTTGGAGCAGCAGGCCTCGTGCTCGGTACAATTCTCGGTTATATTGCGACAGTTGCGCTCCAGAGCTATGAGATAGAAATTCCTCCGGAGACGTATTTCGGGCTTCAGACTCTTCCTCTTGAAGTCGAACCGCTTAATTTTGTGTATGCGGCTTTCTTTGCTTTTATTGTCAATATTCTTTCAGGAATCTATCCTGCGCGGAAGGCTGCAAAACTTGATCCTGTAAAAGCCATTGAAAGATAATTTTAAAGAGGTATCGAAACCATGACAGATGAAAGCCCGGTTATAGAGCTTAAAAACCTGACCAAAGTTTACCAAAACGGAGTTGAATTTCGCACTCTCGACAATGCAAACCTGAGAATTAAAAAAGGGGAATTTGTTGCAATTGTAGGCCCTTCCGGCTCAGGCAAAAGTACGCTTATGCATCTCATAGGTCTGCTCGACACGCCCAGTTCAGGGACTCTCCTTATAGACGGCAAAGATGTAACAAAAATGTCGGATAAGGAGCGTTCCGGAATGAGAAACAGGATACTGGGCTTTGTCTTTCAGTACCATCACCTGCTTCCCGATTTCACAGCCCTGGAAAACGTAATGATGCCACTCCTGATTGCAGGCAAGAGCAGGGAGAAAGCAAAAGATGTCGCCGAAAAACTTCTGAAAGAGGTCGGGCTCGAAGGGAGAATGGAACACAGGCCAGGAGAACTTTCAGGAGGGCAGAACCAGAGGGTTGCAATAGCAAGAGCCTTGAGCTGCTCTCCTGCAATCGTGCTCGGAGACGAACCCACAGGCAACCTTGATACAAAAACCGGTGACATGATCTATGAACTGCTCCGCAGGTTGAACAAGGAATATAACCAGACGTTTATTGTAGTTACTCATAATGAGGACCTGGCTTCAAAAGCCGATATAATTATCAGGCTTGTAGATGGAAAAATCACCGTTCAGTAAGGAGAAAAATGTTAAAAAAATAGCAACTGAACACAAAAAAACTTAAACTTGAGGAAATGGGTCACATTAGAAGATTTTCTTTGTTGGATTATATTTGCGCTATTTTCGTCGATTCTCATGAGATTGTTTATAAGACCAAAATTTAAACGGAGATGTGAAATATGACAAGAATTACTAAAAAAGCATGGTTTGGCAAGAGAATTCTTGGATGGGGTTATCGTCCCATCAGCTTAGAGGGTTGGTTGGTAACTATAATATTTTTAGTTGCGATTTTTGCTAGCATAAGTTATCTCGAGAAAACGGCAACTCGTTATGCCATTCTTGCTGTAATCCTGATAGTCTTTCAGATTATTATTTACCTGACTGGCAATGCACCGGGCTCTGAGGTATGGGATAAGCTAAAGAATAAATAACGGAAGCATGTAATGGATGGATAATTTCAACCCCCTCGAGAGCGCCAACCGTGACCCGGGGGTCATGAATCGGGGTCCCGGCGATACCCTCACCGATAATAATTATTTTTTTCATTCCCCCGTCTCCTTATGTTTTATTTGCTGTATACGCAGGAGGTCCTCCCCCATTTCCAGAAGCAGCTTTTCAGCGGCCCGGTCATCAAGCCAGGACGGCAGATGACCGTTGGCGGCCATGACCGAGATCCCCGTCTGGAAGATCCGCATCTTCAAAAGCAAGCGCCTGCGCTCATCGTATGTCAAACTGCGCATGGTTTCATCTTCAGCCAGGGCTTCGACCATAGCCTCCAGAACGGTTTCATACGAAGCCATGTATGAGTTTTTCTGCATTACCAGTTCACGAAAAAGGACAGGATACTCCCGCGCAAACACCAGACTGGCTTTCCCGATGTTTTCGAAAAGGTTCGGGCCCTTTTGTTTTGCCAGCAGTTCATCCGTTAGGACAAAAACACGCTCGACCACAGCCTTAATCAAATCGTCAATCGTCCCGAAATTGAGATAGATAGGCGCAACAGAACACCTGAGCCGTTTCGCCACGCTGCGCGTGGTGATGCCGGCAAAGCCTTCTTCTTTCGCGATGTCAAAAGCGGCTTCTACAATGGTTTCTTTGTCAAATTTTGTTTTGGGCGGCATACATACCTCTTTTGAATAACCTATGTTATATAACATAGAGCATCTGATCTTGTATAAAGAGGTTTGCCAGGAGAAATTTAGAGTCTTACATCAAATGAATACAGGAGGGTCAAAATAAATTTATGCAGGAGAGGGAATTCGAATCCCTGAAATTCTGCATTAATATATTTTCACAGGAGACACCGGTTTTTCTGGAAATTCAAGGCCAGGATTCAGAGCCAGCCCTTTTCTATCCAGCGGTCGCAGTTGTGCTGCCAGTGCTCTTTGTTGGCAAGGATGACATACTTATTTCAATCCACACACCCACAAGGGGTGCGACAGTATTGTTTTTCTTATTTATTCTTTACTATATACCATTTCAATCCACACACCTTACGTGGTGTGACTTCTTTATACTCGATTATTACGGTATTTACCTATTTCAATCCACACACCCGTGAAGGGTGCGACGCAGGGCCTTCTCCTTCTTCCCTGTTTCTTCCTGATTTCAATCCACACACCCGTGAAGGGTGCGACGCAGGGCCTTCTCCTTCTTCCCTGTTTCTTCCTGATTTCAATCCACACACCCGTGAAGGGTGCGACGATATCCGCAGGTAATCCAGGAGGATTAACTGATGATTTCAATCCACACACCCGTGAAGGGTGCGACAAATAGATAGGTTCTAAATTCTGGAGATTTAAAGATTTCAATCCACACACCCGTGAAGGGTGCGACGGGGCCGAGTGGGGCGATTTCGGCGGATATTTTATTTCAATCCACACACCCGTGAAGGTGCGACCAACAATCCCTGTTGATCACTTCCAGTAACTGTGATTTCAATCCACACACCCGTGAAGGGTGCGACCGGGGTTCCATCGTTGTCAAAATCCCAACTCCATATTTCAATCCACACACCCGTGAAGGGTGCGACTCGGGGATGTGCACGCCTTCCAAGCTCCACCCGTTATTTCAATCCACACACCCGTGAAGGGTGCGACAAGTAGCACAGCCTTCTGACGTCGAGGTAGATATATTTCAATCCACACACCCGTGAAGGGTGCGACGAGAGGTCGCCGTGGGTGGGCCAGAGGGATGTGGGGATTTCAATCCACACACCCGTGAAGGGTGCGACCTTGCGGGTTCAGTTCCGAGCACATCGAGTGTGAATTTCAATCCACACACCCGTGAAGGGTGCGACTGTCATAGGGAATGATATTCCGTATAGCATGATTATTTCAATCCACACACCCGTGAAGGGTGCGACGAAACGTCTCTCAGGGACAGCAAACAACGCAGAAATTTCAATCCACACACCCGTGAAGGGTGCGACAGGAGACCAGATGTACAGCCGCAGTAATGCAGCCGATTTCAATCCACACACCCGTGAAGGGTGCGACACAGGATAGAAGCAAATGACAGAATATACGACAGGATTTCAATCCACACACCCGTGAAGGGTGCGACTCGTAAGAGATCAGACCCTAAGCCGGGCAATACTAATTTCAATCCACACACCCGTGAAGGGTGCGACTACATACTTCTAAGGTAGCTTTGTTATCCTTCTTAGATTTCAATCCACACACCCGTGAAGGGTGCGACAACCAATTTGACAGGGGGCGCAACAATCGAAACAATTTCAATCCACACACCCGTGAAGGGTGCGACTTGCTTTTTATTTCGCATATCGCACGAAAAAAATTTCAATCCACACACCCGTGAAGGGTGCGACGCTTCTTTCCTGACATCTCCCCGGAGTTCCTGGAGATTTCAATCCACACACCCGTGAAGGGTGCGACGTGCAAATGCAGCCCGTGAGCATCGGCATAAAAAATTTCAATCCACACACCCGTGAAGGGTGCGACCTCCTTTCAACAACTTGAAACAGTCGCCTTTAATTTCAATCCACACACCCGTGAAGGGTGCGACCTGTGGTTTCCTCATCAGTTATCCATCTCCTGTATATTTCAATCCACACACCCGTGAAGGGTGCGACGTTATTTTATAATTGGTGGAAATCCTCCATAGCAATTTCAATCCACACACCCGTGAAGGGTGCGACCGTAAATTAATTCAGATTATACATCAACCTCGTTGATATAGATACTTTTTCTAAAATATACTTTTTTGAGTTCAGCGATAAACAGCCACAAAAAATAAATATGATGAACTAATTTTTTCTGCGAACCTCCCAACAAATCAATGTTCACTATAGGTTCGCAGAGATTATGCGACTAATAAACCTTCCGGATCGTACCCCTTTTTTGCACCAAAGTGCTCCACCCGATTTTTCCAATTTTTACCCAAATAATAAAATCTGAGACTATCTTTCTCCTCATCCATGATATCACATAAATAATGTTTAAGCTGTGCAAATTGAGCAGGATCTACAAGGCACTCAAATACAGAGTTCTGGACCCTCTGTCCGTAATTTTCGCACTCTTTTGCCACCTTTCTCAGTCTGCTTTTTCCACCTTGTGATTCTGTATTCACATCATACGTTACCAATACCATCACTTAAAACACCTCAATTCATAAAAAATGGCGGATAACCATCAATGTCTCCCCTTAAATAGTGAGCCAACAACATTGCTTGCACATACGGAATCAACCCGACGGGGATCTTCTCATTTAAATAAGGATGGGTAATTTGATCCTGTTTTCTCTTTTGCCAGGTTGCCAGTATTTCTTTCCTTCCATCTTCAGTCATGAGGACAGCTCCGTTTTCCTTTCTTAGAAAATCTTTTGCATCAATCTGCTTGAGGTTTACCATATTCAATGCAAGTCTGTCAGCCATGAAAGGCCGGAGTTCCTCCATCAAGTCAAGCGCAAGACTGGGCCTTCCAGGACGGTCAGTGTGGAAAAAGCCGACATATGGATCAAGCCCAACAGTTTCCAAAGCTGATTCAACATCATGAGCAAGCAATGTATACAAAAAAGACAGCAGTGCATTCATATTGTCAAGAGGAGGCCTCCGATTCCTATGATGTATGAAAAAATTATCCTTTTGCTTAAGAATAAGTTCGTCTAATGCACCAAAATAAAATTTTGCACAATTTCCCTCAATTCCACGAAGAGAATCCAAATTTAAACAGGAATCAATATTCTTGAGATTTTCTATCAGCAAATCATCAACTGAACGGATTTTATTGGTATCTACTACGTCTCCGTGGTCACGGATGCTTCTCCCAAGAACAGTCCGGCAGTTGACGACTTTTCCTATAATGAAACACTTAGCGAGATCCAGAGAATCTTCTTCACTGTCTGCTTTTCGGTACTGAGTACGCCGCAGAAGAACATTCCCTCTTACTCTCCCTTGAACGCGCGCCAGAAATTTTCCATTCGGGGTTAAAAAAGATAGGCCTACATTATTGTCAGTGCAAAGTCGCATCAGCTGAGGGCTGGCGCCCATATATGCAAAGCAAACTATACCCTCAAGATTATGTATCGGAATACGAAACTTTTCAACATCTTTTACCTTAATAACAACATTCGTCCCCTCTTTAAAAAGATAGGATTCGGGGGTTGTGACATATAGTGTATTCAGCAATTTTCTCATGAATATAACCCCTTTACTTAACAGACAAGTTTGGATAGATAAATAATTCTTGAAAAAATGGGAGGATCTTATGGATCACCAGTACATGCATCGTTAAAATGCTTGCTAACATACGAGCGAGCAGAAACAGACTTTTTCGTTAATTTAGGGACACAGACATCTACAAGAGAGCAATATTTGCAGTTTCGGGATTTTTCAGCAGGTGGAGTAAGTCCTTTTTTAAAGAGATAATGCATTTCATCGGACAAAGATATCACAAGAGCTCTCAATTCTTCGCTTATATTAAGCTGAATTCTTCTCCGAATTTCGTTATAATAAAAATCAGCGGAGTTTATGTTGACATTAAACATCTCCTCCAGGCACATTGCCTGTGCACAGAGTTGCACTTCATCGCGTTCGTCAATCTTCGGTTTACCCCTTTTATACTCTACAGGATTCATTTTCCAAAAACCCTCATAGCCAGGAAGAGAAATGCCATTTTCAGAGCGAATATACTCAACGACGTCTGCCACACCATACAGCCCAAGCTGATCCGAAACCAATGGAAAAGCTCTTGACATCACAACGTCACCTCTGCTTTCTTTAAGGAATGGATTATCCACACGCTCATGGAGAAAGCGACCTTCGGTTGTCTGAAGATTTTCTTCCCACTGGCGCTCAATATGAATCAAAGCCCATTGGCGCTTACAAAAATGGAAATGTTGTATGCCGGATAACGAGAGCATCTCGTCTTCGGCATATTTCTTTTCTATCATAATTTCTCGATCAACTCAACGCCGTTTGGCATGTCGCCAGAGATCGTTACTTTATAATCATCAAAGGACCGGGAAGGAAGGTCATGAGAAAGCCGTTCCACCTTCACTTTGTCGAACAGGACGTGAGACTGGCAGCATCCAAGTTCATTGTTATGCTTGAAAACAATAAGTTTTCTTGCGGACATTTTTCCCCTTGCCGCTGAGTGATCATGCTCAAACATATTGATCAGACTGTCCCAGAGAAGTTCCAGGTCCTCTTCCCTAAATTCGGTCCTTTTAGCCAGATGAGCGGAGATATATCCCTCTGCACGGTACAGGCCGTACGGAACAATCTGTTTTTTGCCCATAGTCTGGCCTTTTTCAGCATCTTTCTCATTGGTGACCGCACAACGGGTAACTGTTACTTCCTGCTGGAAGATCGGGTCAATGCTGCGGCCAAAACTAAACTGTACAGGCCCTCTGACCTGACCACAGTTTATCTCCGTAGTCATTACGGCACCGAATGTTCGAATGTCAAAAAAATTCTGACACATGAATTTTGTCAGTTCATCTTCCTTCGGTTTCTTCGAGTCCGGATTTATTCCGAGGTAATCGTAGGCCTTCTTGTGCTGATCATTAAGGACGGCACCGGACTTAACATATATATCGTAGCCTGCGTTTCCACTTTTCACAAGGTCAACATAATCTCTGATCTTTCTCTTGAGACATACATCAGTGACAATTCCGTGACCTGTCTGTGGATCAACCCTGGGCATATTGCCCATATCAGGATCGCCATTAGGGTTTCCATTCTCAACATCAAACAACAACACAAATTCATATCGATTCTTTATGATTTCGCTCATGATGACACCTCCTCAATTGAAGGAACCTCTTTTTTTGTGAAAAATGCCTTACGTTGGTGGTAATAACCAAGCATGAACATACCCTGATCTTCGAGATTCAGGTATGCAGGAAACTCATCCACCCCCAAAAGTATCTGTTCTATTAGCTGATTTGATCTGAAACCCCATTCAGACTTGGCTATGTGGTGTTGTGCAAGTTTTAACAGCACCGGAAACACAACAGCAGGAGTTGCAGAAGCGCTGCTGAAATACTTGCTGTTAATAGTGCTCTTCATCTCTCTGTTTGTATCATTCTGTGCTTTTTCAAGAACAGCAAATAACCTTCCAAGACGATATGGCACGTTTGGACTTTCCTCGTTTAAACTCATGGTAATCAAATCCTGCTTTATATCCAATAATCCTACTCTGCTCAATCTGAGTAAATATGCCTTGATAAAACCAGCTCTAACAGAATTTATTGAACCTTCTACCTTCACACGGCTCAGAATCGCACTGTATAAAGAGATCGGATAGATCGTATTGCTAAGGATCGAGCGCATAACAAGGCCACCAAGGAGTGGTGATGCTGCTTTTTTTTCTGAACTCTGAGGGACAGTCTCATTCAACAGCCGATATACTGAGACGTATCGAGGACTATAATCATCCCGGATGATCTCCATGTCCAGATAGTGGCGGGCTACCTTTTCAATAAAGTTCCCAATGCTATCGACAAACCAGAAACGGACGGCAAGCCTTGCATTATTAGGAGACAAACCAAGGATATAGAAATTCGTCTCTGGATCCGTCCCGATATCCTCTTGATTTACTTTTTTGCCGATTCGGACCTTATTAAGAATGTCCTCGATCTGTTTGGCCTTGCCGGAGTCCTGTACTCGCGAGACTCTGACATCCTTTTCTTCGTTCATCTCACTTTCAAGATTATTTTCATTCTTCTCTGTTTCCTGGGTGTCAAAAAAGAATTTCACAAGATTTTCACAGGATTTTTCACTTGTCTCAGCCCAGAAAACAACTGTTGTATCAGCAATCCGAATTTTATTACTCTGGCTTGAAAGAAGATGATTCAGGGCAGTTGTGTACTTGAACATTGATGATTCGCTTATAGGAGAATTAAAACTCTGTTCTTTTCCATAAGAACAGAACGCATCATCATTGAAACTGACAAGGGAAGCCCCTGCTGACTGAGCCCCGACAACGCCTTTTATCTTTTGATGTACTTTGGCTGTCGATTCCACTTTTCCACTTACCAGGCACTGGGCAATAACTGTGCCGTCGTTTTCATCCTGAGAATAAGTTTCCCAGGCATTTCTCACGATACTTTTCTTATGTAATAATTCCCCGTTACACTCAAAAACACAGTTTCCACCAGCAAGAAGGTCATCTTTGTACTGAAGAATCTTTGAATTTTCAAGAAATTCTTCTGGATTCCATCTGTCCAGAAAAGCAAGGAATCCACTGATTCCAGGATCATCCAGGCCATCCAGTATACTGTGGTGAAGGACTCTGAAGGCCTCAAAGCACTCTCTGGAACGTCTATATACCAAAGTGACTTCTTTATCGTTCTCCTCCAATATCGTATACTCAGTAAGATTGCCCTCCGACGAAGGAAGATCAAATCTCTTTTCAAATTCACTTCTTTTCAGCTTTTCAACACCAAAAACATACTTTGCGTTATCGCAGACAAAATATGGAAACACTCCGCTAGAACGAGACTTCTGAATAGGAACGTCCCTAATTTTGGGCTTCGGCTTCTTTTCATCGCTCCTGAGGTCAACAACATGTGAAAGAATGCCATCAGAAGAAATGACAAGGGCAAATGAGACCTTGGCACTGCTGTACCCCAGCCTTGGAATATTGACGTGCTCGTCTCCTTCAAGGATCTCATAATGGCGGCAAAGGGACTGGATAATCATGAGACACCCCCATAGCACAGGCATTTCTGAACATCAATCACCCCGTCTACCATACAGGCACGGAAAAAGACGGCTTTCATCTCGTCAGAAAAATCAATATCATAGAGCATGAATCCAAGATCTCTTTCTCCGTCTTTCTTTCCACAATAATAAGACACAGGAACTTCTCCTTCAATTAATTCAAATTGAACAGGAAATTCACGACAGCCAAAATATGGGTGATGGAAACACTGTCCTTTTCTCATCCTCCGAAGTGCAATATTGTAATGTTTTTCGATGGTGTCATCAGGTCCTGCACGATCTGTCATTTCAAAGTGTGCCTCAATAACATAACAGACATCACGCAGAACAAGGGAAGCCCTTTGAACCGTATCTGCCGTTGAATCCTGATAAAGGGCAACATCCCCTCCTTTTAACGCAGTTTTCACGTCACGTGCGGATATTTTTCCTGGCCTTTCATTCCTGCGAATATTGTCAAACTTGATAGGGTTCAGAACGTGAATTTTGTCAATCTTCCAGAAAATTGCAGGCTTCCAGTAAATCGCTTCAAGAAGTCCTCGCGCTGCTGAGGGAGTTATGACATCATAACTTACACGTTCAACTTTCATTTCCGGTCGCGTGAAGCAGGCATAGTCTCCCCATACTTTCAGTTTGATTCCAAATCCTATTCCAATCACCTCACCATATAGAATGAATAATTAAAGATATAACTCTTCGGTATATAGTAAAGAATAATAAGTAGATAACCTTGTTAAATAATAAATAATGGATTCTCACTATCATATTTTCGGCTTAAAAGTCCAATATTTTCAGAGTAATAATCCTCTCCCCCCTCCAAAATAAAAAATCTGTCAGCTATGGAGGAAATTGCATTGATTTTTTCCAGTGCTTTAAACTCTTCCAGATAAATGCTTACTGTATACCCCTGTAAACGTCGCATATATTTCCCGGGAAATCCAGTCTGCTGGATCTGTTTGATAATATATTTGACCTTGTCATCGTAAGGAATAATAATATCCCGCGTATTATTCTCAATAAGGTTGAATTTTCCAGCCACGTCCTCAAAAGGAAATGCAATATCTCTCCATCGTTCTTCAAAAGAAGGTAGAATCCGTTTTTTATCAAGCTCGTCGCCTTCATAGGAATAAAGTTTCTGGAAATATCTATTCATAGCAGGCAGTGACAAAGGATCATCCCATTCATCAAAAATCATACTTCCAATCTCGGCAACACGGCTTTGCCAGGATGTCGCCTTGCCATAGGTTTCGGTGGATCGGAAGACATACACCTCTCCGAAATCCAGCTTTCCCTCACGGTTACATCTTCCTGAAGCCTGGCAGACAGAATCAATGCCAGCCTTAGACCTGTAGACAGCAGGGAAATCAATATCAACACCAGCCTCGATAAGCTGGGTGGAAACAACGCGGCATTCTGCCCCATTTTTTAGTAGATCTTTGATCTCATTTAGTTTATTTCTTCTGTGAACCGGACACATTCTTGCACTCAGGTGATAGCATCCATTAGACCTAGAGAGTTGTTCATACAGTTTTTGCGCATGGGTTCTGGTATTAACAATACATAAAACCTGGTTACGCGCGTTTAGTCTGGCTGAAAGATTAGAATCATCTAAATCCCCAAGGTCTGTCACATGGACTCGCCGGAATGCTTCATACAGTTCTTGAGGCGAACGCATAATCTCAACAGGCTTGACTCTCTCGTCCAGAAGTCCATTAAGATTCGGTTGAGTCGCCGTACAGATTACGACTGTTGATCCATAATTGACAACCAGTTCAGAGAGCGTAGCAAGGCAAGGTTTCAAAAAGCCAGTAGGTAGCATCTGAGCTTCATCAAGAATAATCACACTCTTTGCAAGATTATGCAGCTTACGACATCTGGAAACACGATTGGAAAAGAGAGATTCAAAAAACTGTACATTAGTTGTAACGACTATAGGAATATCCCAGTTTTCAGATGAGAGTTTCAATTTCTCCTGTGCAATATCGGTATTTTCAGAGTTTTCGTTTTTTGGATCATAATTGCTATGGTGTTCGAGCACATTTTGGTTTCCAAAGATCTTGCGGAATATATCTGCATTCTGTTCTATGATGCTCGTATATGGTATGACATAGAAAATTCTGTTCAAATCGTGCTTTTTTAAATGATCCAGAGCAAATGCCATTGAAGAGAGGGTTTTTCCTCCTCCTGTCGGGACAGTCAGAGAAAACATCTGTGGCGGCAATTCTGCTTTTTCTCTGCATTGTTCATAGATTTCTCTTCGATATCTGTTGATCGGGTTATCTTCAGCCTTTAAATGTACAGTATTCATATGGTCATCGAATTTTTTAAAAAGTGTATCGAAAGGTTCATATTTCCCTCTTAGAGAGGATTTATCAGGTGAAAGAAATCTTTCGGTATCCAGAAAATCGGCATCAACTAAGCATGAAAAGAGCATACGGATATAATACGAAATCGTAAACCCCATCCCATTGTGGATAGGAGTAAGACGAGGACGAAATTCATTTATATTTGGAGTTAGGATCTCACTTTTGTATGCTGAATAATCCGGTAGAAACGTCTCAAGTAGGCGTTTTTGGAGTCCACATTCCGTACTTCCACTATTGAGAAGGCCTCCATGATGACCGGTTATGATGTATGCGAGTATGTTGCTTTGAAACTCACCATAGAGTTTTCTAGCCTCTTTTGCCCCTGCAGTTGAATGATCTACTCTAACGTTGGCGCCATCTAAACGTCTCTGAAATTCAGGTGAGTATTTTCCAATATCATGCAATAGTCCCGATACATATCCCAATTGTTCAGCATAGAATTCCCTGGAAAATCTGGAGGCAATATTGGCCACATTTTCCAGATGATCTTTTAGGGGTTGCCAGTTATTCTTATCCTGTGTGTCGTTAGTAGAATGAGCATAATACATAGTATTTCACTCTGTGGTCATCCTTGTAACCCTGATCACGCTTCTCATTGATACAGGGTCAATATACTCAAAATGAATTTTCTGGGGAATCAAGATTGTAGGGCAGAGAGTGGTTTCTTAAGGTCTCACATAAGATGAGATTCAGGCTTCCAAGCAGAAGAACATGCAGTCATGTTGGAAGAACTCCCCAACTCTTTACGTGACGGTTAATTCTATTTATAAACCTGGATATGCAGTCCCCGCCGTAATCATTAAAGGTCTTGAACTCTGCCTAGTTTCTTGGATTTTTCATGGTTTTTCTCTTAATATTTTAAGGTAGTTTTCTCTTCTGATATTTAACGATTGAGTTTTTAAGTTTGTTAATATTTAATCAAAATTTAATTATAATAATAGATATGATTGCTTTAAATAGTCGAAGGTTTTTATGAATTAGGTACTAACAGAGCTGGCTGAAAAGTGGACAACTGAATAAACAAACTACAATACTATCGTCAGCATTTTATAATATTACTTGCATATTATAGATTGGTTCACCGGGGAGTAAGCTGTTAAATGGAGCAAATTCGGACGGTTGAAAACCTGATCCCGAAATATACTTCATTGGCGTGCAGACTGTTAAATGGAGCAAATTCAGGACGGTATCAAACCCGATCCCGTAATATACTTCATTGGCGTGCAGACTGTTAAATGGAGCAAATTCAGGACGGTTCCAAACTTGACCCGTAATTACTTCATTGGTGCAGGATAGCCCTTGTGAACCACCTTACCAGCTTTTATACTCAACACTCAAGCCTATTGATACTGTTTCCTCATCTTTTACTGCTTTTTCCATCTTTTGTTTCTTTTCTCAGCTTTTCGTCCCTGTTGTGAACGCAGTTTTATTGCTTCAAAAATTTCGTGCCCTGAGATAAGACAGTATTATTGTCGTCATTTCAAAAGAAGAGTATCAATAACTGAAAGAAGGGCTCTATATTTCTTTCTTAATATCGGCAACAAGGGCCCTCACCGCTTGCGAAGCTAGCGGCCCTTCCCGAAATTTCCGAAAAAAAGCGACGGCAAAATCAAATTGCGGGCGGCAACCCCAACCAAAACAGGCTGTCAGATAAAACAGGCTGTCAGATAATTCAATTTCAGGGCAAAATCATATAAAAAAAGGCATTTAAAGCCTTTAAATCGAAAAAGAAGGATTTTCTTTATTACTGGTGGTAATTGTCGGACAGCCAGTGAAGGTAGGGGTATTCGTGACCCTTCGTGCTCCCGTAGTAATAATAAGTTATCTGCAAAAAGAAATTTAAAAAAGAATTTGAAAGAGAGAAGGGTAAGGAAAACCCTTCAATCAGGAAATTTAGTTTTTCCTCCTGAAGAGGTAGACGACTGCAAGGAGTCCTACAAGGCCAGGGACAACTCCGAATCCAGGAGCTCCTTCTTCTCCACCAGTGGCGTTGTTGTCTGCAGTTTCTTCTTCAGTTGCTTCCTCAGTTGCTTCCTCAGTTGGTTCTTCAGTTACGTTCTCGCTCGGGGTTTCAGTTACGTTCTCTCCAACTTCGGTTTCATTCTCTTCTGGAAGTCCTGCGGTTTCGTTTATTTCACCAAGAATCCTCACAACGAATGGGAAGTATCTGAGTTCATTGACAGGGGTATCACCTATTTTGAAGAACATGCCTTCAGCGATTTCTTCTTCAGAGCCCATGCTCAGGGTGAATATATTATCATTGCTGATGGTAAGGGTGTCACCCTCGACTGAAACATCGTCGAGCTTACCAAATTCGTCATCAGACTCTATAGTCCTTGCGTTTGCGTAGTCAATGAGCCAGAGCCCTTCGATCTGGGCAATGCTGTCGGCCGCACCCTGGAAGACCTGGTTGACGTGTATTCTAAGGACAACAACATCGTCTTCATCCTGGATGTCATCAAGTTCGACTTCCCAGGTGTTGGCGCCAGTGGCGACTGAGATGATCTCGTCATCTACGAATTCTCCGTCCCTGGTGAATTCGAGCCAGACTTTCTCACCGTCAACATCGACCTGCCTGGCTTCGATAGAATAGCCTTCACCAAGGTCGAGTAGTTCACCGGTCCTGAGGGTGTACTTGTCATCGCTATCAAGAACGAGCCTGGCAAGTTTGTCAGCTTTGTCAGGTTTGAGTGGGATGTACTTCTGTGCGAAGAATCCGAGGATAGGGTACTTGTCCCAGCCAGCATCCACATTATCGTATTCGTATGAAACGTTCTCAATTCTTGTCTCGTAAACAAGGCCGCCTTCAGGAATCACGTTTCTGTCAATGTTGGAGACACTGAGGGATTCTGTTTCGACATTGTCATCGAGGTCGTAGAAGAAGCCTGCAAAGTTGGATGCATCCCATGTGAAGTTACCTGTACCGAAGGAGGCTGCTCCCCC
This sequence comes from Methanosarcina sp. KYL-1, assembly GCF_024372725.1. Lineage (GTDB taxonomy): Archaea > Halobacteriota > Methanosarcinia > Methanosarcinales > Methanosarcinaceae > Methanosarcina. The sequence continues at coordinate 272,946 of NZ_VOUA01000003.1, forward strand.
GATAACATGGACACCTGGATACTTGATTTCCCTCATGATATAGAACCTGAGCACATCGGAGCTGGTGTCAGCTGTCTTGAAGGACACGTTTTCAAGAATTTTGTCTGTGCTATCCCTGGTAAGGGTGATGGTGTCCTTGTTGGTAACCATGAGGGTGTCTCCCAGGATGGAAACATCATCTAATTCGCCGAATTCGTCATCAGACTCTATGGTCCTTGCGTTTGCGTAGTCAATGAGCCAGAGCCCTTCGATCTGGGCAATGCTGTCGGCTGCGCCCTGGAAGACCTGGTTGACGTGGACTCTGAGGACAACGACATCGTCTTCGTCCTCGATATCATCGAGTTCGACGTCCCAGGTTCTACCGGTAGTATTGCCATCTGTACCGACTGAGATGATTTCATCGTCTACATATTCTCCGTTCCTGTTGAACTGGAGCCAGACTTTCTCCCCGTTAACATCGACCTGCTTTGCCTCAAGAGTGTATCCATGACCGAGATCAAGGGTTTCGCCGGTTCTGAGGGTGTACTTGGCATCGCTGTCAAGGACGAGCCAGGCAAGTTTGTCAGCTTTGTCAGGTTTGAGTGGGATGACCTTCTGTGCCCCGAAACCGATCATGCTGTAGTTGTCCCAGCCAGCAGCCGGGTTTTCATATTCGTATCTGATTGGCTGAATCTGAGTTACGTAAATGAGACCGCCCTCTCCAATGACGTTGTTTTCAGTGCCCGGAACATCGACAATGAAAACAATCTCGGTTGATACGTTGTCGTCAATGTCATAGTAGAATATTGGAAATCGAGAAGCATCGATTGAAAGGGTGGTACCGTCGCCATATGTATCAATAATGTCGTCGATATCAGTGCCATTGAACACTGAACTGCGGACCTCAATTACATCCTGTGCACTTGCAGCTGATGCAAACACAGTGAGAAGCATGAGAACAGCCAGTGATACCGCTGCAAATCTCTTCATTTTATTGTTCCCCCCACGTTTGTTAAGATATATCGTATGTAAGAAGAAGTGTCTGGATCAAACCCTTAAGGATTTCACCATTCTTCACCAGATCAGACCTGTCTTTTGGCTTGGTGGAAATCCGGTGCTCCAATTGTATTTAATCGATAGTATATATTAGCCATAATATATATGATCTTAATGGGAAAACGATGAGCAAAACCAGAGTTTACCGATGTCCTCTGTCCTGACCAGGATTGTAAATTTTATGGTATTTCTTGAATAGGAAATATCGTAGGCAACGGCACATATCAAATCAAGAACCAAATCGTAGTAAGATGGCGATAACCTTGCTACTTGCCTCACTTAAAAGTAATTTGATAATATTAGAGAATTTGAGCGAAAACAGAACCTAAAAGAGAACCGGAAAATTACAATGAGTTTAGTGCGGGAGAAGGGATTCGAACCCCACCCTTGCCCTTACGGGGGGCTTGCTCGTCCTGTTGAGCTTCGGTGGCAAAAGGAAAATTTGGGGAGCCGTTGCCCAGGTTTGAACCGGGTTGTGGGGAGTCGGGGGTGTTGGTCTGACACAGGAAAAAAGGTCCTCCCCTGGTCAACGGCGCGACTGATCTTTGTTTCGTAACTTTATTTCGCACACTTTTTTTAATATGATTTACAATTCCATACTGTTGTGGTTTCGAAACCCAATGCCTCCGAAGCCTCTCTGGTGACCCCCCACTCTAATTCTGAATTACTACCTCCCAAAACATTCGAGTGGGCTTCGGAAGTAAAAACGGTAGGGATTGATCTCGAAAGTAAGAGTCCTCTCCTGGTAAACGGCGTTATGGACCTATGTTCAGTAACTCTTTTTCTGTTGAATATTTCAGGTAAGGATAACAATTTCATACTATCACACCGAGCATTCGGACATTTCTTTTTGCTGGGGGGCACACGGATTTTTCTGTGGGGACTGATCCTGTGCGTCCCAGCGGGCTACCATCCTGCGCGCAAAGTCCACACATTTGATCATGAGGGTGTTTCCACTCTTTTTGTGTATCTCGTATATCCAATCGGGTATGTTTGCCAGGGCTCTGCAATCCGCTTCTTGCTCGGGTGTGGGTCTCACGCGCTGGCTGCCTCCTCGACTGCTTCTTTTGACTCTTCTTCTGTTTCGCGGGCAAAGAGCCGGTCAAGGTAGTTCCGGTAGTTTTCTTGTTGCATTTCGGGGGTCATGACCCGTTTTTCGGTTCCGAATTTGGCGACTATGGAGCCGTCCGGAAGCTCTTCTACGGTGATGTTGTTTTTTGCGAGGTGGAATTTAAGGCCAGCTTTCCATTCCTCGAAAGACTGAGGTCTCGGTGCTTTCGGGCGTGTAATGTTCACAGAAAAAGTTGTGATTAAATTACAATATAGGAAAATTTATTTAGTTGCACGTCTATTTTTATACCTTATTAGGTAGCGCGATATAAATTTATTTTTTTATTTTTTTATTTTTTTTGTTTATTCACAGTTTTAACGAGCAGATAAGAAACTGCCCGATCAAAAAGGAAGAGTGGGATTACATTTGCTGACTGAAAAAGAAATTGTTGAATCTTATGAAAATGGGAGATGCCCCTTTTGTGATTCTGATAATGTTGACGTGGCTATAAAATGTTCCTTTTATGGTGGCTACACTATTCAGTGTGAAGGTTATTTTGATGGAGCTTGCGCTTATTGTGCAACAAAAGACCGAGAGGTTGATCAAGACGTTTACTTGTGTTGGGACTGTCACCAGGGTTACAATTTTAGAGTGAAACGCGTGGTTACTGATCAGTTTTTATACTGTATGGATCCGGGGAGTGCTTTCAGGTATAATATTGGAAAATCGAAAGAACTTTGCGCTCAGTATCCCGAGCAGTCCGTTGTTATGGCAGTATCTGCTGTCGAGTCGTATTTTCGTGACAGGTTTGTTTCGATTGTGAACAGCAATAGCAAATATAAATTTGGTGAACTTTTTGCAAAAGAACCTGATTTTAAAAGCCTGGATCGGGTTAAGGAACTATATGTAAAAGCTTTTGGCCTCAACATTAAACATATTTTAGACCAGGCAGACCCGGATATATTCAGGAACCTGGCGAAGATTGTAACTGTCCGGAATTTACTGATGCACAATTGTGGAAAAATCAATGGACATGCAATTTCCTGCTTAGGATTAAATAGTGAAAAGCGTGACGAATATTTGGGAACTTCCATTAAAGTGACTGAAGATATAGCAAAAAGATCTATGGGATATATTGAAAGTGCGATTTTTGCTATTGAGAGCGAAATCGATGTCATTTTAAACTTGAACGAAAATTCTGATGGAAGAAGTTTCGAAAACTTTTATGCAGAGAGTTCGAGGAAGGAGGGAAAGGAAACAGGGGCAGGAATAAGAGAGGAGGAATGGGAGGATAAGCCCCAGAAGTCTTTACCCTCGACGGGATCGAGGTTAATTCTGTTTTTGAAATTCGGGGGGTCTGCAAATAACGATTCTGATTTATGAAGCTCTAAAAACAGAAATGTTTGCGCTCCCATCCGAGAAAACCCGGAATTCCTGAAAGGCATGCAAGAGAGTTTTTTCAAGGAAGAGATTCTAAATGTCGAATTCGATGTTTGGTTGTTGAGGTTGTATTTTTTGTTTATTTATTCCTAATCCCTAATTCCCGGTTTTCATTCTTTCGTGTGGGGAAGTGTTCGCTAAGGGGGTAAAGGGATGAGAACGCAATGTACACTACGACCTTCCAGTATTTAATACTTTTGAAAATATATGTAACACATAATGTTACTCTCAATTCATATTATTAATACATCTATCAAATATTATTTCGTTAGTTTAACGTGATTCTACCTTTATAATATTATTGCATAGTTGTCTCTTCAAATATTGCAACACCTGGTGTGTTAATTTATTGCTCTTCCAAAATTCCGGTGATTTTCCGCCAATAAGTTGATGTTTCTAATTCTCCAGGAACGGTCCTGCCTGTTCTGGCTGGATGCTGCATAACTTTATTTAGTAATAAAGTCCATTTATATATGGGTCAGTTTCACGTATTTTATTCCGACTCGTCTCCAATATGATGAAACTGGTACTCTTCTATTCTTGCTTCCTTTTTTTATTCACTCAATATGTGTGGTTGATACCTGGGTGTATTCTATGCTCCAGGTTCACATGGTGAGTTTTCAACAGATGGATCCATTGCATGGGCCTCATTATATCGAAAGCTTCAGAAGCTTATACGCCGGGGGGTCGGAAAAATTCTTATTTTTAAGTTTTATAAAAGATATTCAGGGTAAAATATTTATTGAAAGTGTATGTACTGTAACAATAGTAAAAAAATACTGGAGTGGGAACTTTAATGAAGATACGTGTAGTCAGTTCTAGAAGCGAGATTATCGCGCTTAATCCTAATGAAAGAGTGGTTCACATGGCGTTTCGTCCCTCGAACAAGGATCTCTTTGCGCTGGTTGAAGCCTGCCCGAAAATTGAGGTAATCCAGATTCCTGGCTCTTACCGTCGGACGGTTTCAAAGTCAGCCGAAGTGTTCCTGGAAATACAGGGAATCCAGCTTATGAAAGGGGAAGTATGGGGCCACAGGACAGACGTCTACGAATACTATGTAGCTCCGCCTTCCGTTATTGTAGATATAAGGAAATTAGAACTGGAAGGCGCGTCCGACGAGGAGATACAAAAGATTGTAAAGGAAAACAAACTGACCCCGGAAATGATTGCCTATATGCTTTCCAGGGATACATAACCTGAGGAAAAAGATTAGAGAAAAGAGCAGGGATCGAGAGGGCCGGGTTTTCCTCTCGACCACAGGGTTTTGATAGGGTTTGAGTTCCGTTTTTTAGTTTTCCCATGTTTATATAAGAGTTTTAGAATAGGGTTTCCTCTCAATCGCATGGGTTGGATCATTTTGGTGGGTTTGTTTTTCCGTTTTTCTAAGTTCGTAAGAACCTGGTATTTAGCAAACAGTTTCTAAATATAAATAACTTGTGGGAATTTTGAGGGGGGTATTATGATTTTTTTCAAAAAACAGTTATAAATTATTTAGGCTCAGTTGTAATTTTAGTCCAATACAATAGTAAAATAATAAAACTGTTCCTTTTTTCATCCTGAATTTTTATTACTTTCATATCGCTTTATTACTTTTTATATATTTCAGGTGTATTTTGATGTTTGTAAAAACAAGGAGTGGTTAAGTGTACATTAAAACACGTTGCCCTGTATGCGGTACCGAACAGTACCGCAACATTAAACTGCATGCCCTGGAGACAAAACAATTCACGGACCTGGACAGCGCAGCCAGGTATACGATTGAATACATTGAAGTTTCCGATACAGTGACCGAAGATGAGCTTGCCCGCGAGGTCCTGAGGAATATGCGGCCCTATGTGCACGACGGGTTCGAGGTCAAGGAGCTATGCCGCATTCTCAAAAGAACATACAGGGTTGCGGCTGCCTATTGTTGCGATCTGGTGACCCGGTTGAAAATAGAGATGGATATGTACTGTCCGGGTTGCAGGCATCTGTACTATGTAAAGCCGATGAGAACATTAAAGTAACGGAAGGCAGCAAATTAGTAAGGAAGAAAACGCACATGAAATTCCCTGAATAACAGGCACAAAGAAATGAAAGTACATGCCACACTTTCATGCCAAAGAAAAATAGGGATCTTAGTGCGGGAGAAGGGATTCGAACCCCTGAACGCCTGCGCGAACAGATCTTGAGTCTTACCAGATTTACGCGAGAAGACTTAGATTTATATGCTTTGCACTCCTTATATATTTTATAAATATTAGGAGTGTTTAAACTGGTTAAGTTCTATCCTGAATTCATAGGAGAAAACGCCGATCTAATCGAGCAATACAAGAAGCATTGCCGGCTTGCGGGTAAAAAGGAATCTACAATAAAGGGCGAGTTTTGGCAATTTGTGCCCCTGAAGGACTTTTTTGATAATAAGCCTTTTACAGAAATTACGAAAAGTGAGATTGAAGACTATTTCCTGCACAGAAGGCAGCAGGTAAGCCAAACAACCACGCACAACAACTTCATAGCGATTCGGAACCTTTACAACTTCCTGCGCCGGGATTATGACATACCCGAAAACCTTTTTGAGAACATTAAAACGAAGCAGCCGAAAAATAATTTACCTGTGGACGAGCTGATTTTGCCGGATGATGTCAAAGTCTTGGTAGATCATGCCAACACGCAGAGAAATAGAGCCCTTGTTATGCTCATGTGGGATTCTGGGGCGAGGATAGGGGAAATCTTAGGACTTAACATAAGTCAGGTTTCTTTTGACAAATACGGGGCGGTCCTCATAGTCTCCGGTAAAACCGGAATGAGAAGAATTCGGTTAATCGATTCCGTGCCGGACTTGCAGCTCTGGCTGAACCAACACCCGGACAGGGATAAACCACATGCTCCGCTATTCGTCACGGACAGAAAGCAGGGGGGGAAATTCAAAAGACTTGATCCCCAAAGCGTTAACACCATGTTGATTGGATTAGCCGATAAATCAAACATGTCAAAAAATATTCATCCACATGCATTTAGACATGGAAGACTCACAGATTTGGCTAAAAGAGGTTTTAATGAAATGGAGCTCCGAATTTTCGCCGGATGGGAGAAAACAAGCGCGATGCCTGCGACATACTTACACCTTTCAGGGGCTGACATAGAGAAGAAAATTCTTCTTAAGAATGGAATCATTGAAGACGACACTAAAGAGACTGAACAGAAGCTTAAGCCGGTGGAGTGTCCCAGATGCAAGACAAAGAACCCAATAGGAGCCAAATATTGCACGACTTGCTCCCTTGTCCTGGATCAAGCGACAGCCTTAGAAATGGATTCAAAAACAAGTTTAATCGATGGTGGCATCGGTGCAGTAATGGGCAATGATGCTCTGAGGGAACAGTTTTTAAATGAACTCACGGCGGAAATGTTGGAGAGGATAAAACGACTCCAATGACTATTTTATATTTTTAATTCATTTTTTTTGTTTTTCTCTTTTTGTACTTTGCCGGGCTTTTTTACTGTTATCTATGTTAACTATGTTATCTATGTGACCTATGTAGTATACCAATAGTTTACTTACTTACTAAGTAGAAACTATAGATTTGCCCAAGTTTTATATACATACATGACATATGATATATTGTAAAAATATAAGGTGTTAAGATGTCGAAAAGCGGTAGAACTACAGATAAAATTCCAGTGGTGGTCTATTTCAGGCCAGACCTTTTTGCAAAGCTCGAAAAAGTGCGCGGATTCGAGAAGAGAAGCTCTTTCATCGAAAGAAAGTTTGAGCAGATGGTGATAGCATGAGCGCAGAAATAGGACAGATTTTTCAAGAAGTTGACCCGGAAATTCTCGCCCACCTGCCCAAATCCTTTCAGATGTTCTACTCGATCCAAAAAGAGGCAGTAGACGAGGTTAAAAAAATTCTTGAAAACGTCAGGGCCGGGAATACCACGATCGAAAACGAGATCATGAGACTTCGAAGAGTTAATTGAGCCTGGGCATTTGAGATACTACCAATATCTCAAACAACCAGGCCAGAAAGCAGGAACACCGTTCAGAGAGCGACCACTGAGTTGACCCTGCATAATTAATATTATGCACGCAACTGCATATAACTTTGTTCCTGTTTTTCTGGTCATGTCCGGGCTCCAATAGGAGCTAGAACAATGAATACAAGTAAGGATGAACACGGAAAGGTCGAGATTGTGACCTTCCAGGCTGATGAAACTTATCGGGGAAAGAATGGCGCAGCCCTGCGGGACTTCAACCCATGGAAAGCCCCGAAAGATGATTATGAGGGGCGAAAAGATGTCTATGCTGCCTGCAGAGTTTCGGGGGAGTATTAACTATGGGCGGCGAAGAGTCACAGGGACCGCAGGCAGAGCCGGACATACTCGAAGCTGCGGAGAGATACACGGGCTTAGGCTGGATTATTCATCCACTGAGCGACCCGGACGGACCGGAAACAAGCCCGAAAGGTAAAAAACTGTCTCCCGGAAAGGCACCAATAGAAAAGGACTGGCAGCACAGGAAAACCTGCAGGACCGAAGCGGAAATTAAGAAATTCTGGAAGGCGGGAAGTAAGTACAACATGGGCTTGCAGTGTGGGGAAAGATCGGGAGTTACCGTTATAGACGTGGACGATATGAACCCAGCTATCTGGGCGGGCGCCGATGCAATCACAGCCGGCATAGATACCCGGAACTGGATGCAGTCCGGCAGAACTAAAGGGCGCGGTCACATTTTTTTTAGGTATGTGCCTGACCTGAAAGCACAAAAACACCACGACTTAGGAATTGAAGTTCTTTCCGATGGTAGCAATGCAGTGCTTCCCCCGAGCAAACATAAGACGGGAGCGCGGTACAGGTTTGGAAATGACCCAATGACCCCGGCGGACCTGCCGGAGATGCCAGAGGAATTTAAAGGCAGGCTACAGGCACTATTTAACGCAAATAATCAGCTTAATGTGATCCTTTCGAAGTGCAAGCCATGCCTGCGGGATGCCTGCGTGTATTATTCAGTGTGGGACAAAATGCACCAATCCCCCACATATCACGATACCGGGATATGGCACGGAAGCACAGGCAGACACCTGACACTCGCACTGATGGCGGATCTCAAAGCAAACGGAGCAACGGCGGAAACAATGGATCTGGTTTGCCGGTACATTTTCCGGGATGGGTACAGCCGGTCACAGTGTGAGGGCGAGTTAGGGCCACTCGGGGATAAGATCGGCAAACCGTGGAAATGCGACACAATCCAACAGAAGCTGGGGAGATATACCTTAACCCCGGACATGAAAAGCCGGTGTGATGCCTGTCCTTTCAGAGGGAAGCCGGAAGAGAAGAAGGCAACCCAGAAGAATACCCCGAAACAGCCGGAAAGCCCACAGGAAACGGAGATTAACCCGCTTGACGTGGATCACGACGAGGCAGACCAGACAGAAGAAGCGATTAAAGCAGCAGAAGAGGAAGCCCGGCGCATACTTGCGGAAGGGGACCCGGTGGAGTACATCCTTAATGTGATCAGGGGGCGGCACACAGGGGACGAAAACACGCAGGAAGGCATAGCCGTATCAATAGCCGGGCAGTCTTGCGAAAATACCGCAGGGCTTCAAATATCGGTTAATGGGGAGTCGGGAAGCGGGAAATCACATGGACTAAAAGCACATCTCCACTTAGTCCCCCGGAGATACAAACGGGAAACTAGCCTTTCAGCAAAGGCGGCTTATTATATGGATCTGGCTCAGGGGATGATCTTGTTTTCTGATGATAAGGAGCCAAATGAGGATTTCGAAGAAGTCATAAAGCGGGCAACCACTAACTACCAGGATTTTACAACACACGCCACAGTGAAGGATCAGGCAATAAAATATGTGACGATTCCCCCGCGCGTGAATTGGTACTTAACCAGCGTGGAAAGTAATGTTTCGGACCAGCTTTTAAACCGTCAACTGACTTTCTCAACTGATGCAGGGGAGACGCAGAAGAACGCTATTTTTGAGATGCAGAAGAAGGAAGCCGCAGCCGGGGAAATGCTCATACTTGAAGTTACCCCAGCGGTATTAGTCTGCAGGCGGATTTATGCAACCCTGAAAACTGGACTATTCAAGGTTAAAATACCATTCGTTGACCGGATAGACCTTAAAAACAAGTCGAATGCGCGCCTATTCCCCATGTTTCTTGACATGATTAAAGGGTTTACAATATTCAAGTATCAGCAGAGGAAAACAGACACAGACGGGTATTTACTGGCAGATATTGAGGACTTCACCCGGGCAAAAAGGCTTTTTGAGTCACAGAAGGACGGGCTTGTGTCAAAGCTGAACGATAGGGAAAGGCGGATTATTCAGTTTATAGCACAGCACCCCCGGAGCAATATTAACAACATAGCCACAGGCACAGGATACGCATACAAGACCGTGTATAATACCCTGATTGGCAGAAAGGACAGGGAGCACGGCGGATTACTGGAAAAGTGCCCCGGGCTCACAATGACGGACGAAACAACGAGCGCGGAAGAGCGCGAAGGTGTGAGGGTGGGGCGAAAAGAAAAGGTGTTTTACGTGGATAATGTGGACGTATGGCAGCTTTTTGATGGGGAGTTTATAACATTGGTGTGAATTATTGGATGATGTCACTCGATAATTTTTCCCCATTTTTTCCCCGCTAATCCCCATTTTTTCCCCATTTTTTCCCCACTAAAACGCTATCGGGCGAATTTTTTCCCCATTTTGCCCGGAAAATGAGAGAAAAAAATACTAAGACATATTCTAAGAGAAAAAATAACTTTGTAAAAAATAGACTTTGTAAAACGTAACTTTGTAAACGATGGATCATTTTCCCATTTTGGGGAAATAATTAACGTGTTACTGTGATTTTCCTGTCTAATGATATTGAAAATATAGTATTATTATATGGTTCAAAAATGGGGAAATAATGGGGAAATATGGGGAAACGTGGGGAAAAAATAGGCGGTAGACATCATTATAAAATATCACATTCGTATGAATCGTTAACGGAAGCCATAAAATAACCTCAATTTGTGGAAGTATAAACCATGCAACAAATAGACGAAAACCAAAAATATGCGGAAAAAGTCGCTTTAGTACTTGATGCAATCGGCTATCAATGGGGAAACGTATTAAAAAATCTGGAAAGAATGCCATTTCCTGATTATGTCACTTCCCAGAAATACTGTGAAATCCTGTACCAATATACAAGCCGTCACATAGCCGTAACAGCCGAAGAACAGGGAAGTATTCCGGACCCTATGAAACCCTTTTCCCGGGCATTTGTGGAAGTCCTGGAAGCGTTTTGCCAGCTTAGTATGCGGACTAATCTATTATCTCAGGAAGGCGCGGAAGCCCTGGCACTTATCCGGGACCTTGAAAGATGCACGCTTAAGGCTAACGAAGGAATTGAGGGAGCCGGGGGAAATGTATGCGAACTTGTGGACCTGGACAGGGGATTAAACGAACTCACTGAGGCAGCACAGGCAAAGGCTGATATCCTGGCAGCCTTGCAGCGTGAAAGGGTTGAACTCATGGAGAAGGCATCAGAGAAAGCGCAGTTACTAAATGGCGAGCTTTTAACCCTGTTTAGTGTGGGAGTCCTGGCCCCCGCAGGTGGGGAAGGGAATATTAAGAAGCTGTGTAAGGCCCTGAAATCACAGGAACGCAGGAAACCCGGGAAGCCTGGGTTTAGGGTAAAGCCCGTGGGTGTAAAATTAAGGTTGCCTTCCTGGAAGAAATGAAAAACTATAAAGATTCTTTGAAAAGATATAAAACCTGCTTTCGGCAGGTAAACATATAAATTAATATCATTAATTTTATATCTCTTTCTTGGTCTTCCCATGGCAGAGAAAAACAGCATTAGAAGAGTTGAATCCTCATTAAAACGTACAAGGTTCTTAG
>NZ_VOUA01000004.1 GCF_024372725.1 Methanosarcina sp. KYL-1
AAAGACCTATCAGAGAGAATACACAGTTGTCCTTATTGTGGTCTTACTCTTGATAGAGATCATAATGCTGCTATTAACATTCTGAGATTGGGGCTACAATCTCTTCAGAATTCTGATAGATGCCCGTCACTTCAGTGATGGGAGTAGTCACCCTGACTCATTCGTATAGCAATAAAAAATGTTCCTGTGGAATCCGTGGAAACTTCTAACGGTATTTTCCTCTGAACATTGCCCGGAAAATCTCCCATCGGAACATCACCTATATGCAATTTTCAAGTTTAGCAAACTCTCGGGATCGGGTCTCCTGCAGGCACGTCCACGTAACGCATACCGCCGAAACGGTTCCTGAGGAGTACTTCGCCTTTGTTTTCGGAGGTGACTTCCCCTATGAGGGCTGCATCCCTGCCGTAGGGGTGCTGCCTGAGGATGGAAAGGACTTCTTCTTCGAAGCCGGCTTTCACTCCTATGACGGCTTTGCCTTCGTTTGCGACTTCCAGGGGGTCAAGGCCGAGCATCTCGCAGGCTGCAGTGACTGCGGGCTTATAGGGGATTCTGTCTTCTTCGAGCAGGACGGTTACTCCGGATTTGGCTGCCATCTCGTTGAGGGCGTTTGCAAGCCCCCCGCGGGTCGGGTCTTTCATGGCGGTGATGACAGGTTTACCTTCCGGGGTCCTGAGTTTCAGGAGGGGCTCGATGAGCTTCCAGAGGGGTGCTGAGTCCGATACCAGGTCGGTATCGAAGTCAAAACCTTCCCTGTGGGCCATGAGGGAGATCCCGTGGTCCCCAATGGTGCCCGTGACCAGGATTTTGTTTCCCGGGGAGAGCCCCGAGTCCCTTACCGGGCAGTCCGTGATCCCCAGGCCTGCGGTGTTAAGGATGATCGAGTCAAGAGCGCTTTTTTCCACGGTCTTGGTATCTCCGGTTATGACGGGGACGCCGGCTTCGGCTGCAGTATCTCCCAGGGTTTTGATGATTACCTCAAAGTCTTTAAGGGGGAAACCTTCGGGAACGATAACTGCGCAGGTCAGGGCCAGGGGCTTTGCCCCCATGACCGTGAGGTCGTTGATCGTGCCTGCAGCAGCCAGCCTTCCTATGTTCGTGTCCGGGAAGAAGGCAGGGGTTATCACGTGGCTGTCCGTTGTCAGCACGAGTTCGGAGTTCGGGCCGAAGGCTTCAAGCCTGACCGTGGACCCGTCGTCCAGGCTCTCAAGCCCGACAGAGCCTGCGCTCTTGCTGCTCAAGTTTTTCAGGATTATCTCCCCGATCAGTGCCTGCATTACCTCTCCGCCTGCGCCGTGTTCAAGGGAAATCGTACCGGCTTTCATACTGGCCTCTCTTCAGTTACTTTTGCCTTCTTTAGCTTTCATGAGCCCGATTTCGATGAAGCCTATCCAGGTCTCCAGGCTTTCCCAGTCGTGCTTCGAAGTCAGGAGGACAGGCACGTCGGGGTTGAGGGAAAGGATGTCCTCATGCATTTTTTCCGGATCTGCGTCAACGGCTCCGGCAAGGTCTACCTTATTTATGATTGCAAGCTCGGCAGTCTTGAAAATCATCGGGTGTTTAAGGATGATGTCGTCTCCTTCGCTCACGCTCACGGCCACGACCCTGAGGTGTTCTCCCAGCTTGAAGTCTACGGGACAGATCAGGTTGCCCACGTTCTCGATTAGCAGGAGGTCCGTGTTTTCAAGGTCGATCTCTTTTAAGGCGTTTTCTACCAGCTTTGCGTCCAGGTGGCATTCCTTGCCCGTGTTTGCAGGGACTGTCGGCACCCCGAGTTTCCTGAACCTGGAAGCGTCCATTTCTGCGATCACATCGCCTGCAATCACGGCGATCCTGTACCTGTCTTTCAGGTGTTTGATCGCCTCTTCGATCAGGGTGGTCTTACCTGACCCGATTGCCCCCATGACGTTTACGGCAAAGATGCCGTGCTTATCAAGGTTCTTCCTGTTTTTTTCGGCAAGCTTGTCGTTTGCCTTAAAGACGTCATGTCCCATGTGGATTACGTGCATCAACATAAATATCACTTCAGAATTCTTAATCAGCCACTTTTTGCCTGGTCAGTCCTTTGACAGGCTTTTGATTTATTTAAGTTCGGGAACCGATTCGAATGAAGGACCAATTAGTTGTCGAATTGACCAATTCTTTCGGTTGAACGGATCAATTAATTAGTTGGATCAGTGGACCAATTCTTTCGGTTGAATGGATCAATTAATTAGTTGGATCGAATGGACCAATTCTTTCGGTTGAATGGGTCAATTAGCTTTCTCGAATGGATCGATTAGTTGGATTGGCATGTTCAGCCAGTTTCCTGAGCCGGCTTACTGTACCTGTTCAGTTTCAATATCGATGCTTTTTATGACCAGCTCTCGGCCGCCTGTGATCCGGGCCTGTTTCCCGCATGCAGGGCATTTGAGGGCAGCGACGTACTCCAGCAGTTCGCTCAGGAGTTCGTCCCTTTCTCCGGCCTGTGCTTCATCGACTGTGCCCGTGTACCCGCATTCGCACTCAAGGGAGGGGGGTATCATCTCGACAATGAATTTTGCACCTTCGGCAATGCTGCCTTCGGCAAGGGCCCCGAAGCAGAAGCTTAACTGTTCGGGGTTCGTGTGGGTAAGCCTGCCCATCTCAAGGGTCACGGACCTTACCTCGGAAGCTCCGTGAGCTCTGGCGGCTGCTATCACCTGTTCGAAGATCTCGCAGGCAATGGAGTATTCATGCAAGCCTGCTGCCTCCTTCCCTGGAGTACCTGAACCAGTTGTAGCACATCCCCTCAAGGCTGACCATGCAGGGGCCTGAAGGGGTTTTCGGGGTACATTCTTTCCCGAAGTTCGGGCACTGGGAGGGCTTTGCTTTTCCTGTGAGGATAGCTGCACAGATGCAGCGCTTTTTATCCTTTCTTTCAGCTTTTTCCCGGATTTCCTCGAGGGCAGAAGAATAGAGTTCTTCATGCTTTTTTGCGGCATTCTGTCCCTCAAACTCCTTCTTTAAAACCAGCCCCGAATCCTTGATCTCCCCGATTCCTCTCCATTCGGAGCCTGAGGTCTCGAACACTTCCTCCATCATTTTCAGGGCAATCAGGTTTCCTTCGGGTTTCACTGCCCTGGGGTAACCGTTGTCCACCCTTGCGGCTCCTGCTTCGGCCTGGGCAAGGAGAAGGGTTATCCCGAGGAGGATGTCCCGGGCCTCAAACCCGCTAACAACAACAGGAAAGCCTTTTTTTGCCAGGGGTTCAAAGGGTTTTGTCCCGATGATGGTTGCAACATGCCCGGGGGCAATAAAGGCATCCACCTCGGTATCTTTTGCAAGCAGGTCGATAGCGGGGGGGGTCCGCTTCTGGGAAGCCAGGAGGCTGAAGTTTTCCGGCACTCCCCTGAGGAGCACTGCTGCGTTTGCGGGGACCGTGGTCTCAAACCCGATCCCGAAAAAGATCACTTCCTGGCCGGGTTTCTTTTCGGCCAGGGCCACGGCATCGTCGATGCTGTAGACCATCCTCACGTCTGCCCCTTCGGACTTTGCGTCCAGCAAACTTCCGGCCGAGCCGGGGACCCGCATCATGTCCCCGAAAGTGACCACGGCAGCTCCGCTTTTTGCAAGGGCGATTGCAATGTCGATATCCGCTTCGGGAGTAACGCAGACCGGACAGCCCGGGCCGCTGATTACCTCAATTTCCTCGGGAAGCACACTTCTAAGCCCGTATTTTGCTATGGTCCTCTCGTGTGTGCCGCAGACGTGCATGATGCGAAGCGGACGGGCAGAGGCTTCGATCCGTTCAAGGAGCTTTTTTTCAAGCTCAGGAATAGTTTGCTTTGGAGCGGAGTTTTCGTTTTCCATTTCCATCAGTCCGTTTCTTCAGGGAATGCCCTTCAAAGGGCTTCTCCGCCGTCCAGGCCGGCCATTTGTCGGAGGAGGCGCATGGTCTCTTCTCCCTCTTCTTCCGAGATCTCCGAAATCGCATAACCCACATGGACAAGCACGTATTTCCCGAGCAGGGATTCGCTGGCCCCCCCCAGAAGGTCCATGTTCACGTCTCTGCAGATCCCGCCCATGTCAACAGTGGCGATGTTTTCGCTGACGATGGCTTTGACTTTTCCAGGAATAGCTATACACATGTTACCTCTGCTGTTTTTCTCACAGATATTAATTTATGGGATATTTTTGTTAAAAGCGTTGATAAGTAAAAACCAATATGTGAAAATCTTTTTCAGGGCTCTGTTCCTTTCAGGACTTTATTCTTTATAGGCTCTGTTCCTTTCAGGACTTTATTCCTTATAGGCTCTGTTCCTTTCAGGACTTTATTCCTTATAGGCTCTGTTCCTTTCAGGACTTTATTCCTTATAGGCTCTGTTTCTGAAAGGGAGCCTGCTTCCCGGGAACTTATGTACATGTTTTGTGTACACGTCTTTAACCTGTACAATATTAGTTTTGCCGTACTTAAACCGTTTATTTCTCCCAAAAATGCATCTCTCTACTTCCTTCTTCCTGCCGGGGCAAGACTTCGCAGGTGGGTGAAGCACATTGGAAACCTGCAGATTTTTCTGGAAAATAAATATCCGGTGAAAATTATTTTTCGCATTTCTATAGTTCTCTTTTATAACCTTTTTGTTTTTAGGTTTTTTGTAAGTAACTTTCAGTTGTTTTTTCCTTCTGATCCTGCAGCTTCTTCAAAGTATTCAAAAAAATTTATATATATTCGTCTTATATTTTGATAATGTTGAGTATTTTATAAAGTTGTGTAAAATTCAGTTTCATGCTCTTTTGCATGCCTATCCCGGAAAAATTCCGAAAAACCTTTTTTGTGATCATATGATGAACAAAAACAACCCACATGATTCCGAAAAAACGGAAAAACCCGATTTTTTTAACATGGACCGACGAACGTTCCTGAAGGCTGCCTGCCTCCTTGGGGCATCTGCATTCCTGGGGACGTACCGGACAGAACTCGTAAGTGCCCTGGAGATGGCGGAGACAAAGATCGTCTGGCTGCACGGGGCCGAATGTACGGGCTGCACCGAGTCCCTCTTAAACGGAGGTGACCCTGACGTGATTGCGGCTCTCTCTGCTCTTAACACTAAGCTTGCCTACCATGAGACCCTTCTTGCCGGGCAGGGCATCTTTGTAGACGATAAGCCTGCAAACAATGCCGAGCTGAATTCCGAAATTCTTGTTGACGAACTTATAACGGAAGGAAATTACATCCTGGTCGTCGAAGGTGCAATCCCGAACGGGCCAAACGGTTCCGGGCGCTTCTTCGTGGTAGGGGACCGGACTTTTAAGGAACTCTTTGCAAAAGCTGCCGGGAATGCCAGCGCAATCCTTGCAGTCGGGACCTGTGCAGCCTATGGCGGTATCAACTCTGCCAGCAGTGCAATCGCACAGCTTACGGACTACAGGGGGGTAGCTTTCAAAGGGGCCGACAGTTCCGGGGGTATGCTCCGGGAACTCGGCATAAACAAGCCGGTTATAAACATTCCAGGCTGTCCTGCACACCCGGACTGGATTTTATTGACCCTGAGTGCTGTGGTACTCGGAAAAATAAAGGTTCCTTCCGATCTCCCCTCGGTCCTGGACCGGTACGGAAGGCCCCGGGCTTATTTCGATGAAGATGTTCATGATGAATGTCCCCGCCACGAGTATTATGAGAGGGACGAATTCGATACTGAGATCGGCGGGCATAAATGCCTTTTAAAACTCGGGTGCAAGGGCAAACATGCAAATGCGGACTGTTCGATTCGCAAGTGGAACGGTGGGGCCAGCATGTGCGTCCAGGCGGGCTCTCCCTGTATAGCCTGTGTGGAACCGGGATTCCCTGACTCTTCGAGGCCTTTTTACCAGCCGGGGTCGGGCAGCTCTTTGGAGGGTGATTCACACAGTTCGGATTCAGATGAGGGAGATTCTTATGAAAAATATTCCCGTGACAAGAGCTCTGATTACAGAAAAATAAGGAGGGATGATTAAAAATGGTAAAAGTTACAGTAGACCCCTTAACAAGGATCGAGGGTCACCTCCGCCTGTCCACCGAAGTCAACTCCGAAGGCATAGTAACCGATGCTCAAAGTTCAGCTTTACTCTTCCGGGGCTTTGAACGCATCCTCCAGAACCAGGACCCAAGGGACGCAGCACTTCTTACACAGCGGATCTGCGGGGTCTGCCCGACTTCCCACTCCCTTGCAGCCGCAGGTGCCCTTGACCAGCTCTTCGGGGTTGCCGAAAGTGTTCCCAAGGATGCCCTTGTTGCAAGGAACATCAACCAGGCTTTAAACACAATTGCAAGCCATGCAACCCACATCTATGTCCTCTGGGGCCCTGACCTTGCAAACCCCGCTTACCGCGATGTCCTCACCCCTCTCGGGGAAACCGGAAGCGCTTTGTGGAAGGAACTCTTGGGCCGTTTTGCTCCCATCAGCTACAAGCTTGACGGCGTCCCCGTTCCCGTAGGTTCTTCTTACCTTGCAGCGATCCCCGAAAAGAAGCGCCTTCAGGAGGCCATTGCCGTAATCGGCGGCAAGATGCCCCACCAGGTCACTTCCTATCCCGGCGGCTACACTTACAAGCCCACCATTGCAGACATCGGCAAACTTTCTTCTTATTACCTGCAGGTCATGGACTTCGTTTCAAAGTACACCCTTAGGGTTTCCTTTGAAGACTGGATTGAAAACACCTATAAGGCAAGTTCCCCCCAGAAGGCCGTTTCTTTCGTGCTTGAACACCTGCAGGGCCTTGTTGACAAAACCGCAGGTTCCAACAACTTCACCCGGGAAGTCGGCTGGGGAGATGCTGAGTTCTATGCTGCCTTCGGGTCCGAACTTGTTGGAGAAACCCTCCTCGGGCTTCCTGCCAGCCTGAAGCATGACAGGAACGGCGGGTACAGCGACCCCTCAAAGATTGCTTTCCTTGCATACGGCGCTTTCTACAAGCCTGAAAACGGGGACGGGTATGACCCTAACAGCCCTGCAGGCGACCGCTTCCAGACATCCGGCATTGTGACCGGAAACCTCGAATACCAGAACTTTGACGCAAGCAAGATCACCGAAAGTGTTGCCCACTCCTTTTACGAAGGTTCGGGCGACCTCCACCCCTCAAAGGGTGAGACCAACCCTGTGGGCGATCCTGCCGAAATCCGCTATGATCGGGGACCTGATAGCAGGTATACCTGGTCAAAGGCCCCGAGGTATGATGGTATTCCCTGTGAAGTCGGGCCTCTCGCCCGCCTGCTTGCAATGAAGGAACCGCTGGTTACCGGGCTTGCCCTTGCCTTTGCGGAGAACGGCTACTCTGCGGCCAACACCTACACAAGGATGATGGCCCGGATTCAGGAAACCGCAATTATTGCAAACGAGCTCCTTAAATGGGTAACCGTTGACTACGACCCTAACGGCAAGATTGCCGTGCACACTGACCTTTCCATGGCAAAGGATTCGCAGGGCATGGGCCTCTGGGAAGCCCCCCGCGGTGCCCTCGGGCACTGGGTCTCCACAGACAGCAACTCTAAGGTCATAAGCTACCAGCCCGTGGTCCCGAGTACATGGAACTTCTCCCCACGGGACAGCTCGGGAACTCCGGGTCCTGTGGAACAGGCTTTGATCGGGACTAAAATCAGTGCGGTAGAAAACGCTCTTGGTGTCGATTATGCTAACCCGGTCAACATCCTCCATGTCGGAAGGTCATACGATCCGTGTATTGCTTGCGCTGTTCACACCATTGACCTTACCGGGAAAAACACTCCAGCTACTTTAAAGCTGGTCTGAGGGACTCCGGATTTAACTCTTCCATCCGGATAGCCATCCTCCAGGTCCGGAATTTTGAAAGGAAGGTCGGTATCCTTTAAATCCATGGTTTAAAGGTACCGCCCCTTTTCATGCTTTTTTTCGAGGAACTTGAACGGAGGCATGATGGGTTTGCCTGTGCTGCAAATCTTTTTTCTCGGGGAAACCTGGTTTCCTGGCGTTCCTGTTCTGTCGTTCAGGGGAAAAGGCATTCTGATAAATGGCATTCTTTCAAAAAGCTCAGGCTGAAAAATGAAAGGAAATATCTCTTTTTCGGGTTTATTTGTTATTTTGAACCTGTTTGGTGTTTTCTCTATTGTTTACCCTTTATATACGAAAATCTTTATTAGATTTTGCTATGTTTTTCTGTTTATTTTGTATAAATTTCAGTTTGTATAATTAATACACTATAGTATCTTTTTTCATAGTATTAATACTATTATTAAACAATTTTTCATCGTTTTTTATCTTTTTGATTTTCAGAATCGGTTTTCCAACTTTTATCATTTTTTATTACTTATACTTCCATCCGCCCTCTTTCTTTGTGGTTTGCTGGATATATATGTGCACCAGAGTACGGTGTCAATTTTGGCTATTTTTTATATAATTTGCAAAATTATAAAATCTTACATTCTTTTTAATTATATATTTATTTTCAGATGTAAAAACCCTTAAATACTATCCCCTCATTGAGAACATTATCGGTAGATTTATAAAGGTATTTATATAATTGCGGTGGACATTAAAGAATAATTTTCCTTTCAGACATATAATTTGGGTTAAAAAACAAGATGTGGTAGAGATGAATACAGGAAAAAATAACCTTGTCCGTACACTGGAGAGTGTGGACTTTTTAAAAATGGATCGGCGTACTTTCCTGAAAGCGGTGGGTGCAGTGGGAGCAACAGCATTCCTGGGTACCTATAAGACAGAGATCGTAAGTGCGCTTAAATTTGCAGAGACTAAGATCATCTGGCTGCACGGTGCGGAATGCACTGGCTGTTCCGAATCTGTTTTAAACGGGGGAAACCCTGACATTGTCCAGGCGATTTCCAAGCTTAATGTTAACCTCGCTTATCATGAAACTCTGCTTGCCCAGCAGGGAATCTTCGTTGATGGCAAGCTTGCAAACACCTCCGAACTTAACTCCGAAATTCT
Source organism: Methanosarcina sp. KYL-1 (assembly GCF_024372725.1). Taxonomy (GTDB): domain Archaea; phylum Halobacteriota; class Methanosarcinia; order Methanosarcinales; family Methanosarcinaceae; genus Methanosarcina. The sequence continues at coordinate 8,922 of NZ_VOUA01000004.1, forward strand.
CATTGATGAGCTTATTGAAGAAGGAAACTACATCCTGGTTGTAGAAGGCGCAATTGCAAACGGGCCTGATGGTTCCGGCCGCTACTGCGTGATCGGGAACCGGACTTTTAAGGAAATCTTCGCAAAGGCTGCAAAACATGCAAACGCCATCCTTGCAGTCGGGACCTGTGCCGCCTACGGAGGCATCAACTGCGCAGACAGTGCAGTTGCAAAGGTTACCGATTATAGGGGAGTTGCCTTCACAAAAGAAGACAGCTCAAAAGGAATGCTCCAGGAACTCAACCTTAAGAAGCCTGTAATAAACATTCCTGGCTGCCCTGCTCATCCTGACTGGATTCTCCTTACCGTCGGTGCGGTGATCCTCGGAAAGATCAGGATCCCCGACGACCTTGATGCCGTTCTGGACCTGTACGGCAGGCCCAAGGTTTTCTTCCCGACCGACCACACCGTGCACGAAAACTGCCCGCGCCGCGGCTTCTACGACCGCGGAGAGTTCGATGAGCAGATTGGTGGGGACAAGTGCCTCTGGAAGTTAGGCTGCAAGGCTCCTTATTCTCACGCAGACTGTGCCATTCGCCGCTGGAACGGGTCAGTGAGCATGTGTACTCAGGCAGGCTCTCCCTGCATCGCCTGTGTGGAACCGGGCTTCCCTGACGCAGCAAGACCTCTCTATGTCGAAGCCGAAGACAAGGGCGTGCTCCTCGGGGCAAACATCGATACCCTTTCCAAAGTTGCGGTTGGCGCTGCTACCGTAGCAGCAGGGGTACATGCGATCAGGAGAATGAGAGGAGAGTGATTAAAAAATGGTAAACGTTACAGTCGACCCCTTAACCAGGATTGAAGGCCACCTTCGCCTGTCCACTGAAGTAAACTCTGATGGTATTATTACTGATGCCCAAAGTTCCTGCCTGATGTTCAGGGGCTTTGAGCGTATCTTACAGAACCAGGACCCCAGAGACGCAGCCCTCCTCGTCCAGAGGATCTGCGGGGTCTGCCCGACCTCCCACTCCCTTGCAGCTGCAGGTGCCCTTGACCAGCTCTTCGGGGTTGCCGAAAGCGTTCCCAAGGATGCCCTTGTTGCAAGGAACATCAACCAGGCTTTAAACACAATTGCAAGCCATGCAACCCACATCTATGTCCTCTGGGGCCCTGACCTTGCAAACCCCGCCTATCGCGATGTCCTCACCCCTCTCGGGGAAACCGGAAGCGCTGTGTGGAAGGAACTCTTGGGCCGTTTTGCTCCCATCAGCTACAAGCTTGACGGCGTCCCCGTGCCCGTAGGTTCTTCCTACCTTGCAGCGATCCCTGAAAAGAAGCGCCTGCAGGAAGCCATAGCCGTAATAGGCGGCAAGATGCCCCACCAGGTCACTTCCTATCCCGGCGGCTACACTTACAAGCCCACCATTGCAGACATCGGCAAACTTTCTTCTTATTACCTGCAGGTCATGGACTTCGTTTCAAAGTACACCCTTAGGGTTTCCTTTGAAGACTGGATTGAAAACACCTATAAGGCAAGTTCCCCCCAGAAGGCCGTTTCTTTCGTGCTTGAACACCTGCAGGGCCTTGTTGACAAAACCGCAGGTTCCAACAACTTCACCCGGGAAGTCGGCTGGGGAGATGCTGAGTTCTATGCTGCCTTCGGGTCCGAACTTGTTGGAGAAACCCTCCTCGGGCTTCCTGCCAGCCTGAAGCATGACAGGAACGGCGGGTACAGCGACCCCTCAAAGATTGCTTTCCTTGCATACGGCGCTTTCTACAAGCCTGAAAATGGGGACGGGTATGACCCTAACAGCCCTGCAGGCGACCGCTTCCAGACATCCGGCATTGTGACCGGAAACCTTGAATACCAGAACTTTGACGCAAGCAAGATCACCGAAAGTGTTGCCCACTCCTTCTTCGAAGACAGTGGAGACCTCCACCCATCAAAAGGTGAGACCTTCCCGGTTACAAGCCCTGAAGAGATCAGCTATGAAGGTGGATCCGACAGCCGTTACTCCTGGTCAAAGGCCCCGAGGTACGGCGGTGTCCCCTGTGAAGTCGGTCCCCTTGCCCGCCTGCTCGCAATGAAAGAGCCGCTGGTTACCGGGCTTGCCCTTGCCTTTGCGGAGAACGGCTACTCTGCGGCCAACACCTACACAAGGATGATGGCCCGGATTCAGGAAACCGCAATTATTGCAAACGAGCTCCTTAAATGGGTAACCGTTGACTACGACCCTAACGGCAAGATTGCCGTGCACACTGACCTTTCCATGGCAAAGGATTCGCAGGGCATGGGCCTCTGGGAAGCCCCCCGCGGTGCCCTCGGGCACTGGGTCTCCACAGACAGCAACTCTAAGGTCATAAGCTACCAGCCCGTGGTCCCGAGTACATGGAACCTCTCTCCGAGAGACAGTGCAGGCGTCCCGGGCCCACTGGAGCAGGCCCTTATCGGGTCAAAGATCAGTGCGGCGGAAAACGCTCTCGGTGTCGATTACGCTAACCCTGTAAACATCCTTCATATCGGTAGGTCCTATGACCCCTGTTCAGCATGTGCTGTCCATACCATTGACCTTACCGGGAAAAACACTCCCCGTACTTTAAGAATAGTATAAGGAGATGACCCATAATGAAAGCCAAGAACAACCCGATGGTTGTTGAGCGCTATACGGTACTTGACAGGACGGCTCATACCTTCCATGCCGTTGCAATGCTGGTGCTCATCATTACCGGGTTAAAGATCTACGCGGGCTGGGACTTTATGACATTCCATAATGCCCGTGCCCTTCACATGATCATGGTTCCAGTTCTGCTTGCAGTAAACTGGATCCTTATTCCCTACAACATCTTCTCTGCAATTGAGGGTGGAGTTCAGGAAAAGCTGGCACACTTTATGGACCACTATGTCTTCGGTCCCGAAGATGTAACCCGCCTGAAGGCAATACTTCTTAATTTCTTCGGAAAGGGAGAGTACCCCGCATTTACCATCTATGATGAAGTTTCGGGCCACTACCAGACCAAACTTCACCCGGTAATGAAGATCCTGGTCGTGCTGGAAGGTACCGCTATCTTCGTTATTGCGGTCTCAGGTATTGTCATCTACAGGCTTGACTGGATGCTCTTCGGGCTTCCGGTTGGTTCCTGGATCCTTTCCGCAGGAGACCTGGTCGCACCTGCCTTTGCGATGACTTCCCTGCAGTTCTACAGGGCCCTCCACCTGCTCATGACCTACTGGTTTGTTTTCGAACTGGTAGTCCACGTGTTTATCCTGGAGCTTGACCCTCATATCTGGAAGTACTACTGGGCTATATTCTGGTCCGGAAAAGAGGACCTTTCAGACCCTCACTATGTGAAAATTGTCAAACACACTCCCAAACACCTTCCGGACGGGGAGCTCTGGCACGATTCATCTGAAAGGGTTGTTGATGTCTCAAAGGAATAGAAAGCTGCAGAATGAAAAAATTCAGAATAAAAAACTGCAAAGGAATAAACATAGGAAAAATGCATAGAAAATGGAATTAATACAGGCATATCCCTCTCGAAATAAATTCTGTAAACTCTGTGTTGAAAAATCCTGTAAAGTCCTGTGTTGACGTGAGAATATGCCTGTATTACATGCTCCGGTCCGTATCCTGGGATGCGGAAGCCCCCTTATGGGAGACGACGGTGTCGGCCTGAAGGTTGTTGAGGCCCTCAAAAAAACGGAACTTGAAGGGCTCGAAGGCCTTGAGATCATAGACGCCGGCGTATGCGGACTGGACCTTCTGAACCTGCTTGACGGTGCCAGGAAAGTCATCATAGTGGATGCAATCCTGACAGGCAGCCTCACAGGTTCAATTCACCGCTTCAACGGCAGGGACCTTATAGAAAGTGACTCTCCCTCCGTGCTCGTCTCGGTGCACGACCTGAGCATTTCCGATGTGTTGAGGATCGGGGAACAGGTGCAGGACCTTCCGGAAATCGTGGTATTCGGCATAGAAATCGGAAAGCCTGCCACGGAGATCTCCCGGGAATTGAGCCCCAAAGTCCTTGCGTCTGTGGATGAGGCAGTGGAATGTATCAGGGAAGAAGTCTCTGACCTGTTCTGAAATTTTCTGTATATTCTTATTCCCTGTTCTCCTGATTTCCTGTTCTCCTCCTATTCCTCGACCCTTTTCTTATTCTTGTTCTCTGCTATTTCCTGCCCTTTCCTTATTCCTGTTCTCTCTATTTCCTGCCCTTTCCTTATTCCTGTTCTCTCTATTTCCTGGCTCTTTTTCTATTCCTGTTCTCTGCCTATTATTTTTTAGTGAAGTGGCTCTTGAAGTCCGGTTTAACTTCTCCTGTAAGGCAAAAAGGCTCGGAAAGCGAATGTATATTTAATCTTTCCGCAATTAAGATCAGGTGTATGCGAAAATGCCCCGGGTGAAGAGATAAAAACAAACAGCTCTTTGCGTTTATGTAGGTGTTTTATCTTTTCGGATAACTTTTTTATTGATTGGATTTGTGTTTATTAATACCTATTATAGAAAATTTTTCTATTCCTTGTGGTGGTGTCGAATGGGCGAAGATGGCTACCTTGACCGATTAAAACACCTAGATTTCATGAAAATGAATCGCCGGGCCTTCCTTAAAGCCGTGGGCGCCCTGGGAGCGTCTTTGTTTTTGCAAACCTACCGGAGTGAAATCGTAAGAGCCCTGGAGTTTTCTGAGACCCGGATCGTCTGGGTCCATGGAGGAGAATGTACCGGATGTTCCGAGTCCCTGTTAAACGGGGGCGAACCTGACCTGCTTCAGGCCCTCAAGCGCCTGAACATGCGGCTTGCTTACCATGAAGTCCTCCTCGGCCCTCAGGGGATTTACGTGGACGGAAAAATGGCAAATACTTCCGAACTCAATTCCGAGATTCTTTTTGAGGAAGTTATTGAGGAAAAAGGTTACATCCTGGTTGCAGAAGGTGCGATTCCCAATGGGCCCAGGGGCACCGGAAAGTACTGCATCCTCGGCGGGAAGACTTACAAGGATATTTTCCGGCGGGCTGCGGAAAATGCCGCTTTCATTGTGGCTGTGGGACAGTGTGCAACCAACGGGGGAGTGAATTCTGCAGACAGCGAGATCCGGGACCTTATGGACTTCCGGGGAGTTGCCTTTACCATGGAGGACAGGGAAAAAGGGATACTCCGGGAATACGGGCTTGAGAAGCCGGTCATCAATATCAACGGCTGCCCTCCCCATGCCGACTGGATGCTCCTTACTCTGGCTGCAGTTGTGCTCGGAAAGATCAAAGTCCCCGACGACCTTCCCTACGTTCTTGACGAATTGCTGCGTCCGAAAGTCTTTTTCCCGCCGGACCACGTCATCCACGACAACTGCCCGAGAAGAGGCTACTATGATAAAGGAGAGTTTGACACCGTGGTCAGCGGCCCAAAGTGCCTCTGGAAATTAGGGTGCAAGGCTCCTTACACCCATGCTGACTGTGCTATCCGCCGCTGGAACGGTTACCACAGCCTCTGCCCGCAGTCAGGGTCCCCCTGCATAGCCTGTGTCTCTCCGGGTTTCCCTGACAGTTCTCGTCCCTTCTTCCAGGAGATTGAAGATGTGGGAATTGTAGGGACAAATATCGATACCGTTGCAAAGGTTGCTATCGGAGGTGCCCTGCTTGCGGCAGGTGCCCACGCTGTCCGGAGAATTGCCGTGAAAGATAAGCCTGAAAGAAAGGAAGAGAAAGAAGAAAAAGGTAAAGAATCAGCAGAAAAGGGCGGGGAGGATGAGTAAATGGTTGAGGTTACGGTTGATCAGCTTACCAGGATTGAAGGGCATTACAGGATTACCACCCAGGTCAATGAGGAGGGTGTGGTTACCGAAGCCCAGAGCATGGGGCTTATGCTCAGGGGTTTTGAGCGCTTCCTCCAGAAACAGGACCCCAGGGATGCCGCTCTTCTCACCCAGCGGATCTGCGGGGTCTGCCCGACTTCCCACTCCCTTGCGGCCGCAAATGCCCTTGACCAGCTCTTCGGGGTTGAAGATGCGGTCCCTAAAAATGCCCTTGTCATGCGCAATATCCACCAGGCCCTTAACCTGATTGCAAGCCATGCCACCCATGTCTATGTTCTCTGGGGGACAGACCTTGCAAACCCCGCCTACAGGGACCTTCTCGGCAATTATGGGGATACGGGAAAAGCTGTCTGGGACGAACTGCTCGGGAGGTTTGCCCCTATCAGTTACAGGCTGGACGGCGTTGACATCCCTGTCGGCCGCGGGTATGCGGCGGCAATTGCGGAGAAGCGGCGGTTGCATGAGGCAATCTCCCTTTTTGCGGCAAAGATGCCCCATTCCGTGCTGTCCCATGTGGGAGGCGTAACCTACGGGCCTACTGCCGCAGATATAGGGCAGCTTGCTTCTTATTACTGGAAAGTTATGGATTTTGTCGAGCACTTCACCCTTGGGGTTCCTCCGGAGACCTGGGTTGAAAACACCCGGTTTGCCTCTTCCCCGCAAAAAGCCGTGGGTTTCGTGGTTGACCGGCTGCAGGAGCTCGTTGATGCATCCCTTGTTTCTAATGATTTCTCCTATGCTGCGGGCTGGGGAGATGTGCCCCTGTATACGGCATTTGGCTCCGAACTCATAGGCGAGGAAGTCCTGGGGCTTCCGGCAAGCATGAGGCTGGACAGGATCGGAGGCTACAGCGACCCCTCAAAGATCGGTTTCCTTACTTACGGGGTCTTCTTCAAGCCCGAGCTCGGAGACGGCTATGACCCGACAAGCCCTCCTGAATCCAGGGTCATTCCTTCCGGGTTCCTGAACGGTAATCTCAAACTGAGCAGGTTCGACCACAGCAAAATCACCGAAAGCATTGCCCATTCCTTCTACGTGGACTCCGAGTCAGACAGGACCCCTCTTGAAGGGACCACCCAGCCGGAACCCGAGCCGGATGAGATCGATTACAGCCGGGGAATTGAAAGCCGGTATTCCTGGGTAAAGGCTCCGCATTATGGCGGGATTCCATGTGAGGTAGGGCCCCTTTCCCGCATGCTTGTTATGAAAGACCCCCTCATCATGGGCCTTATGGACCTTTTCCGGGAAAAAGGCTACCCTGCTCCCAACACCTTCCTCCGCATGCTTGCCCGGATGCAGGAAATCCTGGTGGTGGCAGCGGAACTCCTCAAATGGCTGACCGTAGACCTTGACCCAAGCGGAAAGTTTGCAGTCCCTACCGACCTTTCCATGGCAAAGGACTCGCAGGGCATGGGGCTCTGGGAGGCTCCCAGAGGGGCTCTGGGGCACTGGGTCGCAACGGATTCTGATTCCAAAGTCACGCTCTACCAGGCGGTAGTCCCAAGCACCTGGAACCTGGCTCCGAGAAACACGGCAGGAGTCCCCGGCCCGGTAGAACAGGCCCTTACAGGGATAAAGATCTCGGCTGCAGGAAATGCGCTTGGGGTGGATTATACGAACCCTCTCGGAATCTTCCACACGGCCCGTTCCTATGATCCCTGCCTGGCCTGTGCCATCCATACCATCGACCTGACCGGGAAGCGGAAAGAGCAGGTCAGGGTGATCTGACGGGGGGTTTTGGTATGGCGGGGAGAAAAGGGCAGGAAGCTTCCGGAAAGCCGGGGGAAAGCATGGTCGTCGAACGCTATACCCTCCTTGAGAGGATTACGCACCTGATCCACCTGCTTTCCATGTTGACCCTGGTTATCACGGGGCTTAAGATCTATCTGGGCTGGGACTTCATGGCCTTCGATAAGGCCCGGACCCTGCATATGATTGCGGTCCCATTTTTCCTGGCTGCAAACTGGATCCTGGTCCCCTATAACGTTTTTTCCTGTGGGGAAGAGGCCTGCGACATAAAGTTCCGGCTCAGGCATTTTATTGATAGCTACATTTTCGGGCCCGAGGATGCAAAACGCCTCAAAGCAATCGTTCTCAATTTCTTCGGCAAGGGCGATTATCCGGCTTTCACGATATATGATGTCCGGGAAGGGCATTATGTAACAAAGCTTCATCCCCTGCTCAAGCTCCTGATCATTCTCGAAAGCACGGCAATTTTCCTGATTGCAGTAACGGGAATAGTGCTCTACAGCCCTAACTGGTCCCTCTTCGGCCTTCCTGTTGCGCAGTGGATACTTGCCGTTTTCGGGGTCTTTGCCCCTTACTTTGATGTGCAGCCCCTGGGCCTGGTCCGGGTCGGGCACCTTGCCGCTACCTACTGGTTCCTGTTTGAACTCACGCTCCACGTAGGTATCCTTGAACTTGACCCTAAAGTCTGGAAGTATCACAAGGCAATCTTCTGGTCCGGAAAAGAAGACCTTTCGGACAGGAACTTTGTCGAGGTTATCGGGAAAAAATAAGGGGTTAAGCCGTTTTTCGCTCCAGAGTACTGTCCGTGAGTTATTGGGTAATTCCGGTAAAACTGGCGCATCTACTTTGTTATTGAGTAATTCAGGTAAAACTGGCACATCTACCTTGTTATTGAATAATTCCGGTAAAACCGGCACATCTACCTTCTTTGCCTAAATTTGAAAACGATCGTTCTGTTTGCAGTTTTCAGTAACTGATCCCCACGACCGGATTTTTAGCGAAGTACTGAATTTAGCAATAATAGCACAATTAAGTCTCAACCATAAGATATTTCGTAATAAAGAGTATTTATATCTGCTAAACGGGGAGGTGTTTATGTGAATAAAAAAGTTATTCACAATATTGTTGTGTTTATTGTTGTTGTTATTCTCAGTGGGTGGATAGGTGTTCTTGTAGACTCTGTCCTTACCGAGCAGCCAAAAGGTGATTCTCTTGGTATGGGGATATGGTTAGTATTGCCTATGCTGACTGCAATTGCAATCACTATATTTTCAAAGGGCAATTGGAATGATATTGGTTTCAAGCCGAATTTCAAAGGAAACATAAAATGGTACTTGATTGCTGTTTTGATTTTTCCTGTTGTAACAGCAATCGTCCTGATAATCGGGGCTACAACAAAATGGATTGACTTATCAGCATTCGACCTCAGGCCTTTTATTTTGCTGTTTTCCAGTACTCTGTTATTTACTTTTATTAAAAATATTTTTGATGGGACTCCTTTTTATGGTTATCTAACTTCACAACTCTCAAAATTAAATACTAATGACTGGAAGATATATCTCATTGTTGGCAGTCTTTGGGGAATCTGGCATGCTCCGTATTTTCTGGTCTTTTTACCTGATACAGTTATTCTGGCAGTGCTTCCTGTCAGCCGAGCTATATTTTCCATTGTTTTTATTATAACAATTATATGTTGGTCGGTGATGTATGTTGAGCTTTTCAGGGTAACAAAATCAATTTGGCCGTGTGTTGTATTACATACGGTAGAGGATTTACTAATAAATCCTTTAGTTATATCAGGTTTTATCAGCATTGCAGCAGGAAAAGAAATTCTTATTTCACCAATCATTGGAATTATTACTTCAATTCTTTACTTATTAATCGGATTAGGAATAAGAACTTATAGAAGACAGGCAAACCAAATGACCATTAATTAACGGAGAATAATATTAGGACTTACTCACTTGAAGCACAAAATCAAATCCTATCGGCGTTGTGGTCAAATTCACTATTTATACATAAAGGTTTAATGCTATTGATTTTCAGTTCAACCACGTAAAACCATTTCATACGCCATTTTCACCTATTGCAATTAAGGTAATGAGCGTGAGTTATTGAAATCCCTAAGCATAAGAACCTCTGTCCATATTCCCCAAATACGGGAGATGTACTCGCTTTTTCTGAATTGACCAATAGATCACAGACACGTCCCGCTCCGGAAATTCCGAAAATTCAGGCAAAAATATTACTTCTATATTATTAAAATTACTTCTATATTATTAAATTATTACTTCTATATTATTTTTTCCGGTATAACTATTTGTAAATGTATGAAAATTTCCAAACGGTTATATACGTTCTCCACATATATATATATGGGTATATAGATGCATGAACTGGCGGGCGCTCGCTCAAAAGTCGGCCAGATCATCCTCAACCTGTTGATTCTTTTTTTGCTGGTGGTGCTCGGGTTAGTAGTGGTTGAGGTTGTTCTCAAATGTTTGGTGGTTCATGGCCCTTTCTGAAAAAGGGCAGCTTTTTTTCTTTTTTTCTTTCTTTTTGTCCCATTCTTTCTTTTTTAAATTTAATCTTTATTGAGTAAAAGAAGAATGAGACTAAGAAAAGAAATGACTATCGAGAAAAAGAACGAGAAAAAGAACGAGAAAAAGAAGAAACGAATAAAGGAACGAATAAACCCTGGAAATCAAAGTTCGATTGATTTCCCGGGCTCCATGATAACGACTTTCGTATCGACTTTTGCTTCCACAGCCCTTTTGAACTCTTCCGGGTCCTGTTCGATCACATCAAAGGTGCTGTAGTGCATGGGTACAACGGTCTTCGGCCGGATGAGTTCCACGGCTTTCACGGCTTCTTTTATCCCCATAGTGAACCTGTCCCCAATGGGCAGCAGGGCAATTTCGGGTTCATAAAGTTCCCCGATAAGTTGCATGTCCCCGAAAACGCCCGTGTCCCCGGCATGGTAGATGGAATGCCCTCCTATCCCGATCACAAACCCCGCCGGGCTGCCTCCGTCGAAACTGAAGCATGAAGCGTCAACTGAGGAGGAATGAAGCGCCTGCGTCATGGTCAGGGTGACGCCTTCGACGTCTACGGTCCCACCCTTGTTCATGCCTTCGGCAAAGACTCCTTTGGACTTGATATAATTTGCAACCTCGTGGATAGAGATAATCCGGCAGCCGGTTCTGGCCCCGATCTCGATGGTATCCCCCAGGTGGTCGCGGTGCCCGTGGGTCACGGCTATGATGTCGGGGTCCAGTTCCTCCGGGGTGCAGGGAGCTTTCGGGTTTCCGGTAATGAAGGGGTCTATCAGCAATTTTTTTTCGGTTTCAAATAAAAAAGCGGCATGTCCAAGCCAGGTTATCTTTACCTTTGCCATTTTCTCACCTAGTCTGCTAAGCTTTCTCTATTAACTTTCTCTGCCAAGCTTATTTCAACCCGTAACTCGCCATAAAAGTTAAAGAAACCTCCGGTATTTTACGGTACGGACTTTTATATTCCGGAGCTGCTTTAACGGAGTTACTTTAATATGCATCCTCCGGGGTAAAAATAACCGAAGATGAAGATCGGCGTAGTTATCCACGGCCCCGAGGTGATCGATTCGGGGCAGGCAGAAAAAGTCCTTGAAAAGCTCTCCCGCCTGGGTGAAGTAAAAGCAGAACTCGGAGGGACCATGGGAAAGACCGCAGTCCTTGATGCCGGGCTTGAGCACGTTATAGACATAAGCCGGCACCTTAAGCCAAGCGCCTGCATAGAATCCTTTTTTGATGCCTCGGACCTTGTGTGCCTCCTGAACCACGGGAAAACGCTTGAAACAGGCAAGGCCTTCGGGGCAATTGTAGTCTCCCGCCTTACGGACCCTGAAAAGAAACCCCTCATCCAGATCGAAAGCCCGGGCTGCGCCTGCGGAAAGCTGATCCAGCTTAACCAAAAAGCCGGTGAGTACATCGAAAAACTCTCGGAAACCCTGGGAATCCCGGCCGAAACCAAAGTTTCGCCTGAGCCTCAAATAGATTCGGTCCGCACTGAAAACTGCCAGAAAACCGGAAAAAAGCGCATTGTCCGAAAACTTTCGGGAGCCTTCCCCGGAGAAAACATCCTGGTAAACGGGATCATTATCGGAAGAGCCGAGTCCCCTGATGTGAGTATCGTCTCCGAAGACGGCTTTATCACCGCAATCGAAGGGGGAGCCGTAAAGGAGCACGGCCTGGAAAAGCTTCACAATTATGAAAAAAGGAACCCTGTTGACCTCGCAAAAGCCTGGGTAAAGAGCGGTGCAGTGAGGAGAAGCGCCCCCGGATGCCGCCGTCCTCTTAATACGACATCAGAAACCGGAGGCCTGGAGTCAGTATCTCTTGCAGGAGCCGGGAAAGTCGTGCTGATCGACCATGCCGCAGAACATACCTTCGAACTGGCAGATGGCGCCAGGCTTGCCGTAACCGTGGGAGACGACACCACAGCCATTGCAGGCGACATCCTCTACAGGCTCGGAATCCCTATCCTTGGGATCACGGACGGGGACTGCGACGACCTTGCCTTCAGGACAGAAATCTTTCCGGGTTCGGTCATTATCAGGCTTGCTGCAGGAAATGACGATATAGTGGGAAGAAAATTGAAGCAGGAACTCTTTAAAGGGGGAGAGTCAGCTGTTTTTGAGGACCTGCTTTCACTTAAAGAGGAAGTTCTGAAACTGGCAGAGCCGGCTACTGAAGCTATTTTTGAATATTAACATGGCAAACTGCCTTGAAATGGAATTCACGGTTTCCGGGTTTCGGATTCAGTTTCGTCTTTTTCAGCAATTTTATGGAAATAGCCGTAATGGGTGTGGAAAAAAATTTCCGCTAAGTTAATAACAAAAGGAGTAACTCTTTTAATAAGGGATGGAAAAGGCGGATAAGTGGATGTTTCAGCCTAATTTCAAATACACAAACAAAATCGTGCGCCTGCTTGCAAGGATCCAGGCTGCAAGGGAAGTCATCATAAACAGCCCTCTGATTCCGGCGTGGGAAAAACAGCTCCAGCAAGAAGCCCTGGTAAAACAGACCCACCACACTACAAGCATAGAGGGAAACCCCCTGACTCTTGAGGAAGTTGGGCTTATTATCGAGGGAAAAGAGGTCCTCGCCCACGAAAAGGACAAAAAGGAAGTCCGCAATTACGTGGACGTACTGAAATACATCGATTCACTACCGGAAAACGACCCCATAACCGAAGAAATTCTCCTTGAAATCCACAGCCTTACGGCAAAAAATATCCTTCCTGATGATTCTGTCGGCAACTACCGGAAAGTGCGGGTCATAGTTGGAGACCCGAAAACCGGGAAAGTCACCTACACCCCTCCGGGACCTGCTGAAGTCCCTGCCCTGACAAAAGCCCTTGTCGAGTGGCTAAACAGCGAAGAAGCCCTTGACCTCATGCCCGCCATGCAGGCAGGAATCGCACATCACGAACTTGCCAGGATCCACCCCTTCGTCGACGGGAACGGCAGGTCTGCGAGGGCTCTTGCCACCCTTATCCTGACAAAGAGAGGCTTTGACACCAAGAGGTTTTTCGCTCTTGAGGAGTACTACAACAAAGCCCGCCACTCCTATTACTCCGCCCTTTCAAGTGCTGATGAGGGGGACAGGGATTTGACCGAATGGCTCGAATATTTCCTTTTCGGCATTGCCGTGGAAATTTCAAGGGTAGAGAAAACGGTCCTGAAGCTGAGCAGCGACCGTTCGATGAAAGAGAAATTCGGACAGGTAGGGCTGAGCAGCCGGCAGATAAAGGCGATTGAATATTTAAAAGAAAAGGGGCAGATCACAAGCAATGAGTATCAGGAAATATGTGATGTCAGCCAGCCCACCGCAAACCGTGACATCCAGGATATGCTCGACAAAAAACTCCTGATACAAAACGGGAAAATGGGCCAGCAGGTAATTTACGTGCTCAATTTCTGATCGGGAGGCTATTCAAAAGCTATTCAAAAGCTATTCAAAAGCTATTCAAAAGCTATTCAAAAGCTATTCAAAAGCTATTCAAAAGCTATTCAAAAGCTATTCAAAAGCTATTCAAAAGCTATTCAAAAGCTATTCACATCGAGATTCTTGTCGGTATAGTTTACGTAACTTATTAATACCAGAATTTCTACCTGACCCTTCCATGATTCATTAAAGACTCATTCGTGGCCTATTCGTAGTCTTCTTTTGCAGCAATTTCCTGAAAGCACTTCGTGCGGAGACAAAAACGGTTTGAGAAGCTATCCCGGCCGTCAGAGTTTCAAATAAATCAATATGAACATTCCTGTTCACCTTTTTGCTTATTCTCAAAACCCGCGGCCCTCACTGATCCAGAGTCCCGACAGCAGCTCCCGAGCACGAAGTGACCGTTTTTTCCCAAAAAGAGGGAGATAAATCTACAAATTAAGAAATTACAACGATTCAATTTACTGATTCGGGCTCAAGACAACTTATTTTTTCCCCACACTCCAATATTTGGAAATTTCTCTAACCGGATCTTGAAGTCAGCACCCCTAACTCATTAATGGTCCAGACTTACGATTAATCGAAATTCTTTAATACCTTTACACACAAATTCTAAAAGATTTTGGGGAATAGGGGGTTTCTAATTCTGGATCTTATAACAAAACTTCGGGACACGGTAAGCGCCCTCAGTCCTGGCCTTTTTGGAGGACAGGACAAAGAGGAAGAGGAACTCTGCCCTTACAGGAGCAAGCAGACGAAAAACCGGAAAACGATCATTATCAACTGTAAGGAGTGCGGGGAAGGTTCCTCCTTAAACAATGAACACTGCCGCAGGAACATTCTGGAAATCCTGCAAAAAGAAGTGCATGCCGACTGCCTGGTGCTTTCAAGGCTCTATGAAAGGGACTACGAAGGAGAAGCCCTCTCAGTCCTCTATGCCCTGGCGGGCTTCCGGGAAAGCATTGAAGCTTACAGGAGCACGGAAACGGTCCCTGAAGAATGCATGCGACCTGAGAAAAAAGGGTGCGGGCTGGAAAGAAAGGAGGTTCTTGACTTCCTTACCGAAACTGCAGAAAAAGATCCCCTGAAAACCCGCCTGGAACTCAGGGGACTGGTCCGGGGAAATGGGCTCAGGAAAGTTCCCGATGCCTCCCCAGGTTGTGAGTTTTGCTCCGAATGCTTTTACGATATGCTCCGTGAAATGAAGGAAAAAGCACGTTTCCTTCCCGAGATCCCTGCCCAGATAAATTCCGTGATTCCGGCGCCCCTTCAAGATATTAAGGCAGGCGGGAATGAAAAAGCAGAGAGCGAAAAAACAGTAGGGAAAAAGGCAAGGAGGGAAAAGGCAGGAAACCTGATGCAGGACATTTCCGGGGAAATTTCCTTTTCGTGGAAAGCGAACCCTACTTCAAACCCTTATCAAGAATCAGATACGGCATCTGATACGGCATCTGATATGGCATATGATATGGCGCCTGCTCCGGGGAAGAAAGAAAATAACAAAGAACTCGGGACCTTTGCCGCAGCCTTTTTTGACTACGAAAACCGGATCAAGCCCCATGTGAGGCCCCCTTTTTCAACCTCCAGGATCTACACCGAAGCCCCGCAGAATACCGAGTTTCTTGAGTGCTACGATATGAGTGGAAAGGACGGGAGGATGCTTGAAGTTTCGATTTACCGGTATACGGACAGGCCCGAGAAGCTCTACATGGTCCGGCCCCCCGAATACAACCTGCGGCCAGGGGAGCTGATGCTGCTTGAGAAGGTCAGGAAGAGGATGATCAGGCACAGGCCAAAGGACCTTGCTTTTGCAGATCCGACCGGAGCCAGGGAGTACTTCAGGAGGATGGCAAAGGATCTCCTGGTCGACGAGCTGCTCTCGGGAGGAGAAACCTGTACTCCCGGAGAGCTTGAAAGTTACTCCGACCTGCTTGCCCGCTACACTAACGGGCTCGGGATCGTAGAAGACCTTCTTTCGGATGCCCGGGTCACCGACGTGTACATCAACGCTCCTGCCGACAAAAACCCGGTGCATGTGGTCATGGAAGGGGAAGAGTGCACAAGCAACGTCTTTCTTTCCCAGGACGACCTGGACTCCCTGGTCTCACGCTTCAGGACCATAAGCGGAAGGCCATTTGGGGAAGCCGTGCCTGTGCTTGAGTTAAACCTCGAGGCTTTCGGGGTCAGGGTCTCGGTGATCGGGGATCCCCTGAGCGCAAGCGGGCTTGCATATGCTTTCCGCAAACATTCACTTTCTCCCTGGACCCTCCCGAAACTCATCAATACGGGCTCGGTTTCAGCTTATGCGGCCGGGTTTTTAAGCTTCCTCATGGACGGGCAGGCTTCGGTCCTCATAGCCGGAGAAGTTGGGGCTGGAAAGACTTCTCTGCTCTCGTCAATGCTTCTGGAAATCCCTCAGAAGTACCGGATCCTGACAATCGAGGATACCCATGAACTTCCCACCGAAAAGCTCCAGGAACTGGGCTGGAAGGTGCAGGGAATGAGTTCGCACTCCTCGGTCCTTAAGTCCGGGGCGGAAATGAGCCCCGAGACTGCGCTCCGGGCTGCTCTTCGGCTCGGGAGTTCCTCCCTCGTGATAGGGGAAGTCCGGGGGCCGGAGGTGAAGGTGCTCTATGAAGCCATGCAGGTAGGAAATGCCGGAAACTCCGTGATCGGGACCATTCACGGCTCTTCTACCGAAAACGTGTATGAAAGGATCGTGCACACCCTGGGGGTCCCCCCGGCTTCATTTAAAGCCACGGACGCCGTGATAATCTGCTCCGGGATCAGGCCCGGCGGGACCATGAAAAAGCTCAAGCGGGTGAGCCGGATTGCCGAAGTCACGGCCGTACCCCTGGAAAACCCGGAACCCGGTGAACTCTTTACCGACATCATGAGTTACGATGCCTCACAGGACTGCCTGCTCGCAGGAGAAGTCCTGGAACAGGGGCAATCCGAACTGATAGGGAAAATTGCCCGGAAATGGGGAATTTCCATTGGCAGGGCCTTAAAAAACATCGAAATCAGGGCAAGGATAAAGGATAAAATCGCAAAAGAAGGGGATAGGAGGCCGTCCCTGCTGGAAGCCGAAGCTGTGAGCGAGGCAAACAACATGTTCTGGCTGCTTACGGATTCCCTGAAAGGCAGGAAAAAGACCGGCCGTAAAGCCAGCAATGAAGCTAATTTTAAAACCGATTCTGACAACGTCTCCGACAACGACTCCGACAATGATTATGAAAACAATTACGAAAACGATTTCGATACTGACAACGATTATGAAAACGATTTTGAGGCTGAATTCGAAGCCCTGTACAGCCGGTGGGAAGCCTGGTTCGAAAACTTTGCAGGGGTACGCCGGGGTAACGTTCCTGAAATTCAGGATAATGCCTGACGCCGTCATGGGGGTAGCGGATGGAAAATCTCAACTGGTATGAAAAGGCCTGTAAAAGCACGGCCCTGTACTGCAGCCGGCTTGTCCCGGAACTGGACAATTTCAGCAGGAAGTGTGAAAAGAGCGTGAGCCCGGAGTACAGGGACGCCCTCAGGTTTACGGGGCTTGACCTGGAGGCTTTCGAGACCGTGCTCTTTTCCTACCTGGGCACGCTTGGCGTATTTCTCCTGCTTCTCGGGACCGACCTTTTCCTGCTCTTCTCTAAGAGCTTTGACTACCGGACCCTTGTCATAATGGGCACCCTTACCTTCCTTGTCCCCCTTGTTGTGCTTTACTACCTGAGCGAATACGTGAAAATCCGCGCCGGGCTTATGAAAATTGCCTCCCTGGGTGACATCCCGGAGGTCCTGAGCTACATCATCATGTCCATGAAACTGGTCCCGAACCTTGAACACGCTGTGCTTTTTGCTGCCCGGA
Organism: Methanosarcina sp. KYL-1; assembly: GCF_024372725.1. GTDB lineage: Archaea > Halobacteriota > Methanosarcinia > Methanosarcinales > Methanosarcinaceae > Methanosarcina. Next base: position 26,313 of record NZ_VOUA01000004.1, read on the forward strand.
ACTCGGAGAGGCCCCTTGCAAAAGACCTGAAAAAGCTGACCTGGGACCTGAACCTGAGGCTTTATTCAGGGATGGACGATGCCCTGCTCTCTTTTGCCGACCTCTGGGGCAGGAACAGCGAGTACTTCAAGCGTTCCCTGCACCTGATAAAGAGCTCAACTGCCGAACCGGATGAGGCCCAGAGGGTGATCACCTTAAACCGGGCGCTTGACATCAGCCTTGAGGGCACGGAAAGCCTGATGGACTCCTTTGCTGCAAAACTCAAGACCCCAAGCTACGTCCTCTACTCGATTTTCATCCTGATCCCCCTGGCCCTGGTCGCGCTCCTGCCTGCAGTCACAGTCGTCGGGATCAGGCCCAGGATTACGGACCTCGTGCTCCTCTACGACCTGGTCTTCCCGGCCCTTGCCGCAATCTACGCCGAATACATCCTCCTGCAGCGGCCTCTTGCGTTCATCCCCCAGCAAATCCCGGACTCCCATCCTGAACTTTCCGGGGTCAGGCAGAAGAAACAAATCGCCTTCCTGCTTTCAGTCCTCACCTTCGCCCTGCTCGCCCCTTCGGGCTACCTCCTGCTCCTGGCCGGAAACCCGAAAGGAATCATTGCCACCGAAGCCCTTGGGGGGCTCTTGCCTCCTACCCTTCCCCCTGTCCTGGGCCTTACGGCAGGGGTTTCCATCTACCTGTACATGTCCTCGGCCCCGTACAAGAGAATAAGGGACAGGATAAAGGAGATGGAACGGGAATTCGCAGACTCTCTCTTCGTGCTCGGGAGGAGGATTTCGGAAGGAAAAGCCCCCGAAGAAGCCTTTGCCCATACTGCCAGGACCCTGGAAGGCTCAAAAATCGGGGAAGCCTTTGAAAACATCTCCATGAACCTGCTCGGAATGAGGACGACCCTCAAAGCCGCCATCTTTGACGAAGAGTTCGGGGCTTTCCGGCACGTCTACTCGGAGCGGATCAAAAATACCATGCTCCTCTTTACGGAAAGCGTCCACAAGAACCATGAAGCAGCCGGAGCAGCCGTAATCAAACTGGCCGACCACTTAAAGGAGCTCGCCGGAGTAGAAGAACGCATCCGGCGCTCCCTCTATGAAGTTACTTCGACCATGCGTTCCACGGCTGCAATTTTTGCCCCCCTGATCGCAGGAATCACCCTCGCTCTCTCGGAAGTAATTACAAAGATCTTAAGCCAGGTCTCGGGCAGGATGAGCAGGGTCCCTGCAGACCTGACCTCCGTGCCCTTCGAAGTCGGCCCCGATGCTTTTGTCCAGTCGATTCCCCCTGACCTGTTCATGCTTGCAATAGGGATCTACGTGCTGCTGGTAAGCGCTGTCCTGACCCGCTTCGCAGGCGCCGTGGAATACGGGGGAGACAGGGCTCAGCTCAAGTACGACCTTTCCTGCATGCTGCCCCTTTCAATCCTGGTGTTTGCCGTATCCACCCTGTCGGCAAGGGTAATATTCCGGGGGCTTGTGTGAAAATTAGCGAAAAAAAATATAAAAATCAAAAACAGATGGAAAATTTGGAAATATGAAAGAAAATGAATGGAAATGAAGGAAAGGCCCTCATTTTATGCAGGCAATCCTGGAGGATGCCTTCAGCACTTCTTTTGCTTTTGATTCCGAAAGGCCTGCGCCCATAGCGATCTTAAGGGCGGTTTCGTCCGTTATCAGGTCTTCCGGGGCGTGGGCGTCCGTGTTTACCACAAGGATTGCATCGACTTCGAGGGCCATCCTTGCGACATGGCCGTTTGTCCTGTTATGCCCGTTCCGGGCTGTGATTTCAAGGCAGACGTCATTTTGGGCTGCGGTTTCGACGTCTTCGGGAGTGATCAGGCCGGGGTGCGCCAGGATGTCCACGTACTCGCAGGCGACGGCAGCCGCATTGGTCCCGGGAGCTACCGGCTCTGCAATGGTTTCCCCGTGCACGACCACAACTTCTGCCCCGAGCTGCTTTGCTTTCTTTGCAAGGGGGGCAATCTTCCTGGGGGGTACGTGGGTCAGCTCAACCCCGGGCATCACGCGGATGTCCCATTCGTCTTCCAGGTACTTTGCCTTCTTTGCCCCTTCAAGGAGCTGTTCGATATTGGTGTAGTCAGCATGGTCGGTAATTGCAATGGCCCTGTAGCCGTGGACTACGGCTCTCCGGACCAGTTCGCTGGGGATCAGCTCCCCATCACTGAAAATAGTATGAGTGTGAAGATCAATCAAAAATGATCACCAGTTGTTTTTGCTTCGTTTTATCCGGCATTGTTTCGTTTTTTATAATTACTTAAGTTTATTAAAGTTCACTTTATCTTAATTTACTTTTTCTTTGCTGGCGACCTTTAAAAAACATCCGGCTTAAAAATCATTCAAGCTTTCCGAGCCGTTCCGCCACACTGGCAAAGGCAAAGTTCGGCTTGACGTCCTCGATCTTTATCTTCACTTTCTCTCCGACTTCGACTTCTTTTACGAAAACTACGAACCCGTCGACGAGCACGGCCCCGTCCCCGCTTGAGCCGAGTTTCTCAATATCCACGACAAACTCATCTCCCTTCCGGAGCGGAGCTGTTAGGAACTTTTTCCCGATTACGTAGATTTCCGCGCTTTGAGACCTTGATGCCTGCGGGGAATACGCCATGGTCCGGACAAAATTTTCCCGAACCTTATTCATATAATCGTTGAACATGTCTCCCTGGAATACCTTCACCACAAAATTCCCTTTTGGCTTCAAAATCTTCTTTGCACACTCCAGCGCCGAGGTCGACAGTTCAATGGACCGCGCATGGTCGTAGGACCAGTTCCCGGACAGGTTGGGCGCAGCATCACAGAGCACCACATCGGCCCCCTTTGTTCCGACAATCTTGATAATCTTCTGTATTGTCGAATCTGCATTTATGTCGCCCACGATGGTCTCGACTCCTTCGATGGGAAGGATCCTCTGGAGGTCCACACCCAGGACCTTTCCACCTGAAAGCTCCTTTGCGACCTGCAGCCACCCGCCCGGAGCCGCACCTAAATCCACAACCGAGTCTCCGCGGTTTATGATCTTATGTTTGTCATTAATCTGCTTGAGCTTGAAAGAGGCCCTTGACCGATAGCCATCCTCCTTTGCCTGATGATAATAAAAATCTCTTCTATCTCTTGCCATTGCTACCTTCCCTGCACTGAAAGCTGATATAGCTTACGCAAAATCGTAAAATTCCTTTTTCCGGCTAATTCTTTTTTCCGGTTAATTCCTTTTTCCGGTTAATTCCTTTTTCCGGTTAATTCCTTTTTCCGGTTAATTCCTTTTTCCGGTTAATTCCTTTTTCCGGTTAATTCCTTTTTCTGGCTATACTCTGTATGCATATAATTAATTTATTAAATATATATTTTCTGTTATGTTTTACTCCAGTATACTCACTATTGCAGGGAAGTTACAAAATTCTTATAAAAACCGGCAACTAACATTCCCGGCGGAGAAAAAGGAGAAGAATGGAGGCGGCGCGTTTATGATTTCTTTTTTAAGATGTGTGTGAGATGCGGGTAAGCTCAGGCCGCTTGCAAGCAAGCGGGACAGGACGGGCGTGGATGAGGCTAATTACGGAAGCCCTGTTTTTTTCAGCCTTAATCTCAATAATCCTTTATCTCAGTAATTAGCTTGGAAGGGGCAGATTTTAGCCGCAGACAAAGTGCCAAAAATATCAGAGCAAATACCTGCGGCAGCTAAGTACGCTCCTGAGCACATCTTCGCCGCTTATTTTTTCCACTTTAAGGTCCGTTGGCTTTACTATTACCTCGAGGTTAAGGGGGAGGCGCTTTTCGACTTCCTTTATCAGCTGGGTGTCCCCGCTCATGATGATGCAGTCAATGGAGGAATTTTCTTCAAGGACCTTGTTTACGGCTTCCATCACCTTGTCCAGGTGGTGGGCGATGTCTTCTTCTCTCAGGCGCTCGAAACGGCGCTGGGAAAAGCCTCCTTTGCTGTGTTTTTCCTTGACGCTGCTTTTGACGAGTTCTTCTTCATCGAAGACCCGGGCATCGGAGGCAAAACCTATGAAAGACTCTCCTGCGTGGATAATCAGGACAAGCATGCGGTAGTCGGCGTCCAGGCTTTCCTCGAGGGGGGCGGTCTCAAAGCTGTCCTGAAGGTGCCAGGCCGAGCCGGTGACAGGGACCGGGGGGACCACAGCCTCCGAGATCATGCGGTGAAGGTCATGGAAAAGGACGAGGCCGGTTTCGGGGTCAAGCCGGTCAAGCAGGGTGCGGGTTTCCTCTTCTATCAGGCTGAGAAGTTTTTCGTTCAGGACGTCGGAGAGGCGGATCCCGTAAGGCAGGTATACGGTGAGCAGGTCTCCGGCAGGGGCACGGAAAGAGTTGAGTTTTGACAGGTAGGCCCGCACGGCTGAAGGGCTTAAGGTTTCGGTGCCGCGGAACTTGAACTTTTCCGGGACTTCGGCCCTGAGGGTTTCTACTTCGTGGGTGAGGGTCTGGACCCGCACAAGCTCCTGGTTCAGGCGGGCTTCCGCCTCCTGCTTATCGGCCACAGCCTGCTTTGTGAGGGCTTCCTTCTTTTCAAGCTGGTTCATTACGCTTCGCCGGTCGAGCTCCAGTCCCACTATATAGGAATTGAGCCGGTCGATCTCGAGTTCGAGCTGTTCTTTCCCGGAAATCTTCCCAAAAAAAGTGCTGAAACCCTTTTTTACATCTTCGGTGACTTCTTTTACATCTTTTTTCGGGGCGGAGTCTTCCTTTTCTGTTTTCATACTATTATTTTTCCTTATACTGTCCATAACGCTTTTTTTCTCGGTCATCTGCCTACCTTCCTGGCCCTTACTCAGAAAACATGTTGTCCCTGTACTTAAGCTGTATCCGTACTTAAGCGGTATGATTTGAACAACAATTAATAAAACGTAACCTCTATATCTTTTTTAATTGCTCTCCATATTTCGAAAGTTTTAAGAATATCATATTTAATGTCACTTTGTTTTCAGGAGTTTTTTCTAAAAAACCAGCAGATTTTCATATTCATTTAAATTTTACCGATCATTCCGGTGCCTAAATGAAAAGCCCATTGAAAGACACTAGAGATTACCCGGACCAGAACAGTCCGGACAGTGAAGAAAAAGAAAGCCCTGCCCGTGCAGAGGCGGCAAACCCCCACCTGACCCCAAACCCTCACCCGACCCTCTGGATCCAGGGACAGAAGAGTTCTTCCCTTGAAGGAAAAACAATAGCCCTTGGAGTTACCGGGAGCATTGCGGCAGTGAGGGTCGTGGAGCTTGCCCGGGAACTAATCCGGAACGGGGCAGAGGTTCATGCGGTCATGACCGAGGCTGCGCAGCATATCCTGCACCCCGATGCCCTGCACTATGCCACCGGCAACCCCGCGGTTACGGGAATAGGAGGCAGGGTGGAGCATGTGGAGTTCTGCGGGCTTAAGGGAAGGGCTGACCTCTTCCTGATAGCGCCTGCAACAGCCAATACCATAGGAAAGATCGCAAATGGGATCGATGACACAACAGTCACCTCCTTTGCAACAACCGCCCTCGGCTCAGGCGTCCCGGTAATGATAGTCCCTGCCATGCACGAGTCCATGTACCGGCACCCGGCTGTGGTGGAAAACATAAGGAAACTCAAAAGCTGGGGAATTTCTTTCATCGGCCCGAAACTGGAAGAGGGAATTGCAAAAATTGCCTCCAACGAGGAAATCGTGCTCGAGGCAGAGCGGATACTCGGGAAACAGGCCCTGAAAAACCGAAAGGTACTTATCACAAGCGGCTCCACTGCCGAAAGCCTGGACCCCATCCGGATCCTCACAAACCGGGCCTCCGGGAAAACCGGAAAGGAACTTGCCCTTGAAGCTTATCGGCAGGGAGCGGATGTTACCCTTGTGCACCGGGACAGGCTCGGGACTGCCGGGATCAGGGAGGTCTTTGCCGAAAGTGCAAAGGAAATGACCGAAGCCGTGCTGAATGAGCTGGAAAACGGATATGATGTCCTGATCAGTGCTGCCGCGATTGCAGACTATACCCTCGAGCCCTCCCCTGAAAAGATCAAATCCGGAGGGGAGCTGGAACTCAAACTCAGGCCCACCCGCAAGTTGATAAAAGAATGCAGGGAGCAGTACCCCGGGCTTGTGATCGTCGGCTTCAAGGCAGAAACGGGAGTAGGCATGGAAGAACTGCTCCGGAGGGCCGCCGCTTCCCTTGAAGGGGCAAACCTGGACATGGTTGCCGCAAACGACGTAGGAAAAGGCGGAATGGGCACCGAGGAAAATGAACTTTACCTGCTCAGGCGGGAAACAGGCAAATCCCGGCATGTAAGCGGAAATAAGCGCAAACTTGCCGCCTCCATTCTTGAAGAGGTAGCTGAGATTTTGAAATAACGACAATTCTGCAGGATATTTCTACAGGATAATTCTACAGGATAATTCTACAGGATAATTCTACAGGATAATTCTACAGGATAATTCTACAGGATAATTCTACAGGATAAACCTGCAAGTGGAAAAGAACACTGGACAAAATCACTTAAAAACTACAAAAAGGCGTTTTCTATGTATGAATACGAGAGTGAAGGGGCAGATATTTCGGCAAAAGCTTACGCTCCGGGGCATATAACGGGCTTTTTCCAGATCCACGAAAACGAAGACCCGCACCGAAAAGGCTCTACAGGCTGCGGGATCGTCCTGAACGGGGGCGTCACCACCGAGGTGAAGGTTGGAAAATCGGTGAAAGAAACCGAAATCTTCCTGAACGGAAAAAAGGTCGAAGGAAGGACCACCCGGACAGTGCTCGAGATGATAACTGACGTGCCTGTCAGGGTGAAGAGCTGGGCGGAAATCCCCGTGGGATGCGGGTTCGGAGCTTCGGGGGCAGGGGCTCTCGGGGCAGCCTATGCCCTGAACAGGGCGCTTTCCCTGAACCAGACCGTAAGGGGCCTGACAGAATCCGCCCATGTGGCTGAGGTGGTCAACCGGAGCGGGCTTGGAGACATTGCAGCCCAGTCAAACGGAGGGGTGGTAATCCGGCTCCGCCCGGGAGGACCCGAATTCGGCCTGGTGGACAGGATCCCTGCCCCCGAAGCCAGGGTCTTTTGCATTGTGCTGGGGGAGATTTCCACTGGAGCTGTCCTGAGCGATGTGGCTGCAGCCGCCAGGATCAATGCCGCCGGAAAAGCCGCAATGGTCAAGCTCCTCGAAAAGCCGACCCTCGAAAACTTCATGCAGCAGTCAAAGGAATTCGCCAGCAAAACAGGCCTTCTGAGCAGCAGGGCAAAGGATGTTATTGAAGCTGCAAACGCAAGCGGCGGATTTGCTTCCCAGGCAATGCTCGGGGACACGATCTTTGCAGTTGCCCCTGAAGGCCAGGAGTTTCGGCTCTACGAAGCCCTCCACGAATTCGGGGAAGTGCTGGAATTCGGTATCAGCACCTGCGTGCCTAAATTAATATATGAGTGAGCTTCAGGAAAGAGGCTCCATTTACTTTTCTAACTGTTTTTGCCCCTGCTCCCGGAAAATAGAGAGAATATCCTGAAATAGGAAATCTCGATGAAGAATGTCCGAAAACAGGAACTAGCAAAGAGATCCGGGAAAAATAGAAAAATAACTTGTTCTGGAGAAAAAAAGCTTATTCCCGGATAGTTAAGGGCAAGAAGGCGTAGAAAACGGAAAAACTTTCCGGCTCCCCCACATCTTAAATAGGATTGGGATGAAAAAGGTACTATTGTTACATAAATAATAAAGAGTGAATAATATCGAGTGAATAAAAAAGCGTGAATATAAGAAGACGCAAAACTCCTGAAAACCCCACTGCTTTTCAGGAACCCTCCTGGAAAAGATTTCCCGGGGGCTAAAATAGCAGAACAACATCAAAAAGTCTTGTATTTCATTCACTGAGGGGAAGGTAAAATGGATATCAATGACGACTGGGACGAAAAGAACAGAGGAAGGCCCGCAAGCCCGCTTGACAAAATACCTGCCGCTGCAGGTCCGATTTTTCGAACGATTGCTCTTATCTTTGTGATTATGATCATCTTTTCCGTGGCCTTCGGTTCGATTTTCGTCTCCATAGGGGCAGGAGAAGTAGGAGTGAAGTTCAGCCAGTTCGGAGGAGTCCAGGCCGACGAACTTGACGAAGGGCTGCACATTGTGCCTCCCTGGGTATCGGTTACGAAATATTCCGTGCAGAGCCAGGTGTATACAATGAGTTCCCAGCAGGAAGAAGGGGAACGGGTAGGAGATGACCGGATCAATGCCCTTACCTCGGAGGGGCTGATGCTGGGCCTTGATATTTCGGTTCGCTACAGGATGGTTCCTTCTGAAGCCAGCAGCGTGCACCAGCGCCTTGGCACGGCTTATGCCGAAAAAATCATCCGCCCTACAATCAAGTCCGTGATAAGGGAAGTTGTCTCCAGCCACACCGCAATGGAAGTCTACGGGCAGCAGAGGCAGGTAGTGGCAACCGAGATGCAGACCGAACTTGAGTCCCGCATGAAAGAAGACGGGATCATTGTTGAAGAGGTACTGCTCCGGAAAGTCGAACTTCCGGGAAGTGTGGCAACGGCCATCGAACAGAAACTGCAGGCCGACCAGGAAGCCCAGAGGATGGTTTTCGTAAAGCAGAAAGAAGAACTCGAAGCTGAAAGGAAAATGATTGAAGCCAGCGGAGTTGCCAACGCTACCATTATCCAGGCCCGCGGGGAAGCCGAAGCCCTCAGGATCCTTAACGAAGAAATCAAGAAAAACCCTGACCTCATCCGCTATAAATACATCCAGATGCTTGAGGGGCAGGAAATCCAGACCATGATCGTCCCGAGCAGCGAGGGCATCATCCTGGACGCTTCGAATAAATAAGCTCAAGATTAAAGGCTAGAAAAAAGTAAGATAACAGTAAGATAACAGTAAGATAACGGTAAAACAACGGTAAAATAACGTAAAATAACGGTAAAATAACGAAAAAAAGTAATATAAAAGTAGAAGGTAAGCGACCGATATGACCGATATACCCCCAGACCACCCGAGGTACGAATCCCTGCTCGCCCGTGAAAAGGTAGCAGCCGGGGTAAAGATGGGAATCACAAGCATTCAGGGACTTATTGCCCAGGGCAGAGGCGAAAGCTTTGACTATATCCTTGGTGAGCGGAGCACCGAATCGGCCCTGTATGCCGAAAGGGCGGCAGTGGCTGCCCTCCTCCTGGCAGAGAACCCGGTAATTTCCGTAAACGGAAACGTTGCGGTTCTCGCACCGGAAAAAGTCGTTGCCCTTGCAGACCTGACCGGGGCAAAGATTGAAGTAAACCTCTTCCACAGGACCGAGACCCGGGTGCACCTTATTATCGAACACCTGAAAGCCAGCGGGGCTTCCGAGGTGCTGGGAAAGAACCCCGATGCCAGCCTTGACCTCCCACATGCCCGGAGGCTTGTGGAAAGCAAGGGGATCTACAGTGCAGATGTGGTGCTCGTGCCCCTGGAGGACGGAGACCGCTGCGAAAAGCTTGTTGAGATGGGAAAAACCGTTATCACAATCGACCTGAACCCCCTTTCCCGGACCTCCAGGACCGCCACGGTTTCCATAGTTGACAACCTCACCCGGGCTCTTGACAACATGGCAAAGTTTGCAAAAGACATGAGGCAGGAGAGAAAAGACGAACTTGTAACGCTTGTCACGTCTTACGATAACAAAAAAGTCCTCTCCGAAGCCATCTCGGAAATCCAGGAGCACCTCAAAACCATGATTGCCGAAATAGGATATTGAAGTCCGAAACAGGTAATGAGGCCAGAAGCAGGATTATGAAGTACGAAACGGGATAATGAAGATGGGCCTGATAGAAAAAACCAGGGAATTTGCTGCCTCTTTTCTTGAGGGGGAACCCAGTTCCCACGACATGTCCCACGTCAGAAGGGTAGAAGCCCTCTGTCTGGAGATCTGTGAGACGGAAGGCGGAGACCCCCTCATCCTCCACCTTGCAGCCCTCCTCCACGACGTGGGCGTTATCAGGGAACACGAAGAAGGCGGGGACCACGCTCTCTACAGCGCAGAAATTGCCTCCGAGTTCCTGGGAAAAGCAGGGGTCTCTCCGAACGTGGTTGAAGCTGTAACATACTGTATCCGGACCCACCGTTTCAGCGGAGGACACATGCCGGAGACCGTCGAAGCCAGGATTTTGCAGGATGCAGACCGGCTCGATGCCCTTGGAGCCGTGGGGATTTTCAGGGCGGTCCTTTCCATGGGTGCGCTCCGGATGCTCAAGCACACAACGGGAATCGATAAGGGAGAGTCCAAGAAAACCGTGTATGTCGAAGACCCCATCGAAGGCTTTAACGAATATATGCGGTACAAGCCCTTCACGATCCCGGAAAAGCTGAATACCGGAGCTGCAAAGGAAATCGCCGAAGAGAGGCTGAAGGTCATGCGGCTTTACCTTGAAGCCCTGAACAGGGAAGCAGGACCGGAAGGAAACATTCCCTGACAGGGGAAATCTTCATTTTTCCATAATTTTCACCCGGAAGTTTCTGACCCTGCATGCCGAGAGCCGTATGGTCGATGAGGTTTCCCGTATCGTTCAGAAAATATATGATACTGCAAACATTCTGGCGGGAGAAACTTTCAGCAGGGAAACCCCTGTTACGGAGCTCTCAGGGGGCCAATCCCGCGCCCTGATGATTGCGGATCCCGCACTTCTCAGTCCGGCACCTGTCGTTCTGATCGATGAGATCGAGAATGCAGGAGTCGATAAGGTCAGGTCTCTGGAGCTTCTGGTAAGTAATAACAAGATCGTTTTAATCAGTACTCATGATCCTCTTCTGGCCCTGTCGGCAGATCAGCGCCTGGTCATTCAAAATGGCGGGATTTCAAAACTTTTAAAAACCACACCGGATGAGAAAAAGTACCTGAAGGGCCTCGAAAAAGTAGACCGCAAACTTACTCTTCTCCGAAACCGGTTGAGAAGGGGCGAAGAAATCGAATTTAGCGATTTTCCGGTGTAGCTTAATTTCACGGGGTAAAGAATAGCACATCAGAAAGAAATTCTTGGTATTTTAACCTTATGAGCTTTAATCTTTGACATTTACAATGAAGTTCGTAAAAATCAGAGATGTTAGTTTGATTTTTGGAATTAGCTCAAAGATAAAAGGTTTCTTCAAATTTGCAACATTTTCAAGCCAAACCAAAAGGTTATCGATTTAAGATCCGGTATCGTAAGATTTCGTGGGAATCGACCCTCTGACCCCCAAACTCGGGGCTAACAATATCAAGTTCTTTGTTTTTCCCTATCAGGTAATGGGCTAACCCCCTGACCTTTAAGAGCAGGGTAGGCCCCCAAGAGGTCTGTTTATCCCCATAACCTACGGCCTGGTTCAGCATGTTAGAGACCTCACTCACTATTTTCTTGGCCCCTGACCCCCTTAACCTCATGTAACCTGACTTCCGTCTTTTTAGGCGCATATCTCCTCTTCCGCAAATCTGTGAGGCCAGATGATTGCGGTTTAGAAGATGATTGCGGTTTAGATATTATGCCTCCATCTGATGTGCTTAAGGTTAGGCGCTTGAATCGTCACCATGCGACACTGATGTGCTTAAAAATGCGGAAGTAAATTTGTATGCGTACCCTGCACTCTAAGGGCTGTCCACTACTGCTCGAAAAGAGGAATTGAAATCTTTACGATTATGCAATTCAAAAGGAATGTTTCTTCAAGGAAGCAGGGTGATATCTGATAAACAGATTTTGTTTATGAATAGAAATGCGTTTTTTAAAACTCTGTTGGAACATTTCCTTTACTTGGGAAAATTGGATAAGCTTTTTCAATATATGTTAGGTTTATAACCTCATTTAGATTATTTCAACCCTGGAGATTTTAGGGAAATTCGGAATTCCCAATTTAATTTATTTTTGTTTACAGGTGAGAAATTACATCTGACCATCGCTTCTTTAAACTGCTTATTTGTGATAAAGAAACCATCTGGTGTTTGTTCAAATAAATTTTTAAGTGCATAACTAGTGTAATTTTTATTTGGTGTTTTTTGTGGGAGTATATTTACCATTATCCAATTATCCAGGGCTTTTTTTTCAATGTCGGTTAATTCGTATTCACTCATTTTACTCACTCCTATCTTTCATAATTTGCCAATAAAGTACTACTGAGCTGTGCTTTTAGTTTTTCTTCATGAAATATGTTTAGGTTTCTTGCCCCACGTACACTTTTGTATATTTTAATTCTCTTCCTTTAAGTAAACAAAAAACGTACATGAAATATTTGAATTACAGGCACAAAAAATGAAAGTACTACGGTACTTTCATGCCAAATTAATGTATTTATAGTAAAATTTACCGAATATAATTATACAATTCTCCATTTATATGATAGAGGTGGCTGAATTAATCCCCTGGACGAGTCTATTTTTTCAGTCGAAACAATTAAACATCTATATTTCTTTACACTATATGGATAATATATGAATGGGGGATCCAAAAAGTGTACATAAAAAACCTGTCCAACGTGTGGCGATAATTGCTCCCACCACATCCGACTTTACAGACGGAGGTCAACATCTGAGGTCATAGCAGCCGAGACCGCGGACATCTGCTCACCAGAGGAACTTGCCACCTCCGTCCTTCATGAACTGGCAGGCCACATCTACAATGGCATGACAACCTCAGAGCTCTGCAAGATCCTCGGGGACAAGTTCGGGGTCCTGGAACAATACTATTGTGATATCGTTCAGAGGCTGAAGGTCGAGCCGGATATGTATTGTCCGGATCATCAGCATTTGTATTTTGTTGAAGCTTGATATTCAAATTAATCCCCACACGCGGAGGAATATTATGTTACTGAAAATGACTGCAATAATTATCCTGCTGCATGGGTTAATTCATCTATTCGGTGTAATCACTTTCTGGAAAATCGGTTTTCACGAGCACTATTCCACTAAAGTTCTGGGCGGTGCACTGGATATCGGGGAACGAGGGGTCTATGTGCTGGGGTTTGCCTGGCTGGTGGCAACAGTTGCTTATACCATTGCCGCCTACGGCATGTTCGCGAATCAGGATTGGTGGCAAACCGGGTTATTCACTGCAGCCACGTACTCATTGGTTTTGACTGTGCTCGCATGGAAAGATGCCATTTTCGGCAGCCTCATAAACCTCGCGATTTTGATTACACTGCTTCTCACATGATACACCTTTCCATTCCTCTAATCTTTCCCGAACATGAGTATCCCAACATACAGAATTAATGGCTCTCAGGCATTCAGCTTCAAGCAGAGCATAGCCATAATTGAGCATGGTGTAACTCGTGACCTGATCCACAGGAAAAAAAGTATATAGTAATGAGTCAGTAAACAAAAAAGAAAATTACGGGATGTAGAGTAAAATTTACCGAATATAATGATACACTTCCCCATTTATAGCATGGAGGTGGCTGAAAATAATCCCCCAAAATAAAAAAATCAAAATTTTGTCAGCCTTACTAACATTCACTGTTGTCACAGCCTTACTCCTGTTCACATTTTCTCAGATTACCAACGGTTATTGTACGGAAACCATACCCCCAGGCAATATCATTGCTATCTATCAGGCAGACCACACGTATGGGGACCTGAATGCGGTTTATGTCAAAGGTGCCGGATTGGATATCGATCCCCAGAAATATGATCGGATGATAAGCTACGAAGACATTCCTCGTATTGCTTCAATGGACGGGGTTGAAAATGTAATTATTTACGATACCGGTTATTTAGATGCCCTTATTTATAAAACTGTAAGAGAAGGCAGATTACTGGATAAATTGAATCTCATTGCAGTGCCTGAAGCTATAGCACAGGATTATCTTAATCAGACTGTTATCCCCTACGGGACAGAATATCTGGAAGAAGGCAGGCTTCCCCGGGATGGCGCCCACGAAATTACAATTTCAAGGAAATTGCTGGAAAAGCACTTTGCATATACCGATGAAATGCTGACCCGGGCAATCGGAAGCAAGGTAAACTATGACAATGAAACCTATACCATCGCAGGCATAAACAGTTATGATATCTGTTACATCTCCTTTGACGCAAAAAGAAACTATGGACTCTATCAGTATGAGGCGGACACTTTTAATGAATTTGTAACAAGAAATCTCGACTATAAGAAAACGAATGATTATTTTCATCCGGAATATGCAAATGAAATCTTTATCTTTACAGCGGACGGCTCGGAAAAGTCGGTGCTGGACAGGCTTTTTCAAGAATATCCTGCAGAAAATTACATTTCCAGCGAATATGTTTCCGTATGGAAAAAGACATTTAACGGAAGTGTTCTGCGAAAAATAATCGTCATCGATAGTATTGGTATTGCTTTGCTGGGCATTCTCCTTGTGCTCTTAAACAAAAGAAAGACAGAGGAAAAAGTATGAAAAAAACAATGAAAAACCAGATACACTGACAGCGGGACTTTATATGCCAGGCTTCATAATCATCAGGGCCTTTCTCTTCCAATATCTTCAGAGTTTTCCACTCCAATTTTCCCTGCCTGGAAGGAGAACCAAACCAGCAACAACTTTTTTATGATAAGTTCTTCAATTCTGTTCAATATTTGATTGAAGTTCAGGACCGGATAGAATTTGGCATTAAATTAAAATCCGGTACCATTAGAAATCCGACATTCAATCGGAACAGGACACTGATAGAGATCAGGCATTCAATCGAAATTCGGTATCATTAAGTTTCACAGACCAACCAGGTGTAATCGAATGGCTGACATAATAGTAAAGAACGCTTACGTTTTAACGATGGACCCCGAAGCAGGAGACCTCAAACACGGGACTGTCGTAATCGAGGACGGAAAAATAACGGAAATTGGAGAAAAGGCTAGGGAAAGTGCCGACACCGTGATTGACGCAAAAGGCTCGGTGCTGATGCCCGGGCTCGTAAATACCCACACCCACGCTGCAATGACCCTTTTCCGGGGCTATGCCGACGACCTCCAGCTTGCCGAGTGGCTGCAGGAACATATCTGGCCTGCCGAAGCCCAGCTCCGGGCCGAAGACGTCTATAAAGGGAGCATGCTCGCCTGCCTGGAAATGATAAAGTCCGGGACCACTTCCTTTGCCGACATGTACTTTTTCATGGACGAGACCGCAAAAGCTGTTGAGGATTCCGGGCTTCGGGCTTCCCTTTCCCACGGCCTGATCGAGCTCTGGAACGAAGAGAAAGGAGAAAAGGACTTAAAAGAAGGCACACGCTTTGTCCGGGCCTGGCAGGGAGGAGCCGGCGGCAGGATTAAGACCATGTACGGGCCCCATGCCCCCAACACCTGCTCGGAAGAGTTCCTGGCAAAAGTCAGGGATGCGGCTGACAGGGAAGGAGCGGGCCTCCACATCCACGTCCTTGAGACCGAAGCCGAACTGAACGCAATGAAAGAAAGGTACGGGAAGTGTTCCGTCCACCTGCTCGATGACATAGGGTTTTTCGGCCCCGACGTGCTTGCAGCCCACTGCGTCTGGCTCTCGGACGGGGACATTGAGGTCCTGAGACAAAGAGGGGTCAACGTCTCCCACAACCCTGTAAGCAATATGAAACTGGCTTCAGGTATTGCTCCCGTACACAAGATGCTTGAAAGAGGAGTAAACGTCACCCTTGGCACTGACGGCTGCGCCTCGAACAACAACCTGGACCTCTTCGGGGAAATGAAAACCGCAGCCCTTCTCCACAAGGTAAACACCTTCAGCCCCACAGTCCTCCCCGCCCGCCAGGTACTTGAGATGGCAACCGTAAACGGCGCAAAGGCCCTTGCCACGGATACCGGCATGTTGAAGGTAGGCAAAAAGGCCGACATGATCCTCGTGGACATGAAAAAGCCTCACCTGACCCCGTGCTTTGACGTGCCTTCCCACCTGGTGTACTCCGCAAGCGGCTCGGATGTCCGGACCACAATCGTGGACGGAAAGGTCCTTATGGATGAATACAGGGTGCTTGCGTTTGACGAGGAAAAAGTAATGGAAGAGGCAAAAATAGCTGCAGAAGAGCTTGCATCAAGGGCCAACACATGAAAGGTTTTTAGACTCAGGAAACATAAATACCTGAAACCCGAATTAAAACACCTCTTATCTGATTTAACGTGAATACTTCTTATCTGAATTAACGTGAATACCTCTTATCTGATTTAGCGGGATCACCATGACCGAAAAAGAACTCATAGAATCCGGGAACATGAAGATGGAATGGGCACGGAACCACATGCCTGTGCTTGAGATCATCAGGGACCAGTTTGAAGAAGAAAAGCCCCTTAAAGGGCTTAAAGTGGGGATGGCACTCCATGTGGAAGCAAAGACGGCTGTCCTTGTGGAAACCCTGGCAGCCGGAGGCGCAAAAGTAACGATTACCGGCTGCAACCCCCTGAGCACCCAGGACGATGTGGCCCTGGCCCTCGACACGCGGGAAAACATATCCTGCTTTGCAACTTACGGGTGCGATAACCGGGAATACTACGATGCCATTGACAGGGTCCTTGATTTGGAACCCGATATCACCATCGATGACGGGGCAGACCTGATTTTCAAGCTCCACAAGGAAAGGACAGACCTTCTCCCGAACATCCTCGGAGGCTGTGAGGAGACCACCACAGGGGTCCACAGGCTGCATGCCATGGAAAAGGACGGAGCCCTGAAGATGCCGGTTATTGCCGTAAACGATGCCATGACCAAGTATATGTTCGACAACCGCTACGGGACAGGGCAGTCGGCATGGGACGGGATCAACCGGACCACAAACCTTCTGGTAGCAGGCAAGAACGTAGTCGTTGCAGGCTATGGCTGGTGCGGGCGCGGGGTTGCCATGAGGGCTGCAGGCCTGGGGGCAAACGTGATCGTAACGGAAGTCGACTCGATAAGGGCTCTTGAAGCCAGGATGGACGGATACAGGGTCATGAAAATGTCCGATGCTGCAAAGCTCGGGGACATCTTCGTTACCACCACAGGAAACAGGGACATCCTTACAGCTGAGCATTTCCCTCTCATGCGGGACGGGGCAGTCCTTGCAAACGCCGGGCACTTCAATGTGGAAATCGACATGGAAGCCTTAGCTTCAATGGCAAAATCGGTCCGGACAGTCCGGAAAAACATAAAGGAATACGACATCGGAAACCGGCGCATCAATGTCATAGCCGAAGGCAGGCTTGTTAACCTTGCCGCAGGCGACGGGCACCCGGCCGAGGTCATGGACATGAGCTTTGCAAACCAGGCCCTTTGCGTCCGCTACATTGCCGAAAACAAGCTTCTGAACGGGGTACACAGGGTCCCACAGGAACTCGACACCTACGTGGCAAAGCTGAAGCTTGAGTCCATGGGCATCACCATAGACGAACTCACCCGGGAGCAGGAATGTTACATGGGCGGCTGGGAGTGCGGGACGTAATTTGCAAAAGAAGCAAAAAAGATTATTTTCAGTAACCCTGCATTTCTGACCCTTTTGCAGTGAATACAGAATTGCTTTCCATTTTTTGGAAAACTAATGGTATTTACTGCAATTCTTTTTAAATTATTTTCAGCAAAATGTAAATACTTTTAAGATTTATTCTAGGAAATATATTTAGAGATCCTTCCAACTGTGATATAAATATGGTATGTTTTGTAAATATTCCAAAAAACACACATGAAATAAACTCAGTTTTTTTCAAGAGATATTTAAGTTTATTTTTTGTATGAAATTTACTTTTCCCCGTACAATTTGAGGAGGATACTAAAGTATCCCTGCTTGATGTGACAGGGATTTTCAGAAAAGTTTGCCTTTCCCCTGAAATGGAAATGGATTCGCGGGGAGAAAAAATAAATTTTCAGGAAAAAAAATTCTTGATGGTCGGAGAGGGTGTGGGATGAGAGAAAACTTTAGAAAGTCTGGTATTGACATTATTGGGGATGTACCCTGGGGAACTCACTTCTGCCAGTTCTACCAGACAAAAGAAGATTTGATGGACATACTTATCCCGTACTTTAAAGCAGGGCTGGAGAATAACGAATTCTGCATGTGGGTCACATCACAACCCCTGGAAGTTGAAGCCGCAAAAGAAGCCCTTAGAAAAGTTGCACCTGGAATTGATTTTTATCTGGATAGAGGGCAATTCGAAATTATTCCCTATACTCACTGGTACGTAAAAGATGGTATTTTCGATTCGGAGGGGGTATTGAACGGATGGGTCGAAAAACTTAATCAAGCCCTATGCAACGGCTATGACGGTTTGAGATTGGCAGGGAATACTTTCTGGCTGGAAGAAAAGAATTGGAATAATTTTGTTCAATATGAGGAAGAAGTGGATGGAGTCATTGGTAACTATCGTATGCTGGCTCTATGTACATATTCTCTTGACAGGTGCAACGTAAGCGAGATTATCGACGTGGTCAACAACCATCAATTCGCTTTGATCAAAAAGGAAGGAGAATGGGAGCAGATAGAAAGTCCCAGGCAAAAGCGAGCAGAAGAGGCGCTGCGCCTGAGTGAACAGCGCGTCAGGCTGAAGCTGGAGAGTATTATCTCGCCTGCTGGAGGGATGGCACACATGGAGCTTGCTGATATCATTGATGCCCGGGCAATCCAGTCCCTAATGGATGATTTCTATGAGTTTGCTCACATTACCATCGCTCTAGTTGATCTCAAAGGCAATATTCTGGTAAGCATTGGATGGCAGGATATTTGCACCAGATTCCACAGGGTTCACCCCGAAACCTGCAAGCACTGTGTAGAAAGCGACACAAAGCTATCCGCTGGCGTTGCTCCTGGAGAATTTAAGCTGTACAAATGCAAAAACAACATGTGGGACCTGGCGACCCCCATCATAGTGGACGGACAGCACGTCGGTAATCTCTTCTCAGGGCAGTTCTTTTTTGAGGGCGAGACTCCAGACTATGGGTTTTTTCGAGCCCAGGCCAGAAAACACGGCTTCAATGAGGAGAAATATATAGCAGCGCTTGGAAAAGTTCCGCGCCTGAGCAGGGAGGTTGTGGACACAGGCATGGCCTTCTTAACGAAGCTTGCTCACATGATCTCACAGCTAAGCTACAGCAATATCAGGCTGACCCAATCGCTGGCAGAACGCGATATCCTGGTGGACGCGCTTAAGGAGGAAGAGGAAAAGTACCGCAATCTCATGGAGACAGCCAACGAAGGTATATGGATACTTGAATGGACAATTGATGCTGAAGCCAGGACCACTTATGTTAATGAGAAAATGGCAGAGATGTTAGGATGCAGTCGGGAAGCAATGATTGGCAAATCTGTAAAGGATTTTACCGATGAAGAGGGTAGAGCTATTCTCGAGATTAATATGAAAAAGAGGCAGCAGGGTATCAATGAGAGCCATGAATTCAAACTACTACGTAAAGATGGTTTACCTTTATGGGCTCTTGTAAATTCCAAAGCCCTTTTTGATAAGGATGGCAAGTTTATTGGTTCTATAAGCATGCATACTGATATCACCGAGCGAAAAGAAGCAGAAGCTAAGTTGAAAGAGGCATACGAAAATTTAGAAAAATTAGTTGAAGAACGAACAATCCAGCTTGGGAAGGCTTATCACTCCTTAAAAGAAAGCGAAAAAGGCCTTGCTGAAGCTCAAAAAATGGCTCATATCGGAAACTGGGAATGGGATATTGCAGCCGATAAAGCATACTGGTCCGAGGAAATGTATCGTATTTTCGGGCGTGATCCCAACAAATTAGCACCGGCTTACAATGAATATTTATGTTACATACATCCCGATGATCGAGATTACTATTGTAATGCCATTAAAAAAGCTGTAACTGGAAGTTCCTTTGGTATTGATTACAGAATTGTCCTGGCTAATGGGGAAGAACGCACAGTCCACCTGAAATCGGAATTTATTTGTAATGAAGAAAATGCCCCTGTTCGAATAAAGGGAATAGTTCAGGACATTACTGAACGGAAAAAAGCTGAAAATGCTCTGGTAAATCTTGAGACTACCCGTAAAAAGGAAATTCATCACAGGATCAAGAATAACCTGCAGGTAATCTCCTCCCTTCTTGACCTTCAGGCTGAAAAGTTCAGAGGTAGAGAATGTGTTGAGGATTCGGAAGTTCTGAAAGCTTTCAGGGAAAGCCAGGACAGAGTAATGTCCATTGCCCTGATCCATGAAGAACTGCACGAAGGCAAAGGAAACGGCACACTGAATTTTTCCCCATACCTCAAGAGGCTTGCTGATAACCTTTTCCAGACTTATAAGCTTGGAAATGCTGATACAAGCTTGAATCTCTACCTGGATGAAAACATTTTCTTTGACATGGATACCGCAGTTCCACTGGGCATAATCATCAACGAACTTGTTTCAAACTCCTTCAAGCACGCATTTCAAGGTAGGGATAAAGGGGTAATCCGGATCAAGCTCTGCAGGGAAGAAAACACAGAATGTACTGATATACAGGGTACAAACAATATACTGGGAAGCAAAAAAGAGGGCTGTATCTATACTAATTTTATTCTAACAGTTTCGGATAATGGGATAGGCATGCCTGAAAACTTTAATTCGGAAAATTCAGATACTCTTGGCATACAGCTGGTGTCCATCCTGGTAGACCAGTTAGATGGCGAACTTGAATTAAAAATGGGTTGCGGGACTGAGTTTCTGATAAGGTTCACAGTAACAGAAAAACAGTAAGGAAAGGATTTTCTTTCGGGACGTTTATTCATCTGCCATATTATCAGATGAACGATTTGAGTGTAAATACTTACATGCATGAATCCTATCTAACTTCTGTCTAACTTTACTTAGTGATTTATCTAACTTAGTGATTCTTAGTGATTCATTTTTGGAGGGAGAACTTGCCGGAAATCGGGACGCTATCAGAAGAATGTGGGGCAAAGACGCCCTTTCTCCGGACATATAAAAAAATTATTTTAAATTTTAGCCTTACTTTTTAAAAAGTGAAAATTATCGTACTTATACCTTACCTATAAAGCCGAAAAAAATCCTGCAGAGACTGAAAACATTGGGAATTAATTTAGAGATATTTAAGAGGGGACGGAAGAGAAAAACCTGGACAACCACCAACTATAAATAGTATAGCTATAATTAGAGGGTTGCACCCTTGTAAGAGGCGCACCCTGATGCAGCGGGGCAGCAGGAACGAGTGGCTTCAAAAAATATAAAGGTGCAAATCATAGAGGTGAAGAAAAAGACAAGCTGGGCCCGTAGCTCAGTCAGGCAGAGCGACTGGCTTTTAACCAGTCGGCCTAGGGTTCAAATCCCTACGGGCCCGCTATGATTCCTATTTACACCCGCTGGAGAGGCCATCCGCGGGGCATGCTTGGCCAATATTTTTTGAGATTTTATTTTTGGAGGAAAGGATTTGACAAAATTTAGCCTGCTTGACCATGAGTCGGTCCCTAAACATGAAATTATGCCCGAGGGCGAGTTGAAGTCTGTTTTAAGCAAATATTCCATTGAAAAAGAGCAACTTCCGAAAATCAAAGTACAGGATCCTGTTATAAAAGAAATAGGAGCTGTAATTGGAGATGTTGTAAAAATCACAAGGAAAAGTCAGACTGCAGGGGAGGCAGATTATTTCAGACTTGTGATCGAGTAAGCGCGTGGGGGAGTTTATACAGCTTGCATGATCAGAATTACAATTTGTATGATCAGAGTTTTTCGTAGAACATTTTTTGAATCTCCATGCACCGTCGTACGGATAAAATTCAACGACTGTACATAAATTTTAACACCATAGTTTATCGATTTTCACTTTAATAAAGCAAAGAGGGTGCTATCATCGCGTTAGAGAGCAACGTACTGTCGCGGGCATATTTTACACGGGAAAAGATAGTGCAGCACCATATTGATTCATTTAACAAGTTTATCGATAGTGGGCTGCAGAAAATCATTGATGAACAGAGAATAATAGAGACTGACATAGAGGATACCTACCTCAAAATGGGCAAGATCCGAGTGGAGCATCCGGTGGTCAAGGAGGCGGACGGGGCAATCGAAAAGCTTTACCCCAACGAAGCCCGGCTTCGGAACCTCTCTTATTCGGGTCCCCTTTACCTGGAAATGAGCGTCGTCAAGGATGGGGTAGAATCCGAGGTCATGGAAGCAAAGATTGGTCAGCTTCCGATCATGGTCAAGTCCAAGATCTGCAACCTCCTGGGCTTGAGTGACCCTGAAAAGGTCCGCTATGGTGAAGACCCCCTTGACCCGGGGGGATATTTCCTCATCGGCGGCACGGAAAGGGTAGTAATGACCCTTGAGGACCTTGCCCCGAACAAGATCCTTGTGGAATACGGGGAGCGCTACGGAGATTCCATTGAGGTTGCAAAAGTCTTCTCCCAGAAGCGGGGATACCGGGCTCTCGTAATCGTGGAAAGGGGACGAAAGTCTCTCCTTGAAGTCTCTTTCCCCTCTATCTCCGGAAGAGTTTACTTCATCACCCTGATGAGGGCTCTTGGGATCGTAACTGACGAGGATATCGTAAACGCAGTTTCAAGCGACCCGGAAATTATCAAGTTCATGCTGGAAAACCTGGAAGAAGCTGAGGTCGAAACCCAGGCAGAGGCAATCGAGAAGATCGGGGCAAGGGTCGCAGCAGGGCAGGCCAAGGAGTACCAGATAAAGAGAGCAAATTACGTTATCGACAGGTACCTCTTCCCCCACCTCGGGAATGATATTAAAGATAGGGTCCCAAAAGCCCACTTCCTGGCAAGGATGGCAGAATCCTGCTTCGAACTGGCCCTGGCCAAGCGTGCTGAAGACGATAAAGACCACTACGCAAACAAGAGGCTGAAACTTGCAGGTGACCTCATGGAAGACCTCTTCAGAGTCTCGTTCAACAGGCTGGCAAGGGACATAAAGTACCAGCTCGAACGCGCAAACATGAGGAACAGGGAACTTAACGTCGCCACCATCGTCAGGGCAGACGTTCTTACGGACCGCCTGCAGCACCCCCTTGCAACCGGAAACTGGGTAGGAGGAAGGACGGGTGTCTCTCAGCTCCTGGACAGGAACGACTACATATCCACCCTTTCCCACCTGCGCCGCGTTATCTCTCCGCTTTCCCGTGCCCAGCCACACTTCGAGGCCAGGGACCTGCACCCCACCCAGTGGGGATGGCTCTGCCCCTCCGAAACTCCAGAAGGTCCTAACTGTGGCCTTGTGAAGAACTTTGCCCAGATGGTAGAGCTTTCTACGGGAGCGGAAGAAACCGATAGCATAAAGAAGATACTCTATGACCTGAGCGTCGAAAGGGTAGTAATAAAGGCACCGGAGATTCCGGCCAAACTTAGGGAAACCCTGCTTGACGAGTTCGGGGAAGAGATAATAGAAGAGTTCGAAGAAGTCCACGAAATAGAAAAGTACAAGGACGAAGACTTATTCGATTATTCCGACAGCCTGGACGATGTCGGGTCGATGTTAGGTGATTAAGGGGTCGAGGCCAAATGACAAAAGCAAAAGTATTCATAAACGGGGAGCTTGTCGGGACCCACGACAATCCTGAGGAACTGGCAGAAGAACTCCGAAAAATGAGACGGCAGGGGTTCATCTCCAAGCAGGTCAACATAGCCCTGAACGACAACACCAGGGAAGTGATCATCAACTCCGACATGGGCAGGGCAAGAAGGCCCCTCGTTGTTGTGGAAAATGGGGTTGCAAAAGTCACTGAAGAGCACATGGAGAAACTGAGGACTAAAGAAATCAGTTTCGAGGACCTTGTGAAAGAAGGCTGTGTGGAGTACCTGGATGCAGAAGAAGAGGAAAATGCATTCATTGCCCTCTACGAGTCCCACATCACCTCAAAACACACCCACATGGAAATCGATCCCGAACTCATGCTCGGGATATGCACGGGAATGGTTCCCTATCCGGAACATAACGCATCCCCGCGTAACACCATGGGAGCAGCCATGATCAAACAGTGTATCGGGGTATCCACCGCAAACCAGAAACTGCGGCCCGACACCCGTGCACACGTCCTGCACTATCCCCAGAGAGCCCTTACCAGGACAAGGACCTGTGAATCCATAGGGTTTGACGATAGGCCGGCAGGCCAGAATTTCGTGGTTGCAATCCTGTCCTATGAAGGGTATAATATTGAAGACGCCCTGATTTTCAACAAGGGTTCGATTGAGAGAGGCCTGGGAAGAAGCCATTTCCTCAGGACCTTTGAAGGCGAAGAGCGCAGGTATCCCGGTGGTCAGGAAGACAAGTTCGAAATCCCGGACTCCGAATACCGCGGAGCCCGCAGTGCCGAAGCCTATGCAAACCTGGACATCGACGGGCTTGTGAACCCAGAGACCCAGGTAGGCCCAAACGACGTGCTGATCGGAAAGACCAGCCCTCCGAGATTCCTGGAAGAACCTACCGAATTCGGGATTGCCGTGGAGCAGAGAAGAGAAAGCTCAATTACCATGCGGTCTAATGAAAGGGGTATCGTCGACACTGTCATTCTTACAGAATCCATTAACGGGACCAGGCTTGCCAAGGTAAAGGTAAGGGACGAAAGGATCCCGGATATCGGGGACAAGTTCGCATCAAGGCACGGGCAAAAAGGCGTTATCGGCTTGAAAGTCCCGATTGCCGACATGCCGTTTACGGAATCAGGTCTGACCCCCGACCTCATGATCAACCCGCACGCAATTCCTTCCCGTATGACCGTCGGGCACGTGCTGGAAATGATCGGAGGGAAAGTTGGCTCAATGGAAGGCAGGAGAATAAACGCAACCGCCTTCTCAGGGGAAAATGAAGAAGACTTAAGGGATGCCCTTAAGAGGCACGGTTTTGCTCACACAGGAAAGGAAGTCTTCTACGACGGGGCAACAGGCAGGATGATCCCGGCCGATGTCTTCGTAGGCGTAATCCTCTACCAGAAACTGCACCACATGGTCACCTCCAAGATGCACGCCAGGTCCCGCGGGCCTGTGCAGGTACTCACCCGCCAGCCTACGGAAGGTAGGGCCAGGGAAGGAGGTCTGAGGTTCGGAGAAATGGAGCGTGACGTGCTGGTCGGGCACGGGGCTGCCATGTCCTTGAAGGAAAGGCTGCTGGACGAGTCCGACAAGGTTGTGGAACTGGTCTGTTCCCACTGCGGAATGATTGCAACGTACGACAAGCAGCGGAACATCTCTATCTGCCCCGCCTGCGGAGCGGACACGGATATCTACCCCGTGGAGATGAGCTACGCTTTCAAGCTGCTGCTGGACGAAATCAAGTCCCTGGGAGTTGCGCCCAGGCTCAAGCTGGAAGATGCGGTATGAGGTGAGGTGGACAGATGGCAAACGTACCTCCTATTCCGAAAAGAATTTCTTCGATCAAATTCGGCTTAATGTCTCCAAAAGAGATCCGTAAGATGAGCGCAACGCCCATCATTACAGCCGACACTTACGATGACGACGGATTCCCCATTGATATGGGACTGATGGACACAAAACTCGGGGTAATCGACCCCGGGCTTCGCTGCAAGACCTGCTCCGGCAGGGCAGGGGAATGCCCCGGGCACTTCGGGCACATCGAACTTGTTGCTCCTGTTGTCCACGTAGGCTTTAACAAGATAATCAGGAAGCTTCTCCGGGCAAGTTGCAGGAAATGCAGCAGGATCCTGCTGGACCCTACTCAGAAACAGCACTCCCTGGAGCAGCTAACAGCCCTTCAGGAAATCGGGCACATGCCTGATGACCTTATCAATGATATTTACAAGGAAGCCAGCAAGGTGAAGACCTGCCCCTACTGTAACGAGGAGCAGCTGGAAATCAAATTCGAAAAGCCCAGTGAGTATCTGGAAGACGGGGAAAAGCTTACTCCTACGGAGATAAGGGACCGCTTCGAAAACATCCCCGACGAAGACATAAAGGTCATCGGGATGGACCCGAAGAACGCAAGGCCAGAATGGATGATCCTGACGGTCCTGCCCGTGCCCCCGGTCACCGTGCGTCCCTCCATTACTCTGGAGTCCGGGCAGCGCAGTGAAGACGACCTGACACACAAGCTTGTCGACATCATAAGGATCAACCAGCGCTTCCAGGAAAACAGGGAGGCAGGAGCCCCCCAGCTTATCATCGAGGACCTCTGGGAACTCCTTCAGTATCACGTTACTACATTTTTTGACAACTC
Organism: Methanosarcina sp. KYL-1; assembly: GCF_024372725.1. Classification (GTDB taxonomy): domain Archaea; phylum Halobacteriota; class Methanosarcinia; order Methanosarcinales; family Methanosarcinaceae; genus Methanosarcina. The sequence continues at coordinate 52,361 of NZ_VOUA01000004.1, forward strand.
CGTATCCGGCATACCCCCTGCCCGGCACAGGTCAGGCAGGCCCTTAAAGACCCTTTCCCAGCGTCTGAAAGGTAAGGAAGGGCGTTTCAGGGGAAGTCTCTCTGGTAAGCGTGTGAACTTCTCGGCCCGTACCGTGATTTCCCCGGACCCGAACCTGAGCATCAACGAAGTCGGGGTCCCCATGCCCATTGCAAGGATCCTTACTATCCCTGCGGTGGTAACTCCCAGGAACATCGAACAGCTCAAGGTCTATGTGAGGAACGGCGAAGACATCCACCCCGGGGCAAACTATGTATTCCGGCCTGACGGCAGGCGTATAAAGGTTACCCAGGTCAACAAGGACGACCTTGCCGAAAAACTCGAATTCGGATGGGTAGTGGAGCGCCAGTTGAAGGACGGAGATACCGTGCTCTTCAACAGGCAGCCTTCCCTGCACAAGATGAGTATCATGGCCCATTCCGTAAAGGTCCTCCCCAATAAGACCTTCAGGCTGAACCCTGCGGTGTGTCCCCCGTACAACGCCGACTTTGACGGGGACGAAATGAACATGCACGCCCTCCAGACTGAGGAGTCCAGGGCCGAAGCAAAGATCCTGATGCAGGTCCAGGAAAACATCCTCTCTCCGCGTTTCGGCGGTCCCATTATCGGAGGAATCCACGACCACATTTCAGGGCTTTTCCTGCTGACCCGCTTTGAAAACCGCATCTCTGCACATGATGCGTTTGACATCCTCCGGAAAAGCAAAGCCCGTGTCCTGCCCGAACCTGCAGGGTACGAAGCCGGAAAGCCTTACTGGACAGGGAAACAGATCTTCAGCCAGATCCTTCCCAAAGGTCTGGACATTGAATTCCCGGCCCAGGTCTGCTCCCACTGCGACGTCTGCAAGAAAGAGGAGTGTCCGAACGACGCCTACGTGGTAATTCGGAAAGGGGAACTCCTTATGGGCACCATCGACGAAGCGGCCATAGGGGCATTCAAGGGCAAGATCCAGGACAGGATCATCAAGCAGATCAGCTCCGAGGCAGGGTCCCTCTTCATTGATGACATGACAAAGCTTGCAATCAGGGCAATCATGCGTACCGGCCTGAGTTTCGGGATTGCCGATGAAGATATCCCGAAAGAAGCAAGGATCCAGATCGACGATGAGCTCCGGAAGGCTGAAGAAGAAGTGCAAAAGCTCATCCAGTCCTACCAGAACAAGGAGCTTGAACCTCTCCCGGGCAGGACGCTTGATGAAACCATTGAAATGAGCATCATGCAGAAGCTCGGAAAAGCCAGAGACAGGACCGGTAACATTGCAGACAGCCACATGGGGCTTGAAAACTCTGCAGTTATCATGGCCCGTTCGGGTGCCAGAGGGTCCATCCTGAACCTTACCCAGATGGCGGCCTGTGTCGGGCAGCAGGCAGTGCGTGGTGAACGTATCCGCAGAGGTTACGCAGGCAGGACCCTGCCCCACTTCGAAGCAGGGGACCTTGGTTCGGATGCCCACGGGTTCGTCAAGGCAAGTTACAAGAGCGGCTTAAACCCTACCGAGTATTTCTTCCACGCCATCGGTGGACGTGAAGGGCTTGTGGACACTGCAGTCAGGACTTCTCAGTCAGGGTATCTCCAGAGGAGGCTCGTAAACGCCCTTCAGGACCTGGAAGTCCAGTACGACCTCACGGTAAGGGATACAAGAGGCGTGCTTGTGCAGTTCAAGTACGGGGAAGACGGGATCAATCCCACCAAGAACGACTTCAGCAAGCCTGAGACGATCCATCGGATTGTACGTACCGTGGTAAACAGGGAGGTGGCCTTATGAGCATCAGTGAAGCTACAATTGACAGTATGATAAAAGACCTGCCTCTTCCTGCAAACACCCTGAGGACCCTCCGGGAAGATGTGATCAAAGCCGGAGTAAGTAAGAAGGAAATGGAAGAGATCGTAGAGCATGTGATGGAAGAGTATGATCTGGCGTGTATCGAGCCCTGCGATGCTGCAGGGGTCATTGCCGCCCAATCCATCGGGGAACCGGGTACCCAGATGACCATGCGTACCTTCCACTACGCTGGTGTCGCTGAAATCAACGTTACCCTGGGTCTGCCCCGCCTTATCGAAATCGTGGATGCCCGGAAGATTCCGAGCACCCCGATGATGACCATTGCCCTGTCCAAGGAAAACCCGGAAGACTACGCCTATGACAGGGAAAAGACCAGGGCTCTTGCATGGGAGATTGAAGCGACCAAAATCGACCACATCGCAGACGTGACCACTGACCTCTCCCAGATGAAGCTTATCATCGACCTGCACGAAAAAGCCATGGACGCCAGGAACATCACTATTGAACAGGTCAAGGAAAAGTTCAATGAAGAACTGAACGTTATGGCTTCAATCTCCCCGGACATAGACAACCAGATAGTTATCGCTCCGGGAGAACCCTCCTACAGGGAACTGCTCCAGCTCGCAAAAAACATCCACAACGTCACCATGAAAGGGATCGAAGGGATCAAAAGGGTAGTGGTCCGGAAAGAAGGGGAAGAATACACCCTCTACACCGAAGGTTCGGCCCTGCGCGAGGTGCTCCAGTTCGAAGGAGTGGACAAGACGCGGACCAGCACCAATAACATCAATGAGATCTATGAGGTGCTGGGAGTCGAGGCAGCCAGGAATGCCATCATTAAGGAGGCCACAGACACCCTGAGAGAACAGGGTCTTACCGTGGATATCCGGCACATTATGCTTGTAGCTGACCTCATGACCTGCGACGGGGAAGTTAAACAGATCGGACGTCACGGTATTTCCGGGGAAAAGGCCAGTGTCTTTGCCCGTGCAGCCTTCGAAGTTACTGTCAACCACCTCCTGGACGCAGGAATGCGTGGGGACGTGGACGAGCTGCAGGGTGTTACGGAAAACATCATTGTCGGGCAGCCCATTCGTATGGGTACCGGAGATGTGCACCTGATTACCAGGAAGAGAGAAAAAGAAATCGAAGTACAGGACGAATGTGGGATTTGAAGGCCTCAGGGCCCGATCTTCCACCCTACCATTATTTAAATGTATAAGCTGAATAGAGGGACCTGTGCTCATAACGTGCATACAAACTAAATTCTCAACATAACACTCATCAAATCCTGCTGCAGGAACTTGGACCGCATAGGTTCATAACCAGAAAATTGATATAAGGCATCAGGTATTTAGAGTACCATATATTCACCGAGCGTTGAAATCTTATTGGAAATGAGATAGAGTAGACGAGCTAATTTGAGACAGAGTTGATGAAAATGAAGATCAATGTTGATAAATCTCTTATCAAGGCGATGAGAACTGGAAAAGTAATCGTTGGAGCCAACCGGACCATTGATGCAGCTGCAACAGGCACTGCAAAACTGGTGGTTCTGGCATCAAACTGCCCGGAAGACATTAAAAAGAAGATCCAGGCAACAAGCGTCCCGGTCCTGGAATACACAGGCACAAGTGTAGAGCTGGGCCCTGTCTGCGGAAAGCCCTTTACGATTGCAGCAATGGCAATCCTCGATGCGGGAGAATCCGATATCCTGGCAGCTACAGCCTGATCGAAAGGAGTTGGCAGCGTCTTGGGTGGAATAAGACTTACGGCAGAAAGCATCCAGTACATTGCATTATTTGAAAATATGACCCGGGCCAAGATCCTTGACTGCGTTCCGGAAGAGGACAGGCTCGTATACGTCGTAAAGCAGGGAGACATGGGACTTGCCATAGGCAAGAACGGGGAAAACATAAACCGCGTTAAAAAAACCCTGGACAAGCCCATCGAACTTGTAGAGTATTCTGAGGACCCTGTCACTTTCATAAAGAACTCCTTCGGGCCCGTGTCCGTGAGTTCCGTGAACATTATAACTAAAAATGGCAAGCGTTTAGCTTATGTAGACGTACCCAATAAAGAGAAGGGGCTTGCCATCGGCCGCAGCGGCAAGAATATAGAGAAAGTAAAGATGCTTGCTCGCCGTCACCACAACATAGACGATGTGGTCCTGCAGTAATACCTGCAGAACAACTCACAGAACAAGTTTACTTTGATCATTTATCAATCCGGCGTTGAAGGAAATATGGCATTGAATGCCAGAATATATTAATTGCTAAAATTGCTAAATTCGGAGAATTAACATGGCAAAAGGAAAGAATGCAGCTCATATCCTTAAACAAAACAGGAAGGATGCCCGCTGGAAGGACACTAACTACAGCAGGCGTGTCCTCGGGCTGAACGTGAAAGCCGACCCCCTTGGTGGCGCACCGCAGGGCCGGGGTATTGTACTGGAAAAAGTAGGAGTTGAAGCAAAACAGCCTAACTCTGCAATCCGCAAATGCGTAAGGATCCAGCTCATAAAGAACGGGCGTCAGGTAACTGCTTTCTGTCCGGGTGACGGGGCAGTGAACTTCATCGACGAACACGACGAAGTTACCGTGGAAAGGATCGGAGGCCGCATGGGCGGTGCTATGGGTGACATCCCCGGGGTACGTTTCAAGGTAATTGCCGTAAACAACGTATCCTTACACGAAATGGTTATCGCCAGAATGGAAAAACCGAGGAGATGATTGGCTTTGTATAAGATTTTCGGGAAGTGGGACCCCTCTGAAGTGGAGGTCAAGGATCTCGGGATGAAGCGCTACGTCAGCCTCACTCCGGTCATCATCCCCCACAGCAGCGGGAAGCATGCCAGGCAGCAGTTTAACAAATCCGAGATTTCCATTGTGGAACGTCTGGTAAACAACCTCATGAGGACGGAATACAACACCGGCAAGAAGCAGCTGACCCTCCGGATCGTGGAAGAGGCCTTCGACATCGTTAACAAGAAGACCCAGCAGAACCCGATCCAGATCCTGGTAGATGCCCTCTCTAACGCTGGCCCCAGGGAAGAAGTTGTCAGGCTCAAGTACGGTGGAATCTCCGTGCCAAAGGCAGTGGACACAGCACCCCAGAGGCGCGTGGACACAGCTCTTCGCTACATCTGCATGGGAACAAACAACGCAGCCTTCAAATCCAAGCGCTCAGCCGCAGAATGCCTGGCTTCCGAACTCATCGGCGCCGCAAACCGCGATTCCAAGTGCTTCTCCATCAACAGGAAGGATGCAAAGGAAAGAGTAGCAAAGGCAGCCCGCTAAGCATTTTTTCGGGGTTGCCCCGATTTTTTTAAGTTTACAATATAACAAAATTTACGTTATTTAAAAGGTATCAGCATGGGACGAAGGAAGAAGATGGTCGAGCGCGTAACAACGCTCATGAATGAACCCGCAAAAATCAGGAACATCGGGATCGTTGCGCACATTGACCACGGAAAAACCACATTAAGTGATAACCTGCTTGCAGGCGCAGGAATGATTTCCAAAGAGCTTGCCGGCAGACAGTTATTCATGGACTCGGACGAAGAGGAACAGGCAAGAGGCATTACTATTGATGCTTCAAACGTTTCCATGGTCCACACTTATAATGATGAAGACTACCTGATCAACCTGATCGACACCCCCGGACACGTTGACTTCGGTGGAGACGTTACACGTGCCATGAGGGCCGTGGACGGGGCCGTCGTTGTCGTGGATGCCGTAGAAGGCACCATGCCGCAGACCGAAACCGTGCTCAGGCAGGCCTTAAGGGAGCACGTAAGACCGGTGCTTTTCGTCAACAAGGTCGACAGGCTTATCAATGAGCTTCAGGTCGACGCCCAGGAAATGCAGGTCCGCCTCGGGAAAGTCATCGACCACGTTAACAAGCTTATTAAGAACATGAACCCGGAGAAGTTCAAGGCCGGCTGGAAAGTCGATGCAGCAGCCGGAACCGTGGCCTTCGGTTCAGCCCTTTACAACTGGGCAATCAGTGTGCCCATGATGCAGAAGACAGGGATTTCCTTCAAGGACGTCTACGACTACTGTAAAGTAGGCGACATGAAGAGCCTTGCAGAAAAGTGCCCCCTGCACGAAGCTGTCCTTGACATGGTCATCCGTTACCTGCCAAACCCGCTCGAAGCCCAGAAGGGCAGGGTGCCGGTAATCTGGCACGGAGATGATAACACCGAGATCGGAAAGTCAATGGCCAGCGCTAACGCAAACGGTGACCTTGCTTTCATGGTAACGGACATTTCCGTGGACCCCCACGCAGGTGAAGTCGCAACCGGGAGGCTTTTCAGCGGCTCTTTTACCCGTGGGATGGAAGTCTACACCTCAGGGACCGTCAAGAAGAGCAGGGTCCAGCAGGTCGGGATTTTCATGGGCCCCGAAAGGCTCGAAGTGGAAAAGATCCCTGCAGGTAACATTGCAGCCGTTACAGGCCTGAAAGATGCAATCGTCGGGTCTACCGTAACCACCCTTGAAGGCATGACCCCCTTCGAAAGCATCAGGCACGTAAGCGAACCTGTGGTGACAGTGGCTGTTGAAGCCAAGCACACCAAGGACCTTCCCAAACTGGTCGAAGTCCTCAGGCAGGTCGCAAAGGAAGACCCGACTCTCCAGATCACCCTGGACGAGGAAACCGGCGAACACCTGATGGCCGGAATGGGAGAACTCCACCTGGAAGTCATCGCCCACAGGATCGAAAGGGACAAGAACGTAGAAATCACCACGAGCAAGCCAATTGTGGTCTACAGGGAAACCATCAAGAGAAAGATCGAGCCCGTGGAAGGAAAGTCCCCGAACAGGCACAACAGGTTCTATATCTTTGTGGAGCCCCTTGACTCTGCAATTGTTGACCTTATCAAGTCCGGTGAGGTAAGCATGAGCATGCCTGAACTTGAACGCAGGCAGAAGCTCATGGAAGTCGGCATGGACAAGGAAGAAGCAAAGAGCATTGTCGGCATTTACAGCTCTAACATCTTCATCGACATGACCAAGGGTATCCAGTACCTGAACGAAACCATGGAACTGGTGCTCGATGGGTTTGAGGAAGTCATGCGGGCAGGCCCCCTTACCAGGGAACCCGTGGCAAACGTGAAGTGTGTGCTTGTGGACGCAAAACTCCACGAAGACGCAATCCACAGGGGCCCGGCTCAGATCATTCCCGCAGCCAGGCAGGCTATCCAGGCCGGGATGCTTATCGCAGAGGACAGCCTTCTCGAACCTTACCAGAAGGTCTTTGTCCAGGTGCCCCAGCTCACAATGGGCGGCGCCACAAAAGAAATTCAGGGCCGCAGAGGCATCATTCTGAACATGACCACCGAAGGAGACCTGGCAATTATCGAGTCCAGAGTGCCTGTGGCCGCAATGTTCGGGTTTGCCGGAGAAATCAGGTCCGCAACCGAAGGCCGTGCAATGTGGAGCACGGAGTTCGGAGGCTTTGATATTGTGCCTACCAGCCTTATGACTGAAATCGTAGGACAGATCAGAGAAAGGAAAGGCCTGAAGAAGGAACTTCCCAAGGCCTCTGACTTCCTCGGGATGTAAGCGGAAATTCCGCTTCTCCCATATTTTCGGGTTCCGTAGAATTTCCCTGCCGGGTGGGCAAAACCTCTTCCGGATTCAGGGAAACTCGATAAACCCTTCAAACACAGCCAATCGGAAAGCTTTAAAACAAGGTATGCCTATATTGGGGAAAAATACTCCAGGCAGCTGGAAATTCAGATTACGTCGACTCGATAAAATAGTTTCAGACGGAATCTGCCAATATTGATCGAAGCCGGATGTTGCAAAGAGCAGGTCAATATTGAAATCCGCCCTAATGTTAATATAGTAATTACCTGATATAGCAATGAAACTCATCAGTATGTAAAGGAGAAATTAAGATGGCAGCAGAAAAACCGCACATGAATTTAGCAGTTATTGGTCACATTGACCACGGAAAGTCAACCTTCGTAGGACGCTTAATGTACGATGCAGGAGCTGTACCTGCACACATTATCGAGAAGTACAAAGAAGAAGCAAAGCAGAAGGGTAAAGAATCCTTCGCCTTCGCATGGGTCATGGACTCCCTCAAGGAAGAGCGTGAAAGAGGTATCACCATTGACATCGCTCACAAGAGGTTCGACACTGACAAGTTCTACTTCACAGTCGTGGACTGCCCGGGTCACCGTGACTTCGTTAAGAACATGATCACTGGTGCCTCCCAGGCTGACGCCGCTGTCCTTGTGGTCGCAGCTCCTGATGGTGTTATGGCCCAGACCAGGGAACACATCTTCCTTTCCAGGACCCTCGGCATCAACCAGCTGATTGTTGCAATCAACAAGATGGACGCAGTCGAATACAGCGAAGCAAGGTACAAGGAAGTCGTGGAACAGGTTTCCGGTCTCCTTAAAATGATCGGGTTCAAGCCAAGCGAAATCCCCTTCATCCCGACCTCCGCTTTCCAGGGCGACAACATCGTCAAGCTCAGTGAGAAGACCCCCTGGTACAAGGGCCCCGCAATCATGGAAGCCCTCAACAACCTCAAGGTACCCACAAAGCCGGACACCCTCCCGCTCAGGATCCCTGTGGAAGACGCATACACCATCTCCGGTATCGGAACCGTGCCTGTGGGCAGGGTCGAGACAGGGGTCATGAAGAAGGGCGACAAAGTCGTCTTCATGCCAGGCGGAGTATCCGGTGAAGTAAAATCCATTGAAATGCACCACGAAGAAATCCCGCAGGCAGTCCCCGGTGACAACATCGGCTGGAACGTCCGTGGTATCGGCAAGAACGATGTCCGCAGAGGAGACGTTTGTGGCCTTGTAAGCAACCCACCAACCGTTGCTGACGAGTTTACAGCACAGATTGTGGTCCTCCAGCACCCATCCGCTATCACCGCTGGATACACCCCGGTCTTCCACGCCCACACCTCTCAGGTAGCCTGCCAGCTCATCTCTCTTGACAAGAAGCTCGACCCCAAGTCCGGGCAGGTCAAGGAAGAAAACCCGACCTTCATTAAGGCCGGAGACGCAGCTATCGTTACAATCAAACCAACAAAGCCGATGGTCATGGAACCTGTCAAGGAAATTCCGCAGCTCGGCAGGTTCGCTATCCGCGACATGGGTATGACCATTGCCGCCGGTATGTGCATGAGTGTTAAACAGAAATAAACACTCTCCTTTTTTATTTTTGAAGGAGAAAAAAGGTTATGCAAAAAGCTAGAATCCGATTGTCAGGCATCAGTCCCAAGGATCTGGACGGAGTCTGTAACCAGGTAAAGTCCATTGCCGAAAGGACTGGAGTAAACATTTCCGGCCCGGTTCCGCTTCCCACAAAGAAGCTGGTAGTTCCTACAAGGAAGAGCCCCAGCGGGGACGGGACTGCAACCTGGGACCACTGGGAAATGCGCGTACACAAGAGGCTCATTGACATCGCAGCCGACGAAAGAGCGCTTCGCCAGCTCATGAGAATCCAGGTCCCGAAAGACATCAACATCGAGATCGTTCTCGAAGGATAAATGTTAAAGATCCAGGTTACAGAACCATTCTGTAACTGGTCTTACAAACTCCTTTTCTTTCCCTATTCTGGAATCCCAATTAATTCATATTTTTATTTTCAGGAAACTTCCGGCGGCTGGCCGTATGGCATTTTTCCAGCAGGCCGGAACCCTTACCATCTGGAACTCTTACTATCTATTTCTAACCTTACTATCTATTTCTAACAACATTCTTTTGACAGGATTTCTGTCTATGTAACAACATCCAGTTAGTTCTACTCCAGTTCTATTTCTGACTACATCCAGCTATAACAACATCTATTCCCTGAAAACATCTTACTTCTGACCACAGTTCTGCCGACATCAGGTTCTGACTTTTAACTGGCAGGAACCACCCGGAACTTAAAACCGGTTTTCCACGGTGTAAGTAACGGTTTTCGTGCCTTTTGCAGGGACCGTCACCCGGAATTCGGCAGTAAAGGCATCGGTCTTTTCGTATTTGTCAGAACTCTCGAGGATTTCCCATTCCCCGTAGAAGTGTTCGACAACCGTTACGGGTTGAGCCTCAGATTTGCTGTTTTTAAGCTCGATTTCATAGCTGACCCTCTCCACATTATCACTGATGCGCTCGTAATCTGTCTGGGTCCGGGTAGCTGTCACATCGAAAGAAGAACCGACTGCTACCTTTAACTCCCCGCCTTCGGGCGTGTGTTCGATCATATCCTCTCCCAGGAACTGAAGATCCCCTCCTGCCCCGGTTTTGTATACCTTCACGATACCTCTCGGAAGAGGCATTCCAAGCCCGTTTTCTTTTGAGTTCGGCAGGCTCAGGAAAACCCTTACCTTATCACCCCGGGAACTGTCAAAGATAAGCTCTTTTTTTACAGGGACGGAACTGGCAGAGAAAAGAGAGATCTGTTTGGCCTGGTTATTTTTCAGGGTTGCCGGCCTCTCAAGGGTATAGAGGTGGTACTCAAAGAAGGCTGCTTCCGTAAAGGGCTCTTCCATCGGAGCTTCTGCAGCGGCTTCCTCGGCATACTCATATACCGGCCGGGGGGCAGAAACCCGGTTGATTTCCCCGGAAACCAGTTTTATACTGGCATCCTCAAAGGCAACTCCCGCCCTGTTGTCAATGCTCACCAAGGACGCAATATCGGCTCTCGTATCATCGGCATTGCTTTTAAGGGTATAATCCGCCCTCCAGCTCATCCCCCCTGTAAGGTATGACACGAGAAGCTCCCGTTTTCCGGTGACAGGAGAATAGAGCTGCCAGATAAGCGAAGGCTTTGTGGAAAGCCCCGATGTGTCGGGCACTTCAACTTTCATCACGTCCTGTAGCACCACGACATTTCCCCCTTCCTGCTCAAGGACAAGCCCCCCTCCCTCATAGCTCAGCAGTTTCCCGGTGTAGGTTGCCCCGTCTCCCCCGGTTGCGGAAATTTCCCTGCCCAGGTACTTTTCTAGCAGGCTGTAACTGCTTACCAGGTCGTACTCGTAGTTCTGCTCAAGGACAGCGGTCTCCTTGCTTTTTGGGTCCTCGACCATAACCGAAGCAGGGTCGATCCCGGACGCAACATTCGTATACTCCACAAGATTGACTCCGTTGCTGAGTTCGAATTCCCTCGTTTCCTTCACAAAGGCGAGGTCCTGCTCATAGACCGTAATCTCGATGTCCCCTCCGTCCCCGGCTGCCCCGGAACCCAGAAACCCGAGGGGGTCTGCAGGCTGAACTTTTGAATCCATACCCGGTTCAGACCCTATTCCATCCCCTTCACTTCCGGACCCGTATGCCTGAGCCCTGCTCCCGTTGTCCTGAAGCACAAAGGCCGAAAACAGTAAAATAACCCCGAAAAATGCCATTGTAAGGCACAAAAAGCGCTTTTTCACTCCCATAGTAATTAATATGTTTCAGATTTATATATACGTGATTTAAATACATAATTTAATACAGATTTACGGCAAATTATGCCAAAAAAACCTTATTTTTTTCAAAAAAGTTTAGAAAAAAGGCTTCATAGCCTCTTTTCTACGGATTTTTCAGGAACCCGGGCTCAATTCCTGTGTTCCAGACTGATAGATATTTTCTTTGACCCGTCTGCAGGAACCGTTACCTTCCATTCGGCGGTGAATGCGTCCGTCTTTTCGTATTTGTCGGAACTGCTTGTAATCTCCCAGTCCCCATAGAAGTGCTCAACGACTGTGACGGCCTGGGGCCCGGTTTTGTGGTTCTTGAGTTCGATTTCGTAGCTTTCCCGCCACACGTCGTCGCTGACCCTCTTGTAATTCGTCTGGGTCCTGGTGCCGGTCACATCGAAAGCGTTTCCTACAGCCACTTCGACCTCTTCATCCTTCGGGGTGTGGTCGATGCTGTCTTCGCCCAGGAACTGGAGCTGGCCGTCTGAGTCAGCCTTATATACCCTCACAACCCCTGCAGGGAGAGGCATGCCCAGGCCTTTTTCCTTTGAGTTTTCCAGGTTCAGGACTACCTGGACCTTGTCGCTCCTCGCCCCGTCGAAGATGAGTTCCTTTTCCACCGGGACGGAGTCTGCAGAGAGCAGGGAGATCTGTTTGACCTGGTTGTTCTTGAGGGTTGCAGGCCTTTCCAGGGTGTAGAGGTGGTACTCAAAGAGGGACTCTTCGGCAAAACTGTTCCTTGCAGCCCCATACGCTGGTTCTTCCGTGGGCATCACCTCATAGGCGAATTGCGTCTGAGGCACATAGACCCTGTGGACTTCTCCTGCTACCAGTTTCAGTTTTGCGTCTTCGAAAGTGGTGCCTGCGGTGTTGTCGACACTGACCCAGCCCTGGATGTCAGCTTTTGTATCATCGGCATTGGTTTTTACAATATAGTCCGCCCTCCAGTTCATGCCTCCGGTCAGATAGGAGGTAAGGACATCTCGCGTGCCCCCCACCGGAGAGTAAACCTTCCAGACCAGGGTTGGTTTTGTAAGCAGGTTTGCAGAGTCCGGGAATTCCACTTTTGAGACTTCGGAGAGGGTTACTACTTTTCCGTCCGTGAGCCTGAGCACGACTCCTCCGTCATGGCTGAGGAGGGTTCCCGTATAGGTGTTTCCTTCCTTGTCGGTAGCTGTGATCTCCTTATCCATGAATTTTTCCAGGAGCTTTGAGCCGCTTACCAGGTCGTACTCATAGTTCTGCTCCAGGACAGCGGTTTCTTTGCTCTTCGGGTCTTCAAACATAACCGAGGTGGGGTCAATGAGGGCTGCCACATCCGTGTACTCGATCTGATTTACCCCTGCCTGGAATTCAAGCCCCCTCCTTTCCTTCACGAGGGCGAGGTTTTCATTGTAGACCGTAACCTCGGTAGCCGATTCCGTTCCCGCAGCCCCTGCCGTAAGGAATTCCAGAGGGTTTGCAGGTTCCACTTTACTGACCGCGCTTACATGGGATTCTACCCCGTTTGCAGCGATTTCGGATACATCTGCCGGAGCCTGAACAACCCCGGGAGAAAGAGGATGCATGAAAGCTGCAGCCGCAGCTGCAACCCCTATAACTGCCAGCATAAGCCAGGCATAACTCTTTTTATTTCTCATAACAGGAGATAAGGCACTGTTTTATTTATATTTGACTTTGACTGCGGATGCGTTTGAAGTTATCCCGCCTGCCTCCGGTTTTCATAAATATATAAAACCTGAAAGGATACTCTGAGATTCCCAGAACAGCAATATGACTAAATCTCACTATAAGCCAGGATTAATAGGAGAATTTTTTGAAAGAAGTATGAAAAGCCGGTTTGAAAAGTAAGAGGGCAAAGCCCCCTTACAGATATTTATCAGATTTCTTCCCTTAAACCGGGTTCCGGAAAATTTTCAAGCTCCAGTCCGGGAACTCAAAAACTGCCGAAAACTCAATACCTGTGTTCCACGGTGAAGGAGATCTTCTTTGACCCGTCTGCTGGAACCGTTACTTTCCATTCGGCGGTGAATGCGTCCGTCTTTTCGTATTTGTCGGAGTTGCTGGTAATCTCCCAGTCCCCGTAGAAGTGCTCCACGATTGTGACGGCCTGGGATTCGGTTTTGTGGTTCTTGAGTTCGATTTCATAGCTTTCCCGCCACACGTTGTCACTGACTCTCTTGTAATTGGTCTGGGTCCTGGTGCCGGTAACGTCAAAAGCGTTTCCTACAGCCACTTCGATTTCTTCATCCTTCGGGGTGTGGTCGATGCTGTCTTCGCCCAGGAACTGGAGCTGGCCTTCGGAGTCAGCCTTATAAACCCTAACCACTCCTGCAGGGAGAGGCATACCCAGGCCTTTTTCCTTAGAGTTTTCCAGGTTCAGGACTACCTGGACCTTGTCGCTCCTCGCCCCGTCAAAGATGAGTTCCTTTTCTACCGGGACGGAGTCCGCAGAGAGCAGGGAGAGCTGTTTGACCTGGTTGTTCTTGAGGGTTGCAGGCCTTTCCAGGGTGTAGAGGTGGTACTCAAAGAGGGACTCTTCGGCAAAACCGCCCTTATCCGCCACTTCATACGCTGCCTCTTCCTCGACGATTTCATCATACGTAAATCTCGGCTGGGGCACAAAGACCCTGTGGACCTCCCCTGCAACCAGTTTCAGGCTGGCGTTCTCGAAAGTGGTCCCTGCAGTGTTATCAACACTGACCCAGCCCTGGATGTCAGCTTTTGTGTCATCGGCATTGGTTTTTACAATATAGTCCGCTCTCCAGCTCATGCCTCCGGTAAGGTAGGAGGTAAGGACATCACGTGTGCCCCCCACGGGAGAGTAGACCTGCCAGACCAGGGTGGGCTTTGTAAGAAGGTTTGCCGAGTCCGGGAATTCCACTTTTGAGACTTCGGAGAGGGTTACGACCTTTTCGTCCTTGAGCCTGAGCACCACCCCGCCGTCGTGGCTGAGGAGGGTTCCAGTATAGGTGTTTCCTTCCTTGTCGGTAGCTGTGATCTCCTCATCCAGGAATTTTTCCAGGAGTTTTGAGCCGCTTACCAGGTCGTACTCGTAGTTCTGCTCCAGGACCGCTGTTTCTTTGTTTTTTGTATCTTCAAACATAACAGATGTGGGGTCAATGAGGGCTGCCACATCCGTGTACTCAACGTTGTTTACCCCTGCCTGGAGCTCAAGTCCCCTCCGTTCCTTCACGAGGGCAAGGTTGTCGTTGTAGACCGTAACCTCGGTAGCAGCCTCCGTTCCCACGGCCCCTGCGGTCAGGACCTCCAGCGGGTTTGCAGGCTCCACTTTGCTGACCGCGCTTACATGGGACTCTACCCCGTTTGCAGCGATATCCGATGTAGCTACCGGAGTCGGTGCCCCGGTAGAGAGTGGATACATGAAAGCTGCAGCCGCAGCTGCAACCCCGATAACTGCCAGCATAAGCCATACATAACTCCTTTTATTTCTCATAGCAGGAAATAGGGCACTGTTTTATTTATATTTGACTTTGACTGCGGATTCGTTTGAAGTTATCCCGCCTGCCTCCGGTTTTCAAAAATATATTAAGCCTGAAAGAATGCCTGGAGATATTCAGGACAGCAATATAAGAAACATCGGCAGACACACCTGAAATTATACACAGTATAATAATATATACAAAAAAAGCACATATTTTAAGACCTGTAGCGGATGCCCGGGGGCCCAAACCCCTGAAAAAAATCCCGGAAAACCCCTGAAAAAAATAATGACAAAGGTCTCATTTCATGAACACTGAAAAAAACTCTGAAAAAGAAAACCTGCGCAGGACCTCCGGTTTCATTTCCAGCCTGATCTCAGGCCCCATACCCGGCCTCACCCGCGGCCTTACCCCTGGCCTTATCTCCGGCCTTATACTGATTCTCCTGCTCTCAGGAACGGCAGTCCCCGTTTCAGCCGCAGGGATTACGGCAAGCAGGGAGATCCCGGAGGGACCCGTGTACGCCGGCGGGGCTTTTACCGTAAATATAACCTTTCAGGCGGGACAGTACCTTGAGGCTCCCGCCCTGGATGAAGACCTCCCTGAAGGCTGGAGCGTAAGCCCTGTGGTAAATGACGGGGCTTTATTTAAGGAGTCGACCCTGGAATGGGTCTGGACTGAGAGCCTTTCCGCAGGTGCAGGGAAGAACATTGTGTACAGGGTCACAATCCCCACAAGCCCCGAACCCGGGACCTATACCATTTCAGGTACGGTGTCCGCATATTCCCTCGCTTCCGTTGCTGTTGGAGGAGATTCGGACGTAGTGGTCACATACCCACCTCCGGAAGCCGAATTTTCCGCAAGCCCCCTCTCAGGGACAGCCCCCCTTACAGTCCTGTTTACGGACCTCTCCGACAATTCCCCGGACTCCCGGGAGTGGGACTTTGACGGGGACGGAAACTTCGACTCCGGCGAAACAAACCCTACTTACACCTACGAGACCCCGGGCACCTATAACGTCACACTCCGGGCAGTCAACAGCAGCTCCGGCAGCGATACCGAGACCAAAATCGGCTACATAACCGTAATAAAGACCGCGTCTTCCGGAGGAGGCGGGGGCGGAGGAGGTGGCGGAGGTGCCGGTTCCGCAGAACCCAACAGCAACATAGAGCTTAAGGAAATCTCAAACGAACAGGTTTTCAAAGGGTCCCACGCCCGCTACACCTTCAAAGGCGAAACGAATGAAATAGTGTCCGTGGAGTTTGACCCGAAAAAGAGCTTCGGGAAAACAACTGCCATCATAGAGATGCTTAAAAACACGTCCACACTGGTCGCAGGGCCCGCCCCCGGCACAGTCTACAGGAACATGAACATCTGGGTAGGAAACAGCGGATTTTCAAGCCCCGAAAACCTTGAAAACGCAAAAATAAGCTTCAGGGTAAACCTGACCTGGATTTCGGAACAGGACATCAACAAAAGCACGATAACCCTCTACAGGTACGGTGAAGGCACCTGGGACCCGCTGCCCACAACCCTGAGCGGGGAAGACGAAACCTGCCTCTACTTCACAGCTGAAACCCCCGGCTTTTCGCCCTTCGCAATCTCCGGCACATCAGAAAACACCCGGAAGATAGAACTCCTGCCCACCCAAACCGGAGAATATCCGGAGTCTCAAGGCCTGCTGAGTGAAGAGGAAATATCCGGAAAAGAAAGCCAGGAAACTTCGGAAACTGATCGCGAAGACGAAAGTGAGAAAAATGGAGAAAAATATGCTACTGGCCCCGGCACAGTATTTGCGGCAGCAGGAGTGCTGACTTCATATTCAGTGATGAAGAGAAAGAAGCAGGAGTAAATTTAAGAGGCGGTTTTGAGTTATACCGTCGAAAGCCTGAGTTTGAGCCCATCTAACCGGAATTCAGCACTTCACTTTTTTATCCCCGGAGAACCATTTTTTTGATTTGCTTTTTCAGGTACTGGCGTTCTCATCGGCCGACGAAGGAGGCCGGCCTTTTCCATAAAGATTGATAAAATATGGAGAAGTAAAAGCGCAGTCCGATGAATGTAAAAGAGCGTTGGGATAAACAAAAAAAGGCAGCAAGGCGACTGACGAAGTACATTGGAATGATCAAAAAGGGCAGCAAGGTGACAGCAGAAGTTTAATAAAATGACCAAAAAGGGCAGCCAGATGACTGACGAAGTATAATTAAATGACCAAAAAGGGCAGCCAGATGACTGTATAAGTACATTGGGAGAATCAAAAAAGGGCACCTGATAACTGAATTTTATATTGTGTTAGCTGAAGAAGGCAAAAAGTAAAAGATGCCGGATAAACGGTAAAAATGTAAGTAGAACAGAAAAGCCATACAACCTAAAAAATATTCTGTTTCAGATTTTTATTTTATTTCTTTTTGGGAAGGCGCCGCCAGGCAAGCTGGCGGGTTTTTTCCCTCTTACGCCTTGACTGAAAAAGGTTTTTGGGGTAAAGGGAAATATTTTCAATATAAACTGGCAATGTGTTCCCAAAACACCCGGGAAGAAAAACGGTTTTCGGGATCTAGCGAAGTGTTAATCCTCATTTTACAACGACGGCACCTGAAACACTTTTCACTTATACCCGCACTGCTCAAGCCAGGTAAGGGACCTTATCCATTCTCCTTTCGGCTCCCTTGAGGTGCCAACGACCAGTCTTTTCATGTCCCCGAATTCTTCGACCACGCCGCGGGCTTCGATGATTTCGCCGGGGAGGGCCTGGCCTGCGTATGTATGGGTGTAGGAGAGTACGTGGTCGATTTCCTCGTGGTCGACTTTATAGTACGAAGGGCTGTCAAAGGCAAAATCGGCGTTCTTGACTTCAGCTTCGATTTTCAGCTTGACGGTGTCTTTTCCCCGCAGGAGGGGCTCTTTTATCTGGTCCCATTCCCGCACGAAAAGGAGGTCGAAATAGGTGCCTTCCACCATGCCCCGGTTACCTTTCCTGGACTCGTGCAGCATGAATTCCTCAAAGGAGATCTCGGGAATCCTTTTCCTGTAGATGCGCTGCCACATGTCCTCATCGATTTCCTCTATGGGCCCTTCCTGCTTTTTTGCAGCGGTGATGGCATCCCTTGCCCGGAACCAGGCAGGGCCGTAGACCACGAAATCTACGTCCGAGCTTTCGTTCTGGAGCCCTGCAAGCATCGAGCCCGTAACCCCCATGCTTGTCCTGGGAATCCCGGCTTCGTCCAGGGCTTTTACAATTGCCCTCACGCGGGAATCGACCTTCAGGAGTTCCGGAATACAGTCGGAAGGGCGCAGCACCTGTTTGATCTCGGTTTGGGGGACCACGTGCAAGTCCTGCACCCATTCGGGCCTGTGCTCCCGCATGAAATCGAAAGCGGGGCCGAAATCGTATTTTCTATACCGTTTCCCGTTTAACTCCCGCTCCCCGGTTTCGTCCGGAACGTAGCGGAGGGTTGCCCGGACTCCGTCTTTATGGAAGTAGTCGGAAACCGCAAAAAGCCAGTCATCTTTCGTAACAAGAAAATCCCGGAGGCGTGTTTTGAGCATGGGTACCAGTCCTGAAAATGGAATAAATATTATGGGTATTATAATATTATTATATCATTTTTATAACTAGAATGCCATAATTACCATGGCGGTACAGATTCGTAAGTACGACAGCCGGCTTGACTGCAGGGCCTTGATTTCATAACAGATCAAAAAATGTATTGTATCAGCCACGTATATAATTATCGAACAGTTTTTATCGAACAGTCAATTCTCAAGCAGTTTTATTTCCGAACAGCTTGAATGATACTTAAAGCAATAAAATTACCTGACAGATTGGATAATATACAGTGAAGTAATAAAATAAAGTATAATGGATATTACCGGGAGTAAACAGAATTAAACTAAATATTACTGAGAAAACAGAATAAGAAAATAAACAGGATTAAACTAAATATCCGAATTGAACTAAATAACCGAATTAAACTAAATGTTACTGAGAGAACGGAATAAGAAAGTAAACGGAAAAACCCTGCATGAGCAGAAAATCCGAGGTAATTTTTTTGAGAAAAGACCCGAGTGCAGAAGCGCTTGAAGCCTGGATCATCGGGCTGAGACGCGAATTTCACCGATACCCCGAACTCAGTTTTGAAGAATATGAGACCCAGAAGAAAATCCTGAAGACTCTGGACGAACTGGGAATCGAAGCCCGGAAAATCGCAGATACCGGCGTTATTGCAAGCATCTGCGGCACGGGACCCGGGCCCTGTATCGCCCTCCGCACGGATACTGACGGGCTTGAAGTGCAGGAAGCGCTGGAGCAGAGAAACAGGGACTACATCTCCAGAAATGACGGGATCATGCACGCCTGCGGGCACGACGGGCATATGGCCATGCTTTTTGGGGCTGCCCGGCTGTTTTTAGAAAACAGGGACTTCCCTGGAGAGGTCCGCCTGATCTTCCAGCCTGCCGAAGAAATCCCCCCAGGAGGCTCGGAAAGGGTTATTGCCGAAGGAGGGCTTGAGGGTGTTGACGCCGTCCTGGGCATGCACATTTTTACAAACCACGAATCCGGAAGCGTGGGTTTCCGCCCCGGGCCTTTCATGGCAAGCACCAACCGGTTCGAGGTCACCCTTGTGGGAAAAGGGGGCCACATCTCAAAGCCTGCAAACTGTATCGACCCTGTACGGATGGCAACGGACTTCATAAGCAGCCTCTACCCCGCCCTGGACGAGAGGCTTGAACAGGACAGGTACGTCCTGGGGGTAGGGAGGATCCAGGGAGGAGCACAATTCAACCGGACCCCGGACACGGTCGGGATCCTTGGGAGCTACCGGACCTTTGACAGCTGCACCACGGACACAATCGACCGGACGATAAAGGAATGCCTGGACAGGGTCACTGAAAGGTATGCAAAGGAAGGAGAAGAGTTTTCAGGTCTTCCTAACTACGAGCTCGATGTCCTCCACGGCTACCCGGTCCTGGTCAACGACCCGGCATTCACGGAAGCTGCCCATTCCGAACTGAAAGAAAGCTTCCCGGAACTCACAATCTATCCTGATATGGAAAAGACCTTTGCCGCCGAAGACTTTGCAAGCTACCTGCAAAAAGTGCCCGGAATCTTCATCTCCCTTGGCACCTTAAACCCGGAAAAGGGGATCATGGAAATCAACCACTCCTGCAGGTTTGACATCGATGAGGAGATCCTTTTGCAGGGCACGAAAGTTTTCCACACCCTCGCCCTGGACTTCCTGAAAAATCCCAAAAAATACCTTGGAGCTGCCTGAAAATACCTTTTTGCCTTCGGGAGAGAAAACTCATGATCATACAGACATACGATGAGTCCAGAAAAGAAGAAGTCAGGGACGTTGTCCTCGAAGTCCTTCTTGAGCACGGGTTTGAGTACGACAGGCTCAAGGACGCCGACTTAAAGGATATCGAAGGCTACTACTTCGCAAAAGGAGGCACTTTTTTTGTAGGAATTGCGGACGGCAGGGTAGTGGGCACAGCCGGGGTCAGGAAACTGGAGGACGGAAGCTGTGAAATCAGGAGGATCTACCTGAAAAAGGAGTTCAGGGACAAAGGTCACGGAAAACAGCTCTTTCTTGCGGCCCTGGGTTTTGCCGAAAAGAACTGTTCAAGCGCCGTGCTTAAAACCGACAAAGTCCTCACGAAGGCTATCGATATGTACCTTAAGCAAGGCTTTTCCCTTCTGACGGAAAAAAGCGGGTCTCCGAATGAAGAATTCGAATACCTGTATTTTGAAAAGCGTTTTGAAGGGCAGCAGTAAAATCCAGGTCCGCTTTTTGCTCTCTCTTTTTGCCTTCTTAATTTTGCCCTCTAATCGTTTTCTCTTATTTAGCCCTCTATTTGGCCCCAATCATTTCATTTTGCGGGATAACTGGCAGGAACCTCCCTCTCTTTTCTCAAGGGCCTGAAGGTATTCAAGCACTGCCAGCACATAGGCTGAGTGGGACCAGGCGAGGGGGAGGACAGAAAGGGGCCTTCCTCCGTCATCCACCTGTTCGGACATCAGGCCGGAGGCATGGGTGTGGGCTGCGCACCAGTCAATGAGTTCCAGGGCCCGGTTCAGGTCCCCTACCGCAGAGTACCACTGGGCGAGCCAGAGGGTACAGATGGGCCAGCTGTTCATGTAACCGTAGTAGCGGTCATCGCGGTAGCGGGCAATGCCGCCGGAGGGGCGTGTGAGTTCACGCTCGATTGCCTCCATTGTAAGGACTACTTTGGGGTCATCGGGTGGGAGAAGCCCGAAGTACCAGACAGCAAACACTGAAGAGTCCAGGGTAGGGTCATCCAGAGAGCGCCGAAAGCGCTTCAGTTCCTTATCGTAGAGCTTTTCCAGGACTGCCTGCTTAACACGTTTTGCGGCTTCTTCCCAGAGGTCGGCCTTGTCGTAGTCTCCTATGGTACGGGCCAGTTCGGAGGCGCCGTGGAGGCCGGCATAGACCGTACAGGCGCTGTAGGTGTGCACCCCTTTTCGCTCTTCCCATAGGTCAAAGCTTGAAACCGGAAGGCCTGTCTCCCTGTCAAGGGCTTTTGTAAGATAGTTCGCAGCCGGGATTACAAGGCCACGGTAGTACCTGCCAGTAGCCCAGACGCTCCTTGCAATCTCCCAGTTGTTGTAGAGGGCATAAATGGGAAGCCCGGTCTCGTCTATCTGGACCATGGGCACGGGGTGCCAGGTGCTCCCGAAGTCTCCTGCAGGGGTATACTTGTGCAGGAAATTACCCCGGTGGGTAATGGTTTTTGAGAAAAATTCGAAAGTTTCCGTGCTCAGGTGGTGGTACCGCGCCCTATCAAGCGCTAGGCAGACCCAGGCTGCGTCCCTAGGCCAGCAGTAGGTGTAGAGGTCGGCCCCAAACTGTTTGATATCCGAGTCGCAGGACGCAATCACCGAACCCGAGATGTCCATGTGGGCGACTATGGTAAGGAGGCTCCGGTAAAAGCACATTACGACCCTTTCGGAAAGCTGCGTCAACCAGGAAAACTCCGGGAGGACGGAGATCCTTTCGGTAAAAGAGTCCCAGAAATTGAAGTTGTGGTGAAAAAGGGCGCTTCTTCTGGCTTCCTTTACCCGCTTATGGACCTTGAGCACGTTGCAGTATTTTTTCCCGAGCACGATCCAGAAATGCACCCTCGCTGACTCCCCGGGTTTCAGTTCTGGCAGGGTCCAGCCCAGGGTAGAGTCAACTGAGCCGTGAGCTACGGGATTGCCGCTGAGGTAGGCATCGTTTTCCATATCCTTCCAGGTGCCTTCCATCCCTTTCCACTCCGCTGTCCCCACTGCATACTGGTCGAAAACCGGATCACTCCCGTGCAGGAAATAGCGGTCGCGCTTGTAGTGGATAAGGGTTTGCTTATCGATTACTGCAGTTTCCCCTATCTTATTTTCAAGAATCCGGTAGTTCTGGTTGGAAAAAAAGCGAAGATGTTTTACAGCCCCTGAAATGTTCTTAATTTCAAAGGTCCTGTAGAAGATGTTAACGGAAGGATGCACAGCCTCCCAGGCCGTTACCCTGAGCCCTAGTTCGGGGTTTTCGAACATGGTTTCCCCGATATTGGAAACCGCTGCCCTGCAAGCTTCCGGACCTTTTTCTTCTATTTTTTCTTCTAATTTCCCTTTTATTTTTTCCTTTCCCGTTTCCTTTTCCGTTTTTTCTTCTATTTTCTCTTCCGTTGACTCCTGTGGGCTTGAAATTTCCAGGAACTGCTCGCAGAAGTTTTCTTCAAACTCGGACTTGTAGCGCTGCCGGATCTTCCAGTTTTCAAGCCAGCTGCAGTAGAGAGAATCAAGGTCGCAGATCCCCACTTTTATCAAGTTCCCGTGGTTCTCAAGCCCAACATAAGGGAAGTAGACATCTCTTATAGTTCCTTTCTCATCTTCGCAGATCAGAATTTTTCCGTTTCCGAAAATCAGCGGCCTTATCCCTGGACACCCCCAGCTTCTTTTTTCAAGTCCCTTCCCCCTCAAGTTATCATGAGAATGTATCATGAGAATGTATCATGAAAATTTACCCTGGAATTTTCCACGGAATTTACGTGAGATTTCACATGAGAATTGAATGTATTCCCTCAAATAGTTTAGGGAAAGGGACCTCTGATTTTGAAAAGTAGGTGAAGCAATCAGACTTTAATATCATCACATAAATATATATAAATTACATAAGAAAGTTTATATTTTATTGTGCCCATTTTATTTATGCTTTCTAAAAACAGAGCATCAGAAGTAAAACAAATCACATACAAAAAAAATGTGTGTGTTTTCAAATGGTTTACATAAGAAAAACCTGTCCCGTTTGCGGGAATGAGTTTTTTGTCCTTAAGAATGCTGAGGAAAAGGCTGTATACTGTACCATGGCATGCCTGACAACAGCACAGGAAAAGCTCGAAGCAAGGAACGCGATCTGCCTGAGTCCGGCCTGAGCATTCGTAGGGGGTAAAAGGGGATCAAAGTTGGGAGGGAGAACACTCCGATGAGAAGTGTTTCCCAGTCTTTTTTTATTGGAAAATGGCCATAAGGCAGGTTTAATTTTGCAAACTTCAGTCCGCCAGTACCTTCCGGGCCCTGTTTTATCCTTTGGGACTCTATTTTGCAAAAAAGTAAAAGTAAGAGAATGGGTTCTGGAGAATGAGTTCTCTTCTTCAGTTCCGGGACAGTTTTTTTGCGATTTCTGCCACATGCCTCCCCTGGTAGCGGGTCATTGCAAGTTCGTTTTCCGAAGGCTGGACGGTTTCCGTCCCCTGCGGCAATCGTTGAAGCCCCATAGGGGCTTCCCCCGGTGATTTCGTCCATCCTTGTCTGCCGCATCTCCAGGTAAGGCAGGCCCGCGATGACCATCTCATGGTGAAGGAGAGTGAAATGGAAACTGATAATTGTGGTTTCCTGGCCTCCGTGCTGGGTTCCGCTGGAAGTGAAGACACTTCCCACCTTTCCGACCAGAGCATACCGAATCCAGAGCCCCCCGGTTCCGTCCAGCAGGGCTCGCATCTGGGCGGCCATGTTTCCGTAGCGTGCAGGAGTCCCGAAAATCGGGGCATCTGACCTGCCAGTACCTCCTCATACATATCCCTGGTAAGCACAGGTATGTGGGCAAAAGCTTTTTTGTCTCAACTGCCCCTATTTTCTCAATTACATCAGCGGGCAAAGTTTCCGGTACCTGGTAGATCTGAACTTCCGCCCTTTCAATTTCCCTGGCTCCCTCTGCCACTGCTTCTGCCATTTTATCTCTTAAGGCGCGGAAGGGGATGAAAGCCGTCCACTTTCCGGCACACGATTAGTTAACTTGCCTATATACATATAAATTCGTAAAACGTTTATTGATATGATGTTAAAAGCCTATAAATTCAGGTTGTATCCTGCCGCCGAACAAAAAACCATGATAGCTAACCATATCGGTAGCTGCAGGTTCGTCTATAACTGGGCTTTAGAACAGAAAATCAAATCTTACGAGCAGGACGGGAAATCCCTATCCCAGTATGACCTGAACAAACGGCTTCGTGAACTGAAACAAGAACATGAATGGCTTAAGAAAGTAAATTCACAGTCATTGCAGGGAATGACGAAAAACTTAGATTCCGCTTTTACCATGTTTTTCAGGGAAAATAATGGTTTTCCTAATTTCAAATCAAGAAAGAACCCCATACAGTCTTTTCCTATCCCTCAACACTACACTGTCGATTTTGAGAATAACGTTGTCAAACTCCCTAAAATCGGTAAAGTTAAAGCAGTTCTCCACCAGAGGTTTGAGGGAAAACTAAAAACAGCAACGGTTTCCAGAACCTCTTCTGAAATCTACTATCTCAGTATTCTTGTGGATAATGGTGAAGAGTTGCCCGAAAAACAGGAATTTTCGGCTGATACAACTGTAGGGGTTGACGTGGGTATCAAGGATTTTGCAGTTCTCTCAACAGGAGAAAAAATAGAGAATCCTGAGTACCTGAAAAACTCTATGAAACGCCTGAAAGTCCTGCAAAAAAGAGTAAGCAAAAAACCGAAAGGTTCAAAGAACAGGGAAAAAGCCAAATTAAGGCTTGCCAAACTCCATGAAAAAATCCGCAACCAGCGAAACGATTTCCAGCACCAACTTTCCTCTAAACTTATACGCGAGAACCAGGCAATAGCTGTGGAAACGTTAAACATTAACTGTATGCTTAAAAACCATTGTCTTGCACGGGCAATCTGTGATTCTTCATGGAGCAGTTTTGTTACAAAGTTAGTGTATAAAGCTGAATGGTTCGGGAAAACCCTGTTAAGGATAGGGAGGTTTGAGCCATCAACAAAGCTTTGTAACGTTTGCGGGTATCACAATTCAAACATAACTCTGGATGTTAGGGAATGGGAATGCCCTGTGTGTAAAACAAAACATGACCGGGACATAAATGCCGCTATTAATATCAAAAAATTTGCACTTCAAGCTCAAAATCTGATTGTAACTTGACACCTGCGGAACGTGGGGAAGAGCCTGTGGACTTGCGGAGCTTACTCCGGGGAATGAAGCAGGAAGCCCCTTCCTCAAAACCTGAGCCGCAAGGCAAAGGTTTTAGGGAGGAGTAGTTCACCACATTCCTTTCAGACTTTCAGGTCAAAAATCTGTAAGAAACTCAAGGAATGAATAAAATATGAAATGTGCGCTCTGCAATGAAAAGGAATGCCGTACGGGAAAGGACTGCACTGACATCATTGAAGAAATCAGTTACAGGGGAAAAGACCTTGTTTCCATGAAGGTCTCTGCCGAAATCGAGGCCCGCTACTACATGGAAAAGACCCGGCTGGAAGAACTGGTCCTCTACGCGCAGGGGATGGGGTACAAAAAACTGGGGCTTGCTTTCTGCATCGGGCTTGAAAAGGAAGCCGGGGTCATCCATAGGATTCTTGCCAGGGATTTTGAGGTTGAATCGGTCTGCTGCAAAGTCTGCGGGCTTTCCAAGGACGATTTCGGGCTTGAGAAGCTGTACGGGGACGGCTTCGAAGCAACCTGCAACCCTATTGGCCAGGCAAAAATCCTGAATAAAAAAGGGACCGACCTTAACATCATCGTAGGGCTCTGCATCGGGCACGACATCCTTTTTACGCAGAACTCCAAAGCTCCGGTGACGACTTTGGCGGTCAAGGACAGGGTGCTCGCCCACAACCCCCTGGGAGCCATTTATTCGGGATACTACCTGAAAAAGCGGTTTGGAATTACGGACTGAATTAAAAGCTAAAAAATAAGGAATTGACGTTAAAGAACGGAAAAATAAGAAATGATTTGCAAATGGGGGAGGTAGAAGGAGGTTCCCGGGAGCACTGCCTTTCCGATCCTTTTAATTTTACCCGGGATATGCCTGAACTGCAAGTCCCCGGGTAATGTGGCAGCTGTTATGCTACCTCGTTTTTCCCCTTTCCTCCGATTTGCTTTTCTACGGTTACCTGTCTTTCCTTTTCTTTTTGAGCCCTACCATTCCGAGGAGGAGACATGCCATCATCAGCATGTTTATCGCAGCCTTAATTCCTGAGCCCGAAACTACCCTTGCCCCGGTTTTCAGCACGGGTGTGCTCTGCATGTTCAGGGAATAGCTCGGGTCAATACCCAGGATGAAGAGGTCTGTAAGACTGTAGGTGCCTGTACCCTGTACGGTGTAATTGATGTAAGTCTGGTTTCCTGGCATGTCTGCAGGTGCCAGTGGCCCCACATCCCACCAGTAGGCATATCCCTCTATCGGGGAGCTTACTGCAGTACTTCCGTCCGGGTCTGTCTCATTGTATACCATTGAGAAATCCGTTGGGACTATGTCATACACAACCACAACAGGAGGCGTTTCAAGGTTGCCCAGGTTGTGGACCCAGAGGGTGATGTCGTACTGGTCCTCATTGGTCGCATTTTTGGTTATGGACTTTTTTGCCTCCACAAGGTACCCGTTGATGATGTATATTGTCTCAACAAGTTTGTAGGTCCCTCCTGCTGTTGAATAGCTTTCCTCAAGCTGGTTACCAGAATCCGAAAGGTCCACGGAAAGGTCAACATCAATCCAGCCCACAGGTACCGGGTCAGGGAAGTCTTCTACAACAAAATCATAGGCAGACCATATCCCTTCCTTTGCAATCTCTCCTGACCCATATTCGTGGGTACTGAAAGCCGAATCTTTCTCCAGCACTGTGCTGTTGGTCACGTATACTGTCACTGAGGATATACTGAAGCTTATAGTCTCATCATCTGTGTTTTCTATCCTTGGCGTGAATGCCCAGTCGTTTCCATCGCCTGAACTCAGCTGTTCTTTCTGGAGGGTTATCTCAAAGTTTGCGGTTGTTGCCGTCGGGTCTTCGTTGAGCCGGATCCCGCTTGCGGATACTGTCCCGTCGTCAATTGTGAACTGGAGGGTTGCGTTTCCCATGTAGTACTTCATTGAGCTCTGGATTCCCCCGCTGGAATGGGCTCCTTCGTCGTTTTCGGTGGCCGTGAAGTTGAGCGTTGCCTGGCTGACCGTGGCGTTGAGTTCGGATATTGTCCAGTTTATTTCGGTTCCGCCAACTATCGCCGCAGTTCCCACATCGGCATCTTCATTAGAGAATCTAAAGTCGGCCGTGGAATTCCCGTTGCTGTCTGAAGCTGTCTTAACGAGCTGGATATTGGTGATTGTTGAGCCTGATGCATTGTTTACCAGGGTCAGGGATACGTCTGTAGCCCCCCCTACGAGCAGCTTTTCGGATTCGTAACTCTCCTGGAAGATAACAGGTCTCGAACCCGAACAGTCATAGCTCAGGGTTGTGGACTCACCTGCCCCTAGGAGGTTGATGTGGACCGTGGCATACCCGTCCCCGTTTGTAAGGGTGACATTCGATGGGTCGTTTACGCCCCATCCTGAAGTACTCCCTGTACTGAAATTCAGGGAAATGTCATAGAGGTATGTTGATCCAAGCGTGTTTGTTATGATGATCTCCCCCTCGCCTGTGGAAGCCCCCTGTGTGAGCGTTACCCCATCGAACTCATCCTCCAGGTTCATCGATTCCGTGACCTGGATGTCGAGTACTGTGCCTGCAGAGGCTGGCAAAGAAAGGAAGCCTATCAATACTATCCCTATGAGAGCATAGCTTAAGCTCTTATATTCAGCAGGAATTTTCATTTTCTCCCCCACTTATGTCTATGCCTGTTCTCTCCCTCCCCGAGGGTCAAGAACGGCTATTTACAGACATGGTGTACTTTATAACTTCAAGTGCTAATATTGTGAGTTATGCAGTGTCCATATATAAACTTTTTTGAAATGTATATTAGTGAATTTTATTGCATTGATCGAATCCAAACTCCATATTATATTTTTATTCTTGATATACGAATTCTCTTCTTTCAGTTTTTCCCGGGATTTGTTCGATTTTTTCATTTTCTATCCTCCTTTCAAAGGGGTCTGGCAAGTAATGGATTCTTTAATAATCCTCATGTTAAGAACAAAAATTATATACAAGTTAAGTGAAATTTTTTACAAAGATTTTATTGAAACAATGTCCTTTGCATGAAATAGTCGGGAGTGTTGGACATAGGAACAAGAATTAGAATATTACTGAGTCTGCTTCTCATCTCCCAGCTGGCCGCAGCTGTGAGTGCCGGGGACGTAGTGGAGGTATGGGACCACTACAATGTTACCATCAGGACGGATTCCGAAACAGCCCGCATAATAGAAGAACTCACTATTAAGAATGTAATAGATAAACCTGTAGTCCCGGGGTACGGGTACATATCCCTTAGCAGGGATCAGGGTCCCACATATCTGGGCCTGTCCCTGCCTTTTAATAAAGAGGAGCCAAAAGCCCTGAAGGTCCGGGACGTTTCAGCAAGGCTGGATGACGGAAGCCTGATCACGGATGTCCTTGTGACGGAGGAGGAGGACGGTACTACTGTAAGGTACGGGTTTTGGACTCCTATTATGCCCGGACAGTCCAGGACAATCATCATAGAATATACTTCAGATGACATCGTCGATAAAGGGCTGCTGTTTGACCGCATCAGCTACACGGTGCAGCCTTCAAGCATTCCCATAGAGAATGCCCGAATCCAGGCTGATCTCGGAGGGGACAGGCATATCTCATATTCAAGCGTCCCGCCTGCTTCAGTGGGGGACAGGGTCACCTGGGAACGCAGTGGGCTTAAAAACGAAGCCTGGCAGCTGGACTTTGAATACAGCGCCCTGCCGCTCCCGCACTCGCCAGTACACTGGGCAGACATGAGCTTGGGCCTGTTGTTCGGAATTATCGGTCTATGGTCATACCGCCAGTGGAAAGTTAGGTAATGAAGTTATTGAAGTTGGCAATGGAAGTTATTGCCTTTATGTAAGTTATTGCCTTAAATGTGCAAATTAACCGTAATTTTGGGGATAAAAGCATGTGGGGGAATGATTTATGGGATCCTGGCATTTCAGGCAGTTGATGCTTTTGTTACTTGGAGTGCTGATATTCCAGTATGCTGCTTATGCGCTTGGCAGTCAGCCGCCTGTCAGCACGGATAGGGCAGCCTATTCTCCGGGAGATCCCGTACATATTTTCATCAACGTCAGTGCCCTCAACGGGACTTCTAACCTTACGGCCTCCGTGCTCAGCCCCTCTTACGCTCAGACATATCTTCCTCTCGTTCCTGCCGGGAATGGCTATGCAGCCGAGTATTTCCCCCAGCAGGGCGTGGTGCTCGGGACGTACACTGTCCTGGTTACGGGAGAACATTTTTTCGAAACCGTAAATTTTGAAATCAGGTCTCTTTACGTAAGTTCCGAACTCGAGGGCCTGTATCCCCTGGGAATTATTCCCATCTCCGGAACTGTGGTGGATTCGGCCACCCTTGTGCCCGTAAATGCATCGGTAGACATTACTGTGGACGGGCAGGTCCTCAGTACACTGGCAAAAGATGGCTTTTTTTCCGCAGAGTACCTGGCTGACTCCCGGGGCACAAAAACCGTGAGCATAACTGCCGTTGATGCCGAGAACATTACAGGTTCGGCTTCGGCGGAGTTTGAGGTTTACACATCTACTGCGGAAAACCTGGCTATCAGCACCTCAAATAATTCGTATGAAGCCGGGGAGAATGTTGAGGTTTATGTGTCCACTGGAACGGGGGTCCCCACTATATGGGTTACCGACCCTCTGGGAAACCCCACATGCCTGGTTGTGAATGAAACGGAAGGCACATACCTGGTTGTGAATGGAATGGAGGGGACATATCTGGGGGAATTCTACCTTGAAAGCCAGGTCGTCCTGGGGAAATACTGGGCTGAAGCCGAAGTTCAAAATAACGGTTCAACAGAGAATGTTAAGGTTCCTTTCGATGTGACAGAACCTTCACCTGTCTCTTCTGCACCTGCTCTCCCGGCGCCCCTATTCTCGGCCCCGCCGGAGGGGAGCGCTAATTCTGGTGGGTCCTTGCTGCTTCTTGCATCCGACCCGGCCAACGGCTCTGTCATCAACTCGGTCACCGACATTCCCGATCCCGTAGAACAGGGGAGCAACATCACGATTTATGCAAATGTTACCGACACTTTTGAAGTCGGCAATGTTCTGGTCAATATCTACGGGGTAAATTATACGATGGATGAAGGGGTCAGCGCTGAGAGATATCTCTTTTTTGACGGTTTTGAATCCGGAAATCTATCAACAAACAACTGGGTCATTTCAGGTACTGGAAAACCATGGTTTATCTATAATAAGTCCAACAAAGCCTATGCCGGAAATTTCAGTTTGGCGGTTACATATACTGATGGAAAGGAGGGAAGCGGAGCAAGTACAGTAGAGAAGGGTATAGATACGACCGGCTATAGTGATCTCAATCTTTCGTTCTATTACTCGCCTGGTGGGCTCAGCGATAAAAAAGATGAGTACTTTTCTGCTGATTGGTATGATGGAGCAGAGTGGCACGCCCTATTAAATACAACCGAAAAGGAGAATTCATACCTTCTTTTTGATTCCGTTCTGCCTTCAGGGGCCTGTAACAGCTCCGATTTCAAGTTAAGGTTTACCTGTTATTCCAGAAATTCTGATGCTGCCCGTATAGATGATGTGAAATTAAAGATAAACGAGGGAGGTTCAGTTCCCTTCCAGTATTCTTTCAATACCTCATCCCTATCTCCGGGGGTGTACGACTACACTATCTATGCCATAAACGCTTCCGGGGAGGAAGCGGTTCCGGTAACAGGGAATTTCACAGTCCTGGAAACTTCTGATCCTGGTTCCGGAACAGACCCTACCGGAGGTGGAGGTGGAGAGCTACCTGGTTCTGATACTGAGGTCCCGGTAATCAATTTGATCCTTGATTCCCCTGACCCTGTAGAGCGCGGGGAAAACATATCTATCAGCGCAAACGTTACCGACGACGTCAACGTGGGGACTGTATGGTTGGAGCTTGGGGAAACCAATTACACAATGTCCTCTCAGGTGGAGGCTGACATGTATGAGTATTCCTTAAACACATCCTCCTTACTCACCGGGATCCATAATTATACAGTCTATGCCAACGACACGACTGGAAATCCTGCAGTCCCAGAGACCGGAAACTTCACCGTAATTAACTCCCCGCCTGTGTTCTCCCCCATCGGGCCCGTAGAAGTAAACGAGTCCGAAGAGCTCATGATCAGCCTGTTGGCAACCGATCCTAACGGGGATCCGATAACATACGCCACTAATGCAACTTTCGGGACCCTTGCAGGCAGCACCTTTACCTGGACTCCCGGGTTGGTGGACAGCGGGGTATATTATGTGGAATTTACTGCATCTGACGGGGAACTGAATGGCTCTGAAACGGTGCCCGTAACTGTTAATGAAGCTTATGTGAACTTAAGTGTCAGCAAGAGACTCGAAAAGGGCCCGGCTCCTGACAGTTATACGGTCACCCTGAACCTTACAAGCCAGGTGGACTTCAACTGCACAGGTTTAAGGGTCTATGACCTTATTCCCGACGACTTTACACTAGCAGACCCTGTTCCTGCCTGCAGTGGTTCCCAGGGCAGTATCTATTACTGGAGCCTGGACCTTGCAGCCGGGGAGAAAAGGACCGTGACCTATACTCTTGAAGGTACAGGAAGCTATTCCCTCAGGGAGGCTTACATAGTGGGGGTGGCTCCTCAATGAGAAGCGGATTCGTACTTATCCTGTGCTTCTTATTCTGTCTCCAGGGCCTGAGCTTACAGGCCTCAGCCGTTTCCCTTAACCTTGAACTCGATGCTGTCGAGTACCTGAATGACCTTGTCTTCTATCAGGACGGGACCCATTCCTGCGGAAACGTTATAGGCTACCTCTCAGTCACAAACCCTTCCCTGAACCATACGGTTTCGTCAATCGATATCAGCTTCAGTGATGGAATAACACCTTCAGGTACGTACATCAACGAACTTGGGCCGAACAGCACCGCGATAGTCTCATATGAGCTGCCGGGTTCGGATACGGTTCCTCTTCCTTCCGTAAGCGAGACGGTGGAGCCTTCTTCTCTTTACCAGGGTGTGGAACAGGAAATTGTCTTCAGGGTAGATATCAGCAATCCTGGCAGTGAGAGCCTTGATCTCCTCACGTTTGACAGGGCTTTTCCGGAACAGCTGGAGTTTGTCGGGTATACGCTTTCTGCGGGAAAACTTAACAGGACAGGCAACAGCTTCCTCTGGGAAGATTTCAGCATTTCCCCGGGGTCCGAAGAAAGCCTCAGGCTTGTGTTCAAAACCGTTCCGACATCCGATCTTGTGCTTCAGCCTTCGAATTTCTCGTTCACCGTTCCTGCCTTTGCGGCTTCAAGAGACCTTTCGCTTTCAGCGGTTACAAGCACCCGATTTGCGGTTGAAAAGCAGAAAGTCGGGGAAGGAGAGTGGAAGGTCGGAGTCGTTGTCGAGGATGCTAGCGAGTTTGATTGTTCTCTCTATGGTGTGGAGGTCTACGTCTCCGACACCGGGCTCAATGAAACGAAACTGATAAGGGACTATGCCCTGGACCTGAACCTGCGGCCCGGGGAAAGCTGGCGTGATTTCTTCACGTATGAATATTCGGGAACTCCGGTCTTCTTTGCAAAGGTTTACTACACAATCCCGTACACCATCTCAGGCAGTTCCATGCCCCTTGATTCCGTGGAAGGCGGGGGTTTTGTCATCAATTCCATTGTTTCCGGAGACAGTGGGAACAGCTCCACCCCCCTTGATTCCGGAGAAACCGGGGATAATGTCCTCGATCCTGCTGTTCCCGACGAAAATGAAGACCGGCATCACGATGGGGATTCCAGGCGGCTTACAATCATAAAAACCATCTTGCCCGCCCCCGAGCAGGAGCCGGAATCTCCTGAAGCTGTTTCCCAGAATGAGGAAGGGGACGCTCCGCGGAGGGATGAAATGAAGGATACCGACACATTTACCCTTTTGATGCCGCTTCTGGTGGGGCTGGCGGTGCTTACAGGAAGAAAACTCCTGCCCTTTGTCCCGTTCTTCAAAAAGAAGCGGATAGCTGTCAGCAGCAGTTCGGTAGAGAAGATCTACGCTTCAGGCGGCCTGGAACTTCTTTTTTCCGGAAGAAGGGAAGCGGTCATTAGCAGGAATGAGTTTGGAAAACTGGAACTGACGGGTCTTTTAGAGGCTCTTGGAAAAACCGTGGCAAAAGGCCGCATAAAGGTCATTGACACTGAACTTAGCCAGGTACGTGAAATCATGGAAAGGTACGGCATTTTGTCCGAAGACGCTGAGATCCTGGCTGCAGCTGCAGCCTGCGGCATAAAGCCTGTCCTTGTCATATCCCCTTCAGGAAGACTTGCGGCTCAGGAGATGGGGCTCAAGCCTGTGGAGCTTTCGGATCTCCTAAGTCCTGAAAAACCGGAACCTTCCCTGTAACGGGAAAGGTGCTTTTATACTTTTTTGAAATTTCACTTACTTTTCTCATTTTCAATATATGTTTTTTTAGTCCATTCCCTTTTTAGGTCCAAATACTTTCACCCTGCACACTTGTATCTTAAATATAATAAGCCCGAAAATATTCAGCGTTACGGATAGAAACACCCGATAAGGTAAAGTGTATTCAGGGCAGTAAAACGTATTCTGTGTGAGCGTTTGCCTTTCTTTGTACGTCAGGAAAATATTCTGTTTATATGCAACTATTGATTCCCGGATTTTCCCGGGGTTTCATTGATCGAGGACAGCATGAATTCTGCAGATTTTAGCGGTGAGAAAACCGGGATTGATTGTGATGTTTTAAGGGAAAGCAGGGCCGAGCTGGAGTCCAGGGTCTCCCTGTCGGCTAAGATGCATGCTGTTCTGCGCCAGTACTTCGGATACACTTCTTTTCGCCCCCTGCAGGAAGATATCATCCGGGATGTCCTGGGCCGGAGGGACGTTTTCGTGCTCATGCCAACAGGTGGGGGCAAGTCTCTCTGCTACCAGCTCCCGGCCCTTCTGCAGGACGGGGTCACCATTGTTGTCTCGCCGTTGATTTCCCTGATGAAGGACCAGGTCGACGGGCTTGAGGCAAACGGGATTGCTGCGGCTTGCATGAACAGCACCCAGAGTTCCCGGGAAATCCGGGACGTGAAAACCGCTTTCCTTGAAAACCGGCTCAAAATCCTCTATGTTGCTCCTGAAAGGCTCATGATGTCCGAGACCCTCGCTTTTCTGAAGAAGGGGAAGGTCAGCCTCCTTGCAATCGATGAGGCACACTGCATTTCCGAGTGGGGGCACGATTTCCGGCCCGAGTACCGGAAGCTGAAGCTTCTGAGGGGGATGGATAAGGGTTTTCCGGGAGTTCCCGTGATTGCGCTTACAGCTACAGCAACCGAAAGGGTCCGAAAAGACATTATATCCCAGCTGGGCCTTGCAATCGATACGGAAAAAGGCCCGTACGTGGCAAGTTTCAACCGGAGCAACCTCTACTACGAAATCAGGCCCAAGAAAGAGACTTTTTCGGAAATCACGGACTACCTGCGCAGGCACAGGAGGGAGGCAGGAATCATCTACTGCCAGAGCCGGAACAATGTGGAAGCTCTTACAAAGAAACTGAACCTTGCGGGCTTCCGGGCCCTTCCCTACCATGCAGGCCTTTCCGATTCCGAGCGTTCCCGAAACCAGGAGCAGTTCATAAAAGATGACGTGGACATCATCGTTGCCACAATCGCGTTCGGGATGGGGATTGACAAGTCCAACGTGCGCTTTGTTATCCACTATGACCTCCCCCGTAACCTTGAGAGCTACTACCAGGAAACCGGGCGTGGAGGAAGGGACGGGAGCCCCTGCGAATGCATCCTTTTCTTCAGCCGGGGAGACCGTTTCAAGATCGAGTACTTCATTTCCCAGAAAACTAATGAAAAGGAAAAAGATGTGGCCCTGGTGCAGCTCAGGCAGATGGTGGCTTACTGCGAGAGCAATAAGTGCAGGCGCCAGGTACTGCTCGAGTATTTCGGGGAAAAAGCCCCCGGAGCCTGCGGGAACTGCGATTCCTGCCTCCAGCCAAAAGAGAGCTTTGACGGGACGGAAGCTGCAAAGAAACTTATCAGCTGCGTCCAGGAACTTTCCCAGCGCTTCGGCACGAATTACGTCATCGATGTCCTTACGGGTTCAAGGACCAAAAAGATCAAGGAAAACCGCCACGAGCGTCTCAAATCACACGGAATCGGCCGGGAATTTACAAAGGACCAGTGGCGAGCAATAGCTTCCGAAATGACCAATACGGGCCTGCTGGATGTCAGCGGAGCCCGCTACCCTCTCCTGAAACTTAACGCTATAAGCAGAAAAATTCTGCGGGGTTCGGAGCAGGTGGAACTCGTCTGCCCTGAGGGTTTTGTGCCTGAAGCCGAAGAAGCTTCCCAGTTCCCGGAAACTGAGGCCAAAGAACTTAAAAGGGCTGCAGGTAAAAAAGGTGCGCCTGGAAGGGTTGCACCTGAAAGAGGTTCGGGTGATAGGGGTGAATATGAAAGGGCTGCAGTTGATAGGGGTGAATATGAAAAGGATATGCTTCCGGCGGCTGCTGAGGGATATGCCAATGCTGTGGATATCCTGAAAAAAGAAAAAGCCAGAGAGGATGCGAAGTCACCCAATGAGCCTGACCCAATCCTTTTCGAACGGTTAAAGGCTCTCAGGAAACAGATTGCCTTGAAGAAGAATCTTCCTCCTTACATCATCTTTTCAGATACCAGCCTGAAAGAAATGGCATCAAAACTCCCGCGCAGCCATGAAGAATTCCATTCAATCACAGGAGTGGGAGACCACAAGCTTCGGAAATATGGGGACATCTTCCTGCGCGAGATTGATAATTACCGCCTGGACTACGGGCTTGCGGCTCCAGAAAAGGCCGAAAGTATCACAGCTCCCGGAAATGGAACAACCGAACCTGGCAGGAAGTCCGGGGCCGGAACTGAAGCCAGGGCGCCTGAGGCTGGCAGTGGTGTTGAAATGTCTCTGCCTGAAAAAGGAGTCACAGGACCTGAAGCCACAGGACCTGAAGCCACAGAACCTGAAGCCACAGGACCTGAAGCCACAGGATCTGATGGAGTTTTTGCTTCTCCGGGAAAAAGGGAAAGAAAGGCAAGGTACCTGGATACGAGCATCCAGGAATGGTCAGAAGCTGGACTTCCCCGGGTACACCGGAAAGAGCTTGAAAACGAGCCTGTAAATGAGCTTGAAAATGAGCTTGAAAACGAGCCTGTAAATGAGCTTGAAAATGAGCTTGAAAATGAGCTTGAAGTTCAGAGGGAGCAGCCGGAGTCCCTTGAGATGACTTTTTCTCTCTGTAAACAGGGGCTGGGGATCAATGAAATTGCTGAAATCGAGGGCATTAGTGTCAGTAACGTTTGCAGGCAGCTTGAGCAGCTGGTACTTGCCGGTAAAATCATGGACATTGAGGGAATTATTGAAGGCACTTTCCATCCTGAGGGACAGCAGCGGATAAAAGCGGCCGTTGCAGGCCTGGAAAAAGAGCTTGATTCCATGCTTCGGGCAAGGCTGGGAGAGAATTCTACTGAGGAAGAATTGAGGCTTGCCAGGATGCTTCTCCTTTCGAAGTTATGTTTCCTTTAAACCGAAAGTCATGAGGAAATCTCTTTTCTGTAAATCTCCTTCTTTTTTTTCTCATCCTTTATCAGGAACAGGGCAGAATTTCCTTTTTCGATTTCAACTCCCTCAGGAAGGGAAATCTTCATCGCTCCTCCTACTTCGAGTACTGAAGGCTCTGCAGTTTCAAGTTTGTGCTCAACTCCATTCTGGTAGAGATAAATCCCGTTTTTTCCTTCAAAATCGAGAGCGTCTCCTCCCAGGTGTTCAAGTTTCAGGGTATTTGAGTCAAGCACCTGGACCTCGAGTTTTATGAACGCACCTGAATTGATGGCTCTTCCTGCACTTTCTCCTAAGAGTGCACCTACCAGCAGCAAACCCAGGATTGCAACAGCCAATATTGCCGCCGCTACAAGCGCGCCAGGATTTACGGCTCTTTCATCTCTTAAAAATCCAGAGCTGGGCATGGTTTCACCAGATTTTTGAAAATTGATTTCCAGTTCTTTATAAATTGATTTCAGTTCTTTATAAATTGATTTCAGTTCTTTATAAATTGATTTCAGTTCTCTAAAATTAATATTATAATGTATAGATTTTTCATGTATAAAAAAGTTACAATATTTCTGGTTTCTATAAATTAATTCTATTTTTCATGCCTGTGATTTTAAACAAATTCAGGCAAAAAGCCTCAGGAAAGCAAAAAATTTCATTACAACATGAAATATAAGATCCCCTATCAAAGCTGTCATAATAAAGCCGGCTGTTATGGGAACCATGAACGGAAGCCCCGGGGTGACCCATATGAAGCTGTCCATAAGCCCGTTTTCCTCATGTGCCTCAAGCCGGGAAAGGACATTGGAGTTAAGCACTATTCCACTGCCTGCAAAGTGGGGTTTTAATTTTCCGTTCTTGAATTCAAAACGTTCGGCAAGCCTCAGGTGCCTGCCTTTTTCCAGGAGTACTCTCAGGTCTTTGATTTTTACCCTGTACGCGATGAGCATGTAGAGAGGTTTTTTGAGCATCTCAGGATTGAAATGGAGGAGGTTATAGCAGAAAAGCCCCAGAGGGACAGCAGCAGTCAGAAAAAGGGCGTTTTCAAGGACAGTCAAAGCAAAAAGCTTAATGGGAGGAACCCCCAGCAGGGGAAAGTTCAGGCCGTGGAATTCAAGGGTCGGATAAACAGGAACCAGGATTGCAAGCACTACCAGGGCTTTCATATCCGCACCTCCGAAAACCTTTGCCTTAAAAAGGAGGTACGTAAGGGCAAAAATTAAAAAAAAAGAAAAGAGGAGGTGAAGGATATAGGGTGTCCCTCCCACCACTGCTTCATAGAGGACGAAACCTGAAAGGGAGAGGAGCATAAGCTTCCATACCCTGTTTGGGACCCTTCTTGTTGTAAGGTCCGTGTAAGAAGAATAGAGCAAGAAGGGCAGGCAGGCTGCCAGTTTTAATAATTCTATCATGTTGAGAATTTTTCTGATTTTTTATTGTTTCTTTTTGTGATATTCTTATTCTTTTATGCCCATTTCCTGTATTTCAGTTCTTCCAGAACGTTTTTCCCGGCATTTATTATTTTTTCCTGCCTAGCAGGGTGTTCCTGCTTTTATTATTTTTTCCTGCTCATCCACTAATGCTCATCCACTAAGTTCCGTTTTTCATTCCGGGTGCGGGGCAGTTTCAGTTCGTTCCTGTTCAGAGCTTTTCCCACTTCTTGAGTTCCAGGATTTCTGAGAGGGTCCCGCCTCTCCTGATCTCATCGAAGATCCTTTTTTCGGTCTTGTAGACTTCTTTTGCCCGCCTTGCGATTTCGTAAGCCCTCTCTTTCGGGACTACTACAACTCCGCTTTCATCGCCCACTATATAGTCCCCAGGCTTTACAGTCTGGCTTCCGCAGGTGATTTCTGCGTTGATTTCCCCAAAACCTTTAGGGTCTCCTGCGTTCGGGACGGTGTTGCTGGTGTAGATCGGAAGGCCCAGTTTTTCCACTTCGTCAATGTCCCTTACCGCACCTTCGATCACCACCCCGGCTATGCCCTTGTTCAGGGAGCTTAAGGTTGCAAGCCCTCCCCAACAGGCGATGTCTTTGCTTTCGTTGTAAATAACAATAACATCGCCTTCTTTTGAGATGTCAATGGCTTCCACGGTCTTGGCCCAGTCCCCGGCAAAGCTCTGTACCGTAACTGCAGTGCCGACCATCTTTCCCCTGACCAGGGGGTGGATGCCTTTCATTGCCCCTTTCCTGTGGATGGCGTCTGAAATGTTGGAGGTCGAAACTTCCCTCAGGATTTCCCGGATCTCTTCGTCCAGGGTCCCTCTGCCCCGGATCTCCACCGCATCCGGGGAGTCCACGCTCTGCCGGATTTTCCGGGCAGCTTCGGTTACGTTGTCCGAGCGGGTGATATTCCCACCAACGATTACGATTTCCGCTCCGGCTTTTACTGCCTGTGCGGAACTTTCCGCATCAAGTCCTCCTGCGACAGCGAGCTTGACACCTACCTTTTCCGCAATCTCCATGAGGATTGTAACCGGGTCTTTCCCCATCATCTGCTGGTCAATGCCTACATGGACGTTGATGTAGTCCACTCCAAGGGCTTCAAGTTCTACGGCCCGGGTAACCGGGTCAGGTGCAGAGATCAGGTCGGCCATCAGCCTGACCCCGTACTTGTGGGCAGAGCGAAGCGCATCAAGCACTGTGGAGTCGTCTGCGCTCCCGAGAACGATTACAACATCGGCTCCGGCTTTTGCTGCCATTTCAACTTCCATGGCCCCCGTGTCCACGGTTTTCATGTCGGCCAGGATTGTCCGGTCTGGAAAAGCTTTCCGCATGGTGCGGATTGCGTCCATTCCTTCGCTTTTGATAAGGGGGGTCCCTATCTCAATCCAGTCAGCTCCCCCGGAAACGGCTTCCCTCGCAATCTCTACCGAGCGGTC
Organism: Methanosarcina sp. KYL-1; assembly: GCF_024372725.1. Lineage (GTDB taxonomy): Archaea > Halobacteriota > Methanosarcinia > Methanosarcinales > Methanosarcinaceae > Methanosarcina. Next base: position 91,931 of record NZ_VOUA01000004.1, read on the forward strand.
CAACTCCAGGAGATCAAGTGCAACTTGAATTATCGGAACTATAGTATCACCTCAAAAGGGAAACCGGGGCTACATGAATGAAGTGCCAGCGGAGTTCTTTTCCTGAACGGCTTCCCAATATTTTTTATTTTTCCATTATTATATTCCAGTTTTTATTCCCGTTTTTTATCATCCTTATTTTTAATATGCAGATTCCTTATTATGTAAATTGCTTTTTGTTTTGTCTCATAACATCTATTAATCCTTAATTTTTTGGTTCCGAAACATGATTAATTTTTTGATCCCCTTTATATCCTGTGCTTTTTAAGTGTGCTTTTTTACTGTACTTTTTAACTTCGTGTCATTTCGGCTCCGTAGAAATCCTGTTGTATTTTGGAAGAGGGTCGGGGATGTGTCCGATTCCTGGTCCTGGTTAAGGCTGGTCTTTTTCTGTTTAATCATTCCCGGGGCTCTCACCGCCCGCTGAGGCGGGCGGCTTTTTCCAGGTAAACTGAGAAAAAACGAATGAAAAATAAACTGTCGCCGATACCCTCCACTCTGATTTTGTATCTTGCTTTCTCCATTCTGCTTTCTTCATTCTGCTTTCTTCATTCTGCTTTCTTCATTCTGCTTTCTTCATTCTGCTTTCTCCATTCTGCTTTCTACGTTCTGTTTTCTACACCCTGTTTTTTACACCCTGCCTCAAAGAAAATCATGACACGAAAGCAGTAAAAGGAATTTCTACTAATTTTTTTAGACATATTAAAGTATACTTTCTGGAAAAGCCGGTCGTCTTCGAAGACCGGTGAGAGTTCAGGTACCTGAAAAGCAGATTGAAAAAAGGTTTTCAAAGATAATTGGAAAGGGGAAATTACCCCTACCCTGTCATAAGAAACCCATCAAATTTTCCTTTCAGTTTGCAAGCCTCCGGGATGGAGCAGGCATTCCGAAATTTTTTTGGGGTAAGAGCGCTATTTATCTGTGGGGATAGATTACGGACCAGAATTCAAAGAAGGATTCTAAAGCAAAAGCAGAATCCACAAAGGCAGAAGAATTTAAGGGTAAAGAGACAGAAGCGGAAGAATACATTACCGAAGGGGAACGCAGGCAGTTGCTTTCGGCTTTGCATTCCAGGCTTTTCTGGGTAGGGCAGTACATTCCTCATAGTGTGGAACTTGAGGGGAAAAATTGTCCCCTTCATGAATATGTCTGGGAAATGATTCAGAAAGAAGAGATCACAGAAGAGGAAAAGAAGCAGATCGAAAACTGTATCGAGATCCTTTCGATAAAGGAAATGGAAGACGAAAAAGAACTCGAAGAAAAGCCCCTTACCAGGGAAGAGGCAAGGACACTCTATCACGAAACTGCAGGCTTGCTGCGCACAATCATGGACCTCAGGGAAATCGAGGACGGAACAATGAAAGAGAATGCAAAGCGATTTCAGGAACAGTTTTTATCCCAGAGGGTGAAGGATGCCAAACTCTGGGTTGAATTCCTCAAGAAAGTGAAGGAATGAACGTGCAAACTTAACATAAATTCCTGAACCCCCCTGGAAAATCGCCTGAAAATCGCCTGAAAACCGGGGTAAAACGGGGGTAAAAACGGGGTAAACTCACTTACAAAATTTTCGGAGCAAAGGTTATATCTCTGGGAATCCTTTATGAAAACTGAATGTCATTTAAGAACCGACACGTTATCTCAATGAAGGATTTTTCACGGGAAGAAATCGACCACGTCCTCGATACCGCCGAGAAACTTGAGTCTGTGGCAAGGGGCGAGGAAAAATCCAGGCTGCTTGACGGAAAAATCGTTGCTCTTCTTTTTTTTGAACCAAGCACACGGACCCGACTTTCTTTTGAGGCCGCTACCCAGAGGCTTGGGGGGCGGATTCTTAACCTGGGTTCCGTGGAGGCAAGCTCGGTTATGAAGGGGGAAAACCTTGCCGATACCATCCGCGTGATCAGCAACTATGCCGACCTTATAGTGCTGCGCCATCCTCTGGATGGTTCGGCGCAGATGGCTTCGGAATTCTCAACTGTGCCCATAATCAACGGTGGAGACGGCTCGGTCCACCACCCTACCCAGACCTTCCTTGACCTCTACACCATCCGCAGGGAAAGCCACCTTGAAGGCCTTAAGATTGCTATGGCAGGGGACCTGAAGTACGGGAGGACCGTGCACTCCCTGTGCCACGCTCTCTCCCTTTACGGGGCGGAAATGACCTTTGTCTCCCCTCCGGAACTCCGGATGCCGCAGGAAATTGTCCGGGACCTTGAAAAGAAAAAGATCAGGGTAAAGGAGACAGATTCCTTCGAAGACATAATAGGGGACGTTGAGGTCCTGTACATGACAAGGGTCCAGAGGGAACGCTTCCCTGACCCTGAGGAGTACGAAAAGGTCAAAAACAGGCTTAAAATCACAGGCGACCTGCTGAAAGGTGCAGACCCTTCCTTAAAGATCCTGCACCCTCTGCCCAGGGTAAACGAAATTGCTCCCGAGGTGGACTCAACTCCGCATGCATGCTATTTCCAGCAGGCCTTTTACGGGGTCCCTACCCGGATGGCGCTCTTGGCTCTTGCAATGGGGGTGATTGAGTGAAGGATAAGCGGGACCTTAAAATCCAGGCAATCGAAGAAGGGACCGTGATCGACCACATCAAGGCAGGGCAGGCCTTAAACGTCCTGCGCATCCTGGGGATCTCTTCGGGTTGTAAGGGCACGGTCAGTTTTGTCATGAACGCTCCCGGCTCCGGGGGCAGAAAGGATGTAGTGAAAATCGAAGGCAGGGAACTCAATGTTGCGGAACTCAACCGGATTGCCCTGATCTCTCCAAAAGCCACCATCAACATCATCCGGGACTTTGAAGTCGTTCAGAAAAACATGGTCGTGCTCCCCTCTTATGTTGAAGGCGTGGTCCGCTGCACCAACTCAAACTGCATCTCCAACAGCAGTGAACCCATAAAATCCAAATTTTCTGTGCTCCAGTCCGAAGACGGCGTAGTCACCCTCCGCTGCCTCTACTGTGAACATGTAATTTCGGAAAATATCGCAGAGAATTTATTGTGAATTTCAGATAAACTTATCCGGAATCTATCGGGTTTTCGGGGGAACGCTTTGCATGTTTCAGGAAGGAAAAGACACGGAAGACACAGGTTCGGAATATATCAGCACGCCTGAGCGCAATAAGCTGCTCTGGAGCCTCAGAAGCGATTTTGCCTGGGCAGGAAAGAAAATCCCGGAAAGTATCGAAATAGACGGGAAAGAGTACAGGCTCAGGGACATGGTCCGGACCTTTGGGGACAAGGAATTCCACGAGCCTGAAGAAACTGCCGAATTAAAGGCTCTTATCCCCAAACTCAGGGAAAGGGCAAAGGCAGACGAGGAAATGCTTGAGGTAGAAGAGCTTACAAAAGCCGAAGCCGAATCCCTCTATGAAGAAGCCGTCGGGCTTTTGCGGGCGGCTATGGAGTTGAAGGACAGGCTCGAGGGGAAAGGCGGGGAGAGAGCAGCCGATGACCTCAAAAGGATGCTCAACGCCCAGAAAGTCTCGGACGAAAAGCGCTTTCAGGAGCTTATAAAGAGCCTGAAGTGAGAAGCTTGTTTCTTTTTATCCTTTTTTCACTCATTCTATTTTTTGAGGGAAATGGCAAGTTCTTCCGGTTCTCTTATATAGAACCACATCGTCATTTTTGAGCTTGTGGCAACTTTGAGGGCATGCTGATAAGACGCCAGGAGTTCGAAGTTGTAATAAAGCACAAGAAGAAATGCGATTCCCCATAGCTGCACCAGGAAGAGGCTGAATTTTGCGGGGGCGGGAGCTGGTCCTTCCAGGTTCTGTAAAGCCCTTGCTATCCATTCTATGGCATGGGGCAGCACTACAGCTATGTAAAGTAAGCGGAACGGCCAGCGGAGGGAATGGCTTTCATTCTTTTTTATCGAGGTCTGCACAATGTCTTCTTTTCGTATCTCCAGCGGCCTGAGCAGAGGCCTGAGAATAACCACTTTTTCGGGAGTTAATTCCACGGAAGTGCGATGATAAATGACCAGGAAAAGGAGGGCAATGTACGGGATAAGGGCGGAGAGTATGCTGAGAAAGGAGTCGGCAGGACTGTATACGCCCAGAACGAAGGAGGCTATTAAGGCCGGAAATATGATTTTTCCAATTCCCTCGCCCCTGGAAAGCCTGACATACATTTTTAATGTCTTGCTTTTTGACAGGTCTGTAGGGGATGCCCCTTGCTGGAAGCTTCCGGTTTCCAGTCCAAAACTTCGGAAGCCGTCTTCCTGCCTCTCTTCCCGGAGGGCATCTTTCATAGGGCACCAGCCCATAAGTTTTCGGAAGTAGCCCGGAAAAACCATCTCACTTTCTCCCCGAGTTCCTTTCAATAAAGGACTTAAGCCTGGCAGCTGAAGCTTCGTCCGTTATTATGGAGTAGTATGGTGTCCACTCATACCATTTCTTATTCCTGGTTTTTATGTAGAGCCGCGTATCCAGGTCCCGGTACTGACTTTTTCTTTTTTTCTCCAGGCACAGGGAAAGAGGAAGAGTGGATATTATCAGCACAAAAGCTCGCCATTCTCCCGCCAGGGCCACATAGGCAATGCCACAAAGGGCAATTACTCCCAGCATGTACAGGAGCCGAGAGTTTTTCTTTGAACGTTTTTCGAGTTTGTATTCCCCGACAGCTTCAATCTCTTCGTAAGGTATTTCAAAATTCCTCATTCTGAAAGCCTGCAAATGCACCCCTCTACTGTCAACCAGAATCCCCGCGCTCAAGACCTTGATGACAAACAAGCAGTATACTGCGTTTAGCAGTACCAGGCCGGCCAGAAAGGGCTGAAGGTCTTCGAACCTCAGGAGCAGGTTGAAGCCTGCTGCAAACAGGAGGCAAAAGAGGGAGTTATTTGCAGGAAAGATTACGTTTGAAGTCTGGATGTCCTGATAGTTCCCTATTCTATCGGAAACTGCGGCCCGGTTTGCAAAGCAGAATGTTTGCTCTTTTTCCGATTCGATTTTCTTGCAGGCCGGACACCACCCCATCAGCTTTTTGACGTAATCGGTATTCAGGTTCATCGTTTTCCCCCCTTTTCCCCAAGTGCATACAGCATTTGCTGTCCCTTTTCTCTTTTCATAAACATTTTCATATGGTTTTTCCTCTCCCAGTAAATTAGCTGGAAATAGAAGCCCCACATCGGAATCAGAGTTCCTGAAACAAAAGAATTCAGTGTCTGATCGTTAAGAAGATGGGCCGCATGAGATGAGATATAAGGCAAGAAAGCCATGAGCAAAGTAAAACCTAAAAACAGGAATAAGATAACACAGAATAACGATCTTCTAAAGAAAGGTGAAATAACAGGATTTTTTTTCGCGGCATCGTATTGATGCATCTGCTTTTTCCAGCCGGGCAGATATATCGGTAAAGAAAGTGAAAGGCCAAGAAGGAAAGCCTCGGTGTTTATACCTTTTTGAAATAGGTTTATATAAACAGGAGTAAAGAAAATTGGTAACAGGAGGAGTTGGGTATCAAGCCTGGAATGCTGGCCGGGAACCGCCGGACTTCTTGCTTTTTCCTCTCCTGGTCTTCCATATTCTTCAAAATTCACAGAGCTAATCCAGGGTCCGGCTTCAGCAGTTTTTGCATTCGGGCACCATCCCATCAGCTTTTTGATCTGCTCAAAAGCAACAGCTTTCGCAGGCATTTATCATTTCTCCCTGATAAAATACGATCTTTTCCACTTTCCGAAGCTTTTGTTGAGATAAATCGTTTTGTGGTTTTTCCGCTCCCAGTAGAGTATCTGGAGATAGCAAAACCACAGGGATACAAGCCCGCCTGCAAAGAAAGACAGGGTCCCTTTCATGAGAAAATTCCTTTCCGGACCTCCCGCAAAAATCCAGCAAAAAAGTGCGGCATAAAAAATTAGAGTTATTGTCCGGAACAGTCTCCTGTACGGTTTTTCCTTACCGGAATAATCGAGAAATGGTTTTTGTGCGAGAGTATCGTACCTGTGCATTTGTTTCTTCCAGCCAGAGGCGAAAAACGTTACGGAAATGAAAACACCGGCAAGGAATGCTTCTTTATTCACACCCAGCTGGGCCATTACAAGGAGATATGCAAGTGTAAGGAAAGAATCAACCAGGAGGAACCTGCTGCTCAGTTTCCGGGACCAACAGGGATTTACCGGGTCTCCGGAATCTCTGTCTCCGGCGCCGGTATTCGCACCAAAATATCCAGGGCAGATGGAATGCCTGGTTTCAAGTGTTTTTGCATTTGGACACCAGCCCATAAGTTTCCTTATACCCTCTGTGAATTCATTCATTCTTTACCCTGCCTTCAATTTTGCCTAACCGGTCTCAGGCCTGTTCAGTCAACTCCTTCAATTTTCCGAACAACTCATCTGCAATTTTTGTCGGGTCCTCTGAGCTCTTGAGTTTTATCTGCATTTCCTCTGCAAAGTCCCATAGCAGTTCGATGCATTCCCTGTACCGCTCGCAGGACCCGCAGTCCCCTTCATGTTCGTACCAGACCTGCATCCCGTGTTTGGCCGAAATAAAAATAATTGCGCTGGCTTTGAAGGGGATCGAGTGCCCGAAGAGGATTCCCTTCTTCGGGTTGACCCTTTCCACCTCTATCCGGTTTGCCTGCGCCATCTCAAGCAGGGTATCTTCAATTCGCTTATCCATACTGAGGAGGGCTCGCGAGACCGCCTGCCTGGAAACTCCGAATTGTTTGGCTATATTGATGTTCGGGAGGCCGTTTCGGCGCAGGACCCAGAATTCGAACTGTTTATCTCCTGCCGGAAGGAACATATGTAAACATACGGATGTTGACTACTTATATTTTGTGATCTTTTTATATTTATCCATGCCGTATTTATAAAAATTCAAGTTTTGGACTAATTTTATCACATGTTCTTATATTGTTCTTCAAATAGTTTGATGGTTTGGCCACAAAAGGTATATGTAAGCTATCTCAATTTTCTTTAGTCATATATAAAAAATTAATAAGATAGATTTCCAACAGGAATGGCCATCTGGCTTGTTATTATCTCCTGATTAAAAGAAATGACCTGTACTATGCCTTTTTGAAAGGCTTGTCGGGTAACCGGAATATTCCCGGAGTTATCAATGGATAAGAACAGAGGATCAGGTATGAAAACACAAGATTTTGAAGAAAAACTGCGGATTCTGTCTCTTTCTAATGATTCCAGAAAAATCATACAGACCCTCTCAAACGAAACTTCAATCCGAGTCCTGCAGCTTCTGGAAACCGGGGATATGTCTGCAAGTGAGCTTGCAGGCGGGCTTGACCTGCGGCTAAACACCCTCCAGTACCATCTCGATGCACTGCTTGAAGCCGACCTTATACGGATTTCGGAGGTAAAATGGAGTCAAAGAGGCCGAAAAATTAAGGTCTACGAGCCTGTCGAGAAGTTGATAATCCTCATTCCGGGGAGAAACACTGTCACCAGAACCGCACTTTCCGGCCTGCTTCAGGAGTGTATGGAGGATGATCCGGACCTCTACCCTGTCTAATTTTTCTTCCATGGTTTATTTTTCACAACTCCGGAAATGCAGGGTCTTTAAGTAAGGTGTTGAAATGAAGCTAAATAAAAGTCTGAAAGCAGGGGTTCTGCTAACTCTTATATTGTTTTTTACTGCAGTTCCCGTAGCTTGCACGGGAGATGCCGAACTTCCCGTATATTCTCCTGATAACTTTACATGTTTCGGCTGGCCCCCCTTAACTGTAAGGGTGGACGGAAGCGGGGGTGGGACCTTCCTGACAATCGGAGAGGGCCTGAAGTATGCTTTTGCCGGGGAAATAATTCTTGTTGCCCCTGGCACCTATACTGAAAACCTGGTTGTGGATTCCCAGGTGACGATCCGGGCTGAGTCCGGGAACCCGGAGGATACTGTGATAAGGGCAGCAGATCCTGGCTCTCCCGTTTTCCATGTGACAAGGAGGGCGGTGGAGATAAGTGGGTTTACTGTGGAAGGAGCGAACGGGAGTAACGATCCTGAAAAAAGTACCGGCATTTTTCTCGATGGGGTCCGGAGCTGCACACTTGCAGACAACGTGTTCAGGAACAATACCTGTGCCATTTTCTTGGAAAATTCGGACGGCTGCAGCCTGATGAATAACACTGTAGAGGTTAACGGCAGCTACGGCATCCGGCTTGAGAAGGCCGGAAGCAACCGGCTGGAAAACAATACAATTAGGAATACAATTCTGGACACTACATACTCCGGTATCCTGCTGCAGGAAGCCCGGGGGAATGAATTGGAGGGCAATCCTGTCCCAAACAGCCGCAGGGGCATAGGCCTGAATTTTTCGGACCTGAATCTTCTTTGTAACAACACTGTAAGCATAAACTGCAGGTACGGAATCGAACTCTTTTACTTAAACAATTACTTGCTGAGCGGAGCCCGGGGCTTTGATGGCTCTGATAAGAGGCAGGCCTGGATCTTGGAAAATGCCTCCAAAAACAATACCCTGAAAGGTAATTTCATCGGAGGTAGCATAAAGGGGATCAATACCGCAGGCGAGGATAGGTATCGGATCGACGCAAAAAGGAGGAAGGTCTAAATGCAGGCAAGAAAAGGGGAAATTTCCTCAAAACCTGAAAACCCGGTAAATGCGATAAAAGCAAAGCAAGCTTTCTATGCGATGTGTCTGCTCTCTGTTATCTTATGCTTTATTGTGGGTGCAGCGGGCTGCATCGGGGGCAGAGAGCCGGCTTCCCAGGAAGGGGAACTGAATTTCACGGTAATCCCTGAAAAAACCCGGGTCGCGGAAGGGGAAGTTTTTGACATTGGGCTTTTCCTGAAAAACACGGGCAGTAAAAACATAAACGTGTGGAAAATGGAAGAGCAGGTAAGTTATGACATCTTTTTCCTGTACCCCAATGGTTCGTATGTGTTCTACGAATGCGGTGTGATTGAAAGAGTACAGCTGACGGACGACGCCCTTATAGAACTGCAGCCCGGAGAGTTCCTGCAGGTATGGCGGGATTCGAGCTGCTGGACTCTACCACCGGGGGTATACACCCTCTTTACCGAGTACCACACTTCCTCAGGGGAGAGCATCACCAAACCCTACTGGATAGGCAGGGCTCGCTCGAATAATGTCACTATTTTCGTGGAGGCTGAAAACAACTCCTCACTTCTGGAGCCCGGCTCTTCTTCCGAAAAGGGGGCAGTTGAGGAGTTAAATGCTCCCGATGCACCTCTGACCATTGCAGTCAGCGCCTTGGTCGAATACCTGAGCCCTGAAGATCTTGCTAATAAATCCTACCTGATCCTTATCGGTTCGGTAAAGGAAATTCTGCCTGCAAGGTGGAATACTCCTGATGGGAAGCAGCCTGAAAACGCCTTTGAGGGCTCTGGCTTGAATGATGTGATTTACAGGGATGTTGTGATTTCGGTGGACCAATATTTCAAGAACCCTCTCTCTTCAAATGAGGTTATTGTGAGGGTGCTGGGAGGGACAGTCGGAAACCTTACACTGGATGTGGAAGACGAACCCTCTTTTGAGTCGGGGGAAGATGTCCTTCTTTTCCTGGTGGAGGATACAAAGCCGGCTACGAAGGACCTGGAGCCTGAACATTTCCGGGTCACCGGGTCTTTTCAGGGTAAGTATGCCCTGACCGGGGACGGGAAAGCCGTAAAGTCCGGAGAGACCGCCGAGCTTGAGGAGTTGCTGAGAATAATTGATGATGGGAATCAAAGCTGACAGGGGGACAAAATCCGATGAAAAATCCCAAAAGGATAGCCCTTATAAGTGCGTTTATTCTTGTCTTGCTTTTGGCAGTCCTGTTCACAGTCGGGCCCTATTTAATAGTAGGGCCTCCTAGCCCTCTTTTTACTGCCATTAACTGCGAAACCGAAGTGCATGAACTCAGGGTGGAGGCCTTTGATTCGGGGAATGATTCCGTGCTTGACGAAACATACGAACTGACCCCGCTTAAAAGAATAAGCCACCCAAAACCCTTCAGGTTCCGGGTGCCACCGGGTATCGGGGACGAGGATTATACGTTCAAAGTCACACTGGACGGCATGATTACGGAAACGTACAGTACTAAAGTTTCTACCTGGAGTAACGTTGAGATTGTGGTATACGGAGAAGAAGACCAGCCTATCTTAATCTCGGAGCCGAGGGGGCATTGAAGCCTGCCGTTATCGTGGAATGTCGCCGGGTAAATATCGGAGCAATGCCGGAGGGCATAGCATGACAGGTCTCAATAGAAAAATCCTGATTGGAAGCGCAGTTTTAGTAATATTGTTCGTATTGCTGTTCGTAGCTCTTCCATATCTAATTGCCGGGCCGCCAACCCCGCTTTTTACTGCCAGGAACCATGACACCGAAGTGCATGAGCTCAGGGTGGAGGTCTTTGATTCGGAGAATAATTCCGTGCTTGACGAAACATACGAACTGGCACCTGATGAAAGAATCAGCCACCCCAAACCTTTCAGGTTCCGGGTTCCGGGTTTTGAGATTGTGGATTATACGTTCAAATTCACACTGGATGGAATGATTACGGAAACGTACAGTACGAACATCCAGCCCTGGAATACTGTTGAAGTCGAACTCTATGCCGATTATGCGGAAGGCCGGTCCCTTTCCATAGGGGAGATTACCGTTTGAATTGAAGATTCTGGTGAGAAAATAAATTGTTAGATTTGGAGGGATGATATTGGACAAAAAAGAATTTGCTCATTTTATCGCCGCTTCTGCAGCTCTGGCTGTACTGATCCTGTGTATCCTTATTTACTCCTATTTTAAAGCCCAGCTCCTCTGGGGAATTATAGCTGCGGGAATAATTATTCTAATCTCGTTTTTTCTTTTCTTTATTCTCGTTTTTACGGATCCTCTTGCCTTTTCCTGGAAAAGTGAGGGCAGGGAATCCGGGGGGCGTGGAGTTGAATCAGAGGCTTTTAGCGACTCAAAAGTTTATGAAAAGCCTTCTCTCTTCTTTGGCATACCCTTCGGGTTCGTGCTCGGAGGAGTTTTTAGCATGTATTGGAGCTTGTTTTCCATGGAATATGATGGAGGATCGGCAGTTGTTCTGTATCACGGGGTCTGCCTGGTTTCGAAAGGTGTGACAGGCTTATCATTAACGGAAAACAGCGCCCGGGGAAAAAAATCGGGGTAAGAGGGAATGTTATTGTTGCGGACAGGATCGAAAACCTCAGTTCTGGATTAATTTTCAGCAAAGGATGAGTTCTATTTGTTTTTGCCCGGGCTCTTTTCCGGTTCATGAGATCTGGTTTTTAGCTTGCGTTTTTTTCAGGGAGCTCGGGCCGCCTCTTTGAAAGGAATGGTTTTATTGGAAGGTATTGCTCGCAGGCAAGCATCCTGTGTACTGTGGATAAAATGATGTTTTTTAGGCTTCAGGGGGAGGTTGCTTGCAAGCAAGCACTATCCGTTTTCCTAGCTAATGATATTTATAAATATCTCAAGATGCCGGGAAAATTTTCTGGAAAAGGGACCTTATATAAGGTGCATTAAAAAGTGGAAAAGCCTGATACAAATCAACTACCAATAGCAGAAAAAAAGTTCTGGACTCGGGCCTGCCGGATATTTGCAGGGCCCGTGCCGGTTTATCAGAATTACTGGTTCAGGCCTGTTGATTAAAGCCCGAGCACGTCGTCCATATTATAAATTCCGGGGTTTTGCCCGCAGACCCATTCGGCTGCGCGGACTGCACCCTTGGCAAAGATCTGGCGGGAGTGGGCCATGTGGCGGACCTCTATCCTTTCGGAGTTGCCTACGAAAAGTACGGTGTGGTCCCCGGTGATATCTCCTCCGCGCACGGCGTGGATTCCTATTTCCTTGCCGCGGGGGGCAATGCCTTCCCTGCCGTAGACGTATTCCTTGCCGCCCAGGGCTTCGCTGATCACGTCAGCTGCCCTGAGTGCAGTGCCGCTTGGGGCATCTTTCTTCTGGTTGTGGTGGGCCTCGATGATCTCGATGTCGTAATCTGCAAGGTACTTTGCAGCTTCCCTGACGATCTTGAAAAAGACGTTGACACCTACCGAGAAGTTCGGGGCGATCACTGCACTGACCCTGTTTTTCTGGATCGCGCCGTCAATTACAGTCCTCTGTTCCTGAGTCAGGCCCGTTGTGCCTATGATCAGGTTGACTCCGCACCCTGCGGCTATCGGGGCGTTAACCACGGTTGCGCCGGCTACGGTAAAGTCGATCAGGACATCGGCTTCGGTCTTCTGCAGGACCGTTTCGAGGTCTTTTACGTCCGATATCTGGATTCCCAGGTTGCCCACATGGGCGAATTCCCCTGCATCTTTTCCGACGTTGCCTATGTCAAAGGCGGCAACAAGCTGCATTTCCGGGGAGCAGGTTATGTTTTCGATAATTAAGGAGCCCATCCTGCCGCAGGCTCCGACTACTGCTGCGTTGATCATGCCAGAACCCCGATTTTCCTTAGTTCGTTTGCAAGCTTTTCAGTGTTTGCATCGCTGAGGGGAGCCAGGGGGAGCCTTACATGCCCGCTCGCAAGCCCGACCAGTTCGGCGGCCTTCTTGACCGGGATCGGGTTTGTTTCAAGGAAGAGGGCACGGATCAGGGGGGCCATTTCAAAGTGGAGTTTCCTTGCGGTTTCATAGTCTCCCTTGAGGGCCGCATTCACCATCCCGGACATCTTGTCCGGCACGATATTTGCAGCAACGGAAATGACTCCGCTGCCTCCTACAGACAGGATCGGAAGGGTCAGCCCGTCCTCACCTGAAAGGACCACAAAGTCCTCGTCTACGGTTTGTTCCAGGATCTGGGTAACCTTGCCGACGTTTCCGCTGGCTTCCTTGATTCCCACGATGTTTCCTACTCTGGCAAGTTCGGCGATGACTTCCACAGGCATGTCCTGACCTGTTCGGGAGGGAACATTGTAAAGGATCATAGGGATGTCCACAGCTTCGGCAATTTTCTTGAAGTGGGCAATCAAGCCTGCAGGGTTCGGTTTGTTGTAATAGGGAGATATCAGGAGCACGCCGTCCACACCCGCATCTGCGGCGTGTTTTGTGAATTGGAGGGCTTCTCCCGTGTTGTTTGACCCTGTTCCTGCAATCACCGGGACTTTTGAACATTCCACGGCGATATCGATCACTTCCTCGTGCTCGGCTGCGGAGAGGGTCGCAGATTCCCCTGTGGTCCCACAGGGCACTATCCCCGAAACCCCTCCTTCTTCTACAAACGCGATGTTCCTTTGCAGGCCTTCCCTGTCAATCCTGTCGTCCTTCGTAAAAGGAGTGATCAGGGCAGGCATTGCTCCTTCAAACATGTCAGATCCCCACCTGTTTCCCGGAAATTAGTAAGCCGTTCCTTCAGCCTTCAGTATACTTTCATGCGTGCAACTTTTCTTGTGACGTAGCCTGCGACCCTGTTCCTGATGACCTTGCTTTCGATGGTCGTGTATTTGGTCACAAGGACTTTGTTTGTCTCGAAGTCCTTTGTAAAGACGTCACCGTAGTTTTCAATCAGCCTGAATGCGGTTCTTTTAATGTTTGTCTGGCGAATATTTCCCATGTATATCTCCTCATTATGTTTTTTGATGTTTTTCCAGGGTTTTAATTTCTGGTTTGTTTTAGCTTAATGGTTTATTTTTGGATTGGCTACCATGTTTCCTTATGAATTCGGTTAGCGTAAAGTCGGAGAGGCACCGGGTAATTACCTGAACCAGGCCTCCTTTCGTCTCCGATTTAAGTGATTAATGGAAACTGGATGCAAAAATTTAATTAATTAATAATTTTGTCGACTAATAGGTAACTTGGGATTTATAAGTTTTGGGGTAAAAAAGATTTTCGGGCAATGGCCTTTACCTTTTTATAAATCCCTGAGCCTTCCGTTTTTTCAGGGAGGGACCGGGGACTTGCCCGGAAAGTCGGGCCTTTTCCCGATTCTCTCCTATTAAGGTTCCCTGTCCTATTAAGGCTCCCTGCCATTTACTTGCGTTTGATCCTTATTTCCTGTAGTCCGTTTTTCCAAGGAACCGGTCAAGGGTCCCGGAATCAGTGAAAACTTTCTCCCTGGCTCCTTTGCGGTTGACAAAAAGCCCGAGCAAAACTATTAGAAGGCCCAGGTCCGGTTTTGCCTCCACGGCAGCGGCCCCTACCAGGATCAGGGACGAGGCTGCAAGCCCTTTGAGGGCTCCTTTCCGGTAGGAGCGAAAGCCTGTCCTTTTGTAAATCCTTATGTCCCGGAGGGTCAGGAAAAGGACCACAAAGTAGGCAAACATTGCAATTTCCAGATACATTCTCTTCTCCGTTCTTTTTTCTTGTAACCGGCTAAAACCGGCATTTTAAGCCCTTCGGGCAAGGTATGTAAGAATCAGGTGTATGAGCTAATATATAAAACCATTCTGTTTTACTCCTGCGGATAAAAGCCGGGAATTCGGAGAAGCTTAAATGTAACGGCCTGTGCTTGATGAAATCCAAAAGAGACAAAATTTAATGTTAAATCCTAAAATATCGGTAATTTAAACGTGGATGCATCCGGGTACAAATGTTTTTCAGGAGATGAACCCGAAAAGCAGCAAATACACCCCGATTCCCATTAAGAAAGTCCCTGCCCAGCAAAGGATCCCCAGGTCCATGTATTTTTTGCCCTTCCATTTCCAGCGGTTAGTGACAAAGATTATCCCGAGGAGGATCGTAAGAGTTCCCATGAGCCTGTGGAGGGTAAGGACTGCCTGGTATGAAGGAAGTGTAAGGCCTATGCTTGCTGAGTACAGCATGTAGAGTACGGATGGGACGGTCAGGAAAAAGGCGATTGTAGCAATCTTCCCGTGCAGGCTTATGCTCTTTTTTTTCCTGTAAAGGGCATAAACGAGAATTGCAAAGGCAAGAATCTGGTCCAGAAGTGAAAAGTCTGATAACGTAAAAGGCCTTGAAAACATATAATTCCCCTGATAATCCCCTGAAAAAAGATTATCTGGAAAGTATTTATTATTTCCCGAAAACCCTGTATTTCTTTCTTTTCCCTTCTTTTCCCTTTCCCTTTTCCTTTTTTTTATAAGATCCCAGGGTCAATGAACCCGCCCAGGAAGAACAGCCCCAGGAAAAACGGCTGGTGGGCGAAGTATATGGCAAGGGAATGTTTCCCCAGGGAGGAAAGGCCTTTAAAGGAAATATCTGTCCCGGAAGCGAATCCGGGGACTTCAAACTGCCTTTTTCCCCCTGTGTACAGGGAACTGCCCAGGTAAATTCCAAGCAAAAGCACCCCGAACCAGGGGAAGATCGGGAAATAGTCCAGGCTCCGGAAGTGTTCGGGACGGAAGCCGAGCCAGAGCAGGGAGGAAAATCCGAAAGTCCTGTGTCTGAGGTAAAGCCCGAAAAGGCCGAAAAACAGGCCGAAAAACAGGTTTTCTTTTCCGTACTTCAAGAATGGATAAGCGAGTACGGCTGAGACCCCGAAAAAGTGCAGGATCCCGAAGATAATATACTGTCCGGGAAGAAAAATCCAGGTTATGCCTGTAAGCAGGAGCCCCAGGGAAAAGAGTTTTACTCCCCTTTTCAGGTATTTCGGGAATATCCCCGGGGAGGTATTTCCTTCAATTTCCGGTTTCTTCTTGTGAGCTCTTGAATAACTGATCGAAAGGGCGGTTCCGGAAACCATAATGAAGAGAAAGGCCGAACCTCTGCCCGCCCAGAGCAGGGGTCCTGAATTGAGTTTAAATTCGGCAATCCCGAAAAAATCAAGGTCATAGAGAAAGTGGTATACCAGCATGAAAAGGACAGCTAGCCCCCTTATTAAGTCGATTTCCGGGAAACGGTTTGTTTGCAGGTGCATTGGAATACGTTCCTGAAAAAACCTATGAAACCTCCTATATAAATAGGCTCGGAAGTGAGATCCAAACGCAGGCTCAGGTCTTTTTTTCGGGAAGTAGGGAATGGAAAAAAGTAAAAGGTTTTTGGTTTTTTCGCTCTTTTTTCCCTTTTCCACTGGTTTTTCATTTCCTTTCCTTTACCTCCTCCTTTCCTTTACCTCCTCCTTTCCTTTACCTCCTCCTTTCCTTTACCTCCTCTTTTCCTTTACTCCTTCTTTTTCTTTGTAGCCACCCATAACATGATTATAAGTACAAACCCAATGATGAAACTGGCTGCCTTAAGCATATTCTTTATCCAGGAAGACTCTTTTACTTCAGAAGGGACGGCTCCTGCTTCTTCAACAGCTGAATCCCCTGACGCAAGTCCTCCTGTTTTATCCTGGATTGCCGTTTCCGGGTCCTTTTCAGGGGTTATTTCTACGGGATCAGTTATTTTCCGGGCAGCTATGGAAAATGGAGAAAACCCGGGAGTTTCGGCTTCAAAATATAGGTAGCTGCTGTCCTCGCCCACCTGCCGGGTAGTAAGCCGGGTCCATTTTCCTTCATTAAACCTTTCCATAGCTACTGAGCCGACTTCAATGCCGTTTTCGGTGAGCCATTCTTTCCTGACCCTGAACCCTATGACTGCATTTTCGATATTTTTGGAGCTTGCGGTCCCTTCATTTCCTACCCATATATTCATATTCTCATAAATTTCCCCTTCGGGCAGTTCCGGGACAAGTGTGGACTTTCCCCTTAGCATCTCGACTATGGTGGTGACCTTTCCTAAAGTTCTCTTCGGGTCAAAATCCACATAATCAACACAGGTCACGTTCATCGGGAATATGAATTTCACGTGGTTGCCGCTGGCAATATACTGCTGAGAAAGTTCCCTGGCCCTTACGTTACTGGCAGGCTCGGGAGAACCTCCTCCACCACCTCCGCCGCCTCCGCTTGAGGAACCTCCTCCACCGCCTCCGCCGCTTCCGCCACCACCCGTCTTCTTTTCGAGGATTTCCAGGTCCTTCTGGTCAAAGGCAACAAGCCCCTTTTCGGGCTGGTATGCCCCGGAAAGCAGGACGTAGTCTCCTGGTGGAAGGTCTTCGGTTGTAAGGGAAAACGCACTCTGGTTACCTATTATAATGCTCCCGTTCCCTTCTCCTATAATCTTAGGGATTTTTTCCTGGAGTTCATTTCTATTCAGTTTGGAATTGTAGTTCGAGGAATTAATCCCAAATTCTCCGATCATTTCTATACCGTTTATGAAGAGGTCGGTCCCGTTCCATGTACCGTTGGATTCAAGCCTTATGTCAGCTCTGTATGCGCTTTCTTCAATCAGCAAAGCTCCGTAAGTATACTCTGCTTCTCCGGCTGAATCCTCCAGTTCCATGCACACTTCCAGGTCATTTCCTTCTTCAAGGCTTGAGGGAGCTGAGACGTTGACTGTGTAATCCACGACTTCAAAGGCTGTCGCAGAAAGAACTTTTATGTTTCCGGAATTGCTTCCGTTAAGCAGGATAACTATTCCGTGAAGGCCTGCACTTTGCTTTCCGAGGTTCAGGGCCGAAAAATCCCCTGAGGCGTTCAGGGTCACTGTATTAATTTTTTCATGAGAATTGGTAATATTGTCAAAAAAGGCATTGCAGCTGGCAAGTTCCCCATTTATCAGGTAATCAATTCCGTTTTCAAGTGAACCGGAGCTTGCATTGGCCAGATAAATGTCGACCTTCTCGTTCTTGAAGGTATCAGCACCTTTAAATTCCACACAGACTTCATCGTTGACCGTGTAAATTTTGTGGGTGGAGTATGGATAGCTCAGGAAGTAATCGCTGTAATTGTTCACATTAAGGTAGAGGTCGGCACCTCCGTACCTCATGTGGTTTACCCCGTTATATGTGAACGTAAGTTCCGGGATTTTGACTTGTTTTCCTCCACAGAAGACGACCCAGTTTCCTTCGGTAGGGCTGCTGCTGTGGTCCGCAAACCACAGGTACTCTCCGCCGTCTTCCATTCTGGCGATGTATGTATCGTCCGGGAAGGTTCCTCCAAGAGCAGGGGCTGTGATGCTCAAGCTCAACACTATAAATGCCAATAATATTCCTGGTTTATTTTTCAGATCCCATTCCCCCGCGAGTTTTCTCATTCCTGTTCTTATCTGGCAGAAAGATAGGTGATTCTGTATTTTTTCCATTTTCTCCATTCTTTTCTCGTATGCAATTCAGGTTTGCAGTGAACTGGTCCAGCAAAATTATTCCTCTCCATCGTTTCTTTTTTTCCTGGAGGTTGTCAGAAGAAACACCGCACCTGTTAGACTTCCTGCAAACAAATATAATAAGTTAATAGCGAATTCACCCATCCAGGAACTTTCGCTCTCCGGGGTGAACTCTTTTGAAGTAATCTCAGAATTTTCGTTTTGGGCTATGTTCTCGCGCTGTTCAGAAATGCTCTGTACACTTGAGATGCTTATACCCTCGTTTTCTTCAGGCAGGGTTTGAACCTGCTGGACGGTTTCGCTCCCATCCGGGCTTAAAATAATTTTCTTCTCCGAACCTTTAATTTCCACTTCAAAGTTCTCTGCAGGGACCGATTCCGTATTGTAGGTGTAGCTGAATGCTCCATCAGGGCCTGCTTTCAGTTTTTGAAGAGAGATAATTTTCAGTTTCACGCCCGAAACTCCCTTTTTTGCTTTGCCGTCTATCAGGACATGGTATTCTCCGGGAGGGGCTCCTGTATGGGACACGCTGGCGGTCCCACCGCTTGCCCAGGCACTTTCTGTTATCCAGAGGACATTTTTCATTTTAACTTTCAGGTTCTCTACTTCTTCTGCCCTGACAGTAAAAAGGCTTTCAAAATTCAGGATCTCGACATCGTTAAGTTCGTAACTGTATTCCCCGACGTAGACCGGAACTGTCTTTTCAAATGAGATGGAAATTTCTACTTCTTCTCCCGGAGCAGCAGTTCCCCTTACCTTAAAGGCTTCTCCTGCCTCAGGGTTTTCAGGGATGATGTCCCATTTGCTCACTTCTGCAGCAGCAGGAAGGGCCGTCATCCCGATTAACATGATCAGGATTATAAAAAGCAGGCAGCCTGACGCTGTCCCCCCTATCCAGTGTTGTTTGGGCGCCTTAGCTTTCATAAAATCTTCTCCCGCATCTTCTTTTTTTTCTTCTTAAGTTTATTTATGTTGCATTTTTCCAGGTTTTTAAATCTTCAGTTTTTCTTGATTCAAAGTACTTATACTTTTCATTTTTTTCAAGGACATTCTTCTCAAAATTTGCTATAAGTTTTGTCTATCTAAAGCCTGTAAGTTAGCTGCTTTATGATTTTAAGAGCTTTATTAGAGAAGTTTTTCTAGAATTTTCTCTGGAAACATATATAATAATTTCTTTAAAATATATACGATTATTTTTTAATGTATTTTACATCAATTAAACTATTTTGATTTTAATTAATTAAACTGTTTTAATTTTACATCAATTAAACTATTTTGATTTTAATTAATCTATTTTATGTAATTCTTAAACTAACCTTTTATAAGACCAGGCAATCAGAAGTTTACGATTCTTGCCCGTCTCTTCTTTGGAATTTAATGGGAGGTCTATCTTTCACTTAAGGTTTTTTTATTTAGTTGCCTTTTATTCAATAGAGTCCTATTAAGGGGCTCAGATGGGGAATTATCCCGAACAGGAACACATTTAAAGAACCGTGAATCAGTGTGATGAGGAAGATACTCCTTGTTCTGCGATATATGTCTCCAATGAAAATCCCCACAAAGAAAGCATACGCAATTTCGTAAGGGCTTCCGTACCCTGAGTGCATGACCCCGAAAAGAAGGCTTGCAAAGAAGATGCCTCCTGCAGATCCAAAAAACTCTTC
Source organism: Methanosarcina sp. KYL-1 (assembly GCF_024372725.1). Lineage (GTDB taxonomy): Archaea > Halobacteriota > Methanosarcinia > Methanosarcinales > Methanosarcinaceae > Methanosarcina. Next base: position 111,601 of record NZ_VOUA01000004.1, read on the forward strand.
CAGCCTTGTCTGGAGGATTGACCTGAAGATGAGCTCCTCTATCAGGGCTACGAAGAAGACCATTACGATTATAAGTTGCAGAAGGTTTACGATGGAGAGGTCCGGGATAAGGGGCTCTGTCCGGATGAATGAGTACTCTCCTGCCCCCAGGAGTAAGCCTGCAAGGAGGGAAAAGGGAAGATAAATCCATATATTTTTGAGAGTCCTCTCCTTTTTTTCATAGGTGATTCCCTGGTGTATGAAAGCCATTGTTGCAGGAATTGCCAGAGGGGCATAAACGAATATAAAACAATACAGGGAGGCGTCGAAAAAGATGGGCATTGAAAGGTTGACCAGGCGGAGGATGGGGAGGAGCATAAAAGCCTGGTAGAGTTTTTTCATTTCCCTGTCTTTTGTGGCCGTGATGATGAAAGAAAAGCCCAGAAGGAGGAGGGTATGCGCAAGCACGGTTTCTTTTGTCCTTCCTTCGTAGAGCAGCAGTTCTATAAAAACAATCGCAATTATGGGAGCAACTACAAAGGGAAGCGTTCTAAGTAGATTGGTTTTTTCTTCTTTGAATTCGGTTTTTTCTTCATTATGCGTTTCAAGTTCCTTTTTCAGTCCCAGTAGAGAGGAGTAATCTTTCTCCAGTTCTTCAGGGCTGCCTGTAAATTCCGAACTTTCCATCATCAGGCCTCCTCTGCTGTTTCATTCACGTTTATCCAGAGCCGGAGGTCCCTGTTAGGCACTTCCTTTTCACTTTCGTTGAAGAGTAAAAACTCGAGGCTCATGTCCTTACCTTCGAAAGGTGGAGTGATGGTAAGAGGCTCTTCCCAGGTCATGTTGTGGTCCAGGCTTACATGCCGCATGTTTTCCGGGAGGGGCAGGGACCTGTTCTCAAGCCTGACCTCCAGGTTGTAATTAACGGTCCTGTACTCGTGGTTTACTATCCCGATGATAACAGTCCCGCTCTCTCCTAGCGTGTAGCGTGTAGGATAGTTGGTCGCCATGCCCTCGGGCCCCAGGATGTAGAACTCCGTGAAGTGCTCCCCTTCCTTCGGGACCACGGTTACGTAGACAAGGGCCACAACCGAGGCAAGGATGGAGAGAACCAGGATGATTGTGAGAATTCTGTCGGTTTTCGATTCTGGTTTTTCCAGTACTTCGGCCTTAAGGGCCAGGAAAGAAACTTTGAGGGGAACAGAAAAGACCTCCCCCTCTGGCAGCTGGCTTCTCCTGATGTATGCCGCAACGCACATTACGAGGATAAATATGGAAAGACTCAGGAGGATTGGAATTTCCCTTATTCCCCAGAGGGTGTAGTTGAGCGCAAGTCCTATCAGGGACACCACCGCAATGCTCATTCCGAAGGAGAGTGCAACTCTCTCAATTCCGTCCAAATCTTTTTTTGCGGGAAAAAGGGCTGCAATCAGGGCATACCCCGGAAGGAAGAGCGCAATTGGAAGGCCCAGGGCTGTCCGGATAAAACTGGCGCCTAGAGGCGGTGTTAGCACGAAGATATCCGTAAGGATAACAAGACCCGCAACTAACATCAGGTCCGAGGGAAATTGTCTGTTTCCGGCCATTTTTACCACTTGTGGTAATTTTTTACATTTTCGTTTCTGAATCCATTTTTTCTGAATCCACCAGTCAACTCTGCCGTTTTTCTTTTTCCCGGACTCCGGTTGATTCCGCTTTATTCGTTCCGATAATCCGGATTTTCAGGAAAAACATGGGAAAAAAAGTATTAGTTTCCGGAACCCTTTATCGTACCTATCGTATCCGGATGCCGAAATCTGGGATAAGCTTCGCTCCCCTTTTCCGGATTCTCTCCTGCTGAAAAGTCCCCTGGAATTTCCCCAAGTTTTTTAGCTCCCCTTACCCATATTGTCTCATTCTATGAAATATTTTTCGGCATTTTTTAGTTGCCCTCCTAGAACCCTGGAACATTTTTATGGATTTTGAGCAATATCTCCGATATAACCCTTGATTTCCGGACTTGCATGGAAAATCTTATTTTGTGTTTTCCCTTTCTCTTGAAACATGAAAGTGCTGGTTACAGGCGGAGCAGGTTTTATAGGCTCACACATAGCTGAGTATTTTGCAAAAGCCGGAAACACAGTCCGGATTCTGGATAACTTAGCCACGGGTTTCCCTGGGAACATTCCTCTGCATGAAAACATCGAGTTTATTAAAGGGGACATCTGCGACCCTTCTCTTGTTTCAAAAGCTGTTTTTGGCATGGACTGCGTCTTCCATGAAGGGGCTCTTGTGTCCGTTCCGCTTAGCTGCGAAAAACCGGTTGAGGCGTTCCGGATTAACACTCTTGGGACCCTGAACGTGTTGCAGGCCTGTGTGGAATCCGGGGTCGAGAAGTTCGTGACTGCATCTTCTGCTGCGGTTTACGGGAACAACCCGGTCCTTCCGAAAAGGGAAGACATGTACCCTGAGCCAGCTTCTCCCTATGCGATTTCCAAACTGGACGGGGAGTTTCTGGCAAGGATGTTTTACGAGGAGCACGGGCTCCGGACCACCTGCCTGCGTTATTTCAATGTCTACGGGCCCCGCCAGGACCCAAAGTCCCCCTATGCTGCAGTGATCCCGATCTTTTTTGAGCGGGCAAAAGCCGGAAAGGACCTGGTTGTCTATGGAGACGGGCTTCAGAGCCGGGACTTCGTGCACGTAAGAGATGTTGTCAGGGCAAACGCTGCGGCCCTGGAACACGGGGACGGAGAGGTCTTTAACGTGGCAATGGGCAAGAGCGTTACAGTCCTGGAACTTGCGGAAACCATCCTTGAGCTCACAGGCTCTTCGAGCAAGATCGTCCATGCCGGGCAGAGGGCAGGTGACGTCCGGGATTCCCGGGCTGATGTCTCAAAAATTTCCGGGTGGTGGAGAGGAGAGGTCGAACTCAGGGACGGGTTAAAGGACCTGCTTTAAACAATTGAGGTTTTACCGTTAAAGATTAAAAAGAGAATAAGAAGGCAGGCTGCTTTTCAAGCAGGCATCCGCCTTTTATCCGGTTCACCTAACAGGCAGGTCCTATTTTTCAAAAATGTTTTTATTTCCTTGATTTCCGGAAGAGGGATATCACGAGGAGGCTTGCTATAATTCCGAAGACCATGAAGCTTCCATTAAGGGCAGGCTCTTCTTCCTCAGGTGTTTTGTCCTGGGTTTCGGATCCTGTATTTTCTGCCTCGTCAGCTCCCTGATCGGGAGTTATTGTTATTGCTCCTGAAGATCCGTCTTCATCTCCCTCTTCTTCGCTCTCATTCTCCGTTACTTCCGGAGCTTCTTCTTCGGGCTCGGCAGGTCTGATAGTTGCAGACCCTGTGCCAGAGCCTCCTCCGGAGGAAGAACTTCTTTCCCTGAGGGTTATGGTTTTTGAATCCCCGCCAATGCTTATTTCGTAATCCCCTGCAGGCATTGAGTCGGTGTCGTATTCATACCTGAAGTTCCCTTCGGAGTCGGCGGTTATGGTCTGGGACGCCGTTATCGTCAGGTTTACACTGGATTCCCCTTCCTGGGCGTTCCCGTATATCTTGACCTCATAGGTCAGGGGGGGGACATTTGAGTGGGAGACTGTGCCAACGCCTTCGTTTACATTCCCGTTGAGTGTGATCCATATCAGTTTTTTCACTGCGACCTGCAGGCTCTGCACGGGCTCGGCTTCTACGGTAAAGCAGTTTTCTTCCCCTGAAGGGATTTTAACTTCAGCTAGCCTGTAAGAGTATGCCCCATCGGATACTGATGCGGTTTTTTCAAACGAGACGTCTGCCCGGAGCCCTACGTTGGGGTCGGTGGTCCCTGTTATAACAAGCGTATCTCCTACATAGGGGCTTGAGGGGGAGACTTCCCATTCCGCGGCCGGGACGGCAAGCGCGGGGGAAACGATCATTAAGGCCAGAAACAGCCCTAAAAGGGTGGCTGCAAAACCCGGCAGCTTGTTTTGCCTGTAATGAGTACCAATGTCTTTTTTCACAGAAATAACTCCTTTAAGTTCTATATCTGAAATTTATGATTATGTAAAAGAATTCTTGTGGAACACTGTTTGACTTTATTTTTTATAAAGTTTTGGTGAATATTACACCACACCTATAATAAAGTTTTGTTGATAGTCTTTTGCAGAAATGTTTACAGTTGCCGGATAAAAGGATACTTTTTTGCTTCGGTTTCTTTACTTTTTCATAAACATTAATTTACGGGTCCTTAAAACCAAAACTTATTCTATTTTTTCATTGCGACTTATTAAGGTGTTAATTCCGGACATTTATGTAAATTTTTTATATCTATGTGGCTTTACTTTCTTTGTTAATATATTAAAAGGCTGTTTGTTCTAATAATATACATAAGTTTTTTATAGGATTTGATAGATTTACAATTAGTTATTTTATAAAGTAAGGTGGACATTATCAATTTATCATTTATTTGCAGGAGGTATCCTTTATACTCTTAAGTATAATTTCAAGTGCGATCTCATCAAGTGCTATTTCCTCAAGCGCCATTTCAATGGTTACAAGCCCGGGCCTCCCCCAGTACGGGGCTGCAGTAGTAGTGGGGCTCATAGCTCTCCTCTCTTTAAAAGAGGTCCTGTCAGCGTCTGAAAAATGGAACAAATCCCTGAATAATTCTTTTAACCTGGCAATCCTTCCTTTGCTTGTTTGTTTTGCAGCGATTGTCTTATTTAAGATTTCCGCGATCCTCTGATTCCGGATCCCGGAACTCAATTTAATTCCTTTTACTCCTTTTACTCCTTTTGGTACCTCTGGTTCATTTTTCGGTTTTACCCGTATCTTCTGCCCCCGGGCCGCTTTCTCAGTTTCATCTTTTTTTCAAAGGAAGCCCGCTCCATGTCCTGATGGGGTCCTGATGAAAAACATTTATAAGTCCGGGGCAACTCAATAAAATTTCGGATAAATTTAATAGCTCTCCTAATACTTGCGGTTTTTAATATATGGCCCCCCACCAGAAAATAACGCGGCCCGAAATCCTACATTATGGTCCTTACAACCGGAATTCAGTTAGTCTTACGTCCGTTTATATCGGCCGATTGGTCCTGGGCTGCTGGCAGGTTTATTACTCCTAAATAAAAGAGATCCGGATGCTTTTTGGTTTATCAATTTCTTCTTATCCGGAAGCCTGAACAACATGGACAAACCGGCAAGCCTTTTTTAAAAATGGGATTTAAACAGAAGACATGAAGCCTTCTGTTTTTTTATTTTTTCAGGTTCATGACTCTTTCTGGTTTATGGCTCTTTTTTCTTCTTCAGGGTCAATGTCATCATGATTACTATCATGACCCCTACAAAGAAGCTTATGAATTTTGAAATGACTGTTGTTAGCTTTCCTCCGGTGGTTTCAGGCTCCTGGCTTGCTCCTGGTTCCTGATTCGTTTCTATGGACATTATTTCTTTTTCTCCACTTTTTGCCTCAATCACTATTGTTTTCTTTCTTGATGTGATTGCAAATGGGGAGAATCCCGGGGTTTCGGCTTCGAAGTAAATGTATTCCTCGTCTTCACTGACTTTTACAGTCGGTAGTGGATTCCACTGATTCTCGCTGAAATGCTGAAGAACTATTGAGTCCTCACCAATTTTGTTTTCAGTTATCCAGGCCCTGCTCACTCTGAAGCCCACAATGGGATTTTCAATGTTTTCCGGAGTGGGGAACCCTTCGTTTCCAACCCAGATGTTCAGGTAGCTGTAGATTTCTCCTTCAGGTTTGGTGGGAGTCAGGGAAGATTTTCCCTTCAGTTCTTCAATGATAGCTGTGATCTTTCCGGCAGTCTTTCTGGCGTCAAATTCCACATAACCGACTGAGGAGCCTTCCCTTGTAAACTCAAACCTCACACGGTGCCCGTTTGAAACAAACTGCTGGGCCAGTTCTTTTGCCTTAACGTTACTTGCAGGTTCGGGGGACCCGCTTCCTCCTCCTCCTGACCCTGAGCTGCCGCTTCCTTTGCCCTTATTTCCTTTATTTAAGATCTCCAGTTCTTTCTGGTCAAGGGCAATAAGTCCCCTCCCTGGCTGGTATACGCCGGCAAGCAGGAAGTAGTCCCCTGGTGGAAGGTCAAAGGTAGTAAGTGAAAGTGAATTCTGGCCGGCTTCCCCTATAGATATGGTGCCTTTTCCCTCTCCTATCATTGTCTGGATATCTGTCTGGAGTTCGTTTTTGGTCAGCTTTGACCTGTAGTTGGAAGAATTTATGTCAAATTCTTCAATAATGTCAATTTCGTTTACTATGACGGAAGTTCCGGACTTTGTGCCGTCGGAATCGATTTCAATGTTGGCTTTATAGGCACTGTCCCTTATCAGCACTGCTCCATAGGTGCAGTTGTCATTTCCGGATGCTCCCGGCATCTCCAGGACTATGCCAAGGTCATTGCCTTTCACGATGTTTTCCGGGGCTGTGACATCCAGTTCGTATTCCACAACCACAAAAGCAGTTGCTGAAAGGGCTGTAAGGCTATTGTCCCCGTTTTTCTGGAGCAGCACTATGCAGTACTGCCCGGCTTCCAGGGGGCCGAAGTCATAGTCTAAAAGGTCTCCGTTTCCGTCCAGGTCAGCCGAGAACATTTCATAGTTCCCGTCCATGTTGTCGTGGAAAAGGGCACTTAAATTGCCGATGTTCTCGCCTGCCATGAGGGCATCAATAAGCCCGTATGCAGAATCGCAGGTAATTTTGAAGAGGTAGATGTCCACATCCCCTGTCAGCCCCGACTCCCCGAGGAAGCTCATGGTCACGTTTTCATCAGGCAAATATACGGGATGGGTGGTATAGGGATAGCTTATCGTATACTCTTCATCTTCGTCTTTATTCAGGGTTGCGGAAACTCCGCCGTATTCTCTGGACTTCGGGCCGTCATATGTGAACTTTATAGGGTCGGGGAGTTGAATCCTCCTTACATCCGCAGGGCTTCCCAGGCTTATCCAGTTTCCTTCCTCCGGGTCATCGGTATGGTCCAGGAAGTAAACATCCGTGTCGTTAAATGTCAGGTTGGCAATGGGTCCTGAATTCTTTGCCATTGCTGTTGAAGAGGTTATAATGAAGAAGATTAATGCTAACAATATCAACATACCCTTTCTCAAATTGTATGCCTCCAGTTATTCCTGTTACTTTTCCGGGTTGCCGGTTCCCGGAATTCCTGTCCCCCGGGGGATATTCAAGGGATTCTCTTTTTCCCATTTCTTCTTGAATTTATAATCAGAGCAAGAACCGATGCCCCGATTCCTCCCAGCACATAGGTGTTATCCAGCAGGAATTCTTTTTTCAGGGAAGTTTCGGGTATTGGGGTTTCATCTCCTGTAACCTTCGTTTTCGAGTTTTCGTCCTCCTCGTTTTCTTCGTGGACTGTTTCCCTCTCCCGGGTTTCTTTCAGGGCTTCGGGAGGTTCCATCTCAGGTTCCGGTTCCGGGACAGGTGTGATCTGGGGTTCCGGGGGGGCGGGAGGTATGACCTGCACAGATTCGGGGTTGAGGGTAATTGTTTTTGTGCTGTCGCCCACTTTTATTTCAAAGTCTCCCGGAGGGACGGCTTTTGTGTTATAGGAGTAGATAAAGTCCCCTTCAGAGTCAGCTTTTATCTGCTGGCGGGCTGTAATTTTCAGTTCGACAGTTGAGGCTCCGCTTTTCGCGTTCCCGTCAATCTTTATCTTGTAGGTTCCTGGCGGGACCCCGGACTGGGAGACTGTTGCGGTGCTCCCCGAGGCCCCTGAGCTTTTCGTTATCCAGACTACCATTTTCACCCTTACGTTCAGGTTTTCTGCGCTGGTAGCCCGGACAGTAAAGCTGTTATCAAAACCTCCCGGGATATTTACGTCTTCTAAGATGTACTCGTACTTTCCCCCGGATACCGGGACTATTTTTTCAAAAGTTACAGTCACATCTATTTCCTCTTCCGGGAACGCACTTCCCTTTATCCTGAGGGTGTCACCTACAATCGGTTTCTGGGGGGAGGTTTCCCAATCATTGACTGATGCACCCGCAGGAAAAATAGCAAGTAAAAAAAAGGCCAGGAATGATACGGTAGCTATCAAACCAGCAGCTTTTTTCAGTCTTCTATGGGAATTCGCATCTTTTTTCATGTAATTACTCTTTTCAGGTCCGGGTCTGATTTTTATACGTATAAATGTAAAAATTTTGTACCATATATTCAATCAATAATTTATAATGTTAAAGGCTCTTTATAGAGGTTTTTATGGTATTTGACTACCTACTACATATGAAAAAATAAAGTTTTATTAAAAATTTTATCTTTTACTGATATAATGAATACTCCAATTATACATATTTAAAATTTCCTTGCTAATTTAAGAAGATGCTTATTAATATCTTTTTTTAAGGTAATTTCTAAATTTACTGCTTACTTTATTAATTTATTCTATATATTAATCGTATATCATGTGGCAGAACTCTTTTATAGGATGGAGATGTAGTACCTCACATATTAAATTTATTTCTTCGTAGTCATTTGCAGGAGGTATCCTTTATACTCTTAAGTATAATTTCAAGTGCGATCTCATCAAGCGCTATTTCCTCAAGCGCCATTTCAATGGTTACAAGCCCGGGCCTCCCCCAGTACGGGGCTGCAGTAGTAGTGGGGCTCATAGCTCTACTCTCTTTAAAAGAGGTCCTGTCCGCATCCGACAAATGGAACAAATCCCTGAATAATTCTTTTAACCTGGCAATCATGCCTCTGCTTGTTTGTTTTGCAGCGATTGTCTTATTTAAGATTGTCGCGATCCTCTGATTCCTGATCCCGACAACCATTTAGTTATTTTTTAACTTTTTCTCTTTTTTAGCTCTTCTCTTCTTTTGACTTTTTCTCTTTTTTAACTCTTCTCTTTTTTTAACTCTTTATCTTTTCTTCATTTCTTCTGCTTTCCAAACCAGATCTTTTCTTTTTATCTTTTCTTCTTCTCCACTCTCTTTATGCGTTCACCGATCCTTTTTCTATCCTGCCGCTTTTTCAGGGGGATACGGAGAGAATGGAGGAGGGGAGATGATTGATAGATGGGCATGGAGGTGAATACAGGAAATTAATAGGATAGAGGACAGAGGGGAATAGAGGAAAGAGATAGATCGAAGGATACGGAGTGAAGAATAGGGGAAGGAGATGGTGGATTGTGGAGCAAGGAGAGACGAATATGAAGGAAGAATAGGAGATAGGGGAAGAAGATGGTGGATTGAGGAGCAAGGAGGAGAGAATAGGAAGAAAGATAGTGGAAAGGAGAATTCTGGGATTGAAAGAGACGTTCCGGGCAGAATAAATTAGAGGTGGCCAGCTGCCATACTCAGGTGGGGTATGATCCCGAAGAGGAAGACGTTTACGAAGCCGTGAAGGGTGACAACAAACGGGAGGCTCCTGGTTTTCTGGAAGGCAAAGCCCATGAAAAGCCCTACAAAGCCGGTATAGAGGATTTCGTAGAAAGTGCCGTATCCGGAGTGCATGAGCCCGAAAAGGAGGCTTGCGATAATCATTCCTTCCCGCATTCCCAGCACCTCCTCGAGCCGCGTCTGGAGGATCGACCTGAAGATGACCTCCTCGATCAGGCCCACGAAAAAGATCATTATGAAGGTGAGTTTGAGGACGTTTTCCAGAGAGAGGTCCGGGATCAGGTAGCCTGTCCGGATGGTCGCATATTCCCCAAGCCCGAGCAGGAAGCCCAGGGGGACTGAGAGGAGCAGGTAGAGTCCTAATTTTTCGGAAGTGACCCCCATCTGTTTGAGGGTGGGCTGCTGGCTCATTGCCACAATCGCTGCCGGAACTGCCAGGGGGCCGTAGATGAAGATGAAGGTATAGAGTGTTGTCTCAAAAAAGACCGGCATCGAAAGGTTGACCAGGCGGAGGATGGGGAGCAGCATAAGGGCCTGGTAGATCTGGTTGACGCCCCGGGTTTTTATGGACATGGAAGAGAGAGATAGGGCTATCAGGGTCGCGATGTGCAGCCAGACCGCAGCTCCCATTTTTCCGGAGTAGATCAGGAGCTCGGCCAGGGCGATGCTGAGGACGGGAATGCCGGTAAGAAGGGCAAGCCTCCTGAACTCGGGTGTGTCTTTTTTCCAGCCCCCTTCTCGCGCTTCCTTTTTTTCAGGGAGGTCAGGGTTTTTTCCGGGGTTTCCGGGATTTCCTGCTTTTCCGGGCTTCCTTAGCTCCCTGAGCGCCCTGAGGGGCGGAAAATCCTCTTTCATGCTCCTGCAGCCTCCGCGGCTTTTGCTTCTCCTGCTGCCCTTACGGCTTCTACTGTCCTTACTGCCTCTGCAGTCCCTGTTGAGTTTACGTCTATCCAGAGGTGCAGGTCCCTGTAGGGTACGGTTTTTTCCGTGTCGTTGTAAAGCAGGAATTCGAGTTTCATGTCCTTTCCCTCAAATGGGGGGGTAATGGTGAGGGGCTTTTCCCAGGTCACGTTGTGGGCCAGGCTTACGTGGCGCAGCTTTTCCGGAAGGGGCAGGGACCTGTTCTCAAGCCTGACCTCCAGGCTGTAGTTAACCGTCCTGTACTCGTGGTTTACGACCCCTATGATAACAGTCCCGCTTTCCCCGGGCATGTAGTGCGTTGGGTAGTTGTCCGCTTTTCCCTGGGGCCCCAGGATGTAGAACTCCGTGAAATGCTCTCCCTCTTTCGGGGTCACGATCACGTAGACTAGGGTTACGACCGAGAGCAGGATGGAGAAGATGAGGATGATTGTAAGCGCCCTGTCGAGCTTTGATTCCGGCTTTTCCAGGAGCTCGGCTCTCAGGGCCAGGGCCCCTTCCCTGAAAGGCACCTCAAAAGCCCCGGCTGCAGGCAGCTGCTGTCTCCTGTAGTACGCAAGCCCGCACATCAGGAGAGTGAATGCCGAGAGGCTGATGAGGATGGGGAGTGGCCTTATCCCCCAGGGCGTGTAGTTGAGCCCAAGCCCGATCAGGGGCACGACCGCTATGCTAAGCCCGAAGGAGAGCGCAACCCGTTCTATCCCGTCCAGGTCTTTTTTTGCGGGAAAGAGGGCCGCAATCAGGGCATACCCCGGCAAGAAGAGCACCATGGGCAGCCCGAGCACGGTCCGCAGGAAGGTCTCGTTGAGCCCCGGCATGAGCACGAAGATGTCCGTGAGGAGCACAAGGCCCGTTACAAGTGAGAGGTCAGAAGAAACTTTTTTTCCGGTCATTCAGGTCATCCGGCTCTTAATCAAAAATTTTATATTTTGTATGTCTCTTTCAGGAAGGGTTAGTACTTTTTCATCCTTTTTATTCTTTTGCTTTAATTTTTGCATGCACCCTTATTTATTGCGGAAGTATCCGGACGTAAGTTTTCCCTCTTAAAACCCCGTTTCCAGGCCTTTTTGCCCCCTTATGTCCTCTGTTTCACCGCTCCTTCAGTCCTCCTCCCCTACTATCTCAATTCTCAAATTTTTTATCTCTCCTTTTTCCTTGATGTTTTTCTTTCTGGTATGAAAGTTTTACGTTTTCTCTCCCTCCATCTTCTCTATTTTTTTATCGTGATCTTTCTCACTTCCTTCTTTCTCCGTCTCACTATCTTCATCTACTTTTTTATCGTTCTTTTTCCCCAATTTCTCCTTCTCTCTCACTACCTTCTTTCTACCTTCTTTCTACCGTCTGCTCTCTTCCCTTTTATTGTCCTGCACCCCCCTTACATTCCTCCTTCCTAACTGCGGCAAGTTGCTGCCTTAAAGCAGGGCCAGTCCGAATCCCGGTGCCCTAATAAAAAATATTCCATGCCGTGTCCCGGACCCCGGCCACCGCCTGGATGAAGGTTTGAGTTTTCCTGCAACTCTTTTTCAACTTCCGGATCAATATTTTTATATAGTATTATATTCAGAATGTGTTTAAACACAGCCCGGATTCCCGGGGATTGGCTCAATCATATAATTTTTCAAGCATAAACTTAGCCGCTTGCCGAATATTTTTATATTTACCTTTTTATTTTATTAAGTCGTGCTATCAATATATTTATATAATCGTTTCCAGTTATTACCTCGTAAAAAAACAACCTCAAAAATTTCTGTATGGTTTTATATACTCTTAGTAAAATTTACATATGATGCTGGACTAATCAGAGTATAAAATTCCTATTACTATCTCAATCTTTCAAAGGGGTCGTATCAAAAATGAATACCGAATTGCTTCTGGATGCCGGTTCCCTGTGCACCGCACTCGAGGACCCCTCTCGCGTAAGGGAGATTGCTCCCCAGAACATAACCGTAATCCTTCCTGCTTATAATGAAGAGGTTTCAATCGGCAGTGTGGTTCTGCGAGCGAGAAAGTTTTCTGATAGAGTTATTGTGGTTGACGATGCCAGTTCTGACCACACTGTAGAAGTTGCTGAAATGGCAGGTGCCAGAGTTGTACGTAACCCCGTAACCAGAGGAAAGGAGATTTCCTTAAAAAAAGGAATTGAAGCTGCAGATGATTCGGATTTCATCGTAACAATGGAAACCGGCGTCTGCCATGATCCCGGTCTGATCCCAAGAATGATTGCTCCGCTTAGAGATGGGGATTTTGATCTTGCTGTAGGTACCTGTTTTAGCAAGCAAAGAAAAGGTTCCGAGAATGTCTTCCTCATCAACAACAAGGAATCCGAGAGCAAGCCAGTGGGTTTCATGGCCTTTTCAAGGGAGTGTCTCTCGAAAATCAACTTTTCTCATGTTTATCTGTCTTCCATTCACTCTATCATGACTTCAGCTGAGGAAGCCAACCTGAGAATCTTGCATATTGACATTCAGGAAGAGCACGAATCATCCCTTTTCAGGGCCTACAAAATAGGAGTCGTGGTCCCTGCATACAACGAAGAGAACCTTATCCAGGAGACAATTGACGGCATCCCTGCCTACGTGGACAAGATCTACGTCATAAATGACTGCAGCACGGACCGCACAGCTGAGATCATTAACAGCACGACCGACCCCCGCGTAGTTCCCATCCACCACGAGGTCAACAAAGGCGTAGGTGCAGCCATCATAAACGGATACAAACGTGCCCTTGCCGACAGGATGGACCTGGTCGCAGTCATGGCCGGGGACAATCAGATGGACCCCACCCAGCTCCCCAAACTCATCATGCCCATTATCGAGGGCAAAGCCGACTACACCAAAGGCAACCGCCTCCTCTCCCGGGAAATGCGCACCGGGATGCCAGCCTGGCGTGCCTTCGGAAACGGCCTCCTCTCCCTTATCACAAAAATAGGTAGCGGCTACTGGCACATCGCCGACCCCCAGAACGGCTACACCGTAATCTCAGGCCATGCCTTAGAAACCCTCGACCTTGACTCAATTTACACTTACTATGGCTATTGCAACGACATGCTCATAAAAATGAACGCTTTCGGGATGCGCGTAGTCGACGTCACAATGCCTGCCCGTTACGGCACCGAGAAGTCCAAAATAAGGTACGGCAAGTACATCCGCAAAGTCGCTCCCATGATCTTCAGGGGTTTCTTATGGCGGCTCAAGATGAAGTACATGGTCCTTGACTTTCATCCCCTCGTGCTGTTTTACATTGCAAGCATGGTGCTTGTCCCCCTGGGCTTCCTCTTCGGAGTATGGATCGTCCTGCAGAAAGTTGTGTTCCACGGTCCGGTTTCAGCGAATTATCCCCTGCTGGACGTGTTCATTTCGCTGATGGGTATCCAGTTGCTGTTTTTTGCGATGTTCTTCGACATGCAGGTTAACAATAGCACAGATGTAAGGGCTGTTTGAAATTTTTGTTTGGAAAAGAGGTTGATCTCTTAGACTGGATTGTTTAAATATAAATCTGCGGTGAAAATATGAGAATTTATATCACTATTACGGAAGAACCCCTATTCATTAATCCATTCCTAAAAAAAGTTATCCAGTCTATCCCCTCGGAAATTATAGGTGTTGGCATTGTATCCGGTTCCCTTGTCAGCGGCAAAAGCCTATCTGATAAAATCAAATATCTGCTTACAATTGCTTTAATTAGCGGACTTGTGGAGTTGTTCAGGAGATTTTTCCTGCTTGTTTCTTTCAATCTGTTCAACAAAATAGGATTTTTGAAAAGTAAAAATCCATTATCCGTTTCACAGGTTGCTAAGGAATACAATATCCCTGTTAAATATGTTGCAGATATCAATTCGGAAGAATTCCTTGCATATTTGAAAGACCTGGAGCCGGACCTCGTTATCAACCAGGCCCAGGCAATATTGAAAAAGGATTTCCTTTCCATTCCCTCTGTAGGCTGCTTAAACAGGCATGCAGCACTTCTCCCTAAATATCGGGGCAGGCTTGCTCCCTTCTGGGCATACCTCAATATGGAAAACGAAACCGGTGTCAGCATCCATTTCATAGATGAGAAGATCGACAACGGCGACATAGTTGTCCAGAAAAAGATCCCGATTAAAAGATTTGATACATTTGACTCTTTGTTGAAAAAAGTATTTTCTGTTGTGCCTGATGCTATGCTTGAAGCAATAGAGGTTATCCGGTCCGGAAATTATGAATCTAGGCTAATCAAAAACAATCCAAATTTAGCAACTTATTATCCCAGTCCTACTTTGAATGATGCAATTAGATATCGAAAAGTCATGTTGAAGAGGTTGCTGTATGGCATCTGAAATACTCATGCTACCCCATACTTGGCATGCAGGTGAACAAGAGCACAGATGGAAGGGCTGTTTGATTTTAAAAAGAGGTCCTTGAACAGATGAGGCTGAAAAGTATTGCTATGTTGCAAAACATGCTAAACTTATTTATTAAAATTTAATTAAAAAACCCATTCCCCCAGGTGACCCCCCATGTTAAGTTTCGATACCCTTGACTTCACAATCCATGAATTCTGGGAACTATCAAATGCGTTAGTTAGCAACTACGACACAATAACAATGTCCGAATACCTGAGTTCCAAAGAGCTTCCTGAAAAGTTTGCGCTAATCCGCCATGATGTGGACCGTCTGCCTGAAAACGCCCTGGAAACCGCTCGAATAGAATCAGAACTCGGAATAAAAGCCACCTACTATTTCAGGACAACAAAGAACGTTTTTGTCCCCGAAATCATAAAAGAAGTCTCCAACCTCGGCCACGAAGTAGGCTACCACTACGAAGTCCTGAGCGAGACCAACGGCGACTACGACAAAGCCATAGCCATATTTGAAAAGAACCTCAAAAAGTTCCGCAAGATCTGCGACGTCAATACGATCTGCATGCACGGTCGCCCCCTCTCTAAATTCGACAACCGCGACCTCTGGAAAGTCCACGATTTCCGGAAGTTCGGCCTCCTCGGCGAAGCCTACCTCTCCGCAGGCAAAGAACTCAACTACTTCTCCGACACCGGCAGGAGCTGGGGCTCAAAGAACAGCCTGAGGGACTTCATCCCCGGAAAAACAGAAAATTTCTCCGTCGATACCACACCTGAACTAATCGACTTGGTTGAGAGCAAAAAATTAAATAACATCTACATCCTTAGCCACCCCGAAAGATGGTCCTGCTCAATGTTCGACTGGGGATTATATTTCGGCATGGACTTCGCAGTCAACTTTGTGAAAAAGGGGTTAATGGCGGTCAGGAAATGAGAGAAGATTTCTACTTTGATCTCCATGTCCATTCTATCTATTCTAAAGATTCTCTCCTGAAACCCCATGAGATCATTAAAATTTCGAAAGCAAAAGGCATTGATGCAGTTGCAATTACCGATCATGATACCATTCTTGGAGGTTTAAAAGCAAAGTCAATTAGCCAAGATTCAGTGATGGTAATTATTGGAGCGGAAATCAAGACTGATTTTGGAGATTTGATCGGATTGTTCTTGAATGAAGAGATTAGATCTCGATCATTTCTAGATGTTGCTGATGAAATTAAGGCACAAGATGGTATTGTAATATTACCTCATCCATATCGAAGAAAGAGATTTCCAACTACTGAGATGCTAAAAAATGTAAATGTTATTGAAGAAGTAAATGGGAGAACTTCCGATGAATTGAATTGCAAAGCTCAATTTCTTGCGAAAAATTTGAGTCTGCCTGTAGTCGGAGGCAGTGACGCTCACTTTTCGTTTGAGTTAGGTAATTTTATGAATTGCACTAAATCTCCATTCTTTGAGGAAGAGGAGTTGAGAAAAAGGATTTTGAGCAATAACTTGACGTTCTTCCGTAAAATGAATAATATTTTCGTAAGGGATTCGTGTATATTTTTAAGTCATTTCTTAAAGAAAATGCATATCTTTTGACATTTCATATCACGTTTAATGGGTTTGGAGTATTCATGAGTGCGTTTATCACTTCTTCTAATAGTTTAAAAGCACTGGTAGTAGCTCGGAGCTTGGGAAGAAAAGGAGTTGAAGTTACTACCGGGGATAAAAGTAATTCTTCTTTAAGTTCTTATTCAATATATTCAAATAACTTTGTAAGTTATCCCTCTCCTCAAAAGTTTCCTTCAGAATTCGTTACTTCTTTGATCCAAACTATTTCTAAAAACAAATATGATGTTTTAATTCCAGTTCATTCCGAAGATACCTATCTTATTGCAAAGTACAAATCCAAGTTTGAGCCCTATACAAAAATCCCACTTCATGATTATTCTACGATAATGAATGTTAATGATAAAGGGTATTTGATGAAAGTTGCAGATAATCTCGGTGTCAGGGTTCCGAAGACATTTTACCCAGGAAATTTGAATGAACTAGATTTCATTGCAAATGGGATTGGTTTTCCTCTGGTCATCAAATTGAGAAATAGTTTTAGTAGTATTGGTCTTTCATATGTCTATTCAAAGGAAGAATTATTCAAAAAATATGAAGAAACAATTTTAAAATTCAATCTTTCCCCTTCTGAATACCCCCTTATTCAGGAGTACATTGAAGGTGATGGATATGGTGTTTCACTTTTGTATAACCAAGGTTCATTGAGGGCCAAATTTACTCATAAGCGTTTAAGAGAATATCCTATTAGTGGAGGTCCCAGCACCTATAGAATCAGTGTAAAGCACCCTAAAATGGAAAAAATAGCCACTAAACTTCTGGATTACTTCAGCTGGCATGGTGTCGCCATGGTAGAATTCAAACTGGATCGGAAAAATAATGAGCCAGTTTTGATGGAAATCAATCCCAGATTTTGGGGGTCAATAAATCAGGCGGTACAATCTGGAGTTGACTTCCCTTATCTTCTTTACACCATGGCATTGGAAGGGGACGTTAAACCTGTATTAGATTATAAGGTAGGTGTCAAGACAAGAAATATGTTTATAGATTCTTTTGCAGTTATAAAAAGTTTCCAAAAAAATAAGGACTTCAAATTGGTAAAGGAATTTTTCCCATTCTCTGCTAAAGATGACGTTTTCTCATTATGTGATCCATTACCCAGTTTAAAATTTATCCAAATTGGTTTTGATGAATTGATTAATAGTAGATATAAATAACTGAATAAACGATTTTATTCATTTTTGGTGTTTTCCTATGAAAAACATAATGGTAATTGCTAGTAACTATCCTATAAATTCTACTAGCTCCTATGGTTGGTTTGTTCATGAGATTTGTAAACGATTGACAAATAAAGGATTTAATGTAGTTGTCTTGTCTCCTCATTGTTATGGTTCCAAATTTACAGAATCGTTTGATGGTGTAAATGTTTTAAGATTTCCCTATTTTTTCCCTTTTTCTTCACAGAAACTTGCGTATGGGGATGGAATCCCATACAATATAAAAAAGAATATATTGGCAAAAATTCAGGTTCCTTTGTTTGTTCTCAGTGAATTCGTAAGTGCTTTGATTCACGTCAAAAAAGAAAAAATTGATCTCATAAATACACATTGGTTATTGCCGCAAGGATTAATTGGAGCTATTTGTCACAAGTTATTTGGGATTCCACATGTTACAACGGTTCATGGAAGTGATATAAATACAATAAAAAAATCCAAGATTCTTAGGCGAATATGTGTATTTATTATCAAGAATTCTAATTGGATTACTACGAATAGTAATTATACAAAAGAACTGATTTTATCTATCGATCCAAGTGCTGGGGAAAAAGTATCAATCGTGCCTATTGGAGTAGATATTAATTTTTTACAACAGGGACGAATTTTACAAGAAATGCATCAAAAGGATTCTAAAATCCTAAGTGTTGGGAGATTGGTGGAGTCAAAAGGTGTAGATGTTTTGATACTTGCAATGAAAGAAGTGGTAATTAAATTTCCAGATGTAAAATTATTCATAGTTGGTGATGGTCCCGAAAGAAATAAACTAGAGACATTAGTGGAGAATTTGAATTTAAATGAAAATGTGGTTTTTGTTGGTTCTGTAGAGCATTCTCTTTTACCATCACTTTATGCATCATCAGATATTTTCGTTTTGCCTTCACAAAATATTGGTGGTATTGTAGAAGGGTTGGGTGTAGTATTATTGGAAGCTATGGCATGCGGAACTCCTGTAATTGGCAGCGATATTGGAGGAATAAAGGATATTATAATAGATGGTTATAATGGTTTTTTAGTTCCTGAAAAATCTCCTGGTGAATTATCTACTAAAATTATTGAATTGTTATCTGATTCGGAGATTGCAATAAAATTTACTTATAATGGTTTTAACACTATTAAGAATAAGTTTTCTTGGGATCGGGTAATCGATGATTTTTCGACTATATATTATGACTGTGTGAATATTTATGATGTTTGATTGTCTATTGGTCTCATATGGTTTAGTCTTTGTAAGATAAATTTAAATTATTCATCAGAGGGTATTTCAATGAAAGTGATTTTTAAGCAAATAGTCGGTGGTTCTGGCGTAGATGTATGGGCTAATAATCTATCAAGTGGCCTGGTAGAAAATGGGATTGATAGCTCAGTTTCATATTTTTCTCCATTCTATGCATTTTTTCCGCAAGCTCTCTCTTTAAAAAAAGATTCTTATGACTTTTATATAACTCATTCAAACATTGCATACGGGTCTTATTTTAAAACAAGTGGTCCTTTAGTTGTTACTGAACATCATTTGGTTCATGATCCTTCTTTCTCTCAATATACATCTCTCTCACAAAAAGCATATTATAAATTTGTATATCTATCTGAAAAAAAATGTCTGCAAGTAGCTGATACAGTCACTTGCGTTAGTAAATATACTAAACAAAAATTAGAGGAGGTGTTTGAATATTACGACTCTAAACTTATTTATAATGGAGTAAATACTAATGTTTTTAGGCCAATTTCAATAATTAAGGAAAAATATGGGGTAGATGCCGACAAAACGGTGTTATTTTTTGCAGGGAACTTATCTATAAGAAAGGGTGCAGATTTATTGCCTAAGATTATGAGGGAATTAGGTGATGATTTTTTGTTAGTAACTACTTCAGGGCTTCGCTCTAATTTTAAAGATCATTTTACTAATATAATGACACTTGGAAGGCTCAGTGAAGACGAATTAGTGAATATTTATAATTTATGTGATATTTTTTTATTTCCATCCAGACTAGAAGGTTTTGGCTTGGCTGTTGCAGAAGCTATGTCATGTGGAAAACCTATTGTTACAACGGATTGTTCATCATTACCTGAGCTGGTTATGGATGGAAAAGGAGGATTCTTATGCAACGTTGACTGTACACAAGAGTTTGTTGAATCTATACGTTTGTTGGCAAATGATGAGAATATGAGATTAAAAATGGGCAGATTTAATCGGAGGAGAGTCGAAAATCTTTTTTCTTCAGATCAAATGATTGATCAGTATATTAAACTTTATGCCAAATTATAATCTCTTTGCATTTGTATGAAACTGATACTTTAAATTATATTGTATCATTTTCTTAAAAATTATTTAATTGTTTATTTCCTGATGAATATTAATCGAGCCGGTGATTTTATTATGGATCCACAAAAAATTCTTGATATTGCTCCTTTTGGGGTATTCCCTCCGACTAATGGAGGATCTATTCGGATAAACAGTTTAAATATGAGACTGTCTAAGGAATATGATATTTTTTTGTTTTCTCAAGGGTTAAGATCTCACGAGTTTCGATTGTCTTCTAAATCATGGGTCACTAAAATTAATCCCAATTATACAGAATATAGATTTATAAATATTCCTTCTTTATTCTTCACTCACCTTTTATCAAAAATGACAATACCGCCTGTATTTTTTAACGATATATTAAGATTCATTAATCCTTCATCCTTAAAAGATAGGCTTGAAACCAGCGATTTAATCCAAGTAGAACACCCTTGGCAATTTAAATATGCATTTTCAAATAAAAATACAACCACGCCTATTATTTTCGTAGAGCATAATGTTGAGTTATGTCTTCAAGATCAACTCCTAAGATCAAAATTTTCAAAGAATTTTCTACAATATGTGGAAAAAAATGAGGCTTTCGCTTTAGATAAATCAAATGCTATTTTTTCAGTTTCTAATGAAGATAAAGATAAATTGATAGAGTATTATGATGTCGATAAGAGCAAAATTTATGTTGTTCCTAATGGGGTAGATACTGCTCTATTCAAGCCATCAACGGAAAAAGAGAAAGAGTTATTGAAGCAGAAGTTTAATCTTGTGGGGAAAAAAATCGTTTTGTTCACAGGTTGGGCGTATCAACCTAATTATGAAGCAGTGGAGGAGATTATTCGTATCTCTAAAGAATTAAATGATGATAATTTAGTTTTTTTAATTGTGGGGAAAGTGGGTGAAAGATTCCTTTATGATAACAACAACACATTAAATAATATTCTTTTTACAGGCAGAGTTGAGTCAGTCGAACCTTATTATAAACTTGCTGATATAGCAATAAACCCGATGAAATCTGGAAGTGGCTCAAACCTTAAAATGTTGGAATATCTTTCATCTGGGCTTCCTATTATCACTACTGATGTAGGAGCAAGAGGGTTAACTCTTAATAATGGGGATTCAATTATTTGCTCGGTTGAAGACTTTGGAGCGAATATTGAAAAACTTCTCTATAATGAGAAATTATGCAAATCAATTGGGAGTAATGGAAGGAACGTAGTTTTAGAAAAATATGATTGGCAAAAAATTGGAGATGAAGTATCGAGAATATATAAGGAACTTATTTGATTTCTATATCAATAACTGTAGGTTTAATATTCAAAGGTGTTTTGATGAAGTTTAACAAATTAAATAATAATTTAT
Organism: Methanosarcina sp. KYL-1; assembly: GCF_024372725.1. Classification (GTDB taxonomy): domain Archaea; phylum Halobacteriota; class Methanosarcinia; order Methanosarcinales; family Methanosarcinaceae; genus Methanosarcina. The sequence continues at coordinate 132,654 of NZ_VOUA01000004.1, forward strand.
TTATGCTATCATATCTCTTATTTCTATTTGATTTAACTTTTTTTTGCTTCAAATTTTATTATGAAGGTGTAGTTTCTACTGAACTTAATGCAATTAGTCTGAGTTCTAAATCTTTTATTTTAGGGTATCTCATAGTTCCAGTAATATCTAAGAGATCTAACTGTACTTTTTTAAATGGTAATAGTATATTTTTTCCACTCATACTGTTGTTTCCTTATTTTTTATCACAAGTCTCGATTTTTCCTTCAATACCAACTTCAGATATTTTATCTGTAACTACTGATGTTGAACTACTAATGAAAGGGATACCTCTAACTGATGTAGGATATGGCGGTTATCCTGCTCACTTGATCCTAAATTGTATTTTAGGTTTGGTTACAGACATGGATTTATTCGAAATTTATCCCATTTATTTTGGTTTAATTTCCTTTTTAATAGTAATTTGTATCTTTTTCATTTCTCAATATTTTTCAAACACTAATCTGGGGAGTATCTTATACTTGGCTACAGGATCTTTATTTTCCTATTATTACTTAGTTCCAGCTACAATTGGACTTTTATTCTTTGCAATGATTGGATTTTGTTTCTTTAAACTATTGACTAATCAAAATGAAGTCAATTGGAAAATACTTCTGTTAATATTAATTCCAGCAATAATAACAGTTCATCTTTTCTCTAGCGTGTTTGCGTTTTTTTTCATATTAAGTGTGTTGATTATCAGCAAAATTTTTCCTTTATATAAACTTGCAGTAAGGTTAGTTGCTATTTTTCTTGTATTTATTTTAGCCCATCACATTTATATAAGTTACTTTATCTTTTCTGACGCTGTAAGTAATCTCTATAATTTTTTGTCTGGACAAGAGTTAGTAGCTGCCTATAATATCCCTGCGTATTTGGGATTACCTAATTCAGAAATGCTTCTCATAATAAAAAAAATATCCAGTTTATTTAGATGGATTATTGCACTGTTAGCAATTTGGATTTCCTTTAATTACAAGAAGTTGACAAAAAAAGAACAAGAATTTGTAATACCATTGATCTGCATAATAACTTGTATCGGATTTGGCGGTATACTTTTTAGATACTTAGCTCCATCTTATGGTTTGAGATTATCTCAATATTTATGGATATACCTTTGCTTACTAGCTTCCATTTCAGCCCAACATTTTAAAATTATTCATGGGAACTATACTTTTATTTTTTATTTTTTTGTGATTATTATCACATTTTTTGGATTCATTGATCATGTTAATAGTCCACAAACTCAAGTTTCTATACAAGAAATGGCTTGTATGGAAAAAGTCACTCAATTTTCAATGAACGAATCCATTGTCGTTCCCGTGGATGAAAAAGCAAGCTTTTATAATTCAAATCCGACTGGGCGTTCAAACCTTATAAGTATCGATAATTTTTCTAGTTCTTTATCTTGGGAACATGCCTATACAGATTTTAATGGAGCGAACTACGTCTTTTTACCACATGACGAAAAACTTGATTATTATAAAATTCGTTTTAATGTGGAGATTCCTTGGATTAAGATTAAATCGTTTTTATCGCATCAAATTTTATTTTATAATAATGGAAAAAGCAAAGTTTATTTGTTGTAAATATGAGGTCTAAATTATGAAAAAAAAAAGCTCTCCGAGTATTTGTATTTGCACAACGCATAGTCTTCAAGATAAATATTCTGGAGGAGTTAATAGAATAACTGAAATGGCAAAAAAACTTTCTGAATGCAATGTGGATGTTTATATTGTTGATGGGAACCGAAATAATTATTATCATGCTGAGAAAGCTGCACTTAATGAATTTCCGTATCCTTCCTATGTGAAACTTTTTTATGTTTTCAATATATTCTTGTTTATTTTTAGGAAAAGTATTGGATGTCTGATTGGTCCTTCTCATGAACTATCTCATATTTTATCTGAATATAACATTTTTATGCTCGTGAAGCTATTTTATGTAACAAAAGTAGAAAATATTGATGCCCTTCAAGGAGAACACCCCTCTGGCATGGGTGTTTGCGCAAAAATCAGTAAAATTTTTGGACTTCCCTCAGTATTCAGTGAACATAATGTTGAGTGGATACGAATTGAGAGACAAGGAGCTAATAAAATATTCACGAAAATTCTACAATCACTTGAATTAAAATATTGTAGAAAAAGCAATGTAATTATAGTTGTTTCAGAAGTAGACAAGAATTTCTTGATCTCTAATGGTGTATCGAAAGAGAAAATTCAAGTTGTTCCAAATTCTATTGATTGTAACATATATGTCCCTTCTGGACCCAATGTGAGAATGGAATTTTCACTTGATGCAATTACTCTAATTTTTCATGGTACTTTAGATTATGTCAGCAATAAAGAGGCTGTAGAACTTATTTCCAAAAATATAATGCCTCAAATTAATAAAAGATATCCTTTTGTGAAACTCCTGTTAGTCGGAAAAAATCCTCCTTCAATTGATAATCCAAACATTATAATAACGGGACCTGTGGAAAATCTTAATCAGTATATTTCTAGTGCTGACATAGCTATTGTACCTTTGGTTAGTGGTGGAGGCACTAGAATAAAGATATTAGAATATATGGCTTCTGGAAAAGCAATTGTTTCTACTGCAATTGGGGCCGAAGGATTAGATGCATCACACAATCACGATATATTAATAGCAAACTCTCTTGATGAATTTGTTCGTTACATTGAGGTGTTAATTAACTCTCCGGAATTAAGAAAAGAGCTTGGCAACAATGCAAGAAAAAAAGCTCAAACAAGATATGATTGGATTAATAACTGCAAACTTATTAAGGAAATATACTTAAATTTAGTTGATTAATATGAAGATTTTACACATACACGATGATTTTATTCAGCACGGAGGCGCTGAAAAATACATCCAAGGCTTGGCTGAATGCCAAAAAAGAAAGCAACATGAAGTATCCATTTTTTCTTTTAGTCCAGGTCTTGACTTCGAGAATTATTATTCTTTTTATAGAGAACCCTCTAATAGATTCTCCCGATTAATTGAGTCTTACATATTTTCTCCTTCTGTTTATTGTTCATTGAAACGTCAAATCAACGCCATTAAACCCGATATCATTCACATCCACCACAATTATAAGTACCCTTTTTCCGTATTGTTAGCTTGCCGTAATAATAACGTAGTTCAAACAGTTCATGATTTTGGAATAGTATGTTTCACTTCTTGGTATGTGGATAAAAAATATTTTAAGGTTTGCGGTGGAATTAACTTTGATTGCGTAAAAAATGGCTGTATCTCGTTAAAGGCATTTTTATTGAAAAGTGTATTATATGGAATCAGATGTTTTTTGGTAAATAAATCTGTTAACAAATTGATTGCACCTAGTAAATGCTTGAAAGAGAAACTTGAATTATATGGATTTAAAAACGTCGTTAATCTTCCTAATTTTTCAGTTTATGAAATACAAAATAAGCCAAATGAGTTACCGTCTGATGAACAAGATTATTCCATCTTGTCGATTGGAAGGTTGCAAGCGGAAAAGGGTATCTATTATTTGATTCAAGCAATGCCAAATGTACTTACGAATTTTCCAACAGCAAAATTACATCTCATCGGAAGTGGGCCTGAAGAAAAAGAGCTAAAGTTACAAGTTAAAAGGTTAAAAATTGAAGAAAATGTTATTTTTCATGGTTTTGTGTCTCAGAATGAAGTACATGAAGCATATAATGCAGCATCTTTAGTAGTAGTACCCTCTATATGGATGGAAAATAGTCCACTTGTAGTTTATGAATCAATGGCTTATGGTAAGCCAGTTATTGGTAGCAATATTGGAGGTATTCCAGATCTAATTACAGATGGTGAAAGTGGTTTTCTAGTTGAACCACAAAATTCTGATCAAATCGCAGAAAGAATAATATATTTACTATCTAATGACGATTTGAGAAGAAACTTTGGAAATAACGCAATTTCTCTTCTACATAAAAATTTCACTTTGGAGAGTCATGTTGAAAAACTAGAACGTATATACGAATCATTATTAGCGAAAAGATGAAGCAATCATTTAGGTAGCCTGGCAGTGTAGCTAAAGTTTTATTCTATGATTGATTCTGCATCCTGTTTGTTATGGTGGAGGAAAAAGGATACAGAATCAATCTATTTTTCCGACCCGAACTTTCGCTACACTGTAACCGAATTTATTAAATGCAAAAATAAAGGTCATCCATTTGTATCCGATTGGCATTATATATCATTAGTTATATATATGGTACCCATGGGAAAGCGAGGTCCAAAAACGCAATTCACTAATGTTTCCTGTCCGAATAAGGAATGTGAACTCTATGGCCAAACTGGTCAAGAGAATGTTACTGGAAATGGAACATACATAAGCCGTGGGGAAAAAACAAGAAGATACATTTGCCATCATTGCGGCAAAGCATTTTGTGACCATACAGGCACTTTCTATCATGATCTTCGCAAAGATGAGAATACCATCGATTTAGCTCTAAAAATGTCCATGAAAGGGATGAGTATTGAAGCCATTGCAGAGGTTTTAGAGGTAGATCCAGCTAGCGTAAAACGATGGTTAGCCCGTGCAACTGAGCAGTGTGATAAAGTAAATGACACTATGATGAAGGATTTGAATGTACCAAGGATAGAAATGGACGAGATGTGGGTGATAGTGAAAAAAAGTAGTTCCAAGAATGGAAGTATATGAAGATGATGGTCCATGGATGTGGGTAGCTTTTGCACCAAATAGTAGGTTAATAATTGCTTTTATCATCGGCCCAAGAAAACAGTATGTTGCGGATGAATTAGTGAAGTTAACGGCTAATCGTCTTTCTGAAGAGATACCTGTTTATGTCACAGATGGGCTGGACTTTTACAGAGGAGCCCTCTTGAATCAATATGGAGTGCGCGTTGAGTATCCAAAAACAGGGAAAAGAGGTAGACCAAAGAATCCAAAGATTGTTCCTCCTGAGGATCTGAAGTACGCACAGGTAGTCAAAAAGAGAAAGGGAGGAAAGCTACAGAAGGTTGAGAAAAAGGTCATATTTGGAAAAGACATCGAGCAAAGCGCAATCTCAACAAACCTAATTGAAAGACAAAACCTAACCTTCAGACAGGACAACAATAGAGTATCGAGAAAAACAATCGGATTCTCTAAAGTAGCAAAATGGTTAGTAAATCAAATGAAGCTCTACTGTACCCATTTTAACTTCTGCAGAGAACATGGTGGATTGAGATATAAAGATGAAAGAGGCGTTGAATGTGAGAATACGCCAGCAAGAGAAGCAGGGATTACCGATTCAAAGTGGAAGCTGAGAGACCTTCTAACATTTAAGTGTTTCAAAACACCAATCAGATAACAATGGACGACCAAAATAAAAGGTAGTACTAAAATCAAAACGAGAAAAAGTTTCAAAATTGAAAAACCAAAATTTTCTTGTGGAATATCTACTCCTTGGATTATAGAAATAACTTTGATTAAATCATGTATAATCCATAAAATTGGGCCATGTAAACTAAAAACTATTAAGCTGTTTTTTCCATAATACTCCAACACTTTTGAAGATTCCATCTTTTTGAATATATATACATATGAAAGTATCCCACTAAATGAATAAAAATAAAATTTTAAGTAGTTCTCATTGAATTGCCATGTGTTCATATCTGTGCCATGAGTCACATCTAGGGACAGTAAGGGGATCAGCATAAGAGGAACTACAACTGTCAAGGCCGGTGAATAATTCCTCCTTTTGGCCGGGTTATAATTCCCCCATTTACAATCCTTGAGAAAGCTCAAGGATCATAAATCATGCTGAAAACGGAGGAATGGCTATTGATACGAGATTTGTATTCACGAGGCTTTGGCATCAATGAAATCGCCAGACAAACAGGTTTTGACAAGAAAACTGTGAGGAAATATCTTCGGCTTAAAACCTTGCCTGAACCCCAGAAACGTCCTGGAAGAAAGAGCAAGCTTGATCCTTTCAAACCTTACATTCTTGAAAAACTCAAAGAAGGTCCCTATACTGCTGCTCGCCTCTATCGGGAAATCAAAGAAATGGGTTTTGATGGAGGAATAACCATAGTCAAGGACTTCGTCCAAAAAGTCCGACCTGAGCGGGGAATCCCTGCCGTACTCCGCTATGAAACAAAACCAGGTGTCCAGGCTCAGGTTGACTGGGGAGAGTTAGGAACAGTTGAGGTTGATGGAAAGGTAAAGAAACTCTTTTGCTTCAACATGATTCTTGGATATTCCAGGATGAGATTTGTTGAATTTACACTGAGCATAGACACACCTACTCTTATCCAGTGTCATCTTAATGCTTTTGAGTACTTTAAAGGATTTACACAGGAGATTCTCTACGATAACATGAAACAGGTTGTTATCAAAAGAGCCTTGAAATCATCAGATTCTGAATGGAACTCGCAGTTTGAGGATTTCTTCAAATGCTTTGGTTTTATTCCCAGGTTATGCAGGCCTTACAGGCCTCAGACAAAAGGCAAAATTGAAAATACAGTCAGTTACGTCAAAAGGGATTTCTTCCTTGGAAGAAGGTTTACCTCTCTCGGAGACCTGAACGCCCAAGTTCACAGATGGTTGGAAAGGGTAAATTCAACTGTCCATGGAACTACTCATGAAATCCCTCTTGACCGCTTCAAGGAGGAAAAACTGAAACCTCTGGATCAGTTTCCTTCTTACAAAGTTGTCCATAAGGAGACCAGAAAGGTCTCCAGAGACTGTTATATTTCGTTCCTTGGAAATAAGTATTCTGTTCCTTACAGGTTTGCAGGAAGAACTGCAGAACTTCGGATTTTTGAAGGAAAGTTAGAGGTCTATGTTGATTATGAGAAGATCTGTGAACATGAAATCCTTCCTGGAAACTGCAGAGTTTCAAAGAAAAAGGAACATTTCCAGGGTCTCTTGAGTGAGATTCTTAAAGAGAACTCGAAATGCAAGAAAGGCTCACAGATTCCGTTGAAATTCTCAGGTCCTGAAGTTGAAAAGAGGTCTCTTGATGTCTATGAAACATTTAGCGAAGGTGGTGTTGAATGAACAACTTCACATACGAGAGGCTTCACAACAACCTGCAGTACCTGAAACTGAATACTGTTGAAGAGCTCCTTGACAACTGCCTTGAAATTGCTGCAAGGGACAGCAAGACAACAATGGAAGTCCTTGATTATCTGTTTGAACAGGAAAAGAAGCACAGAGAAGCTGTTGCAATTGAGAGAAGGATGAAAAGTGCAGCTTTTCCTGTTAAAAAGAATCTTGAGGAATTTGATTTTGAGTTTCAGTCATCTATTGATAAAAAAGTAATCGAAGACCTTGCAACCTTGAGATTTGTCCATAATTCAGAGAATGTTGTTTTCCTCGGTCCTCCTGGAGTTGGAAAGTCTCATCTTGCAATAGCTCTTGGGATTGAAGCAGCAAAAGCAGGGATTTCGGTTCATTTTACCAATACCGGAAACCTTATTGAGAAGTTGAAAATAGCAAATCGAGAAGGGATGCTTGAAAAGAAACTCAAGGACTTGATGAAATATAAAGTGCTGATAATAGATGAAATAGGATATCTCCCCTTTGACGAAGAAGGAGCTCACTGCCTATTTCAGCTGATTTCCAGACGTTATGAAAAGAGTTCAACGATCTTGACATCAAATAAGTCGTATGGAGAATGGGGAGAGATATTCAAGGATCATGTAATAGCGGCGGCTGTACTTGATAGGATACTTCACCATTCAACGACGATCAACATTAGAGGGGAAAGTTACAGGCTGAAAGAGAGGAAGAAACAGGGTATAAAAACAGGAAATATGTACCAGTAATTTCTAAAGAATTCATGAAAAACTGAGTAAAATTTATATCAAAAAAGAGGGAAATTAAAACCGGCCAAAAAGGGGAAAATTAAATCGGCGTTGACAACAACAAAATCTCCTACATTAAAAAATTTCTCTTCAAAGTAATTTCTGAATAGATACCCGCCGGAGTAAAACGTCACAGCGCTTAATGCGGTGTCAGCAGACCAAGGTAAAGATCGAGGTAAATACTTGATTAAATAGTACCCAATCAATGAAGTCACAATTGTGGCTGAAATGAATGCTTTTGGTGAATGTCCAAAGAATCTGAACAACAGATAAAAAATCATTGATGTAATAAATAAACAAGGTAAAAACCATAAAGTCTGATTAATTATTACCAGCTCAAAATGCGTAGAATTGGCACTTGCATATAACATAGAATAGAAAGTCTTCATAATATCTCCTTCATATGGAAGAAGAAATTTATGCTCAGAAAGAGAATAACTTGTCATGACAAAAATTATGTAGCTAAGAAGTGTAAATGAAAAATATGGCCAAATTAGTCCTCTAATTCTCGAAGTTACATATTTTTTTGCTGTCGTATATTTTTCTTTGCTGAATAAGTATCCCGAAATAAAGAAAAATAACGGAATATGAAAAGAGTAGATGTACGTGTGGAGTTCTGGAAATGTAGGAAGATGACCCAAAATTACCAATATAATTCCAAATCCTTTAAGTGCATCTATCCATTTGTATCTCATGAATTTCACATTTTGTTATTTTTATAAGTTACTTCCTCTATCATTCTCTGGAATACCTTATTTATTTCTTTCGGCAGGTTGACATTTAGTTTTTCATAATTTTTGCTGATGGCGATTTTGAAAAGACATCATGAAACATATTTTAATTCCTAATGTCGACCTGCCGAAAGTAGGTTATTTTGGTGCTAATATACAGATAGCAAATGTGAGACATAGTTACTTTGTGAATAATGCAATATTACTTTGTGAGTAATCATTTTGTTTTTTGCATTAAATACTGGCTTAAATATATAAGTTAATATGAGGATTTCAACGATGTAATAATTTTCACCTCATCTTTAGTAATTCCTTTCATTATATATAAACAAGTAAAATAAATAATTATTGAAGTAAATACTAAGGCATATAAATTACTATTTTTGAAATACAATATAAATAGAGACATCGGTATTGCAGATATGAATGGAATTAATACCATTTTTTTCATTTCTACTTTACTTAAATATTTGCAAATATTGTAGTACAGAAGCGTTTGAACCATCATTTCTGTGATCACTGTTGCTACCCCAGCTCCAATATAGCTAAATTTGGGGATCAATATAAAATTTAAAACGAGGTTGACGATTGTCCCCCATATCGTAATTTTGGTGTGCGAAGCTTGTTTATTTATTGAATTCAGTATTGTTCCAAATACATGTCCGGTAAATATTGGAATTGTTGCCCAAATCAGAATCTTGAGTGCATAGACCGATTGAATGTATGAATTGCCATATATCCATGTAATGATTTCTTCTGCTAATAATGTTGTGCCTATAGAGATAGGAATACTAATAATCAACATTAATTTCAAAGATACTTTATAATATCTTATTAATGAGTTTTTTGAAGTTAAATGTAATTTAGAAAATACAGGATATAAAGATGAAGTCACTGCACTTGGGATAAAAATCAATACTGTCAACAGCTTGTATGCTGCACTATAGAATCCAACTGCACTATTGTCTTTCATCAGGGCTAGCATTATGGAATCTATTTGGAAGTATATTATTATGAAAAGACTTGATAATCCAAAAGGCAGTGCAGATCTTATAACATAAGTCCAAAATTTTAAATCGATTCTAATTCTAGGAATAAAAAATTTTTTAAAACAAATTACTGAACTATATGCTAAAATAATGCCATTTACGATTACATATATATAAGCAAAACTTACTACATCTAACTTTTGTTTTATGGCAAATAAGGCGCCTATTAACATAAAAATACTATTCAATATTTGCCCTACAGATATATATTCCATTTTCTCAGCTGCTTGAAATATTGAATTGAATAATCCCGTGAATGATGAAAAAATTATGGATAATGTAATAATAAGAACAACAACAAATGTTTGTTTAGGTATCGTTAACACTTTTAATGCTAAGACAATTATTACTACCATTGCTATGGAAAAAATTACTTTAATCAAAGTAATATTCTCAAAATACTTTAAGGCAAGGGATTCATTCCTTGCAACTTCTCTAGTTGTTAACGTATTCATCCCGATGTCACAAAAAACTCCAAAAATTCCTGTAAATGCGATAGCGAATGAGAGAACTCCAAAATTTTCAGCGCCAAGATAACGCGCAGTATACATTATAAAAAAAAACAAAAACATTCTGCTAACAACATTAGAAATCATCATCAATCCTATGTTTTTTATGATCTTCTTTACAGATATGTTTATCATTTTCATCCACTTCTAATGCTAAAATCTATCTTCTTGGATTTGCCATGAATGATGTATGATTTTGTCTATCTTTCAAAGTGTACAGGATAAGTCCTAAAATAAAATATGATTTCACTTTGTATATTGAAGATAAAATTTTTGAGTTTTCATCAATCTATCCTACACTTTGCAGGTAATTTGTATTTACTGGATAATTTCTTATCCTACGTTCCACGGATGTACACAGTAGTAGAATTTAGTTGCCGATTTGTCCAATATAGTTCATTTTAAGCGATATGATCATTTAAGCGGTTTTCATCTTAAGAAACTAGATGATTTTTGTGGACATCCGCTGAATATGGGTCTTATGATGCCTTTTGACATCTCTCTAAAAAAGCATCCTATACATTCAACAATAAACACGCTTTTACTTTATGTGGGTAGTGTCGAGAATTTGCTGTAAATTTGGTTCTCTTGAAGTGGGATTTCCTTCAACATTACTTATTGAAATTTGTTATTTTACAGTAAATTCGGGACACTATCTGTATGGAACCTAGGTCTCGAATATGTGTCAATCTTTTGTCAATCTTCTCAGTGTTTTTAATCTGGAATTATTGTTTCAAAACCGAGTCAATAGAAGTGTCTAAATTTTTATGCACTACTGACTTATTTTAATATTGAAATTATTTTTCTATTATATTCTTCCATATATATCTTCAAATCTTACAATATCTTCCTCTTCTACGAATTCGCCTAACTGCACTTCAATAATTTCGAGTGGAACTTTTCCTGGATTCGATAGCCTGTGCTTTTCGCCAGCTTTGATAAAAGTACTCTCACCTTGTCTAATGAAGAACTTCTCTTCATTAACCTGCACGCAAGCCATACCTTTCACGATGACCCAATGTTCGCTTCTATGATAGTGGAGTTGCAGGCTTAAGCTGTGTTTAGGGAAAACTGTAATCTTTTTGATTTTATGTTTCCCAGATTTTTCAAGCAGTGTGTACCACCCCCAAGGTCGGTAAACAGTTTGTCCTATTTTAGCTCTTTCGTCATTTCTTGCCTTAAGTTCAGAAACTATTTCTTTTACTTTTTGACTACTTTCTTTTGGGCAGATTAGAAGGGCGTCTGGGGTGTCAACAATGACCATGTTCTTGACATCAATTAAGGAGATCATTTTTTTGGGTCTTGAGTATACGATGTTTTTTTCTGAACCAAGAAGAATGTAGTCACATTCATTTATGCAGTTACCCGATTCATCTTTCTCAAATTCATCATAAATGGCAGTAAAGTTGCCAAGATCGCTCCAATGTTTTGTGAGTTCGACTACTGCAATCCTAGAGGACTTTTCCATTATCCCATGGTCTATTGAAATAGATGGGAGGCTTTGGTAGATTTTGGGAATTTCAAGTATGTCTTCATTTTCTGAAAATTTGTTGAAAATTTCAGGAAAATGTCTTTTTAGTTCGGAAAAGAAAATCTCAGTGTTAAAAAGGAATATTCCACTGTTCCAGAGACAGCCTTCTTCAATGTAGTGTTTTGCAGTTTCAACATCTGGTTTTTCTCGAAATTCTGACACTTTATTTCCACACCTTGGCAAGAGAATCTTGTTGGTTTTGATGTAACCATAACCTGTGTGAGGATGAGTTGGACTTACTCCAAAAGTTACAAGATATTCGTTTGTCAGTTCTTCTGCATCTTCGATCGTCTTCATTGCCTCTATGTCCAGTATATGATCTGATGAGAAGACTCCTACTACTACTTCTTCATATTTTTTCTTTATCTCCCACATCCCATAGGTTATTGCAGGAAGCGTATTTTTTCCATCAGGCTCTATAAGGATATTTTCTTCTGGGATTTCATATCCAAGTTCCTCTATCTGACCTCGAATAAAGAACTTTTGGGCTTCATTTGTAACTACAAAAATTCCAGAAATGTCTGATATTTCAAGGCAGCGAAGAACGGTGTCTTGGAAAAGAGAGTGATTGCCAAATTTCAAAAACTGTTTCGGGTATAGTTCTCGACTCAGTGGCCAAAGGCGGGTTCCAGAACCTCCCGCGAGAATAATACATTTCATATTTTTGCCTCCTTATAACTAGTTCCTAATATTTTTTATTTCAGTCGAATACCCCGCAGCTTGCTGCGGGGATGGACACTTCCCCGAGAACCGTTGATGATATACGATTTCTCAAACCCATTTTTTGTTTGTTAACTTCTGCTCGAACTAAACCGCGTCAGGTCTATTGTCTTCTTTTACGGAATTTTCAGCGGTGGCGCGAACATACCCCGTTGCTTGCAGTGGGGTGCGCCAGCGCAACTTTGATTCACATTTTTTGACCTTTTAGCTTATCAAGTGAACTTAAATGTTCTCAAGAATTTATACATTCTATGAATGCTGGTAAACTCTGGCCGGGTCCCGAGGATGATCACAACTTTCACGCGTTTTCTCTTGATTTTCATAAAGCTAATTTGACAACTATCTAAAAATCTTGCCCTGATACACTTCATAATTATTTAAGTGATTTGGTTATCAGAATAAAGCAGCGCTCTCCCTCATTTTTTTAACGTTTCCACTTTCCATCAGCTACCCCTCAGGTGCAGATAAATGTTGCCTGAGTCCCGAGCAAAAAATATAAGCCTCAGGACTTATTTCCCATCAAGAGGAGCACAAACCTCCGGTTATCCGTTGCATATTAAAATTTGAAATGTTTCGATTTATTTATATATATTAAAGTAACAAGTATGTACAGTTTTTCACACTATTAAGTCTACGCCCTGGTGATATATGTATGAACTATGTAAGAAAAATCTGCCCGGTCTGCGGCAGCGAATTCTCCGTTTTGAAAAATGCGGAAGAAAAGGCGGTTTACTGCACTCTTGAATGCCTGGCAAAGGTTCAGGAAACGTCAGGGAACAGGGAAGGCTTTTTGCCGGCTGAGCAGTAAGTTTCGGCGGATTTCTTTCAGGTTTCTACTTTTTTTCTATGAATTTTTAAGGAAGTAAGTTTGGGTGAGCTCAGCGGGTTTAAACTGCCGGTTCATCGTGGAGCTGCGAACCGGATGAAAAGGTTGTCGTGGGAGTTGGGCGTGATTCGGCTAAGGTTATGTTGGGGGAGTTGGGCGTGATTCGGCTAAGGTTATGTTGGGGGAGTTCGGAGAGTATACCACCGACAGGTGAAATATAAAAAATGAGTTTTGAAATTATGCATTTGCTCTCATTTCCAAATAGCAGTTCGGCTGGATCAGCCAATTTTTTCTCCCCGGAAAACCTTTTTTCCTTTTCTTTTTCAGGTACCAGGGCTCTCACAGGGTGCCGAAGGCAGCCGGCTTTTTCCTTAAAATTGGTATATGACTGCTTTGGTATAAAATTCAAGGGTAGTTTTTTTGTTTTCGTGTTTTTGATTCAGGTTTTTCCGGGGGAGGGAACTTTTTGTTCCTGCGGAGTTTTTCGCCCCTGGGTAACATTTTTTATGAACTTTTGCTGAACATTTTTCAGAAACAATCTTTCTTAAGACTATTTCTTCGTTAACCTCATTTTCCAATGTATCTGAGTTTCTTACTTTATGTCTGAATCTCATATATCTCTGATATCTCTGAATTTCTTACTTTGTTTGTATACGGGGGGGAGTGCGTGGACCGGGGTTCTTGCAGGATAGCGGTGGTTATTCCGGCTTATAACAGGGAGTTTTACATCGGGAGCCTTGTCTTGCTTGCGAAAAAATATGCGGGGCTGGTGATTGTTGTGGATGCCGGGAGTTTTGACTGGACTGCGGAGATCGCAGAAAGGGCGGGGGCTGTGGTGCTCAGGGGGTCTGGCAGGGTGGGGGCGCTTGATGCCTGGAAAATGGGGTTTGAGGCTGCAGTGGATGCCCTTGAAGGGGAGGGAGTGGTCGTTGCGTTCGATGCGGATTGGCGGCACGACCCTGCCGTAATCCCTGACCTGGCTGCGCCTGTCCTTGAGGGGGCGGCTGACCTGGTTATTGGGAGCAGGTGGCCGGGCTCCAACATCGGGCTCAAAATCGGGGAAAGACATAGTGGTTTCTGGGCTTTCTCAGCATCTGCGGCAGGCCTCTTCAGGTTTGAGTCCTGCGGCTCGGGCCCGGGCCCAGGCCGCGAAATCCTCGGGGATGCGGAAAGAGCAGGGCTCCGGATACAAATAATGGGATCCGGGGGCAGTCCCGGGGCAGCCGGTGGTTATGTAAACCGGTTGAAGCTCGGGCTCGGGCTGCTTGTGGTGATCTTGAGGGGCGGGGGAGAATGGAAGCCGTTTTATCATATCGCGGTGCCGGTTTTCCTGTTCGAGCTTGCGGTTCTGGTCCTGAGCTGTTCTTGAAAAAAGAGGTCCGCATGCGGCATCCGTGAGTGGTTCTTACACGGCATCCATGGATGGTCCTTGCATCTCATCTTCCCGCCGGAATAACATTTCATAGTCCTTTTTCGACACAACCCCGAACACGTTCAGCACCCCGAGGTATACGGCTGCCGAGCCCGCTATAAGCAAAATGAGATTTGCCCCCGGGAGGCTGAGAACGAAAAGTGCCATCCCCACATTTGCTGCCAGGAGTTTAAGGGCAAAACCGGTAAGGGGAATTTTGCAGGTCAGCCTGGAAGTGAAATAAAAGCCCAGGGTGAAGGATGTGGTGTAGGTCAGCACCGTGGCAAAGGCTGCCCCTAAAAAGCCGTACCCGGGGATAAGGAGGAGGTTTGCGACGATGTTAAGGGCTGTCGTGAAGGTGTTAATTTTCAGGGAGAGGACCTGCCGGTTTATGGAGGAGAAAAGGGTCCCGATAATGTAGGAAAGAAAGATCGGGGGGATTGTCCAGATCAGGATTTTGAGGGCAGGAATTGAAGGGGCGAATTCGCTTCCGTACATAAGCGGGACTATCCGGTCGGCAAGTAGGGTGGTGCCGATTGCTATAGGGAGGCCTGCTATTAAAAGGAGCTTGAAGGAGATTTCGTATGCAGAGTTCAGGGCCTCTTTTGAAGAGACGTGGAACGTGGAAAAGACCGGGTAGAGGGAGCCTGCTAGGGATACCGGGACTACGTGCAGGGCTTCGATCAGCCTGTAGGCTGCGGAATAATAGCCGACCGCGGCATCGCCTTTGAGCATGGAGAGCATGACCATGTCTATTTTGAAGGCGATTATGTTTACGGCTGCGGAGAGGAAGAAGGGGAGGGATTTTTTCAGTGTCTCCTTTAAGAAAACCCGGTCGATCTCGATTGCCGGGAGCACGTATTTCCGGGTGCAGGTAAAGAGGGCGTATGCAAAGGCAAGCCCGCTTGCCACTAAATAAATTGCCGAAATCGCCTCAAGCCCTAAGCCCATGGAAATTGCAAGCAGGGTCAGGGAAAGCAGGGTCACCTTATTTGTAACCAGTCCGACGGAGATCGGTCCCATTCTTTCAAAAGCTCGGAAAATGGCGTTGAACATCTCGGTAAATGAAGTAAAAAGCACTCCTGCAGAGACCAGGTACACGGCCCTGGCAGTCTCTTCCGGGTACCCCAGAAGCTTTACGGAAAGGACGATCAGGGCAAAACAGCTTATGCCCAGCACGATCTTTACAGGGATGACGTTTCCCAGGTACTTTCCCGCAAGCTCCCTGTCCCTGGCAATCTCTCTTACACCCAGGCCGTCGAAGCCCATATCCACAAGGATCTTGAAAATCGCAGCAAAAGCCAGGGCAAACGAAAGGACCCCGAACTCTTCCGTTCCCAGGTACCTCGCAGTATACACGATGTATAAGAAACCCAGCGGGTAAGTCATAAGCTGGGAGAAAAAAAGGATTCCTGCGTTTTTAGCTGCTTTCCGGGCGGTATTCATGGGACCTCGTTTTTTTCGGGTTTTTGTTTTTTTCGGGTTTTTGTTTTTTCGGGTTTTTGTTTTTTCGGGTTTTTGTTTTTCGGGTTTTTGTTTTTCGGGTTTTTGTTTTTCGGGTTTTTTGGGATTTACTTTTCAGGAAGCTTTATTTTGCAGGAATTTTTAACTAAATTTTTCATTCACTGTAAATTGTATAAACAGGTCCGCTTTTCCTGTGTTCTTTTCTTCTTGGCGGAATTTCTCCGGCTTTTTTGGCATGCCTGGGGCTTTGGGCTTTTAGTCCACCTTCGGGTTTTTCTCCAGGTCCAGAAGGGCTCTTGCCGTCTCCCTTACACTCCTCTCTGAGGAATACTCAGGTTCCCAGCCAAGTGCCTTTAACTTTTCAATCCCCAGCCTCATCCTGGGCACGTCCCCTTTCCAGCCCCGGCTTCCGCCCGTATACGTAAACTTCACTCCTGAAAGTCCCATCTCCTCAACAACGATCTTTCCTATCCCTGTGGCGCTGATGGTGTCTTCCGAACCGATATTGAAGATGTTGACCTCCTCAGGGCTGTTTTCCACGGCAAAGAGGATTGCGTCCACGCATTCCGAGACGTGCAGGTAGGACTTCTCCTGCTTGCCGTCCCCCAGGATTTCAAGCTGCTCCGGTTTTTCCCGGAGTTTCCGGATGAAGTCCACGGTTATCCCGTGGGTGGAGCGGGGGCCGACTATGTTTGCAAAGCGGAAGACCCAGGCCTGCATGTCAAAGGTATGGGAGTAAGAAGTTATCAGGGCCTCACAGGCGAGTTTGGAGGCGCCGTAAAGGGAGATCGGGATCAGGGGGCCGTAGTCCTCCGGGGTGGGCATTATTTTTGCTTCCCCGTACACCGTGGAGGTTGAGGTGAAAGCAATTTTTCCGGTCCCGGTTTTCCGCATGGCTTCCAGGAGGTTGTAGGTCGCGGTTATGTTCTGGTCGAAATGGACTTTCGTGTCCGAAGCTCCCAGCTTGACGTCAGGGTTTGCGGCCACATGATAGACAAAATCGGTGCCCTGGCAGGCCTTCTCTATGGCCCCGGTGTCCAGGACGTCCCCCTCGATGAGCGTAAAGTCCGGGTTTTCAAAGTGCTGCTCTATAAATTCCGTGTGTCCGGAACTGAGGTTGTCAAAAACCACGACCCGGTTTCCCCTTTCCATCAGGCGGTCGACCAGGTTGCTCCCTATAAAGCCGGCCCCGCCGGTTACGAGTATTTTCTTTTTTGCGGGCATAAGAATCTCCCAGTTATCTCCCTTCTCCGTATTAATATTTTTATTCATTTGTTTTCCGCCCATCTAACAGGAAAAAATTAATTCTATTGCGATGTAAAAATACCCGTAACATAAACCGTAACATAAACCGTAAAATAAGTTGGAACATAAGTTGGAACCTAAACCAGAACTAGCAGATTAAACATAGTAGATCAAACATAGCAGATTAAACGTAGCAGATCAAACGTAGAGATCAAATATAGAGATCAAATATAGAGATCAAATGTAGTAGAGTAAACATAGTATAGCAAACATATAGATCATTGCCTGATTTGCAATATTTCCCTTCACCGGAGTGTCCATCTTGAAAGTAAAGAAAGCAGTCATCCCGGCTGCAGGCCTTGGGACCCGTTTCCTGCCTGCTACCAAGTCCATGCCAAAGGAAATGCTCCCGATCATCGACACGCCCGTCATCCAGTACGTGGTAGAGGAGGCCATAGCTTCGGGGATCGAGGATATAATCATCATCACTGGAAGAGGAAAGAGGGCCATAGAAGACTATTTCGATGAGTCTCCCGAACTTGAGATGCACCTTGCAAAAAAGCACCAGACTGACATGCTGAAACTGGTCCGGGACATCTCTTCTCTTGTGGACATCCACTACATCCGCCAGAAAGAGCCAAACGGCCTGGGTGATGCGGTCCTCAGGGCAGAAAACCATATCGGAAACGAGCCCTTTGCCGTGCTCCTCGGAGACGACATCATCGTAAACAGCCAGCCCTGCACAGCCCAGCTTATTGACAACTTCGAAAAATATGGGCGTTCCACGATAGCGGTGGAAGAGGTGCCCTATGAAAAACTGAGCAGCTACGGGATCATAAAGGGCCGCCCCCTGGAAGACCTCCTCTACATACTCGAAGACATAGTGGAAAAGCCTGCTCCCGAAGCCGCCCCCTCAAACATAGGGGCAATCGGGCGCTACGTCTTTACCCCCGAGATCTTTGACTGCATCAAAGAAGCCGGTTCAGGGGTCGGAAACGAGATCCAGCTTACGGACGGGATCAGGGTCCTTAACCAGTCCCAGACCATCTATGCCTGCAAATTCAGGGGAAAACGCTTTGATACCGGGGACAGGCTCGGGTATGTAAAGGCGATTCTGGACTTTGCCCTGGAAAACGATACCCTCCGGGACGACGTGCTCGAATACCTCGGAGAAGTCCTGGCCTCTCAAACCCCTGCCCCGGAAGCACAGGCCAAGGAAAAATAAGCCCGGGCATGGAACCCGGATTAAGGAATTGGGTAAAAGGAATAGAGGGGAATTTAAAAGAGAGGAAGGGAAAAGAGGGAAATTTAAAAGAGGGAACGAGGTTCTGCAGGTCTTTTACCAGCAGAGTCCTTCGTAATCCACGTTTTTCGCCTTGATGACCCTTCTTCCGTCGATCACTATTTTTTCTTTCATGCCCTCGAATTCGGAATCAAGGGTTTTGAACTCTTCCCACTCTGTCATCACCAGGCAGGCTTCGGCGTCCTTCAGGGCTTCGGCTGCGCTTTCGAAATACTCGATTGTCGGGAAGACTTTTTTCATGCTGTCGGCAGCCATGGGGTCGTAGGCGGAAACTTTTGCCCCCAGCCTCAAAAGTTCGGCAATGACGGGGATCGCTCTTGATTCCCTTATGTCGTCGGTATCGTTCTTGAAGGCCAGGCCCAGGACTGCAATTTTTCTGCCTTCCGGATCTCCGATTTTTTTCTGCAGCAGTTCGGTCATAAGGAGGGGCTGCTTTTCGTTTACGGCAATCACGGATTCCAGAAGCACGGGAGAGTACCCGATATCCTTTGCTTTTCCTATCAGGGCTTTTACGTCTTTGGGGAAGCAGGACCCCCCAAACCCGGCCCCTGAGTTAAGGAAGTTCGGGGAGATCCTGAAGTCCTTGCCCACAGCCTGCATGACTTCGTAGGTGTCAATCCCCATTTTCTTGCAGATGTTTCCTATCTCGTTTGCAAAGGAAATCTTGGTCGCCAGGAAGGAGTTGTTTGCGTACTTGATCATTTCCGCAGTCCTGGGAATCGTGCGGGTGACCTCACAGCCGAAGTCCCTGTAAAGTTCCGAGACCAGGTCTCCGGCTTTCCGGTCGATTGCCCCGACAACGATCTTGTCCGGGTGCATGAAGTCGTAGACGGCTTTTCCTTCCCGCAGGAACTCGGGGTTCATGGCAACTCCCAGGTCTTTTCCGGCTTTTCTCCCCGATTTTTCTTCAAGGATCGGGAGGACGACTTTTTCCGTAGTCTCGGGCACCACCGTACTCTTTACCACCACAACGTGGTACCCTTCTTTTTCTTTCAGGGCAGCCCCTATACTGCCTGCCGCTGCCCGGACGATTGAAAGGTCGATGCTTCCGTCTTCTCCCGAAGGGGTCCCGACGCAAATAAATGAGATTTCAGTTTCTTTTACCGCAAACTCGTAGTCAGTGGTTGCAATGAGCCTCTTTCCGGCATACTTTTGCAAAAGCTCCTCTAACCCTTCCTCATAGATCGGGGGGACTCCCTTATTTATCTGCTCCACTTTTTTCTCATCTACGTCCACGCAGACTACTTCATGCCCTGCATCGGCAAAACATGCGGCAGTGACCGAACCCACATACCCTGAACCTATTACCGAAACTTTCATTGATGTTCCTCTTTTTGTCCGAAAGTCGGGATGTATTTGAAAACCTTTCTTCCATATTTTTCGTTACGTTTTTTTACCTGTACCCAGGCTTCTTTTTCCCTGTACTCAGGCTTCTTTTAATATGAATGCTTTACTGAGTATCCCTGTTTCCCGGAATTTGAAAGTAGTTCTATTGAGCACATAGTTACGTTAATCGCCTTTAAATTATTTACTTCCTTATATTTTATGGCCTCAAATTTCAGTGCATTTCAGTATATTTCAGTTATTTCAGTGCATTTCAGTATATTTCGGGGCATTTCAGGGCAATAAAACAGGCACCTGGGGTTTTGGGGCATGCCAGGCCCGGGGTTTGCTTCACTCCGGTGTAATTCTGTGCCAAAAGCTGCAAACCTTCTCCGGGCAGGCAGGCCGTGATGGGGTGTGAACCCTGGACCTTGGGCCCGATCCCTTAGCTTGATCCCCATGCCCGATCCTCCTGCCTGATACTTTAACCCAATCCCTTAGCTTGATCTCCTGCCTGGTCCCTTAACTCGAACCCGATTCCCTAACCAGGGAGTTCTGAGCTTTCCGGTTTTGATGCCTGTGTTGAGGCCTGTGGTTTTCTTCTCTCCGGTCCTGAGCTCTTTTCATGAACATCATTAAAAAAAGGCGAGCTGCTGCTGCAGCTGAACTAAGTTTTACAAGGGTCTCCTGGTGTCTTCTAAGGCATTTTATAGCCTTTTAATGCTTTTTAATGCTTTTTTATTTTAACTCATGCCCGTTTTTGTCTCCTCTCCCTATCCCCCGGTACACGAACCCTGCCTCTATAAAAGCGTCTGGGTCAACCACGTTCCTCCCGTCCACAACTACGGGACGGGCTTTTTCCATAAACTCTTTCAACTTTTCAGGCCCAAGGGCGAAGTACATGCTGTGCCCTGTGAAGACCACGGCTGCGTCCGCATTCCTTAAAACCTCTTCCGGCTCCTCCGAAATCTCCACTCCCGGATAGCTCCGGACATACGGGTCGTGCACCGCTACTTTTGCTCCGGCTTCCAGGCAGAGGTCCCTGAAAGGTTCCGAAGGCGTGTTCCGCGCGTCGTCCGAGTCCTTTATAAAAGCCCAGCCGAGCATGGCAATCTTTGCCCCTTCCATCTTTTTCCCTGCCTTCTCAAGGGCTGCGGCGGTCAGGTTGTACATGTGCAGCGGCATGAAGTCATTAACCTTTCTGGCAAGCACATAGATCGAGTCCGCAGCTTCAGGGTAGTCCAGGGCGTTTCCTGCAAGTTTGACCCCCCTTTCCAGGTGGTAGGTGTCCTTGGTCAGGCAGTGGCCTCCTACCCCGGCTCCGGGCCAGAGGACGGCTCGCGTGATACCTTCGCCTTTGAGGCTGTCCACCCCGGTCCTCACATCGTAGACGTTTATGCCCATGGCTTCGCAGTAGAGGGCAAGCTGGTTGATAGCTGCTATCTGGAGGTCCCTGAAAGTGTTCTCTGTAGTCTTTGTGACTTCGGCTGCGGTGGCAGACATCGGGATAACCTTTCCCTTAGTGAGCACGGGGGAATACAGTTCCACGGCCCGGGCAGTGCTGGCTTCGTCAATGCCGCCAACGATCCTGTCGTGTTCCCTGATGTTTTTCAGGAGTCTGCCCACCATCACCCTCTCGGGGGCGTGGGCCAGGGCAAAGTCTTCCCCTGCTTTAAGGCCCGATTCTTCCTCCAGGATCTGCTTTGCCATGCCTGTAGTTGTACCGGGAGTGATGGTGGATTCCAGCACCACGAGCATTCCAGGTTTGAGGTATTTCCCTGCCTTGCTGATGCCTTCGACAAGGGCGGAAAAATCAGGCTCCAGGTCTTTTTGGTCCTTAAAGGGCGTCTGGATTGCCAGAGTGACTGCATCAAGTTCGGATATCCTGGAAAAATCGGAGGTGCATTCGAACTTCCCGGCAGCGACAACCTTATTTAAAAGAGGCTCAAGCCCGGGCTCCTCCCCTTTAAGCGGGCTTTCCCCCCGGTTTAACATCTCTATCTTGTGTCCCGAAGTCTTTGAGTCGCGCTGGAAACCCAGCACCT
Source organism: Methanosarcina sp. KYL-1 (assembly GCF_024372725.1). Lineage (GTDB taxonomy): Archaea > Halobacteriota > Methanosarcinia > Methanosarcinales > Methanosarcinaceae > Methanosarcina. Next base: position 154,659 of record NZ_VOUA01000004.1, read on the forward strand.
TCTCAAAACAGGGGGCATCTGCAAAAAGCACTGCTGCGGGAATTCCCACATATCCCATTCCTATTACCCCTATCTTTTTGATGGGGCCTCTTTTTTCAAGGAGGGCTCGGAGTTTGCTAGAGGACAAGTCCATGTAACCACTTCAAACTGTTGGATTTCCGGTTGGATTTTTGATCTCAATCATCAGATCTCAATCATCAGATCTCAATCATCAGATCTCAATCATCAGATCTCAACCATTCTTTCTTCCGTGTAAGACCGGATTGCAGCCATTGCCACTTCCAGGGCGTGCTTACCCTCTTCTCCTGAGGGTTTCGGGCAGGTGCCGTCCCGGGTACAACGGATGAAATGGGAAAGCTCTTTTTTCAGGGGCTCGGATTTCTCCACCCTGGCTTTCCTGATCCAGCCGTCGTCGTGCAGTTCCACACTCTGTTCCAGGTAGTCCAGATAAGCCACCCCCTTCAGGCCCACAGCCGTGAGTTGCCGGATTTTATGTGGGGTGAGCCAGTTTGTCTCCACAAGGCCCGAGTATGCATGGTTCAGGCGCAGGTGGATGCTTGCATGGTCTTCAAATGAATGTATGTCGGAACCGGCCACGGCATAGACCTGGTTTACCTTCATTCCGTAGAGGTAGGAGATGATATCGATGTCGTGCACCCCTATGTCCAGGATTACCCCTACGTCCCTTATTCTGGGGTTATAAGGCCCGACCCTCCGGGCTGAGATGGATACGATTTTGCCCAGGGCGCCCGAATCGATTATTTCCTTTAGTTTCAGGACTGCGGGGTTGAACCTCTCTATATGCCCAACCATCAGGTGCCTGTCGGTTTCCTCAGCCGATTCGATCATTGCGGCTGCATTTTCGATGCTGTCGGCAATGGGCTTTTCTACAAGCACGTCAACTCCGGCCCGCAGTGCATCAAGAGCTATCGGATAGTGCAGGGTGGTGGGGGCTGCAATGCTTACTGCATCGAGCTCAAGTTTTTCAAACATTTTTCTATGGTCTGCAAAAGGTTTTGTTTCATACCTGTCTGCCAGTTCCCTTGCCCTGGAAACGTTCGGGTCGGAAATCCCGAAAAGTTTTACGTCTTCCATTTCACTGTAAATTCTGACATGGTTCTCCCCCATGTAACCCGTTCCAATGACTCCTACGCGTATCAACGCTTTTTACCCCCCTAATATTTTTCCATGTTCCGGGTTTCCCCGTCCAATTTTCCGGAATTCCTGCAAAAATGAATCAGGACACCACAAATCCGGTTTTCATTTATCAGTAAAGAAAGCTGTGACTGTTTCTACTATTTTTTCCAGGTCGGTTCCCGAAACCCCAGGATGCACGGGCAGGGAAAGCACTTCTTTTGCAGCTCTCTCAGCCTCAGGCAGCATGTCCCCGTATCCGAGCTTTTCGTACAGGGGCTGGGTGGGAATTGTTCCAGGATAATGGACTCCGCTCCCTATTCCCTCTTCTCCCAGGAAGGCTGCCAGCCTGTTCCTTTGCTCAACCCGGACCGTATACTGGTGGAACACATGGGTACACCCTTCTTTCACCGAAGGGGTTTTAATCCCCGGGAGCCCCGAAAACCCACGGGACAGGAATTCCGCATTCTTCTGCCGGCAGGCGTTGAAACTGTCCAGTTTTCCCAGCTGTACAAGCCCTATTGCCGCCGAAAGGTCTGTCATGCGCAGGTTATACCCGAGCACATCGTGCAGGTACCTTGCTTTTGAACCGTGTGCCCGCAGCAGCCTTGCTTTTTCTGCAACCTCCCTGTCGTCGGTTGTGAGCATTCCTCCTTCTCCCGTGGTCATGTTCTTTGTAGGGTAGAAGCTAAACGCCCCTGTCCCTAAACTCCCTACCTTCTTTCCCCGGTATTCCGCCCCGTGCGCCTGGCAGGCGTCTTCTATTACGGTGAGCCCGTAGTCCTCTGCAAGCTCCAGAATCGCTTTCATTCCCGCAGGGTGCCCGTAAAGGTGCACCGGAAGGACGGCTCTGGTTTTCGAGCTTATTTTCTCCTGGATCTTTTCAGTGTCAAGAGTGAACGTTTCGGGTTCGATGTCTGCAAACACGGGCTTTGCCCCCGTATACAGGACAGAGTTTGCACTTGCAACAAAGCTGAACGGCGTTGTCACAACTTCGTCCCCTTTCCCTATCCTGTGGGCAAGCAGGGCGCAGTGCAGTGCAGCCGTTCCGGAATTCACGGCAACGGCATGTTCACATCCCACATACCCGGCAAATGCCTCCTCAAATTCCGCAACTTTCGGGCCCTGTGCGAGAATCCCCGAACGCAGAACCCCCTGGACAGCCTCAACCTCTTCTACCCCTATTTGAGGCTCTGCAATACCTATCATTCTAAAAGTATCCCCCTATTTGAATAAATATTATTACAATATAAGTTTTAGGTTTATACTAAAATTATTTCTCAGTGGTCTTTCCCTGGCAGCAACCCCTTACTGTCCATTTAAATTGAAATTCCGGCCCCTATTTTTCCGGTATTTTACTCATATCCTGTTCAGCTTTTTCAGGTCTTCGGGCAGCTTCCTGATTTCTGCAGGGACTCCTATGGCAAGGCTCCAGGGGGGTACGTCCTTTGTTACGAGAGCGCCTCCTGCAACCATTGCCCCCTCCCCTACCTCAACACCCGGAAGAAGGGTTGCGTTGGCCCCGATTGAAGCCCCTTTCCGGAGTACGGGCCCTTTTAGTTCGTATTCCTTCCGGATAGGGTATTTGTCATTTGCAAGCACGGCACAGGGCCCGATAAACACGTTGTCTTCGATCAGGACATTGGTAGGGATGTAGGCGTTTCCCTGGATGCTGACATTGTTTCCGATTTTCACGTTCCCGTCAATGATCACGTTGCTCCCTACAAGTACATTGTCCCCTATTTCGGTATTCTCCCTGATCATCGCATTGTGCCCGGTTTTGAAATTTCTTCCGGTTTTCACTCTTGAAAAAATAGTCGTGCCGGGACGGATTGCTGAGTCAGGGCCTATTATGCAGCCCTGGAAGTCATGTTCTTCTATTTCTTTCCCAAGCTCCATTATTTCCTTGAGGATCCTGAATTCTGGATACCCGAGAATAGTATTTTCCAGGACCAGGCTGTTTTTGCCGATTACGGTGGAGCCATATATTTTTGCAGATTGATGTATTCTGGCAGCGGATGAGTCCATTTCTACCCCTCGTTATTTCTACCCCTCGTTAAATGTATCTAAGGAGGAGATATAATACTTTTCTGCTGTTAAGGGAACCGGTGCAGGCCCGGGGAGATGTCAATTCCTGAGAACCGGTCCTTAGAAGGCGGGCTGCAAATACTGCCTTTGAGCCTGGCTAAGGGACACCTTCTGGATTTTTGCTCTGATTTCCCGGATCTCATGGTCTCCTGTCCCTCTTTTTCCTGATGCCTCTTTCTTTGGGGGCCGGATATCCCTAAAAAACTTTCTTCTATATACTTTAAACTTTATATTATATTTTTGTTTATTTATTTTTTATATGATAGCCTTTAATATTTTTGCATTTATATCCGTAAGGGGGGTTTTATATTCATATGTACAGGTACCAGGGGAGTGAATAGGGTATGTCTTCAGCCCTTGCTATAGGACTTCATTCTCTAATCTCCGATCCTATAAATATAGTGTCGTCTTCGTCCCAGCTTTCCGATAGGCTGATAAGGCATGAACTTACGGTCGTGATCCCGGCTTTTAATGAGGAATCTTCCATCGGCAGTGAAGTTTTGCTTGCGGCAAGTTATGCTGACCGTGTGCTTGTGCTTGACAGGGGTTCTACTGATCGGACTATGGAAGTTGCGGCTCTTGGGGGGGCAAGGGTCGTACCTCTTAACGGGGGAGAGGAAGCGCTTCTCAAGTCTCTTTACAGGGCTTCCCTTGATTCGGAACTTGTGGCGCTCATTTATCCGGAGTGCATGCAGGACATAGACTTGCTGTCTCACGTCCTTGAGCCTCTGAGACAGGGCGGCTGTGAACTTTCGGTGGGTTCCTGGCCGTGCAGGCTCTCATGCGAACTGGAAAACGTCATGCTTCTTAACGGGAAAAAAACTACCAGGGATAATGTGGGCTTTCTTGCCGTAACCGCGGCTTCACTCCAAAAACTCAGTTCCGGCCAGGAGAACCTGTCTTTAAAAGCTCTGCTCTCTGCCGCAAAAGCGGAAAACCTGAAGATTAATTACATGAGCTTTGAGGCGGACCCTCTGTTCAGGAAGCTTGAAAGCTGCAGGATCGGAGTTGTGGTGCCGGCCTACAATGAAGAACTGCTCATCGGGGATACTCTGAAGGGGATTCCGGAGTATGTGGACAGGATTTATGTGATCGATGACGGAAGCACGGACCGGACAGGGGAGGTCGTGAAAAGTTCCGGAGACCCCAGGGTCGTGTATTTCCGCCATGAGGTAAATAAGGGGGTAGGGGCAGGGATAGTTAACGGGTACAAACTGGCCTTAAGGGACGAAATGGATGTAGTTGCAGTTATGGCCGGGGATAACCAGATGGATCCTGCCCAGCTTCCCAGGCTGCTTTTCCCTATCCTTGAAGGGGAGGCAGACTACACCAAAGGCAACAGGCTTCTCTCCGAAGATTTCATGGTCGGGATGAGCAGGTGGAGGTCTTTTGGGAACCTGCTCCTCAGCCTGCTGACGAAGATCGGGAGCGGGTACTGGCAGGTCATGGACCCCCAGAACGGCTATACAGCCATTTCCAGGCGTGCGCTCGAGGTCCTTGAGCTGGACTCGGTTTATCCATACTATGGCTACTGTAACGACCTGTTGATCAAACTGAACGCTTTCGGAATGAGGGTTATGGACGTGGTGATCCCGGCCCGCTACGGCAGGGAGAAATCGTCCATAAAATACAGCAAATATATCCTCAAGGTCTCACCCATGCTTTTCAGGGGCTTTCTCTGGAGGCTCAGGGTCAAGTACACTGTCCTGGACTTCCACCCGCTGGTTCTCTTCTATGTGGTGGGGATGCTTGCCCTGCCTGCGGGCATGATCCTTGGGTTCCTGATCTTTTTACAGTCACTGCTGCAAAACCCTCTTCCCTCCTACTACACCATGCTTGACCTCTTCATGCTGGGCATGGGGGTACAGATGCTTCTTTTCGGGATGCTCTTTGACATGCAGGCCGAAAAGAAAAGGAGTGAAAGTGGTAGAATTGATTTTTGACGTGTGAGACGGGAAGCCCGGTAAGGGCATTTTCATCTCACCGTTTTTATGATTCTTTTTTATCTCACCTATTTTATCAAGAATCCATTTTTTTTCATTAACTTGCTGCTTTTCATTTTCAGCCTTACGTAACTGGCCGTAAACAGCAGGGTAATCCCAAGCCCTATTATTTCGGACGCGAAAACCCCTGCATAAACCGGGTCATAAGCACGGCCGAGAATTACCATGAAGTACTCAAGAAAATTCCCGTAAATCGTGTCCTGTGGAAACCCCCAGCCAAAAAGCGGCCAGAACAGGACTTCGGGGCTGTTCCAGATCCGGTCTTCGAGCAGGTGGCAAAAAGAGGCTCCTGCAAGGACCAGGGGAAGTGAATACAGTTTCCTCCGGTAAACTAAATACCCTGCAAGGCCTAGCAAAATCACGAAGAGCAGGGTATGGGCAAAAATCCGGCCGCTTCCGATAGTTTCCGCAAGGATTATCCTTCCCAGGGGCTTATCGATGAAGTCAGGACAGAGCGACCCAAAGGCAACCAATTGGTAATCGAACCTGAAGTTTTTTTCAGGAAATAAATGGTCCAGTGAATAAAAAATCCCCAGGGTGATTCCTATATGCCCGAAAATGAACATCGGGTTTTAAAAAAGCCTTTTTTTTATAACATATCTATTTGTTTATAATGTTTGTTGAGCCGACCTGCCGAAATGACCTGCCGGCACAAAGTTCAGGTTTTCTTATTCAAAACTCGTGAAATATTTCAGGCTTGGCACTCACTTACCAGCTTTTCCACAAGCTCCTGCCGGATGACCGTGCTCCGGTCTCCGCCGCAGACCATGCCCCTGACTCCTATAATATCGGGTCCGATCCTTTCGAGTACGGGAAGGTCCTCGAATTTCAGGGAACCGGCAATTGCAACTTCAAGTCCGTGTTCGTGGGCAAGTTCCGCAAACATGGTAAGTTCTTTTTCGTCCATGAATTCAAAGGTGGATTTTCCGTCCTTGACTCCGGTGTCCACCATAACCACATCTGCCCCGGCCTCTGCGGCAACTGCGGGGAGCAGCATGGGAGAGATCGAATTGATGCGTTTGTAGTCCGAATACCCGGAAGCAACTACCTTTTTCGTGGGGTCGTAATCCTTTACAGCCTCTGTAATTCTGGTGAGCAGTTCAAGAGCCTGGGCTTCGGTCTGGATGTCGTACAGCCCCACCTTGATGTAGTCTGCCCCGGCAACTGCTGCCCCCAGGGCTGCAAGGGAGGCGGTCCCGGGCTTGTAGTTGAAGTCTCCTATGGTTGCGCTGATAGGTTGCCTGCCGTTTACGGCTTCTTTTACTTCCCTGATGACCCAGGGGAAATTGGCTCCGAGGGAACCTTCTTTAGGGTTTTTGACGTCAACGATGTCTGCGCCGCCATTGGAAGCGATGACCGCTTCTTCCCTGTTAATTGGACTTACAAGCAGTTTCATATAATGCCTCTTATAAAATATCTCTTATAATGCCGTGGGATTAGATTTCAAATAATGAATATTTTTTCTTTTATACAATGCATCTTATTTTTATATTTTTTTATAGGATGATGTAACTATGGGATAAGTATGTTCCGAGTAGTTTTTGTAATGGACATATTTAACCGTAACGTGGTTCTTGCAAAAGGAGGAGTCCGGGAACATTACCGTCCCGTTTCGGATTCCAGCAGCGTGTGCTCCGGTTCGGACCCACTGGAGATCGTTGGGGCTCTGCAGCCCCGGGAAGTCTACATTGCCGACCTCAATGTACTGCAGGGCAAAGGCTCCCCTGACATAAATGCGGAGGTAGTCAGGGCCGTGAGTTTGAAGGCGGACACAATGCTTGATTTCGGGGTCTCGTCTCCGGAAGGAGCAAAAAGAGCGTTGTCTATTGCGGGCACGGCAGTCGTAGGCACGGAGACCGGCACATTTGCATCGATCCGGGAAGCGGCTTTTGAAAATCCGGGGAGGATAAGTGTCAGCATTGATATGAAGCACGGAAAAGTGCTGAAGCAGGACCCTGAACTCCCGGAAGACCCCTTCGAAATCGTAAAGATGCTTAACGGGCTTCCCCTTAAAGACCTCATTTTCCTTGACCTTGACAGGGTCGGGACTGCTTCCGGGTTTGATTCTGAGTTCCTCAAAGAACTGGCCGAACAATCGGGACACAGCGTGCTGCTGGGAGGAGGAGTCAAGGATATGGATGACCTTTTTACCCTTGATAAGCTCGGAGTCAGGGGCGCTCTGGTAGCAACAGCTGTTCATTCGGGCGCTGTCTCTCCGGAAGTGCTGAGGTCAGGGCTTTAAGGAGTTTTTTTGAGGCCCTGGTTGGGTGTGTAGTCAGGGTGTGTAGGGACTGATAGGGACTATATAAGATCTTGAGTATCATTTATATGAGATCAGTTGATTTCATCTTAAACACAGATTTCATGAGGTTTACAGCATGGCAAAGAAGAAAATAACCGAGGAGATCATTGAGGAGAGTACCGAGGAGAGTACCGAAAAGAGTACCGAAAAGAGCGTTGAGGAAAGCTCTGAGGAAAGCAGCGGAGACGGGTATGTGGAAATAAAAATGGGAGGCGGATGGTACATGACTGTTTCCCTTGCTCACAGCGACCGCTTCGAAAAAGAATACGTCGAACTCGCAAAAGAGCGGGGGGGCGTAAAAAAGTCCCGGTTCAACCTGAACCCCTCCCATGTCAGGATGCTCGGGGAAGCCCTTATCAAATTTGCAGATGACAACGGGCTGTGACCTGTATACCTCTGCCCCAGGTAGTCTCTTAAGGTCTTTCAGGGGGCTTTTTTTCCTTTTATCTTTCTTTTTTCTCTCCTTCACTCTCTGTCAATTACTGCCGGAGAAATTCCAGGAGTTTTTCCACCACTTTCCTTTCCACGGCTTCCTGGGGTTTGCTGGCATCTATTATCATGAAACGTTCGGGCTCTTTTGCGGCAAGTTTCAGGAAGATTTCCCGCACTCCCCTTAAAAACTCGATTTTTTCGAACTTTGTCTGCTCTCCCCTCTTTCCACAGCGTTCAACTGCGGTTTCGGGTTCTATGTCAAAGAGGAATGTCAGGTCAGGGACAACGGTCCAGCCCCTGTGCAGGTTCCTGACCCATTCAAGGGGGTTTTCCATGCGGGTTTTCAGGGTCATACCCTGGTAAGCGTAACGGCTGTCCGAGTAGCGGTCCGATATTACGGCTTTTCCGTCCTCAAGGGCGGGCTTTACGAGTTTTGCCAGATGTTCGGCATGGTCGGCGGTAAAAAGGAAGAGTTCGGCAAGCTGGTCGGTGTCCGACTGGATGGCCTGTTCAACTGCATCCCCGGTCAAAGTCCCGCGGGTGGGTTCCCGGGTAAATACCGGGTTAAGTCTCAGGAGTTCCGGGTTTTCCTGCAGTTTTCTTGCAACCGTGCTTTTGCCGGAGCCGTCAATGCCTTCAAGAGTTATCAGTTTGCCTTTCATACGACCGCCGTTTTCTTCTTTTTCTTTTTCTTCTTTTTCTTCTTCTTCTTCTTTTACAGGGTTTTTACTGAAATGCTTTTTGTTATTTATATCTCTATGTGGGGTTTTTCCCCGGGGCCGAAGGAGGGGCCGAAGGAGAGGCCCAAGAAGAGACCAAAGGAGAGGCCAAAGGGAGGCCGAAGAGGGGCCGAAGGAGGGACAGACGGCCGAATCCGATATAAAATAAGCACCTATATATACAATATCAAAAATAACTTACAGTAATGACTGTAATCGGAGTTATCACCCGGGGCAAATACGGGCACCGGTTGATTGAGGCCGTCAGGGAACACAGTGATTTTTCGGTTGTTTCTACCGACCTGCCTGAGTTTGTGCCCGTGTTCATTGAGGAGCCTGATGAATTTCTGGAGAACCTGAATTTTGACCGGAGGGTATTTTCGGCTGAGATAGTGATTACCTATTCCCTGCATCCGGACCTTACCTCTGCAATTGCCAAACTTGCAGCCAGAGCCGGTGTACGCTCTTTGATCGTGCCGGGCGGGCCTTCCAGGGCTTCCATTCCGGAACTTGAAAAGATCTCCGCAGACTCTGGCATGGACATTGAAGTGGACGAGATCTGCTGTACTCTGGAAGCCAACGCCTGCAACCGGCCCTTTGCGGATATTTTCGGGTCTCCTGTCCTGAAAGTAAAGACAAAGGATGGAAAAATTGCCGGGGTTGAAGTTATAAAAGGCGCACCCTGCGGAAGCACCTGGCACATGGCAAAAGAACTCGTAGGAGTTCCCGTAAAGGACGCCCCCCCTAAAGCCGGGCTTATTGTCCAGCAGTACCCCTGCCGTGCGGTCCGGGGGGAAATGGGCGGGATCCATATGTCCGGGGAACTGCATAAGCAGGCGCTGATAAAAGCACTTGAAAATGAGGAGTGACTATATATTCTTTGAAAAAATATCTTCTATATATGGCCGGTTTTTTCGTGGGGTTCGGTTTTTTCTGAGAATTTGCCGGCTTTTCTACCTGCACAGGTTATTAATGCCGTGCCGGGGGTGAGAACATTAAATCCATGACAATATCCGAAGACTCAGGGCCTGAAGAACTCGAAGCAATAGCATTTGCCGTGCATTCGCTGGTGGGGCTTCCAACCACCATCCGAAGTCTCAAGCGAAAGGGGCTTCGCCTGGAAAAGGGAAAAATCCTTGACAGGGACTACACGGGCCCGATACTCGAAGAGGTGCTCAGGACCAACAAAATCGCACATGAGGTCCCCAAAGAAGGCATGTACAGGGGAAAACATGTGGCAGTTGCTCCCATCCGCTCAAAGGAAGGCGAGGTTGTTGCAGCACTCGGGATAGTGGACCTGCTGGCAACCATTGACCTCTCTGTTGTCTTCCAGGGATACCCTTCCGTACTGGAGGAAGTCGAGGAAGCAAAGAAGTGTGTGGAAGAAAAAAAGCTTGAATCTGGTGAAGAACAAATCTGAGTAATAAAAGGGATGTATTCTCCTGAATAAAAAAAGGGATGTATTATTGGAGGGTTTTGTCCCTTGCTTGATTAGCCCGGGACAGTTTCCGGTTTCCTCCAATTAAGATCCTTATTTTAATCCTTGAAAGACTTTTTCCGGTGTTTATTCCGGCTTTTCGTACAGTCCGGTCTTTTTCAGCAGTCTGCCGTCCTTTGCGTGGGGCTGCCTGAAGACTGTGTCGTTGGATTTCTCGATTTCCCTTGCCTGGGTTGCGAGCTGGGCAGCGGCTCCCATGATCTCGTGTCCGGCTGCGGCTGTAAGGCATACCTGTTCTATGTCCTTTAACATGAAGCAGGCAGGGAAGTTGACCTGTGCGACTTTTTCAGCCATGTGCAGGGCAGCAAGAGCTTTTGCTTTTGCATAGGGGTTTGCAAAGCCTGTGTGCTCTACGCATTTTTCGGCTTTTGCGAAGATGTGGGGGAGTTCGAGTTCCTTCCCGGATTTCCCGGAGGCTACCTGCTCGGTTACCCTGTCGAGTTCTTCCTGGATAAGCCTAACAACACCGCAGATTGAAAGCACTTTCATTGCATCGGAATTGAAAGATGCCATCTCTACGGGGTCCAGGAACTCTCTCTTTGCTCCGATGAGGGGGTCTATTGGCAGGATAATATATCCGAAGCCTTCGTCTTCAAACGCCTGGCGGGCTTCCTTCTTGGTGGGGCCGTCAGAGACCACGATGCAGGGTGTGTCTTTCCAGAGTTCACGGGCGGCAGTCGGGCCCGGAGCCCCTGCGTTCGGGCTGATGATGACTACAAAGTCAGGGTTCCACTGCTTGAAGCTTTCAGTGTCTGCGGCTTCAGCGGGGCTCATCTTGGCGCCTGTCCCGAAAACGCGTACGGTGATTCCCTCTCGTGCTGCAATTTCATCCTGGATCAGGTTGATAACCTGACTCATTCCCAGGTTGCCCAGTTTTAAGAATCCTATGTTGACCATTTTTTCAAAATCCTGTGTTGACCTTTTAATCAATATTGGAATTCCCATAGGGTTTATAATCCTTTTGGAGATTCCCTCTTCTTATCAACGATATTTTATAAATATTCTTCCTATTTATAATGATTATTCGGCACATTCTCCCTCCCCTCCGAAAAGCTTAAAAGGGATGTGATTTATTTCAGTCAAAAACGTTGAGATCAATGCTGTTGTTTTGTGGTTTTGTTTCTGGCAAAATCCATATTATGATTTGAAATAGCTTTCTCCGTTGGTGGGCTTTTAATGTCAGGGCAAATATGTTACACTAATCTGCGGGGGTACCTCTAAAGCGGTACTTCGGGTAGTGTGCCCTTTTTCGGGAAATGGTCCCGGTATATATCTATCATCATCAGGTCCAGGTTTTGATTGAGTGAACTGTCCTACGCATATTTCCAGTGAATGTAAGCTGATCGTTTTTGATATGGATAGCACCCTTATAGACGCTGAGACTATCGATGAGCTCGCCAGGGCCGCAGGTGTTGTAAGCAAAGTGGAGGAGATTACGAAGAGAGCGATGAGTGGAGATCTCGATTTCGGGCAGTCGCTTGCCGAAAGGGTCGGCCTCCTTAGAGGTCTTTCCCTTGAAAATGCCCTGGCAGCGGTGGACCGGATCCCCTTTATGCCGGGAGCAGCAGAGCTGGTTCGTTATGTCAAGGAACTGGGTTATAAGACTGCAATGATTTCTGGCGGATTTACCATCTCAGCTGACAGGGTCGGAAAGGCGCTTAATATCGACTTCGTGGTTTCCAATGAATTGCTTGTGGAAGACGGCTGCCTCACGGGTGAGGTAATCGGTCCAATCACAAAAAGTGATTCCAAAGCAACGGTGTTTGAGGAACTGGCCCGAATCAACGGGGTCAGGCCTGAACATTGCGTGGTTGTCGGTGACGGCGCAAACGATGCCTGTATTTTTGAACGGGCAGGGTTTGCAATAGCTTTTAACCCCAAGCCCATTCTGAAGGAATATGCGGACGTGGTCATAACCAGAAAAGACCTCAAAACCATAATTCCTATCCTTGAATCTCTTTCTCATCCATCTCGTAACCAGGCACAGCATGTCGACAACGAACAGGAATGAGCTACTAAAATGCCAGCTTTTTTGCTGGACCGGGAGGTACAATAAGAGATGCTAAAAGAACTGCAGAAAAAAAGAACTGATTTAAAGACCATTTCCGAGGAATCCAAGGAAAAAAGGAACTCTTTAAATGCAGAAGCAAGCACCCTCGCTGCAAAGCGCAACGAGCTGAACAAGAAGACGAAGGACCTCATCAACGAAGCCCAGGAACTTAAGGTTGCCAGGGATGAAATCAACGAGAAGGTCAGCGAATACAAGAACAAGCGCGACGATACCAATGCCAAGGCAAATGAACTGTTTGCAAAGGCCGATTCCATCAGGAAGCAAAACAACCTGGGTGGCCCCTCGATCAAGGCCCTTAGGAAGGACATCGACCGCCTTGAGTTTGCCCAGCAGACCGAAGTGCTGAGCACCAGCAAGGAAAGGGAACTCGTCGGCAAGATCACTCAACTCCAGAAGCAGTATCATGTTAAAAAAGTCCAGCTCGAGAACAACCTCGAACTGAAGGATATCCTGGACGAAGCCCAGAAGATCCGCGACGAGGCTTCTGAGTTCCACAATGAGCTGGCAGAGTATGCCCGGCAGGCCCAGGAATACCATGAGAAGATGATTGCCGCTTTCAAAGAAGCTGACAAGACCAGGGCAGAGTCGGACATCGCCCACAGGGACTTTGTAAAAGCCCAGGAAGCAGCTGACGAGCAGCATAAGGTCTTCATCAATGCCCAGAAAGAAATCAGGGAAATTGACAAGGAACTCTTCAAGCTTAAGAAAAAGGACAAGGACGGTAAGTCCCGCGTTGTCAAGTCCGAACTCCAGAAAGATGCCAAATCCATCTTCGAGAAGTTCAAGGGCGGCGCAAAACTCACCACTGAAGACCTGATGACTCTTCAGAGATCAGGCCTTGTTTAATCCAGATCACGGATATTTGCATCCCTGAAGATATTTAATTTCCGTAGCAGGTGCAGGCTTTAACCTGCATCTCTTTTTTTCCTTTGAAATTTTTCCGGTTTAGCCGGAGCTGTGGCCTTTTCCGTTGCCCTGCTGGTAGTCCTGGTCACGCCTCAACCTCCCCCTAACTCCTTAACCCCGAAGAGGACATAACCATCGTGAAAAACCCGGGGGCCCAGATATGAAGATCATCATCAAGGAAAAAGGGCAGCCAATTGAGGTCCTGAACATGACCAACAATATCGGCGGGGAAACCGGAGAAGCCCTGGGGACGGCCTACAGGCTGGCAGACGGCAGGGTGATTTACGTCCCGGAAAACGGGGAAGCGAATGAAACGGCTGCATAATGCCTTTCGTTTCAATCCCGTACGATAATCAATGCTATATTTGTCAATGCTATATTTGTCAATGCTATATTTGTCAATGCTATAATTTTTCAGTCCGAAAGTTTCAGGTACTTTTCCCTGAATTCCGGGTCCCTCATCAGGCAGGACTTTGCATTATATGCGGTGTCCCTCCTGATCTTTTTCCATACGTCCTGTATCTTATCTGTATGGACGTTTCCGTAAGGGATGGGGATGCAGGCGCAGGGGAGGATGTTTCCTTCGGGGGTGATGTGCAGCCATTTCCGGCCTGCCATGCAGCCTGTGGTCCTCATTACCTGGGGGATTGCAAAGACCCTCGGGCCTTCTTTTTCCCTTGCCCTGGCCACGAAATCGTCAAATTTTCTCAGGTCTTTGGGGGTCAGGATCTCGGTTGCGTGTTCCATCCACCTGCCCGTGGGCACGATTTCGTAAAAGGAGAGTTCGTGGACGCCGAGTCCTGCGGCAAGGGCGTAGATTTCGTCAAGCTCGTTTACGTTGTCCCTCGAAAGCACCACGTAGATGTTTACCAGCAGCCCGGCAGCAAGCCCGTTTTTGACGGCGGATACCGCACTTTTAAAGACCCCTTCCCTGCCCCTCACGTAATCGTGCTTTTCCTCAAAGGCGCTGTCAAAACTGACGGTCAGGGAGTAGAGCCCGGCAGCTTTGAGGCTCCTGGCCCGCTCTTCGGTCAGCCCGACCCCCGAGGTGAACATGCCGGTGATGGCCTTTTCGGGGTCCACGTACCTTATAAGGTTTTCCAGGCCGGGATAGGTCAGGGGTTCGCCCCCGTCAAAGATTACAAAGGTCGTGCCCATCTCAAGCACCTGGTCGATTGCGGCTTTCACGGTTTCGGGGGCAAGTTTCGAGCGGTTTTTCGTGTCCGGAAGGGCGCAGTGAATGCAGTTGTTCGGGCAGTCCTCGGTAATGGAGATCGTAACCTGGTCAGGGACCATTTTCCCGAACATTGCCAGGAGCTGGCTTCTTACCAGGCGGTCAAAACCCGGCCCCGGGATGGGGGGCATCCAGGTAGAATAGATCAGCCGGCCGCCCTCCACTTTTGCAGGCTTTTCGCCTTCGAAGATAGAGAAGTTCCCTGAAACGGCTTTTTTCATGAAGGGGGACGCTATCCCCCCGGTCTTCATCCGCAAGCGCCCGTTTTCTATTTCGGCATAGGCCCTGAAGAGGGGGTTTTTGTAAAAATCGTACTGCATGTCTTTTCCGGTCCCTGGCTTTTCCTGCTTTTCTTGTGTCTGTCCTGTCCCTGTTTTACTTTTCCCGTTTTTTGTTTATTCCGGTTTCCGCTTTAAATAATGGGGTCATTTGTTCCTGAGAAGTGCCCTGTACTTGAGCATTGCCGTGGGGTTTTTCTTCAGCATGAAGAAAAAGACCTGTGTTGCCTGGTCAAAGGCACTGCCGTGGATAAAAGAGAGGTCTTCTTTTTCAAAGACTTTTGCCATGTCGTCAATTTCCCGGTCCGTCATCTTCCTGAGGGTCTCAAGCCCTATCCTGCCAATGTAGTGCTCGGTCTTAAACTCTTTTTCCCAGGTCTTCCGGTATTCCGAGAGGGCATGTTTTGAGACGTCGCCTTTTTTGACTGCATCTGCTGCCACGTCCCCGCAGATCTGCCCTGCCCGCATGGCATAGCCGATCCCTGACTGCCCGGCTGCGCCCCCTACAACCATTACCCCGTCGCTTATGTACTCGTTCGGGATGGTCACGATGGGATCTCCTCCTGCAAGTTTCCTTACGACTTCAAGCTCTTCTATGCCCTTGAGTTTCTTGAAACGCTCAACCCAGGCATTAAGGTAGGGTTTTGCGTCCTTCCCGCACCTGCGCACATAGGCCCCGATTGCGGCATTATCCCCTCCCCTGGGGGCGTAGGTGGTCTTCCAGCCGGGGGCGTGGTTTCCCACATAGTACTCGAACATGTCCTGTTCCCCGAGGCCAGGGGCCCGGACTTCCATTTCAATGCCCCAGGCGATGTCTTCCGGGTGTTTCATGGTCTTTAAGCCAAGCAGGGATGCCATCTTTGAATTGATCCCGTCGGAAATGATCACAAGCTTTGACCTGAACACCCCGTCCGAACTGCTGACTGCAAATTCTCCCCCGTCCTTGAGGATATTGAAAGTTTCTATCCCGGTGCGGAGGTTAACACCTGTTTTTGTGACTTTCTCCGCATAAAACCTGTCAAACTTCGTCTTGTCAATGGAGTATCCCGGGGTTTCCACCACTATCTCGCGCTTTGAGGGCGAAATGATGCGCATGCCTTTGAGGTTGTGGACCACGTATGAAGGGTCTGCCTTTTCTCCGCATCTGTCAAGCATCCCCTTGAAAAAAGAGTTTGCCGGATGGGGGGGATGCCCGATCTCTTCTTTTTTTTCCAGCAAAAGGACATCCGCGCCTTTTTCACAGGCATTCCGGGCAGCCATCAGCCCTGCCGGAGATGCCCCGATTACAATGATATCCGCATCCATTCTTTCCTATCCTTATTAAGCTTTAATTTCTCCTTCTGCCTTAAGCATCCGTTTATTAGGGTTTTTACCAGAGGATGGAGGTGTAAGCTCCAAGATATATGCACAGCATAACGTCCAGGATCATGGACCCGAACATGATTGCCCTGTAGTTCGAGCCGTTCAGGAAGAGCCTGCCGCCCCGCTCCGGTGTGGGGTTCCTGATAAAGTCAAAACACTGGGCAAGCATCCAGAGCCCTGAGGCAAGGGCACCTGCGAAGTACACGGGCCCCAGTCCGGCTGACCAGCCTATGATAACCGAAGCTATGACTCCCACGATCCACCAGAAGGTAACAAACCTGGCGGTAAAGGGGATGCCGAAGGTAACTGGCATGGTCGGGGCACCTTTCAGCCTGTCTCCCTCCACGTCCCGGGCCACGCCTCCCAGGGTAAAGGCCCAGTCCGTAACGCACATCATAAGCCCGAAGCAGACGCCTGCGAGGGGCAGGATAACCCCGTCACTGCCTTTCAGGACCCCTGCAGGGTCAAAGGCCAGCCAGATCCCCACAGGCACGAGCCCGTAGGAGATGCCCACAGGCAGGAAGCTCAGGAAGGTGTTCCGCTTTGCAAAGATGGAGTAGATGGTTATGGTTGCAGCTGCGATAAATAGGACTACAAGGGATTCCGGGTTCAGGTACAGGGCTGCTGCGCCTGCGATTAATAGAAGAAAGAGGGCGTACCCCATTGCCGAGTTCCTTGAAATTTTCGAGGAGGGCAGGGGCCTGTCCGGAATGTTGATGGTATCAATGTCAATGTCGAAGCAGTCATTAAAAACGTATGAACTGGTGATGGCCGCAAAGCCTCCGATAACGGCAATAAGGAAGGGAAGGAATTCAGGGAGCCCTCCGGTTGCCAGGTAGGAAGCCAGGATTGCACTTGCGGCGGGGAGGGTCAGGTCCATGTAGTAGAGTTCGGGTCTCAGCAACCGGAGATAAGGGCTGAGTTCCCCTATTCTTGCTGTAAGGGACATCTTTTCACCTGTGCTTTTCTGGTTTGTATCCGGGGTTTGTTATGTTAGGGGGTTGTTTTTAAGGGTGGTGTGGGATTTCGGGGATTTCTTTTTTGAGAGTAGGAGCAAGTCCTATTAACGTTCGCATATCAAAAAAGTTTTCTTTTTTATCCTTTTTAGAAAGGTGGGTGTCCGCAGGAAGGGCCTCTTCCTGCAGGCGGAGTTTTACTCTTTTTTCCAGGCGTCCCTGTATACCAGTTCTGCTTTTTCCTTTATCTTTTCGAGAAGGGGGTGTTCGAACTCAGGTTCGCAGACGAAGGTAAACTCTGCCTTCGGGTTCAGCTCTATCAATTTTAGGGTATTTGAAAGGGCTGTTTTCAGGGCTTCGTAATCGGGAGCTTTTGAGACCTCGGCATTGAAGGGGTACACTTCTTCCATTTCCACAGGAAATGCTCCGAACGGGGCTTTGAAGGCAAGGACCTGGTCATAGCTTCTTTCGCCTTTTACGGGACCTGCCCGGATAAGGGCTTTTCCTTCAATATTAAACCGTTCCAGGCGCTTTCCGAAGCGCAGGACTTCGGGGCGGGAGGCGGATTCGGGCCCGCAGTAGAAAAAGGTACCTTTGGTGGCGGGGTCTAACTGTTCCAGCCAGGAGGAATGGGTGTAGAGCTTTTTTAACCCGTCAAGCAGCTTCGGGTGGGCACGGCAGCGCTGCTCCACAAGTTCGAGCAGTTTTCCGTCCTTTATGCACTGCTTGATCAGCCGGATTTCTGCAAAGGTTGCGTAGAGGTTGTGCCTTCCCAGGAGTTCGTCCCGGTTTTTGGCCTTTTTCAACTCTTCAGCAGTGTATTTTGAGCAGATCGGGCAGGAACAGGGCAGGTAGTTAAGTTTGTCCAGGTGGTATGTTCCGGTTGCGGTAATGTAGCGCCCGTCCTTTGCATAGAGAGCGTAAGCTGCCGAGTCAAAGAGGTCGCAGCCAAGGGCCACGGCAAGGGCGAACATCATCGGGTGCCCTGCTCCGAAGAGGTGGACGGGAGCTGTCGGGGAAAGCCCTTTTTTGGATGCGGCAATCACGTCTACGAGTTCTGCATACCGGTAGGATTCCATAAGTGGGACAACCGCCCCGAGGGGGTATACTTCAAAATTAAGGTCTTTCAGGTGGGAGGCTGCTTTTTCCCTGAGTTCCGGATAAGTTGAGCCCTGGACCGGCCCTGCCAGGAGCTGTTCTCCCTGCACGAATTTCCGGGCGGCTTCCAGGCGCTCGGCTGTGACTGCAAGTTCTTCCTCTGCTCTCCTGTAGTGGACGTCCGGTGGTGTCGGGATGTCCAGGGGGACGATGATATCGCTTCCTATCTTCTGCTGGAAGCCCAGGATCTCCTCATTCGTAACTTCCACTGAACCGTATACGGAAAGCTGGAAAGACCCCGAGTCGGTCATGATGGGCCCGTCAAAGCCCAAAAGCCCGTGCAGCCCCTTTTCCAGGGCAACGTTTCGCAGTTCTTCCTTCCGGTAGATGATATAGGAATTGGTGATCAGGATTTCTGCCCCGAAGCTTCGCATCTCATTCGGGGGGATAAGCTGAATGTTCGGGTTGATCACAGGCATGACGGTGGGCGTCTCTACGGTCCCGTGAGGGGTCCTGAGTTTTCCAATCCTGCCGCCTGCGTCCTTGTCGAGAATTTCGAATATAGCTGACATGCCGGCGTTATAGATGCCTCTCAGATATATTTAACTTTGGGAACTAAAAGGGATGCCCGGGTGGGGCGGGTTTGGCAGGGTTTTTTCAGAAGGCTCCTGCACTTTTTTTCAGTTTTCCTCTTTACCTTTTATTTTTTCCTGGAATATTTCAGTTTCTGCCGGGTCCTTAAGCATTTTTCCTTTTTGTATAGTTTTGCCTCATCCATGCACAACCGTTATATCCCTCTACAATCAAGAGTTATGCAGCAGAAAACGTACAGGTGATAATATGACTGAAGACCCGAAAAAATTGTTATTTGACTTTACGGCCGGACTCGGAGATTTTGCTTCCGAAACCGAAGTTCAGGGAAAGCAGGCTGCAGCGTTTATGGGCATGGTCGGGGCAAGCTTTGAAACTTCGGTCCTTGACTTCAAAACCAAAGAGCTGATTGCTATCGGCGTTGCTCTCTACCACCGCTGTCCTTACTGCATCTCCCTCCACGCTTTCAATGCCCTTGAGGCCGGAGCCACAAAAGAAGAGATCATGCAGGCTTCCATGGTTGCGGTTGCCTTTGGCGGCGGGCCTTCTATGTCCTTTGCAGTGACCCTCCTGAAGAACGCGGTTGAGACCTTCCAGGGTGAGTCCTTTACAGAAGAAGACCGGATGGAGATCCTCAAAAGGCTTGGAATGGCTTAAAATCAGTTTTAAGGATGGTTTAAATCCCATTTTGAGGATGGCTTAAATCCCATTTTGAGGATGGCTTAAAAACTGTTTTAAAATAGAAATGGACTGCCTCTTTGAGGCTGGGGCCCATTCACTTTTTATCTTCTTTACTTTTCTGTTTATTCTTTTTTAGTCTTCTTTTGCCCGGGGCATGGCAATGATTTCCCTTACCTGCAGGGAGAAAAAGTCGCCGCTGTGGGCAGGCCTGAGCACAAGGGCCACGTCTGCGCCCCACCGCGTGCCGCCGATTGCAATGATCTCCGTATCCTCGGAAACGGGGATGTGCCCGGAGTCTGCGGCCATTATGGCAACCTCTATTGCGACCTTAAAGCCCTTCCCGAAGAGGGAACGCAGGGTATCGGAAATCACTTCTATCCGGGAATAGCCTCCGAACTTTTTGGTAATGGACCTCTCTATTCCGGAAAACATGTGGGACTGGGTTGTGATTACGGCTCCGAGCTCTTCAAGTTTCCGTTTATATTCTTCTTCCACTTCCCATTCGCCTTTCTCTTTCTGCCCGTACTGATGGCTTATGCCGATTACCTTTATGCCGCTGCCTTTTACCGCCTCTGCCATCTTGAGAGCGGTTTTTCCGCTGGTGCTTGCGACCACGATGTGGGATATCCCCAGTTCTGCGGCTCTCTTTGCCGATGCTTCCACAACGGCGCAGGTATTTACTTCTCCTACATTGTCCAGGTAAAGAATTGGTTTTTCCATGTATTTTTCTCCTCTTATTCTTATGTTCTGATTTTTTTACTTCCTGTAGGGCTCTTTTTTCTTTTTCTTTTTGCGGTACTCCTCTCTTTTTACCTCTCTTTCCCTTCTTTTTCCTTCCCTTTCCTTTTTCCCCTTTCCTTCCCTTTCCTTTTTCCCCTTTCCTTCTCTTTCCCCTCTTTTTCCTTCCCTTTCCTTTTTCCCCTTCTCTTTTTCCCCTTCCCTTTTTTCTCCTATATTCTCTTTTCCGGTGCTTTCTCAGTACGGCTCCGGTCAAAAAAGGGGAAGTCCCGCTCCGTCTTGATTTTTTTCATGTTAATTATTTTCTAAAGTCTGAAGAAAAGATATATATCAAAAAGATTCTTTTTTACTAATAGAGAGGGTATGGTTTTTCAAGAGCCTCAAAACTATCTATATTTTTTGCCGTGAGGTGCACAGGAGGCGCCGCAGGCCGGGCCGCTGGGAAACTTGTTTATGTAGGATTAGCTCAAATATAATCATAGGGGCGTATGCATTTAGCTCAATAGTCATATGGGCGTATGCATTTATTTCATTGAGGTGGTTCTTTGTCGACTACGGACTATGATAACAATGATGTAAAGATTATTACCAGACCTGTGCAGTCAAAAAACCCTGTTTTGATTGAAGGTTTTCCCGGAATCGGGCTTGTGGGGAATATTGCAAGTCAGCACCTGATCGAAGAAATGAATATGGAATACATCGGTTCCATCGAATCCAGGTATTTCCCCTCGATTGCAGTGCTCTATGAGGGGCTCATCAACATGCCTGTCCGGATCTACGAAAGTGTGGAACACAACCTGATCATCGTGATCTCCGATATCCCGATCAGCCATTCGGTTTCCTACGATGTCAGCAACGCCCTGGTTGACTGGGCTGAGTCCATAAACGTCAGGGAGATTGCCTCAATTGCGGGAATTGCCATCATGGACAAGGAACACAAAGTCTTTGGGGCAGCCACCACTAAGGACATGCTGGAAAAAATCAAGGAAAAGGTGGAAATTTTCCAGATGGGGACGATTTCAGGGATTTCAGGCAGCGTAATGGCCGAGTGCCTGCTCCGCGGGATCCCTGCACTGAGTTTGCTCGGAGCTACCAGGACCCAGAACCCGGACCCGCGAGCTGCTTCTGCTGTCATTGAAGTCCTGAATGAACTCTACGGGCTTTCGGTCAGTACCGAGAGGCTTATAGAACAGGCCGAGCGCATAGAAACCGAACTCCAAAAGCTTGCTGAAGATGTAAGCACCACCGAGCAGAAGGGAGAAGTTAAAAAGGAATTCCCAATGTACGGGTGATTCTATGGAGTATATTGCATTAACAGGGATTGCCGACTCCGTGATCGAAGTCCTGAAAAACCACACCATCCGGACTCTTGAGATCCGGACCCCTCAAAATTTCTTCGGAGTGCTCGGGCTCAATGCAGGGGACTATGTCCTCCTCACCTCCACCAGCTTCCACGACCTGACTGATGGGACCACAGGCCTGGTAGCAAAAGTTTTGCAGAGGCAGATCTCTACCCATTCCGTGATAAGTGCAAGTGAGTTCTACATTGAGGAACGTGAAGCTGTCTCTGCCCGCATCCAGCTTGAGTGCAGGTGCATGGCAAGGGTCCGCAATGTCGTCTCAAACGAACTGGGAAAACCGGTAGTTGTAGATGCCAGGGAGATTTCCTGCTACGAAGCCCGATAAATTAATTGTTCTAACAAAACAGTTTCCGGTACTTATCCCGTTTTATTACCTGAAAAGTTTTTCCTTTTCGGAACCAAAATTCGTTTAAAAGGTGCAAATCTCTTCAAAAAACGGTTTTTCTCTTTTTTCTTCAAAAAGGTTCGCAGGATCTTCTTTCTATTGTGGATGGAATCCCTTTATTGCGAATAGAATCCCTTGCCTGTCAGTTCTGATCTCTGTCAGTTCTGATCCCTGATCTCTGTCAGTTCTGATCTCTGACCTCTGTCAGTTGTTCTCCGATCCCGGTCCGTTATGATTGTCAGTTCCGACCCGGCGAGTTAATTAATAAAAAAGATGGTTTCCGGAAACCCGGGAATTTTTTAATCCTGGGCTTTTCCGGTAACCCGTGGTTTGTGAGTTTTTGAAGGAAAGTTTACATATCTTCAGGCATTTCTCCGCCGGCGCCGCCTGGGCCTGCTCTCATGCCTGAGGATGCAATTACGTCGTCAATCCTGAGGATCATGATTGCAGCTTCGGTTGCTGCGTTGATTGCCTGGGTCTTGATCCTGAGGGGTTCGATGACGTTGTTCTCGAACATGTCCTCGACCTTGCCGGTGTAGACGTTGAGGCCTGCCCTCTTGTTGCCCTTCTCGTGCTGGGAGCGCATCTCAACGAGCATGTCGATGGGGTCGAGACCTGCGTTTTCTGCAAGGGTCTGGGGGATGACTTCAAGGGACTCGGCAAACTTCATCACTGCAAGCTGCTCTCTGCCTTTCAGGGTTGCTGCGTATTCTTTCAGCCTGAGGGCCAGCTCGACTTCTGCGGAGCCGCCGCCCACGACGATCTTCTGGTCTTCAAGGGCAACGCCCACGACTCTGAGGGCATCTTCAAGGGCCCTTTCCAGGCCGTCAACCACATGCTCGGTCCCGCCGCGGAGGAGGATGGAGGTGGTCTTGCTGTCCTTGCAGCCTGTGACGAAGGTCATCCTGGAGCCTGTGACATCTTTCTCTTCCACAAGGCCTGCGTAGCCGAGGTCGGAATCCTCGATCTCGTCAAGGTTGGTGATTACGCTTGCGCCGGTTGCCCTGGAGAGCTTGTCCATGTCGCTCTTCTTGACCCTGCGCATGGCAAAGATGCCTGCCTTTGTCATGTAGTACTGGGCAAGGTCGTCAATGCCCTTCTGGCAGAAGACTACGTTTGCGCCGGTCTTGATGACCTTTTCCACGATTTCCCTGAGCATGGCTTCTTCCTGGTCTAAGAAGAGCTGCATCTGGTCAGGGGTGGTGATCTTGATCTCGGCTTTTGTTTCTGTCTTCTTGAGTTCGATTGGCACGCTTAAGAGCAGGACCTTTGCGTTTTCCACAAGTTCCGGCATAGCGGTGTGGACACGTTCCTTGTCAACAAGAACGCCCTGGATAATCTCGGAGTCTCTGATGCTTCCGCCTGGCCTCTTTTCGGTCTTTACGTCCTCGATGTCAACGGTGATCTTCCCATCTTCGCTTACCTCGACAACGGACTTCACGGCCTGGACTGCAAGGTTGGAGAGGTGGTCCTTGTGGGCTTCTGCTCCCTTTCCTGTGATTGCGGTTGCTGCCAGTTTCTCAAGGGTTTCGGTGTCTTCCGGAGAAACGCTGATTGTGATGCTGTCAATGATCTTTTCGGCCTGGTTTGCTGCGAGCCTGTACCCGCTGGCAATCAGGGTGGGGTGCACGCCACTTTCCAGCAGTTCTTCTGCCTTTTCCAGGAGTTCTCCTGCAAGTACGGCTGCGGTGGTGGTCCCGTCTCCTACCTCAGCGTCCTGGGTCTTGGAAACTTCCACGATCATCTTCGCACCCGGGTGCTCGATGTCCATTTCCTTGAGGATGGTTGCCCCGTCGTTGGTGATGACAACGTCTCCCATGGAGTCTACAAGCATCTTGTCCATACCCTTTGGCCCAAGAGTGGTCCTGACTGCCTCAGCTACGGCCTTTGCGGCCATGATGTTGTTGTGCTGGGCGTCGGAACCGTGTGTCCTCTTGCTGCCTTCTCTTAAAATAAAGATTGGTTGTGCTGCCAAGCTTCAATCTCCTTTATAATGATATGAATTTTATATGAATTTTTTATTAGTTGAATCCTTGAACACGCGATTTTTGCTGCGTAATTTTCCTATTCTTAATGCAAGCACTTCTATATAAGAATTCCTCCGGGTAGAAGCACTTTAAATGTGTGAAATGCGCCTCCTGATCCTTTTCATCCTCTTTTCGGGTCCCTTTCTCAGGCTCTGTCCCGAAGTCCGGGTGTATGGGCCTGGCCGTATACACTTTCTAGTGCAGGTCCTTTTTTCCTGCTTCAAATGAAAAGCCCTTCAGGGAGTTTTCTCCCCCCTCCCCCCTTTGAGCCCCTCTGCTCAGTATTCCGGGAAATTTGTAAAAAATCCTGAACTTTCAGAACAGGACATTAAGGGCATAACCCATCAAAAATAGCATAATTACAATATTTGCCAGAAGTACGGTTGTTTCTTTTTTCCCGAGGACCTTGAGCAGCATGAAAAACGAGGTCACGCATATTGCCGTCGAACTAAGGGAAAACACAAGAGAAGCCCCCATGGGCAGCCTGCCTCCCTCCATAAGAGGCCTCAGTACAAAAACATCTCCTCCGTTGCACAAATATGCAGGGATGCCCAGGCCCAGGGCAACGAAGATACTTCCAACTTTACTCGAAAGAAGGGAGGATAAGCTGGCAAGTTCAGGGGAATACAGCTCGAATAAAAGCCCTGCGACTCCTCCTAGCATGAGATAGGGGAACACGGACTTGAATACATCAAAGGTTGACTCGTAAACGTCCTTTTCCGGTTTCCTTGTCGAGGGTCCGGTTTCGGTCACTCCGTTCAAACCGGGGTTTCCCTGAATGGGGTGCAGGGAAAGTGTCCGTGAAGTCCCGGGAGCTGTTGCAGGGTTTGCGGAAACTTTTTCAGGCCCTTTCCAGCTTTCCGTTCTTAGCTTCTCCACAATGATTCCGGTGGACACTGCAAGCACGAAAGCACAGAGAATCCTGAAGATGCCGAATTCCACGCCCAGTACGGAGAAGGAAAGTATGATGATATAAGGGTTCAGGATAGGTGCCGCTACAAGGAAGGTTACGAGTGTCCTCAGTTTCATCTTGTCTTTCATGGTTTCGACAAAGGGAATTGCCGTACAGGAGCATAAAGGCAGGATGGATGCGTAAATGAAGGCGGTGACCTGCCCTTTGGGATAAAATTTCCCGAATCTTGCAAAATAACGGCTCAGGAGCACTGCCAGGAAGACGCTTACCAGAAGTGTTACTGTGGATTCTACAAAATACTCAAAGAAAAGCCTCTGAACTTCGGGAAGATTCGCATAAACAAAGCACTGTTCCTTGGAAAGGTAATTTATGTCGTTTACTGTTTTGTATACCCAATCAAAAGCTGTGAACAGTATTGCAAATAAAATCAACGTTTTGGCCAGAAATCTTCTCATGTTCTCTCCTTTCCATGGGCAATGCTCAATCTTCTTTCTCCTTTTCATTATATCGTTTTTAAAACAAAACCTTCCCTGAAATCCAGGCTTCCACTTCTCAATTAATATTTTTGGAGCTTTTTCGTGAAGGCTACTTGTACTGCTTATAAATTTTTTGATAAATTCCCTGAGAACCTATTTAATTACCTGTAGGTCTTTATCATAAAAATATTTATCTTTTAATTTTTCTTTTTTACATCCTTTCTTCTAATATTTTGATGTCCCCCTTCTCTTATTTTAAGCCCCAACATTATGAAAACTGAACTCCTGCATACGTACCGTACTTAGATAAGTTCGGGTACTTTCCATGCAGAAACTCCGAAAATGTGAATAACCACTACGTATAAAAAATATTTCAATGTTTGGGCGTGGGTTTCGCGATTCATAGACTCTGTTTTAAATGTCCGGCCTTTTAAGCTGACCTGACGGACCTTTAAGTTCGAGCAGGCTGGAAACTTTTCCTGCTATCTCCTGGCAGGCTCAGTATGCCGGTCCGGGGGCTTGCAGTATAAAATATCCGCAGGCTTTCTGTTTCTCCTCTTTTTCACTGTTGGCATTTATTTGGTTAAATCAAAAAAATAAAACCTTTTTCAATTTGCTTTTCAGGTACCGATACTCTCTCCGGCTGCAAAGCAGCCGGCCTTTTCCGTAAAATGTATATGAAGAAGCAAAAAGCAGCTGGATAACTCGTATAAAGGGGTATTCAGATTATGGCAAGTATATTTTGATGCCCATAAAGGGCATCTGAGTGACCTGAAACTGTATCGGTATAACAAAAAAGAACAGTCCGATGACGTGTGAGATCTAAGAGCGTGTCTTAAAATTCAATTTGACTATACAATTGGGATAGGACTCACGGATTTGGATCCCATATCGGTAGCGTTAAACCGTTAAATGTCTAAAGTGTAAATTTTAACCATGATGTCTAATGCATTTGATATTATTCATCGGGCAAATAAGTCTGATGTAATTAATTTACAGTTTGAACTTAAGATCAACAAACCCTACTATCCAAATGTAGAAATGGTTTGAATTTTAAGACAGCCTCTAAGAAAAAAGTACAGGGTCCAATTTGGATTAATTTGCTGGCCGTCACAACCTGAAAATATATTATCCTTTTAATTTTGTGCTTCTTTCAGAGTAACATTCTACTTTTTAGGAACATTCTACTTTTTAGGAACATTCTACTTTTTAGGAACATTCTATCTTTTATTTTCATTTTTGGGAGGCGCCGCCAGGCAAGCTGGCGGGGTGCCCTCCCGTATCACCTGAAATGAAAAACGGTTTCCGGGGTCAAGGGAAAACTTCCAGTGTCATGTGGAGTATTTCTCCATTACTCAGTTTCTCATTACTCAGGTTTCAATTGTTCCTGAATTCACTGCTTTCAGGTTTCAGTGCGTCTTTATGTACTCGATCATCCTCGGGGTCAGCAGCGGGATAATCTGGGGCAGCATGTTAGGCATGAGGTTTTCCATGGCTTTTGGCATGAGGTCAGGGAGCTGCTCTTTCATGTGATCGGGCATCGGGACCCGCCTTTCCACGGCCTTGAGCATGTCAGGCATGACTTTGGGCATGACCGAAGGCATGAGCCTGGGCATCATTATGGGCATCATGGGCTTCATCATGGCATCCATGCCAGGCACGTATTTGACCATTTTCATCATGGCCTGAAGTGGAGAGGGCATGGCTGCCATCATCTCGGGCAGGAGTTCTACCATCAAGTCGGTCATGTTTTCGGGCTGCATGAGTGCGATCATTTTCTCAAAAGGCACCCATGACTGCAGGGCGAAGTTTGTCGTGTCCGGGATGTCATAGCCGAGGCTTCTGGCCACAAGGGCGCCGAGGTCCTGGGACTCTATGTTCATGTTGTTTTTCTCGGCTGCGACACGGAACTGGACCGTACAGCAGGGGCACAGGGCCGCAAGGATGTCTGCATTCACATCTACAGCTTCCTGAAGCCTCATACCTCCAAGTTTATATGCAACCGGAGGCTCGGCAATAAGGCTCACCACCGAGCCGCAGCAGTGGGCATGTTCCCTGTTGTGCTCAAGTTCCCTGAACTGGAGGCCGGGGATGGCTTTCAACAGCTCTCTCGGAGGTTCGTACACCTTCCCGCCGGCTCTTCCCAGGTGGCAGGAGTCATGCCAGGCAACCACTTTATTCAGAGGTTTTTTGAATTTGGGCTTCAGCACGTCCAGGCGCTCCACCAGGACTTCGGAATAGTGCTTTGTCTCAAGCCCGTACTCGATCCCCAGTTTTTCCGCCCACTGAGGATAGACTGTATGCCACATGAGCCAGCAGGCAGGGCAGGAAGTGATCACGGTTTTTACGCCTTTCTTTTTCATGTTAGCGACGTTCATCCTCATGATCTTTTCAAATACGTCCCACTTTCCTGCAACGAGCATGGGAATTCCACAGCAAGCCTCCTTGTCAAAAAGCCCCGTGAATTCGACACCTGCATCATCGAGCATACGCACAGCTCCGACAGCAACGTCTTTTTCCACAAAGGAGGCGGTGCAGCCTGCAAAGTAAGCGTATTCGGCTTCGTCCTTCATCTTTGCCCGGATATCGTCCGGGATCCATTTGTCCCGGTCTTTCCTGTAGTTTGCCCAGATGTTCCTTTCTTTCAGGAGGCTTGCAGCCATGATCTCAAAGGGCGGGAAGGTCATTTTTTTCTCTTCTTCAATCAGCTTTCCGCGCATGGTCATCCAGGCATGTTCGATTGGCATGTCCAGTTCACAGCGGGAGTCGCACATCTGGCAGGTGGTGCAGGCAAGGAAGGTGTTTGTCTGCCTCTGGTCAAGCTTTTCCCGGCCTGCCAGGTATTCCTTGATGAAGAACCATTTTCCCCTGGGCGACTGGGACTCCCAGCCCCTTCCGTAGTACTGGTCACATTCGCTCACGCAGTACCCGCACTGGGAACAGGAGTAGGCAAGTTCGGCAATGTCGGCCGGAATGCCTTTTTCGTCTTTGAAGGAAACTTCCCCGATCCCTGACATGTTCCCCACAAGCCTGCCCATGGGTTCGAAAGAAGAGCCAAGGGAGACTGCGGTGTTCAGGAGCCCCTTTCCTTCCAGGGTCTCGGGGTTCATGATCCCGTTGGGGTCGAATTCTTTCCTGAGGGCTTCGA
Source organism: Methanosarcina sp. KYL-1 (assembly GCF_024372725.1). Taxonomy (GTDB): domain Archaea; phylum Halobacteriota; class Methanosarcinia; order Methanosarcinales; family Methanosarcinaceae; genus Methanosarcina. The sequence goes on from NZ_VOUA01000004.1 coordinate 183,060, forward strand.
TTTCCGAAAGCCTGTCCCCAAAGACGCTCTTTTTCTTTGAGGCGAAGAAAAGCCCGGAAGAATAAGCCCTGCCCCCGTTTTCTTCCGCAACCTTCAGGATGCTCAGGGAAAGGGCAAAAGCTGTGTTGAAAAGGACGGAGCGCTCGGAGTGGCGCATGAAACAGAGGAGCACGACGTTTCCATCCCCTATCACCATGCCTTCGGTAAGTACCGGGAGTTTTACCCTCTTTTTTATCTCTTCAAAAGTAATGTCCATCTTCTCAAGGGGCACCAGGACCTCGGCAGGGATGAAAGAGGGGCCGAGCCTTTTGACCTTCATGGACTTGAACCATTCCTCGGTCTCGTGCTTTGCAATCTCCTCGGGAAGGACCGTGCCGCCAGCGCTCTCTATTGCTTCTTTTAAGCCTGAGATGGCCCTCGAGGCAGGGTACATGAAGGTGCAGACGTAAGCCACGGGCAGCACTGGCCTATCTTTGTCCACGATTTCCCCGTAGTGGAGTTTTCTGGGCGCCTTATTCTTCATGTCCGCCCATTCGGGGTTCAGGAATGAGATCGACCAGAGCGGGATTTTCTTTTCCCTTATGGTTTCGACTGCTTTTTTCATGCTTGAAGCATCAGGGAAACTTGCGGAAACAGCCCTTCTCTCTTCTTGTTTCTGGACCTTCAGGGTTATTTCGGTGATAATGCCCGTCGTCCCCATAGTCCCTGTGATCTTCCTGAGTTCGGGGCCTGAAAATTCCTTTATTTTTCCGTTGGGGAGGACAACCCTGACTTTTTCCATGCTCTCGTGGCCCCAGCCGAACTCATAACTTCCATATCCGGCCCCACTCTGCATGAGCCAGCCCCCGACGGTCGAAGAAGGGGCGCTTGAAGGAATTGCCCTGACCGAGAGGCCCTCTTCATTCAGCTTCCTCTCAAGCTTCTCCCAGATTATCCCGCTCTCCACAACTGCTTTTTGCCCTTCGGGGTCGATGCTGAGCACCCTGTTCAGCAGGGTGACATCGGCAACAATCCCTCCTTTTGTAGGGATTACCCCTCCGTACCCCGAGGATGCCCCTGCACGGGGGACTACAGGAATCCTGTGCCGGTTTGCAAATTCCAGGAGCTTTACGGCGTCTTCTTCCGTCCGGATTTTTACAACAGCTGCCGGATCAGTGTTCCCTACCACTTTTTTGACAAGAGGGGGTAGGGCTCCTATATCGTGGTTGTAGTAGTGGCGTTCGCGTTTGTCAAGATTGACGCATTCTCCGAAGAGCTCGGAGAGTTCTTTTTTCTGTGCAGCTGATAGTTCCGGGACGCGGCTTGTCATGTTCTTTTCCTCCTGGAGTTGCGGTCGGATTGCACACAGTTGCGGAGGTGTGCACGGATGGCCGCTTTTGACCGTCAGGCAACTTGATTTATACAGATTTTATCAGGCGGTCCTATATATTATATTATATAACGATGTCTTAAAAATATTCTTTTTAAGATATTTTATCCGTTTGCAGGATTTTTTTCTTTTTTCTTTCCGTTTTTTCTGAAAAACTTAACAAATTGAAACTACTTATAAATAAATTTAAAAAATAAATTAAAAAATATCTTCAAATTAAATAATAATTAGAAATGCAGGGCATCTTTCGGGCAGACACTCACACAGCGTCCGCATTTGATGCAGTCGGGCTTTGTCTCGTTTTTGCAGACCTTAAGCTGCATGGGACAGGCTTTTTCGCATTTCTTACAGTTGATGCACTTGTCTTTTTCAAGTTTCAGCTGGTACTTCTTTCCTCCCAGCAGGTTCTGGGCTGTTCCCATGGGGCAGAAGGAACACCAGGCCCTCGGGCTCAGGAAGCTGCCGAGAAGGACTGCGATTGCCGTTGTCACAATACACATGGTAACAAAGACCATGCCGACTTTTTCGAAAATGTTCAGTGTCCCTATTATGCTTGCAATCCTGTAGCCCATGAAGCCCATGAGCAGGATAAAGATCGGAAGGCGTATCCAGAGGCTTCTGAAAATTCCGGGGATCTTCCCTCTCTTTGAAATCTTGCTGACCCAGAAGTCAACCAGGCTTCCCCGCGGGCAGAGGTTCCCGCAGAACCACCGGCCCCTGAAGGGGCTGATAAGGAAGATTGCGGCAAAGATGAGCAGCATGAAATACCCGAGGGCCGGATACCAGAGCCCTCCGATTGAGACGATAAGTACCAGGATTCCCAGGTAAGGTGTTATTTTTAACAAGTTATCAAGCTCCGTTTTCCCATTGTTCCAGTTCTTGCCCGAGCCTCTCAGCCCAGGTCCGGACAACGTTCATGATTATGTTTTTGATTTTTGTTCTCGAATGGACTTTATATATGAAGATGTAGCCACCCCCGTCCAGGTTCTGCTGTGACCTCTGCAGGATCTCTTTTTCATGCAGTTTTTTGGCGGAACGCTGGACTGTGGAGATGTCGAGTTCAAGTTTTTTTGAAAGAGTGTCAGTGTCAAACCAGTGTTCAGTGTCATTGAAGAAATGCTTCAATACCTTCAGGTCGGCTCTTGTAAGGTTCAGGGAGCATTTTATTACGTCTTCTACCTTGAATTCTTTACAGGCAAAATCTATCATCGCATTACCTCATAACTACTGCAGTACTGTTATAAGTTGGCCGCCATATATATACGCTGAGAAGTACGGAATCCTGCCGTCAAAAAACCGAAGTTCTGTAATTTCTTGATTCCCATTAGTATTCCTGAAAGGGAAATGTTTCAGGCAGCTTCAGCTGTCAAATCGAGAACAAGTGACCTTCAAATTGAGAGTGGGTGACCGTTGAATAAATAACATAAATAAAGAACATGTGACCATCAAGTAGAGAGTGGGTGACCATTAGGTAGAAAACGAGTGAGTTAGAAAATATCCCTGCCCTGCCTCATGGGTAACTTACAGTTTAAGTTGTGACGAGGCAGGTGACGGCAAGGATCATGCCGACCTTTTCAAAGGCTTTCGATAAGGGCCGGAATTTCCGGGTATCTGTTATCCCGGGAGGTTTGAGAGGGTGATCAGGCTCTGCTTTCCCATTGCTCCAGTTCCTGCCCTAGCCTCTCAGCCCAGCTCTGGACAACGCCCATTATTATGTTTTTGATTTTTGTTCTTGAATGGACTTTATAGATGAAGACATAGCCTCCCCCGTCCAGGTTCTGCTGTGACCTTTGCAGGATCTCCTTTTCATGCAGTTTTTTGACGGAGCGCTGGACCGTAGAGATGTCGAGTTTCAGGGCTTTTGAAAGGGTGTCAGTGTCAAACCAGTGTTCGGTATCGTTTATGAAGTGCTTCAATACCTTCAGGTCAGCCCTGGTAAGGTTCAGGGCGCATTTTATTACGTCTTCTACCTTGAACTCCTTGCATGCAAAGTCTATCATTCCATCCCTCTGTAATATTACGGTACTGTATTATTATCACAGCATCGAATATAAAATGGTGGGTCTGAATTACAGTCTTCAACAAAACATAAGCACTGTAGCTTTTTTATCATTATTGGGCTTTTTATACGGCTTTTTATTGGGCCTTTAAATCGCCCCGAATAATTCCTATTCCGGGAATCTCCGGATTATTCATAAATAAATCTAAATCAAATCTACTTGATTAATCATTATCCTGGTTCCCCGGGCTCCGGGTCTTTTCCGTAAATCTATCTTATCCGGAATAGCTGTCTTTTTTCTCTTTTTGTGTTAGTGTCTTTTTAATCCACAGAGTTTTTTCTACTATTGTCTCAATAGCTGGCCATTTCCTGGCTGGGACGGATACCTTTTTATATCCCCTGTTTAATTTGAAAATTGCGGTTTAATGAGCGGTACTTGCTCCCTGGTTTCTTCTCCACAAAGAAATCCGGTCCTGAGTCATGCTTTCAGCTCATTGAAATCCACATATACTCCACAATACTCCACGAAAACAGCCGGCAGGTTTGATCCTTTTTCCCTGCCGGCTCCACACCTCTTTTTTAATTAAACTATTGTTGATTTCGCGGCTCGATATTCCGATTGATATTTCTATTGATATTCCGATTGATATTCCGATATATTCCAACTGATATTTCTATTGATATTCCGTTTCGATCTTTTTCCGAATTTCTCAATGAGAGGCGTTCACATCCCGAGAGCCGTCTGGGTGATCGTATCCTCAATTTCGCTTCTCAGCTCCTCCGGGATTCCTCTGATCCCTACATCCAGGAACCCGCGCACAATCATGCCCACGGCTTCTTCTTCACTAAGGCCCCTTGCCATCAGGTACTCCACCTGATCCTTGGCAATCTTTCCGACGGCTGCTTCATGGGTCAGCTCAATGTCGTCCACGTTTGCTTCCAGGATGGGGATTGCCCTCTGGCTGCCTTTTTCGCTCAGGACCAGCCCTTTGCATTCCAGGTGCCCTTTTGCACCTTTGGCATTGCCTATCATTTCACCTCTTGCGATTACTTTCCCGCCTGTGGTGATTGTCCTGGAGATGAGTTCGGCTCTGGTTCCCGGGGCATTGAAGAGGGCTTTGCTCCCGAGGTCAAGTTCGGAGCCCGGATGGGCAATTGCGATGGTGTTGAGCCTGGCTACGGCTCCTTTTCCTTCGAGCCTGACCGTGGGGTAGGTCTGGACCGAACGCACGGGTTTGAGGCAGATGTAATTGCTTATGAAAGTCCCGCCTTCTTCTACATGGACCACGGTCCTCGGGCGGACCCCTATCTGCTCGGCCCAGTTGTGGATCATGGTAAAGTTAAGGGTGGCTCCTTTTTTAACGTACATCTCGGAAATTCCCAGGTGCAGCCCTTCTTCCACGCCTTTTTTTGTGGTACACCCCGTTATGATGTCGAGCTGGGCTTCCTCTTCGACTATTACGATGTTGTGCACGGTCTGGGAGACCTTTTTGCTTCCGAGGAGGAGGCAGGTCTGGACCGGAAGGGCACTTTTCCTGCCCGCAGGCGCCCGGATGAAGTACCCGTCGGCATCTTCAAGGTAAGTCTTTGCCGTATACTTGTCCGCATCCACGGGCACGAGTTTCCAGAAGTAGTCTTTTAGCCATTCGTGCTTTTCCAGGGCTTTTTTGGTAGACGTGAGTTCCACGCTTTCGTCTTTGAGAGAAGAGTGCGAGATTGCGTTGTCCAGCATCAGGAGGCTTCCTGCCCTGCCTTCCCCGCTGGGGATTACCCCTACCTGGAGCAGGGTCTTTTTGCTTTCTTCGTCCAGGACCTGAAGGTCTTCGACGGGTTTGCTGACCTTCGAAGCTTCCCCGAATTTTTCCAGCTCAAAATCCTCTCCGAAAGCCGCCTTTTTTTCGGCTGCACTCTCGGCTCTCTTTTTCAGGTTCACCTCATCAGCTTGCATTTTATACACTCCTCGTATCCTTTGCTCTTTATTTCTTCAAGCAGTTTCAGGGGATTTCCGGAACACATGATTGTCCCGCTGCAGAGAATGTACCCCCTGTCCGCCTGCACGTAATCAAGGATCTGGCCGGTGTGGGTGATAATAAGGGCTGATTTCCCTCTTGTGCAGCGCTCCCCCGGGCACTCGAGTCCGTCTTCAAGCAGTTCCCTGATCGTCTTTCCTACCTGTTCTATGCTTACAAGGTCCACTCCTGACTCAGGTTCGTCCAGAAGGTAGAGGCTCGGGTTCTGGGCTGCAAGCTGCAGGAGTTCGGAACGTTTGATTTCCCCTCCAGAAAAGCCCACATTTACATCCCTGTCCAGAAAACGCTTCATATCAAGGTTTTCTGCCAGTTTTTCAGGGTCCTTCTTTTCTTTTGACACCGCTTTCACAAGGTCCCTGAGCTTGATCCCCGACATATCAGGCGGGCGCTGCATCATAATTCCTAACCCCCTGCGGGCCCTTTCGTCTACCGGCAGGCCGGTAATATCTTCTCCGTTGAACAGGATCCTGCCTTTCACGACTTTGTACTCGCTAAAGCCCATTATCGTCCTCATAAGGGCTGATTTTCCCGCCCCGTTCGGCCCGAAAAGCACATTGGTATACCCTTTTTTGACTTCCAGGTTGACGTCACGGAGCAGGGTCTTCCCATTGACCTCCACCGTCAGGTCCTCTATTTTCAACATTGTTCTTTTTCTCCCTCAATTTCTTTCCTTTACGGCTCCCTTCCCTTTTTTCCGTATCCGGAGAAAGCAGTCCTTCAAAATCCGCTTATCTAAAAACCAGGTTATTAAAAAAATTCACGCACTTTTATATTTCTTATAAAGCAAGAAAACCGGCAAATCTCCAGTGACTCCGGCACCTCTGTTTAACTTCCCGCTTTCCCCGCATAAATCCTGTATTATTTTTAAGGATGCATCATATTTCTAGTTATATGTCCTCCTGACATCCGGACATTTTCTTCTCAGAAGCAGAAGATAAATCTCAAAAATTCAAATTTAATCCTTTAAGAAATATCTCAAGTGTAAAATCGCTGAATAAAAAATATCTCAAGTGTAAAATCACTGAATAAATAAGTAAAGTCACGGAATATAAGAATAACTCACTCGAGTTCAAGGCAAAGTCCTGCCCCGATTTCAACGAATTCGGCGGGGTACAGTTCTTTAATCTCTTCTTTATGGGTGGTGCAGTGTCCTGCAGCTATCAGTTCCAGCCCCTCAAGTTCGCCAAATTCCTTGCTGTCATGGAGCCCACCTATTATTCCCCTCACTTTCCCGAAACGCCGTGCTGCTCCCAGGATTTCGGCAAGCCCGGGGTGGGCGCAGCCGGTAAGCACATAAAGCCCTTTTCCTGTGTCGAGAAGGAGGGACTGCTCCTTGATTTTATCCCCGAGTTCGCCTGTGCTCCGGATGCCGGGGGAAATTTGCTGGGCTTCTCCGATTTCCACAAGTTTTGCCCTTTTTGCGATTTCCGCTTTGAGGTTTTTGGAAAAGGATGAAGGCACGTAGACCGTAAGCCCGGGGTTTGCTTTCAGGACTTCGGGCAGGCCTCCTATGTGGTCCCAGTGCTGGTGGGAAAGGACAAGTTTCCGGACATCGGGCAGGGAGACTCCCATTTTCTCAAGGTTTTCCAGGAGAAGGGTCCCGTCCCATCCCGTGTCGAAAAGAAGGGTTTCCGCCTCCGTTTCAAGCAGGGCGGAAAAGCCCCAGCCCCCTGTAAACCCGGGTTTTGCCTCGTTATCGTATATCACTTTCAGGCGGATCATTTCCGGCCTCAGAATTTCTGCCTCAGAGTTCGGACATGGTCTGATATTCCAGCACGGTTGAAATCGGGTTTGTCTCAATTGCAACCCCGGTTTCTTCAAGGGCACAGATCCCGTTAATTCCTCCCGCGACCGCAATCCCGAACTTTCCTGTTTCTACAGGAGCCCCAAACAAAAATTCGTCCACTTCCCCCGGAGGGAGATAGCCCTTTAACCCTGCTTTTTCTGCTTTTCCTATTATTTCCAGAGCCTGGTCGTAAGCTGAAGCATTGATCTGTCGCATATTGGCAAGGATTCTGCCTTCCCCTTTCTCAAGCACATCGAGCACTGAGGTAGGTTTTCTACTCATAAAGATCTTTATCGGATCGATGGACGTCCCGCTGTAAGAGATCAGGTCCAGAAAGCGGGAGGGCTTCCTGTTCTCAATCTGGAGGATTCCTCCGTATGCCGGTTCCACAGGGATCCCGGCTTTCAGGAAGAGCCCGTCAAACGTAACGCTGCAGACGGTAGCAATTCCGATTTTCCCCGGAGGGAGATAAATTTCCGCCTCCGTATCCTCTTCAAAGATCCTGACCCTGGGGCTTATCATGTACCCGGAATGGGCCGTGTATGAAAGCACATCAACGACGGTTTCGAAATCATCCTTATCAAAATATGATATGTTTACCACCACGTCCCCTTTGTTGGTTTCGGGGTTGTAGGTTGTCCGAAACGCCATCTCCTCTATCCTGGAGATCACAAAACCGAAGCGGTCTCCTATGAGGGCGTCGTTCATTTCGCTTTCTCCCAGTTCCGTAAGTGTGCGCCCGGCATACCCGTGCTTGCGCGTAAAACCCCTCTCGTCAAGGATCCTCAGGTGGTAGCGAACAGCCCTTTCTCCTATATCGTAGCCCCTGTTATTCAGTTCATCAGCTATAGCCCGGGCTCCTATGGGTTTGTCACTTTCGTGAATCACCCTCATGATCTCTATGAGTTTTCGCTCGATTTGCGGATCCATCATGTTAAACACCGTTATATCCTTGTAACCGTTATTCCCTTGTAAATCCCGTTATACCTTTGGTATCGATAAACATGACTTTTAGTATCGATAAACATGACCTTTACGGATAATCGTGATAATACCCACGACCAACAATAACGAGTTTCAGATGAAACGTTTAAGATAAATATAATAATTTCTGGTCTGGCTGATTCTCGTTCCGCTTCTTAAAGCGGATTCAACATCGATTTTAAATATTCAATTATAGTAAATCTTTTCGTACTTAATATAAGTTTGTCTAAGTTTGTCTCCGGAAACTCAGAAAAGGTCCCGTAAAAATCCGGGGAAACCAATCTCATGGGAATTCATATTCTCTTTTCTTTAAATGTCTGGTCCCTTATAAATTCCGTAACTAAATTGTCATTGTTAAGGCGATAACAATTCATACGCCGGTAATAGGCGACAGTAGTTCATAAGACGGCAGTAGTTCACACCAGTTTTATTTCTCCGGGGGCAGGGGAATATATATTGCCTGCTTCCAGAAGCTTTTCAAGGGTCTTATCGAATTTTTCCGGGCAAATCCCTTTCTCAAGGGTTTTTTCCCGTAGGTCTTCAAGCTTCATTTTTCCTCCGGCAGCCTCAAGGAGCCCCAAAACAATTATCCTGGGGGCTTTTTTAGGGGGCGTTGCTTCCGATGACCGGCTTGCTGGCACTTTTGACTTTTTTCCGGCGTTTTCACTACAGGTCTTTTCTTTTCCGGCGTTTTCGGTAAGGGACCTTTTGTTTCCGTGTTTAGAAGCTTCCGGCCCTGTAAAGAGACTTTCCTCTTCAATAGCCTCTGCAAAAGAGGATTTTCCTGCAATTGGTTCCGCAAAAGAGGATTTCCCGGCAATTGGCTCCGCAAAAGAGAATTTTCCTGCAGTCCCTTCTTTCCCTTTTCCCGAAAGCCTGGCCTGGAGGCTGGTCCTGAATGCCACTGCTTCGGCCAGTTCCTCGGAAAAATACAATACTCTCAGTTTCCTGGCCTGCAGGCGAGCCCCGCAGTGCTGGCAGCTAAGGGTTTTTTTCCCGGCTTCGGTTATCTGGGCATGTTCCCTGCATCTGGGACATACAATCACCATATACCGGAATTCTCCCGGTTTATCTCCAAACTCCAGCAAGCTCACCTCCCATACCTTCTCTGCCTTTTCTGAAAATCCCTGATCACCCTGAGGAGGTCAAGTTTCCGGACTTCCTTCCAGTTTACGTCCGTGAAATACAGTTCCGAATACACCGACTGCCATACCAGGAAATCCGCAAGTTTCTGTCCTCCCGAACGGATAATGATGTCGGGTTCGTGCCTGATAAGGAGACGGGACTCAAGCAATTTTTCATCCACTTCTTCAGGCCTGACATTTCCTGCTTTCACATCTTCCAGGATGGAAAGCACAGCCCTTGTTATCTCCCCCCTGCCTCCGAAGCCCAGCGAGACGTATACGAAAAAGTCCCCACCTTTTCTCTGCTTTTCCACTTCCCCCCCAAGGCCGCAGATTTCGTATCCCACGGTTTCCGGAAGGCCGGCAAAGCTCTCTTCAAGCCTGGCCCCGAGCCCGGATGCGAGTTCTGCTTTTAGTTCGGGGTCGGCATTGAGGATATCCACATAAATGCTTACGAGTTTGACTTTGAACTTCTCTAAGTAGAGGAGAGCCGACAGGAGCTTTTCCATCCCCTCGGGGTCCAGGAGGTCGGTTTCCTTGAGAATGACCGCTATGTGCCCCGGGGTATTCGAAGAGGATTTTGCCATCTGCCATGTAAGGTATCGCTCGTAGAGCGGATATGCAAAAGAAAGCCGGTTCATCTTGAAAATCCCTTTAATTGGATGAAAAGAGGCTCCTTCATTTCCTGTATTTACTTTGCGGTGGATACGATCTTAATTACATCTCCGTCTTTCATCTCATGCTTTTCCCCTAGCCTGAGCCTGGTCCTGGCATCTACTGCATACAGGAACCGGTTCCCTATTTCAGTGTGGATCTGGTAGGCCAGGTCGTGGCAGGTGGAACCCCGTTTCATGAGGTATGCATCCGGGAGCATATTCCCGTTTTTATCACTCCATTTTCCCTCGTCCTCCACGGGATAGACCACGATCAGGTCCAGGAGTTCGAAGACTGTCCTGTTGATGCATTCCTGGACGCCGGTGCTGCCAAGCCGCTCAATTACCTTGTGGATGGCTTCAAGTCCCTTTTTCTGGGCGGCTGTGAGGTCTTCTTTCAGCAGATCGAAACTCCCGTCGCCGGGGGAGTACTTTATTGCCCCGTTCTTTGCTGCAGACTTCAGTACAAGTTCGGCGGCTGCGCTTGTGGGCACGACTATCCTGTCAAGTTCCTCCAGTTTTTCCAGGTTATTCCGGGGGGCGACATCGGCTTTGTTTGCGGCAATGAGCAGGGGTTTGCTGATTTCCCTCATGGAGTCGCAGAGCCGGATCATGTCCTCTTCGCTCCATTTTACGTGGTCCACCCGGGCAAGCCCGGTTTCCATAAGGGCGGCGTTTACGTGGGATTCCTTTATCCCTGCTCCTGCCAGCTGTTCGGCAATCACGATCTCCAGCTTGAGCCCTTCAGCCTGGATTTTCCTGGAAAGCTTGAACCAGTTCCGCTCCAGGATCCCGTAGAGCCACATGGTAATTTCCCTGTTCAGGAAGGCCACATCTTCGAGGGGGTCATGGTCCCCCACCTCTACGGGATTACCCTCCGCGTCCGTCCCTCCCGAGGCGTCGACCACGTGGATGATCGCCTGGGCCTGCCGCAGCTCGTCCAGGAAAGTGTTTCCGAGCCCTCTCCCTTTGTATGCGTCCGGGACCAGCCCCGCAACGTCAATGATGTCAATCGGGACGAGCCTGACCCCGTCCAGACACTTCCCGCAGGTTTTTTCTTTTTCTTTGCAGGGACACTCCGTCCGCACGTAAGTTACGCCGTGATTGGCATTGATGGTTGTGAAAGGATAATTTGCAATTTCAACATCTGCAAGGGTTGCAGCTTTGAAAAAAGTGGATTTCCCGGCATTGGGTTTTCCTGCAAGTCCTATTGTCATCGACATAAATTATAAAAACGAACTAGTTGCATTTAATCTTTATTGATATTGATGCCAGGGAAACAGGTTTTTCAGGCAAACCCCCGGAAATTCCCGGCCAGGCCGGAAAGGGGCTTCCAGGCTTTCGGGGAATAAACTTTATATCATTGAATGTGCTTATGGATGGTGTTCGCTTGTTCAGTGCGTCCCGGTAGGGTAGCGGATATCCTTGAGGCCTGCGGAGCCTTAGACCTGAGTTCAATTCTCAGTCGGGACGTAATTTTTTATTTTTGATTATTTTTTTGCTCTTTTCTTTCTATCTTTGAATTTGCTTTCTGCCCCTTAGCTTCCGGTTTTTCCTCAAGCTCACTTTTTTGTGGTTCCTTATTAATCAGTTGAAATTATTCATGAACCCCTTATACCTCTTTTCAATCCAAATTCTATAAAATGCCCCGCACGCGTGCCCGGCGGCGCTTCCCCATAAGAAATAAAAAATAGATCAAATAATGTTTTTGAGGCTGTATTCGTACCTGTTATATGACTGAAGAGTGGCTGAAATGGGGGTATGAATGGGGTGAGACGGGAACATAAATAGGAAGCGAAGCAGACAGTTGAAACAGATCGTTAAATGTATATGAATAAATAGGCAAAAGATAATGTAAGATTATTATTGAACCTTAAAAAAGTCGAACCTTATAAAAACTCATACAATGAAGCATGAAGGATAGTGGATGTTTATGAAAGGGAAGTTTTTGGTTTTGTTCCTGGTACTTGCGTTCTTATTTGCCTCCGGCTGTGCGGAGGATGGTTCGGGACCTGCGCCGGGGGAAGATGGTGCGGTGGTCACGGAAGCTGTATCTGAAGAGACCGAAGAAAGCACTTCTGTAGGGCAGGGCGAAGAACACGTTATGCGCCTTGAGTATTATGAAGTGGTTAGACCTTCGGAGCTTGATATCCCGAGAGGGGATACTATTTCCTGGTGGAGCTACAAAAGGCAGGGTGATCTTTATGTGCTATTCAGTGAAGAAGGGCTCTTTGAGGATACGGAACTGTCGTACAGTGTTCCTTTCAGTTATACGTTCAAAGAGGCCGGAGTCTATCATTTCGGTGTGAGAGACGTGCCTGCTATGAACATGACCGTCAGGGTGAGCTGAACAGGTCTTTTTCTGGGTTTGGGGCCTGACGCAAACGTTCCACAGGTTTCCTTGCCCACCTTCCATTCAAAAAAGCTGCCTGTAATTCTTTCGAAAATCACAGGCATATTCTCAGTTGCAGGTTATTTCCAGGGTATTCAGGAGGGGTATATCTTTTTTAACCCTCCTTCATTATTCCCGTTTTTGGCCTAAGTTTTTTCTATTTATAAGCCAGCAGCTTAAAGGGTTTGGCTTACTGGGTTTGGCTTACTGGGTTTGGGTTAAAGGGTTTGGCTTAATGGGTTTGGGTTAAAGGGTTTAAGTGACGGTTATATATGCGTACTTTGTCTCCACATCCGTCCCTTCAGCGCTGCTCACTGTAAGTTTCACTGTGTAGCTTCCGGCATTCTTGTAAATATGGTAGGGCATTTTCCGGGTTGAGGTGTACCCGTCCCCGAAGTCCCATTTCCAGGCTGTCGGATCTCCCGTGCTTTTGTCGGAAAACAAGACCGTCAGGGGTGCATTCCCATATCTCCGGTTTGCGGAGAAATCAGCTTTTAGAAGTCCGGCTGTTTCTTCCACAGTTATGTACCCGTATTTAGTCTCCGTATCGGTTCCTGCCGGGTTGCTTGCCGTAAGTTTTACTGTGTAGCTTCCTGCTTTTTCATATGTGTGGGTGGGGTTCTGCCGGGTTGATGTGTATCCGTCCCCGAACTCCCATTTCCATGCTGTGGGGGCACCCGTACTTTTATCTGTAAAACTTACTCCTAGAGGGGCCTGTCCTGACGTCTTATCCGCGGAAAATTCAGCCTCAGGAAGCCCTGCGGCGTTTTCCACATTTATGTATGAGTCTTTTGTTTCCGTGTCAGTGCCTGCCGAATTGCCCACAATGAGTTTTACTGTGTAGCTCCCTGCCTCTAAGTAAGTATGTTCGGGGTTTTGCCGGGTTGATGTGTATCCGTCTCCGAACTCCCATGTCCAGGACGATGGGTTCCCGGAAGATTCATCTGTAAACCTGACGGTAAGAGGGTTTTTTCCCTCTGTGACATCCGCAGAAAAGGCCGAATCCGGAGATTCCTGGCCGCTTCCCACGGTTATATATGCGTATTTTGTTTCCGTGTCCGTTTCGGCCGAGTTGCTCACCGTAAGCTTTACCGTGTAGCTCCCGTCATTCTTGTAAATATGGTACGGTTTTTTCCGGGTTGAGGTGTATCCGTCCCCGAATTCCCATCTCCAGGAGGTCGGATCCCCTGTGCTCTCATCGGTAAATATGACTGTCAGGGGTGCATTTCCGGCTCTCTGGTTTGCGGAAAAATCAGCTTTTAGAAGTCCGGCTGCTTCTCCCACACTTATATACCCGTATTTAGTCTCAGTGTCTGTTCCTGCCAGGTTGCTTGCCGTAAGTTTTACTGTGTAGCTTCCCGCGTTTTCATATGTGTGGGTGGGGTTCTGCTGTGTTGATGTGTATCCGTCCCCGAACTCCCATTTCCATGCTGTGGGGCTCCCTGTGCTTATGTCGGCAAACCTTACTGCCAGAGGTGCCTGCCCTGATGTCCTGTCTGCAAAGAACCCGGCAGCAGGCGGACTAACTGTTTCTTCTGCAGTTATGTACCCGTATTTAGTTTCAGTGTCTGTTCCTGCCGGGTTGCTTGCCGTAAGTTTCACTGTGTAGCTTCCCGCGTTTTCATATGTGTGGGTGGGGTTCTGCTGTGTTGATGTGTATCCGTCCCCGAATTCCCATTTCCATGCTGTGGGGCTTCCGGTGGATTCGTCTGCAAAAAGGACTGTCAGCGGGGTCTGCCCCACCCTTTTGTCCGCAAAGAACCCGGCTACAGGAGGCTTTTCTACAGGCGAGGGTTCCGAACTCCTGCCTGTAAAAGCTTTGATGCAGACGTTCGAATTTGCATAATTTTTCGTGGCATCGGTCCAGAACTTCCCGTCGGAACTGATATAACTCTCTCCGGAGTTTGCCGTGGCTTTACTGCTCCAGCCGGAGACCGGGGCCTCCAGGGCAATCGGGTAGTAGTAACCCGGGGTGTTGAACTTAACCACCACTGAAAATTTCTGGCCTTCTCTCAGCTGGACTCCGGTTTCCAGGGGTATGGTGTGGTAACCTGCAGCCGGGATTGTCCCGCTTACCGTAAAGGCAGGGCCTGCAGGGTTAAGGGGGCCGTTTTCAGGGTCCGTATAAATATAAATCTCGTACCCGGTGTTCGATCCTGTTGTATAGAAGCTCACGGCGTTGAGGCTTTCTTCGGCTTTTGCGCTGAAGACATTTGCTCCCCAGGCAACGCTTTTCCCATAGCCTGTGGTCCTCACCCAGCCGAGGGGGTCGTACTGGTAAACTTCTTCGTAGTTGTCTGCGGCTTCCGCGGTAAAGATGGCGTTGCTCCGGCCGATCTTCGAATCATAATAGGAAATATAGAAATATCCGCTCTCGCCCCAATAGGTTCCCCAGCTGTTTTTTACTATGAAAGCCCCGTCTCCGGGGGGTACCTGGGAGAATTTATTCCTGTCATAGGAGTCGTCCCAGCCCACGATGGCCACCGCATGGTTGGCGCCCAGGGTGCCTCTATAGTAGTAGCTGTGTTCCAGGGAGTTGTAATCGCTGCTGCTGTAGTACATGGTAGTGTACAGCGTCCCGTAGTTCTGGACTGCCCATTTTATGTCGTCGTTGTCCAGGTACCCGGTCCTGTCTGGAAGAAAAAGGACTTCCTGGACGTGTTTCCGGGCCGGCAAACCGGCAGGCGAGTATCCTGAAGTTGGGGCGTAAGGGTCGTCTTTTTCGTCCACAGGCCCGGTCCAGCGGGCAAGGTATGCCGTTGATTTAAAGTGGTTTCCTCCGTCATCATGTTCGCGGTCGAAACCGTCGGGATATGCTGAGGAAAGTAAGTTTTTCATGTTATTTTCGGAAAAGTCCCTTTCTTCTCCCGGTTTGAGGTATGATTCAAGAGAGGCGTATGTTGCAAAGGCCCAGCAGACCCCTGCAGATCCCTGGTTTTTTACGGAGCTTACCCGGTTCAGGGCCCTGAGGTCATACAGGGCAGGTGCTCCGACATCTTCACCCGCGTATAAGGCAATTTCTTCCACTCCTTCCTGGAAGTCCTGTGTGCTGGACAGGTGGGAAAGGTCCACAGGGGCAGGGACAAGTCCTAGAGTGGGTTCTGCAGCCGGGATTTCAGTGGAAAAAGCGGAGAGAACCGAATACTTTTCGGTTGATGCTTTTTCAACCCGGACCTGCATTCCTTTTGCCGCATTTTCCCGGTATCGGATAAATTCGGGGTTTTCCGGTGCAAGGAAGGTTTCTCCATTCAGCATTTCAATTTCAGGTAATACTGTTTCAGGTGAAACTGTTGTTTCCCAGTTTCCTGAACTTGTGTTTTGTAAAAAAAAGTTTGAATCTGCCGAAGCCAGCGAAGGGCTAAAAATAAAGCAGATTATCAATAATATACTGAGGGTTTTTAATGCTTTTTTCATAGTTTTCCCTTTACAGTTTTTTAGGGTAAGCTTCTTCTATACATCCTAAAGTGGTTAACAATCTTAAACAGTTAAAACAATTCTCAACATATCTAAAAAATGTTTCTTATTGTATATAAATTATTAATATATGTAATTAAAATTCTTACTATGTTACTGATCATTTATTTTATATTGTCCTGCTAAAAAGCCAGCAGGTGCCCTCTAAAATCCAACTCTTCTGTTTCTTTTCCCTCGTTGCCATTACATTAAACTGAAGTGAAATCAAGTGTCAGGTGCCTTGAAAAAAAGAACTTGTGACTTTGCATGAGGTTTTGCATTGGACTGTAAAGCCGGGTAATTCCCCCGGGCAGGGGCTGATCTCCTGAATATAGTGGCTTTTGATTGTGTTAGGGAATAAGATAAAGGTCTAGAATCCGGCTCAAGATCGGGATTTTCTGATTTAACAATTTACTATATTTATTGTGTTCACAGCGAAACTTTAACAATTAATTTTTATTTATTTTAAGATAAATTTTAAAAATGTATTTCAGAGCTTTAGTTAGATATCCTATCTTTTTTGGACAATTTTTTTTAAAGATTTTTGGGTTATTTGGGGGCAGATCTCCTGCACAATTTGCAGGGCAGAGGTTCCATAAGAATCTCTTCGGAGGGATACTGGCAGATCGATTCAAAATTAAATCCTTATTTTTCTGATCCCCCTATCTTCAGTTTCCAGGATGCTTTTTTATTCATGCAAATACACTTTTAAGGCACCCTGAATCCCCTTCTTATATGCCGTTTAGTCATCTCACTGACCTTTTAAGTCATTCCAATACCCTTTTTAGTCAACCAAATATTTTGTGTTATCAATGCATTATTTCAGTCATCAGGATAACTTTTTTAGTTATTCTAATGCCCTTTTCAGTCAATTGGATCTTTTTTGTCCATCTGTATTATTTCAGTCATCCTGATGCCCTTTTTATTCATTCAAATATACTTCCTCAGTCATCGTAATGTTCTTTTTATCCATTCAAATATGTTTTTGGAAAAGGCCGTCTGCTTCGCAGACGGTGAGAGCGCAGGGATCTGAAAAATAGGTCTAAAGAGGTTTTTAGGGGTAACTGAACTATGTGGTTACATTTGCTTTGTCCGGATTAAACCCCAAAAAAGCTGCCATCTGAATACCGTAGAGAGAGCCTGGATTTGGAGGAATGATCTGGCTGGCCTGAGAATTACTTCTCTTGACTGCGGAAACAAAAAATAAATAAAAGCCGGGCTAAATTCCAGGCTTAAATTCCGGGCTTAAATTCCGGACCTAAATTCCAGGCTTAAATTCCGGGCTTAAATTCCGGGCTTGATCCCCGGGGACAAAAACGATGTAATATGACTAATGGACTACAAGAAATTGCAGTACTGTCAAAAGGCAAGCCTATAAAAGAGTAAAACGTACGGAGGGAAAAATTGTTCATGGAATTGAGGGTTTAAACAGACGGCTCTTTTAAGATGTATGGACGGGAATTCTCCTGTTCCGAACTCCCTGTTCTCCGGAAGAATATTCCGGTTTCTTTACTCAAACTCTGGAAATCGGCCTTGCCATGCTCTTGTAATGGTCAAAAAGTTCCTTGCCCCATTTAAGTGCACTTTCATCGAAGCTTACCAGGTTATGGTTGTAGTAGATCCCGCTGTTGCAGAAGAGGGAAAGCGCCATGAAATTTTCCGTGACGATGCTTGAGGCGATTTTCATGTTGTTGTTGTTGCAGACGTAGAGCTTTGTATATTTAAGGTTCAGGAAATGTTCGAGTTCCCGTCTGTAATCGTTCAGCATCCTGTCGTAGACGTATTCCGTAAACACCAGGGTGATTTCCGTACCCTTGGCGGCAAGTTCGATGCAGAGGGACGGATAGATGGGCAGGAAAAAGGACGAGGAGATCATCACCTTTTGGGATTCCGATAAGTGCTTTACCACTTCTTTGGGGTATTCAAAGATATGGTTGCGGTCAGGGTTCACTTCCGTATAATCTCCAAGCTTCCCGATCCGGTCCAGAAACTCCGGAGGAATTGACGTCATGTCCTGGTTTATCCAGTACTCATGGTTTTTATCAAAAACGTTGAATGTTTCGAGAATTGTCCTCATCTTGGGGACCAGAATCTCCCCTATATTTGACAGTTTGTAGAGCCGGTTGTTTTCAACTATAAGGTCGTGCTTCATGAGGATCTTTATCTGGGTCATTATAGGGCTTGACCGAACATCAAGTGTATCTTTGATCTCTTCGATGTTCTTTGGTCCTTCAAGGAGCAGCAGAAGGAGATTTTTCCTTTTTTCCGAAAGAAAGAGAACGTCCAGTAATGATGACTCCATTCTGATTCCCTCTCTCTTTATGTCTCTTCCCATTATATCTAACATTGTATATATATACGATATCAACTACTTTACGATTCCCATGCCTCTACCCCTTTTATGTTATCTTTTTATGTTGTTTTTTGGAGAGATGGCTGTATGGGAATAAACCCGAGGACATCCGGAGAATCCTAAATTCTTTTTATGTAAATCCTCTCAATATATCACTACTATAAAATATATAATTATTTATCATTACCTTTATTTCTCGTGTCCTCGTGAAGAAACCTTACATAAGAATTTCTTCATGCCATTTTTTTACTGTGTTCCGGAAGGTTGAAACTTCGGTTGTTGCCAAAAACCGTTTTGGACTCCATTGTGAATCTTTTCGGGATATTCTTCGTCTCTTGCCATTTTTTTTCAAAACAGAGTTATATCTTATTTACCTGTTTTGAGAGTCTCTTGAAATAATCAAACAATTCCTGTCCCCAGCGCAGGGCACTCGGCTCAAAGCTCATAATAAACTGCTGGTCGAATTTGCCATTTTTATCGAAAAGCCCGAGAAGCATGATCTTATCCGTCACAGTGATTTCGGTAATCCTTATTCCTTCTTTGGAAATATAGAGGCTTACGTTATCCATCTCTATGGCTTCTTTTAGCATTTTGGAGTGCTCGTTTGAGAGGTGGTCCCAGACCGACTGGGTGAAATTAAGGGAAAGTTCGGCATCTTTCCTGCCGAGTTCCACATAAAGGGGCAGGTAAGCAGGATTGAAATAAGAAGCAAATGTTGCCACACGCTTTGAATTCGCCATGCTGTCAATGATTTTCTGGGACGGCTCATAAATGTGATTGAGGTCCGGTTCTATCATGGTGCAGTCCCCGAGTTCGGCGATTCTTTCAAGAAGGTGGCGGGGGATTGAGTTCAGGTCGTGCCCTGTCCAGTAATGGTTGCTCTTTTCCACAACATCAAGAGCGCTGATCAGCGGTTTTACCTTCCTGATAATAAACTCCCCCAGTACGGTGAGTTTATAGACCTTTTCTTCCTGTACTATCAGGTCATTATCTATCAGTTTCTTGATCTGGGGAAGGATGGATGTGGCAGTAACATCAAGTTCGTCCTTGATTTCATCAATATTTTTAGACCCGCTGTCCAGCATTATGAGAAGATTTTTTCTTTTTTCGGAGCGAAAAACCAGGTCAATAAGTGAAGACTCCATATCTCCTTACTTCCTTTATATATTTCCTGCTGTGCCGCCGATCCTTCTTCTCGGCTGGCCGGTTCTTTGACTGTTCGCTCTAATCGGGATTTCTCCGGGATTCTTTTTCAGGCTGCCTTTCCGGACCTTCAATCTCAATCCGGGCCGTCTCCTGAATAGCCCGGAGCACAGACCCCGACAAATGTCATTTTTGTCTCCATCGGGATGTGCTTCCATCCCGGAGGGATGAGGTATTCTGTGCTGGTGTCTATCTTTATTGAACCTTCAGGAAGTCCGAAATCCTTCATCGAGTCACGGATCATCTCTTCTCCTGTTTTCTGGGCATATTCAAGTGCAGTCCTGTACTGATCGAATTTCTTCCTTCCCATAGGGGAAAATACCAGGAAATTCTGGTCCGGTTTGTCCATGGATTGAGGCCTGATCATGATTTCAATTCTTTTGATTCCTTTACCTACAAGAGCTCCCACGGCATTGCCTACGCTGGAGTGCTCCGGGACTATGATGTCCGCATCAATCAGGTCCTTCAGTTCTTCATAATAGGTTTTTACCGGCCCGCCGAGCAGGACAATAGGGATGTTTACCTTATACTGGGCAGGGATTTCCCCTTCCAGCATCTTCTTAATCCCTTCTTTGCCCCGGCCTTCCAAAATAAAGGACATCAGGCTGTAAGCCATGTTAATGGCAATCTGCTTCTTTACTTTTTTGCAGAATGTGTGGACCCCCATATGGGTAAAGCGGGAAAGCTTTCTGGCTCCTATCTGTGCGGTTTCTACATCCCATTCCGTGTATTCTCCCAGGACGTGGAGGGCATCCGTAGGGGTGAAGCCTATGCCCTGAATCACCCGCTGCTGGATCAGGGAGTCGAGGACGGCAGGGGAGGGAAATCTTTTCATTTTATTCAAGATTTCATGGACTGAAAGGGGCTCGTCTCCTATCACTTCAAGTAGTTTTGTCTCACTTTCTGTGGGGTTAACTGGCATCTGCCCTGTCCGGACAAAGAACTTGGTCGGCTGGATATGCTCGTTTAGCATTGTCCTCAGGGGTACAGGGTTATTTTCCAGCTTTTCTTTGAAATTCGGGTACTTTATCGCAGCCATACAGAGGGGCATGACCCTTCTGGGGCCTATCCTCACGCACTTCTTGATCCATACATGGCTGTCTCCTCCAGTTGCGGAGCTTTCCGTCCGGATTGCCTTTACCCTGGTCTGCCAGTCCCCCACAACAGCTCCTTTTTCGCAAAGCTCAGGGATCCCGTTTTTTATTATGGAAACGTCCGTGCTGGTCCCTCCCACGTCGATTACGGCACAGGTATCCAGCCCGGAAAGGTGGGACGCTCCGACAATACTTGCTGCAGGGCCTGAAAAAATGGTTTCGATGGGGTGCAATTTTGCTCCCTTGATATCTATGACAGAGCCGTCGCATTTCAGCATGAGCACTTTGGCGTCAAGGTTTCTCTCCCTTATTTCGGTAATAATGGAATGGATAAACTGGTAGGTGATGGGGATCAGCTGGGCGTTTAAAACTGCGGTTGCTGCCCTTTCGTAAGCTCCAAGTTCCTGGGAAAGCTCATGCCCGCAGACTACGGGGTGGCCGGTAAGTTTTAGGATCGTCTTCTTTATCCTCAGTTCGTGTTCCGGGTTCCGGGTACTGAAATAAGAAGAAACGGCAAATGCGGAGACTTTCTTTTTCATGCTCATTGCGAACTGTTCTACCGTGGTAATGTCCAGGGGCTGGAGTTCTTCTCCGTTACTGTCATGCCCACCTCTCACGGTTATACAGTACTCGGCAGGCAGCTCCTTAGGTACGGTGTAGTCTCCTACAAGGATCAGGCCCACAGGATACCCTGTCCTTTCCAGAATCGTATTGGTTGAGAGTGTTGTGGAAACCGAAACAAGTTTTACTTTCTGAAGGTATTCCGGATTTAACTTCTCTATCGCATTTCTAATTCCGGTCATAAGGTCCGGATAGGTGGTAAGTGCCTTACTGGTATCAAGGATCTTGCTGTCCGAATCCCTCAGGATTACAGCATCGGTGTAAGTTCCACCTGCGTCAATACCCAGACTATATTGCATATTAAAACAGCCCCATTTTTAGCGTTCGTTTCCTGGGCGATCCAGTTCGTTTTTAGATGGTTTTACTAAATTACGGCCCATGGGATATATATCTCTGTTTATTATTTGAGTTTTTAAATTCTATCTCTTCATTCTGTCAGCCCACCAGGAGGTTTCTGGGGACTCCAACCCCTACAAACACGATTTTAGTTTCCAGGGGGATTTCAGTCCATCCTTTCGGAGCCAGGTGTTTTTTGCTGACATCTATCCTTATATTCTCTTTTTCAAGTCCTGCATTGATCATGTAATCCATAACAAGCTGCCTGCCAAGTTTTTCTGCGTATTCCTGGGCCTCGCTGTGCACATCGAATCTCTTTCTGCCGGCAGGGGAAAATACCAGGAACTCGGTTTTCTTTTCCTTTTTCAGGGTGTCTTTTATTACTTCACTTTCCTGAGTTCCGGATCCTTCACTTACAGAGGTTTCGGATTCCACATTTTCGGACTCCACATTTTCCGGGTTTTCTTCCCCGGCCGAAACAACCCTGGTTTTTATGAGAATCTCTACTCTCTTGATCCCTTTTCCCACAAGGGCTCCTACGGCATTGCCAACATCGGCATGTTCCGGGACCCTGAAGTCGGCATCTATGAGTTTGCTCAGGTCTTCGGCGTATGCCCCTACGGGCCCGCCCAGAAGAATTACCGGGATTTCTACCCTGAAGCGGGTGAAATGCCCTCCTTTAAGTACCCTGTCAATCTCGTTTCTCGGCATCCCCTGCACGAGATAGGCTATCAGGTCTTCGGCAATATTGCGTGAGACCCTCTGCTTCACATCGGCACTGAGCTCTTCGGGGCTCTGTTTCAGCATTTTTCCCAGCATTGAAGCCCCGGCCCTTGCAACGTCGGTGTCCCATTCGTTATATTCCCCCAGCACGTGCAGGGCATCCGTGGGGGTAAAACCTATTGCCTGGATCAGCCGCTTCTGGACAAGGGAATCCAGGGCCATGGGGGAAGGGCGTTTTTTCAGTTTTATGAGCAGGTCCCCGAAGGATACGGGCTCTTTTTCTATATACCTGTAGATTTCCCGTTCCCTTGGTTTCAACTCGATAGGGGGAAAGTCCGTACGGACAAAAAATTTCGTAACCTGGATGTTTTCACAGAGGTATCCCTTTGCAACCCGGTTTTGCTTTAACTTTTCCAGAAAGCCAGGGTAAATTCTCGAAGCCCTGCAGAGGGGGATCACCCTTCTCGGGCCCACATGGACCCTGTCGTTCTTTATCCATACATGGCTGTCTCCCCCGGTTGCCGAGGTTTCCATGCGGATGGCTCTCACCCTGGTCTGCCAGCCCCCGACTACCGCGCCGGTGTTGCTGAGTTCGGGGAGACCGTTTTGCATCATGGCCACATCCGTGCTCGTGCCTCCCACGTCGATTACGGCGCAGGTTTCGAGCTTGCTCAGGTGGGAAGCCCCAACAAGGCTTGCTGCAGGCCCTGAGAAAATGGTCTCGATGGGTTTTTCCAGGGCTTCTTCAATTCCCACCACGGAACCGTCGCATTTCAGCATCAGCAGGTTTGCGTCAATTCCACGGCTTTCAGACTCTTCGATAATTGACTGGATGAATTTGTGGGTGATCGGGATAAGCTGTGCGTTCAAAAAAGCCGTTACAGCCCTTTCATAAGCCCCCAGGTCCTGGGACAGTTCATGTCCGCAGACAACAGGGTGCCCGGTTAGTTCCTTTACAGCTTTTTTGACATCAAACTCGTGTTCGGGGTTTCGGGTACTGAAGTAGGAAGAAACCGCAAAAGCCGAAACCTTATCCTTTACCTTCAGGGCAAATTCCTCAACTGAAGCCAGGTCCAGGGTCTTTAACTCTTCCCCGTCGCTGTCATGCCCTCCGGATACGGCTATCCAGTAGTCGCTCGGGAGGTCTTCGGGAATCACATAGTCCCCTACCATTATCAGCCCGACGGGAAAACCGGTGCCTTCCAGGATCGTATTTGTGGAAAGGGTTGTGGATACGGATACGAGTTTTATGTCCTTCATGTATCCGGGGTCCAGCCTGTCAATTGCATTTCTCATTCCCGGCAGGGGGTCGGGATAGGTTGTAAGCGCCTTGCTGGATTCGATGACTGATCCGTCTGAATCTCTTACGATAACGGCATCCGTATAGGTGCCCCCTGCATCGATTCCAAGACTATAATGCATTATTATGAACCTCTTTTGTAAACTTGGTTTTGACTTCTCCAGGCTTCTCCCATGGCTTTTAGATTTCGGAGAATCATATTTATCTTATAGATGAGTTTGTGTCCGGATTGCAATAAAGCCAGGTGCGCTTAAAGCCCGCAATAATTTAAGCTTGAATAGTTGTTAAAGTATGTAGTAGCTAATTGGATAGTTGTTTTTTTGTCAGTCACTCTTGCGACTGAATATTTTTTGTTTTTTAAGCCCGGATAGTCATTGAAGCCTGTGCGGGAGTTAGTCATATAGTGATTTAACCTGTATTGCCTGTTTGAATTGAGATCGTAAGTTTGAATTGAGATCGTAAGTTTGAATTGAGATCGTAAGTTTGAATTGAGATCGTAAGTTTGAATTGAGATCGTAAGTTTGAATTGAGATCGTAAGTTTGAATTGAGATCGTAAGTCTTAGAGGGATATGCGGGCAACTTTAAAATTTTTTTCTATCTGAAGTTTTATCAGCGTCAATTATATTCATATTATTATTTTAATCTTTGGATACTATTCATCTACATGGTTTATTTCACATTGCTGTTTTGTTTCCTCCCTCTTCTGCAAGCCCGTTCCTGAACCGGTTCCGGTTATGGATGTGACAGTTCCTTCCGGGGTCAGGTTCTGCTTTTATCAGGGTGTAAGTCTCGGGTCCGCAGGCTTTTTTCAATCGGGATTCAACCCTTTTTGAGATCTCTGCTGCTTCCTGGACGTTCAGGGTTTCATGTACGCTGATGCAGACATTTATGGCAATGCCTTTTCCGATCTTCCGGGTTTTTAGCTCGTGAGAAGCAATAACTCCTTCAGTTTCGTCTATTATTTTCCTTATTTGCCGGTTGCTTTCTTCGTCAAGGGAAGCTTCTATCAGCTCATCGACGGTTCCGTAGAGAAGTTTGGCCGAAGTTCCGAGGAGATAAAGGCTCACCAGCACCGCAGTAAAGGAATCGGCTGCATCCCACCCATTCCCGGGAAGGAACGTGCACCCGATTCCGAGAAGAACAACACCCGAAATGAAGGTGTTTTTGCCGGGGAGCTGGAAGCTTGCATAGCTGCTGCTGTCAGGCCCCAGGCCTCTTCTCCTGCTGATACGGAGGAAAATTTCTCTTGATATGAAAGCCCCACCTGCTACGACGAGTGCAATTGTTTCAGGAGTTCCCGGCTCTTTTTCATGTATAAATAGAAACAGCTCTTCAAGACCCAGGGAAAAGGCTTGAATTCCGGTGATAAGAAGTAAGAGCGCTCCTGCTCCCACACAGAGGGTTGCAACTTTTCCGTGCCCGTAATTATGGCTCTCGTCTTTGGGCTTGCTGGCTATGCAAAGGTCAAGGAGCTTCACGGATTCGGCCAGGAAATCCGAAAAAGAACGGACAGCGTCTGCCAGAAGTGCGGTACTGTTTCCAAAAAGTCCCGCGAAAAATTTTAAAACTGTAAGCAGAAGGCTTAAAAAAAGTCTGGTGTATGATATTCCCCGGGCCCTATTCAAGTTTTTGTCCGCTTTCATTTAGAACTCACCTTCTAAATTTTCGAATCCTCCCTCGTGAAGCGGACCCTTCTAAGCCGGGTCAGTAGAATGATAAGGGGGAATGTGGGGATTTAAAAAAAATTAAGTAGATCCTCGAATGACGACAGTTTTCTTGAGCGCGGTACGATAATGCAGCGTTTTTTACTTACTTAAGAGAGCAACAGATTGGTTTAGAGAGGGTTAATTGGAAACACAGATCCTGAGACCCGTGTTTCCAATTCAGGGTTCTATTAGGGATATCTTTTCTGTTTTTTCCCCTGCCGTTTTTTTGGTTTTTATGCAGGTCTTTCGAGGTCGCTATTAATCCTTTGTAGTCGTTTTTCCAGGATTTTGTATGCTGTTACCAGTTTATCTTCAGAGTGGAGCCACCGTCTTTCCGTAGACATTGTTCAGTACTATGGATAACGCGGTGTAGAGGGCGCCAAGGCCCATAATAAGTCCGACAAAGCCAGCCACTACAAGCAGCCCGGTGCTTCCGGTTGCGTTTACAACGGCCAGCAGCATGAATAATATAAATAACGTCACAAATACAAACTGAATGGCGCGGACTCCAATCTTCATCGTAGCAATCAGCATAACAAAGGTATACACGCCCCATACTGCGAGGTATGCAGCCATGGCAATGGAAGAGGGGGCCTCAACCCAGCCAAGGGCAGGCATAATGATCAATCCGGCAAGTGAGAACCAGAAGAGTCCAAAAGCCGAAAATGCAGTGCCTGCAAAGATGTCTCCTTTTTTCCAGGCCATGATCCCTGCAAACACCTGGGCAAAGCCTCCCAGGAATATTGCCATGGATACGATCATGGACCCTACAGGGTATACACCTATGTAACTAAGGCTCAACAGGACTGCAGACAGGCCGAGACCGGTAAAACCGAGCGGGGCGGGGTCAGCAGTCTTGTCAAGGATTAAAGTGGCAACTCCTTCGTTTTGTGTCATTCAATATCCCCCTGAAGCCAGTTTTTCAAAAAATTAAAAAAAAGAAGTTTAGAGTTTAAAGCCCGTAGTTTTCGGGCCTGAAAACTGCAACTTCTTCTTTGAACCTGGTCAGGCAGTCACTCATGAACTTGTTGCTGTCGTCCGTGAGGGCTTCAAGGTCAGCCTTAACCTTTGCAAGAGCATTGGTTTCGAACCTTGTGAGTCTGAGCTTGCCGGATGCGATACCTTCTTCGACAATGTTGCAGCATTCGACTGCAGCGTTCTTTGCACGGAGGTAGTTGTCGCTTCCATCCTTTGCGATTGCCTCTCCTACTCTGTAGGCGTTGTCGTAGGCAAGCACGTATCCCTGGGGGTCTCTGTATTTGTCAGAGAGGGCGAGAATGTCCCTGAGGTCCTTTGCCTTCCCGAGTTTCAGGGAGGTGTTCATCATGGAACAGTCGTATGCGAGGGACTCGACCCAGCACTGAACGGTGGTACCGCCGAATTCACCGTGGTATTCAACGGATTCGTTGGACCACAGGTCACAGCACTGCATGGTCAGGTTACCCATCAGGTCAGAGTGGGCACAGGTTGAGGTCTTACCTTCCTGAGCAATCGGAACACCTGAGATGGATTTGATGATGGTGTTTTCGTATCCGCAGTCCTTACCCGGGCCGGTTGCACCTGCTTCGTATGCACAGAGGGACCTTGCTGCAGAGATTGCCCTTGCAACGATTGCGATGGTGTGGGCAAGGTTCTTGTCAAGGAGGCCGCCTGCGATGAACATTGCAGTGTTTGCCTGGGCACAGTCTGTGTCACCGGCTGCAACTACGCCGTTCTTCTTTGCGATTGCTGCAATGTCAGACCAGACCATTTCCATGTCCATGCTGCCGAGCACACCGATACCGAAGAGGATACCTGCGGTGTCGTTCCTGAGGATGGAGTAGTCGAAGACTTCCTTACCACCCATGCTCTCAACGGAAAGCAGGTCAGCACCGTTCTGGGCGCACTGTTCAAAGGCTTCCATGAAGGTGTTGTACTTGTCTCCTCTGAGCTGGAGGTAGTCACGGTCTTCACGGATGTCACCGATGGTGTGGCGGAGTGCGCACTTTATGCCGTATTCATCGTGGTATTCTTCCATGATGGTCTTCTGGGCGTGTGCAACTGCTGCTCCCCAGTCGGGGTTGTTGGACATCTGTTCGACGTGTTCGGTTTCAAGCACTACAGAGGGTGCACCGATCTGGACCATCCTTGCCATTGCGTCGGTTGTGATCCTCTCGTATTCCTTTACGAGTTTGTCCTTGGACTTGCCTGCCTGGGGCCTTGGGGCGTAGTTCAGTTCGGGGGTTGCATAGCCTGCACCGATCTCGAGGCCAAGTCCTGCCTTTACGGGGAACTTTGCATTCCCGAAAAGCATGTCGTCTGCTTTGGCATAAGCCATTGAAGTGTATTTCTGTACCATTCTTGCTCCCTCCGATTAGTGCTTGTGGAATTCCTCTCTTAATTTTTCAATTTCGGTACCGTTCGCATTGATGAAGTCAGCGATCTTCACTGCGTCTGAGGCTTCTTCACCGTAGACACCAAGGTCATACTGGGAAACGAAGTCCTGGTTCACAGCACCGCCACCACATGCAAAGGGCATTTTTATTCCCTTTTCGAGGAGCTTGTCGTTGATTTCCTTGAATGCGTACATGGTAGTTGTCATGAGGGCAGTACCTGTAAGCAGCATCGGCTTCTCTTTTACGACTGTCTCGATGACTTCGTCAACAGGGACGTCTCTGCCGAGGTCGACTACGTCGTAGCCGGCTGCTCTGAGGAGGGCAGCAACAATGTTCTTACCGATGTCGTGGACGTCACCTTCTGCTACGTGGCAGACGACCTTGCCCTTGGGCTCGGGTACTTCGGTGGTCTGGGTCTTGCAGAATTCAATGCCGTTAAGCATTGCGTCAGCAGACATCATAACGTTCGGGAGGAAAATGATACCATCATCGTAGAGCTGGGAAACAACACCCATTCCTACCATCAGGGCATCGTTGATGAGGTCGATTGGGTTCTTTCCAGCAGCGATTGCGGCTTTAAGTCCGTCAACTACATCGTCTTCTTCACCCTCATAGATTGACTTTGCAATCGGGTAGATAAGTTCATCCTTCGGATAGAGCTCTTCTGCTGCTTCGTCAGGAGTCATTTCCTTTTCGAGGGCGACGTTGTAGCGTACTAATATGCCATCGATGTCTTCCAGTTTCAAATCCAACATATTTTAACCTCCATTTGAAAGATTAGATCTCGGATCCGCTCAGATCCTTGATTCTGCAAGTTGCGTGCTCCTTATTAGAAATGTGAACGAATTCGAAAACCTCCAGATCGAACTCCTCACATTGAGGGTTTGCATAACTTCCTGGTGATGTGCCAGACCAGCACCAATGTGCTGATATTTTAAGGCCCGTTCGTTTCCCGGTTTTCAGGCACCTTCTTAGAATATTTCGTTTTTCAGGCACCTTTCAATAAGTTCCGGTTCCTGGCACCCATGGGATTATATATAGATCAGGAACTCCTTCTTTTCCGATCTTTCGTATCCCGGTGCCTTTTGGGCCTTTTCTCTTCCCAGTGAGTTACAGGGTTTTAATCCCTGATTATTCGGGACTGCACTTGCAAATGACAGTTGGATTTAATTGCATATACCTTCACCGATGCTAATTTTTAGGCTCCTGTAATTTTATAATACTTCACACAAATTTCCATGTGAATGATTTAATAAAAAAGAAGTAGGTTTTTTGCTTGCATTGATCTGATCAATGCCTTTAAAATTTGCAGGGCCGTTGTTCTCCTGTCGGGGAGAATTTATTGCTGCAACGGGGGGTCTGAATTCCGGGGTTTTCTCCAAACTCCGGGCTCACTCAAGTTTAATTGTTTTTCTTCCGGGAGATCCATGCCGGCAAAATCAGATGTTCAAGTCTTTTTTTTGAAAGCGTGCAAGTGAAATGAACCTTTCGGCAATCTTCCAGGAGATGCCGGGTATTTCTCCCGCTTTTCGGAATAACAGGAGAAAGCTTTCAAAATTCAACTCCGTATTTTTTTCCTTAATAAGGTGGAAGTCAATTTTTTGCCGTTTTTCTACCCGTTTTTTTGGCTTTTGTTGAACTTTGCCCTCTCAACTTATTATGTCTCTGTCCGGATTTTCTTTCTCTGCAGCAAGCTTTTGGACTGCTGCCCGCGTGAAGCCCGTTTCTTCTACCTGGCTGAAAGAGTTCCGTGAAAGAGTTACGTTTTTCTTTCAGGGGAGGGGAGTTCCCTGTACAGGGGGCGATGACCTTTTTATTATATTTAAACTTTTCGCGTGCCGGCCCGGGGCTTTCCTGAACCGGAAACATATTTCCTTAAAGCCCTGCCGGCTTAAAAGGCCCGATTGATACGGGGCTGTGTCCTCTGTGGGTTTTATGCTCCTGTTTTTTGAATGATATCTGCCGGTTTCCGAGCCCTCCGCACACCGCTGCATCTACGGCTCTGGCAAGTTCTTCCCGAGGCACGGCTGTTACGGCAGAAAGCACCTTTATCCGTGAGCGCGGATTTCCCTCTTTTTTAAGGACTTCAAGTTCGGGATTTTCATGGGCTGCGGTTATGCTCCCCTTTACAAGGGTCACGCCATGGGTGAAGGAAAGCTTGATATGGCCTATGAATTCGGGGTTCAGCTCCCTGGCCCTGTTTCTTATGTCTTCCAGGATCTGCCCGGAAACCGAAACCGCTGTTTCAAGGGGGATTTCCGGGGATGTTATTTCGAATTCCGAGGAATAGGCCGAAACCCCTGACATGTCGACCGAGTTCCTTGAAGCTGAAACATCCTGTTTCCTGCTGCTCTCTCCAAGCATTTCCAGCAGGGTGCCGAGGGTTTCTCCTCCTGTCCTGGCTGAGAAATGGAACATCCTGGCTTTCGGGTTCAGTTTGCGCAGGAAGATGCAGATTTCAAGGAGCCTTTCCTGTTTAATAAGGTCGACTTTGTTTATGCCCAGGATATCGGCTTCTTCAATCTGGTTTCTCATGAAATTCTGGAGCTCTTCCGGGTCCGTGCTCAGGCGGTTGGCATCCACCAGGTTCACTACGGGGGCAAAGGAAAGTCCGGGAAGGGCCATGCTTTCGATATTGTTTTTTATTTGCCTGGGGAAGGCTATTCCTGTGGGCTCTATTATAATAGTGTCCGGGCTGTATTCTGCCATCAGGCTTTTCAGGGTATGCTCCATGCTGATCCTGAGGGTACAGCAGACGCAGCCGCTTGTGATCTCCCGGGTCTCAATCCCGCCTTGCGAAATTGTGTCCCCGTCAATCCCGATTTCCCCTATCTCGTTGACTATGATTGCAGTTTTCTGTCCCTGTTTTCCCAGGTGTTCCACAAGTTTTCTTATTGTTGTGGTTTTTCCGCTTCCGAGGAACCCACCGATTATCATGCACTTCATGGCTTTGCCACCTTCTATAGGTTTTATCCGCAGGAATTGAAAAGCGTGAGACGACCGTAAATTGGTTTGATAAGACCGGTTTGAGCCCCTCTCCTGCCCGGAGGATTCAGGCAGCAAGTGGGGACTTCCGATCCATTTCCGTTTTTCAGGACTATCAATACTGCTTTCAGGCCCTTAAAATGGCAAAAGGGTCGGATAAAGCAGATTCCTCCTGTTTTCCGTTCGGTGCTTTTCCTTGCCCGGAGGTACAGGGCACGAAAGCACCTGACATTTTATCTCCGGTTTCTGGCAGGCATTTGCCCGGCAAATGGCAAAGCCGGGTCTTAACCGCTCTTTCCGGGGATTTTGTGGATCTAGACTTTCTTCTTCCCGGAGGGCACTTAAATGGCAAACTTATGCCTGTCCTGGAAGGCGTTGCAGGTCTAACTCACTATCTGGGGGATATGATAACAATGCCCATTGAGAGAGGGATAAAGGCATTGTCATCAGCGTGATTGATTTTTTAATTTTTATTCCTGATTTCCGTTTTCTGATTTTTTTTCCGGCTTTTTCCGCGTACTCATTTTTCATTTTCTGGGGACTATCTCGTCTACCCTGAGTACGTTCCTTGCGGTTTCTGTTCCCGCTATTATGGC
>NZ_VOUA01000005.1 GCF_024372725.1 Methanosarcina sp. KYL-1
CTGCATCGAGGAGTTCGCCCTTGTCAATTGAGAACTGCGGGCCTTCGGGGTCGACCTTTGCTGCTGCGCGGCCGTCGAACCAGTTGATTGCACCACAGAGGGAAACCCTGTCAGGAGATACCACACAGACATTGGTCGGAGCAAATGACTGGCAGAGGGTACATCCGTAGAAGACGTCCACATCTTCGTCGTGGAGGTCCTTTGTCCTGGCGTCCCTGGCCTTGAAGATTTCTTTTGCTGATTCCAGCTGCTTCTCGACTTCAGCCTTGTCGGTGTAGAAGGTTACCTGCATCTTCTCGATGAAGGGCAGTTCTGTCTTGAAGAGCATCATGACAGCTTTTCCGAAGGGCTCGAAGGAATCCATCTTTGCGGCTGTGTCCTTGGAAACTCTCATCCAGACGTCGTACCTCTGGTTCAGGTGCATAATGCCCTGGCAGTAGTTGATGAAGTCGTGGACACGCCTTTCTACGACAGACTCGAGGTCAGCTTCGACAAGTTCTCCACCAATGTTGAAGACCATTGCCCAGGGGTAGGTCTTGCCCTCTTCCATTTCCTTGAGGTCGGGGCCGACAATTGTGACACGGTCGTCTACAATTGAATCCATGTCTGCTGCCCTGACGAGTTCGAGGCCGAGGGATTTTGGCCCTCCGAGCTCGACGAACATGCCTTCTTTCCTTACTCTTTCTCCTTCAAACATTGGGGAGATCTCAAATGGGAATTCATCTGCCATTATATGTTGCCTCCTAATTCAAATTTATAAAAGGTCAATTACCTCGTCCAGTGCGGCAATGTGGTCTTCCCTGCTCAGGTTCCCAAAGGACATTGTTGCGTTCTGGATGTAGTTTTTGTCGATTGAAATTGATTTTACGTTAGTAAAATTCTTGGTTGCAGTCAGTACCTGGTTGATGTAGTACTTGTAGTGGCCCAGGGTAATGATTGTGTCATAGTTCCCGTTGCCGTCAAGTCCGGGCCAGTTGGGGTCCGTTAAGTAGAAACCAAGCTGGTGCACGTTGATGTACTTGGCATCCACGTCCTTGTCCACAAATCCAAGCATTGAGCTGCCGGTTGCGGCTATGGGCAGGTTGGCTGCCTTTGCGATCTTAACTGCGCGGTCCAGGACTTCGGGGGTGAGGCCTGCGGTTCCGATTACGAATAGGGGCCTCTTTGCCTTTGAAATCATCTTGGCGGCAATTTCAGTGGTGATAGCTTTTGAGGTCTTTACACCGTAGGTGGTAAACAGCTTTGTGTTCTTTGTAGTGTCTACCATTTTCAGGCCTCCTTGCAAAGTCTCTTGAGGTTAGTTGGCTGTGCGGAGACATCGAACTTGATTGCCGGACCGGAAATTATCTTCTTCTTCTTCCAGTCGATCTCCCATCCGTGCTCAGATTCGAGCTTCTTGAGGAGCTCTTCACGCTTGGAGAGCGGGAGGTCTGCTTCGTGTCTGACATACTTCCACCAGTCATCAGGCATGACACCAAGGTACTTCTCGCTGAGTTCCATCCAGTGGGTCAGCTTGATGGACCTGCCCATGTTGTTGTCAGACGGGCGGATGCAGTTCTTTGCCAGTATTACGCAGGTTTCCTGCCAGGTCTCTGCGGTGGTTATGAGGAATTCAGGTGCTGGCGGGATTGCCATTTCCTGACCGTTCCTGCCGTCGTAGACTTTCCACTTGGACTCGTCGTAGTTCTTGGCAATCAGGGCTCTCCTGTACTTGGAGCTGTGCGGGCCGAGCACTGCCGGGATACCGTACATGTTGCACCCGGTGCCGATAGCGGCTGCTTTCTGGGAGTATGCACCCCATGCAAGCCCGACTGCACCGACACGGGTCAGGGAGTAGTCAGCAATTTCTGCCAGGTTGCCTGAAAGGTTCCTGCCTGCGAATATTGCAGCGACCTTGTGGACTGTACCTGAGATGTGAGAGTTCGAGACACAGGACCCGGTGTTAAGGATGTTTCCTTTTTCGAACCTGCCGGGGAATCTCTCGTAGAGGGTCTTGCCGTCTTCGTCCTTGTACATACCAATGTCCATTGCGGAACATCCGGACACTACAAGGAGGTAGTTCCTCTTGAGGAATTCTTCTGCGATGTTGTAGACGTCTTTGGAGCCTGCCGGGTAGTTGGCACAGCCGATGATTGCGATAACACCGGGGGTGGTACCCATAACCAGGTTCAGGCCTTCTGCCCTGATTTCTGCGTCACTTACCTGACCTCTTCCGGCTCTTACAAGACCCTTCTCTTCGGAGATGGCCTTCAGGGCGGCTTTCTCGATCACGTCAAGGATCGGGATGTCCTTGTTGCAGACCTGTTCACACCTGCGGCATCCGACACAGAGGTCGTGCAGGGCTTCGAGTGCATTGATGTCTCCTTCCTTGGCTGCGGCCATTGCTTCCGGAATGTCCAGTTCCTCAGGACATGCGATCTTACATTCGCCGCATTCCGCACACTTTCCGACCAGTACTTTCATTTCTTCGTCGGAGGGGATAGCGGTTAAGCCTTCGGCGTCGCGGATCGGGGCCATTTCCATAGCGATCCTGGGCACGAGCTCTCCGAGCTTGTCGTAGTCCAGCATCACACAACCCGGGATTGCTCCTGACTTGATGTCCTCGATAATCGCATCGACATCATCGTTTGTCCTGTCAGGCAGGCCGTACATGATCTTGTCGTTGGATGCAATGACGGGGATCTTGAGTTTCTGGCCTTCCTGGACGAGGTCAGCTCTTACACACTGTTCGTCAAGGACGATTACATCAGGAATTCCGGAACGGACGATCTTGAGTTCCTTTGCGAGGGAACCGACAATCTTTGCGTAGGGGGCCTGGCGGTCTTCTCTCTTGTACCTGGTCATATCGAATGCGGTACAGCAGAGACCTCCGATTTCCATCTTGTCGGTCAGGTCGTTGTCTTCCATGTAGTCCATGATGTAGGTAACCCCGGCAACGTTGTGCCCGATGGCAATGATCGTTGGCTTCTTGGGGTCAATTGTTCCCATACCCACCTGCACGAGGGGTACATCAGGGTCGGACTTCGGGAATCCAAGGGCTGTGACCTGGGCGATATCGGAAACTTCCATTCCTACGTGGTCCAGAATACCTGCAAGCATTGACTTGTTGTCGTAGTCGATTGCTGCTCCTTCCTGGCCTGCGTGGATGGTTGCGAGCATCTGGCCCAGTTCTTCTTCAACATATTCCATTATGGGTTTGAGGTCGCCAAGAGTCTTGGGCTGCCTTCCTGTAACAAGCTGGATGTTGGGGGCAATGACGTTTGATGCACCCATGTTGATGGGCATTTCTTCCCCAAAGAGCTCGATGATGTGGTTGAGCAGGTGACGGCCGTGGGCGCTGTGACAGGCACACCCGGTGATACAGCGGAGGAAGAACTCCCTTGCAGCCTGTCCTTTCATGTCAATACCACAGGCACCTCTCTTGTTCCCTTCCAGGTTGCACGGTCCAAAGGTACAGTAGCAGCACTGGTCACACATGGGGGTGTAAACTGGCTCGTAGCGGTCGAACAGCGTAAAGCTCCAGTCACGAAGTGTTGCGATTCCCGGGAAGGGAGTCGGACCCATCGGACCAAGTTCTTTTGCTTCTTCAGCAGCCTCCTTTGCTGCCCCTACAATGTTATTAATTGTGATCTGAACGGATTCCAGATCTTCGATAGAAAAACTCCCGGTAGTTAATTTGCTCATCTGAGCTTTACCTCCTAAATTTGTCTAAAGTCGACTTCGTTGAAACGATTGTAAATTTTAAAATCGTCGGCATATCCTTAACGATTATAAATTATAAATATTCCTGTAGATTTTATATTTTCCAATCGCTTTAACTGAGACGCCTGGTAAAACGTTTTTGAATCGTCTTTTCCAAATATTAAATCCTATTTGGACGTTTTTCCCAATCAAACGTTTTTACTGGAAATATTTCCTTGGAAAAGTCGTTTTTAGGGCCAAAATCTCAAAATATTTTTTTTCTGCCCTTTCCTCTAAAAAAACCGTTTTTACCAACGATTGAGACCTTAATTTTTTGAGCAAAGGTCGCTACCGATGGATAATACACACTAATTAAGTGACTAAACGTACCAAATCTATATAACATTTTCTAATTTGTAACACCCTATTTCGGGAGGGGTAAGAATGGAAATCTCAGGTTCCACCATCTCTATTATTATATTTACGTTGTTAAATGGGGTCCAAAGTCTAAGTGTCGCATGAGGTCGATTTTTCTCTAAAATTCTTTTTTGTATGAAAAATCAAATTTATAATATTAAGGTTTGTTATTAGTTTCTCTTCCTTCTCTGCAATTGTTGCAAATAAATTTTAAAATCCTTCTTATCGGAAAAAATATTTCCTTTCTTAACCCAAGAATTCATTAATATATTTTCCATTATTATATTTGTTACAAAAATATTCTCTTCTTTATACATCCAGTTTGAATAATAATACCACAATTTATTTATATGAGTATCATTCGTAACATAGTTTCTTTAGTAAACGCCGTAAGTCGGTTTTGCTTTTTTTTCGAGCAAAATCTTATAATAATCTTCAGATAAGAATATTTTTCTTATAAATCAATGCACATTAATAATATTCATTCTAATTTAAAACCCCAAAGTACAGCACTTTCCAGGAGTGCCTCTGATCAAATCCAAAAAAGGATTAATCTCCTCTGATTTCCTATTAACAAAAGAAAGGCCTTTGGCCTCACAGAATGTTTTGGAATCTATGGCTTTTATTTCTTTATTTCTCAAATGCTATTCTTAAATCTACTCTCAAATGCTATTCTTAAATCTATTCTCAAATGCTATTTTCACATGATGTCTCCTGATTTTTCGGATATAATATGTTGAAATGTAATTTCTCCGGTTTGGTAAACTGTTAGTCTGAGTTTTGAGTTGAATTGTATCATGCAGGTTTGCATGTTTATATGGATGTCCTGTATATCCCTGAGATCCCGGAGTCCGTATTTTCAGGGACTTACGATAACTATGCTACAGCCACCATGCTACAGCCTCATGAATAAATCCGTGTTTTCAGGGGTTTATATCTATACTATACAATATCCTCAAGGATAAGTCGGTATTCTCGGGACTTACAGTTTAATTTAAAGGAGAAGCCTTTATTTTCAGGGACTTGCAGTAAATCCATTAAATCTCATGAGTAAGTCGGCATCTTTGGGTATTTACAGTCAGTCTATTAGCCTCAAGGATAAGTCCGTGTTTTCATAGATTTACAATGCAACATATTATATACACTAATCACAAACCGGACTCTTTGAGTTAAGTACCAGAGGATGCCGAAACATTTCAGGTAGTTTTATACTCTATTAACATAAAGAGAATTAGTAAACATGTCTTTCAACAACACAACATACATGTCCGGCGGCGGAACCATGGGCAGTATCAGGAGTTCGATCTCCAGGAGTCCCTCAATGGCAATTATAGCCGTTTGCATACTCTCTTTCCTTCTGGAATTGGTTCCGGTTATAGGCCCACTCTATGTCAGTGCTTTTCAGTTTGATCCGGATTTCATCCTGACAAAGCCCTGGACACTTGTTACATATATATTCCTGCACAAAGGTTTAGGGCACCTTTTCTTCAACATGCTCGTCCTCTACTTTTTCGGGCCTGCGCTTGAGAGGAGGATAGGGAATAAGCAGCTCCTGGGGATTTTTTTCACGGCAGGGGTCCTGTCGGCAGTAGGGCATGCTTTTATAAGCCTGCCTATCTTCGGGATTTACCCGAGTCCCATCATAGGGGCCAGCGGGGCAATCTACGGAGTCTTTGCAGCCCTCACGGTGCTTGAGCCTGACCTCCGTGTTTACGTTTACTTTATACCAATGAAGTTAAAGCAGGCCCTTGTGCTCTTTGCCTTCTTTGACTTCCTCATGATAAATTCCACGGACATGATTGCCCATACTGCCCACCTGAGTGGGCTTTTTGTCGGGCTTTATATGGGTTTCCGGATCAAGAGGATCCAGGACAGGTACAGGAGGTCTTACAGCAGGTGGTGAGCCCGGAAGAGGAGGATATTTTTCAGGGCAGATCTCATTACCCCAGACCCGGGCCGGGCGAAAAAATCCCTGTTCAGGTTGTGGATTTCAGGCGGCTTTTTGCGGCCTGGTCTCCCGAACTGAAAAAAACCCTCTATTTTGAGCAGGCTCCTCCGGAGGAGGAAGAGGGCTTAAAGAGGGTAAGGGAAATCATTCTCCTCAGGGTCTATGACTGGCTTGCGGACCGGAAGGGAATTATCGAACTTACGGGAGAAGAGTTCGAACGGTTCATGGAGGTTTACGAAGAATTCCTCCGGGATCTGGGGGAGATTCAATACAGCCGGCAGAAACACGGACGCAGGACCGAAAATGTCTTTGAACTCAGGGAATCCCCTTATATTGTCCGGGAAGTAAGGAATGGGTTTTTCTCCGATAAATTATAATTTTATAAATTATATATTGAGTTATAGTATTACGTAATTATTGATTGTTGATTGAGTAATTATTGAGTTATGTAATAGTATTATGTAATTATTGATTGTTGTACAGTTTAGGAGCTGGCCCGGGCTTACAGCCTTTTCGTAACCTCCGGGGGAGAACCCCGGGTTGTTAGGGCTTCCCGGATGGATGGGCCGGGAAAAGGCCTTTAATTGCCCGAATATGCAAATGCTTTACTACAGAAAAGTAAATATTTAGATAATATAGGATTGTTACTCGAATTAAAGGGTATCATGACTTAAAACTCAAATATCAGGGGCTCAGGACTCTTAAAATGCCGTTCTGAAATAATCGGGGTGGCACATGAGTACGATGAGTATGAGCATGAATATAAGCATGAATCTAAGCAGAAGTAAGAATGAGTTTAAGTCTGGTAAGTTGTAAGATTTGCAGAGGACATTGATAATGAAACCTGTAAAAAGCGGACTTGATTCGATTTCAAAATACCTCCGCTCGAAAAAAGAAGTCGGGAGACGGAAAATCGGACTTCTGGTTGACGGCCCGAACATCCTCAGGAAAGAGTTTGATGTGAACCTTGAAGAAATAAGGGATGTCCTGAAGGATTACGGGAATATCAAGATCGGGCGGGTTTTCCTTAACCAGTACGCCTCTGACAAACTGGTGGAGGCCATCGAAAACCACGGGCTTGAGCCCATTGTCTGTTCCAGTGACGTGGACGTCCGCCTTGCGGTAGAGGGGATGGAGCTGGTCTACAACCCCAACATCGACACCCTGGCAATCGTTACCAGGGATGCGGACTTTAAACCGCTCCTGAACAAGGCAAACGAACACGGGAAAGAAACGATTATTTTCGGGGTAGAACCCGGTTTTTCCACGGCGCTCAAGAATTCTGCGGATTATGTCATCCTGATGAACAAGGACAGGATGAGCAGTTACGATGAACCCGAGGTGAAAGAATCCGATAATGAAGAACTGGATGTCTCGGAGTTCGAGGAATACCAGGAAGACCTGTACGAAGAAGAAAATGTGGAAAAACTTTGAATAAATCGCTCCTTTTTAAGGATATTCCACATCCACCCCGAGAATCTGCTTTGCCCCGGCAAAAACATCCCGTGCGATTTCGGCACAGCCGATAGCAGCGTGCCACTTCCCCAGGCATTCGCATTCCTTGCCCAGGTGCTGGCAGATCTTTTCCTGCACATACCTGACTTCTCCCACCGAGCCTGCAAGGAAGACTTCCCCGGAAGTCCCGTAGTCCTTCATAAGGAGCTGCATAGAGACAATTTCCATTGCCGCAAACAGGGCGATGGTATCAAGGGCAAGAAGGGCTGAAGCTTCTCCTTTTTCGGCTGCCAGGAGCAGTTCCTCCCGGTCTTTGTAGGGAGTCATTTTAAGGGTCCCGGCTTCTATGAAAGCCTGGTTTGCGGTCTGGTGCCCGTCATCCACTTCCCGGATTGCCTGCAGGTCAAGGGGGCCGTGGTGCACTCCAGGGGCAAAGATGCAGGCATCGATTGCTCCCAGAACATTCCCTCCGGAAACAGCAAGGGTAACTGTGTTCGAGCTAATGTCCGAAACTACGAAGTCCTCATAGCCAAGGCATTTTATATGGTAGGCAATCCCGAGCTTTTCAGGGCTTGTGAGGTGGGAAAATACTTTCATTCTGGGGTCAACTTTGCTTTCCATGTGGAGCCCGGGGATTGCCACTGCCGGGATTCCGGAGTTCCTTATGGCATCAAAAACCCTTGTGCCTCCCCCGGTCTTTTTTCCAGCCCCTTCCGTGCTCTGGAGTCCCCTGCCTTCCAGGGCCCTGACGTCTTTGATTTCTGAAAAGCCGTCTCCCATGGAATATGTGACAGCAGCCAGGCTGATGTCTCCGCATTTAATGCCGAATTCTTTTTCAATAGATTCAAGGACTTCTTTTTCCGACATGGCAGCAGCTTCAGCCCTGCCAAGCTCAAAGGTCCGGGCCTCTTCGCCTTCAATCAGGGCAAAGCGCATTGCCGTTGTCCCGTGGTCAATCCCTATAAATGCCAAGCAGCCATCTCTCCTTAAATGCCTCAAAGGGCTTTTTTTAAAATTTCGTTTAATTCATTCATTATCCGGTCCCCTTCTACAGCGGTCCCGACCGTAGTAACGAGCCTGAGTTCCTGGTAACTCCTGCCTTCCGAAAGCAGCAGCCTTAAGTTTCCCCTGGCGTCAGCACGCAGCACCTTCCCTGTCAGCTTGCCTCCGGAAGTTCCTTTTACGGAAATCACGGAAGGGATGATCTTTTTTATTTCCGGGTGCTGGCTTACGAGCTTCACAAGCTTTCTCCCGGCCCTCTCTCCTATGATGGTGGTATGTGCTCCGCCAAGTTTATCCTTTAAGGAATTTTTCCCACTATCCTGTGAGGTGGATTTACTGTCCTGTAAGCTGGATTTATTATCTGTCATTGTTTTGAGGTGTCAGGCTAAATTTGCCTTCTTTTCTTTTCAATTAATTGTTCTCAGTAATTTTCAGGTAGTTTTCTTTTTCAGGCTCTATCTTTTTTATATTTATATTGTATATCTAATTATTGCATTCAGGGCTTTGCGGAATGCAGCCGCTATGGAAGTTACTCTTCATAAGGTTTCTGTTCCTCAGCATCAGTCCTTAAGCAAGAAGTCTTCAGGCAGTTCGGTCCTCAAGCGAGCAGTCCTCAAACCATCAGTCTCAGGCAATTCAGTCCTCAAGCAGGGCCAATATTTTAAAAATAGATATTTTCCAGAAAGCCTGGGTAATGTTCCGTGCCCGGTTTCTGGATTTTTTCCTCGGTTTTTATTTAAAAGGGACCCGAATTCCCGGAATCTTCGGGGTTCGGTTGAAAATCAGATTTTTTCAAGTTCCTTCATTCCGATTAGCCTTATATTCTTCTCTTGAAGCAGTTTTATTGCCCTTTCTATCTCGTTTACCCTGACAATCAAAAGGGCTTTTTGTTCCCGGGTGATAAAAGCATAGGCGTAATCAAGGTTGATGTTTGCTTCTCCGAAAACCTCTGCTATCCGGGACATGCTGCCCGGGACGTCATCCATTTCGACTCCGAGCACATCCGTTTCGGAAACCGTGAATCCTGCATCGTGAAGCACGCTGTGGGCATAATCGGATTTGTCCACAACCATCCTGATGATCCCGAAATCCCCTGATTCAGCAATGGTAAATGCCCTGATGTTCACTCCGGCGCTTTTCAGCCTGTTGGCCACGCTTGCAAGTCTGCCCGGTTTGTTTTCCGCAAAAAGGGAAATCTGCTTTATGATTTTGTCTTCCATTCCAGCACCCGTTTCCTTTTCGTCCCTTACTATTTTCTTTATGTCATATGATATAATTGAAATTATACCTTTAATAAACTCTAACTTTAATCTCTAACTTTAATCTCTAACTTTAATCTCTAACTTTAAACTCTAACTTTAAACTCTAAATTTAACTTTAAAGTCTTAACTCTAAAACTTTATGCTTCCTTTCTTTGTCCTGATTTATCCTGTAATCTTTTTATTCTTTTTTCCCCTTATTTTTCTTCCTTCCCCATTCTTCTTGCCCAAATGATACTGATTTTCTGTTATTCTGCTATCCCGGGGGCTTGATATGGTTGCCTCATCATCCGGAACGTAATTCCAGAATATAATATAAGTTCCTGTGTATATTTTAAACTTACATGTTAATATTTTGAATTCAGATGGGCTTGACCGGAAGCAAAAAAAGCCGATAAGAAGGGAAACCCGCAGGGCAGGGGCGCTCTGCAGGCATATCTTTTTTTGTTACTTTGCTCGGTATCAGATTTTCCGCTTATCGATAACCTTTTTCGATTTCCCTTCGGAGCGGGGGAGGAAGCCGTGTTCCACAAGTTCCACCTCAACTGCGAGGTTCAGCACGCTTTTCAGGGCGCCTGCGACTTTCCTCTTCAGGGCCATCATGTCCGACATACGGTCACTGAAGGCAGACTCGTGCATTTCTATCTGGACCTTCATGGAGTCCAGGGGCCCTATCCGGTCCACGATGATCATGAAGTGGTTCCCTACTTCCGGGATATTCATCAGGACAGACTCTACCTGGCCGGGGAAGACGTTTATGCCGCGCACGATGATCATATCGTCCGAGCGCCCGCTGATACGGGTGATCCGGGGGTGGGTCCTGCCGCATTTACAGGGTTCTGAGTGTTTCTGGGTAAGGTCTTTGATCTTGTAGCGGATAAGGGGCAGGGCTTCTTTTGCTAGGGTGGTAATCACAAGTTCTCCGGTCTCCCCGTCAGGCACGGGTTCTCCTGTCTCGGGGTCCAGAATCTCCACCAGGTACATGTCCCCCCAGATGTGGATGCCGCACTGTTCGGAGCACTCGGTGAAGAGGGGCCCGCTGAGTTCCGAAGTTCCGTAGATGTCATAAGCTTTTATTCCTGACTCCTCTTCTATCCTCTTCTTGAGTTCTTCGGACCAGGGTTCAGCCCCGAAAAATCCCTTCTTTAATTTTGTGTCATCCCTGATGCTGATGCCTTCTTTCCTTGCGGTTTCGATCATATACAGGAAGTAAGAAGGCGTGCAGGCAATTACGGTTGTGCCCAGGTCTATCATCAGTTCCAGCTGGCGTTCGGTATTTCCCGAACTTGTGGGGAGTACGGTTGCACCCACTTTTTCGCTCCCGTAGTGGGCGCCGAGCCCGCCGGTAAAAAGCCCGTACCCGTAGCTGACCTGGAGGATGTCTTCTTTTCCCACTCCGACAGAAGTGAAAGCCCGGGCCAGGGACTCTGCCCATGCATCGATGTCCTTGTGGGTGTACCCGACAACCGTGGGCTTTCCCGTGGTGCCTGAGGAGGCATGGAAGCGGACGAGTTTTGAGTTAGGGACGCAAAACATCCCGGTAGGATAGGTGTCTCTGAGATCCTGCTTAAACGTAAAAGGTAATTTCCTGACATCTTCAAGGGTCCGGATGTCCTCAGGGCTGACTCCGTGTTCATCAAACCTTTTTCTGTAAAAAGGAGAGTTCTCATACACATAATGCACGAGTTCTTTCAGTTTTTCTTCCTGTAGCTTTTTAAGGTCTTCTACAGGCATTGTCTCTATTTCAGGATCCCAGTATTCTGGCATTTTTTCACGCTCTGTATTTTTTGTGTTCGAGGCCTGCTCGTCTCAGCCCTTTTTCCTTTTGGAGCCGCATTATTTCAGGCCTTGATATTTCATATTTACTTTTTTCCCGTGTATTTTCATTTCATGCCCCTTTAAGGTCATGTTTTTCATGCGCATCCTCCTTAAGTTTCAAACCGGCCTTTCCTTCCCGGAAAGCTTCTTTTCCCGGCGGACATAAGCTTCCGGCAGATGCAGCATTGTGAGGATTTAAATGAATTCTAATATAAATACTAATTGTTTCTCCTGTCAGAAAAGGGCCGGGCTTATGGAAATAGCACGGACAGGAAAATTCTTCAAATTGAAAAAAGGGAATTAAGCTCCGGTTTTTGCTAAAAAAAGTTTTTGTTTTTGGTTGCGGTTCCAGGCTGCTGAAAAAGGCCTGACAGCTTCTTATGTTTCTTCTTATTTTTCTTTATTCCTTTTCTTATCCTTCCTTGTTCCTTTTCTTATTGTTCTTTATTCCCCTTCATTCCCCTTCTTTTTCTTCTATTTCTTCTTCGTCCTCGCAGGAGATGTCTCTGGACGTTGCCCCCAGGGAATTTTCGAGGATCTTCCGGGTCATGGCCCTGCATTTGTGGAGCACTTCATCCATGTCGGCGACGATGTCGATTCCCGCAGCTCCCGAGTGCCCTCCTCCGGTCCCGTTATATTCGTTGCTGATGTCTTCCATCATCTGCCCCAGGTTGACCCCGGCGTTTACGGCATCTCGCTTTGCACGGGCGCTTACCCGGACGCTTCCGTCCTTGGTCGT
Organism: Methanosarcina sp. KYL-1; assembly: GCF_024372725.1. Lineage (GTDB taxonomy): Archaea > Halobacteriota > Methanosarcinia > Methanosarcinales > Methanosarcinaceae > Methanosarcina. Next base: position 12,320 of record NZ_VOUA01000005.1, read on the forward strand.
GCCTACGAAGGCGACATCAGCTCCTATGTTGATGAGCATGGAGGAGGCTGACCCGCCAAAAGAACTCACATGGGAGGTTGCGATCAGCATCTCTCCTACCCTGTCGAGTTCTATACGGCTTGCTGCCTTCAGGATGGCTATGCGCATGGAAATGTCCTGGGGGGTCGCTGCCATGAGGTCCAGCACTTCCCCGTATTCGATCCCGCTGGCTTCGATGATATTTGCCACGGTCCTGAAGGTGTCCGATGTCGCGTGCTTGAAATGCCCGGTATCAGTGATGATTCCCGTAAGCATCCCTATCCCTACGCGACGGGTGATGGGGGCTCCCATGGATTTTAAGATGTCGTAGACTATCTCCACAGTGGAGGTAGCGTTGCGGTGCAGGTAGAATTCTGCGTTCTCGGTAAGGGCGGTGGTGGTGTGATGGTCGATTACGCAGTAACTTGTAAGTTCAATATCGTTTAACTGCGCTTTTGTGGAAGTGTCAACTACCACGACAAAACCGTAATTTGCAGGGTCCGGCTTATCCACTACCTCTATCCCGAGCCTCTCAATCAGGACCGACGCAACCCTGTTGCAGCCGTCCACAAGCCCAACAGTGCCCCCTACTGCCTCGGAAAGGGCAAAAGCACTGCTTACGGCATCCGGATCTGCGTTCCGGTGGCACAAATATAAAATATTTCGATAGTCAAGGAGCCGGTTGAAAAACTCCGCTTCGTCAACTCGCATTGTCCACTCTGGCCATCGCTTTTCGTTCAGGCATCGGTACTTTTCCTGGTCTCAGGAATCCGGGCACAATCTCTGCTATCACTGTGCAGTTAGATTTCCTATTCAAAGGTATGTAAAAGAAAAAATAAAAGGGTTATTGTGCCCTGGGGCCCATTGCCTGCTGGATCTGCTCCTGGAGCTGTTTGAAGCGGGCTGTGAGCCTTTCTTCCTGCCTGGAGACGGACTGGAGCCGGAGTGAGAGGGTTTCTTCCCTGTCTTTAAGTTTTGTGACAGATTCCTCTTTGCTAGTTTTTATAACCAGTTCTCCTACATTGCGGTAGACTACCGCATCTTCGGCCAGCTTTTCCAGTTCTTCAAGAGCCATCTTCGACTCTTTTTGCATAGCTTCGATCTGGGATTTCTGCATGGCGAGCGCCTGAATCTGCTGCTGCACCTGCTGAAGCTGTGCGATCTGGTTCTGGATCTGAGGAGGTAATTCTGCAGTCATATGATTTTCACCTGTCTCTTCAATAAACCTGAAGGGATTTTAATGTTTCTGTCCTTCCAGCATCCGAAAACATCCTGTCTCCCCGGGAAAAGTGATATAAGGGGGCCAGTCAAAACCTTAAACAACAAGTGCATCTTAATGAAAGGGCAGCATCCGGGGAACCGTGTCCTGAGGGTCAAGAATAATTTTAAAAGTGTCTGAAGAATCAGAGGAATCAGGCGGTTCCTGTGAACAGAATACAGAATGAATGTTAAAATAATGCTCAGTTCCTATGAACAGAATACAGAATGAATGTTAAAATAATGTCAAATGAATTTCAAAATGATACTCAAAATCAAACTGATTAAATCAAACTGATATTCAGGTAAACTGATATTCAGGTAATAACTGTAAGCTGATAGTCAAAGGGAAATATTTGTAAAGGAAATATCTGCAAGGAAATTACCACAAGGAGATGGTCAAAGATGGAAGAAGGCGGGAACCTGGAAGAAATAAAATCTCTGCTTGAAAAGTTTACAAACGCTCACGGTATTTCGGGCTCTGAAGGGGAGATCCGTAAGCTCCTGGAAAAGGAACTTGAGCCCTACGTTGACAGCATCAGGACCGATACCATGGGCAACCTTATAGCGACCCGGAAGGGAAAAGGGCCGTCTGTGATGCTTGCGGCACACATGGATGAAATCGGGCTCATGGTCAAGTATATTGACGACAACGGTTTCCTCCGCTTTGTCGGGATTGGCGGGTGGTTCGACCAGACCCTCCTGAACCAGAGGGTCGTGGTCCACGGGAATAAAGGTTCAATTCCCGGGGTCATAGGGTCCAAGCCTCCTCATGTGATGAAAGACGAGGACCGCAAAAAGCCCGTTAAACTGGAGGATATGTTTATTGATATCGGGGCAAAGGACAGGGAGGACGCCGGAAACCTGGGAGTCGAGATCGGGACTCCTGTCTCCACGGACCGGACGTTCGTACCCCTGGCAAACGGGAAGGTTACCTCCAAGGCTTTTGACAACCGGGCAGGGGTCGTGATCCTTGTGGAGGTCATGAAGCAGCTTGAGGAACTCCAGGTTGACGCAAATGTCTATGCCGTGGGCACGGTCCAGGAAGAGGTAGGGCTTAAAGGGGCTAAAACCTCGGCTTTCGGGCTGATCCCGGACCTTGCCCTTGCCCTCGACACCACAATTCCGGGAGACCACCCCGGCATCAGCAAGACCGATTCCGCCCTGGAAATCGGGAAAGGCCCTGTAATCACCGTAGCTGATGCCTCGGGCAGGGGGCTCATTGCTCACCCGCAGGTTCTCAGGTGGCTAAAGGACACTGCCGCAGAAAATGAAATTCCCTACCAGCTCGGTGTGGGCTCGGGCGGCACAACCGATGCAACCTCTATCCACCTCACCCGGGAGGGTATTCCCACAGGCACGGTAAGCATCGCCACGCGGTATATCCACTCTCCTGTAGAGGTACTGGATACGGCCGACGTTGGGGTATGTGTGAATCTGATCGTAAAGGCTGTCGCAAACGTGGACAGGTACTTTTAAGGTCAGGTCCGAAACTCCGGTTTCAATTCCCGGAAGAGACGCAGGCAAGCCCCGACGGGAGCGGGCAATTCCCGCTGTCTTATCTTTTTTTCTTTTTTCCCTTGCTTTCCTCTCCAATTTTTCTCCTCGGGCCGTCTTTTTGCGTTTCCTGTATTTTTTTCGGCTTTCATTAAAGCTGGCTTTTTAGCTTTTTTTTGGGAGGTGGGCTTTATTGTTAACTGGAAACTAAAAATACTATGGTATACTTATTGAAGTGCAATTTCAGAGCGCCGGGGGTGGAATCGGGATAATTTTCCGGACGGAACCGGGGTTCTGAGAAAAAATATATGTAATATGTATAATAAAATGAAGTTCCGCATCTTAGGGCTTGGAATTATCACAGCATATATATAATCAGACGTTTATTTATGTGCGTTCTATGGATGCAGAACAAAACTATGTAAATGAAAACACAACTGAGGGATTATATTATTCGAAGACATCCGCTTTCTGGACACTACTTTGAGAGATGGTGAACAAACACCGGGCGTAGCCCTGACAAGAGAGAAGAAGCTCTTGATTGCCCGTGCCCTGGACGAGATGGGGGTCTCCGTAATTGAGGCCGGTTCTGCTATCACTTCCAGCGGTGAAAGGGAATCCATCAAAGCCGTAGCAAACGCTGGTCTCGATGCAGAGATCTGCAGTTACTGCCGTATCGTAAAGATGGACGTAGACCACGCCCTTGAATGCGATGTGGACTCAATCCACCTGGTAGCTCCGGTCTCGGACCTGCATATCAGGACCAAGATCAAGAAGGACCGGGACGCAGTAAGGCAGATCGCAGTCGAAGTTACGGAGTATGCCAAGGACCACGGCCTGATTGTGGAACTGAGTGGGGAAGACTCTTCCCGGGCAGACATTGAATTCTTAAAGGCCCTGTTTGCCGACGGGATCGACGCCGGAGCCGACAGGTTATGCTTCTGCGATACCGTAGGGTTGCTGGTGCCTGAGAAGGCCACCGAGATTTTCAGAGACCTCTCCTCTTCCCTGAAAGCCCCGATCAGCATCCACTGCCACAACGATTTCGGTTTTGCAACGGCAAACACGATAGCTGCCCTTGCCGGGGGGGCAAAGCAGGCCCATGTAACGGTAAACGGTTTAGGGGAAAGAGCAGGGAATGCTTCTCTTGAAGAAGTGGTCATGAGCCTGGAATGGCTCTACAAATACGACACCGGGATCAAGCACGAGCTTATCTACAAGACCTCAAGGCTTGTAAGCCGCCTCACCGGGATTCCAGTCTCCCCCAATAAGGCGTTAGTAGGTGGAAATGCATTTACCCACGAAGCCGGGATCCACGTGCATGGGCTCTTAGCCGACAAGGCTACCTACGAACCCATGAGCCCCGAATATATCGGAAGGCAGCGCCAGATCGTACTCGGAAAGCATGCCGGAAGGAGCTCGATTTCCCTTGCCTTAAAAGAAATGGGGCTTGAAGCCGATGAGACCCAGACCGAAGAGATCTTCAAAAGGGTCAAACAGATGGGTGACCAGGGCAAGCACATAACCGATGCCGACCTGCAGACTGTTGCGGAAACCGTGCTCGACATCTACAAGGAACCTCTGGTAAAGTTAGAAGAGTTCACCATCGTGTCCGGAAACCGGGTTACTCCAACCGCTTCCATAAGGCTGAGCGTAAAAGACCGGGAAATCGTACAGGCCGGAATAGGGAACGGGCCTGTGGACGCCGTAATCAACGCGATCAGAAGAGCGGTTAGCTCCTGTGCGGAAGATATCATCCTTGAAGAGTACCACGTAGACTCCATCACCGGCGGGACGGATGCCCTTGTTGAAGTAAGGGTAAAGCTTTCCAAGGAAGGAAAGTCAATAACCGCAAGCGGAGCCCGGACGGACATTATTATGGCCTCGGTAGAAGCCGTTATGAACGGGATGAACCGCCTGATCCGCGCGGAGTAAGCTCCGGAAAGGATGCACTCCCCTTTGCAGGGGTTTTTTGAGGACTTTCCCGTCCTCTCTTCTTTTCTGCTGTACGGGAATTCTTTTCTTCCATATATGATGAATTCCCGGACTGAAAATGAAGGGCCATCGTATTCTTTCTGGGCCTGGGGGACCTGCATCCATATATAACATGATTGATTATGATGTATTTGCCGAATTTAAAATGAAAGTTTTGTGAGCGTGAGAGATAAAAAAGTATTTCTGATGAACACACTCTTACTGGAAATGTACTCAACCGGAAAGCTGGGTACCCAGTAAATAAATATCTCAAGAGAAATGAAGGAGATTCATAATGACAACCGGGTCAACAGAAAAAGTTAATGGCGCAAGGGCACTTATAAAGTGCCTGGAACTGGAGGGGGTTGACACTCTCTTCGGGTATCCTGGAGGGCAGATAATTCCCTTCTATGATGAACTCTACGATTCCGATCTGCGCCACATACTTGTACGTCATGAACAGGCAGCGGCTCATGCTGCGGACGGGTACGCCCGTGCAACGGGAAAGACCGGGGTCTGCGTTTCCACCTCAGGTCCCGGAGCAACCAACCTGGTAACAGGGATTGCTACGGCATACATGGACTCCGTGCCTATCGTAGCCTTAACCGGACAGGTTCCGCGCTTCCTTATAGGAAACGACGCTTTCCAGGAAGCCGACATTACGGGAATTACCCTGCCTATTACCAAGCACAACTACCTTGTACAGGATGCAAACGAACTTCCGAAGATCGTAAAAGAAGCCTTCCACATCGCTTCCACCGGAAGGCCCGGCCCGGTATTAATCGACCTTCCAAAGGACATCCAGAACACGGAGATTGACTTCTACTATCCTGACAAAGTAGAGCTTCGGGGCTACAAACCCACTTACAAAGGCAATATCCAGCAGGTCAAAAGAGCTGCCGAGGAAATCACAAACGCCTCCAGGCCTATAATCTATGCCGGGGGCGGGGTGATCAGCTCGAATGCCAGTGCCGAACTGGTGGAACTGGCAGAAGCCGTAATGGCTCCTGTTACAACGACCCTCATGGGCATCGGGGCAATCCCGACAGAGCACCCCCTGTCCATCGGGATGCTTGGAATGCATGGGACCAGGTACGCAAATTATTCAATCCAGGAATCCGACCTGATCATTGCGGTGGGCGCAAGGTTCGACGACAGGGTGACCGGCAAACTTGAGTCCTTTGCCCCGAATGCCAGGGTCATCCATATCGACATCGACCCTGCAGAGATCTCCAAGAATGTCAAGGTCCACATCCCGATTGTAGGAGACGCAAAACAGATTCTCAGGTCCCTGGTCAAGCACGTGAAGTGCTGCAACAGTGCGGCATGGCTTGAAAAGATAAACGGGTGGAAGAAGGAATACCCGCTCACCTACAGGAAGGAATCGGAAGTCATAATGCCGCAGTTCGTTGTGGAACAGATTTCCGAAGCCTGCAAAGACGCAATTATCGTGACGGAAGTCGGGCAGCACCAGATGTGGGCTGCACAGTTCTTCAAGTACAGCGCACCCCGCACTTTCCTGACTTCCGGCGGCCTGGGGACCATGGGGTATGGTTTCCCGGCAGCCATCGGGGCCAAAGTGGGGCGGCCTGAGAAGACCGTCATCAACATCGCAGGAGACGGCTCCTTCCAGATGAATTCCCAGGAACTTGCAACCGTTGTCCAGAACGACATTCCTGTGGTTTCCGTGGTCCTGAACAACGGCTACCTGGGCATGGTCAGGCAGTGGCAGGAACTCTTCTTTGACCGGAGATACTCTTACACCTGCATCAAGGGCAGTGTCGACTTCGTAAAACTTGCCGAAGCCTACGGCGCCCTGGGTCTGCGGGCCGAAAAGCCTTCCGAGGTCAGGCCTGCAATCGAGGAAGCTGTCAGGTCGGGCAGACCTGCGGTTGTTGAAGTGATTGTCGAGTGCGAGGCAAACGTCTCCCCGATGGTCCCGGCAGGGGCTGCGATCAATGAAATCCTTGACCTGGAGGACTGAATATGAAGCACACACTTGCAGTTCTTGTGGAAAACAAGTCCGGGGTCCTCTCCCGGGTGGCAGCGCTTTTCTCCAGGCGCGGGTACAACATCGACAGCCTGGCTGTTGGCGTTACGGAAGACCCTGATATCTCCCGGATGACCATCGTGGTCCACGGGGACGACCATGTGCTCGAGCAGGTCACAAAACAGCTGAACAAGCTGGTCGACGTGATCAAGGTCTCGGACATCGGCGGGGATGAAGCTGTCGAGCGGGAACTGGCCCTCATCAAGGTCTCGGCTGATGTAAACACCAGGGCCGAGATTATCCAGATTGCGGACATCTTCAGGGCACGGATTGTGGACGTGGCCCCAAAGTCCATGACCGTTGAGGTAACCGGGGACGAAGGCAAGATCCAGGCAATCGAAAAACTCCTCCGCCAGTTCGGGATCAAGGAATTGGTCCGGACGGGCAAGATTGCCCTGACCCGCGGGCCAAAGAAGGTTTAAATATTAAGGGCAGGTAAAGAGAGGTAGCTGCTTAATTATTTTCTACAGATTGGGGCAGCCGGGAGCCTTTCCGAAGGGACACGGTCTTTATAAAAAAGACCCGTGCTTCCGGGAACCTCTCAAACCGTTTAAAAGGCGGTCCCGATCTCAGGAAGCAACTTTTTATAAAATAAGTTCAACTTTCAAGGAAGAATATCCTTAAAAAATATCTGTAAAATATCCCTAAAAAATCCCGTAAAATATCCTTAAAAAATTCCAAAAATATCCTGAAAAAATCCTGAATATGCCGTAAAATATCCTGAAAAATCCCAATAAATTCCGATATTTTCGTATAGGAACAGGAATTTTTTCTCTCATAAATTAAGGAATGTCCATTTCAATGTTAAGAAATTTGTCAGGAGATCCAAGCAATGGCAACAATAATTTATGATAATGAAACCACCTTTGATGCACTCAAAGACAAGACCATCGCAGTGATGGGGTACGGCAGCCAGGGCCACGCCCATGCAAGAAACCTCCACGAGTCCGGGCTTAACGTTATCGTGGGGCTCAGGAATGGCAGTTCCAGCTGGGCAAAAGCCGAAGCTGACGGCTTGAAGGTCATGGCTGTGGCAGAGGCCGCAAAAGCCGCAGACGTTATCATGATCCTCCTCCCGGATGAAAAGCAGGCCTCGGTCTACTACTCCGAAATCGAGCCTAACCTGGAAGCCGGAAACGCCCTTGTCTTTGCTCACGGGTTCAATATCCACTACAACCAGATCGTGCCCCCTAAGAACGTGGACGTCTTCATGGTTGCCCCCAAGGGCCCCGGCCACATTGTCAGAAGGACCTACACCGAAGGTATCGGGGTCCCCGGCCTGATCGCAGTCTACCAGGACGCAACCGGAAAAGCAAGGGACCTTGCCCTCTCCTACGCCAAGGGGATCGGTGCAACCCGGGCCGGAGTCTATGAGACAACCTTCCGTGAGGAAACCGAGACCGATCTCTTCGGAGAACAGGTCGACCTCTGCGGTGGAATTGCCTCCCTTATCAAGACCGCTTTCGAAGTCCTGGTGGAAGCCGGGTACCAGCCAGAGATGGCCTACTTCGAGACCTGCCACGAAGTCAAGCTCATCGTCGACCTGATCTATGAAGGCGGGCTCGAGAGGATGTGGCACTCGGTCTCCAACACCGCGGAATACGGCGGTATGACCGTGGGTCCGCAGGTCATCAACGAAGAGTCCCGCGAAGCCATGTACATGGCCCTTGAAAGGATCCAGAACGGGGAATTCGCAAAGGAATTCGTCCTCGAAGGCATGGTCAACCACCCCGTGCTCAAAGCCATGGAGCGCCAGGAAAAAGAGCACCCGCTCGAAATCGTCGGCAAGGAAATCAGGGCAAACATCCCCTGGCTCAACAAGAAGATCGACGACGACTGATCTTAAAAGGCACATCTTTAACTTACTTTTTTCCTCTCCCGTCCAGGGTCGGTTTTCCGGCCCTGCCGGGATTTTTTTCTGGCAGGCTCTCCGACCTGACTTTTTTGGTATGTAGCTGCCCTGCTTTTTTTGGCAGGGTACTGTCAGAAAATTGATTTTTTGCCGTTCGTTTGCAGCCGTTGAACAGAAAGTTCATAAGTCTGAAATTTAAAATTCAATCCGGAGGGAAATGATGCCAGTAACAGGAGATAGCAAGGTAATTGATACAATTCTCAAGAGGCGGAGTGTCCGGGAGTTTACGGACAGTCCCGTAAGTGAAGAAAACGTTAACAAAATCCTTAACGCCGGGAGGTGGGCTCCTTCCGGGTTGAACAACCAGCCCTGGCGCTTTATTGTGGTCAGGGACCCGGAGACCATCCGTAAGCTCTCGGAATGCACTCATTATTCTAATATTGTAGCGGGAGCTCCCCTTTTGATTTCCGTCTTCCTGGATACCGAACACTCCTATTCCCGGACCAAGGATGTACAGGCAATCGGGGCTTCCATCCAGAACATGCTCCTGGCCTGCTGCGAACTGGACCTGGGCGCAGTCTGGCTCGGGGAGATCCTGAACCAGAACGAGAAGGTAAACTCAATCCTCAAATGTCCCTTAAAAATGGAGCTCATGGCAGTGCTTGCGATCGGGACCCCCGTCCCCAGAGAGCGGACTTCCACGAGAAAGGCGCTTTCAGAACTTGTTTTTGAGGAAAAGTACGGGCAGAAGTGGGAAGAATAAACGGTTCCGAAAGCCGGTAAACATTCCTGAAACCCAGGATTTTAAGTTGAACCTTTTGTAATCCAATCTTTAACTTTTTTTAATTGGCTCTTCTGATTGACTCTTCTACGTGAGGATTTGCGCCCTTCCGGAGGATTAAATTTATAAGCTATTTAGCACTATACTCAGCCAGTTAGCCCTCAAAGCCAAGCTTTCAGTTTCCCCACTCCAAAGAAGGTCTGTAGTGTAGAGGATATCACTGGAGCCTCCGGAGCTCCGAACCTGGGTTCAATTCCCAGCAGACCTGTATTGAATTTTCAGTGAAAAACAGCCGGGTTCCAGGACCAGGATTTTTACTTTTCTTTAATTTTCTTAGTGCTTTGCTTATCTTAGTGATCCCATGTCAGGCGGAAAAAGAAGAAACTCAGGAATTTTCGGCAGTTTGAACCGACCTTTCACACGGGTTGCCGGGAAAAGGCTTACTTTACTTCAGGTAATCCTTATAGCTGTTATCCTGTACTTCCTGCTCAGGATCCTGCTCCCGTTGCTCTGGACCCTCTTTATTATTGTTGCCTTGCTTGTGCTTTTGAAAGTAGTGCTTGAAATGTTATGATTTTCAAGCAGGCGGCAAAATAAACTGCCACCAATCAAAGACTTTGTAGCTTCTTCTGGCTAATTTTTAAGTTGCAAGTTCTGTAAAAGAGATTCTGAAAGTAACTTCTTTTCAAAGGTCATATGAGTTGGAATAAAGTTGGAAAAAAGTTGGAAAGAGAGATGCTGAATGAATTTTTCAGCTCTCTATTTTTTTCCTTTGTTTTGGTCTTATTTTTCTTTCAAATACTCGTCAATTGCCTTTGCAGCCTTTTTGCCTGCGCCCATGGCGCTGATGACGGTTGCGGCGCCTGTTACTACGTCTCCCCCGGCAAAGACCCCGCACTTGGAGGTTGCGCCGGTTTCTTCGTCGGCAATGACTGTTCCCCTCCGGTTCTGCTCAAGGCCTTCAGAGCCTTTGAAGATGATCGGGTTAGGGGATGTGCCGATTGCGATAACCACAACTTCGGCAGGGATTGTGAATTCCGAGCCTTCTTTGGGGACAGGGCTTCTCCTTCCGGATTTGTCGGGCTCACCCAGTTCCATCTTGATGCATTCGACAGCCGTGACGTTGAATTTCTCGTCGCCCAGGATACGGGTCGGGTTTGAGAGGAGCCTGAAGGTTATGCCTTCTTCTTTGGCGTGCTCGATTTCCTCGCGGCGGGCGGGCATCTCGTCTTCCCCGCGGCGGTAGACGATGCTTACTTCTTCGGCGCCGAGGCGGAGGGCTGATCTGGCTGCGTCCATTGCAACGTTTCCGCCTCCGACAACCACCACGTGCTTTCCTAGCCTGACCATGGTGTCATATTCAGGGTCGTAGGCTTTCATGAGGTTTACGCGGGTCAGGAACTCATTTGCGGAATACACGCCGTTTAAGTTTTCGCCTTCGATTCCCATGAAGTTCGGGAGGCCTGCACCCGTGCCCAGGAAGACAGCGTCGAACTCGTCGCAGAGCTCATCCAGGGTCTTGATCCGGCCGATGATGTAGTTGGGCCTGAGCTCAACTCCGAGCTGCTTGATGTATTCAACTTCCTGCCGTACGATCTCTTTCGGGAGCCTGAACTCGGGGATGCCGTAACTCAGGACTCCTCCGGCTTTGTGCAGGGACTCAAAGATAGTGACTTTGTGCCCGAGTTTTGCAAGGTCTGCTGCGGCTGTGAGGCCTGCAGGGCCTGATCCGACAATTGCTACCTTCTTGCCTGTAGGGGCCGGGATTTCCTGGGCTTTTACGCCCTGCTCACGCTCGTAATCGGCGCAGAAGCGCTCAAGCCTTCCTATTGCAACGGGCTCTCCTTTCTTTCCGAGCACGCAGAGGGCTTCGCACTGTGACTCCTGGGGGCAGACGCGCCCGCAGATGGCCGGGAGGGCGTTTGTGGCTTTGATCTTCTCAATTGCCCCCCCAAAGTCCTCTTCGCAGACCAGCTTGATAAAGCCGGGGATGTCCACGTTAACGGGGCAGCCTTCCACGCATTTCGGGTCTTTGCAGTTGAGGCAGCGGGAGGCTTCGGCAAGGGCGTCTTCCTTAGTGTAGCCCAGGGCCACTTCGTTGAAGTTCTTTCTTCTTTCTTCTGCAGGCTGTTCGGGCATCGGGGTCCTGTCTTTCCGGGCTTTTCCTGCTTTTCCTTCCTGTATTTCTGGCATTTTTATCCTCTCCGCCTCAGTGCAGGCCGCACCTGCATTCCTCTTCGTACTTTTCCGTGGCTTTTGCCTCTTCTCCGCGGTACATGGCAAGCCGGTTCAAGAGCTGGTTGAAATCGACCTTCCGGGCGTCAAACTCAGGGCCGTCCACACAGGTGAATTTTGTTTCTCCGCCTACAGTAACCCGGCAGCCTCCGCACATCCCGGTCCCGTCAACCATGATGGAGTTCAGGCTGACCAGGATTTCCACATCATAAGGAGAGGCAACGCCTGCTCCGACTTTCATCATGATGGGCGGACCGATGATCACGACCCTTGCAACCTTTTCCCCGCTGTCCAGGATCTGCTTCATGATATCGGTCACGAAGCCGTGGTGCCCTTTGGACCCGTCATCGGTTGCTATGTAAAGTTCGGTACTGGCTTTTCTCATTTCATCTTCAAGGATCAGGAGGTCTTTATTCCGGGCTCCGATGATAGAAAAGACCCGGTTGCCTGCTTTCATATAAGCCTTAGCCTGGGGATAGATCGGGGCAACTCCAACCCCTCCGCCCACAAGGATAACAGTTCCGAGTTTCCTTATGTCAGCGGGGGTCCCGAGGGGCCCTACGAAGTCTTCCAGGGCACCGCCTGCGGAAAGCTTTGCAAGCTGTTTTGTGGTCTTGCCCATTTCCTGGAAAATAACGGTAACCGTGCCTTTCTCTGTTTCAAAATCAGCAATTGTAAGGGGGACCCTTTCCCCTTTTTCATCAATCCTGAGGATTATGAACTGTCCTGCTTTTGCAGCCTTTGCCACGTCAGGGGCATCGATGACCATCCGGTGCACCGACGGAGCAATTTCTTCCTTTTCCAGTATTCTATATGCCATGGGATCACATTTTCCTGAATGAAAAGCATATTTGCTGAACAAAATAAATTGGTGAATTTAAGCTTGGCGGCTTGATTTCCCTTTTCCGGATAATTTTTCAGGCAGGACTCTAAAGTCACGACCATTCCGCCTGGACTCTCACCTTATAATGGCTAATGGGATATATATTCTCCCAAATAATTTTTAATTATTTTTCATGTGGCGCATCACTCACTGGTTAAATTGCAGGTGCTGGCGTTTTCCTGCGAATCCGGGAGGTGCAAACCACAACTGTTTTTAAATTTTATATGTTGGTTGCAAAAATTTAATAAATCTGGCGAGTATAATTAATTTAGGGGCAAATTCCCAAATCCGTTTTGATCCGGAATTTAAATAATGGAGAGGGGGGATAAGGCAAAAATAGTGTAATCTATAGCAAGAGTTGAGCTTGCAAAATTTTAAATCCTTGCCGGAAGGGAAGACCTGTTAACTGCATGTGTACCGGACAGGAAGGGATAATTTCTTTCCTGCAGAACCTGAGAAAGGGAAAACATGAAGTAGATTCATCTTTTATAAAAATGGAAGGATTATATCAGCAGAAGGGAGTTGGATATATGCCAGAAGAACAAAGGGTAGGAGAAAAGGGCGAGAAATTGGAGGAAAAAGAGGGCAAAGAAGTAGCAGATGTCGACCCCATCCATCCCACGGAAGCCCGGGGTGGCAAGAAGAGAGGCCTCCTGGATACCTGTAAATAAGCAGGTTTCAAGCAGGCTTTCATTTTTCATCTTTTTTCTTTGGGTGGGACCAGTTCTATTTTGGGATGAACAAAGGGGATAGACAATGGCACAGGAAACCGTAGTTGAGCCTATAGATCCGATGGAGAAAGAGCGAGGAGGCAGGAAAAAGCCTCTGGTAAGCTGCGAAAAGTACGATGAGGAAGAGAAGAAGAAGCTTTTCGGAGAGGAATAAAAAAGTCCTGAACTTTTCTTGTGTCTGATGGCTGAAATTAATATAGGGATAGCAGAGAATTGAGATTTCTTAATCTCTGTATCCTTTTTGTTTTTCTACTCTCCATATCTTTTTTGTTTTTCTACTCTCCGTATCTTTTTTGTTTTTCTACTCTCCATATCTTTTTTGTTTTTCTACTCTCCGTATCTTTTTTGTTCCTTGTTTTTCCATTTGTTGTAATGAATGCTGAAGGGTTTTCGAAATTATTATATGCATATATGCGCATATATGCATAGAACCATGCTTGAGGACAAGGTTAAATTTTTCAAAGCACTTGGAGACGAGACGAGGCTTACTGTCCTCTCTTACCTGCTGGAACACAGCTACTGTGCCTGTGATTTTGCTCCCCTTACCGAAAAAGACCAGACCACGGTTTCAAAACACCTCAAGGTACTCCTTGAGGCAGGAATTTTAAAGCATGAAAAGAGGGGGAGAAATATCATATACAGCATAAGGGACGAAGAGACCAGGGAACTGCTGCTTGTCCTGGGCATAGGGGAGGTAAAGCCCTGCTGCAGCGGCCCGGAAAGTTGCAGGGATTACCTGAAGGACCCGAAAATTAAAGACTCTAAAATTAAAGACTCTAAAATTAAAGACTCTAAAATTAAAGACTCTAAAATTAAGGGCCTGAAAAGTGACTAAAACGAGGAGACCGGAAAATGGATGCAGATGAAAAGAAGAAGATTATCAAGCTGAAATACGGAGAAATTGCGATTTCCGGAGGCTCCTGCTGCTGCAGCAGTGGGTGCTGCGGGGATGCGGACGCACAGGGTATTTCAAAATCGATCGGATATTCCGGAGACGATATCCAGTCTGTTCCCGAGGCCAACCTGGGCCTGGGCTGCGGCAATCCAACGGCTTTTGCGGAACTCAAAGAGGGAGAAGTGGTCCTTGATCTCGGTTCGGGGGCAGGCTTTGACTGCTTCCTGGCCGCGCAGAAGGTGGGGAGTTCGGGAAAGGTAATAGGGGTCGACATGACCGCGGAGATGGTGGAAAAAGCAAGGGCAAATGCCCTTAAGTACGGATATCCGAACGTGGAGTTCCGCCATGGTGACATCGAGGCCCTGCCGCTTGAAGACGAATCGGTTGATGCTGTCATAAGCAACTGCGTGATCAACCTGGCCCCGGACAAGGAAATGGTCTTCAGGGAAGCTTTCCGCGTCCTGAAGCCGGGAGGAAGGATGTATATTTCAGACATGGTCCTGCTGGCCGAACTTCCGGAAGCCCTTAAAAATGATGAAGATCTGCTGGCAGCCTGCGTTGCGGGTGCGGTCCTGAGAGATGACTATCTCAGGTTTTTAAATGAATCCGGGTTTTCGGTTGAAATCCTGGCGGAAGATAAAGGCATCAGTGAAAGGCAGTATGGAGGCCTACCGGTCGAGAGCCTTAAATTGAAGGCCTGGAAATGAAGGGAGATACGTTTTCTTCTTTCCCTTTTCTTCCCATATCTTTATCAACATCTCTTTGACATACCTTATTTGACATACCTTTGACGTACCTTATTTGAAATACCCTTCAACATACTTTACATTTGACATACTTCAACGTTCTCAGCAATACTGCTCAGAAACTCTGCTTCAATAAGTATATCCCTTACCGGATTTATATTACTATTCAATTATTCTTTTTCAACATCAGTTTATTTTCAGGCTGATCTTCCGGAAAACGGTTCCTTTTCGACTATGGGGAAAACAGGATGACTTGGGACAGGGGGTCCCGTCAAAGGTGATACTGCTGATAACCATAAAAACTGTAAAAGTCTGTTTTGCGATAGCTTCCGTTTTTTTGATGCTGAGTGCAGGCTCTGCAGCCGCCAGGAGGATTACGGTGGGGAGTGATGACAACAAGGACTTTTCCTCTATTCAGGCGGCTGTGGATTCTGCAGAGCCTGGAGATACTGTATACGTCTACAGCGGGATTTACAGGGAAAATGTATATCTTGATAAGGAAATTACTGTCCGTTCGATTTCCGGGAAACCCGAGGAGTATATTGTAAAGGCAAAAGACCCTCATGAACACGTTTTCCACGTAAAGGCAAACAACGTAACAATCAGCGGTTTTTCCATAAAAGGGGCAAGTGATCCGGAAAAAGCCGGCATCTATCTTGAGAAAACCCGTGGGACCCTGGTCAGCAATAATAAGCTTTCGGACAACCGCCTCGGGATCTATCTCGATACTTCGAATACCAATATGCTGAACGTCAATAATGTTTCAGGCAACGGCGTCGGGATTTTCCTGAACGGCTCGGGGGGAAACTTTGTTATCAACAACAGGGTCAAGCTAAATAGTCTGGAAGGCATCATGCTTGAGGCTTCGGACGGCAACAGGGTGAGTGGAAACCTCCTGCACTTTAATACCGAATACGGAATCATGCTTTCAAACAGCAGCAGGAACCTTATTTTCAACAACTACTTCCAGAACGCTGAAAACGTCGGGTATGGCGGTATCAACGCCGAAAACGTCTGGAACATAACAAAGAGAAGGGGAGTAAACATTGCTGGTGGACCCTACATGGGCGGCAACTACTGGACAGGCCCTGAAAGCACCGATCTTTGCATCGTTGAAGACCTGGACGAAGACGGTCTTTGCGATGCCTCTTACAACCTCGGGGAAGGCAATGTAGACCATAAGCCTCTCATCCTCAATACTCATACCCTCCGGACCAGCGGGCGTTTCATCACAATCCCTCTCCTCGGATTTGCCTTGCTTATACTGGTCTTTGCAGTATTTATTACAAAAAAGGTGATGGGCTGGGGAGATGACGATTTAACGAGGGACGATAAGGAATGAGTTTTGGAGAATTAAGGGATATGGGATGAATTCACGGATTGTTTTATCTTTTTACCTTTTTGCTGAGCTAAATTGAGAGTTTACATTTCTTGTTTTTCTGTTTTTTGATTGATCTGTTTTCCTTGTTTCTTTCGTTGAGTATTGTTCAGAGATTGAGTATTGTTCAGAGCCAAAGCTTATTTATTGATTTCTATCATATACTGGTGAAAAATAATCATATTCCTCAGTATATCTATAATTTCCATTATTTCAAAGACGTTCTATATACTTAGACCGGATATGTTTTAAACCAGTTTCCAGGGAGATGACAGGCATTAAGTCAATTATTCTTGCAGGCGGTTCGGGGACACGGCTCTGGCCACTCAGCCGGGAAATGTACCCCAAACAATTTTTAAAGTTCGGGAGCAGGTCCCTTTTTCAGGAAACAGTGCTCCGCTGCCTTGAGGTATCGGATATTTCAGAAATTTTTGTTGTTACAAACGAAGCCCAGAAGTTTTTCGTCATCGGTCACATCAAAGAACTCGGTTTTACGATCCCTCCTGAGAACGTCCTGGTTGAGCCTGAGGGCAGGAATACCCTTCCTGCAATTCTCTACGGGATGAAGGAAATTGAAAGGAAGTTCGGAAATTCCACAGTCGGCGTTTTTTCCTCCGACCACGTCCTTGACATGGGTGCCATGCAGACGATTTCCGCAGCCGAACCTCTGGTTTCGGATTTCCTGGTGACTTTTGGGGTCGTTCCCACTTTCCCTAATACCGGATACGGCTACGTCAAACCCTCAGAGCCTCTCGGCCCGGGCTTTCGGGTCTCGGAATTCCGGGAAAAACCGGATGAGGAAACTGCAAAAAAATACATCAATGAAGGCTGCCTCTGGAACAGCGGGATGTTCCTCTTCGAAACCGGACTCTTCTTTGAGGAAGTTAAAAAACATGCCCCTGCGGTTTTTGCCTGCTTTGAGAAATCCGATGATATTAGTGAAGTTTATTCAGGTGTGGATAAAATTTCCGTTGACTACGGGATAATGGAAAAGTCAGACAGGGTTGCCGTTGTGAAACTGAGCCGGAAATGGAGCGACCTTGGGAACTTTGCAGCCCTCTATGATGAGTTTGAAAAGGACTCGGCGGAAAACGCGGTTCAGGGTTGTGACCCTCTGCTTTTCAATTCCGAAGGGAACCTTGTGTATTCAAAAAGCGGGAAAATCGTCTCCCTTATTGACGTTAAAGACATGGTCGTCGTGGACACTAGTGATGCCCTGCTGGTCTGTCCGAAGTCCAGCAGCCAGAGGGTAAAAGAGGTTGTCTCCGAGCTTAAGGAAAGGGATGACGAAAGGGCATATATCGGCCAGACAGTTTACCGGCCCTGGGGTTCCTATACCCTACTTGAAGCGTCTCCGGGCCACAAGATCAAGAATATTGCAGTGCTTCCCGAACATAAGCTGAGCCTCCAGCTGCACTACCACAGGAGCGAGCACTGGGTTGTCGTAAAGGGCATGGCCTGTGTGGATGTGAACGGTGAGAGGTTTTTCCTGAGGCCCGGGGAAAGCACTTTTATCAGGGCCGGGGAAAAGCACAGGCTTTCGAATCCCGGAAAGGTCCCTCTGGAGATTATTGAGGTGCAGCTTGGAGAACTTGTGGACGAAGGGGATATCGTTCGCTTTGATGACGTGTATGGAAGAAATTGATGTATACGGGAGAAATCGGGAGAAATTAATTATTGATTCGGATTCCGAAAGAGGTCTGAAATGATTCCAATCGCAAAACCACAAATTGGTCAGGAAGAAATTGATGCAGTAGTTGGTGTGCTCCAATCGGGAATGATTGCTCAGGGCCCAAAGGTTGAAGAGTTCGAGCAGGCTTTTGCGGAATATGCAGGTTCCGGGTATGCTGTAGCTGTAAACTCCGGGACCGCAGCTCTTCATGTTGCTTTACTGGCGCACGGGATCGGAGAGGGGGATGAAGTAATCACGACTCCTTTCAGTTTCATTGCAACGGCAAACAGCACCCTTTACACCGGGGCAAAGCCGGTTTTCGCGGATATTGAGCCGGATACTTTTAATATATGCCCCGCAGAAATCCAGGATAAAATAAGTCCGAAAACAAAAGCCATTATGCCGGTTCATCTTTACGGGCATCCGGCTGACATGAAAGCCATAATGGAAATTGCCGAAGACCACAAACTTGTCGTGATTGAAGACGCCTGCCAGGCCCACGGTGCAGAGTGCCTGGGAAAAAAGGTCGGCTCTTTCGGTACCGGAGCCTTCAGCTTCTACCCGACCAAGAACATGACCACAAGTGAAGGCGGAATGCTTACCACAAATGACAGGGAAATTGCGGAAAAAGCAAAAATGGTCCGGGCCCACGGCTCTAAAGTAAGGTACCTGCACGAATGCCTGGGTTTCAACCTACGCATGACCGACATTGCAGCTGCAATAGGGCTCGCACAGCTTGGAAAACTCACCGGCTTCACCGCTGCCAGGCAAAAAAACGCAGATCTGCTCTCAACCGGGCTAAAAGATGTATCAGGAGTGTCGGTTCCGGTGATAAAGGAGGGTTGCACTCACGTCTTTCACCAGTACACGATAAGGGCTAAAAAGCGTGATGAACTGGGAGCTTTCCTTATGGAGAACGAAATCGGCACTGGGGTCCACTACCCTATCCCGATCCATAAACAGCCCCTCTATAAGGAACTCGGATACACGGATTCCATGCCGGTTTCGGAAAAAGCAGCAGCAGAAGTCCTTTCCCTCCCCGTACACCCCGGAGTCTCAGAAGCAGACGTGCAGAAGATTATCGCTTCAGTCAAAGAGTTTTACGCCAGGGAATAACAACTAAAGTCAGACATCAAAATTCTTTAACTTATTTAGAACGAAGATTAAAACCACAAAAAGCACGGAAGCACATGGAAAAAAGAACGACGGGGATACGAAATTTACGGTTGATCTGTCGTTTTTAGTCCGCTTGAGCGAGCAACGCGAGCGAAACGGACCCCGTGCTCCCGAAGCGGAACTCGGGAAGTGAAAAACACGTGATAAGAGTAGGAGTTATAGGCACAGGTGCCATGGGCCAGAACCATGTACGGATCTACAGTGAAATGGAAGGTGTGGAACTTGCCGGAATCTCGGACGTAGACCGGCAGCGGGTCGAAGCCATGGCTGTCCAGTTCAACACAAAAGGCTTTACCGATTATAAAGAAATGTTTGCCGAAGGGCTCGACGCTGTAAGCGTGGTCGTCCCCACCAAGCTGCATAAACAGGTCGTGCTCGATGCCCTGGAAGCAGGCCTGCACGTCCTTGTGGAAAAACCGATCGCTGATACCATTGAAAATGCAGACCTGGTGATAGGAGCCGCAAAAAAGTCAGGCAAGGTCCTGATGGTAGGCCACATAGAACGTTTCAATCCTGCAGTAATCAAGCTAAAAGATATAATGGATTCCGGCATCCTGGGGAAGATAGTCTCCATCTCGACCCGGAGAGTCGGCCCCTACAACCCGAGAATAAGAGACGTTGGCGTAATTCTGGATATCGGGGTCCACGACATAGACATCATCTCCTACCTTTACGGAGAAAAAATAAACCATGTCTACGCAATCGCAGGCGCAGACATCCACCCCTTCGAAGACCACGCTTCAATCATCCTCCGGATGAACCACGAATTCGCAGGCGTTGTGGAAACAAACTGGCTGACCCCCCACAAGGTCCGGAAACTCACAGCCATAGGGTTAAACGGAGTCGCCTACCTGGACTACATCGACCAGACCGTGGAAATCCACGACAACGGCTGGATCAGGAAAGCCAAGGTGGAACAGAGCGAGCCTCTCAAAAACGAGCTCAAATATTTCATCGACTGTGTCAGCACCGGAAAAGACCCCAACCCCAGCGGGGAAGACGGAAAGCACGCCCTGGAAGTTGCCATGGCTGCCATCAGGTCATACAGGGAAGAAAAGATGATTGAAATCGGAAAATAAACCGTATAAGGGATCTTAAAAGGGATTAAATAGGAATCATAAGATCATAAAAGGGATCATAACGATCATAAGGTCATAAAAGGAATCATAAGGTCATAAAGGGATTAAAAAAGGAATGAAGGGGATTATAAAGTGATAACTATTAGCAAGTTAGAGAAACTGCTTGAGGAACGTGGCCCTATAAAGAAAATAGGTGTCATCGGCATGGGTTATGTGGGAATTCCGGCTGCCCTGCTTTTTGCGGACGCACCCTGCTTCGACCACGTTTTAGGCTTCCAGCGCGCATCAAATACCTCAGGGCACAAAATCGAGATGCTCAACAGGGGAGAAAGTCCCCTCAAAGGCGAAGAGCCAGGCCTTGAGGAGCTCTTGCAGAAAGTCGTAAAAGCCGGCAAATTCGAATGCACGCCGGACTTCTCAAAGATCTCCGAACTCGACGCAGTAACCCTTGCCATCCAGACCCCCTTTGCAAACCCGAAAGACCTGGTGCCCGACTTTGGCGCCCTTATAGAAGGCATCAGGAACGTCGGAAAGTACTTAAAACCGGGAATGCTTGTCGTCCTTGAGTCCACAATTACCCCAGGCACAACCGAAGGTATGGCAAAGCAGGTCCTTGAAGAAGAATCCGGCTTAAAAGCAGGAGAAGACTTCGCCCTCGCCCACGCTCCCGAAAGGGTGATGGTCGGTCGCCTCCTGAGGAACATCCGGGAACACGACCGGATAGTTGGAGGCATCGACGAAGCCAGCACAAAGCGGGCAGTTGAGCTCTATTCCCCCGTGCTCACTGTCGGAAAAGTCATCCCTATGTCCGCAACCGCAGCCGAGGTTACGAAAACCGCTGAGAATACCTTCCGCGACCTCCAGATTGCAGCCATCAACCAGCTCGCCCTTTACTGCGAAGCTATGGGCATAAACGTCTACGACGTCAGGACAGGCGTGGACAGCCTGAAAGGCGAAGGAATTACACGAGCCGTTCTCTGGCCCGGGGCCGGGGTGGGAGGCCACTGCCTGACCAAGGACACCTATCACCTGGAAAGGGGAGTAAAGATCGGTAAAGGCCAGCTGGACTATCCCGAAGGTGCCGATTCAATCTACGTGCTTGCAAGGAAGATTAACGACTTTATGCCTGTGCACATGTACAACCTGACCGCCGCAGCCCTTGAGAAGATCGGAAAGAAGGTGGAGGGCTCAAAGATTGCAATGCTCGGCTGGGCCTTTATCAGGGATTCGGATGATGCGCGGAATACGCCGTCTGAGCCTTACAGGGACCTTTGCATGGATGCTGGGGCTGAAGTTATTGTGCACGACCCTTATGTTGTAAATTATCCGGGTGTTGAAATTTCGGATGACCTGGAAGAGGTTGTCAGGGGGGCGGATGCTGTGGTTGTGCTTGCGGGGCATTCGGCTTATTTTGAGGTGAAGGCGGAGTGGTTGAAGGAGATTTGTGGAAAAGAGCATCCGGTTATTGTGGATGGAAGAAATGTGGTTGAGCCGGATGAGTTTATTGGGGAAGGGTTCGTGTATAAGGGGATCGGGAGAGGAGATAAGAACGGGCATGAGATGAATTGATTTAATCCTCATTGGTCATCGGTTAAGGGATTTTCTTGCCTGAAAGCTATCGATTTGTACCAGAAGCATACCTTAAATTTTGGCCTCTTTACATGAAATCGATACCCTGTTCCAGTCCATAACATCTATAGATAGTTGGCAACAGTTGAGGAAATGGAGACAATTTTTCACGATTCCTCACTTAACCGAAGACGCATGATTTAATCCTTAGTTCCGCATTTTTAAGCACATAAATATCGCTTGATATCGACTCATACGCTTAAACTTAAGCACATTAGATACAAGGTAAAATATCTAAACCGCAATCTTCTGACTTTATATAAATACGGAAAAGCATATATGCGCCTAAAAAGGCGGAAGTTAGGATTATTGTCTCTTATGGAAAATGAAGTGTTTGTAATTTCTGGAAAAAGTTGGCATGGACGTTGAGTTATAGATTCTTTATTCATTTATTTTTATAATTTCTTAAAATACTGATTATATTCCTATTCATATGAATAATTTCCCACAAAATAGTTGAAATAACAAGAGACCTTTTGTTTTCTTTCGCCAAATCACTTGATATCTTCTTGGTTATTATATATATTTTTTTTACCAAACTATACTTTTTGAAGTTAGTTCCTTCTAGTAAAGAGTAACTTTGTTTATTGACCTTTTTATCTTTATAGGCAATTGAATCATAGTTATTATTTAAATATACACGCCTTCCTTCTTGAGTCCAATTAAACCAGTAGTTTAAAAAAGAATCAAATACTTGCAATTTTGTGTCAAAGAAATTCAGATATTGGTTAGTTAGTGATTTTTTTATGACCCCTTCAGACTTATCAATATAATAAAAATGCTTTTCAATTTTGTAATCGCTTTTTTTTAAATCCATTTCAATGAAATAAGACTCTTGAGTATATGCTTTATTTGCATGTGCATCAATATCAAAACAAAAATTTCCGAGTCCATATACAATTGTTTTGTTCCCCATTTTTTCGATTCCTTGTGGAACATGAGCGTGATGCCCAATAACGATGTCAACTCCTATATTTATCAATTTTTTGAAAAATTTTCTTCTTTTTGGCTCAGGAACTATATTGTATTCAGTCCCTCCATGGTAATTATAAATAATATAGTCAGGAGACTCTTTTTTCTTTATTTGTTGAACCATATTTTTTATTTCTTTAATGTTAAGCAAAAAAGGAGCAGGAGATTTTCCATCCCATGAAGGTCCCTCTCTGTGAGATGAGGCTATCAATACTACTTTTAAATTATCTTTCTTCAAGATTAAGTATTCTTCATATCCTCCGATTCCATAAAATTGAATATTTTTTTCTTTAAGTGAATCTATAGTGTCTAATAAACCTGCATATCCACTATCCATTATGTGGTTGTTTGCCAAATCACAAATTTTTACGTTATACTTTTTGAGTGTTTCAGTTGTTTTTATAGGAGCTTTTAATGAAGTCTTTTTTTCGTCACAAGCAACTGATTCAGTTATAGGACCTTCAAGATTTACGTGTACGTAATCAGCACTAACAAAAATGTCAGATATATTTTTGTCTACAATGGGTTGGAAATTTTCAACATTTTTTTTGAAAATACCACTTACCGATATATCCCCAGTGAATATGATTTTCATGTACGTCCCCGGATTATATATTTTGTAAAAATATTTTTTAATTCATTGTCATTATATATTACTATTAGATAATAAAAAAGGGATGAGATTACTAAACCGAAGATAATTTCATAAATTGAATGTGAAATGAGTTTAGTAATACTTAGTAAGAGAGTGGAGGGAACTGCAATTATTAGTATTTTTCCAAAGTAGATTATTTCTTTTTTCACGGATATTCCAGATTTTTTGAGTAATAAAATATTCATGAAAGCGCAAAAAACAGACCCAACAATTGCATATAGAAATACAGCAAGGTATGGATTTCCTAATAATCCACCTATAAATAATACTAATATTCTGGAAATCAATAATGAAACATCAAATGAAAATTTAGTTTCCTGATTTTCCAATACATTGAATAAAGTTGTCAGTGGGGATGACGTAAAAAGCATAATTGTCCATGGAATTAACAATTTTACATAAATTGCCGCTGTTTCCCATCCTACTCCAAATATGAAATTAAATAATTCTTCACTGAAAAAAAGAAGTACTAGCATCGGAAAAATAATCAATGCTACTAATCTTTTATGAACAAGTTCTACGGTCTCACAAACTGTGCCTTTGGTATTTTTTTCATGACTCACCTGTTGGAAAAAAACTTGCGCGATTGAAGACCCGATCAATGTCATAGGCATGCCAATTACCATTATTGAGAGAGAATAATGTCCAACAACACTTGAATTAAAGTACATTGCAAGAAGAAAAACGGGTATTTGTACAGAGATATCATTTGCAATTGTTGAAAGTGTAGAAAACATAGGGAATTTTTTATATCTCTGTGCTAGACCTAAAATACTTTTTTTAGAACTATATTTTAACAAATTCAAATTTTCTTTCAACCCTAAAATAAGCATCATGCTTGATACAAAAAATCCAAAAGCAAGACCTAAAATTAGTCCAAAAGGGCTAGGAGAAATATATCCTGATATGATCTGAACCGCTCTACTTGTTGATGTATTTATAACTCTTGAAGAAGCAATTTTTCCGAATTTTTTCATTCTGGATGCCCAGTAATTGAGTAAGAGGAACAGTCCTTTAAAAAATATTATAATAGGTATGAAGTACAGGTAATCAGAAATAGATGTAAAATTAAAAAATTTGACCAATTGATTTCCAAATATTATACATATGATTCCCGTTATGACGCATGTTGTGGTCAAACTGATTAAACATAATATAAATATATTTACTGCATCACTATCCTCTTTTGGTAGCATAATTGCAAGATGGTATGATAACAATGCAATAATTGCAAGGATGCTTACGATTGATGTTATCAATTGTAATGCACCTAAATCATCCGGTGAATATAATCTAGTTATAATGGGAACCAAAATAACGCCCATAATTTGAGCTATTAAGCTTCCAGATGTCAATTTTAGAGTGTTTTTTAGAAAAGAGTTCATGAGTGTCGCTCATTATGAATTGTTTATAATATATCAGATTTGATTCTCAGCATCTTTCCCATAAAATTTATTGATAATTCTATCATGAAAGGAACTCTTTGTTCACATTATTCTTCATTTATAGCACATTTTAGGCAGTGTGCCTAATTTTCTGTAAATTTTGCTCTATACCCCTTATTCCTTCTTTTTTGATTACTGTTCCATTACTATATACTTTTTCCCTGTAATCCAGTCTTCATTTATATCAATGAGAATTGAGACTGCCAGTCTCAATACTGATCCCTGATTTGGGAATGCCCCAACCACCTTACTTCTTCTTTTGAGTTCTTTGTTAGTTCTCTCCATCATATTTGTTGTCCTTATTTTTCTCCAATGTTTCTCTGGAAACTGCATATAGTTGTCGAATAACAGGGTGGGATTACTCCCTACCCCGTCTTCTAGGAACCGGACAAGAATTTTTCGATTCATCCGGCTCGAGCCACTACTACCCTTTCGGGTGTCAGTTTGGAACGGAATTGGATTTAGTGATACGCTTCTTCCGGTAGTATTCCATTATTTTCCATTGTTCGAAATAGTTTCTATCGATAAATGGATTCTTATTAAGGCTTGCTAGTCTTTGCCTAACAATTTTGGCATTGGAGAATTTCTCCAACGTATGTAGTTTTGTACAGAATACGTATTTTCTTTTGCCGGATCTATGCCAGTATTTAGTCGTTATCCAGGTGAAACTTTTATTTGAGTGTCTTCTTTTCGCCCAGGAGATAAGCATGTTATAGACTATTTCATCAAGTTTGTTGAAGACAACAGAAGAAACAGCGTGATTATGATACTGTGCCCATCCCCTAATGATTGGGTTGAGTGTTTGTATCAATCGGTCTTGATCCCATGCTTTTGCTTTATGAAGTACGTCACGGATTTTCTTAATAACTTCATTTTGAGAGTCGTTAGATGGCTTCGGAAGGAGTTTTCCTTTATATTTCCTGAAGTTCCATCCTAGGAAATTGAACCCTTCACTAATATTGGTCACAAGAGTCTTTTCTTCGTTGAGCTTAAGCCCACGAGGATCTAAAAATGCTTGGAAGACATCGATTATTTCAAGAGCCGTTTCCGGGGAATCAGCAGTTACCACAAGGTCATCAGCAAAACGAACATAATTAACCTTGTGCCTGTTTTGATGAGATTTGTCAATTGTTCCATCTGATCTGGAGTAAAATCTCATCGCTAAGGCGTTTTCTAAGCCGTTTAAGGACATATTTCCAATTATTGGAGATATAGGTCCTCCTTGAGGTGTGCCTTTTTCGGTAGGAAACAGATGATAATTCTCGATATATCCGGCTTTTAGGAACTCTTTAAGGATTCGTTTATCCATAGGGATGTTATCAAGTATCCAGTTATGGCTGATTTCATCAAAGCAAGATTTAATGTCACCTTCCACGATCCATTCAGGAGAAACTTTCTTGCTTAAACAGAGGTGAAGGTAGGCATAAGCATCTTTTGTAGAACGATAAGGTTTAAACCCAAACGAAGTTTTGTCACCTGCTGCAGATTCGATTGCGCCCAACACCAGAGAGTACAAGGTTTGCATTGCTCTGTCAAACATAGTTGGTATGCTAAGAGGTCGTAGTTTACCGCTCTTCTTTCGAATGTACTTCCGTGTTAATGGTTTTGCACGATAGCCCTTGTTCGTTAGTTGTAGAGCGGCACGCATCTTATCTGCCGACGATGACCAAATGACGCCATCTATTCCGGGAGTTCGACTTCCCTTGTTAGTGGTTACTTTACGTACCGAAAGAAGTTTGGCATAAAAGGACCGGGTCAGAAGGCGGGAGAGTTTGTTCACAGTTTTCCAATTTCCGCTCTTAGCTGCACTTGCAATTCGAGACTGTAGGTTATTAACGACTTCTTCCACTCTTTTCCAATCAATATTTTTCCATTGTTGAGTGAGTTCTTTGTCTGTAAGTTCCGTAACCGAAGTTATCTCTGGTTCTCTTACATTCATAATTAAACAATCCCTGTTGCTTTCGTGACTAAGGGCAAGTGGGCATGCTTTCGCATTGAGGCATTTTTTTCCTCTATATTCCCCATTACAGGAAACCGTTTGCTTTTTGCCAATTCCTCTGCCACCTGTGGCGTCGGTTTTCCTTACGGGATTCCTACCTTATTAAGGACCACAAATGGTTTACCGAGTTCTATGTTATAGATAGTTGTTGGATACTTAGGAGGATCCTATAGACCGGAAGCCATATGTCCATTCGTCATGACACAACATGGAATGTCATAACCAGGCTTCGATGCCGTTTTGGCTCATGCGTATTAACCTGTTTTCGCATGTTGTACGTTACGATCCCTCAAACAGATCTTCACCTTTCGGTTCTCCATATATCCTTTTCCCTAGCGGTTTGGAACTGTCAGGTTCAGTTTTACACCTCATTGTCCTCTGAGCTTTGCACAGATCCGTTGCCAGAAATGCACATCAGAATAGGGACATTCTGAATGGATAGAATGGCGGGTTGTTCCGCAATCCATAGCATAACTTCTCGTCGCACCATAATATCGTACTGAAAACTTTCCAGGGTATCCGCTGCGCCTTTATACTCCATACTATCCAGTTCCCTAATTAGAGCAGAAAATGAGTGTTTCCGGAATTTAGAGCAATTTGAAAACGATATTTTAGAGAAGATAATCACTTCTCCTGTAATTCATTGTGATGAAACCGGAATGAGAATCAAAGGAAAAAGACAGTGGCTCCATGTAGCTTCAACTGACAAATATACCTGTTATCTTCCTCACCCGAAAAGAGGATCAGAAGCAATGGATTACATGGGAATTCTTCCGGAGTTTAACGGGGTAGTAGTTCATGACGGCTGGAAACCATATAACAGTTATGAATGTGAACATGCACTTTGCAATGCTCATCTCCAGAGAGAACTCACTGGAATTGAAGAGAATTATAAACAGCAATGGGCTAAAGAAATGAATGAACTCTTCACTGAGATGAAAAGGTATATTGATGAGTGCAAAGAGCTAATTAGAGATTTAGATTTTGAGCAAGTTAAAGCGTTTGAAGAAAGGTTCGATGCTATCGTCATGAAAGGGATTGAAGAAAATCCACCTTCTCTAAACCCTCAAAAACAAGGAAAACGAGGTAAGAATCCTAAAACTAAGGCAAGGAATCTCCTTGATAGGTTCATAGAATACAAAGAGCAGATACTGAGATTCCTTAAGGACTTTAGAGTTCCATTTGAGAATAATCTGGCAGAAAGAGATGTCAGGATGATGAAGTTACAGCAGAAAATATCAGGAACTTTCAGAAGCGTACAAGGAGCGCTAGCTTTCTGCAGAATTAGGGCATACATCTCTACAATCAGGAAGAACAATTTGTCAGTTATAGAAGCAATTCTAGCAGCGCTCAGCGGAGCGCCGCTAACTATACCCTAAATAGTTACTATTTTTCTAACGCTTACTTCAGTTTGTTTATGACAAATTTATACTTTCCAGCTTTAGTTCTATCGATATTTTCAACAAATTCAAATTCCACATTCCAGGTTTCACTTCTTCTACCTATTACTTCTTTGATATAATCTAGCTGGTTTTTATCAAAATTCTTGTCAGCCACCAATTTGATGTTTATTCGATCTAATTTCTCTTGGACTACTTGGAATTCTTTTACTCCGGTAATTTCCCAGATAATATGAGTAAAAAATTCTCCATGAATATATTTTCTTTCCGGTGTTTGCAACATTTCTTGTTGCCTTCCGGTGATTTCTTTAAGTAACTTATATTTTCTTCCACATCCGCAAACATCGTCAATAATATTGCCTAGATCTTCCGTGTCATATCTAATAAAAGGCATGGCATAGTTTTCCAGAGATGTTGCCAGAATTCTTCCGACTCCTTTTTCAATAGGGGAATTGGTGTCGTCTACTACTTCCATAATGCTTCTTTCTGTGTCTATATGAAGGCCACTGTGCTCCGAACATTCGTATGCACTAATTCCTCCATCATTTAGCCCATAAGTGTCAAAAACATTACAATCAAAAGCATTTTCTATTCTTTTTCTCATGTGAGGATACAACTTTTCTGCTGTTGTAAAAATTGCCCTGGGTGAGGATACAGATAATCCGTTATTTTCAATATAACTTGACAGAAAATCTATTGATGACGCATACCCTCTCAAAAATTTATAGTTCGATTTATTAATTATATTAACATACTTTTCCATAGAATTGTTGTCCATATCAAAGGAGGACAATTTTTTAAAATTGTCTGCTTTTTCAAGCAGCAGGCTGGAGATATTTTTTTTATTCCCTACATCTAAAGATGAACCTGCTAAAAATATTACCTTGTCTCCAAGTTCATATCCTCCGTAACCCCACCCCCTACAAAGTAGACATTGAGATAAGAATTTATCTTTTTTTAGTAGCCTATAATTGAGGGGTTTGCCCGTAGATCCACCTGTTGTATTTTTTTGATATCTCATCTCATTGAGAGACTTGGGTTTAAAGTCTTCCCAGTTTTTTATTATAGTTTCTTTATCCAAAATTGGAAGTTTTTCCAGATCTTCGACTTTTTTTATATCATCAGGTTTAAGTTTTAATCCATTTAATAAATTGTGATAATAAGGCACATTCTCATAAGAAAATTTTATTAAATTTTGTAGTTTTTTATCCTGTTCTCCCCTCAAATAATCGTATTGTTTATATTGGTTTTCTTTTAATTTTTTATATGTAGAATAAAAACTCCCATTGTTATATTGATGGGCTAGAATAAATAGGACTCTTGAAATCATTTGGACCTTCCAATTATTTGGGATTAAATATGCATGATTTTTATCAGACTTAAGTTTCTTAAAGGCATCCATAAATTTTTAGAAGATTCTGCTCCATCACTTCCCAATTGTACTTTGTCTCCACAGCTTTTTTTCCATTCATTCCCATTTCTTCAGCTTTTTGAGGATTTTCTAACAAATAAATAATGCTATCTGAAATTTTTTCCATATTTTTAGGATCTGTCAAAAGTCCACATTTTGTTTCTTTGACAATCTTTCCCATGGCAGGTAAATCACTTGCTAGCACGGGCTTGCCACAGGCCATGTATTCAAACAGTTTTAATGGATATGCAGTTTTTTTGAATCTTTCTGTTGGATGTAAAAGCACTGTACCTATTTTTGAAATTTTAATGTATTTTGGAATTTCTGTATGAGGAAGGAATCCTAAATATTCAATGTTTTTTTCAAGCTTATTTTTTTTAATGTATTCAAAACACTTATTTTTAAATTGATTTGTTTCAAAATTGCCTAATAGGAGTAATTTTATTGTATTGTATTTAATTGAGATTTTATTTATTGCTTCAATTAGGTTAAATATCCCTCTTTCTTCAGCCAGTCCTCCTACATAGATAATAATATCATTATCCTTATATTTCTCTTCTATAAAAGGGTCAGTATCTCCTTCAAATACTTGTAATGGTGGTAGGTTGATTATTGGGTGGACATTTTCATTAAATTTCTTATATCTATCTGCAATTCCTTCATCAGCGGTTATAATTGCATCAAAATAGTGGCAGAATAAAGGTTCGATGAAATACAGGAGAAACATAAAAAAAACTTTTCTTTGGAGACTCATATCGGGCAATTTGTCAACATAGTATTCATGAACATCATAAATAACTTTTTTGCCTTTTAATAATTTCAGATAAATGGCTGCTGGTAAAGATTCAGGCTCGTGAATATGATATACATCTGCGTTAATGCTTGTTGCTTCATTTAGTAATTCACATAATAATTGTAAGTATTGTTTAGGGTCTACGCTTTTATTATTTCCTATAATTTTTATACCGTCCACTTCATTTATGGTTTTTTCATCGGTGTGACCTAGGACGCTGACATCATAACCTTTTTTTTTGAGGCTGGTCGCTTCCTTATAATATATCCGAGTATCAAAGGGGTTATGATTTGTAGACATCATACAAATTTTTATCACTCTTTCTCACCGACTGTATTTTCACTTTTATCTGTACGTACGAAGTTTATGATCAGAGCTTTTCATACAGGAGAAGAAGTGTTTTCTCCATATTCTCCCAGCTGTACTTTTTTTCCACGGCTTGCCTTCCATTTTGTCCCATCTGTTTTGCTTCTTCAGTGTGTTCCAAAAGCCAGGTCATTGCATCAGCGATTTCCTGAGTATCTGTCGGATCAACCGTAATTCCACATTTCACTTCTTTTATTAAATCGGAGTTGTATCTGAAGTTGCTCATTATCACTGCTTTTCCTGCAGCCATATACTCAAACAGTTTTACCGGAATTGCCAGTTCGTATCTCGGGTTTGGCTGAAGCAGTCCTATTGCAACAGATGCCTTTTCCATATATTTGCTCACTTCATTGTGCGGGACATTCCCTACGAAAATGACTTTTTCTTCCAGTTTATGGATGTGATAATAATCCATCACTTCTTTTTCATATTCCGGATGAATAAAACCGCCTATGAATATAAGTTTTGCATCAGGTATCTTTTCTATTGCTTTTTCAAATGCAATTATGGATTCCAGAGTTCCCCTTATTTTTGTCAGGCCACCAACGTATATTATGTTTTTTTTGAAACCGTTATCGGCTTTTGCGTCAGGTTCTTCAAAAAGTTCAACTCGTGGATAATTGCTCAGAACATAAACATTTTTATTTATTTTTCTGAATTTGACTTCGAGTATGTCGTCAACTGTTATGATAGAATTTACAATATATTTTGAAAGAAATTTTTCCCCAAGATTGCATGTTATGAACACAGGTCCTCGTAATAAATCTGGAAACACTGAGTTCTCTGCGATCATCTCCGGATAATGCTCGTGGGCGTCATAGATCAGTTTATTCTTTTTAATTATTTTAAGCAGGGAACATACAAGTAAAGACCCGGGCTCGTGGCAGTGATAAACGTCATAGTCCTGCTTAAGTCCTTCAACAAAAACATGAAACATTGTAAGTGGATGCAGGACTTTTGAAGCCGGGCGTTTTACTGTGATAATATTTATTCCATCCACTTCTTTTCTGGTTTTTGAATCAGAAGGAGCCACTATCGTAACTCTATGGCCTGCTTTTGATAGTGATTTTGATTCTTTATGGAATATTCTTGAATCAAAAGGAGGATGAACTGTGGTAAGCATACATATTTTCATGGAAATCTCCGTTTAATATATTGCCCACATTTTTTCAGAGATCAATCGGATGAATATTCTATTTTGAAATTTTATATTTATAATAAGTCTCTTTCTATTTAGATATTGCAGTCCATAACATTAAATAAGATTAGTATGGACTACTGATAGTTTGATCAGCTTTTAAAAATGGTAGAGGCTATCTATTATGGATCTATTGGTTACTCTGGCTATTTTAGTTTCGGTAGTTCCAGTGTCTGTTTATCTTATATATGTAGTTGCGGCTTTCACTTCGAGGCCAATAAATAGAGGTCATTTGGATCCTCTTCCAAGTGTCTCCATCGTAATCCCAGCCTACAACGAAGAACTTGTCCTTCCGGATCATATCGACAACCTTGCGGAAATCTACCCGAAGGACAAACTGGAAATCATCATTTCCAACGACGGTTCCACAGACAACACCGAAAAAGTCTCCCTCGAAGCCCTGCAGAAAAACTCCATAAACGGAAAAGTCATCACAAATCCCCGCAGCGGTGCAAACAAAGCCATCAACCGCGGAATCGAAGAAGCTTCTACCGACATAATCGTCATTACCGGTGCAGACGGCAGGTTCGACAAGGACACCATCCCGGACCTCGTAAGCGTCCTTTTAAGTGACGATAAAATCGGTGCGGTCTGTGGTGACATCGTTCCCCTCTCAAAAGGTGATACCCTCTTTTCCAAATCCGAATCTGCATACCGCTCGATTTACGGAAAAATCGGTGTCTGGGAAAGTAACGTTCATTCCACTTACTGCCTGAACGGTGCCGTGGTGGCTTTCAAAAGAGATGCTTCCCCTTCTCTGCATGCTAGAAAAGGTGCGGATGATGCAAGCAGGGCTCTTTCAATCATTCGCAACGGATACAAATGTAAGTATGTTCCCTCTGCCAAATTCTATGAATATGTACCTTTTGAATTTTCAGAGCAAAAAAAGCAGAAGATCCGGAGAGCTACGAGGCTTATGGAAGCAACCTTCATGAATCTTGACCTCATGTCCCCCAAATACGGCAAGTTCGGAATGATTATTTTTCCTCTACGCTTCCTTATGTTTTTCATCGCTCCAGCAGCATTTTTTTTGTCAATCATACTCTGGACGGTTTACCTTTCTTCAATTAACTTCCTCTACGGCCTTGGTCTTCTCGGACTCATAGCTGTTGCAGTGCTTGCAGGAAATTTCAAATCAAACATGCTTTCTTCATTTATCATCTATCAGTGGTATCTTTTCCGTGGGCTCCTTAATATGAGAAAAGACGTCCACATATGGGAGCCAAACAAAAGAGAGAATAGCTAAGAATAAAAGAGAATGGTTAAAAGAAGGAGTTAAGTGATTTTAAGTCTTGAAGAAAGCTTGAAAGTCAATTTTAACAAATATTATATGAAGGATTAAAATTTATCTTTGTCTACCAAATCTTTATTTATTTTGATAAAGTTTTAAAATAATCACATGATTATCACACAATTTAAAGACGGAAAAGCACAATGAAACCGGATTAAACTGCTTTGACCTTAACCGCTTTAAATACTATAATTGCATTATTGTTGACATTTGCCAAGCAATCAGTTACCCAATTCCAATGAGTGTGCCTTATGACTGATGAAAATAAAAGAACAAAGGAACTTTCAGGAAGCCTTCCATACTTTTTTGGAGTCATTATTTCCTTTCTTGTGGCTTTTTATATCAGAACGCTTCCAAAAGCAGGAGTCTTCCTATCAAACGGATTCGTACGTTTCGGCGGCAACGATCCATGGTACCATCTTAGAAACGTGGAATCCATCCTGCACAATTTCCCCCGGATGCTCTGGTTCGATGCCTATACTACTTATCCATTCGGCACGAAACAGGTTTTTGCACCTTTGTATGATATGTTTCTTGCTGCGATAATCTGGGTTCTCGGAGCGGGAAACCCTAGCCAGGACCTCATATACAAAATCTGCGCTTACTACCCCTCTTTCCTGGGTGCACTTGTATTAATCCCCACTTATTTTGCTGCAAAATGGATTTTTGACGACCGGAGAATAGGACTGCTGGCTGTGTTCATCCTTGCAGTCCAGCCGGGGCAGTTTCTTTCAAGGGCGATAATCGGCTTTAACGACCACCACATTGCCGAAACCCTGCTCAGCACAGTTACAGCAATGTTTTTTATAATGGCCTTGAAAATGGCGGGCAAATCAGGGATTTCACTTGAAAGGATTAAGAATAAGGAATTTGAATCCTTAAAGCCAGCTCTTCCTTATCTCTTGCTTGCTGGAATTTCCCTCGGAGCTTACGCTCTTGCCTGGAAGGGGGCACTCTTTTTCGCATTCATCCTTGGCGTGTATATTACGGTCCAGCATATTTTTGACCACATGAAAGGGAAAAAAACGGAATACCTGGCAATTTCAGGAATGGTCATCTTTGCCGTTGCTATCTTCATGATAATGTTCACCCCTTTCCTGGGGGGCACAAAGTCCATGTACATAAAGGGGCTTTTTGCAGGGATTCTGGCATTTCCGGTCCTTACCGGGATCTCTCTTTACATGACTGATAGGAAACTTCCAAAGTTCTATTACCCTATTGCACTCATCGTGCTGTTCGGAGCAGGAATCCTTCTTGCAAAAGCTTTCATACCATCCGTTTACGGATTGATGATGAGCATCTTCAGCTACTTCATGCGCACCGGAGGTGCCCTCACTGTTGCGGAAGCTTCCCCCTTCTTCAGCCGGGGAGGGTTAGAGCAGCTCTACTTACAGTTTGCATTCGGAGGCTACGTTGTATTTCTGGGGCTGGCCCTGCTTGTTTATGAAATCTCCAGAAGGAACGGGCAGGAGAAAAACTTCCTCCTTATCTGGACTCTGATGATTCTCTGGGCAATGCTTCAGCAGAACCGTTTTGCGTACTACTTTTCGGTAAACGTTGCCATCCTCTCAGCCTACTTTGTGATCGCAGTTTCGGACCGCGCAGGCCTGAAATCCTTTACGGCGGGGCTTAAGGCAAAAATGGAGTCCCCTTCAGGCTTCTCAACTCTCGGTGAAAGCCTTAAAACGAAGAGTGTTGTATCCGTGCTTCTTGCTCTCTTTCTTTCGTTATTGCTCATCGTCCCGAGCTACGGCCTTGCCCTGGAATACGCCCAGGGGACAGGCGGACCCAACGGACCCTGGATTGAGGCTACTCTCTGGATGCGCTCGAATACTCCTGACCCTGGGTTTGATTACTATGAAAACTATGAAATTCCCGCAGACGGAGAACTCTACCCTTACCCAGATACAGCTTACGGCGTCATGTCCTGGTGGGACTATGGGCACTGGATAGAAGTAATCGGCAGGAGAATTCCGAATGCAAATCCCTTCCAGCAGGGAATCGGCGGTCGCCGGAATAGCCTTGAAGAAGAGAACAAGCCCGGAGCTTCCACTTTCTTCACAGCCCAGTCCGAAGAAGAGGCAACAGCAGTCCTGGAAGCCATCCATCCTGACCCCGATAAAGCTGCAGCCCGCTACATCGTATCCGATGTGGAGATGGCCACAGGCAAGTTCTACGCAATGGCAGCCTGGACTCTGGATACCGACCGATACTACGAATCGACCTATACAGGAAACGGGTACCAGGCCCTGCCGGCAATGCGCTACTACGATTCCATGGAAGCGAGGCTCCACCTCTTTGACGGAACAGGGCTTGAGCATTATCGCATGGTCCATGAGACCTGGCCAGGCCAGACGGCCGAAGTAGGGTACAAGCAGGTGTTCAATTATTTCTATCTCACTCAAGTTGCTGCTGATGACCCCAGAGGCAAACTTGATGAGGTGGATACCGGTTATGTAAAGATCTTCGAATACGTGAAAGGTGCAAAAATAACAGGAACTGCTTCCCCGAATGAGAAGGTCACTATAAACACAAGCATTATGACAGCTCAGGGCAGGGGCTTTGAATACTCCCAGTCCACAACTGCAGATGCTGAAGGCGGGTACGAGTTCACAGTGCCTTACTCAACCGAAGGCCCGATTTCCGGGGAGACACAATTTGATACGGCTCCCATCAAGCCCTATCTTGTCAGTTACGGGAGCACAACAAAAGAAGTAAGGGTCAGTGAAGAAGCAGTGTTGAACGGGGAAGAGATTAAAGTTTAAACGCACCTTCTCGTGCGTTTAATTTTCTTTTCTGTCTCTTTTTTCTATTTTCCACGTTTTTCTGTTCTCTCCTGGTTTTTTCATTAATGTGGGCAATCCAAAATCTTTCACAAGTTTGTATGAATATTTAACAAAACATTGTGCGCTTTAATTTTTTTCTGACATCTCTTATTCTCAACTGTATGATTGAACAGCTGAGTTTACAGGGTCAAGTATACGGGGAAAGGTTTGCAAATAAATTTTAGTAAGTATTATATCAGATAGTAATGTATATGCAAGTTAACTTTATTTTCTATACTGTTTGCAATTTTTTTTCTTATATTGCCCAAAGCTGACGAAAACCTGGGGAACATGTTAAACGATTCCCAAAAAACTCTCAATTAGGTGATTGAACTCAAGGAGTGAATCTCATGAGTGAAGAGAGCAAGGACCCAATCCATCTCCTCGGAAGTCTTCCTTACTTTACAGGGGTCCTTATTTCCTTTCTTGTAGCTTTCTACATGCGGACCCTTCCCAAAGCCGGGGTTTTCCTTTCAAACGGCTTTGTAAGGTTTGGGGGAAATGATCCCTGGTACCATCTAAGAAATGTAGAATCGATCCTGCATAACTTCCCCCACATGCTCTGGTTTGATGCATATACTCATTATCCGTACGGAAGCGATCAGGTCTTTGCCCCCCTGTACGATATGTTCCTCGCAGCAGTCATATGGGTGCTTGGAGCAGGCAACCCGGGCCAGGAACTTATCTATAAAGTATGTGCTTACTGGCCGTCCTTTCTAGGAGCCCTTGTGTTAGTTCCCACATACTTTGTCGCGAAATGGACATTTGACGACCGGCGCATCGGACTGCTGGCTGTAATCATCCTTGCAGTCCAGCCCGGGCAGTTCTTTTCAAGGGCAGTGATCGGGTTCAACGACCACCACATTGCCGAAACCCTTCTCAGTACGGTTACTGCAATGTTTTTTGTGCTGGCTCTGAAAAAGGCGGGAAGTTCCGGAACTTCATTTGAAATTATAAAAAATAAGGATTTTAAGGTTTTAAAACCGGTTCTTCCCTACCTTTTGCTCACGGGAATTTCTCTTGGGGCCTATGCCCTTGCCTGGAAAGGTGCGCTTTTTTTTGCGTTTATTCTTGGAGTATACCTCACAGTCCAGCATGTCCTTGACCACCTGAAAGAGGAATCAACAGAATACCTTGCAATATCCGGCACGATAATCTTTGCAATTGCATTTCTGGTAGTAATGACCACTCCCTACCTCGGGGGTACAAAAGGAATGTATGTAAAAGGGTTACTTGCAGGAATTTTTGCTTTTCCCGTCCTTAGCGGGATCTCATATTACACGAATAAGAAGAAATTTCCTAAATACTACTATCCTATCTCCCTCCTTATACTATTTGGGGGGGTGATCTGCCTTGCAAAGCTGCTCTCAGCATCCGGATACAGCCTTATAATGGGCGTTTTCAGTTACTTCATGCGTACAGGAGGAGCCCTTACAATTGCCGAAGCAGCTCCATTCTTTGGGAGGGGATATACACTTTATGATTATTTTGCATACGAAGGATACGTTGCATTCCTGGCTCTGGCTTTCCTGGTTTATGAAGCTTTCAAAAAGAACTGTCAGGAAAAGAATTTCCTGCTTATCTGGACTCTGATGATTTTTTGGGCCATGCTCCAGCAGAACCGTTTTGCCTATTATTACTCGGTGAACGTATCTATTCTCTCGGCATATTTCGGGATGATGCTTGCGGACCGGGCAGGTTTTAAAGCTCTTGGGATCGATTTCAGGGCAAAAGTAAAAAGCACGGGAGAGGTTCAGGATTTTATCCGGGAAAAAATCAACACAAAACAGATCCTTTCTATTCCGGTCTTATTGATCATCATACTGGCCCTTGTGTACCCTAGCTACGGTATTGCCATGCAATACACGCAGGGAACCGGAGGGCCCGGAGGCCCGTGGATAGAGTCCCTGCTCTGGATGCGCTATAACACTCCTGATCCCGGTCTCGACTTTTATGAAAATTACGAGGCACCTGTCGACGGGGAACTTTACCCTTATCCAGACACGGCATACGGCGTCATGTCCTGGTGGGACTATGGGCACTGGATCGAGGTGATAGGTCGGAGAATTCCTAACGCAAATCCCTTCCAGCAAGGAATCGGCGGCCGCAGAAATAGCATTGATGAAGATAATCAACCAGGGGCGTCCACTTTCTTCACTGCCCAGTCCGAAGAAGAGGCAACAGCAGTCCTGGAAGCTGTTCACCCCGATCCTGGAGAGGCAGGAGCTCGCTATGTAATCTCCAACGGGAGAATGGCCACGGAGATCTTCGGGTCAATGGCAGCCTGGACTCTGGATACTGAAGGGTACTGGCAGCAGGTCTGGATAGGAAACGGTTATCAGTACGTGCCTTCCATGCGCTACTACAACTCCATGGAGTCAAGATTACATATCATGGACGGAAGCGGGCTGAAAAAATATAGGATGGTCCATGAATCCCCGGGAGCCGCTCTAGATGAAGAAGCGTTCAAGCAAATCTATAACGTTGTGCATGGAGGCAAGATCCCGGTAGTAGAGACCGGTTACGTAAAAATCTTTGAATACGTGAAAGGTGCAAAGATAACGGGAACCGCTTCCCCTAATGAAAAAGTCACAATAAACACGCCTATTCTGACAAACCAGGGGCGGACTTTTGAGTATTCCCAGTCAACAATCGCCGACGCCTCAGGGAATTATGAATTCACCGTGCCCTATTCGACCGAGGGCCCTATCCCCGACGAAACCCAGTTCGATACGGCACCGACCGGTCCTTATACGCTGAGATATGGAAACACAACAAAAGAAGTAAGGGTAAGTGAAGAAACCGTTTTGAAAGGGGAAGAAATCATAATTTGAATGCAGATTTTTTAACGTTAATTATTTTATGTACATTTATGTGTACTTCTTCTTTCCTTGCTTTTTTGGACAGTATTCTCTGGACTTTACCTGTTGCTTTTCCCGACACTTTCCTCCTGGATTTCAGCTAGGCTCCTTTCTCCGCTACCTACATATACCATTAAAAAAACCTACTTCACAGGTGAAGTGTGATGGAAACCCCTATCAAAGGTAGAGTCTGGATTTTCGGAGACGATATCGATACTGATGTAATCATCCCCGGAAAATACCTGAGGACCAAGGACATGCAGGTCTTTGCAGCCCATGCCATGGAGGGCATTGACCCTGAATTTGCCGGTAACGTGCAAAAGGGAGACATAATAGTTGCAGGAAACAATTTCGGTTGCGGCTCTTCAAGGGAGCAAGCGCCCCTTGCACTGAAACATGCAGGAGTTGCCTGCGTTGTTGCGAAGTCTTTTGCAAGGATCTTTTTCAGGAATGCTATCAATGTAGGGCTGCCTCTTATGGAAGCCGATGTCGAGTGCCAGGCAGGGGATGAAATCGAAGTGGACCTCCTCAAGGGAGAGGTTATCGTTCCTGGCAAAGGCACGTTCAAAGGAAATAAACTTCCGGATTTCCTGCTTGAGATGCTGACCAACGGCGGTCTCGTAGCTCACAGGAAGAAGGTCCAGGGCCAGGAAATGAAAACGGAAAACTGAAGTTAAATCTCCGTTAAACGTGTTTAAGGACCAGATTTTGAAGCGATCCCTATGATCTTTCCTGACGAGTACAAGCATGTGGGTGTATCAAAAGCCCTCCCCGGGGGTGCGGAAGAGCCCATTTATTTCCTGACCGAATACCTGATAGTTGAAAAGGAGAACCCCGATAAAGGTATCCCCGAGTATTCCGTGTATCACGTGAGGAAAAGCGGGGATGGGCTGCTCCGAAAGGTTGAATCCCTCGAGCTGATTGCTTCCGGGGAAGAGGTGGTCAAATACGATAAGGAACTGAACATAAAAGACCGCACCCTCCTTATCGAGACCGCTGCAAAGCTCTGTACCGGAAAGGTAAATACCGTCATTTTTACCGGTGTAGACAGGCACGTAACTATCGTCCATGATCCCGACACCTCAGCTGTCCTTGAGCTTGAGATCCTTGATGTTGCCCCTCCAACCCCTTCCTGGCTTTCCCAGGTTGTGCGGAGGCTTGAAGCGAGCGGGATTTTCGGGGACCTTCAGGTCCGTTTCACGGAAAACACAATCGACCTGAGGCAGTTTGAAGGCGAAAATACGGTTTTTCCCTGCAGTGCATCGGGGCTTGCGGGCAAATGCCTGGACTCGGACGTGCTCACTGAAAACGGGCACCTGCTTGTGGGGTGTGAGATCTCAAAGACCCTTTTTGAGCTGCGCTTTCCGGAGCTTGCTTACTCATTTGTGAATATCTGCCCTTTCAAGTCCGAAATAGTCGTACCCACAAAGCCATTTATCACCCGCTGCTGCAGGTCGGAAAAGTCGGGGCTTGTCAGCATTAACGGCTTTGAAGGGGCCGTCGTGCACTGGGGCGCTTCGGAATACCAGGTTTCGGAGGCAGTCCGGAAACTTGTAAATGGGCTGAAGGAGAAAAGGCTCAAAGAGCCTTAATCTGGCCCTAAGGGGACTGAAGGGCTTCAAAAGTGTATGTGAAAACCTTCAGGTCATTCCAATGACTATTAAGTCTATTGCAGCAACCTTTATGTGTTACGAAATCCATTATCCCGGAAAATTCTGCATTAAAATTCTGCATTAAAATTCTGCATTAAAACGAAAATGGAGTAATAAATGTCTTTTCTAACCAATTTCCTTTTGGCCTTCGGGCTTGCAATGGATGCCTTTGCGGTGTCCATGTCAAGCGGAACCACGATAAGGCCTTTTCGGCTAAATGATGCCCTGAAACTGGCGGTTTTCTTTGGAGGTTTCCAGGCCTTTATGCCGGTGCTCGGCTGGTTAGGGGGAAGCGCCGTAAGCGGCTTTGTTTCGGACTACGCTCCCTGGCTCGCTTTCGGGCTCCTTGCTTTTATCGGCGGCAAAATGATTTACGAAGCCCTTTACGGGGGCGATGACGGAAAAGTAAGTTCCCTCAATTATTCCATGCTCTTTTTGCTTGCGGTTGCAACAAGCATAGACGCCCTGGCCGTGGGAATCAGCTTTGCCTTCCTGGACACGCCTATCCTCGAGCCGGTAATTATCATAGGCTGCGTGACCTTTTTCATGTCCTTCTGTGGGGCGATCCTGGGCTACAGGATAGGCCATTTCTTTGAGCATGAAGTTGAAATCCTCGGAGGGGTCATTCTGATAGGGCTTGGTGCGAAAATCCTTGCCGAACACCTGCTCTGGATCTGAAAATTTTTCCTCAAGGTATAACAATTTTTTATCAGGTCCTAAGTAATTTACTTCCTGATCTGAAATCTCTATCATGGGGTCCGGGAAGTCCCCTTCAGAACCTGAAAAATCCACGTCAGATTCATATACCCCAAGCCAGAGATGCATTACCATGAAACTGGCGGTAATCGAAGGTGACGGGATCGGCAGGGAAGTGGTTCCTGCAGCCGTGGAAGTCCTGGACGTTTTCGGGCTTGAGTTTGAGAAGGTGCCCCTGGAACTGGGCTATGCAAGGTGGGAGAGGACCGGGACTGCGATGTCGGATGAGGACATAGAAACTATAAAAGGCTGCGATGCGGTCCTGTTCGGTGCAATCACGACAGTGCCGGACCCAAATTACAAAAGTGTGCTCCTGACCATAAGAAAGGAGCTGGACCTCTATGCCAATGTCAGGCCCGTAAAACCCCTCCCCGGCATAATGGGTGTGACCGGCAGAAACGATTTTGATTTTGTGATCGTCAGGGAGAACACGGAAGGGCTTTATTCAGGAATCGAGGAGATAGGGCAGGACCTTTCCTGGACTAAGAGGGTCGTCACCCGGAAAGGCTCCGAAAGGATTGCAGAATACGCCTGTAAACTTGCAAAGCAGAGAAAGAACAAACTTACCATAGTCCACAAGTCCAACGTCCTTAAATCCGACAAGCTCTTCCTTGATGTCTGCCGTCAGGTTGCAAGCGCCCACGGCGTGGAATACAGCGACATGCTTGTGGATTCCATGGCATACAGCCTCATGATGCACCCCGAAAGATACGATGTTGTGGTCACCACAAACCTTTTTGGGGACATTTTAAGCGACATGTGTGCGGCTCTGGTCGGAAGCCTCGGGCTGGTCCCTAGCGCCAACATCGGGGAAAATTACGCCTTCTTCGAACCCGTGCACGGGAGCGCCCCGGACATTGCCGGAAAAGGCATCTCAAACCCGCTTGCGGCGATCCTCTGCGTAAAGATGCTACTGGAATGGATGGGCAAGGTGAAAGAGGCATCCCTTATTGACGGAGCCATCAGCCATGTGCTTGAAAATAAACTCATCACTCCGGACCTTGGCGGCACTGTCAGCACGGCAGAAGTCGGGCACGCGGTTGCAGAGTATGTGAAAAATGCATTGAAAACGTAATCCCTTTAAAAAAGTGATTTGAGGGAAGGCATGTTTTCTTTCCCTCAAAGTTCTCTCATTTAACCTTTCTTTTTTTCTTTTAATCAATATTCTGCTGTCGTTTCTACCCTTTGAACCTCTCTTCCCTTTCTGAAAAATTCAAATTGTTCATAATAGCAGGCTCTTTTGACAAGCTCTTCAAAAAACTCATTCATGGATTTATCCCCCCTTGAATAATCCTACTTGAATACCCATATAAATTTTCTACTTTCTATTTAATAAATATTTGTATCAGTCCTTATATTATAGTTGTCAAATATTTGTCATCAGTAATTCTATTTAATACATGAATTCTCTAAAATATTCTCCAACAAAAAGTTATTATGAGGAATGTTAATGAAAAAATACTGTTTGTTCATTATTTTAGCACTTTTTTCAGCTATTTGTGTTTCCGGTTGTACTGGAAATGGTGAAAGTTTGCCTGAAGATACTTACGGGGATGCACCTCCCGCCGTAGAAACTGTCGAGGCCGGAAACGATGTCCTCTACCAGGTCTCCACCCTTGATGCCCTGCTCCAGAGCGTCTATGACGGGGTTGTCTCCTTTGAAGAGCTCGAAACCCATGGGGACTTCGGGATAGGGACTTTTGACGGGCTTGAAGGGGAGATGCTGGCTCTTGACGGGGATTATTACCAGATAAAAACCGATGGAATTGCCTATCCGGTATCCGGGGAAATGACCACTCCCTT
This sequence comes from Methanosarcina sp. KYL-1, assembly GCF_024372725.1. Taxonomy (GTDB): domain Archaea; phylum Halobacteriota; class Methanosarcinia; order Methanosarcinales; family Methanosarcinaceae; genus Methanosarcina. The sequence goes on from NZ_VOUA01000005.1 coordinate 55,600, forward strand.
TGCTACAGTGACCAGCTTTGAAGCAGACGAAAACTTCCGGCTTGGTGAGCCCGTGAACCTCACGGAATTTGAAGAGTATCTGGACTCAAACCTCCCCTCCGAAAATCTCTTCTACGCAGTCCGCGTGGACGGGAACTTCTCTTATCTGAAAGCGCGGAGTGTACCGAGGCAGGAAAAACCGTATCCAAGGCTTGTGGATGCAGTCTCCACTCAGGCAGTCTTTGAATTTGAAAATGTGAGCGGCACGCTGGTGGGGTTCAGGACCCCGGAATACGTTAAAGGTGTCAACGTGCCCGGGTACCATCTTCACTTCATTACCACGGACAGGGGTGCAGGAGGGCATGTCCTGGACTTCGAACTTGAGGAAGGGGATGCTGCTGTCGACATCACCCGCGCCTTCTTCATGGAGCTTCCTAAAAGCGGAGACTTTTATGAAGTGGAACTGGGGCAGGATCTCCAGGCTGAAGTGGAAACGGTTGAAAAGTGAGTTTTATCTGTAAAATTAAAATTTTTTAATTTTTAATCTGTCCTTTCTTTCTTTTTCTCTTCTCTTTTTTTCTTTCTTTTTTCTCTTCTCTTTTTCCTCCGCCCTTAACTATCTTCTTCTATATTTTTTTTCTTCCTTCCCCTTTAAAGATTAAATACCGGAACTTTCATTTTCAGGTCCATTGCTGGCATTTCCCTTAACTGTCGGGAGAAGTTTGCGTTTCTGAAGCTTTCAAACTGTTCATAGTACTGAGCGCGTTCGACCAATCCTTTGAAAAACTCTTCCATTATTTTCACCTCTATGTCAAAGGACTACTTCAATATTTATTAAGGTCCGCCAAGCTAGGTGAAAGTATTCTGGATCCGGATTTTCAAAAAATTGGCCTTTTAATCTGTGAGGCTATTGATACTGAAAATCCAATCTTGAACCCTTTTTCGAGATTTTCAAATTATCTCAATACATTCCAAAAATTATCTTAATATCTTCAACATATTATCTCTATATCTTCAACAAATTATCTTAAATACCTGCAAAAAATGACCTATATACCTGCAAAAAATGAGCTGAATACCAGGCAAAAAGGCTGTTTTTCAGGGAAAAATATGGAAAATTTTTGAAGGCCTGTGGCTACGGGTTTTTGCCCGCGAGGGTTACTTTTTTGCAATTTCTGCAAGTTGTCTTCCGAGTTCCCTGCATTTCTCCAGTTCTTTTTCTTCAGGCCTGTACCGGACCTGTAAGCCGGGCTCAAGCACGTCCACCCCTGAATTTTTCAGTTCCTGCTCAATGGTTTTTACGGCTCCTCCTCCCCAACCGTAGGAGCCGAAGGCTGCAGCTTTCTTCTTCTGGGGGCGGAGGCCTTTCAGGTAGACCAGGAAATCCCCGACGGTGGGAAAGATCCCGTTGTTAAGGGTAGGGGACCCTACGGCAAAGGCAGAGGTGTCCAGCATCTCTTTCATGATCAGGTTCCTGGGGTTTTTCCTTAGGTGAAGGAGCTTTACCTCCACTCCTGCCTGCCTGACGGCTTCTGTGATTTCCCGGGCCATGATTTCGGTGCTTCCCCACATGGTGTCGTAGATTACGAGTACCTTTTCTTTTACCTCCCCGTTTGCCCAGGCAGTATAAGCCTTGAGGATTTTTTCAAGGTCCTGCTTCCAGATCACTCCGTGGGAGGGGGCTATCTGAACCGGCTTTATTCCGAATTCTTCCAGTTTTCCAAGGTAGCGGAGGAGAGGAGTCCCAAAGGGCATGAGGATGTTTGCATAGTACTCGGCGGCATCGGGGATCATATCTCCTACTTCGAAGTCGTACCTCTTTGAGGTGGCTGCGTGCTGCCCGAAGGCGTCATTTGAGAAGAGGATCCCGTCTTCCTGGAGGAAAGTCTCCATGCTGTCAGGCCAGTGGAGCATGGTCGCTTCCAGGAACAGGAGGTTTTTGCCTCCCAGGCTCAACCGGTCGCCGGTCCGGACAATCTCGAAGTCCCAGGAGCTGCAGGAAGCCTTGAAGTAACCGTCCAGGATGTCCCTGCCCCTTCTTGTGATAAGGACTTTTGCTTTTGTCAGTTTCTTCAGTTCGACCAGGGCGCCGGCGTGGTCCAGTTCCATGTGGTTTACCACGATATAGTCCAGCTTTTCAGGGTCAATGACCTGGCCTATGCGCTTTAACATCTCCCCTGCGAAAGGTTCCTTTACGGTATCAATCAGGGCGGTTTTCTCTCCAACAACCAGGTAGGAGTTGTAAGTTGTTCCTCCCGGAGTTGTAAATCCGTGAAAGTCCCTTCCGTTCCAGTCGATTGCCCCTACCCAGTAGATCCCTTCGGCCAGTTCCACGGCTTCGCCTGTTTCCTTGTTTTCCATGTGAACTCCCCTCTTCCCCTCAATTTGTGTTCCTTTAGGCTTTTCAGGTCTGCATCCGGAATTCGGTGACAGCTTCAAGGTAGTTATCAATCAACTCATAGTGGACCCGTTCATACCCTGCCAGCATCTCGAAGAACTTTTTCCGGGCCTCGTCTCCTGCCTGCTTTGCCAGTTCCGAGTAGAAGTATTCGCTTTTCCTTTCATGCCGCATGGCTGCAAGGAGGATGCCTATTGCCCCGAGCCGGGTTTCTTTTTCCACGAACTCCGGGGTAAAAGACTGTCCGCTGGGGACTTCTATTTCCACTTCCGGCAGTTGCTTTGTTTCCCGGTATTTTTCCAGGTAGCCGAGATGCTTTGCTTCTTCACCTGCCAGATATGTATAGAGGTCTTTTAGCTTGACGTCTTCCGCAGAGGCCGCCTTTTCCAGATAGAAAGCTCTTGCTTCTTTTTCCCTCTCAGATGCCAGGGCTATGGCTTCTTCGAGGTCTTTAAGCCTGCTTACCTCGTCAATTACTTCCTGAAAGACATACTTCACTCTTCTTCCCCCACGTAATCTTTAAAAATTTATTCAAGTTATGTCTGCAGTCTTCTCTACTGGTCCGCCGTGCCTTTATTCTCAGATCACGTCTTCCTTTATTCTCATCACGTTTACTTCGGCCTCTCAAGCCCCACTATGTCATATATATCGAAGGGGGTGGAGAGCACAGTGATGTTTTCCATCCGGGCAAGTTTTTCCGAATTCGTTACGTCCACTTCCCTCATCTTTAGTTCGAAAGTCCTGCCGCTGGGAGCTGATGTCTTTACCGTGCCACGCTTCTGGTCAACAGGGAGGATGTAGATGGGAGTTGAACCCTTGGCAGTCTGAGCTACTGCATTCGTTACCAGGGTATCCGCAATCCCGTACACGATCTTTGCAACGGTATTGGCCGTAGCCGGAGCGACCAGCAGGAAGTCATAATACCCCATCTGCAGGGGGCCTGCAATGAAAGGAGAGTTGGGCCCGGCATCCGTCTTGAAATTATTAAAGTCTTTCTGGATCTTGTCCCAGAGGTGGTACCATTTCATCACGGTTTCCCCTTCCTTGGAGAGAAAGACCATCGTTTCGATTCCGGTTCTGTTCTTAATGTCCACAAGGGTGTTGTAGGTCTCGATCATCTGGTCTCCGGAGCCTGTGATACCCCATGCTATCCTTTTGATTTTCTTTTGTATCGGTTCTACCAAAATAAATCACTCCTTAAGGCACTTTTAATTCAATGGTCTGAATGTTCAGAAAGTTATCTTTATAGTAAATTATAGTAAACTTTTCACTGTCAGGTTTTCGATTTCAACCGGTTCTTGAGTCTAACCAGCAGTGATATGCTTCATGCAGTTTCAATCGGTTCTTGATTTCAACCGGCAGTGATATGCATCATGCATTATGCATCATGCATTATGCATCATGCAACCTGCATTACCCGGGGCTCATCCTTTTTCCGGCTTATTCGTTTCTTCTTTCGGCGTTTCCGTTTCTTCTACCTCAGAAGCCTTTTTCACGAGTTGGGCTGTCTGAATAAGCTTTTTCAGGGTTTTTCTAAGGCTGCGCATGCCTTCGGAATCCTCGGAAACCCCTTCTGCCCCCTGGTCCCTGGACCAGAAAGTTGCTCCGAAATTGGCTCCGAAAGAGCCTCCCCCTACGGGTATCATCTCATTGATTACGTAAAAATTCAGGATGGTCTGGATGGACGGTTCCTGCCCCCCGATCCGGTCTCCTCCGTCGGCAATTCCCATCCCCACTTTGTTGAGGAAGACTTTCGGGTCCCTGGCAACAACGGCCCTGCACCTGTCCATGATTGTCTTGGTCTGGGCGCTGACATTGCCCTGGTAGACGGGAGTCCCTATTATCCAGGCGTCCGCCCAGATCATTTTATCGTACAGTTCGGCTGCAATATCGTCCTTGTGGATGCAGCCCTGCTGTTTCCGGACGCAGAAGTCGCAGTGGATGCAAAAATCCAGTTTTTTCCCTTTGGCTGTAAAATAATCGGTCTCAGCGTTGTATTTTTCCCTTGCAATCTTCAGGGCTTCCTGCACCAGAAAGTCGGTCGCCATATTCCTGGGACTCCCTGAGATACCCAGAATTTTTATTGTTTTAGTTTCAGTTTCTGTCATATCTGCTCTCCTGCGTCTGTTTTAAAAAATTATGTATGCCCTGGGATATATATTTTAGTGTGAAATATCTATCTCTTAATGTGAAAGATTTATCTCTTAGTGTGAAAGATCTTTTTTATGTGAGGGAGATCTTTAATATTTTAGTGTGAATCCCCGCATTTTCCGGCTTCTGCCCTTCTCATTCTCCTTTCACTTTTTTAATTTCCTGTATATAATTCCCAGGACAAGGACTGCAAGGGTCCCAATTGCCCCGAAACCCGGGGTTGAAGCTTCTGCTTTTTCAGGGTATGCCGCCATGTCTATCACAGGCACGCTGTAGGTTCCTTCCCCGAAGAGCTCGTCAATGTGTTCCTGGGAGGCTGAGCGGTAGTGAAGGACTGCCGTCACAATGATCGGGTTTGAGGCCCCTTCGGGCATCACGAAGGAATGTTTCTCGACTGCCGAGGCTTGGGGGCCTATCCTGTTGTCGGAAAGGATACTTTCTGCTTCCCATACCCTTACTGTGGGGTTTCCTTCGGCATCGGCAAAGACCGTATGGTACACGGTGGCCCCAGAGTCGATTTTTCCCTTTTCATCCAGGGCTCCCGAATGATAGAGTTCCTTTCCTCCGGCATCCGTTGCAATAAGCTCAAGCCAGATTTCTCTTTCTTCCGTAACCCCGCTGGGGATTTTGTGCCCGGCTCCCGAGTTCGTGATCTCTACTTCCATTTCCACGGCCTCTCCGGGCTCGGCAGATTCGGGAGCTTTTACCTGAAGGCTTGCTGCATGCTGAAGGTACTCGATTGCTCGTTTCTCATGCCTGCCTTCTCCCAGTACATCCGTTACGAAGGCGTTCCCGCCAACAAAGTAGTGGGTATACACATGTTCCCTATCCGGGCCGTTTGAGGCGGCTTTTCCGGGATTTTCTTCAAAGCCTACAATGCCCGGGGTCATGTGGCAGGCCTGGCAGGTGGTGCCTTCTTCCGCATACGGGCTTTCCTTCCATTCCGTATACGTGGCAGCAAGGGTCAGGTTGTTTGCAGGGTGGTAGATGTTGTGGCACATGCCGCAGTACTCGGAGTTATTGTAAAACTCGTGGGCTTCGGTCCCGTGGGAGGGAGATTCGGAATCGGTCCTTTGCCCCCATTTCACGTCTCCTGGTTCGAGCACGTAGGGTGCGTTTCCTATCCCCTCGCTTTCAGCGACCGAATGGCAGAAGTCGCACTGGACTCCTTCTTTTGCAACATCGCTCAGGCCCGAACTGTCAAGGGGCGGGATCTCTCCCGAAACCAGTCCTATGGGGGTATGGCAGCGGGAACAAAATCCCTCAGGCAGGCCTCCGGCTTCTGCATCTATGGAATACTCCTGCAGCATTGCCTGGTAAAAAAAGTCCCTGTCCGCGTTTGAGTGCATTGAGCCGTCCCATTCCCCGAAACTGTTCCCATGACAGTTCGAACAGAGCCCGGATCTTGAAAACTGGGCAGATACGAAATCCCCTGGTTCACTCTGCTCAGCCGCTGCAAAACTCCCTGCAATAAGGAGCAAAAGTACAGTAAAAGTTGCCCAGAAAGCCCTCACCTTCCGGATGCCGCTCATAATAAGCGCCTCCTAAATTGAGTGCGCGGGTCCTGCTATTCATGACCCGCTTTTCGTTTCTTCTCAGCTGATTTTAATGTCCATTTACCTCAGCTGATTTTAATGTCCATGAACTCTTCCCAGAGCCCATGTATGTTACACTGTTCAAGAGCGCGCAGTTTCCCCTCTTTTCCCGCCAGGGCTTTTTCGGCTTCCACCGTAAACGTGGCTTCAGCTTTTTCATTTTTTGGGGAGAGTTCTGCTCTTCCTACCTTTTTGTCATTAAGGTAGAGTTCGATCCATTCAATGTAGTGCTTTTCTTCCATTACGTGGGGTATGCTTCCCACCTGCACGGTCACGTCAAAGAGTTTCCCGGCAACGATAGACTCTGGCACAGATATCACAGGGATGTGTTTTTTCTCGCCTTCGGTCAGGTTTTTTGGGTCTACCGGTTTGTTGATTTTCCCTTCTGGCACTATGTTCCCCTCCGCTCCTGATTTTATTTTTCCTTCAGAAGCTTCAGGGCATCCCTGCAGGCAGCCACCGCCGGGGCTCCGGAGGTTATGAAGATTACGTCCAGGGTTTCCATTATCTCTTCTTTGGTTGCCCCGTTCTTAAGTGCACTTTTCATCTGGGCCACGGTGCAGGACTCGCACTGCTTTGAAGCCACAACTGCCAGGGCCATAAGGATCTTCACCTTTGCCGGCAGGGCTCCGTCTGTCAGGATCTTGTGGTCGCATCTCCTGTACTTGTGCAGGAATTCTGGGTCGAGTTCTCCAAGTGTTTCCAGAATATGGGGGGTGAACCCCATTTTTTCTCCCATACTTTCCAGTATCTCTTCGTGTTCTGCCATTCTTCTGACCTCCACCACTTTGTAATTAACAGCTATTGTAACAGCTATTGTAACAGCTATTGTAACAGCTATTGTAACAGCTATTGTCTGTTGGTTGAATATTTATCTAATTCGATATATATGTTCTCTGAAACCTGAAATGCGGCAATAGGGCTGTTCCTGCCCTCAATCCGCAGCTTTTCACGGTCTAGCTTTTTCAGACGCAGAATCCGTCTTCCAGGATAGTATCGACGCATTCCTTGCACATCATCCTGGGCAGCCCCTTCTTAAGCGTCTTGTGGGGAAGCGGGTATCCCCCTCCTTTCATGGGAAATTCCACCTGCTTGATGTGCTCCATACAGAGTCCTTTCCCGCAAATGATGCAGACGCCCACGGCTTCAGAATCTTTATTTTCTTCAAGGCAATCGTAACATTTCAGCATCATAACCACCTCAACAGACCTCATCAAACAGGCAGTTTTCCTTCAATGCTTCATGGCAGGGAACGCAGACAATCCTTTTGATGTGTTCCCTGTCAGGTTTCAGCTCGATCGGATAGTCCCCTTCCCATGCCGGGGTTTCCTCGTGGATCAGGTGGGCTTTACATACCCCTCTTCCGCATACAATACAAATCGCAACTGCGTCCGTATCCTTGCCTTCTCTGGCACATTCATAACATTTCATCGATTTCCCCCTGGATCAAAAAGTTTGTATAAAAGTTTGTATCTTTGGTCACCAATTTTCAGGTTTTAATTCATGCTTGTTGGTCAACTTCTTTATCGGTTAACTTCTAAAGATGCCTGATCATCAATATTTTCCAAAAATATTTTCTTACACTATTTTCTAAAAAATGGTCTTTCTTTTACAGTTCAACCCCCATGTCCCATGAAATATTTTCCATTCGCAGTTAGGACCCGGCGTCTCATGAAAATTTTCAAGTCTCCGGGTTTTTCATGCTCCTCTTACTCTCCCTTTAAAAGGGTCATGTCTTCCCCGCAGCAGACAAGTGTCCCACCGCCGACTTTCGTTACGACTACTTCGTTGCCGCAAATCTCGCAACGGTACTTTTCCCCTGCAGCCGATACAGCCATGGCTCTTCCACCTCCTTTCCGCTTCTTAGAGTTTATTTTTTACAAATTCAACTCTTCTATAAGCATTCTACAAGGACCGTCCCCACGGTCCTGTTTCCCTTAGACGCCACTCTGATTATTTGTTAATTATCCATATAATGACCATTCTTCGTATATAATTATAGGGATTTTTCAGAAAGTTAGTGCCTATTTTACCCCGGGATTGACGAAGGGTTCTACATATTTTCATTCATCAAGTAGCGGTTTTTGAGGTTTTATGATCCCTTTCTTTTCGGTTCCTTTCTCTTCTTTTCGGTTCCTTTCTCTTCTTTTCGGTTCCTTTCTCTTCTTTTCGGTTCCTTTCTCTTCTTTTCGGTTCCTTTCTTTTCTTTTCGGTCCTTTTCTTTTTCCATTTTTTTCATGGGGGCATGCGGATTTCGGGGGCCATTCATCTTATAATATAAAACTTTTCCTCAGTCCGGACTGGACACGTCTTTAAAAAAAAGTTAGTTTTTCTTTTTCAGCCCCTAAAGCGTCCCTCTTCGGAATCGGCTTTCTGAATGCTCTCCTCTGGAAAAGGTTTTTAAGTTCGCTCATTTCTCTTACTGAATGGGTAAGGTTCTAATCTGTCTTTGATGTAGAGCAGGCGGGATGTGAATTTTATAGAACTGTATATATACTATTCATTTAATACAGTTAATTATATATAGATTCTTAAATACAGTTATGTGAATTCTAGCCTGGGATTATAATTTATATCTATTATAATGGACATCAATTATAATTCGAAGGGAATATATTTCAATTCGTATGAAAAACATGCCCATTTAGGCCAGTAAACAATAATTAGGAGTAATCAAAGATGAAGTTCGGAATCGAATTTGTGCCAAGCGATCCAGCCTTAAAGATCGCATATTACGCAAAGCTCTCAGAACAGCAGGGATTCGACTACGTCTGGATCACTGACCACTACAACAACCGTGATGTGTATTCCACCCTTACCGTTCTCGCCCTGAACACCAACAGCATCAAGATCGGTTCCGGTGTTACAAACTCCTACACCAGGAACCCTGCAATCACCGCATCAAGCATCGCTTCAGTCGCTGAGATCTCGGGCGGCAGGGCAGTCCTCGGCCTGGGACCCGGAGACAAAGCAACCTTCGATGCCATGGGCATCGCCTGGGAAAAGCCCCTCGCTACCACCAAGGAAGCAATCGAGGCAATCAGAGGTTTCCTCGCAGGCCAGAAGGTCTCCATGGACGGCGAAATGGTCAAGTTCGGAGGCGCAAAGCTCGCTTTCAATGCAGGAAAGGTTCCCATCTACATGGGTGCCCAGGGCCCGAAGATGCTCGAACTTGCCGGTGAGATTGCCGACGGTGTCCTGATCAACGCTTCCCACCCGAAGGACTTCGAAGTCGCTGTGGAACAGATCAGGAAGGGTGCCGAGAAAGCTGGCCGCGACCCGAGTGAAGTAGATGTTACCGCATATGCCTGCTTCTCCATTGACAAGGACCCCGCAAAGGCCGTCAATGCTGCAAAAGTAGTTGTTGCATTCATCGTTGCAGGCTCCCCCGACCTCGTCCTTGAGCGCCACGGCATCCCCGTCGAAGCCAAGGCCCAGATCGGTGCAGCCATTGCCAAGGGAGACTTCGGAGCCCTCATGGGCGGGCTTGTTACCCCCCAGATGATCGAAGCCTTCGCTATCTGCGGAACTCCCGAAGACTGCATGAAGAGGATCAAGGACCTTGAGGCAATCGGTGTTACCCAGATTGTTGCCGGATCCCCGATCGGTCCTGACAAGGAAAAGGCAATAAAGCTTATAGGCAAAGAAATCATTGCAAAGATGTAATTTTTTAAATACATCTTGCATAAACATTTTTTATTTGTTTAATTCCATTTTGAAAAAAATCTTGCCTTTGAGGCAAGTACATCAAGGCGTTGGAGGTAACTGATTGCCACCAAAAATAGCAGAAGTCATTGAATATGACGTATGCGCAGCCTGTGGGGCATGCGAAGCCGTATGCCCTATCGGGGCTGTTACCGTGAAGAAGGCGGCAGAAATTCGAGATCCGAACGATCTGTCCCTGTACGAGAAAGGGGCCGGATACCAGGTCTGTGAAGGGTGCTTCACTTGCGGCAGGGTATGTCCCGTAGTGGACGGTTTCATTGAGGACGAGCTTGCAAATGTGCGCAGTTTCTTTGCTGCAAAGGCTAAAGATTCCAAAGGAAGCCAGGACGGAGGAACATCCACTGCAATCCTTAAAGCCCTCTTCAGGAAAGGAGAAATCGACTGTGCCGTCGGGATAACCAGAAACGAGAAATGGGAACCCGAAGTGGTCCTGCTGACAAGCGAGGAAGATGTAGAGCGGACAAGAGGGACCAAGTATACCTCAGACCCCATACTTTCAGCCCTCAGGGAAGCCTTTGACAAGTACGACCGGATTGCGGTCGTGGGCGTGCCCTGCCAGGCCCATGCGGCAAGGCTGATCCGGGAAAACGTAAATGAAAAGATCGTGCTCATTGTGGGTCTGCTCTGTATGGAAAGTTTCCACCATGACGTGATGCTTGAAAAGATCGTCCCCGAGATCCTTCAGGTCAAGCTCGAAGATATCTGGAAGATGGAGTTCACCAAGGGCAAGTTCTGGGTCTACACAAATGACGGAGAAGTCCACTCCGTGCCCATCAAGGACGTCGCCAGGTTCGCAAGGAACCCCTGCCACCACTGCTGTGACTACACCTCGGTTTTTGCCGACATCTCGGTAGGTTCGGTCGGTGCTGCTGACGGGTGGAACTCAGTCTTTATCAGGACCGAGATCGGTGAAAAGTATTTCGACCTCGTCCGTGAAGACCTGGAGATCAACGAAGACCCGAAGCCCGGGCTTGAACTTGTCGGAAAACTTATAGATATGAAGCGCAAGGGCAATGCCGAGCACTATGTCGAAGTCTGTGAGAAATTCAGCTTCGAGGCAGCAGGCATCCGCAAGGAAACAATCTGAGCCCTTTGCTAAGCCCGAGAGTTATATCAGATAAATCGAGTATCAGATAAATCGAGTATCAGATAAATAAAGTACAAATTCGAGGTGGAATCCGGGATGATGCGAGCCTTTTACATCGGACGTTTTCAGCCGTATCATTTCGGGCACCATGCCGTAATAACCCGGATTGCCGAAGAAGTGGATGAACTCGTCATAGGCATCGGAAGTGCCCAGAAAAGCCACGAAGCCACCGACCCGTTCACTGCAGGGGAAAGGGTGCTGATGCTCTACAACGCCCTTGAGAATCTCCCTATCCGCCATTACGTCGTCCCGATCGAAGATGTAAGATATAACTCAATCTGGGTCCACCACGTCGCTTCCAGGACCCCCCGTTTTGACGTGGTGTACTCGAATAATCCTCTTGTCATCCAGCTCTTCCGGGAAGCCGGTTTCTGTGTAAAAGAATCGCCTCTCTATGTCCGGGAAAGGTATTCCGGAACCGAAATCCGGAGGCGGATGATCGCAGGAGAAAAGTGGGAACACCTGGTCCCGAAACCCGTAGTTGAAGTCATCCGGGAAACTAACGGGATAAGCCGCCTCCGGAACGTTTCTGCCAGCGACAGCAACTTTTCTTTGTAATATTTCTCTTTGAAATTCTTCCTTAACAATACTTTCCTTAACAATACTTTTCTCTGTAAGGTCAGCTTTTCAGGGTATCGAATCTATCCAGTCAAGGGAGCCCGGGCTGTATTCCTGCAGTTCGTCTTCTCTTCCGCTCAGGAGATGGTCTATGATTTTTTCCACGTCCCCTGCGGTCTCTTCCACTGCCCTGCCTGTGGTGTTTACTTCAAAAACCTTTTCGCACCATTCGAAGGCTTCTGCCAGGATCACGTCAATTGCCTCGGCTTCTGCGTTTTCGTTTACCTTTTCTTCGGAATACCCGCGCTTCTCAAGCCTTTTTTGCAGCTCGGGAGGGTAGGCCCTGAGCACGATTACAATGTCCGTTATGTAGTGGGCAAGGTGGCTTTCGATGATGGTGATATTTTCCTTTTCATTTCCATTTCCGGTTTCTTTTCCGGCTTCTTCTCCAGTTTCTTTTCCGGTATCCTGCCCATTTTCTCCTTCGAGAATCCCGGAAAGGCGCTCCCTGATAAGTTCCATGTCAGCTACGACTGCGTCTCTTTCTTCATCGACTTCCGAGTAGAGGTGTTCCTGTTTGATCAGGTCATTGAGGTAGATTACTTTCCAGCCCCTGTGTTTTTCCAGGAGCCTGCTGACTGAAGTTTTCCCTGTGCCGGGAGTGCCTGTAAGTCCTATGAGCATGGAGAGGGAAATGGGACTTATCGCAGTTATACTTAATGCCGGCTCTGGAGGAACTGGCTGCCGGGGATTGCCGTGCCAGCATTTGTCTCCTTCAGCTTTTCGGGTCCCCGCAATCTCACCGGGCGCTGTGTCGGCCGGCCTTTTCCTGAAAGTTAATAAAAAAAGTGAAAGCTCAGACTTTTTCTGTCCTTTCAAAGCGTAACTCTCTAAAAGTTCCATTCAGAGGTCGAATAGTGAACTACCAGCTGCTGAACTCTGGCGGGGATGAAAAACGGTGCAATCTATGATTAATGGGTTCAGGACTTTGAAGCTTAAATATGTTTTTTCTGGATGGCTTTTTTCTTTTTTTCCTCTTTTTTCAGGGTTTACAGGGAAAAACCGCACTGCGTGCGGGGGCAATAACGGTTTTAATACGGTATTCCGGTTGTTTCGGTTTCCTTATCAATTTTCTTCATTTTCCCTTTTTAAAATTCCTCTGTTCTTCTCCATTTTCCCTTTTTTGTAATTTGCCCCTCTCTTAAAGGTCCCGTCTCTTAAGCACCGTCACAATCCCAAGGTAGCCGTCCACGGACAGGTAGTCCCCGTTTTTTATGAGTTTTGTTGCATCAGGGACCCCGGTTATGCAGGGGATTCCGTATTCCCTTGCAATAATTGCCCCGTGGATCAGCATCCCTCCTCTCCGCTCCACGATTGCGGCGCAGAGGGGCACGACAAAGGTCATGTTAGGATCCACAGCGTCGCATATCAGGACTTCTCCTGCCTTGAGGTCGAAAAGGTCGGAATCTTTCAGGATTACCCGGGCATGCCCCTCGGCTGTCCCGGGCCCTGAGGGGTTGCCGAGGAGCTGCCTGGGCCTGACATTTTCTTTCGTTATTCCCGCTGTTCCCGGAATTTGAGGTTTTCGGGGGAGTTTTTCAGGTCCGGGGCGATAGGCGGGGTTGCAGAGGGCTTTTGTCAGCTCTTTTACCAGTGCCGGTTCGCGGAATGTCCTTGCCGGAGGGATTTCGGGTTCTTTCAGGCCTCTTTTTTCCAGTCTTTTTCTGCCTTCAAGGAAGGCCCTTTGAAGTTCGGCCTCGATTTTTCCCAGGTATATGTTGTCGTCATCCCTCAGACGGTAGCTTGCCCTGGCCAGGTCCAGCAGTTCGGCTGCAAACTTTTGTTTTTCATCTTCGAAACTGGACAGGAATTTTTCTTTCAGGCGCCGGATCCGGTCCGGGTCTTTTTTCCCGGCAACCGGAGGAAGCAGGGGGCGAGATGCCATTTCAAGGAGCAGCCTGTAAAGGCCCTCCTTTGCTTCAGGGCTTTCAGAATAGCTTCCCCCGTATCTGGAGATGAAGGCTTCAAGTTCTTTTCGGAATTCATTTTCAAGTTCGGTTTCATTTTCAAGTTCGGTTTCATTTTCAAGTTCGGTTTCATTTTCAAGTTCGGTTTCATTTTCAAGTTCGGTTTCATTTTCAAGTTCGGTTTCGTTTTCCTGAACGGGTTCTTCTTTATCTTTATTCTCTTTAAATGCTGAAAGTCCCTTCAGGAGTTCGGGTTTTTCCCGGAGCCTCCCTGCCATCTCTTCAAGCTTCCGGTTCCGCTCCAGGCTCAACATCTCCGTGCCGGAAAGGAGGTCCGCAAACTCGTAGGGATCTTTTGGGTTTACGGTTTCGTTGTAGACTTTCCCGAAGAGGCGGGCCCCGTGGGCAAAGGGGATGAACTCTTCCCAGTAGATATCGTGCCACTTCCGGTAGATTTCAGCCCTTTTTTCGATTTCTTCCGCAAGGGCGGGGTCAGAGGTGGCGGAAAGGTTTTCTTTTTCAAGGTCAAGGGCTTCAGCCTGCATTGCAGGAATGTACTTTTCCTCAATGGCAGCCCTGAGTTCTTTCAGGTTTTCGAAGCTGCGCCTGAGGCTCAGGTACCAGCGCCTTTTTTCGTCCCTGTCCTCCTGCAGGAGCGTGGTGATCGGCCGAGACTGCAGGGTGTAGAGGGTTGATTCCCGGAAGGTCCACTCAACGTCCTGAGGAGTTCCGAAAAGGGCCTCTGCTTTTCCGGTAAGTGAATAGACTTCCAGGACCTCTTCCGGGGTAAGAGGCGGTTTCTTTTTCAGTGCCTCGGGCAGGTTTTTCAGTTCAGTTCCTTCTTCTCCCCTGCTTTCATTCCCGGCTACAACAGTTTTTTCCCTTTCTGCCGGCATGTGGGTTTTTATGTCTCCTGTCTCCCTGGAAAGGGTCCAGCGGTCAGGTTCCACGGTGCCGTCCACAAGCCCTTTGTTCAGGCCGTAAACGGCTTCTACCACGGCTTCTGATTTGTTTTCGGGGCTCATCCCAAAGGCTACGCCTGAGCTCCTTCCTTCCACGGTCTCCTGGACCAGGACAGCCATTGCGCTGTTGAAAATGTCAAGCCCCATCTCTTTTCTGTAAAGGAGGGCCGTGTCCGACCAGAGGGAAGCCCAGACCAGGCGGAGGTGCCGGAGGATTTCAGGAGTCCCGCGGATGTTCACGTATGAGGCATGCACCCCGGCAAAAGAGGTTTTTGCGGTATCTTCTCCAGGGGCAGAGGAACGGACAGCAACCGCCTTTTTCCCGAAGCGGCGGAAAAGTTCCGCTTCAAGTTCTTTTTCCATCTCCGGAGGGAGAGGGGTCCGGGCAAACATGAGCTTGATTTTTTCCGAAAGGTCCCAGAGCTCTTCCCAGCGCATCTCCTCAAAGGGCTTGCGGTTCATCTCAAGGAGGATTCTGCCCCTAAGCCCGGTCCTGTCCACGTACTCGTTATAGGCTGTGGTGCTAATGCAGGTTCCCGGAGGCACGATCATGCCGTTTCGGTGCAGGAAACCCAGAGCCGAAGCTTTTCCCCCGCACAGCTTTCCGGAATTTCCCCTGAGCTCCTCGATGGGAATGAGCAACCTCCCCGTAGCCGACCCCCCTACTCAAAAATAAAAAACTGAAATCGTAAAATAGTTAGACCGAAACTTCCACAACGTGCTGGAAGCGGGTCACAACGATGTATTTTTCAACGTGGATTTTCAGGAACGCATTCGTGGGTGAGTGCAGGAAGTCCACAAGGTGCGGGTGTTTCATAAGGTAGATGTTTTCCATTATCTTGCGCTCGAAATCCTCTACAGGCTCAATCTTTCCCATGGCCGTTACGGCTACGGCATCCCGAAAGTCCTCGATTGTATTTTTCCGGTTGTCAATAAGCAGGGAAACTACCGGGTTTGCCGAGAGGTTTTCGTATTTCCGGGTGGCTTTCGTGGTTGAAAAGAGGATATATTTCAGCTTCTCGTCCGAGGCAAAGGCTACAAGGCTCACGTAGGGGGCCGTTTCACTCTGTGTTGCCAGCACTGCAAGGGGCTGGGTTTCAAAAAGCTTTCTCAGCTTCCCGAGCAGCTCCACTTTATCCAGCCCGATGCTTTCCACAGGAGCTTTTCCTTCCTGCTCTTCCAGTTCGTGGGAAAGAAGGGATGCAATTTCATCTTTCATGCTAACCATTCCTTCATGTTATAGATTTTCTGCAAGCTTTCCTGTACTTTTCTGTACTTTTCCTGTACTTTTCCTGTACTTTTCCTGTACTTTTCCTGTACTTTTCCTGTACTTTTCCTGTACTTTTCCTGTACTTTTCCTTTAATTTTTCATGATAACGAATCATTCCTTCAGGGTCCCCACAATCGGATAATTTTCAAAGACTTCCGGGCCGTGTGGGGCTTCATCGTCCATAACCTCAGAAAGGTCCTGTCCGGCATCGTGAAGCCCCTGATGGGCACCATCTTCCCAGAGGTAGCTGTCCGATATATCGTAAACTTTGCCTTTGTAGGCAACATACATCTTTGTCCCATCTTTTCCATTGTATGCAGCAAGTTCTTCAGCTGTGTATTCTTTCATTTCCATACCCCTTTGTTTTAGTGAACTTGTTTTAGTGAACTTGTTTTAGTGAACTTGTTTTAGTGAACTTGTTTTAGTGAACTTGTTTTAGTGAACTTGTTTTAGTGAACTTGTTTTAGTGAACTTGTTTTAGTGAACTTGTTTTAGTGAACCAGTTAGTAGAATCAGTTCGTTTGGTTACGCCCATTATTGCCTGGCTCCATTAATTCTGCATTTTCAGTGTCATACATTTAGCATTTTCAGCATTTCCCTGATCTCGGTGGTGGGGCGCTGGCATTCGTGGCTTTTGCATACGTATGCTGTGGCTTTTCCCTGGATGGGCACCTGCATTTTCGTATACGGTGCCAGTTCTGTGATGTCGAGTGCTTCTCCTTCTTCTCCTTCCTGCCTGAATATCAGGACCTTGTTCGGGATGAAGTAAGTCCGGAGCTCTTCCAGCATATGTTTTGTATCCGGATCTCCGGGCTTCCCGGCAATGACCACTTCATATGCAGGGCCTGTCCTGAAGTCCAGGGCCGAAAGGAACTGGGTGTAGCCTGAAGGTATTTTTTGTACAAGTTTTGAAAAGGCGAGTTCCAGCCTTTCGGCCGTTTCTTCAAGGTCAGTGTCGGCTGTAATACGGGAAAGGCGCAGGAGATTGAGCATTTCTATGGAATTGCCGGAGGGTATAGCTGCGTCCGTAAATTCTTTTTTCTTGAAGATCAGGGCTTCGCTGTCGTCGGCGGTGAAGAAAAGCCCACCCTGGGTTGTGTCCCAGAAATGCTCAAGAAGTTCCCGGTTAAGAGAGATAGCTGCTTTCAGGTAGCGAAGTTCGAACCCGGCTTCATAGAGTTCAAGGAGCCCGTGGACCAGGAAAGCATAATCGTCTGCAGTCCCGGCAATACCCGCAACTCCGTCCCTGTACCTGTGAAGCAGCCTTTTTTGGGGACTGTACAGGGTCTTCAGGATGAAATCCGCGGCTTTTTCGGCAGCTTTCAGGTATCTTTCCTCTCCGAAAGTCCGGAATCCTTTTGCAAGGGCTGCGATCATGAGGCCGTTCCAGTCTGTAAGGATTTTGTCGTCTCTGGAAGGCCTTTTACGCTTTTTCCGGGCTTCGTGGAGTTTTTCTCTGGCAAGTTTTACCCTGTCTTCGATTTCCTGAGGAGGGACGTTGAGTTTGGCTGAAAGCCCACCGGGGGAACGGGCCATGTAAAGGATGTTGGCTCCCGTTTTCTTTCCCCTGATTTCCTCTTCAAAATTGCCTTCTTCCTTGAGGTTGAACATTTTTATTATCAGGTCGGCTTCTTCGGGGTCCAGGGTGCTCTGCACTTCTTCTAAGGTCCAGAGGTAATACCTGCCTTCTTCCCCCTCCACATCCGCATCTTCTCCGCAGTAAAACCCGCCTTCAGGAGAGGTCAGGTCCCTTAGCACATAATCGAGGACCCCTCTGGCTGTTTCTCTGTACAGTTCATTTCCGGTCGCCTGGTAGGCTTCCGAATATGCACTTGCAAGAAGGGCCTGGTCGTAGAGCATCTTTTCAAAATGGGGGACTACCCACATGTCGTCTGTGGAGTAGCGGTGAAAGCCCGAGCCCAGGTGGTCGTGGATTCCACCTCTCTGCATGTAATCCAGGGTGTGTTCCACCATATGGAGGGCTTCCGGGTTCCCGCTGCGCCGCCAGTATCGGAGCAAAAAGAAGAGTTTATGGGGAGCCGGGAACTTGGGGGCGCGTTCAAAACCTCCGTAGTTCCTGTCAAATGAATCAAGGAGTTCTTCATAGGCCTCCTGCAGAACTGCCTCTCCCAATCCTTCTCCTGCGGACTCTGTGACCATGTTCTGGATGGTTGCCGTGATCTTTTCTGCTGAGTCGAGCACCTCTTCATGCTGCCTCTCCCATATTTCCTGTATCCTGGGTACCAGTTCCAGCATCCCGGTCTGGCTGAACCTGGTTTTTTTCGGGATATAGGTGCCTGCGAAAAAAGGTTTTTTGTCCGGGGTCATAATAATGTTAAGGGGCCAGCCTCCTCTCCCCAGGATGATCTGGCAGACCGTCATGTAAATGTTGTCAATGTCAGGCCGCTCTTCCCTGTCCACTTTTATGGAAACAAAAGCCCTGTTCATGAGCTTTGCAACTTCATGGTCCTCAAAAGATTCATGCGCCATTACATGGCACCAATGGCAGGTGGAATAGCCAATGGAAAGGAAAATTGGCTTGTTTTCCTTTCTTGCTTTTTCAAAGGCTTCTTCTCCCCAGGGATACCAGTCCACAGGGTTGTATGCATGCTGCAGGAGATAGGGGCTTTTTTCATTGATCAGGCGGTTTGGTTGTATCTTTTCTTTTTCCAGTTTGATCCCTCCGGCTATTCCTTCAGGTCTTCAGTTCTTTCCAGGCTAGCATCCCGCCTTTCAGGACTTTTACCTTCTCAAAACCTGCTCGGGTCAGGGTCCGGGCAGCGCTTGCAGCCCTTACGCCCGAACGGCAAACAGCAACGATTTCCCTATTTTTAATTCCATCAAGTTCCGAAAGCCTGCTTTCCAGGTTTGAAACCGGAATGTTAATAGAATTTTCCAGATGCCCGAGGTTTCCGGAAAGTTCCTTTGCTTCTCTCACATCCAGAATCAGGGGAGGGTTCCCGGAACCCAGGGCTGTCTTCAGTTCCGGGGCCGAAATCATCACAAAACCCGGAGTTTTTTCCCTCAGGATCTCAATCCCTTCAACACTGCAAGCCCGGGAGTCTGGTGATTCTCCGGCTTCTTTCTCGTTCCGGGCACAGGCATCTCCGCCCTTCAGCATGTTCTTTACCCTCTCCAAAAGCCCCATTGTCAGATAATCAACATTTTCGAACTTTTTTTTCCCATAGGAGTTACCCTGTTCCGGATTTACAGGTGCAGTATCCTCCGATCCCCTGATCCCCATAAGGCAGGCCCTGCAGGAATGGGGATTCCACTGTTCAAAATTAACGTCCATTCCAACTACCCCATACTTCAACGGCTGATCTACCAGTATCCTGTCAATTCATCAAGTTTGTCTATCCGGTTGATTGTCTCATCCTGCTCAAATTTTGATGGATAGCAAATTCCCCTAACAACAAATTCCCCTAACAACAAATTCCCCTAACAACAAATCTCCTGTTCCAATGACCCTTTAAGCTGAAAAATCAGGTGTATTTAAAATTCCCCATTTTAGATAGTCTCCCCCTGAATATCAATATATCGGTATTTCCGGGAGCCGTTTTTTGGGTTTCTTCCTTCGGATTTTTTCAGCGCCGGAGCAGCATGGTCCTGAGGGTATCTGCAGCGGCAGCTGCCCTGTCGGCAACATCCCCTATTTTATCAACAAGAATCGTAAGGTGGCAGATCCCTGCTCCTCCGAAAGTCTTTTCGTTTGCAAAGATTTTTTTCAAAAGCTCGCTTTCGATAAGATCCACTTCATGTTCTAGTTTTTCTACCTGTGGGACGAGAGTAAGGATCTCTCTTATATTATCCTGCCCTCCGGGCTTGTTGAGAAATCCATAGAAACCGGACAGGAGCCTCTCATTGACACTGATGGTCTCCAGGGTGGCAGTTGCAAGCCTTAGAAAACCTCTTTTCATGTCTTCGGGAAGATTATCGGGCCTTAGCGTAAGCCAGTATGCAGCACTCTGGGCTTTGTTCAGGATTTCGTCCTGTTGATTTAAAAAAAACAGAAGGTCTTTTGAATCCACAGGCAGTAGCAAGGATGAAGGGAGGTTTTTCCTTATTTCCTGCTTTATAGCGTCGGCTTCTGTTTCCAGCAGGTCAACCTCGGAGCTTTTGAGCTCTACGAGTTCCATGTTCCCGGCGCAGTACGCTTCCACTCCTTCTTTCAGTTTCCAGGCTGCAAGAACCCCTTTTCCTGCATGTTCTTCAAAGGGAAGGGGTGGCATCTTTGAAAACAGTCCGATCAGGGAACGGATAAAATCCCTGTACTTCATTCCATTAATCCCCCCGGAAGTCCATAACGTCCTTACACTCTTTGCAGTGAAGAGCTCCCCACGCGTATTTCCGAATTTCCCCCGTTTTCGGAATTTTGTTTCTTTCAATACTTCATTTTTTCAATACTTCATTTCTTTCGGTACTCTATTGTTACAATATTATTATGGATTTATGGGACCTGAAGGATATGAATGTTCTCTCCAGCTAACCTGTGCCCTCAGGAGTTTTCAAGATACGCCCTGCTTTTTCAAGGGCTGCAGTTTTCCCAACTCCTCTAGTTTTTCCCCGTATTTGCCAGTTCTGAACATATTCACAACTTTTGAGAACCGGTATGAATGCTCTTTCCTTTTTTCAGCTTTTCGGGCCTGGTAGACTCTTATTGAGCGGAGGATGTCGATTTTTCTGAATTCTGGCCAGAAAGGAGCGCAAAAGTAAGCTGCACACTCGCTCCCGTTCGCCTGCCAGGGCAGGAAATTGGAAACTCTCTCATCCCCTCCTGTGCGGATGATAAGGTCTACGTTAGGAACCGATACACCGGGGGCCGGGTAAAGGTGTCTTGAGATAAGGTCTTCATCCACTTCTTCAAGGGAGAGATTTCCTTCCTGAATACAGTATGCAATCTCCTTGACTGCCTGGGTAATGTCCTGTCTTCCTCCATATGCAATGGCCACGTTAAGGTTAAATTTTCCATAATGTTGGGTGGCTTTCTCTATCTTTTCAATGGACTCGTTCAGGAAAACGGGCAGTTTTGACCTGTCCCCTATCACCCTGACCTGCATTTCTTTCTTGTGAGTCCTGGGGTCTGAATAAATTTTCAGGAACTTTTCGTTTATGAGCTTGAAAAGCCCGTCCACCTCTTCTTCTGGTCGGTGGAAATTTTCGGTGGAAAAGGCATAGAGAGTTAGCTGCTTCACTCCTATTTCATAGCACCATTCGATAACCTGCTCTGTAACCTCAGCTCCCATTGAGTGCCCGTAGCTGCGCGCTTTCCCCAGTTGCCCCGCATACCTGCGGTTTCCGTCCATGATCACGGCGATGTGGGAGGGTATTTCTGAATTCTGGATTTCCTTTTCGAGCCTCCGCTCATATTCCCGATAAAATAAGCGGAAGATCCGTTTTTTCATGAAACGAAGCCCGGCCCTGAAGATTCCCGGGTTCCATAATCCCTTTTTCACGCTCTTTATGTGCTTTCCCCCTGAATACATAGCGACTTTAGTGCATGGTGACTCTAATGCATGGTAACTCTAATGCATAGTGACTTAATGATCTTTATATATTCTTCTCCTTTGTGGGCTTATTGTCTTTCTGTTTAAATTATTTAATCTTTCTTTTGTTGATAAACCTTCGGAAAACTAATTTTATTAAATGAATCTATAATTGAGGAAAATATATTCTATCTGGTATTCATGTTATCAAAAACATATTCAATATTATTAAGTGTTATTTCTTGTAAGTGTTATTTCTTGTAAGTGTTATTTCTTGTAAATGTTCGTTTCTTGTAAATGTTTGATCTTCCGGGTTCTACTGAAAAAACCTCGATAATGCCATCTTAATAAATAAAGCAATAAAAGCACTAAAAAATTACCCCTTTTCAATAGGGCACAAATTAATTTTTCAGGGCAGCAGCCTTTCTATCATTTCGGCCTTCATCTCTAAGAGGCCGGGGATGCCCAGCACCTGAAGTTTTGCCCCTGTTTCGCTGGCGTCTTTGCAGGACAAAACAGGGCTTCAAAAAGTCATCACAAAAACAGGATTGAAAGTAACTTCGCAACTTGCGGCTCAGTAGTTTTCAAGCACGGCGCCGACGACTGTTTTGTAGTTGTCTTTCAGGGAATAGACGTTGTGGTCTCCTGTAACATTTATGCTCAGGATACCTAACCTCGTGTTCATTAGCCCGACCATGGCTGACACTCCCCGGTAGCTTACTTCGAAGTTTCCTCTGTCGAGGAACTCATAAACTTCACCGGTGGTGAACTTGCCTCCGGTCAGGAAGAGATTGAGCACAACCTTGCGTATCCCGCTCTCGTCCCTGCCGAGATACTTAATCAATCTCGCTCTTACCCTTTCTTCCGTTGTTTGCAGTTTCTGACACCTCAGTTAATGATAATTTGAATTATTATTGATTCTGGATTATATTACACATTACTATTTGATTCTAAGCTATAAAGGTATGCGACACGCCTTTCAGGGCAGTGAGAATCGAATACCCTATATCCTTATCGTTTATATATTTTAGGATTACTTTTTTTGGATTATTTATATTGGAGTATAGAAAGGCGTGAAGAATTCCCTGAGAACAGAATACTCCGAACTTTTTAATTAACCGGAAGTGCAAAATTACGGCAGTCCATTGCTATATGGTCTATTTATTATAGGATCTACAAAAAATACCTCCGGAAAACCTGTGTCTCTGAGGTTCAAGGGCCACTGAAATATTTGAAGATAATTGATCTCAAAAATAATCTTCCAAAAATAGTCTGTCTACGGGCTGGATTCCGGAACAACGTCCATGCTTCTGAGGATGCGGCACATGAAGCTTTCTCGTCGCAGCAGTATACCCCGTGGGTCCAAAACCAACGTTCAGGGAGTTTAAGTTTTCAAAGGTATTTTTCATGAATGCCAGTTATACCCGGTCGTCGTAACTTTTTCAGAAACAGTTCTTAGAAACTCGAATCCCAAAACTATTTACTCTTTTTTAACTATTACTTCTTATTAAATTGATGTACAAGTTCGGGGTATACAGTTCTTTTGGGGGGCAATTTTTGAGTTATATCCTTAAATTCTCAATACACAGGCATAAATAGCCACTTCTTTCTGCTGTTAGGTCCTGTTAAAATTAAGATAAATTTGCTTAAATAATGATTTATTCAGGGATAAATTAGATGGGTTTATAATGTTAATTTTCGGTCATATTGGGGTAACAGTTGGGATATTCATCTTACTTGAACGAATCGTTCCATCTCTCAGAGGCAGGTTTGCTTACTTCTACATAGCTCTTGGAGCACTGCTGCCCGACCTTCTTGATAAACCAATAGGCAGGGTGATCTTTGCCGAGAGCATTGCAAATGGCCGTCTTCTGGGGCATACGCTTGCATTTTGTTTTTTTATTGCTTTGCTGGGTTATTATCAATACGGGAAGAGCAAAGATATACGTGTGTTTCTGGTGTCTGGAGCTTGTTTTCTTCACCTGCTTGAAGACCGAATGTGGGCAACACCTCATGTTTTTTTCTGGCCGGTTTTTGGCTGGGAGTTTCCCGTTGGCTCTTATACAGGCAACGTGTTTGATTACTTCATTAAAATGTTCCGAATCGGGTATGTTCCGTCTCTTTGCCCCTGTTTCATCACCGAATTTATTGGTTTCATCATAGCGGCATTTATACTTGGAAATTACCTCCGGCACAGGCGAGCCCTTTGATTGCTCTCTTCAAGTATTTGAAAACTATGGATTCATACCTTTATTTCTCTTATATCAGGATTATTGTAGTAGACAGCTCGTGAACTGGCATGCAAACCAAAATAAAGATACCATCCACCACTTCTCTGGAACATGTGCCCCACTTATGGGAGCAAAATGATGTTCTTATCTTTCTGATTGATCTGGATAGCTACAACACACTGAGTACGGAACACCTTGACGGCATCGAAAAGGAATATCTGGAGAGGTTACAAACCAGGCATTTCAAGAAAAGGTATACTGCATCCAGACTGGTCCTGAAATGTATTCTGTGCCGCCTCCTTAATGAACGGTCCGTCTCCGATATAGTTACGTATAAGGACGAATATGGAAAAGTCCATGTGCGTGGCCATGAAGAATTGCACATATGCATCTCATATACTGGAAATATTGTCGCGCTTGCAATATCAAAGGTTGAGGTCGGGGTTGATATGGAGCTTAAAAGAATGCTGTCTCTTTCAAACATTTCAAAATATCTGTATACAAAACCTTTAGATGCCGATAAGTCCGGAAGCAATCTCGACCTTTTAACGACGTGGACCCTGAAAGAAGCGTATTGTAAGTTTTCGAATAAAAGTATTTTTTCCAATTTCAATAAAGAAATGGATTTTAGCAATGTCTGCAGTTCAAGTTATATTATAAACAATATATATATTCTTGCTATAATTACTGATTCTAATCGGTATACGCTCAAGATCTGCCGGCTTCAGAAAATTTCCTTCCTGTAAAGATAAATCCTGTAAAGATAATTCCTGTAAAGAACAATTTTTTCAATTTTGTATCATCATAAAAAATTAAGATCTATTTTTTTGAACTTTTCAAGAAACATTATTCCAAAAATTATTTCAGAAATTTTATTTCAATATCTATTTATTTTTTGGTACCTTATGTTACATGCTTATCTCTAACTATACAAGCCTTTCCTTACAGGCAAAAAATTAAGCAAAAAAGAGTGGGAATTTAATACATGAAATAGGCATTAATCTATAGATACAAATTTAAGTGCAATGGAGTGCGGTTTTTCAACATTTAAAGTTATTAAAGCCCGATTTATTCATGATCGGGTGGAACAGGGGGTATGAGTTTATATGGAAAAGTCTCGCCGTAGCTTGTTTTATCCTTCCGGTTTTTAATTCATAAGTTTTGGTAGGGACGGTTGTAAAATGAAGCAGGGAACAATATAAATAATCGATTATACGTAAATAATAATGGGGATATTCTTACCGTAAAGGTGTTTATTAATCGCGACCATTGGTCTACTGTGGTCATTGGTCCACTGCGATCATTGATCCCGGGGGCTCATTGGTCCGCTAAATAAAGCAGGGGGTTAAGGTTACATGGGACAGATAATGAATGATATACTTGATTATCTGAAGGACAACTCTTTTATTGACAGGGAATCCAGTTTAAATTCCAGCGACTCACTGACACAGAACGGCATCATGGATTCGATCGGGCTGCTTGAATTGATGGACCATATCTGTGAAAAGTATTCTATAGAAATTCCTGAAGACATGTTGACGCCGGAAAATTTTGACTCGTTGCAGGGGATCAATGACCTTATAGTTAAACTGACGAAGTGAAAATTATGAGGATTGATGCCTATATCGCAGAATACGCCAGAAAAACTCCTCCTCAAATTGCTCTGGAAGAGGGGAAAAAATCCATCTCCTACAGGTGTCTTGATGAGGATATAAACACCATTGCTTCTTCACTTATGGATTTTGGACATTGCAGATTTGCAATACTGGCAGAGTCCGGCATACAATATATTAAGATGCTAATGGCGGTATACCGTTCGGACAACATTGCGATACCTCTGCCAATTGAAATGCCGAAGTTCAGTCTGGAAAGGATCCTTGATACTGCTCATATCAACAACATAATTGCAACAGAAACACAGTATTCAAGGTTTGGGGAGGATTTTTTTGAGCGTTTTGGAACTGTGCTCGTTTTTTCAAATGATACTTCCGTAGAGACCCGGCGTAAAAGGATCGCAACAGAAACAAATAATCCCGAATTGAGGCTGGTGCTGTATACATCAGGTACGACAGGCACTCCTAAAGGGGTCATGTTAAGTGACAGAAACCTGGTATCAAATGCAGAATCGATAATAAATGTACTTGGTATAAAATCTAATGATAAAGCAGCACTGGTAATATCCCCACATCATGCTTTTGGGAATTCCATTATCGATTCCCACCTGATGGCTGGCGGATCCATCGGAATAGGGACCATGAATTTTATGGAATCTACTTTCAGCCTGATAGAATCAGGAGTATCCATATTCTATGGAGTGCCCAGTACTTATCGTATACTCCTCCGGTATCCTGAGAGGTTCAGAGTGGCGTTTGGGAATGTCAGGACTGCTGCATCTGCAGGTGGGGGTATGGATCTGGCAACAGTCAAAAATATGAGGGATTTATGCTCTAACATCGAGATCCTGCCAATGTACGGTCAGACCGAAGCCACGGCAAGGCTGGCATACCTGCCGCCGGAGGACGTTGATGAGTTCGTTGACACAATAGGTAGACCGATTCCCGGGGTCATGCTGGAAGTATTCGGGGATGACAACAGGTCAGTAGAACCGAACATCACAGGTGAACTGGTTGCCAGGGGCGAAAATATCCTATTAGGTTACCTGGATGATGCAATCACCACTGAGAAAAAAATAATCGATGGGTGGATGCATACGGGGGACCTTGCACAAAAATTGCCCAATGGTTATTTCAGACTATTGGGCCGCAAGGACGACCTTATAAAAATAGGGGACCATCGTGTAAATCCAAGAGAAGTTGAAAAACTTATCGAGAACAACAATGATGTCTCCAGGGTTTTTGTTGTACCTGTTTCCCACGAGCTCCTGGGGACTGCAATCAGCCTTATGGTCATACCGACAGCAGGGACGGAAATCGATACTCTGTTTTCGTTTTGCAGGAAGAACCTTCCCGGTTACCTGTATCCTACGGAGATACTTTTCATCGACAATCTTCCCCTGACAGAGAATGGGAAAATATCCAATCGATCTATTATGGAGGAATACCAGAATGTCAAAAGTAGTATGTAAAAAATGTGTTCTGGATTCGAGCATTCCGGGAATAATTATCAATGAGGGCAGCGGGCTCTGTCATTTCTGCGAGACGTATACTCCCCTTTCCTCACAGGAGAAGGATGAGTGCCTGGCCAGGATGGAAACACTCTTTGAGGAACGTGGGGGAAGAAGCAAGTACGACGTTATTTTTGCACTTTCCGGGGGGAAGGATTCTTCATACACTCTTTATAAACTAAAAAATGAATACCCCTTCCTGAAGGTCCTGGCTGTACAGTTCGATAATGGGTTTACATCCGATAATGCAATAGCAAATGCCAGGAAGATGTGTGAAATCACAGGATCCGACTATTTCAAACTGGCTGTGGAAAAGGAGATACTGTACGATACGTTCCGAAAGGCTGCTGAATCCAGCGATGCGTTCTCGAAGTTTGCCAAATACCGGGCAAGTGACATATGCAACACCTGCATCAGTATAATCAAACAGAAATTGATAGAACAGGCCATCGTTCAGAACGCGCCTTTCATTATGTTTGCCTTTACGGCCGGGCAGGCCCCTCATCCCATAATCAATTTGACCTCTAAATTTATACAGTTATCAAGGAACCTTTTTGAGAAGCAACTTCAAAATATGGGCATAGATGACAGGGATGAGCGTTTCCTCATTAAAAATTCAGTTATTGGGAACATGGGCAAAGATGCCCCAAGCATCCTGCATCCACTATGCCTGTGGGATTATAACGAAGATGCAATCCTGAAGACCCTTGTAGAGATAGGATGGAACCCTCCGGATATCAATGACAGCAATTCAACCAACTGTACATTGAACTCCTTTGCCTGTTATAATCATCTGGAAAAATACGGGTTCCATCCATATGCCTTTGACATAGCAGGACTTGTCCGAAGTGGGGATATGTCCAGGGAGGAAGGACTGGAAAAACTTCATCATGAGCTTTCACAGCCGCTGATAGAGGAAGCTGCAAATAAACTTAAATTACAGGTTGGGGACTCAAACATGTTATTGCTATAATCTTATTTTCTAGTCGTTGTAGGGGGGAAAATAATGCAAATAATGGATGAACTGAATGTGCAGATAGTGGATAAACTGAATGGAGACATTGAAAATCTATCCTTAAGGCTCAGAGGATTTATCAAAGACCAGGTTTCGGGTTTTAAGAAAAAAGGAGTAGTTATGGGGGTTTCAGGAGGCATTGATTCAGCTGTAGCCCTTACTCTTTGCGTACGGGAACTGGGGAAAGACAATGTGTACGGCTTGCTCCTTCCTGAAAAAGAATCGGCTCCTTCCAGCAAAACCCTGGGGGCAGAGGTTTGTGAAAGCCTCGGAGTGGCGTATGAAGAGGTTTCGATCTCTCCAATATTGAAATCACTTGATATCTATGATAAGAAAGAACAGATCATAAAGAGAACCTGTCCGGAATATGACTCCGGGATACACAAAACATCGCTGGTACTGCCCGATTTCCTGAATCAGGGACTGTTAAACGTTCCGTATATAAAGTTGATAAAGGACGGCGAAGAAGTTGCAAAGTACAGGTTGAAGGCAAAAGATTATCTGGAACTGATCGGGTTGCAGAATGTCAAGCAGCGGTCCAGAATGATTGTCCAGTATATGTATGCTGAGAAGATGAACTACGCCGTTTGCGGAACAACCAACAAGACCGAAATGGTCCTGGGCCAGTTTGTGAAATACGGAGACGGGGGCGTTGATATTGAACCCCTGGCGGATTGCTATAAGACCCAGGTTTATGCTCTGGCAAAATATCTCAATGTCAACGAAGCGATTATACAGCGGCCTCCAAGTGCTGACACCTGGAGCCATTACACCTCTGACCAGGACTTCTACTGGCGCATGCCCATTCATATCATGGACCAATTACTGTATGCCTGGGAACATGAACTACCTGTAGAGGTTATTGAAAAGAACACCGAACTGTCCAGAGAGACCATACTCAAGGCTCAAAGACATATTGATAGAATAAAAGATACCACCGAATATGTGCGGGCAGTCCCACCGATCTGCTATGTGGGGAAGTAAGTTGCAATAGTAAGTTGCAGTATGTTCTCGAGAGGTGAGCCAGAGGGCGGAAAATGCTTACAGGCAAAGTTGTACTGGTCACAGGAGCAAGCCGGGGAATCGGAAGAGCTATAGCCTTGCTGGCAGCAGAGAACCATGCACATGTGATCATAAACTACAACAAGAGTCAGGAGCAGGCAGTTGAACTGTTGGAGCTTATTTGTGGAAAAGGGCTTCATGCTTCAATGATCAGGGCAAATGTCTCATCCGAAGACGATGTCAGAGAAATGTTCCGGTCTCTTACGGAGATACATTCCAGGCTCGATGTGCTGGTAAACAATGCAGGAATCATGCAAAATAACCTTCTGATGCTGAGCAATACGGAACTTTTTGACCGTACCATAGAGACCAACCTGAAGGGGACGTTTCTGTGTACCAGGTACGCATCGAATATTATGAGGAAGCAGGGGTCCGGAAGAATCATTAATCTATCGTCCACCATAGGGCTCAACGGAAATGCCGGGCAGACTGTATATTCTGCCAGCAAGGCAGGTGTTGTTGGATTTACAAAATCTGCTGCACAGGAACTGGGCAGATATGGGATCACAGTCAATGCTATTGCCCCCGGTTTTGTTGAGACTGACCTGATCAAAGGCCTCAAACCCGAAATTCGAGAAAAAATCATAGCCAATATCGCCCTTGGACGGATTGGTAAGCCCGAAGATGTCGCAAAGGTAGCATTGTTTTTGGGTTCGGACCTTGGGAGTTATGTCAGTGGTGAGGTCATTGTGGTGGATGGTTGCCGTATGATGTGATTGTTATCTACATCGTACTGTCATAGATTTTGCATCCTTTCATGAAGTGGTGCAGAATTGAAAAAAAATCCATAAAAAATTCCATGAAAAGGGATTCAAAAAATGGGTTCTGAAACGGGTTTATAAAATGGTTCAAAATTTTAATCCGATGTGTGACCATGAACTCCAGAGTTTCCATCGTTCGCTGCTGCGATTATTCAAACGTAAGAGGTTCAATCGAAGAAGCAATTGAACTTATCGGTGGCCTTGATAAGGTTATAGCTCAGGGTTCCCGCGTACTGCTCAAACCTAATGTACTTGCCATCAGGCCTCCGGAAGATGCCGTCACCACCCACCCGGCAGTGGTATCTGCGATGTGTGAACTGGTCTCAGAGCTTGGGGGTATCCCGGTTATAGGGGATGGCTCCGGAGTTACAAGGCCTGATTCCACTGCCACCGCAGAAGCATTCAGGGTATCAGGAATCGAAGATGCAGCTTCCGGTTGCGGGGCTGAGCTCATCAATTTCGAGCAATCAGGTTTTGTCGAGGTTGATATTCCCGATGCCAGGCAGTTTTCGCGTCTGTACATTTCGAAGGCCGTACTTGAGGCTGACGTAATTATCTCACTTCCAAAACTCAAGACCCATGAGCTTACACTTTACACAGGAGCGGTCAAAAACTTTTTTGGCACTGTGCCTCGAAAAAACCGCAAACAAGCGCATTTCCTGGAAGACCGCGACCTTTTTGGGGAAGCGGTTGTAGATATATATTCTTTTATCAAACCTCATCTTGCAGTCATGGATGGTGTGGTGGGGATGGAGGGGGACGGCCCTTCCAGGGGTACCCCGGCATATGCAGGAGTAATTATGGCAAGTTATGACTGTGTAGCACTGGATGTGGTGGCATCGGAACTCATAGGGTTCGACCCATTGAAGATCCCGACAAACCGGGCTGCACTTGCAAGGGGACTCGGCACCGGGCATCCTGAACTTGTAGGAACACCATTGGAGGAGGTACAGGTCAGGTTCAAAAAACCAGCCGGAGGGGTCACTGCCATCATACCGCCATTCCTTCGAAGGGTGCTTAGAAGGCATTTTA
The DNA here is from genome assembly GCF_024372725.1 of Methanosarcina sp. KYL-1. Taxonomy (GTDB): domain Archaea; phylum Halobacteriota; class Methanosarcinia; order Methanosarcinales; family Methanosarcinaceae; genus Methanosarcina. The sequence continues at coordinate 86,064 of NZ_VOUA01000005.1, forward strand.
CTGTAAAGCCATTTATCAACACTTCAAGTTGTGCGCTTTGTAAAGCATGCGTTTTGAACTGTTCGGCAAATGCCATCGAAGAAGTGGATGGGGTACTTAGTATAGACGACGAAAAATGCATCCTGTGCTATTGTTGCCGCGAGTTGTGCCCGAATGATGCGGTAGAAATCAAAAAATCATTGCTTGTAAAGATTGCCAGCAGGAGTAAAAACCGGTAAAAATGTTTGTTTCAAAACCATCGTTTGTTTTAATATCGTCCACTATTAATTTTGGTTGGGCACAGGAAATAGGTATTTATTGCTAGAAGAGTAATGGTAAGTGAGTTGGGATTTTTACGGCAAGATGGGGGCACTACTGTGATATCTAACAGAGATAGGGTTACTTATAATGAAGTGGCTGATTATTATAATAGCAATAAAGTCCTTTTTGGAATAAAATTTCTTAAAAATTGGTTTTTGGAGCGGCTTGCATCAAGTTTTCCTGTTCCTTCCTGGAGAGCGAAACTGCATAAGATGCGGGGTGTAAATGTCGGGAAGAATGTATACATAGGTTATGATGTTATTTTTGACAGGATTCACCCTGAATTAATTACAATAGGGGATTATGCTGAAATTGGTGACCGGTGTATACTATCTGCCCACACAAGAGGCAGTTTAACCACAAGAGATGCTTATCCAAGAAGCACAGCTCCCATAAATATAGGAAATGGGGTTTCTATTAATCCGGGCTGTATAATCACTCAGGGGGTCGAAATTGGAGAAAATTCCATTATAGGAATCGGATCTGTAGTTAGTCGCGATATCTCTCCAAATAGTCTTGCTCTTGGCTTTCCGGCTCGAGTCATAAAAAAGCTTGATGTTGGGCCTTGGGGGGCAGCTGCTGAAAACCATACACAAAAGGATGACTCCCATCTCCATCAGAATAAATCGAATGATGCTGTTTCATCAGATCTTCCCAGCGACTCAGCCCCACGAAAGGGTGCTGTTGGTGAGATAAAAATTTGATTTTGGAAGTTTTTCGATTAGTTATTGAGAAAAAACAAAAAGGAGTGTGGAAGGATGTACCATGCCATCATTAAATGAGGATGTACCATGTCATCATTAAATGATAAACTGACTCATATAGAAGAAATTGTTTACTTAAGAGGATTTTCCATTCTTGCAGTTATTGCAATTCATACATCAGGTTATTTCAGTAAAGTTTCTACTCCAAATCTAACTGTTATTATTAACCTGGTAATAGGTGTCTTTTCTCACTTTGCTGTTCCGATGTTTATTTTCATATCCGGGTTTGTTTTAAGCCTCAAATACCGTGAAAATATTCATAAAATAAATTTTGTCAAAAAAAGAATGAAATCTATAGTACCTCAATATCTGATTTTTTCATTTGTTTATCTCATAATGAAAGAGTTTCACACTTTATATGCAAGTTTGCTGGGATTGCCTTCGGTAAGTGGTGTTTCTGAAAGACTTTCTATAGGTATTATTCTATTCAAATTATTAACCGGGAGTAGCTGTTTTCACTTGTGGTTTATTATATTAATTATCCAATTTTATCTTTTGTATCCCTTCATCATAAAAGTCTATACTAAATATTCTCAAAAAAATAGTATCATGTTGTTAATGCTCATCGCCTATTTTACCCAGGTAATCTGGGAAATCTATATTCTTGACTTAAATAATAGGGCGTCTTTGAACCTTCAATTTATAAATTATATTTATTTGCCGTCTTATACCTTCTATTTTATAGCGGGAATTTACTTTTCTCAACATTTTGAAGCCATAATGAGCATGATTTCAAAATACAAAATAAACATAGTCGTGTTATCTATTATTATAATTTTAACTGTTGTCAGCTCTTATTTGACTTTCGAGATATACTATGGATCTCTTAATGAAACGCATCCCTACTCTTCCTTAATATTGATCTTTATTAGTCCTATATATTACTCATCAATTTGTTTGATCCTTATTACCATTGCTAGAAAATTAACCCGGCAAAATACTGTTTATTCTGTTACCATTCATCGATTTGGAGAATACTCTTTTGGAATATACTTGATCCATGGTGTTTTTTTATATTGTATACTTGCTCTACTGAATGTATTTGGTGTAACCCCTAAATCTTTCATTTTTTATCCTTTATATACCATCATGGTTACCGGGCTAAGTTACACCAGTGTATGCCTTTTGAATCGTCTACCTTTAGGCAGCTATGTTATCGGGCAGTCCAGAAAATCAAATTAATTATTCGGTGTACGCTAGATTTTTTCCCCAAATTTTGAATTTTATTGTTGATTGAGCCTCACCATTGTAGTGAAACTCAACCCGCTAAAGTCTGGGTAACATCAATCAAAAACTTCCATCTGGCTAATATGCTAACTATCTCATTACTGAAGTTATAATGAATGCTCTCTTAGCTCTGAATCCATTAATCATCTTGGCTGCTATGGTCTTATTGCCGGTATATTTGATGTGCTTCTTCTGTCAGGAGAGTCATAGAGTTAATGATTTAAATTGAAGGAAATAAAATTGAAGGAAATAAGATAGAGGCATTAATCCTGGATGAGGAATCCATTAAAGTCTTAAACTCATCGGAGAAAAATACTACAAATCGGATACGTAGGTGACTTTCCGCAGATGTCATCTCGAATAGAACATTTTTTACGCTATCGTTTTTGGATAATTGCTCAAAAATTCACAATTATTATCTCAACTGAATCTTCGGAAAATAGAAGTTGGAAACTTTCACCGAAAGGCACAGGGCCGAGAAGTGTGGAACATTTCAAAAACACATTTTAGACTTACCAGGGCAGTTTTCAGAGATAAACTATAGCAAGAAAAAGTATGAAAATTGAAAAGACATCTGCGGAAAGCGGGAATATACAAACAAAGAAGATAGATAAAAAAGATGCTATAGGATAATGAAATAAATTAACTTCTACAAAACCCAAATTCATATACGAGAACACACTGATTGAGTTATTGTATACGAATAAAATAAATTATGCTACCTTCAACAATATCATCAAGCAAAAGGTGTAAAAGGAACGCAGTCTCGGCAAAAAGACCCAGATCTATGGCCCTACCGAACTTCCTTTATATTATGTATCTGAAAAACGTTCAAATAGGATTGCAGAAACGTGGAATAAATTTTAATGTGTTGGGATCGGGCCGACCCAACAGTATTTTATAAGGCAACCTGAATATTCCAACAGTAGATTATTATATGTAATGTTTTGGTTTTTCCCTCTCAGCTTCTGTTTTGATGACAATGGCAGTATCAGAGGTATGTATTTGCATATCGACTCCTACCTGTGTGTCCATCAAAGCATCGCAGTCTGGTATGAACCTGTGGGGAAGACTGTAGTTTAGTTGGAAATGCTTCTGGAGGCTTCGTTTGTGTTGCCGTATCGTCCAATATTGATCCGGTCTCCGTTTGATTCAGGTTCATTACGGTAATCTGACAGAGAATATCCGGCATCAATTAGTGGGCTTGTTTCATTATCAAATACCCACTCGTTCTCAAACCAGTGTCCTGAAGCACTCTTCAGGTGGTAATCGTTTTTCGAGGGGTCTACAAAGAGGGGGTCACTCAGAATATCATCTAACTGTGAGATTCCCGGGCCTACATATGAACCGCCTGTATTGTTGTTGAAACAGTTGTTTTCGGATTTAATTGCGTATTTGCCCGAAGCCGTGTCCTGAACCCAGATCCCGGCCGCTGCATGGTCGTCCTGGTTAAGGATAATGTTATTTCTTACCGTTGCTGTAAAGGTTTCACTCATTTGATATTTGCTTGAGTATTTCCAGAACTTAATTCCAGCATGTCCGCCATTATCAATTATGTTGTTCTCAATTCTGGTATTATCAAACTGACTAATTATGATACCCGCATTGCTGTATCCGGTATCTACCCAGTACTGGCCAACATTCTTGAATATATTGTGGTGAATGTATACATCTTGGCCACGCTTTACATTATCGTTATCGTAGCCAAACATCCAGATCCCAGCACCGTTCAGCGTGTGCAGGACATTGTTATAAATCTCAATATCATCCATTGCATAGCTATTTGTTTTTTGTATTTCAATACCCGGACCTGTTGAAGACCCGCTGCTAAGCTTATATTCCGAATGTATGAGATTGTCGTGAAGTTTTGCGTTGTTTGAATTTGTTAATCTTAGAGCACTATTTGTCCGCGTGAAAATATCGTTGTTAGCGGCTACAATGTTGTTCGAGTACATGCAGTACAGTGCATCATGGCCAAGCTGGTAAACGGTATTGTTAACGAAATTTACATTATCTACATTTTCCACCTTAAGGCCGTCACCGCAGCCGTGATGCAAATACATATTCTCTACTGTAATGTCGGAGGACTTGGTGAAATGCATTAAATTATAATATCCTCTTCCTAACCTGCTGCTTCCTAAGGACATCTGTTTTTCACTGTTACCATCAATCTCAAAACCCCGGATGGTAATATTGTCATTTCCGGCCGAATCCCGGTTTTTAATCAGGGGAACCAACGTCTTCCAACCTGCTTCATCGGCTAATTTAATACAGGCGTCCGAATCACCTTCAAGTATTGTGTTATCCCCGATGAGGAGGGTACTGTCTATTACGTATGTGAAAGGTCCTTTAAGGTAAACAGTTGTATATTGTGGGTTGTCTGCTACGAATTTAAGGGCTTCATTTATCTGCACATGGTCATCTTTTCCATCGCAGTTAAAGTCTCCACTGCCATCTCCGGCAACATAAACGGTTGGTGCCGTCGGCGCGGCTAAAGTAGTGGGAATGCCTGTTAGAAGGAGACTTGTTAGTAGAAATAGGGTTCCTAATTTTCGTTTTAACATTTAATCACCTTTATTTGGGTTGGATCATATAGGGTTTTTTTGGGATATTCATTTATTGAATTTTATATTATATCTTTATTATATTGTCTGTAACATTGAATACTTCTGCAAGGTTTGATTCTAATCTTTTTCAGATCTTTTTTCGGTTTCTTTTGGGTTCTTACCCGCTGCTTGAAGAAAGTATCCACTCTTCAGCTCTAACTTTCTAAACCGTATTTTATCTGATGAGGGCTGAATATAAAGCCTCAGCCTATTAATTTTAAATGAAAATTCGTTATATTTAACAGGATTTCTTTATTTCCCTTTTTCTGGGTTATACCTCCTGTTTGGCTGGATTGTTCCCTTCAATCGATCAACTCTGTAAATTCATCTGTATTCAGTCTTTGGTTATATTTCTCGAGTTGACTTCGCTCTTTTATTCCAGCATATTATAAAATATTTTTGGTATAACTCTCAGATTTTTAATCTGTTTGCTACTGTGCCTTAATTTTGCAGGTTAAAGTCACATATTTCCGGTATCTGCAAGCAAAACATAATCAAACAGAATGATCAATATGTATCTACGGAGGTCGTTTTTTCATGCCCTCATTATCTTCTCCAAATATGAAATTGATTAATATATTTTTTGACAAGATAGATATTTTTTTAAATAAAAATTAAAATAGATAATAGTACATTTGTTTCAAGGTACGCTGATGGTAAAAAATAGGTAACGTATCTGGGTATATGGTGTTTCTCGCTGAAAGTTGCTAGAATTCCTTCTATAACTGACAAGTTGTTTTCCGGATTGCAAACCTGTATGACCTGATTTTGCAGAAAGCTACTTCTCAGTATACTAAGGATCATCAACCATTTCAAGAGCAGTCCCTGAACGGCCTTCTTATCTTCAGGTTTTCTTTCTGCTCTTTTTGCGGCGACTCCGGGTTTTAGGTTTTTAACACAAAAAAGTCCGTAGAAGGAGGTTTACTTCTTTTCCACTGTTTTGGTTTGAAGCGAGTTTCTAAGGCTGCAATCTTTCATCAAGCTTTAACTTGAGATTTTGAAGTTTCCTTCTCCTTCTGTTTTGATGCCAATTTTCAGCATCAGTATGTATTTGCTTCGACAACTGTTACTATCAGCGTCACATTATCTGCACCCACAGGGTCTTGTGTACGCTGGATTACTGCTCCACCGCTGCCACGCAGGTATCTTTAAAAGATCACCGTCTTGTCTGAGCCTTCGGAAGACTGCAGGTTAATTGGAAATGCTTCTGGAGGCTTCGTTTGTGTTGCCGTATCGTCCAATATTGACCCGGTCCCCGTTTGATTCAGGTTCATTCCGGTAATCTGATATTGAATGTCCGGAATCAATCAATGAACTTGTTTCATCATCAAATACCCATCCGTTTTCAGACCAGCGTCCTGCAACGCTCTTCAAGTGGTAATCGTTTTTTGAGGGGTCCGCAAAGAGAGGGTCGGCCTGAATATCATTAGATTGGGTGATGCCTGGACCTGCATATGAACCACCTCTGTTGTTGTAAAAGCAATTATTCTCAGATACAATTTTGTATTTATTTGCTGTGTCATCCTGAACCCATATTCCTGCCGCAGTATGGTCATCGTGATTGAGGATAATGTTATTTCTTAAAGTTGCTGTAAAAGTTCCACTCATTTGATATTGGCTCGAGTATTTCCAGAATTTGATCCCGGCATGTCCACCATCATCAATCACGTTATTCTCAATCCTGGTGTTATCAAACTGACTTATTACAATGGCCGCATTACTGTATCCCGTATCTTTCCAATATTGTCCAACATCACGGAATATATTATTATGTATGTACACATCACTGCCACGTATTCTCTTATCATGGCCATACATAAAAATGCCAGCGCCGTTAAGCGTATGTATCTCATTATTAAAAATCTCTATATCATCCATTAAGTAGTTATTTGTCTTTTGTAATTGAATGCCGGGGCCTGTTGAATACCCACTAAATTCTGAATGTATGATATTGTTGTAAAATTTTGCATGGTTTGAATTTGATAATCTAAGAGCACTGTTTGTTCTCGTGAAAATATCATTGTTAGCGGCTATAATATTGTTCGAATAAAGACAATAAACTACGTCATGCCCAAGTTTATATACAATATTGTTCTCGAAAATGACATTGTCTGAATACTCTACTTTCAATCCATCATTGCAACCATGATGCAGATACATATTCTGCACTTTGATGTTAGTGGACTTGCTAAAATACATCATTGTATAATATGAATTTCCCAACCTTCTACTTCCTAATGACATCTGTTCTTCGCTGTTACCATCAATCTCAAAACCTTGAATCGTAATATTTTTGTTTCCAGATGAATCCCGGTTTTTAATCAGGGGAATCGCTTTTGCCCAACCTGCCGAATTGGGTATCGTAATACATGCATCTGAATCGCCCTCAAGTATTGTGTCATCACCGATAAGAAGGGTGTCGTTTATTACGTATTTGAAGGGCCCCTTAAGGTATACGGTTGTGAATTCAGGGTTTTCTTCTACAAAATTAAGAGCTTCATTTATTTGCAAATGGTCATCAGTGCCGTCACAATTATAATCTCCGCTGCCATCTCCAGCAACATATACTGTTAGCTCCTTTGTAGTTGGGTTATTAAAGATTGTAGTTGGGTTAAAGATAATACTGGCAGAGATTGCTATCAAAAGAATAAAAATTACAATATATCTCTTTATTTTTGAATCCCAACTAATACCCATAAGTTTTCCCTCTTGTATTTTCCAACATCTCAAAGTAAAGCTATTATGATATGTTTTTTAGTTCAAAAAAGGTTATCTGTTGGTTGGGAAGCTTATGCTTTTCCGGTTTTGTAGAAAACCTATCTAAATCAACTGCAAGAGGCCGAAAATTAGTACGTAATAGAATATCAGGCCATTCAGTTCAAATTAATTCAGATTCTTTATTCCAGAGTATTTTCAGGAGGATTTATTCCAGAGGATTTCTACAGAGCCACTTTTCAATGATTCAATTTCTTTTTCAAGTGACATTGCCGCAAAAATTCCAGTTGGCCGATAACTATTCGGTGTAATATGTGATAAATGGAAGAAGTTAGGGTGTCTCAAAAAAGCCATCTTGATAAATATTGTTTTTGAAGAAAATTCCTGCAAAATAGTCCAACAATAAAAATCTGCTGAGGAAAAATTAACTCTAAAAATTAGCAGCACAGGAAGGATTTCTCCATCTGTGCGGTTTTTTTTCGGTTTATTAATGTCTGATACTGCGAAAATTTTATGCTTTTTCCAATATTAACTTTGGCCTCTGGTTTTCATCTTCATAGTCGCTGCTGTAGAATGCCACGTAGTTTTTGCTTTCTATGCGGGCTTTAATCAGGAACCCGGTGTTTTCGTACTTCCCGCTTACGTACTCATTCACAAGGTCGGTGACGTCCAGTTCATGGTAACTGTTGTCAGGGGCCTCGCTTCCATTGAGGGTAAGGGTTGCGTAGGGGGTGCTGCCCTGAGCTACGTTGTTCTTATCAAACCAGTCTCCACCTGCATGGTCCCACGGGTTGTTAAGGTCCCAGTTGTTCCAGGTCACGTAATCCGGGTTCCAGACTTTCGGCCGGTAGATTTCGACAATTGTGTCCTCTGGCCTTTCAATTCCGGCAGGGTAGTACCAGAAGAGAGAAAGGGTAGCTTTTTCGAGAGTTTTCTCACTGTCGTATTCGCTTAAGTCGAATAAGAGCAGGTCTCTGTAGGCACCAACTCCGTCCCTTCCTCCGAGGTCTATATACCTCACGTCCTTGAAGGCCGTATTAGGGGACCCTTCACGAAGGCGGCTGTCCAGAAGATCACTAAGGACAACAGGTTCCGAAACTGGTTTCTGTGTTATGTTGAGTTTCGGTGTGCATCCTTCGATTCCGCAATCGCTGCTGTAGAAGGCTATGTAGTTTCCGCTTTCATTGCGGGCTTTAATCAGGAATCCGGTGTTTTCGTACTTCCCACTTACGTATTCTTTCATAAGGTCGGTGACATCAAGCTCATAGTAACCATTGCCAGGTACGTCACTTCCCTTGAGGGTCAGTGTTGCGTAAGGAGCACTTCCCTGGGAGACACCGTCCTTATCGAACCAGTCTCCTCCGGCATTTTCCCACGGCTTATTAAGGTCCCGGTTGTTCCAGGTCACAGAATCGGGGTTCCAGGTTTCAGGCCTGTAGATTTCTACAATGGTATCTTCTGGCCTTTCTGTCCCGGCAGGGTAGTACCAGAAAAGGGAAAGGTTAGCCTTTTCGATAGTCTCCGCACTGTCGTATTCACTTAAGTTGAACAGGAGCAGGCCTCTGTATGCACCGACTTTGTCTCTTCCTCCGAGATCTATATAGCGCAAGTCCTTGAAGACTGTATCAGGTGAAGCTTCACGGAGGCGGTTATCCTGAAGGTCACTGAGGGTGACAGGTTCAGTTATTTTTTTCTGTGTTATGTCAAGTTTCGGTTTGCATCCTTCGATTTCGTAGTCGCTGCTGTAGAAAGCTATATAGTTTCCGCTTTCACTGCGGTCTTTTATCAGGAATCCGGCGTTCTCGTACTCTCCGCTAACATATTCTTTCACAAGGTCGGTTACATCCAGCTCGTGGTAACCATCGTCAGCGAAGTCACTTCCATTAAAGGTAATTGTTGCATAGGGGGTGCTGCCCTGGGAGATGTTGTTCTTATCATACCAGTCTCCTCCTGCATTGTCCCACGGGTTGTTAAGGTCCCGGTTGTTCCAGCTCACGTAGTTCGGGTTCCACTCCTCAGGCCTGTAAATTTCCACTATGGTGTCCTCCGGCCTCACATTACTTTTCGGATAATACCAGAAGAGTGAAAGAGTTGCTTTGTCTATTGTCTCCGCATCGCTGTATGCACTCAGGTCAAACCATAAGACATCTCTGTACCTTCCCTTCCCGCTTATTTCTCCAATATCGATGTAGTTGTTGTCTCCTATTACTGCATCAGGTGAAGCTTCACGGAGGCGGTTGTCATATATCTCTTCATTGGGGACAGGGTTTTCTCCACTTACTACGACGGTAATGGTGGCTTCCTTTGAGTCGGAAAGTTTTCCGTCGCTTGTAGTGAATGTCACTTTGTATGTTCCTGCTTGGCCCTCTGTCGGAGTCCAGGTGAAAGAACCTGATTCACTGTTAAGGTTTGCACCCACAGGGAGGTTTGAAGCTGAATATGTAAGGCTGTCTCCATCCGCATCCGTAGCTTTCACTGTGAAAGTCAGGGTGCTGCCTTCTTCAACTGTTTGACTGGTAATTGAGTCCATTACCGGAGCATTGTTGGCCGGAATCGTGCCGCTTGATCCGGATAATGATGCATATTTTGTGTTTCCGTATCTTCCGATGTTGATTCTGTTTCCGTTGTCTTCAGGTTCATTGGAATAATCTGAAGAGGTATATCCTCCATCGATGCAGGGGGAACTTACTGTATCTGCTGCCCATGTTTTTCCATCCCAGTGTCCGCTTTTGGACTTCAGATGGTAGTCGTTTTTCGAGGGGTTTACAAAGAGAGGGTCAGTCAGAATATCATTTGATCGGGTAATGCCCGGACCTAAGTACGAGCCGCCTGCATTGTTATAGAAACAGTTGTTTTCGGATTTAATTGCGTATTTGCCCGAAGCCGTGTCCTGGACCCATATCCCGGCTGCTTCATGGTCATCGTGGTTGAGAACAACGTTATTCCTTACAGTTGCTGTAAAGGTTCCGCTCATCTGATATTGGCTTGAATATTTCCAGAATTTTATTCCGGCATGCCCGCCGTTATCAAATACGTTGTTTTCAATTCTGGTATTATCAAACTGGCTGATTATGATGCCCGCATTGCTGTATCCGGTATCTACCCAGTACTGGCCAACATTCTTAAATATATTATGGTGGATGTACACATCACTGCCACGCTTAACGTTATCGTTGTCGTAACCAAACATCCAGATCCCGGCACCGTTCAGCGTGTGGAGAACATTGTCAAAAACCTCAATATCTCCCATTGTATAGCCATTTGTTTTTTGTATTTCAATGCCAGGGCCTGTTGAAGACCCGCTGCTAAGCTTATATTCCGAATGTATGAGATTGTCGTGAAGTTTTGCGTTGTTTGAATTTGTCAATCTCAGTGCACTGTTTGTCCGCGTAAAAATATCGTTGTTAGCGGCTACAATGTTTTTTGAATAAATGCAGTACAGTGCATCATGACCAAGCTGGTAAACGGTATTGTCAATGAAATTTACATTATCTACATTTTCCACTTTAAGACCGTCACCACAGCCGTGATGCAAATACATGTTCTCTACTGTAATGTCGGAGGACTTGGTGAAATGCATTAAATTATAATATCCTCTTCCTAACCTGCTACTTCCTAAGGACATCTGTTTTTCGCTGTTACCATTAATCTCAAAACCCCGGATGGTAATATGGTCATTTCCGGCCGAATCCCGGTTTTTAATCAGGGGAACCAACGTCGCCCAACCTGCTTCATCGGCTAATTTAATGCAAGCGTCCGAATCACCTTCGAGTATTGTATTATCTCCGATGAGAAGGGTACTGTCTATAACGTATGTGAAGGGGCCTTTAAGGTAAACAGTTGTAAATTGTGGGTTGTCTGCTACGAATTTAAGGGCTGCATTTATCTGCACATGGTCATCTTTTCCATCACAGTTAAAGTCTCCACTGCCATCTCCGGCAACATAAACGATTGGTGCCGCCGGCGCGGCTAAAGTAGTGGGAATACCTGTTAGGAGGAGACTTGTTAGTAGAAATAGGGCTCCTAATTTTCGTTTTAACATTTAATCACCTTTATTTGGGTTGGATCATATAGGGTTTTTTTGTAATATTTATGTGTTGAATTTTATATTGTATCTCTATAATATTGTCTGTAACATTGAATACTTCTGCAAGGTTTGATCCTAATCTTTTTCAGATCTTCTTTCGGTTTCTTTTGGGTTCGCACCCGCTGCTTGAAGAAAGTCTCCACTCTTCAGCTCTAACTTCCTAAACCGTACTTTTTCTGATAAGGGCTGAATATAAAGCCTCAGCCTATTAATTTTAAATGAAAATTCGTTACATTTAACAGGATTTCTTTATTTCCCTTTTTCTGGGTTATACCTCCTGTTTGGTTGGATGTTCCCTTTAAAAGATCAACTCTGTAAATTTGTCCATATTCAGTTTTTAGTTAAATTTTCCGAGTTGACTTCATTCTTTTATTTCAGCATAGTATAAAATATTTATGGTATATTTTTGAAATTTTTAATAATCTATTATATTATTTTTGACTGTTTAAGGGTGTGGTCTCCTCATCCCGTAATGGGTACTTTTTACACAAATTAAGTTGCCATAATTTTTTGAATCAAATGAGTTACATTGATTCAGATATGGTCAAACGGATTGAAGGCGACTTTGCTGATTTCAAAAATGAATTTTTTAGGGCTTGTGGAAGCATACCTTGCTGATTTGCTTTTTGAGGTCTAAATCTTTATATTTTGCATTTGTGCAAATATTTTAAAAGTAGTGGCATTTATGGTTGCAGAACAAAACATCAGTTCTGGTGACAATATTTTACAATAGCCCCCTCTTTCTCTTGCTATTCATAGAAGGCTTTTGATTCTTTTTTTCATTAATCCTGTTATATATGGTCACATCATCTAATATTAAAGTTAAAAAACCGTATTTTAAGGCCCATGTCCTTGTGTATATATGGCAGTCCTCCATATAGTGTGCTTTCTTCGTAATTTGAAAATATGTTTTATTATGGATCTAACAGATCTGAGTTCTTTCCATTTAGTGATCAGTTATTTGAATTTTTCAAAGGTTGATAGAATCTATGGACCGAAAAGGTTTCCAGTCAATTATGGATTCAATTTTGGAGTGCTTATCTCAATTGATTGAATGCGTTTGTATTCCTCTTTGAGAACAAAATCAGTAAGGTTTTCACAAATTAAAATTAATTTTGTGAGATCTAAATCCCTACTGTGCACGCGCATAAGGAGTTTATCGAAAGTCTCTAAACCCCAAAAGAACATTTTTGAAGCAGTAAATCAAAAATAATTGATCTATTGGGAGGTCTGCATCGAAGATTTGATCGCAGTAGAGGAAAATCAAAAATCAGGGGCAGTATAAAGTGAGGTTGCAGATATAATTCGGAAATATTCAGGAGCATCATGAAATATAAAATATGAAATAATTGAAAATCCGGAAGATAAGAAAAAGTCTCATATGAGTTCTGGATAGATGAGGATGATGCTAATAATTTTAAATATTCTAACAGGACTTTATCTCGCCTTACTTATATAAATTTTTTATATAAATGTATTTTTCTTAGCAAACCGTGCAACTATTTGTCGAAAAGGAACATATTCTTTGAATAAAATATATTCAACGGTGTCCGCTTTAGTGGATTTCAGATTTTAATCCTTTCGTCACTTATTTTGCATATCTTTTGGAAGTGTATCTCTTTACGTAATACATATTTATTAAAGTTGTGAACAGCAACGAAATTGATGTGGCGCTTGCAGCTCCAATAAGTCCGAATCTTGGTATTAATAAAATATTCAATATTGTATTCAGCGCAGCACATACAGCACTGATCTTGAATATGATCTGAACTTTTCCGATGCTTGCAAGGCACCCTCCTATTGATACAAATGTAGAATAAATGGAATACCCGATAAGCAATGTGATCATTGGTATATATGCAGGCAGAAATTCCTCTTTGAAGACCATCACGATCAAAAACTTTCCGAAGATTGCAAGTATAACTGAAATACAAACTGTTATTGCAAACGATTTGAACATTGTGTTTTTGATAAGTTGTTGGATTTTGTTTAAGTCTCCCTTTCCATAATAGGTTGCTATTGAAGGTGTTGTAACTCTCTGTAATGCCTGTGGTAATAAGATAACTCCTTGCATAAAGATGATCGCGACCTCATAATACCCCACCTCTGTCTCATCCATGAAATGGCCTATCAGCAAGCTGTCGATTTGTGTATTAATCATTCCAATGGAGTTTGCAAGGACAACATAGAACCCAAACCATGAGATTTCTTTAAGAACAGTACTTGTAAGTTTTGAAGGTCGAACTAAAAAGTTTCTTATAAATGTAAGGGAAAGCATGCCCACCAGGATTGTAGGAATCACGAAGCCAAGTACCGCACCCATAACATCCATGTTCAACCGGAGTACAAGTATGATGGAGATCACCAGTACTGATACATTCTGGAAAATGTTTACAACAGCATACCATTTCATCTCCCTTAGGCCATTCAAAGTCCCAATGACAACCTTCTGCATGGAGATAAAAGGGAAGCAGAGTGCTGTGATCTTTAAGAGGTTTGTCATCTCAGAGTTGTGGAAGAAATGAATGGAGATAATTTCGGAAAGAGTATATAGCAACAAACCCATTGCAGATCCGCTTATCATGGACCCAAGAATTCCGGAAGAAACGAATTCATTGATCTTTGGCAGATCATCCTGGTATTGAGCGACGTATTTGGTCAGGGCCGATCCTATGCCAAATGCTGCGAACTGCATGCCGAACATGTAGATGGTAAAGACCAGGGTGTAAAGACCAAGTCCTGAAGGGCCCAGTGATCTTCCTAGCACTATTCTAAGTAGCAGGTGTGCAAAAGAGGCTGTTGCGAAACTGACGAACGACCATTGGACGTCTTTCATAGTTTTGCTGAATTTTAGGCTGAACATGGGTTGGCCTTTGAAATTATAATAGTTAATTGCAGATTGGACCCCTATCACATAAATGTTTAGGCAGTGTTGCTGCTTTACTGAATTTTACTGTAATGAAACATTTTTAGTCGTGTGTTCCCATTTTCCTCGATTATTTTACTATGAGTTAAGATTTAAAAATCTCAATATTAACTGAGTCATATATCTTATTCACCGACTTATCATTTCTGAATCTATCAAAGTCTTCTTTAGTAAACCTTCCAACGGCCTTATAGCCAGGGACTTCTTGATACAGCAATTCATCTATTGTTAAAATAATAACATATGTTCCTTTGCCCAATCCTAAATTGACATCCATAAAGTTTCCCGAGCTATTTAAATAACCGAAATGGTCAGCTGTATTATTCTGGCCGTATCTTCTTTCTTGATCGCCAAGTATGGCCTGAAATCTGTTTATCTGGCTCATTGGAGCACTAACAATTGACTCGTCTTTCACTTCATAAAACCAGTCCATTCCCTGTACTTCATTATGTGTAAGGGCAACGTTTGTACGATATACATTTGGAGAATCAAGGCATCCAAATAGGCTTAAAGTCCAGATAAACGAAAGGATCCCACAAACTATTAACAGCTTATACAAAGATTTTGAATTTTCCAAAAAAAGCAGGTATAAAGCACAGGCAAATAGAGGTATCTGGGCATAAACTACAAAATTTAAATTCATAACTCTATCCGGCTGATGAGAGATTATCGGGTTGAGTAATAATATCATTTGTATAATCAACAGTAGTAAATAAAATGTTAATAAATATGGATAGTTTTTAAGGGTATTTACTTTTAACAAATCTTTTCGGAAATATAAGTAAATTATCGAAATAAGGATGATAAGTGTAGGAATTAAATACCGACCATAAAAAAAACTAAACAATTGTATGTAATCAAAAAAATCAAAATTAAGTTTTGCCAATTTGTCGGTAGTTTCTACAAAGACCGGTTCTGTAATTCGATTTATAAAACTGACGTAGCTTTTTTCAAACCTTATAATTATAATTTCACTATATATATACCAAAAAATGAAAGAGACAATTAATATTAAGTAACTATATACTTTAATTTTTGGAATCTTCAATACCTCTATATTTGAGCTTGATATGTATTTTGGTATTAAGTGAAATAAAAAAACAACAAACAGGAAATATACAATAAAAGGGTGGGTAAAGGGTATAAGTAACGTCATTAAAACAAATATTATTGAATATGAGGTGTCATTATACCTCCCAAGATATTTGTAAAAATAACATAAATACAAAGGCATAAATGCAAAAAAAAGTGCATGAGGGACATTCAAATAATTGTATATTCCTATATACAGGATAAAAGAAGAAACAAGTACTAAGGAATGAATACAAGAATTGGAAAATAATTCTCTTGAATACAGGTAAATCCCGGAAATAAACACAAATGAAAAAATTATTGGAATAATGAAAGACGTTTCATGTGCTTCTAAATCAGAAATCACCGATATGCTAGCACCAATGATATGACTGGCAGGATATATATTCCAGCTTCCGAAATGCCCTGAAGTTGCAATATGCAGATATTCTCCAATGTAGCCCATGTCATCGGCACGACCCATTGAATAATATCCCAGCATATAAGGTATGATCAATATTTCAAAGTGGTTTAAACAAAGGATAAGAGTACCCACTTTTTTCATTCCATTTAAAACTAAAAATGTTGCTACCAAATAACAAATTATTAAACCTAAATAAAAACTTAGTGGAAGCATCGAATATATATCTACAACGTATCCGACCGGTTGAACATTCCTGAGCAGGAATAAATTCCTACTCTGAAGAATAAAGCAGAATATTGACAACAATGTAAATATTTGATTTTTTTTCATCTGCATAAGGAACCCCCACCATATAAATTCCCACCAGTTGATTAGACGTCAAGATTAATAAACCCAACTTCGGAATAAATATTTGCTATCTTTCTGGCTATAACGTCCCAGGTAAATTGTTCTGAATATTCCTTAATCTTAATATTGTCCCATTCTTTATTCAGTGCTAGCAAAATGTTTTCTTCTAGCTCTTTTGTTCTCCCAGTTTCACACAGCAATCCATAATCATCGGAAGTGATTATTTCAGGAACGCCGCCTACCTTCGTACCAACGAATGGTTTTCCACATCCCAAGCATTCAAACATAACTGTTGGGTTCCCTTCATTTAAGCTCGGCAACACAAACACATCACATGCATTTAACCAGATGGGAATCTCATCATGTGGTCTGCTACCCACTACTTTCACATAATCCTGTAAGCCTCTTGATACAATCTGTTTTTTTAATTTTTTTTCTAAAACCCCTCCACCGACTATATAACACTGGACGTCGTTTCTACGTTTCACAACTTCGCCCATAGCTTCAATCAGATATTTGTGCCCTTTGATCTCAAGCAGGCTCCCAACCGTTAAGATGATTTTTTTACCATGGGGTATATTTAGTGCATTTCTACACTTTTTTTGATCCTCTGGATAAAATAAATCATCCCTGTAACCATTTGGCAGAACTGTGACAGGGGTTTTTACAGTTAGTTTTCTTATACATTCTAGGTTGCTTTTGCTCACTGTAATTATATGATCTGCTGAGTTAAGCACATATTCTATTCTTTCCTTCCATTCTTCATCCTTAAATGGTAAATTATAAATGTCATAGCCATGTGTAGTAACCACAAACGGTACACTATATTTTTCTTTAATCTTTGCACCAACATACCCAGATGACCACGTGAAGTGAGAATGGATTATATTAAATTCTACTTTCTTCTTGTTTATTGTGTTCTCCACAGCTTTATAATGTTTTTCGCCGAGCCTTTTGTACTGCGCATCAAGTGGTGCATATATAATCTTGGTTGGCCATACCTTTATATTAGGGGGAATGTTGGTTTTATCAATTTTGTGATCCAGTTTAAATATATCCAGGTAGGGAATTGTGATGTATTTAGAAATTTCTGCAATGGGGTTTGACCTGACTAAAACAGAGCATTCGTTAAAATACTTGCATAAACTGTTAATAGACTCTTTTTGGAAAGAATTGTATGAATGCACTACAAATAATATATTATCGTTTGAATGAATCAAAAAATATCCCCTTCTAATTTAATGCGTTTATTGTATCCAGATCCCCGAGTTTGAAATCCTTCCAATTTCCCCTCTTTTTTCAAGGCAGGATTTTAATGAGACCTGATCCGTTTTTTGTATGCTGGATCGAAAATCATATTATCTAGCTGATGCACACAAAGCAACATACTTTTATTCAAGCTCATGGCCCCCTCCCATAAGTCAAATAATTCTCCACAAATTCTACCATAAAGGAAGTAACATCAATTTTGTCTCTTATCAGCCCCTCTCTCTTTTTACCCCAATCACTCTTGGAATTTGGATTTTTGACCAGTTCGATTGCTTTTTTGAGGGCTTCATCAGAATCATTGTAATTTAATACCAATCCATATTTCTCTTCGAGCTCTATGAAATTGCCCATTGTCCCGACAAGAGATGAAACGTAAATAGAGGGAGTACCCAGAATGGCACCTTCAACTGCTGTTGTTCCTCCATCCCCGACATATAAACTGGCATAATAAAGTAAATCATGTAACTTGTCTGGTGAAGTTTTAATACGATATTTATCAAGTGCATCATCCAATTTACTTTCAGAAGTAATTAATACCTTCCCATACTTCTCAAGCTCTTTTACAAACTCAATTTTGTTTTGTATTCCATGATGACCAATATCATGAGCTGCACTCCAGGATACAAATCTCAAAATTATGAAAGTATCATCCTCATGTAACCCTAATTCACTTAGAACTTCGGGATTAGGTGTAAAGTAATTTGGATGTAAATATGCTAGTTCATGGTAGCCATTATACCGGATTTGTTTTTTTCCAAAATCCTTTTTAAAACACGAAGGAGTAAGAACCACATTTGTAAATGGAGTTGTAATCATGTTAGTTAATTTTGCATGTTCTGTGTCTGTAAAAGTAATTGATTTTGCTTTTGTGATTTTTGAAATGTGTGCACCAAATATGTTTCCGATGCCAACGATTATATCTATATCATATTTTCTTTGTGTTTTGTAAGTTTTCAAATCCCCTTTAATTAGCAGGTTTGCATACCCCAATAAGTCCTTGGCACTTTTTCCATAAACTTCATATTTCAAATTATATCTATTCAAAAGATCTATTGTGACATCCTTATCAATAGTGTTTATATATATTCTGTGACCACGCTTTTGCATTTCCCATATGAAATTTTTAAGAAAATGAACATGTGCCGGATGACCAATATCAACTAGAATTTTCATAAAAATATCCCCATTTAATTTTGTATATTTGACAAATATTGATATTCTTGAATTTCATAAGTGAGGCCAATGATTTAGTAGATCGATGATTTTGTCAAGATTTCTTTTGTTAATATTTGGATGAGTGGGGATGGTCAAGGTTTTATTTGCCATTTTTTCAGCTATCGTGTAGTCTGGGGATTTCTCGTTGAACAGTTGTGGAAGTGAGGATGTAATGTATGGAGTTACTTCTATCCCCGACCTTACGAAAGCATTTATCAGGTTCTTTCGATCCTCTCTATCTATATTTTCAAAGTATATTGGAAAACGTGAAAAGGTCGGTTTCATATGCTCAGGTACTTCTGGAAACAACAAGCCATTCCGGTCTAAATTATTCATCAGATAACTGGCATTTTTAATCCTTGCATTATTATAAACGTCTAACTTGGAAAGCTGCTGTAAGCCCAGAGTAGCCTGAAATTCTGTATACTTATACGTTAATCCCTGGACCTCAGAATATGTGGTTGAACGTGTTTCCCCCAGATTTTTATTCCCCATTATTCTATATACTGATGAGTAAAAAAAGTTAACGTTGCAAAGAGAATATCCGATCATGTACGCAAATGTTTTTGTTTGATGTATTATCCCATATTTTTTAAAAGTATCATTGATTGCAGATATCTTATATGAAACCTCTCTGTTATTGGTACAAACAATGCCACCATGAATCGTAGTGATTGGTTTTCCCATATTCAAACTGAATAATCCGGCATCTCCAAAAGTACCGACTTTCTTCCCTTTAAATTCAGCACCAAATGACTGGCAAGCGTCCTCAATCACAAAGGCTCCATGCTCATGGGAAATTTCTGTGATCTCATCTATGGAGCAAGGATAACCGAACATGTGGGCTGCAATCACAACCTTAGTGTTACTTGATATTTTGTCACGAAGGTTGTCTGGATCTATATTGTATGTGTATGGCTCGATGTCAACAAATTTGAGCTTAAAACCCATCTCATTAACAAGTCTAGGGATATCTTCACAGGTGTATGCAGGAATAATTACCTCATCACCTTTTTTTAAATCACATGCTTTCAGTATGGTATACAACCCGGAAAAACCGGAACTTGTAAGATTCACATACCTGCAATTCAGATAATTAGAGATTTCATCTCGAAATGTTGCACAGCCCGTTGAATTATTCGTTAAATATGTGAAAGCGGTTTTCAAAATTTCCTGTGGATAAATGGGCGCTTGAGAAATTGAGATCATTGCATGACTCCTAACCTGTCCCGTTCAATATCAATGCTATAGCAACATGTCCTAAATTTGCGACTTTAACTCTTTATTACTTTTATTCTCGGTGAGGGATTTACGTATATAATACATCACGGCACCTCCCTCCTGATATTCGGCCCGATTCGGGTTGTCCATGTTAAGGGTAATCTACTCCATATCTTTGCATGTTTCCTGTATTCATCCTGGGGTGGTTTTGGGATCTTTGTCGGGGGATAATAACAGTAATTTAATGGAAATTCGGTACAACCCCAACGAGATTTAAATACATGGTTCCCGGAATTAACCAGACTTCTTCCAAAATCAACCCATAACATATTATTCTCAGATGCGTATTCCACACAATTCCAGTACATGAAATCATTAGGAGCATAATTTAAAAAGTCAGGCAGGGATGCTCCCCATGCTGTAATCAAAACATCTTTGAATGTAAGGAGATAGAAAGCAGCTATCGGGAGGTCACCTAAATTTGCTCTGGTAATAAGGGTCTTATCAGGGAAATGCTTAAGTATGCTTTTAAAAAATTCCTGATCATGGATAGGGGTGCCCAGACGCTTCATACTCCACGAATATATCTCGTAGAATTTTGAGACCCCATCTAAGCTTGAATCAACTTCGTGTTTTAAATCACTTTTTTTTCCTTTTCTTATTCTATTTCTAACATTTCTGTTCATTTTGTTCCATATTTGATCATGCCCTCCGGAAACATCTAAAAGAAAAGTAGAGTAGTTTCTTGTGAAGATGAGGTTTCCATGATTATTATTTTTGAAACTTCGAAACTCACAATAATCTACTCCCAGTTTATTTCCAATATCAATTGCCTCATCATTTAGTGCTTTCCCGATAAGCTCATCAACAGCACAAACGCCTCCATAAGGAGCAAACGGAACAGATACAAGCCGTCTTCCAAAAAATATACTGGTCATATAAAATAGCGGTAAAATGCCAACTATGTCTCCCTCATCATCTTCCGCAAATAAATAGTACGGTTCATGGTCATAGGTCTCCTGGATGACCTTCTTCCACCCAATCTGGTGATAAAACGTGGTGCTATCATTTCTCGTGACAAAGTCTTCCCATTTTTTTTCATCTCTTGGTCTCAATAGTTTAATCTCGAATTCCATAATCATTACCTAACAGATCCCTTAGGGGAATTTTGTCTACATTGTCTAAATTTTTCAACACATAACGGATCCTTTTTTCAACGATTTTCCCTTTTAGAATCCAGTATAAAGGTCTCCCATTCCCAATAGCAGGAAATTTTTCAGTAGAAATATCAATTGGATGAAAATAAAAAATCGTATGGCCTCTACTCAAACTCTGCTTCAGCCCTTTATATATTAGATGAGAACCTAAAAACCTCAGCATTGGTCCACCTGAAGTCGGGATCTTGATCCCCATATCATAATATGCCCATGGAAACTCAACAAAATTCCTGTTTTTAGTTGGTTCCAGACTACCTGGAGCTGGGTAATAAGGGATAGAAGAAACACCTTTAAGAGGAGAGCCTGATTTATTATACAGAGAATTTACAGTCACTGATGAATCGTACTTGAATCCAATTTTTTCGAGTGAATCAAGCATCCATCCTGCAACGAATGCATTAGGAGCCCGGTATCCAATTACTTCCTGCCCGGAAATCCTTTCAAGTATTTTCTTTGCCTTCAGGGTGGTTGCCTCAAATTCTTCAATGCTCGTCAAAGGTTCTTTTGTCCTTGGATCGATACAGCATGCGTGGTCCGCACCATGGCATGCAATTTCATGCCCTCTTTCGGAAACCAATTCTATGAGTCCCGGGTAATGATCTGCAACATCCGCAACAACAAAAAACGTAGCAGTTATGTTAAATTCATCAAGAATATCCAGTATTTTTCTTGTCGGCTCACTCAAGTAATCGTATCTTTTGTTCCATTTTTCAAAAAACTCGTTTACATCTTTATAAACAGAAAAACTGGACCCACAAACAGATGGTATATGGTACCAGTCTTCAAGGTCAACTGTAATTGATAAACTACTATTTCTCATACTTAGCATACTCTGATTCCCGCTACGGCGTTTCATCAAAATCTTTTTCCCGAAATTGACTGCAAGATCCCTGAATAACATAGACCCTTTCCAGCAATACTTGGAGAGCATACTCTTGTTCTCACAACTGAGTTTCATCAATTTTTGTCTCAAAATTGACTGCAAGACCCACTGAATAACATAGACCCTGTACAATTCGTAAATGCGGATCGTTCTCAGCTTGCAGCTCTTTGTGAAATCTTCCCTATTTTATCGGAATAGGCCGATGGCCTCTTCGGGATCTCTGCCGATCTTGCTTAAAGTCTCGGAGTGATGGCTGATATTCTGGCCCATGTCCCTTATCCGGCGTATAATGTCGATCTGCCTTACAGAGTTGGAGGAACTTATTGATTATGAAATCACAATTTTCAATGGCAATCGTCAGAGGCACCATAGCGAATTTTTGTGGCGTTGTAAAGCGTTTCACTTCCTCCGTCCTGTGATTTCTCAACTTTCATCCACGTTCATCCCGGTATCATATCCCGGTATCATTCTCATCATTTTCTCTCCTGCAGGTTTTGTATTTGCAGGTTTTGCAGTTCCATCCAGCAGACGTTATAATCGGTTTCTCGCTCCCGGATCGCTATCTCTGGAGCTGATCGACAGGTCCATTGGAAGGATTCGATTTGCTGTTTCGGAGGCAAGCTATTAGCTGGTAACACGCTTTGTGTAAGTTTCGATCGCTTTTCTTGCAGGTTCTGTTGTCTACAGCAGCCTGGGAACAGAACTCGGATCTTGACAGACACTTTGTTCGTATTACAATACATCCAAAATGATTGCCAGCCCCACATCCTTTTTTGCGAGCATCAAAGCCGTCCCCACGATAACAGCTGTCCCTATGGCAACTTCCTTCTCAGGAATCTGAAGTATCACAGTAACCTTAGGTGAAGCATCCCCCGATAAATTCATGCTCCACTGACAAGGCTTAACTTAAGCAGTACATGATGCCTAAATAATTTCAGCTTCTGGAAGATAAGTCCAGATACAACTTCGAATTTGCGCTAATAATCCCCTAATTATTTATCCTGCAAACTTCAGCTAAAATCTGCTCACTTATCTTGTTCTCAAAGTTATGGCTGAATTGGATATACTATTTGGAAAAATAAATAATTTTGGAAACAATGTTTCCGAAAAATGTTGCCTAATAATATAAATATCAAGAAGTAATGGTGAAAACTCCCATTATTTAGTTGCTGTCTCCAAAAAAGGAAACGAAAGGCAATATTGAAGAAAATAGTCGGGGCACTCAAGCTAAAAATCTGCAAAAATCTTTTTTACGCTAAGAGCTAACAAAAGTTTGATTGTTGATGTTGGGGGAGCCCAACTATAAGAAGCTCAAGAATCAGGATACCCTTCTTTTTGGATACTTACTCGAATCTAATATGAATAAACGTATTTGAAATTCTTTGAATAACAGGCAAAAACAAATGAAAGCACCTTCCAAACACCGGTACTTTCCTCCATAATAAATTAAAAGAAGTCATAAATTAAAACGTATTACCTGCATGCAAACGAATTACAAATATTCTGTCATTTTAAAAACAACAACTGCAAGTAAAGTGTATAAAAGTGGAATAATCCCCATATCTAATGAAGTTTCCAGAGTCTTGTCCCATAATTTTGATGTAGATATAACTTCCCTAAAAGAAAAGAGTAAGATCAGGCCGATCGTCGATATATATCCATATTCCGGCATTCCCGGAGAAGTTGTCATTGAAACCGTACCGCATTGAATAACATTCTGTGATACTATGCTTACAAGCATCTAATTCCCCCATGCTGGCTGCCAATTGAATTGGTTCGCCAGATACCCCTGCCTGATATCCTTATCTCCCTGCCAGGTACCCCTTACCTGATTCTCAGGGCTGCATAAGGCTTGCAAAAGGCCTTCAAAAAGGCCGGAAATATGGTGCAAATATGAGCTTAATAAAGAGAGTAAAATGATTCTATATATAACTTCTTTCAAAAATAATAAATTATTTTATAAACAATTAAAATGTACAATTTGGAAGCTATTCTGGCAGGAAAATAGTAATATTAAGGCGCTTGTTTTTAAAGAGGGATAATTTCGACAAGCATCCCGCCCTCAAAAGGATACCGCTCGATTATGGAAAGTCTGGCTTCGCACACCTTCATCTCTTCCTTCAGAACTTCTTCTTCTTCCTTTTTCATTTTCAGTTCGTTTTTCAGTTCTTCTTTCAGCACTCCCTTTAACTCCTCAAGCACCCACCAGGCTATTTCGATTTTTCCATTTTTTGCTTCAAAGAGCTCTTCAGGGACCTCTGCCTCCTGCAGGACCTTTTTTACAAGTTCCTGGTCTCCTCCCTCAATCACGCCATACATGAGAGTACCATCTTCCGTGATTTCATCAAATTCCCTTGCCGTATTCTTTGCAATTCTCTGGAGCCTTTTTCTGAGCTGGACGGCATCCTTGTAGGTTGAAGAACAGAAGTGCACTTTTTTTCCGGAGCATAAGGCGGCTTTTGCGTATTCCCGGGATCCGGCTGCAGCGTTTGAGCTGTCGGATTCAAGGGAGAGGCCGCGGCCAAGGAGGGCTCTGGAATTATTATCGGAGAACTCAAGCTCGTTAAGATTCAGGAAAATCCCTGTTTCCTCTGCGAATGAGGCTGCCTTTTCCGCACCTCTAAGGGCCGGTATCTCTATTCCTGTTTCGATTCCCAGATCCTTTGCATTCCGGATAGCTTCAGCATAGGGGCTTTGTTTCAGGGCTTCCCAGCTCTCCTGTGGAGGGTGGAAACGGATCTCGTCCAGGCCTGCATCCGCGAGTTTTTTAAGTTTTTCCCTTTCAGGGGCCAGGGAGGTGTAAAGGTGGATGTGGTGTTCGCTTCCGAAAGCAGATTTCAAAAGCCGGATGTAATGCAGGACTCTCTCGGTTTTCAGCAGGGGTTCTCCGCCTGTGATCCCTGTCCCCAGGGCATCCATAAGCTCCGCTTCTTCCAGCACGTCAGAATCGCTTTCTACAGGCCTTTCGTTTGCGAAGACCACGTCTTTTCCCCGCCTTTCGTCGGAAAGGGGGCAGTAAAAACAGCTTTTCGGGCAGAGGCCTGTTACAAAGAGCACCATCTTTGCGCCCTCCTGGCAGAGCTTGCAGCCTTCAGAGAGGTAATTGTAAAATGAGCCGGTTTCGTCTTCCATGTATTTTTCCATGCCTGTGCTTGCATATTCTTTTTTCTTATATAAGGCTTGTTTTCTGGCATGTTTTTAAACCCTTTTTTCCCCCTGTAAGGAGACCCGCGGAAAAGGGGATTCTATCCGCCGGAATCAGAAACTAATATATGTATCAGGCCCTAATGCTCAGTTATAATGTCCGAGAAAAGTGGATACGTCGTGGTCTTTGGCTGCAAAAGATGCGGGAAATGCAAAAACGTTTGCCCTTCGGATGCTATCTACGAGGAAAACGAACTTGCAAAAATCGACCAGGGAAAATGTACCCTTTGCATGAAGTGTATTGATGAGTGTACCAACAGGTCAATCATCTATATGGAATGAGAACTGAAATTAGCTGAAACTTGATTTCGCTGAAACCTGGAATTAGAATGAGACCTGAAGTGAGGTGCCAAGCCTGGAAAACATGCCGATCAGGAGAAAAATCATTGATATTACCGTCCCCCTTTCTCCCTCTACCCGGGTCTTTCCCGGAGACCCGGTGCCTTTCGTAGAAAAAGTCTGCACCCTTGAAAAGGAGGGGTGTGCAGTGTCCAGGCTCAGTTTCGGGAGCCATACAGGTACCCATGTTGATGCTCCTTCCCACGTCCTGCAGAACGGGCTGGCGGTTGATAAACTGGAGCTCGAAGGCCTGGTGGGGGAGGCCCTGGTACTCGACTTATCTTCTGTGAAAGGTGCACTGAAAGAAGAGATTCTCAAAGCCGAATTTGAAAAAGCAGCTGTTTTCGGGTGTGCAAAAGTCCTCCTCCTGAAAACAAAAGGCCGGCTTTTTAGGGGAGAAAAGGGCTTGAAGGCCGCAGGCCCCCGGGATGGAATGCCGGAGGCTGAAGAGGGGTTTGAGGACTCCGCTTACCTCGATGAAAGCGGAGCGGCCCTGATCGTTAAAAAAGGTTTCAGGACCGTCGGAATCGACAATTTTTCAGTGGACAGCCTCGCTTCGGAACCCCTTCCTGCCCACAGGACACTGCTTTCAAACCGAATTAATATTGTTGAGTGCCTGGATCTCAGTTCGGTGGAGGCCGGGATTTACTTTTTTATCTGCCTCCCTCTGAAAATCGAAGGCTGTGACGGGGCTCCGGCCCGGGCCGTGCTGATTTCCTACCTATGAATTTCATCTCCGGTTTTCAGAAATGAGACATTGTATACCTTTTTCCGTCTTCATAAACCAGTTCGAAGACGAATTCGCCTGAAACCGGGTATTCGATCACAACTCCTTCTGCTTCAGGGGCCGGAGACGTTTCATTGTTTCCCGGGTTTTTTGCAGGGGCCCACTTCCCATCTTTGTCCGGAAAACCTGCAGCAAAGCGAACAGTTTCTCCCTCCATAAGAATCCGGTTTTTGATCCCGTTTTTATACTGGTAAATCAGGGTATTGTTTTCCAGGGTCCATTCCGAGTCGCTGAAGTTCCCGTTGCAGTCAGGGTCAGGGTCAACCCCGAAACTCAGGTAGCTGACCGAGGGTGGGAGGGAGAAAGTAAGGGTGCACATGCTTCCTTCTGGACTGCGGCTGTCTTCAAGTTCCCGCGCGTACCCACCCTGGATCGAGCGAAGGGAAAGAGCGGCGTCTTCTACCTGGGCTTTGACCTCCGCTTCCTCCAGCAGGGGCGATGCGCCCTGCCAGGCCTGGGCCAGGAGCAGCAAAACAGCGGCAAGAAGCCCCATGTAAACTACCAGTTTAAGGGGAATCGTGTCTGCGGCCCGGGTGTCGGAGAAGAAACGTTTCATCTCCTGAAGAATATGTGGTCTCAGGTAAAAAAATTTTAGCCCAGTTCCCTCTTTCTCTTCTATATAACTATTTTCTGTATATAAATGCGCAAAAGGAAAAGTTGAAGGATAAAGGACAGATAAGTATTAAAGAAGGAAAGAAGGAAAGCTTGAAATACTAAGAAATTTTTGGAAGCTAAATAAATAAATAAATAAATAAATAAATAAATTAAAGGATCAAGATATGGAGGGCTTGGAATAAACGAGGAATGTGACGAAAACCTGCTCTGCATCCCTTTTTCGGATGAGCAGCTTAAGGATCTCAAAAAGTATGCTGCCCTGAACGATATGGAGGTGGAAGAATTCTTAAAAAACGTTTGCCTGACTTTCTGTCTTCAGCAGATGGAACATTACCAGGGGCAGATGCCCGAAGCTGCAGTCGGGGCAAAACCGGAGGAAGACCGGAAAGAAGAGCCCAGAAAATCTGCGGCCGCGGAGAAAATACCAACTTCTAAAGAACTTTTGGAAGCCCCCCTTGTGCTTGACCAGCAGTGCATAATGGACCTCTTTACGATAAAGAGGCAGTTCCGCCATGCTTCGAACAACCAGATCATCATGGTTGCCCTGAAAATGGGCCTTAACCAGCTCAGTTTAGCTCTTGACATGCTCAGCCGCAAACTTGAAGATGAAACTCCCAGGGAAACCGGAAAATAAATGAGAAGAAACTGGAAAAAAGAGCGGGTATATTAATAACTTAATTAAAAAACTTGAAGAAAAAAAGTTGAAGAAAAAGACTGAAAGAAAAACTGAGAGAACTGGATAACTGGCATTTCAGTTTTCCAGGCTCTGGCTGTCAAGCCATTCCAGAAACTTGTCGATGGCCCTGCGCCTGTGAGAAATCTTGTTCTTCTCGGCGTCTCCCAGTTCCCCGAAGGTTTTGCCGTGGTACTCAAAGATGGGGTCATACCCAAAGCCGCCGGTCCCACGCTCTTCGTATGCTATTTTTCCTTCCACGACTCCCGGAAACACCAGGGGCTCTTTTCCCGGTTCACAGTATCCGATAACGGTTTTGAAATATGCTGCCCTGTCTTTCTCTCCTTCCAGAAGTTTGAGCACTTTAAGGTTTCCCAGGTTGTCCTCCACATAGCGGGAGTAAGGGCCCGGAAAGCCGTTTAAGGCCTTTATGAAAATGCCGGAGTCGTCCACCATCACCGGCATATTTAGTTTATTTGAAACGTACTGCGCCCCGTAAGCCGCAATCGGTTCCAGTTCCTCTTCCTGGAGTTCGGGGTAGCCGTTTTTTTCCTGGATAACCTCGATTCCCCGGGCTGAAAGGATGTCCCTGACCTCGGCAAATTTGCCCTTATTACCCGTAACAAAGACTATTTTACGCATAGCGAGCCCTCTTTTTAATCTCTTCAACTCGCTTCAGTACATCCCCTGCACCTATAAAAGTACTTCCGTATCCTTTGTTGAAAGCTTCGATAAGGGCTTCGTGGTCCCTGTGGGTGCTTTCAAAAGTCTGGAAGAGCACATGGACGTCCACGCCCCTGGCTTCCAGGCTTTTTTCAAAGTAGGAAAGCCCGAAGTCTATGAGGTAAAGCTTGTCGCCTGCGAGCAGGAGGTTTGAGGTGGTCAGGTCTCCGTGTACGATTCCTGCGCTGTGTAGTTTTCCTACAAGTTCTCCAACCTTCTCGGAAAGCTCGGGATTGATAAGGTATTTTATGGGAGCCCCTTCGATATACTGCATCTTGAGCTTGAAATCCTCTACATCGTAAATTATCGGAGTAGGGACCCCGGCACGCCGGGCTTCTGAGATCAGGCGGGCTTCGGTCCTGTTCCTTTCTTTCCTGATCCCTTCGTCAATTTCCTTTAACCGGTAAACTTTCGGGACCCTTTCCTTGATGAGCACCTTCTTCCCTTCGGGCCCTTCTTCGAGGTAGACGACGGCTTCGGCCCCGCTGTCCAGCATCTCCCCGGATGGGATTTTCAGGAATGCCTCGGGGGTGATTTCCGGGACTCTCTTCATCTCTTCTTCCCGGATCCAGGTCACTTCCACGTCGTCAGTCCTGAAACTGGGGTTCACCCTGGACTCTTCGAGGGAGAGGACATTCCCCGACTTATACATGAGAAGCCCGGTGTAGGCGATCATGGTCCCGTTGTCCCCCATGAAACGCTTTTCGGGCACGTAGAACTTTGCACCGCGGGCTTCGCACATGTCGTTTAACATCTCCCGGAGCCTGGTGTTTGCCCCTACGCCTCCGGCAAGCAGCACTTCCTTTTTCCCGGTGTGGGCAAGGGCGCGTTCGGCCACTTCCACAACCATTGCAAAGGCCGTTTCCTGGTAGGAGTAGCAGACGTCTTCAAGTGTGGCTTTTTTCAGGGCCTCGCTGGATGCAGTGGAAAGCCCGGAAAAGGAGAGGTCCATTCCCTTGACAACATAGGGAAGAGGGATGTAGTGTTTTGCGTCCTTTGCACAGGCTTCGATTTTCGGTCCCCCGGGATGGGGCAGTCCTGCTCCCCGCGCAAACTTGTCAAGGGCGTTTCCAAGCCCGATGTCCAGTGTTTCCCCAAAGACCCTGTATTTCCCTCCCATGTAGGAAAGGACCTGGGAATTTGCCCCGCTCACGTAGAGGACAACCGGGTCCTTTGCCGGGGTCCTCCAGATCCCTATCTCGATGTGGGCTATGCAGTGGTTGACTCCGATGAGGGGGGCTCCAAGGGAGAGAGAAAGCATCCGGGCTGCCGTTGCAACGGTCCTGAGGCAGGGCCCGAGGCCAGGCCCCTGGGAAAAGGCTATGCCATCAATGTCCGAGGGCTCGACTCCTTTCTCTTTTGCTTCCTCAAGAAGCTTTTTGATTACGCTTGCAGCGTACTTTGCGTGGTGCTGGGCAGCTTCCCGTGGATGGATCCCTCCCTTTTCGGGTTTGTAGGTCTCTGTGACCTCAGCGATAATCTCGGTTTCGTTTACGATTGCGGCACTCAGGTTCCAGGCAGTGCCCTCGATTCCAAGGATAAATGTGTTTTTCAAGGCTTCCGGCCTCCTTCCAGTACGTCTCCTCTGCTTGGTGTCACTGCCTTCGATAATGCAGGGGCCGGCTTATATACGTTTGCTTTACTCGCTGTTTTTAGTTTTTACTCGTGGTTTTTTTGTTTTATCCGAAGCGATCAAAATTTCTCCAGTTTTTCTATGCGTTCCTCCATCAGTTCGGGAGAGAGCAGGTCCTTTTCAAGCCTCTCTTTAAATTCGTCAAGCAGGGATGCAGGCACCTCGAACTCCGGAGGAGGCGGGGTAAGGGTTTCAAGTTCGAGCTCTCCAGTCCCTTTTCTGGCTGCCCTAAGTCCCGGAAAGAGCAGGATAAGGAGCAAAAACAGAATGAAAATTACATATTCCCTGCCGTAATGTGCCCAGGAAACCGAAACTGCCCCAAAGGGTGTAAAGCGGGAGAAAAAAGCCTGTGCAGGTGCTGCCAGCCAGGATACGAACGGGAGGGTGGAGGCTGCGGGGTGGGAAAGCAGCAGGCTGAAGATAAGGACGGCGAGGGCTGCAAAAACTGCTTTTTTGAGCAGGCCGTGTTTTTTCGAAGCAAGCCACCATTCCCACAGGGAAGGCTTCAGGGGGCCTGAGCGGAGGCTTTCAAGGAGCAGGGCTGCAGGCTTTTTTATTTCCTGCGAGGGTCCGAGTTTCAGGGCTTCTTCGAGCCTTTCTGCAGCTTTGTGGAAGTACCGGATTTTCCAGTGAAAAAAACCCAGGAAATAGAGGCACAGGGATTTGAGTTCTTTGTCTTCGCTAAATTCTATGTATTCAGCTTCCCCGGAAAGGACGGTTTTTTCAAGTTTTCCGATTGCAGCGAGAAGCATGTGCCTGAAGCGCGGGTTTTCCGGCCCGAAGGATACATCGGCGTAGAGGTACCTGGCGTAGGCGTCCCAGAGCAGGAGTTTCGGGTCTGCGGTGTCCAGGGCAAGGGCTTTTCCAAAAGACTCCAGGGCATCTTCAAAGGCTTGCTCTTCAAGCTCTATCCTGCCTTTCAGGCTCCTCGAAAAAGCATTCTCGTGGTTTTCGGCTATTGAAGCTTCCACCTCTTTGAGGGCTCCCCTGCTGTTCCCAAGTTTGAAATACAGTTCTGCAAGCCCGTTTCTGGCATGGAAGTTTTTCGGGTTTGCCTCAACGGCTTTCCTGTAAGCCTCTACTGCCCTTTCATACCTGCCCAGCCTGGAGTAGGCAAATCCCTGAAGGCAGGAGAGCAGGTCATGTTCAGTGTCCGGGACTGCAATTTTCTCCAGGGTTTCAGCAGCTTTGTCGAATTCCTGCATCCGGATGAGGGCAAAGGCTTTCAGGGCCAATGCCGGGATATTTTCCGGATCTGAAGAAAGAACCCGGCCAAAGGCTTTCCTTGCTTTTTCCCATTCTCCCATGTGGGCAAAGACAATGCCTTTTCCAAGGCAGGAGGTCTCTCCGTTTCCCGAAAGCTTCCGGGCATGTTCGAAGGCTTCCAGGGCTTCTCCGTAAAGGCCGAGTGCATCAAGGGCAAAGCCTCTAGTGCACCAGAGCACTTTGAACAGGGCCTTTCTTCCGGCCTGGCTTGAAATCCCTATGCTTGCGGTTTTTTCGGCGGCTTCGAAGGCCTCAAGCGCTTCTTCATATCTTTTGAGGTACATGAGGACAAGCCCCCTGTACAGCTCGGAAGAAAGGTCTCCCTGTCCAAGCCTCAATGCACTCTCAAAGGCTTTCAGGGATTCCTTATAATTCCCGAGTGCAGCAAGGGCAAGCCCCCTGTATCTCCACTCTTCGGCATCAATGGTTTCTTCCGGGGCCGTCCCTGAGAGTTCCAGGTATTTCTTAAAAGCAATCTGGAGCCGGTTTTCAAGGGCTTCCTCATATTCTCTTTTTTGGCGTTTAAGCCGGGAAAGGGCAACTCCCCTGTTGTAGCGGGCAGGAAGGCTCCCGTGGTCAAGCCTCAGGAGCGTTTCGTAAGCTTCCAGGGCTTCCTTAAACTTCCCGAGTTCGCAGCACGCATTTCCCTTCCCGTTCCAGGCGAAGGCATTTTCGGGTTCAAGGGCAAGGGCTTTCTCAAAAGCCTCAAGGGCTTTTTCGTATTCCCCTGACTCATAATACACGGCTCCGATGCCGCTTAAGGTCCCGGAATCTTCCGGTTCCAGTTCCAGGGCTTTTTCGTAAGCCTTCAGGGCTTCGGCATATTTCCGGAGGCCCGTAAGGGCATTTCCGAGCCCCTTCCAAAGCCTCGCGTCCCCTGCTTCGTATTCCAGGGTTTTTTTATAAGAACCGGCCGCTTCTTCATACCTGGCAAGGGCTAGGAGTACACTCCCGAGGCTGCGCCGGGCCTCGGGGAGGGAACTGTCAAGCTCAAGGGCAGTTTCAAAGGCTTCCTGGGCCTCTTCATATTTTCCCATTTTTCCGAGCACTCTGCCCTTTTCGCTCCAGTAGCCTGCGTTTTCGGGTTCAAGGGCAAGGGCCTTTTCAAAGGTTTCCAGGGCTTCTTCGGGTTTCCCTAGCTCTCCCAGTACCTTTCCTTTTCCGGCCCAGGCAGGTGAAAAACCGGGGTTCAGCTCAAGGGCCTTTTCATAAGCCCTCAGGGCCTTTTCCAACTCTCCCAGGCTCAGGTAAACCTTTGCTTTCCCCTCCCAGGCCCCCGCATGCCCCGGTTCCAGTTCCAGGGCTTTTTCAAAGGCTTCTTCTGCTTTTTTGCTTTTCCCGAGGGAGTACAGGGCAAGCCCGCTATAGTACAGGGCTCCCGGGTTTCTGGAATTCAGTTCAAGGGCCTTCTCGAAAGCCGAAAGCGCCTTCTCATATTGCCCAAGCTGGTGGAAGGCAAGTCCCAGGTAGTGCCAGGTCCCGGCATCCTTTTCTTTTTTTTCGAGGACTTTTCCGAAGGCCTCAACGGCTTCTTCTGCCCGTTTCAGGTAGCCAAGGGCAAGCCCTTTACAGTACAGGGCCTCCATATTTTCCGGCTCAAGGGCAAGCACTTTTTCAAAAGCTTTCAGTGCCTCTTCGGGCCTGTTCAGGTAACTCAGGGCGTTGCCTTTATAGTACCATGCCTGGGCATCTTCCGGGTTTATTTCAAGCACGGTATTGAATTCTTCCACAGCTTCTTCAAAGTGTTTCTCGGCTTCGGCATATTTTTTCAGGGAAAAAAGAGCAATGGCTTTACTGTACAGGGCTCTGGCATAGAGGGAGTACATGTGGCCTCTGGAATCTGCGGTTAAAAAAATTTACATCAAATTATATATGCTCGCAGGTATAAATATGGGTGCAAAAGAGAGTTACTGATTCCGGATACTCGGCCAGTTTTCTACAAAAGCATATTCATGAAACTAATAAATGTATGTTCAAAAGAATGGTCTTCAAAAATGTGGTATTCAGAAGGTTAGTTTTCGAGGAGTTATCTATTGAGAAGTTATCTATTGAGAAGTTATCTATTGAGAAGTTATCTATTGAGAAGTTATCTATTGAGAAGTTATCTATTGAGAAGTTATCTATTGAGAAGTTATCTATTGAGAAGTTAGCCTTCGGAAGTGAACCCACAGGTTTTGCTGGAGTGTTCTGAGGAATTTTTTTAATTTTCTTTTTCTGCCGGCAGCCTGATTATCAGCCTGACATCCTTTAAGGTAAGGTCCTTTATTATCAAAGGTCTTGGCCCCAGACCCTTTATTTTTAGTTTCTCTATGTGCATGTCCTTTATTCTGATGATTTTTACCCTTGAGTTTTTCTCAGACATTGTTTTACCCCGCTCCTTGCCTGACAGCTTTCTCTTCACTGCAGGTCTTTGCCGGTACGATGTAAATATAATATTCCAGACATAAACGGTTTTCCGTTTGCTGGGGGTAAATCTTCCGGGCATCGAGTTGAGCCTGCTACATTTTCAAGCTTTTTCCGATGTATTTCTATGAAAAGGCCGGTCGTGCAGGCACGACCGGTGAGCCCACTTTCCGCAGATGTATTTTCAATTTTCGTCATTTTTTCCGCTATCGGTTTTTCTGAAAATTGCCTTGGTTATTCAAACGTTTGTTTTTGAAATGTCCCACACTTTTCGACCTCGTACCTTCATTGAAGGTTTCCAAATCCAGCTTCCCGGGGATTCAGTTGAGATAATTATTGTAGATTTTTGAGCAATTATTCAAAAGCGATAGCAGGAAAAATGTTATTTTTTCAAGAACATCTGCGGAAAGTCAGGGTGAGAGTATGGGGTTCTGCAAAATCATAGAAACCCGGAAGTCCGGATACTGAAGTAAAAATCCGGTTTAAATGCGGTTTGAATCCGGCTTAAAATGACTGAACTTCAAAATAACTATGAAAAAGAGCTGAAAATAGGTAAAAAAGCCCGCAGGAAACCCCTGCAGGCCGGTTGGAAAATAAGTTTGATGAATTCGCAAAACGGGTTATTTCTTGAATTCGGTGTAGCCGCACTTTCCGCAGGAAAGGCGGTTCTTGTGTTCGGCAAGGAATGTGCCGGGTCCGCACCTGGGACAGAACTGTTTAAGTCTCGTTACGGAATCGCCCTCGACCTTGTAGTAATCTTTAACTGCCATTTTCATACACCTCAGGCTTTACTCTGCTTCTTCCTCAGCTTCTTCGCCGGGGGCGGGGTTTCTCTTCAGGACGTATTCGTTTTCGATCTGCTTCATGCGCTGTGCGTCTGAATAGAGCTTTGCATAGCCTTTTGCTTCCTGCATACCGTATTCGGTGACGACCCTCTGGACGACCAGCAGTTCAAGGGGGGCGTTTAACAGGGCTGCGAGCTTGTTCCTGACATCACTTCTGGAAGGGGTCGAACCTTCATATTTCACAATGAAATCCAGTTCCCTTCTGTTTAAAAGTACGTTATTTTTGTCTTTAAGAATCCGTATGTCCATCTAAAATTCTCCGTAACTTATTCAATTCATTATTTTGATTTTGGCCGATAAGCTTTTCGAAAAGGACCCTGATTTCTTCCTTTTTCTTTTCAGTGACCTCAACAAAGACCACGCCCTCATCGGGCTGCCCGTACAGGACCACCGCTCCCAGGGGAGCCATAATGATCACTGGAAGGGTTGCCAGGTCTTCTTCTCCCCGGACAAGGATCCTGAGAGGGGTACTGGATTCAAATGCCCCGGAAAGGGCTTTGATCAACTCATCGGTGATAATTCCTGCAGGGTTGTCCACCGAAACTTCAGTGTAGAGACCGTCTTTATTCCGGGTTGACACGTCTTCGGAAACCGGTTTCCTTTTGGTCCGGTTGTCCACGATACAGAGGTCCGGAACAATCCCGGCTTCGAGCAGGTGGAAGGTAGTAACATCCCCCACGGATATAAGTTTTGTGGGGTTTGCGAGCTTTCCGGCAAACTTCTCTATGGTGTCCCTGCCCGTCCCCGTGTAGAGTGTGCCAAGGGGCTTTTTCATAAGTGGGCGAAGTTCTCTTGGAAGTTCGATGTGAACACTCAACTCAGCGCACCTTCAGAGCAAATTTATCCGAGATGTCTACCCCGAGCTTTTTTGCTATTTCCGAGCGTTCCGGGTCAAGGATAATCACAAGCCCACTCCATTCTTCCGCAAGGTCCGAAGTTCCGCAGATCGGGCAGGAGGGCCCTTCAAGGATCCTTAAACAGTGCCTGCAAACTCTTTCCGCCATGGCAAATCCTCTTCTTTTCCGGTTTAATTTCCTTTTCAGGCAGCCTCTTCGGCTGCAGCTTCATGCGGCTGTTTTTTCTTGCGGGCTTCTTCGAGCCACTGCAGTTTCCCAAGGGCAGTCTGGCGCATGGTAAGCCCGATCTTGCTGTCTTTCGGTTCTCTCTCATTGATGCTTACAGCAACAATCCGGGCCCGCACATGGTCTCCTTCGGAGATGGCCTTACCCCCGCCTTTGGTGACAAGCCTTGCGTTCTTGGCATCATATGAAATGAAGTCATCTGTGATCTGGCTGACGTGGAGGAGCCCGTCCATGGGCCCGAGCCCTATGAAGACCCCGAAGCCAACGGCTTCTACGACTTCGCCTTCGATGATTTCCTGAAGTTCGGGTACAAACATGACTGCCTCAAATGTCACGTCATAATATACGGCCCCGTCTCCTACGAGGATATGCCCTTCCCCGATCTCGTCGATCTTGCAAACTGCGACGAGGGCGCCCAGTTTCTTGTCAACCTGCCCCTCAAGTTTTTCCCTTAACGCGTTTTTTACGGTGGGCACCACATCTTCCCCGAGCAGGGTGGGAGGGATGCGGACCGTATCAACGAGTTTCATCATCTTATACATCTGTTAATCACCCGTAAACACAATCTATTGCGACTCTGCAGGAATCCCCGGTGGGGTTTCAGGCTAGGTCCAGCCTGTTTTTCTGACGCAGAGATACTACCTGGATCCCCTTTTCAGCAAGCCTGTGCTTTAACCTTATATCGTTGGTCAGGACCGCCGCTTCCATTTCTTCCGCAAGCTTCAGGATTATGTCGTCTGCAGGCCCTCTGACATTTATGCGTTTGCACCTGTCCAGCATGGACCTGGCGACCTTTGCGGCCATTTTGTCCGAACCTTTTTCCCGCTTTATGAGCTTTTCAATTTCAAATACAACCGCTTCCGGTACGAGAAATTCGTCAAACCCTAGCCTTTTCAGTTCTTCGAAGATATCCACTCCGAACTGGACAGGGATCATGAACCCGTTAGTATCGATTATGACCTTCAACTCTTGATTACCCCTACCCCGATAAGCCTCCAGCGGGAATCGATTCTCCTGCTGATGGCAACCCTTGCCCCGGTTGCTGCACTTACCGGGCGCTTGAGTGCTACCTGGGCTTCATTTTTCCGGGCGCTTGTGACCACTCCCACGGTTGTGGCGGTCCCTATGTTGAGCATGAGGGGTTCACTGGTCTTGATTTCATTGATCTTTTCTTCCCTGGTCACTCCAACGACCCTTTCGAGCAGGTGCAGTTCCATGACAAACTGGTGCCTGGTCTCGGGCAGGGTCCCGGGCGCGCCTGCGACCTGTCCGGTAAGGGAGTCGCCCTTGGTCAGGGTCGGGTCCAGAAGGGTTCCCACTGCCAGCAGGCCTCCGGGGGTTGCTTCTTCCACCCTGGTCGCTCCTGCATGGATGGATGAGACCGTGGTAAGGATGGGGACCCATTTCGTGCTACCTTCAGTGGTGATCTTGAGCCCTGGCCTGATTTCCAGTTCGTCTCCCGGGTGCAGCACGCCTTCGGTCAGGGTGCCTCCGATAACTCCTCCGCGGATCTCGTCTATGGAAGTCCCCGGCCTGTTGATGTCAAAGGACCGTGCAATAAGCATGTGGGCAGGCATGTCCACCTTGTGGACCGGAGTCGGGATCTGCTCTTCGAGGGTTTCGATCAGGACATCGATGTTTATGTTCTGCTGGGCAGAAATCGGAATGATGGGCGCATTTTCAGCAACCGTGCCCTTGACGAATTCCTTGATCTGGTGGTAGTGCTCGATCATCTCTTCCTTTGAGACCAGGTCGATTTTGTTCTGGACGATCACAATGTTTTCCATACCCATGATGTCCAGAGCCATCAGGTGTTCCTTTGTCTGGGGCTGGGGGCATTCTTCGTTTGCGGCAATAACAAGCACCGCGCCGTCCATGATAGCAGCTCCGGAAAGCATGGTTGCCATCAGGGTCTCGTGCCCGGGAGCATCGACAAAGGATACGGTCCTGTGCACTTCCGTTTTCTCTCCGCAGTTCGGGCAGGTCTTTTCTACCGTGTAACCCTGCGGGAGCGGGCATTTCGGGCATTTCATGAAAGTGGAGTCCGCATACCCCAGCCTGATCGAAATTCCTCGTTTTACTTCTTCACTATGCGTATCCGTCCACACGCCTGATAAGGCTTTAACAAGCGTGGTTTTTCCATGGTCGACATGGCCTACCATGCCGATATTAACACAGGGCTGACTCAAGTTGTAATTTCCTCCAGTAGAATGGGATAATCTTATAAGGCAGGTCTTTTTCCGAAATAGGGTCGTAAGCGGGATTTTGCATTTCTGAATTCCGGGGGCTTGCAGGTTCCAATACTGATAATTTCGGTCCTGGTAATCTAATCCGTGATTCTAATTTGTGATTCTAATTCGTGATGTCCAGTATCCAATTAATTACTTCTTAATCCGTAGCTTTCCAATCCATAACTTCTTAATCCGAAGTTTGCGGCACGATTGTGAGCTGGAAAAGGATCTTTGTGGGTCCTTTATATAATTTTATGCCGATTCTTGCTGATTTATTATGGTGGTTTTTGAGCAGTTTCGGGACCCCGGAATGGTCCCCCGGACGGGTCCCGGTCCTGCATAATCGAAATCCGGATTACTCTAATGCTAAATTTTTTATTGTGGTTTGAACCTGCAGATTCCGAGGATACTTTTAAAGTTTACGGTCTCCTGCACAATTCATATCTACTAATGCCGGAAAGCCTTAATAAATTTATGTGACGATCATGTCAAGTTTCTCAAGTTCCAGGGCGCGCCTGATCTCAAAGGCAAGCCTTCTTCCCGTGCTCATGGGCCTTCTCCAGAGAGAGTTGCCGTAAGAGTGCCCTACTGACATGTGCACGTTGGTCCCGCCGCCTACCCTCGGGGCGACGTCGTAGATGTAGAAGTTCAGGTCTTTGTCCACGCAGGTCTGGAGGCAGAAGGGCCCGATAATCCCGGGGGCATAGTGTTCCTGGGTTGCCTTGACATATTTTTCTCCCATCTCGAAGACTTTTTCCAGCAGGGATTCCCGGAGTGTTGCAGAGTTGTGCCCGCAGACCGTGTATTCGGGAGTAAGCTGGTGCTCTGCGAGGGCCATCTGCTGGGGAGCCGGAAGTCTTACATGCCCGTCAAGGCTTGTCTCAAAGCGCCAGTCAACCCCGAGGAGTTCTAACTTGCTCATTTTCGGCTCGATTGGGGAGTAGAACATGTCCAGGTTAAACACGGGGCCAATGATGTAGCGCTCGATCCTGGCATTTTCAAGGGCTTCGGGGGTAATTACTCCCTGCTTTATGAGGGATTCGGATTTTTCCTGGTATTCCTTATAGCTTGAGGCAGTAAAAAAGCCCCTTTCCAGCTTCTTGACCGCATGGGGAAGCTTGACCATGACAAGCTCGTTGATGTCCTTTGGGGACTCGAGCTTTTCCGGGAAGGGAAGCCCTGCCTTTTCCAGGATCCAGTAGTAGCTCTGCTGCTCGCTCCTCTCTTCGCTCCTTAGCAGGTTCCTGCTCCCAATCAGGGGGACCCTGAAGTTCTCTTCGATCTCGTCGATGCTGCAGTATGAGGTAAAAGAACGGTTAGGGACAAAGAGCGTGTGGGAGTCAACCAGTTTCTGCTGGTTTTCCGGGAGGAGGATTTCGTTGTATTTTTTATAGATTACGGCCTCGTCAACGATTCCTCTCCGGACCTTTCCGTAGGAATCCCGCTGGGATTTAAAGTACTCAGTGTAGGTCTTTTCCCTGCCTGCCTGGCAGACGGCAAGGGTGTTGAAGTCCTCTTCGACTGCCCCATCGCAGATGTCGAGCCCGGAGTGGGAGGCAATCGTCCCGACCTTTATCTGATCAGCATACGCATAATAGTCTTCTACAATTTCCTGAATTTCTTTCCTGTCAATCATATATAATGTCCCCCGGCTTTTTCCGGATTTGGGGATGTTAAATCGTTTAAGTAGATAGTAATGTGAATAACATTCTGGATATTCTCAGTAAATGGTAATTGAGAATTTCACTGCTGGATATTTCAGTAAATGGCAATGGGGAATTTCATTGCTGGATATTACAGGAGCTAATTATGATTTTGGAGTTTTATAATATCGAACATTATTTTCGATATTGAAGCTTTTTCATTATATTGAATCATATTTATGATATTGAAGCTTATGATATTGAATGGAGCTTATGATATTGAAGCTGGTATTTGACCAGAAAACCCACTGAATGCGGGGTTAGGTGCTGATTTCTAAGCCTGCCCGCAGGTTTGTAAAGGGATTTTTTCCATTAACGGTTTTACCCGTTAAAACCCTTTCTAATAGCAGTAATCATTTATAAATTGAAGGGTATGCCCTTTATATTGTAGAAGAGCCCCGGAGCATTTTGCTTTACCTTTTTCCCGATTCTTCAAATGACTTCCATTATCAGGGGCGTGATGAATGTTTCAATCACTGCGGCAATGAATAAGAGAGGCAGGATCCAGCGGAAGTAAAACCTGATCCCTTCTTTGAATTCCATTTTAATCTCGGTTTGCCTTCCCAGGAGGGCGGAAAATACCTGGTGTCCCAGGCGGAGCCCGATTCCAGCGGCAAGGAAGACCATAGGGAGTTCCACAATTCCGTGGGGGAGAAGGGCAAGGAACACGAAAAGAAGGCCTCTTTCTTCGGCCACGAAATTGGAAAGGACTCCCACAACGTAGCCGTTAAAAGCAATGAACAGGACCGGAAGGATTCCCAGGGCAAGCCCCAGCACCAGGAATAGCAGGCTTACGAAGGCATTATTCAGGAAGATTACCAGCATGATTAAAACGGGGTGCAGTTGCAGGAGTGGCCCGAACTGGGAATTGAACTGGTCCATAACCATCTTTCCTATCTCCGGAGAGCTTGTGGAAGAGGCATAGCCTGCGAATGCGGAAGCAAAAAACACCAGGGTTATGACCAGGACATAGGGCCGAATAAACTTAAAGTAGTCGAAAAAGCCGGCGGTTCCGGAGCTGCTCCCCGCAAAAGGCCTTGCTTTTGAAGGCATGCCTGAACCTGTAAAAAAGGCCTCTCCATGTGGCCCATGTCCTGCTTTTTCCGGCTCTTTTCCCCGGGTTTCCGTTTCTTCCCCTCTCCCCATCTCCTCCTGTAAATCGGAGTCCTTTAAATCGGAATCTCGTAAATTGTAATTTTCCTCTCTCTCCATATTCATCTCCAGCAAACCTCCTCCCTGCTGTTCAATCTTACTGCCAGCTCCATGTGCCTTCAACTCAGAATCCAGTCCGATTTTTCGGGATTTTCTCCTGAGTTTTCTTCTCCCCTCTCCCTCTTCTTTCTCTCCCTCTTCTTTCTCTCCCTCTTCTTTCTCTCCCTCTTCTTTCTCTCCCTCTTCTTTCTCTCCCTCTTCTTTCTCTCCCTCTTCTTTCTCTCCCTCTTCTTTCCTTCTTCTCTCTTCTTCCCCTCTTTTTCTTTCTCTCCCTCTCTCTTTTCTCTCTCAGATCCCTAACATCATTCTGAGAGTGTTCCGGGTTGCAGGGGAAAGCCCCAGGATCAGGATCACCATTTTGATAAGCATCTTCAGGTTGGAGGACTCATCATCGTCCTCAAACTGGGTATCGAGCACATAGAGGACCCCTATAAAGATAATAAGCTTCAAAGGATACATAACCAGCGCAGTGCCCGTAAGCTCGATCAGGTAGGCGGGAAGAACGTGTTTTTCAAAGTAGCCCAGTTTGTCCACCCCTATGTAAGTGGAAGAGGCGTCCATCAGGTGGGCCATGAGGATGGAGAGGTTCAGGGGGTCAGTGAAGATTTCGGATTTGAAGTAGCGGGCAATCTTGTAGAAAACAAAGGTTAGCCCCGTCCCTGCGCCAAGTACGAAGACGGGCACGTAAGCTGCAACCACGTCCTCAAAGTACAGCAGGGTGAAAAGGTTTACAATAAACCAAAGGAGCCCGAAACCTGCAAAGGCGGAATGGTAATCCTTTACAAGCCCTGCTTTCTGAAGCCGGATGGAGATCCAGAGACAGATAACGGTCACTGCAAAGACCAGGAAATAGATGTTCGGGGTTATAAGCAGGTAGCTGAAAGGCGGATTGATGATGCCGGCAGGAGAGTCCTCAAGCACGCGCAGAGAGGAGCCCGCAAGCACGAAGGGCAGGACAGAAGCAATAAAGCGGGGGGTAATTTTCACCTCCAGCTTTTCCAGGAGCTTGAATACTCCGAATATGCAGATTCCCAGCACCACCGCCCAGGTAAAGGTGTTTACCGGGTTATATCCGGCATCGGTCCTGATGGGGTCCAGGTAATAGGTATTGATAAAATCTGAAATCGTATCCAGCGAAAAATTCATCTTATCACTCGTTCAAAATGGCAATATCCTAATACAATTAATACTTAGTGTACATAAGTGGAACTTATCTCTTGAATTTATTAAGTTTGTTTCTTCCATCTCCCCGGTGTACTGTGAACCGGAAGGTTTGAATCGGAAAGGTTTGTATGTATTCGGCATTCGGACGGAACTGGCTGAGGAAATGTGTACTTTTATTATATAATCAGGTTTTTATAATTCCCATGTGCAAATTCGGTTGCAATCAGCGCTTAAACATGTGGCGTGATTACACAAATAAATTAAGTAATTAAGTTAATTAATTAGATGAATTGATAACTGATAATTGGCCAAACTAAGACTTGATTTACTGATAATTGGTCAAAATGATATTGACCAAACTGATAATTGATTCCTGGCAGCATCCGGACGATGCAGGCAGCCGGAGATTAAACCGGTGATGTTCCGATCTACAGGATGCCTGATAAAAAGGTTCATCAGGCCGGTTGTGATATTGAGGGTTCCGATCCCGGAACCGGATGGCAGGGGTTAGTTCCCGGGCACATAAAGCCGACTTACTATGTCATATATAAACTTTTATCATGATCAAATAATGAAGCGGGTATGAAATTGACCACAAACAAAAACAGCGCAAAATGGATGCAGCTTCCCAGAGATGTGCTTGTAGGGCACGGCGTCCTGGATGAGATCGGAGATGTCTGCAGGGACCTGAAGCTAAAAGGGAGTGCGCTGATCGTAACCGGCAGCACTACCCGGAATGTTGCGGGTAAAAGGGTCGCAGACCTCCTGGAAACTGCAGGCAGCAGTGCGGAAACCGTCCTTACCTGCAGGGCCACCCTGGAGGAAGTCGAGATGGTCATGGAAAAAGCCCTGGAAATTGAGGCGAACTTCCTCCTCGGGGTCGGGAGCGGCAGGTCCATAGACCTTGCAAAGCTTGCTTCCACGCGGCTTGAGCTTCCTTTCATAAGCGTACCGACTGCAGCTTCCCACGACGGGATTGCGTCCTCGAGGGCTTCTGTCCTGGACAATGGGGTAAATGCTTCGGTGCAGGCGCAGGCCCCTATGGCAGTGGTTGCGGATACCGAGATTATTTCGGAAGCCCCCTTCCGCTTCCTTGCTGCAGGCTGCGGGGATATTATTTCCAACTACACGGCGGTCCTGGACTGGGAACTTGCAAGCAGGCTCAGGAATGAATATTTCGGGGAATATGCGGCAGCTCTTTCCCGCATGGCTGCGCGGGTGATTATCGAGTCTGCTGACTCTATCAAGCCGGAACTCGAAAGTTCGGCCCGGCTTGTGGTAAAGGCTCTGGTCTCAAACGGGGTTGCCATGAGTATTGCAGGTTCCTCTCGCCCGGCTTCCGGTTCGGAACACATGTTCAGCCATGCCCTTGACCGGCTAGCTCCAAAACCTGCGCTCCACGGCGAACAGTGCGGGGTCGGGACCATAATGATGATGTATCTGCATGGAGGAAACTGGCAGGAGATCAGGGACGCCTTAAAAAAGATAGGCGCTCCGTCCACGGCGGAAGAACTGGGCATAGAAGATAAATATATAGTTGAAGCCCTGTTACAGGCACACAGCATCCGTCCTGAACGCTATACCATCCTCGGGAATGGTCTGACAAGGTCGGCTGCCGAGAAGGTTGCAAAGGTTACAAAGGTCATAAAGTGAATACAAAGGCCGAAAGGGAATATAAAGGCCTTAATGTGACCTTTCGAATCCCAGGCTGAAAGGGAATAATCGGCTGCCGGGTCTAGCAATAGTACTTGCTTAAATAATATCTGCTTAAATAAAATACCGACATAAATGTATGGGAATGATTTATCGGTTTAAATTATCAGAACAGATTTAAAGCTGGAGTTCAAAATTAATTTAAAAATTTATTTGGCCTGGATATAAAAATTTATCCGGGCTGGATTTAAGAACTTGTTCAATTAATCCAATAACCGGTTCAGTTGATTTAAGAATCGGAAGAATCAATCTAATAATTGGTTTAATTAATTTAAATGTCGGTTCAGTGGATTTACGAATTGATTTAAAATGATGTAGTAATGTCCTGCTTTCGCAGGTTCCGTTCATTTGTGATCGTTTCGTTTCAGGTTAGATTTACGGG
Organism: Methanosarcina sp. KYL-1; assembly: GCF_024372725.1. Lineage (GTDB taxonomy): Archaea > Halobacteriota > Methanosarcinia > Methanosarcinales > Methanosarcinaceae > Methanosarcina. The sequence goes on from NZ_VOUA01000005.1 coordinate 130,312, forward strand.
ATTAACTCAAATACGCCCGGATGTGGAATTGTAAACGATCTCACGATAATCATCATTCACCAGAAGATACGGGATACCGCCCGTGAGGGGCACAGGCCCGAAAATCATCAAAAGGAAGAGATATTATGACAGAAGGCGATACCAAAATAACACTTATCGGATCACGGCTTGCAAAAGAAGGTCTCGAATTCATATTCAAGGGTGAGATGCCGGAATGCAAAAAATGCCGGCTAAAGAACACCTGCCTGAACCTTGAACCCGGGCGCAGGTACCGGGTCGAAAAGATCCGGAACAACGAGGTCCACGAATGCTTCCTCCATGACAGCGGGGTGCTTGCCGTGGACGTCAGCAGGGCTCCTATCCTGGCTACCGTAGAATCCAGGAAAGCCGTTGACGGGGCAAGGCTTATGTATGAGTCTCCAAAATGCGGCAAAAGAGGCTGCAGTGTGTATGAGACCTGTCACCCTGAAGGGCTTTTAAAGGGAGACAAGTGCAAGATTGTAGAGGTCATGGAAAGCCTCGATGCACAGTGTGAGGCCGGTTACTCTCTTAAAAAAGTGAAACTTGCCTGGTAACCTAAATAAACATCTTTTAGTAATAGTAAGTTTGATAATTAATAATTAAAAAAGGTTAGAAGCGGTGTTATACGTGCCTGAACAGGAAATGAACCAGATCCCCTATGAATTCTATACCCAAAAGCGCTGGGAAAACTGGCTCGGACGGGCAAAAGAGAGCGGTTTTGAAATCAAGGAGTCAGAAGAAGAGCCCAGCAAGGAAAGCGCCATATTCGTTAACATGGTTGACGATGTCATCCTTGCATGCCTGAAACTAACTGCTCGCTTTGAAAAGGGGATGCTCTCCTCGGAGAAGGCCCTGGAAATTCTCGGAGAAATCCGGGACATCGTACTTGCAGATGTCGAACCTATTTCCGAAGACATCGACCTTATGATCGATTCGGTCCAGACTTCTCTCATGGGGGTAGTCGTTGCCTTTGAGTGCTATCTCATGGGCGATTATGAGGAAGGTGCAGACGTAGGAGAACTCATAACTGCAGCCATCGAAGCCGAAGCTTCGGATGACCTGGAAATGGCTCTCGATTATACAGCCCAGTGCGGAGCAGCCGTGCTCAAAGGAGACGCCTTGCCTGAAGAGATTATGGCCGAACTTCCCTATGGGATTGTGGCAGAATGGCTCGACGGAATCGATTCCATCTCAGCTGCAATGGTAGGAAGTGACAGCTACAAGGAATTCGATGAAGAAGGTGATGACGACTTCTGAGCTCTTTATCCCTTTCCTTTTCTACTTTATAACGCATCCTCTAATTTGAGGTCCGTATGCAGGGAGCAGGGCTCTCATGGCATGAGCTCTACTTTCTTTTTATGTTTTTTCTCTTTGTTCGTGCCCTTTTATGTTTTTACCTTTTGTTCTGACCTTTTATGTTTTTGCCTTTTCATGCAGGCGTTTTTCCCACACCGTATGCTACTGGACCCGGTTTGTAAGTCAGGAATGAATAAAAACAACGAAAACTGCAAGGCCGAACCTCAAATCTTTTTAGTCTTCCAGATGCACTTTATGTAGAAGGCCGGATGCAGGTGAGCTGTTAGGTGCATATGCCTGAAAAAAGATTAAATGAGGTTTTTAGGGATGGATAAAAATTTGAAAATTTGGAATTTTAGTGTGGAAAGTGGGACTTAACCTTTATCCGTTTTTTTCCAGGCGACTCTTCTTCACGCCCGCTTAAACCTTTTTGATAATTCCCCGGATGAGCACGGAAACGTAGTCTATTTCTTTCAACATCCGTTTTTTTGTCCCACTTACTGGCTTAAGCCTCTGAAATTACCTTTTCATATACTTCCAGTGTTTTTTCAGCAATCGTTTCCCAGTTGTACTTTGTTTTGAGAAGGGAGTACCCCTTTTGCCCCATCCGGTTGCGCCCGAGCCCTTCGAGGACATAGTTGAGGCCCCAGGCTATGGACGTGGGTTCCTTCTGTGCGATTACCCCTGTCCTGAAGTTTTCCACGAGAGAAACCGCATCGCTTGCAACCACGGGCTTTCTGGCGTCCCAGGCTTCGAGCACCACGATCCCGAAAGGCTCGTTCCTGCTGGGCACGCAGACAAGGTCGCAGGCGTTGAACCAGTCTATTACGGTATTGTCAGGGGCGTATCCCAGGAAATTGCAGGAGGTTTCGATCCCGAGTCTCTGGGCCTGGTGTTCACAGTGGGAGCGCATTTCCCCTTCTCCTATGAGCACGAACCTTGCATCCCGTTTCTTCAGGACCTTTGCTGCGGCTTCCACAAGCAGGTCCGGCCCTTTCTGGTAGCACATTCTCCCCGTAAACAGAACCACCGGGAGACAGGGATGGATCCCGTAGCTTGTTTTCACTTTCCCGGCGTCTACTTTTCTCCTTATCTTTCCCACATTGATGCCGTTGGGGATTTCCCATAGCTTGTAATCGGGAATTTTGTATATCTGCTGGATTTCCTCCTTCAGCATGGTCGAGGTCGTGATCACTTCAGCACATTCATATCCTCCAAGCCATTCCCTGTGCGAGATCTCTTTTGCTTCCCACCAGTCCCCGTGCCGGTTTCCGTTGCGCCCCCATTCGGTGCTGTGGAAGGTTAGCACGAAGGGCAGCCCGAACTGGGCCTTGATCCTGCAGAGGACATTGACCGGATGCCAGTCATGTCCGTGGAGGATGTCGAACTCTCCTGCCTTTTCCCTCACCTCCAGGAACCTGCAGTACATGGCATCGCACATCCGGTCCATCTGCTCCACGATTCCTCCGCCCCGCTCCCGGCTTACCCCGTGATAGTATACCCCATTGATTACCTGATCGGTGTTTTCATCGCTTCGGGTAAACAGGTGGACCTCATGGCCCGCAGCCGCGAGAGCTTCTGAAAGTTCGGAGACATGGGGTGAAATTCCTCCGACGCGTATCGAATACAGGCTTTCCCACGAGAACATTCCAATTCTAATTTTCTTCATAAACTCACTTTGTTCCTTCAAATTTATTTTTCACTTTATTCTTCCCTGCCAAAATGAGGTTCAGGACACCCCTGCCTCAAGGAACCACAGGCTTCTCCCTCTACCTGCAAGCTCCTGATTTTAAGCCGTTCCTGCTTCCTGGTTGCCATATTTTGCTCATTGTTGATTTCAAGCTGGCTGTCCCGGTTAATTCCCCTGCATTAATACCCCTTTTAAGCTGCATGGGGTGTCTTCGGGCAGGTCCAGAAATTACCCTGCCTTTATGCTCCTGCCAGGTACAGGCAGGTTGTGCAGTTAAGATGCAAATACACAGGCAGGTTGTGCAGTTAAAATGCAAACGCATATACGTCCTTGCGCTTCCACTCCCTTGCACTTCATTAGTTTTTAATCGTAGATAAATTTATTCTGTGTATTTTTTTCTATATCTCTCCTTGACATGACCAGGCCTTTTCTTTTGTATTTTCAGCTTTTTTGTCCTTCTGCTTGTCTTTCGGTTTCTTTATTTTTTTCATCTCTTTTCCTTTTCAGGGTTTATTCCCCGGGTCTCCTTTCCCTTTTGAGATAAGAAGCTGCCCTTTCCGGGGAAATGGTGTTTATGTAAATCCCGGTGTTCATTTCGAAACCCGCAATTCGGGAGAGCCGCGGGAGCAGCCTCAGGTTCAGGTGGTATTCCGGAGTTTCGAAAAGCTGGAAGAACATGTAGTTGTAAGGCGGGTTTTTAAGGACTTTTTCATAAGCCCGGAGTACGTCCCTCAACATTTCCCCAAGGGAAAAAAGGGCTTCCTCGCTGCAGTCCCCCAGCCAGCTGACGTGTTTTTTGGGAAGGACCCATACCTCAAAGGGGCTCGCGGAACAGTAAGGGGCAAAGGCTGTCCATTCGCTGTTTTCCCGGATGAGGCGTTCGGATGTCCTTTCCTTTTCCAGGAGGGTGCAGTAAGGGCATTTTTCTTCTTCCCGGATGGCGTGCAGCTCCTTTTCCAGGAGGGGTGGGAGCAGGGGAAGAGCCAGCAGCTGGCTGTGCGGGTGGTTAAGGGATGCTCCTGCGGCTTTCCCGGAGTTTTTGAACAGGGAGACATAGCGGATATTTTCATGGGCCCGGTAGTGGGAAGTGCGGTCCCTGTAGACCCCCATGAGCCCGGAAAGCTCCTTGTCGGAAAAATTGGCCAGTTTATTTCCATGGACCGGGGATTCCACAATTACTTCATGGAAACCGAACCCGGGCCTTGTTTCCCAGACGTTTTCGGAAAGCTCAAAAAAGGCAGGAACCGGGGAGAGGGCAGGGTAGCGGTTAGGAAAACAGCGAAAGTCCCAGCTACGTACTCTTTTTTCATCAGTGTCCACAAGGATTTTTCCGTCCTTATACACTGCAGTTGCAAGTGGGGTCATTTCTTCGGCCCCCTCACAAAAGGCACAGCTAGCCCGGCCCAACTCTTCAGAATCCCCTACAGCCTCTGCAAAGTCCGAGGGCCTTTTTGCTCTTTCTTCCGAAATTATGCAGTATTCCGGGAGAAAGTAATGTTTCCGGATCTCTGACATAATTAAAAAAACCTCTCAGTGAATTTTCGCTTCATTCTTTTATCTTTTTTCCGGAGTCCTTTTTCCAGGGCCCCATTTTCTGCAGTTCCTTTTCCCAAATTCCTTTTCCCAAATTCCTTTTCCCAACCCTTTTCTACAGTTTTTTACTTTTTTGAGGCAGTCGAACTTCCCTGGGTGAAGAACCTTTTGCCGCTTATCAGTTCAAAATACTGTTCCGTTGGCTTTTCCCAGCCCATGTCCTTTGCAAGGAGGAAAGCTTCCCTGCAGAGCAGTTTATACTTCACCCTGTCGTCCACGAAATTCCGGATAAAGTAGCTTGCTGCCAGGGCGTATTCAAGGACCGTTTCGTAATAGGAGAGGTCTATGTTGTCTACAACTATCACTCCCCCCAGGTTCTCTCCCAGGGCCTCGATGGTTTTTACGGCATCACTGAAACCGCAGACCCGGCTGACCACACTTGGAGTTCCCTCTTTTCCGGCTTCAAGCCCTGTGAGCAGGAAGGGGTCATAGCGGGAGGGGAAGACCCCTGCGCAGCACCCAGCCATGAAATCTTCCACTTTCATGCAGAGACCTCCATCCTGCTCCGAGATAATCTGGGGATAGAGAACTGCTGCAACCGAGCGCTTGCCTCTTACCATTTTCGGGCAGTCAAGCCCTCGTTCTTCTATCATTTGCTGGACTCTCAGTTCGTTTCCCACCAGCACTTCCTTGGGCAGATTTATTGGGAAATCTTCGGGGAGGTTAGTTTTGGGGCCTTCGGCAGTAACCAGGAAGCAGACAACCCTTATTCCCTCTTCCAGGTAGCCTTCCATAATGCTGTTTTTTATTATGTGTTCCAGGGCAACAAGGGAATCGAGGAGGTCCGCATACCCTTTGTTTTCCACTTCGATCCGGGAAATCGTGAAAATAGGGATAATTTTTTCAGGTTTGATCCTTTCCCCTCCGTAGTGCCTGTACAGGTTTTCGGAGAGGAATCTCTGAATTTGCTCAAGGCAGCGTTCCTTTCTGTCCCAGTCAATTCTTTCGGATTCAATGGTTATCCCGTTCCTGACCACGATCCCGGAAATCCCGTAGAAAAGCCGGGCTTCCTGGCGGGTTGATTCTCCCACGGCAGTCACCGTGTCTGCATATAAGGCGAGGGCCTCGAGGGCGGCGAGGTTTTCCGGAACCCCCTCGGACCAGGAGCTGTCATTTTTCCTTATTTTCTGGATTGAGTTATGCCCGGCGGCCCTCCCGGGAAGGGTAGCATGCAGGGTAGCTATTGTACAGGCCGGGATTCCCAGTTTCTTCAGCCTGGCAAGGGCATAAAAGGACCCGAACTCATGACAGTGCAGGGAAACCGCAGGGCAGGGAATGGTTTTTTTCGTTGTGTCGTTTTTCCCGGCCTCAATTCCTGTCCCGGTTTTTGGGGCAGAGCCTACAAGAACCCGGACAAGCTCGGAAATCGCGTAGGAAAGTGATAGGTAATGGGTGTATTCCGCGCCGTTTCCCATACTTTCGTACTTGATTGAATCAAGTCCGAGCAGCTCATAGGCTTCTGATTTGACCTTGTTTTCAAGCGTTCCCTCTTTTTCCCTGTGCACAGCCCGGATCCTCCCGAAATTGTCAGTCTGAAACTGCAGGTACCCTATCTTCGTTTTTCCGACCTGTTTTTCCCCGGTAAATATTTTGATCCCCTTATTTTCAAGGATTTTCAGGGCTTCTTTGAGCTTTCCGTCGATACTGAGCGGGCCAAGTCCCTCCATGTCCGTGATCCGGTTCAGCCCCCGGTTCCAGTCTGCTCCCCTGTGGCCGTAGTAGGGGCCGGCAAGCAGGATCTCGGGATTTTCTTCTTCTTCTTCTTCTTCTTTCAGCTCCCCGGAATCGAAAAGGGATGCAAGGGTATGCGCTTCTTCGTGAATGACATTCCAGATCCCGCCCATTTTATTCGATTTCGGGCCGGCTTCTTCCCCGGCAATTATGATGAAATTGTTTCCCACGGCTGAAACCCCCTGAGGCCTTTTTGCTTTTTGGCTCAGTTTTCCCCAATTTTTTATTTGTTTAGAAATATAAAAACATATCCATCAAAAAAGGATGTTAATTTCAAAAAGAATCTAAATAAATATACGGCATTCACCCCTATATAGCCCAAACCCGTCAGATTTTTTCTTCTCTCACGGGAATATTATAACAGCCTTAGCCAGGGTAAGCGGCTCTGGAATTAACCAGGCTTAAAAATAGAGATGTGGAAACCCTGGCAAAGCCAGCTTTTCAGTTCTGGCTTTCAGTTCTGGCTTTCAGTTCTGGCTTTCAGTTCTGGCTTTCAGTTCTGGCTTTCAGTTCTGGCTTCCAAAGGTTTCGAGCTTTGCTTTTTCATAACAGTTTTCAACAAGTTTTAATGTGGCCTTAATTTCCGTAACTTCAAATTCAAAAAGCCTCGCAAACTCCTGGACGCAGGCTTCGAAATTTTTCTCATAGAAAAGGCCGGTTTCAACCCTTCCTATTTTTTTATACCCTGCGTAGTCAAAGACGAATTTTGACATCGAGATATCGTCGGGGTCCTGGCTCAAACCTGCGGTCCTTACCATTTCCCTCCAGTTTGCAGCCCACATGGGGGTCAGGAAAAAGGTACCCACGCCCTTGCAGCTTTTCAGGACTTCAAGGTACTGCTTTCTGCCCCCGAGCACAGCCCCTATGCAGTCATCCACGATTTCCCCGTTTTCTTCTTTGAGGATAGAGATCGGGCATTCCAGGGCCTCCAAGTCTTTTTCGATTTTTCCCAGCACGTTTCCGCAAAGCCCGTAGAAGAGCAGGATCCCATGCGAGTGCCGGGACATAAGCTCCACCTTCGAATAGACGGTGTTCTTGAGGTTTTCGGGGATGGCATGCAGGGCAAGCTCAAGCATGTATACGAGCAGGGTAAGCCCCTCTTCCCCGCTCGGGGCGGGTTTTTCAGGGATTTCTTCAGGGGGTAGCACCCTGTAAGGAATTCCCGTGTCCGTCAGTTTTCCCGTAATCCCCCCGCAGTCCTCGTTTTCCACAACAAGCACTTCTTTAATTTCGGGGTCATTTTCAATGAGGTGCATGATCTCGTCTTCAAACATCCGGCACCCGATAATACTCATTACTGGCATGTTTAACTCCTCTGGCTTGCAACTCACTATTTTTTATTCTGAAAGCTGACAGGAGGTCCCTGAAGGTCGTTTAAGCCCCACTTTATGGGTTTTTCATGGGTTTTACTACTCTTATGGGTTTTAATATTTTCATCTTTAAAAATATCTAATTATTATTTAACGTGCGTCTTCATATACCTGAGGGTCATGAAAATATACTACTGAATCACCAGGTATATTATACTGCTGAATCACCAGGTATATTTCAGTGACTGATGCGAGATACTAATAAAGAAAAATCTGGATTTAAAAAAAGGAACTGATTTTTTTGGACCGCTTCAGGTACCGGGCTCTTGGTACCGGGCTCTTTAGAATTATATTATTTCAGGCTTGAAGCGGCCCGATAAGCATGTTTCGGAGCTGGCTGTACGATTCCCTTGCGATTTTCGTGCCTCCTTCCAGTTCGGTGATTTCCAGGCCAAATCTCCTTGCGAATTCTTCCACGTTTTTTTCAAAGTCGGGTTCATATGAAAGCCCGGTCCTGACCCGGGCAACCTTCCTGTAACCGAGTTCTCTGAGGTGGGCAGGGGTGAATTCAAAGTCCTGCAGCAGTTTTTCTCCTTCTCCGAACACGGCTTTCCAGTTCGCAGCCCACATGGGCGTAAAAAAGAAGGTGTCCCTATGGCTTTTCAGGATTTTTCTATAGCGGGTGTTGCCTCCAAGGGCTGCTGCAACACAGTCATCGAGGGGACTGACAGGTGAGCTTTCGCTCCTTTCCTGAAGCAGCTTTACGGGGCATCCGATATACTCGAAATCTTTCTGCATTTTGGAAAATGACAGCCCGCAGAGCCCATAAAAGAGAAGAACCCCGTCTGCAAGCCGGGATATCAGGTTCACGTTTACGTACGTTTCCTTTTTAAGCCGGGCAGGATCTATATGGAGCCCCATTCCCTGGAGCTGGACAATAACGCTGAATTCGCTGCTCTTTTTCAGCTCAGCTCTGATTTCACGGTAAGACATGACTTCCGGTTTAAACCCCGCACCTTCAAGCTTTTTCAGAAGGCCCCGGTTTTCTTCGTTTTCTACCAGGTATATCCTGTTAATCTCTGGGTCATTTTCAAAAACATGGACAATTTCATCCTCAAATATCCTGCAGCCTATTATACCGAGAACTGTCATGTTTATAGGCTCATCATTTTACTATTAAAAAATATCCTGGACTAATTGGGTAATAACCCTTAGCAGGAAGCAAAGTTATATTATGAATACTGCATCCCCCCCTCAAACAAACCATCGGAATCCGTATTTTTTCCTCTGAATTTTTTATTTCTAATGATCCCTCCGGATTTTTTATTTCTAATGACCCGTAAGAAAGCTTTTTAAAATAGTTAGTCTTAAGTATCTTAACATGCAAAAATATTTTACAAAATTGGCCGGAAACCCGACGGCCCTGTTCAGATGGCCAAAATGGAAACTGGAAGGATTAAGAGTTTCTTCCCGGGCTCTGTTAAGATAATTCGTTTTTCCAGGGCCGGATTTCGGAATTCAGGAACCGGGGATGGTAAATGCTCAACTGCTTGCAGAAAGAGGAGCTCATTTCTTTCTTATACGATGTACGTTACGTGTTCCTTTTTTACGTCATAGGGGACTGGATAACTACGATTTATGCCCTTAACTATGGTTTTGAGGTAAACATTGTGACTGCATTCGTGATTGAGAAATACGGAGTCTTCTATATTCTTGTCCTGAAATTTCTTTTCATGGGCCTGTTTTTTGGGACCTACCGGGTTACAAGGCACTACCCGCGGCTCTGGCGCTTTACCACGGGCACGATTGCAGGAGTCGGGCTTCTGGTTTCTTTGTGGAACCTTACGGTCATCTTTCTGGGCTTAAGCGTCTGCCTGCCCCCTAAGGGGCTTTAGCCGGGCTGCAAGCGGTCAGGCTGCATGGGTCCCGACCAGGTTGCAGTGCCCGATCAGACTGCAGTTTTTCAGCACCAGGCCTGGTAGTACCCTTCTTTTTCCAGGACTTTTACGGACAGGGAAAAAAGTTCTGAGAGGTTAGAATCGGTCAGGACTTCTTCTTTTGGTCCGTCCCTTATGATTTTTCCTTCCCGGATCAGGACCACGCGGCTGATCTCGGGGATTACGTCCTGGAGGTTATGGGTGACCAGGATAACGCTCTTTCCCGAGCGGGCTATTTTCCGGACGCTTTCGCGGAAGGTGTGCAGCGCTTTTAAGTCCAGGCTGTTTGCAGGCTCGTCCAGGACAAGGGCCAGGGGGTCGTGGACAAGGGCCCTTGCTATAAGCACCTTCCGGGCTTCCCCGGTAGAAAGTTCGCTCATTTTCCGGTCTGCCAGGTAGGGGATTTCCAGGAACTTGAGGACTTCTCTGGCCCTTGTTTCCATCTCGGGGGTGACCCTGTGGTTGTAGTAGATCCCTATGCTGCTGAAGTAGCCCGAGAGTACGGCGTCCAGTGCCAGTATTGGCCGGCAGCAGGTCTGCTGCAGTTCACCCGAGACTATCCCCAGCAGTTCCCGGAGTTCAAAGACGTTCCAGGTCTCCTTTCCCAGGATTTTTAACACAAGCCCATCGGCTCCTGCCAGGGGGTGGTACTCTTTTGTAAAAGTCTTGATAAGGGAGGATTTGCCCGAGCCGTTAGGGCCAATGATTGCCACATGCTCTCCCGGCTCTATGGAGAGGGACACCGAGTCAAGAACCTTCTTTCCGCCCCGGACAACCGTGACATTTTTCAGTTCCAGCAGGGCCGGAGAAGTTTCCTGCAGGATTTTACGTATGTTTTCAGTCATTGCCATCATCTGTTTTGAAGCCCGGGAAATAAAATTAGGTTCAGGCCGCAAGTTATTGTTCTTATAGTGATCTTGTTATTGTTCTTATAGTGATCTTGTTATTGTTCTTATAGTGATCTTGTTATTGTTCTTATAGTGATCTTGTTATTGTTCTTATAGTGATCTTGTTATTGTTCTTATAATTCTGTTTTATTGATTTTAATATCAGTTTTATAACTCTATTTTTTAATATTTATTTTCAATTTTTATTCAAGTTTCTCTATTTATATTTTAATTATGTTTTTATATCTCCTTAGATAAATTTAAAAATTAATATGTAGTTATATAAAATCAACAACTTTCGAAAAAATGGCAAATTTCGAAATAATTAAACAACATAAGTTTCTAAATGTCTATTTAAAAATTAAAAAATTCTGGAATAAATATTAAAAAATTCTGAAATAAATATTAAAAAATTCTGGAATAAAAATGGAATACAAATAAAGTAAACCCGGAATAACATAAATAATTTCCAGAAACCCTTTTTCAGATGCATTATCAGGGTTGAAAAATCATGGAACTTTGGGAGATTATCCCTTCGGAGAATTATTTTATCGATTTTAGTTTCTTACGTTTATATCATCCGATAAAATAAAACTACCAGTGGGAAAAAGACGGACTTGTCTGGGGTGTGTGCTTGAAAGCTTGGTTTTCGAAGGATTCATTCTTTTATTATCTACATGAGATACGGTTTATCATCGTTTTCTACGTAATCGGAGACTGGGCTTCCACTTATTATGCTATGCCTTTCGGTAGAGAATTTAACCCTCTTCCGGCCATGATTATTGAAAAGTATGGTATTTTTTATCTTCTGATCTTAAAAATAGTCCTGATTCTCAGCCTTTTCTTACTCTTTCCCTTAATCAAAAAATTCCCCCGAAAATGGGTTTTCACCAAACACATTATAGAATTGTTAGGGGTAATGGCCACAATAAACAATATCATGGTCATCTGGTATGATAACAGCCTCATACAGATAATGGGGTTAGTCTAAAGCAGTCAACTTTAATGCGGTTCCAGTATCGTTCCAATACATTCCGAAAAAAAGTATTTCAGGAAAAAAGCCCTGTCCTTTCCGGGTTTTCATCTTGTTTTTGCATACAGGAAGCAGTCATAAAACTTTCCTCCTATCCTGTGGATTTTTTTCAGGGTCCCTTCTTTTTCGTACCCGCACTTCTGCGCCACCCTTTCGCTTGCCTCATTCCGGATGTCCATCAGGATCATAATTCTCTGCAGTCCGAATTCCCAGAAACCCAGTTCCTCAAGTTGCCTGACCGCCTCCGATGCAATTCCCTGCCCCTGGAAAGCCCGGTCCACGAAGTACCCTATCTCCCCTATCCAGGGCCTATGCTGGTCTATCCGGAGTCCGCATGCCCCCACCGGGTCCCTGTCAAGGAGAACAGTGTAGTTGTACTCGAAATGGGCTCTCCTTTTAGCCTCATTCAGTTGAAGGAAGCGTTTTTCTTCTTCCAGGGTCTTTATGGGGACTTCCATGAATTCGAGGTCCATGCTCGTGAGTATCTCAAAGAGGCGTTCGGCATCGTAGAGCTCCTGGGGGCGGATTGTTACCTCGGGCATAAGAATAAAACGGTTTTTTGAGTTGAAAAAGGTATTCGGGGCTTCCCTATCTTCGGGGGAGGTACAGGAGGTAAATAGGCCGGAAGAATCCGGAAACCTTAATCTTTGGAACCTTAATCTCTGAAACTGTAATCTCTGGAACCTTAATCTCTGGAACCTTAATAATGGAAAACGGAATGTTTCGGTAGAATGGAAAATCTTTATGCACTTGCAGCAATAATGACTCAGGCATGAGAACATATCAGGGAATCGTTGTTGATGCCCTTGCCAGGCGCCGTTTTAAGGGTGAAATAACTGTCGAAAACGGAAAGATCACCCGCGTGGAAGAAAAGGAACACGGGAATGACACGTTTATTTTGCCGGGACTGGTCGATGCCCATGTTCATATCGAAAGTTCGATGACAGTGCCTTCGGCTTTTGCCAGGATGGCGGTTGCCCGGGGCACGGTTGCGGTGATAAGTGACCCTCATGAGATTGCAAATGTGATGGGTGTTGAGGGAATCGATTATATGCTTGAGGACGCCCGGAAAACTCCCCTTAAGTTCTGGTTTGGCGTCCCTTCCTGTGTCCCCGCGACACCTTTCGAGTCTGCGGGGGCGGTCCTTGATGCGCAGGCGGTTGACAGGCTGCTTGCCAGGAAAGACCTGCACTACCTTTCCGAGATGATGAACTTCCCGGGGGTGGTTTATGAAGTGCCCGAGGTTATGGCAAAGCTGGCTTCGGCGAAGAAGTACGGAAAAGTTGTGGACGGGCATGCCCCCGGACTGAGTGGGGTTGACCTGCAGAAATATGCGGCTTTTGGGATTTCCACGGACCACGAATGTTTTTCCTATGAAGAAGCGCTTGAGAAAATAAAGCTCGGGATGAAAATCCTTATCCGGGAGGGAAGTGCCGCCAGGAACTTTGAAGCCCTGTACAGGCTGATCGACGAGTACCCGGGCTCGGTTATGCTGTGCACCGATGATTCCCACCCGGACACCCTGATCTACGAAGGGCATATCGATAAGCTTATCCGGCGGGGGCTTGAGAAGGGGCTTGACCTCTACAACCTTGTCCGGGCAGCCTCTGTCAATCCGGTGGAGCACTACGGGCTTGATTCCGGCCTGCTGCGGGAGGGAGACCCTGCCGACTTTATTGTTGTAGACAGCCTGGAATCATTCAGGGTGCTTCGCACTTTCATTGGCGGGGAATGCGTCTACGATTCCGGGAAGGTCCTTTTTGAAGCCGAAGCAAGCCCTGCGATAAATGTGTTTTTAAGGGAGAAAATTACGGTTGCGGATGTGAAACTGCCTGTCCACCCCGGCAAAGTCCGGGTGATCGTTGCCGAAGACGGGGAACTGCTCACAGGCCAGGAACTTGCCACCCCAAAAGTTGAGGACGGAAACCTGGTTTCGGACCCTGTCCGTGACCTCCTGAAACTGGTCGTGTTGAGCAGGTACGGGAACGACCCTGCCCGGGTGGGCTTTATCAGGAACATCGGTTTAAAAGAGGGAGCTCTTGCAAGCAGCATTGCCCATGACAGCCACAACATCATTGCCGTTGGCGTTAAGGATGAGGACATTGTTGCCGCAGTCAACCGGCTTGTGGAAAACAAAGGGGGCATCGTTGCCGGGACCCCTGGCCGGCTGCTTGACCTCCCCCTTGAAGTTGCAGGCCTGATGAGCACCCGGAGCGGGGAAGAGGTTGCAGCTAGGTACCGGGAACTAAACGCTGAAGCCCGGAAGCTGGGTACGCAGCTTGAGTCTCCCTTCATGACCCTGGCCTTCATGTCCCTCCTGGTGATCCCTGCCCTTAAGCTGGGGGACAGGGGCCTCTTTGATGTAACCAAATTCGAGTTTGTCGACCTCTTCATAGACGAATAAAAGGAGCAGAAGATAAAGGGATCTGAAGGATAATGGGGGCAGAAAGGGCTTCTGAAGGCAGGTTTACTGTTCAGTTTTTTTCCTTTTTCCCCTCCTGCTTTTCTCTCTGCTTTCCTGCCTTTCTCTTTTCTCTCCTGCCGGCCCCGGCAAAATAAAGTAATTGGGGTCTTTAAAGCCCTATAGCCATCCTGAAAAGGACTATCAGCCCGAAAAAGAGGTTCAGGCCCACGAGCCCTCCGAACACCAGCAGGCCCATCTGGATCATGCCAGCGTTTTTCTTGAAGAATGTGAGGCTTCCGTCCAGGGTTTCAAGGGATTCGTTCACTTTTGAGAGGGCTTTTCTCGATTCCTCCAGGTTTTCGTTCAGGGTATCGAGTACGGCATCGACCTTTGGCTGTTCCCCGGTCCTGACCTGTTCCAGGACCCCATGGGCTTCTTCCAGGTTTTCGTTCAGGGTTTCAAGCACAGTATCGATTCTTGCCTGCTCTTCGGTATGCAGGTGTTCAAGTACCCCGTGCACTTCTTCGAGGGTCTCGTTAAGGTTGTCAAGCACAGCATCTATTCTTGCCTGTTCCTTGGTGCGGAGGTGCTCAAGCACTCCGTGCACTTCTTCGAGAGTCTGCGGGATGAGGCCCGGCTCTTCTTCCCATCTGTACCTCAGGATATCGGACCTGCGCTCGAATTTCTGCACCTGCCGTTCATAAAAGGAGGTCTGGGCCCTGAAATAATCGAGGTTTTTCTGGAACCCGTCAAACTTCGTGTTCAGGCTTGCCGAGATCCTTGCGGCCTGGGGCTGCCTGCTCCTTGCAGAGATTTTTGAGGCTCCGGAAAGGGAAAATTTCAGGCCTTTCAGGATTTCCGGGTCGATTTTTGCATACGCGGTTTCCGAAACATTTTCAGGAACCGCACTTTTCAGAGCGAGCCCTGCATCTTTTGCCTGCAGGTCAGGGGCAGATACCTCCTCAGGAGCAGGTACTTCCATGGGTGCAGATACCACTGGAGTAGATACCGCAGGAACAGGTGCATTCCTTTCCAGGGTTCTGGTTTCAAGCTTTGCCTCCTTCCCTGTGACCTGGCCTGCCAGATTTTCTATTTTTCTATCGGCGACTTCCCCTGTTACTTTTCCTGTTACTTTTTCTGCTATTTCTCCTGCTACTTCCCCTGCTATTTTTTCTGCTGCTTTTCCTGCACCTGCCGCTTCTTCTACTGCTCTCTCTGCGTGTGTTTCCCCGGGCCTTTCCTTCAGGATTTCCTCCGGGATTTTTCCTGCACTTTCCGAATTGAGGGACTCTGAAACCACGGGCCCCGAAATCTCAGGGCCTGCCGGAAGATGTGCACCTTCAAGGATGTCGGTTACATTTTCAGCGGCTCCGGGAGTCCAGGGGATAACCGGTCCTGCCTCGGCCAGTTTTACCCATTTGCTGTTGATCTCGAATTCCTTTTCAGGAAGTGCTTTTATTGCGTCTGCAAACTGGAGGGCAAGTTTGTCCTTCCTGCCCAGCAGGGCTTCGAAGTACTCCCTGTCATTTTTCAGCCTTTCAAGCTTCTCTTTTACTGCAGGCGAAAGCCCGGCCTCCGGGATGAGCACTTTCCTTCTGGTGACAAAAAGTTTCTTGACTTCTTTTAAGACTTCTTCGCTGACTTCGAGGTTGTCATCTACGGAGTCCAGGATATCTTCAATCCGGGGCTGTTCCAGGGTGTTGAAGCGCTCAAGCACCTCTTTTGCGCTGTAGATCCCCTGGGTCAGCACCCCGGGTTCCTGGTAGAGGATTTCCGTAATCTCAGTGTTGACTGCCGCAAGTCTTGCGAGCAGCCGGAAGCTCTCAAGCATCCTGCTCCAGTCCGTGAGCATGTCCCAGAAGTCAAAACTGAAGTGTGCCGCGTCCTCGACCCCCAGTTCCCTGAGGGCAGCCTCAATTTCCTGTTTCTCCTCCCTGAGGTCGGAAAGCCGTTCTTTTTCTTCTTCCCATAGCTCGTCCTCATCCCGCGGGCTCATCCGCCTGATCGTTATAAGTTCCTCGGCTTCGGCAAGCAGCGAGTTGAGCTGCTCTCCCACAGCCTCAAGGGTGGACCCTATCACCGCAATGGCCATCCCGGCTTCTTCTGCCGCTTTTCCTGCGCTGTCTGCAGCATTCCCTGCCTTGTAGGCTGCCTTTCCAATATTGTACAGCCCTCCGGTAGCTATCCCAAAGACAATATCATCCCATGCCATTTTCCTCACCTTTTTCCTTGTTTTTAAATTCCTGTTTCCGAAACCCTGTTTCTTAAGCTTCTATCCGGTCCTGTCAAGTTCAAAATTTTAATTCAAAATTATTTTACTCAGAATTATTTATAAATATTTTTCTATTTTTTCAACGACAAATTAAAAAATGGAATCAGAAGCTGTGGAGTAGGAAAAGGACTCCCGGACTTTACATGAAATCCTGGCCAATAAAATAGAATCAGTCGGGCGACATTCGGGCAACATTCGGGTGAAATCGGGGTAATAATCGGGCTGGCAGTTGGGCAGCAGCCGGCAGTGAATAAAGTATATGTAACACTCCAAATAAACAATATAATGTGACCGGCGATATCATCTCCAGTATTCGGGTGGATTTAGTGCAGAGTGTTGACGAGAAGACGAAAAGCAGTTACCAGCGTTTTTTCAAGGAAGAGGTGAAGTGCTACGGGGTAAAAAGTGCCGCAGTGGGAAAAGTTGCAAAAAAATATTTCAAAGAAATCGGGCAGGAAAGCAACACGGTCAAAGCAGCCAGGGCAGACAAAACAGGCAAAGCAGGTAAAGCAGGCAAAGAAGACAAAGCAAACAAAAAAGAAGTCTTTTTCCTCTGTGAAGAGCTCCTTGAGTCGGACTACTGCGAAGAAGCTTTCATAGCCTTTGAATGGGCTTACCTGGTACGAAAAGATTACTCGGAAGACGACTTCCCCATGTTTGAGCGCTGGATTGAAAAGTATGTCAACAACTGGGCGAAGTGTGATACCCTCTGCAACCATGCCGTAGGCTCCTTTATCGAACAGTTCCCTGCCTACGTCGAAAATCTCAAAGCCTGGACAAAATCCGACAACCGGTGGCTCAGGCGGGCTGCAGCCGTAAGCCTGGTCCTGCCTGCCCGCAGGGGCAATTTCCTTTCAGACATTTTCAAAATCGCAGACCACCTGCTGAAAGACGAGGACGACCTGGTCCGGAAAGGCTACGGCTGGATGCTCAAGGAAGCAAGCAAACCCCACCAGCAGGAAGTCTTCGAATACGTAATGAAAAACAAAAAAGAGATGCCCAGGACTGCACTCCGGTATGCGATCGAAAAACTCCCTGAAGACCTGAGGGCCAGGGCGATGGAAAAAGACAGCTAAATTGATAAGCGAAGGGAATGGAAAAAATGGTTATAAAATATAAATTCGGATAATAAAAAAATAAAGGAGGAAAGCAGACAGATGAGCAATAGACAAGTAGACAAAAACTATCGCGGAAAGATGGCAGATAGAAGGAATCAGGAAACAAACTAACACAGCACCCCCATACTGCATTTGCTCTCCCTTTCTCCCCCCATATATCCCATTTTACCGGTAGATCCGGTCTATACAAGCTATTTTCTGTCTCCCAATTAAAATATGGTTTTCACAAGTATTTTTTTCTATTTATTCAGGTGTGTTAATAGTTGGCACTGAGATATTTTTGGTGGTAACTTTTGTGGCTTTTCGTAATTTTTGGTTTTTTGACGCTTCTGCTTTTTTCCGGGCTGCTTGCATGGGGAGGCCGGGTTTCTTATTTCTTGAGATGGAGTGTGAAGCTTTAATATGAAACTTTGAGAAACCATGCATGAAGGCAGCTTAAAGGGCTTGTTGAAGGACAAGGAAGGATAACCGGTGGACAAAAGAACCGATGGACAGAAGGATAAACAGATGGGCAAAAGAAACAGCATAAGTATGCAAAAAAGGTAACAGAAGGATTAAACTAAGGAGATGAAATCAGCAATCACAGAGTTTGGAGGAAAATGAATGAAGAGTTGGGAGTAGAAGAAAGTAGAAGTAGAAGAGAGTGGGATAAGGGAGAAAGGATCTTTTAAGATGCAGTACCCCTCTTGCATCTCTGGTCCTTTGCTCCCGAATATTCACATAGCCAGCCGATGTTTTCCGACTTACCTTACCCTTCTCCTTGACCCGATTGAGCGTTTTTCTCCCTTTATAATTTTTTCACATACTTGCCGGAATTTCCGGTTCGCTGAACCATCTCCTTGACCCAATTACATAAATGTTTTCACAAGTATTTTGTTCTATTTATTCAAAGATGTTAAAGGTTGAGCACTCAGATGTTTTTAATAGTAAGTTTTGTGGCTTTTTGAGGATTTTGAGTCTTTTTTTGACTTATTTGAGATATTTTGTTTTTTATTTCTTTGTATAATATATGAAACTCTTGAGGGCGGGGTGGAAATAGGTGGGGTAAGAGCGTGTCTTAAAATTCAATTTGACTATACAATTGGAATAGGACTCACGGATTTGGATCAAAAATCGGTAGTGTTAAACCGTTAAATGTCTAAAGTGTAAATTTTGACCATGATGTCTAATGCATTTGATTTTATGCATCGGGTGAATGAGTCTTATGTAATTAATTTACAGTCTGAACTTAAGACCAAAAAAGCCTACCATCCAAATGTAGAAATGGTTTGAATTTTAAGACAGCCTCTAAGAGAGGTGGTGTTACTGGATTTATTGCAAATTTTTTTCAGATCCTGCATTCAACTATATATACAAAATATTACAATAGTTCTGTATGAGATGCAGGATAAGTGTAAGAAAAGCATCCCCTGGTCCGCTTCATTATGATTATCAGTATGGGCTTGCCTCGATGCTTTATTTGAAGCTGGCTACTTCCAATATAGAGCTCGCAAATGCCATTCACAGCAAGCAGGGGTTTAAGTTTTATACGTTTTCCAACCTCATTCTTGAAGACAGAATCCCGGATAAGAATGGATTGAATTTCCGGGCAGCTCACTTTTTCCTGTCATCTCCTGATCCCGAGTTCATAAGGAGTTTTGCGGAAGGGCTTTTGCTCGAACCGGAGTTTTTCCTGGGAAATAAAGAGAACAATACGAATTTTGTGATCGAAAGAATTGAAGTACTTCCTTCTATAAGGTTTGAAGATAAGTGTGTTTTCAGGACCCTTTCTCCAGTATATGTAAAAACCCTGAGAAAACAGGAAGATAGACTGGTTGAGTTTGATCTTTATCCAAAGGATTCAAAGTTCCATGAGAACCTGCATAAAAATCTGCTTGCAAGATATGAAGAATTCTATGGGCAAAAAGTAGACAAAGACTTTTTTGAAGTTCTGGGTGTCAGAAATTTCAAGCCCAAACGCGTGACAGTGGAAAATAATTTCCGACGCTGTAGTCTTATGGACCTTACTTTGTCAGCAAACCCGAAACTACTGGAGTTTGCCTATGATGCAGGGCTTGGTGAAAAAAACGCAATGGGTTTCGGATGCGTGGATATTCTGGAAGTGGGTGGTATTCAGGTGAACAAGGTCGAAAGTAAATGATGATTCAAATATAATTTTTGAAAGGGGGATTTGTATTTGGAGGATTCAATTTCTGAAGCTGAAACAAATGTGAATGCGGAGGTTTTTCTTGACTCTGTCCGAATAACCGGGGTCAAGGTAAACTATTATCATATTTGCACGACAAAGCTCTGGCTCTTTTCTCACAATATAAACCTTGAAAGGGAAAACGAGAGTGTGGCCATTGGAAAGGTGCTGCACGAAGACAGCTACAGGAAAAATCAAAAAAATGTTACTATTGACGGTATAAGCATTGATTTTGTAAAAGCTGGAAAGAAAGTTGAGATTCACGAAGTTAAGAAAAGCAAAAAAATGGATGATGCGGACAGGGCTCAGCTTTTGTTTTACCTTTACTACCTCAAGAAAAAAGGTTTTGATGCGGTCGGGGTCTTAAATTATCCTTTATTGAATAAAACTGAAAAATTTGAACTGAGCCTCGAAGATGAAACAGGTATAGAAAGAGATATCGAGAATATCAAAAAACTGGTTGTTGGTCCAATGCCTTTCCCAATGCGTAAAAAGATATGTCCAAAGTGTGCTTACCAGGAATTTTGTTTCTGCGGGGACAGCGGTGGAGCCGAAACCTGAAAGAGTCAAACCTAAGCGGGTCAAACCTGAAAAGAGTCTGATGAATACTTTCCAGCGAAGCACGGTCTAATGAAGTACAAAGCCATCTAATGAAGTATGAAACCTTAAGAAGACAAAGGGGGTAAAAGAATCCGAGAAGACTTTTATATTTTACAGGACGGGATTTTGAAAAGGAAAGAAAACACGGTCTACTTTGAAAATAAGGACGGCAGAAAGATCCTGCCAATAAATAAAATAAGTTCGATATTTGCTTACGGAAATCTTTCTTTTTCATCCGGTGTGGTCTCGTACCTTTCAAAGGAAGGCATACCTATTCACTTTTTTAATTATTACGGCTTCTACGAGGGTTCAATGTACCCGCGGGAAACCCTGATAAGCGGAGACCTGGTGATCCGGCAGGCTGAACATTACATTGACCCTGAAAGGCGGCTGTGTCTTGCAGGGAAATTTATCGAGGGTGCCTGCGGAAATATCCTGAAGAACCTCAGGTATTATGCAAGGAGCAAGGAGGAAATCAGGGAGACAGTTGAAGGTTATGTAGCTTCTATAGAATCCGAATTTTCCCGCTTGGACGGTGCAGAAACCGTCCCTTCCATGATGCAGGTCGAAGGCAAAATCCGGGAACTTTATTACAACGCACTTGATGAAATCTTACCCGAGGAATACCGGATAATAAAAAGAACCCGCCGCCCTCCTGAAAATAAAATGAATACTCTGATAAGTTTCGGAAACTCCCTTGTCTACTCAACTACCCTTTCCGAGATCTACAATACCCAGCTAAACCCCACGATTTCTTATCTGCATGAGCCCTTCGAACGCAGGTTTTCCCTGTCTCTGGACGTAAGTGAGATCTTCAAGCCTATTCTCGTAGACAGGATCATTTTTAAGCTGGTAAACAAAAACATGCTGGACGACAGCTGTTTTAGGGGAGAAATCGGAAACATGCTGCTCAGCGAAAAAGGCAAGAAAATCTTCCTGACAGAATACGACGAAAAGCTCAAGACCACAATCAAGCACAAAGGCCTGGGCAGAAACGTCTCGTACAAGCGCCTTATCAGGTTAGAGCTCTATAAGCTTTCTAAGCATGTCATTGGGGCAGAGGAATACAAGCCTCTTGTTATGTGGTGGTAAGATTCATTTCTGGGCAGTTCAGTAAGCCGGACAGAATGGTATGTACATGTGGATGAGGTGATAAGATGTACGTGGTCATAGTGTATGATGTGGGAGTCGAAAGGGTAAACAAAGTCAGGACCTTTCTCAGGCAGTACATGAACTGGGTCCAGAACAGTGTATTTGAAGGAGAACTCACGAAAGCTGAGTTAATGAAAGTCAGGTCCCGGCTTAAAGAGCTGATCAATGATAACTCAGACCATATTATATTCTACAGCTCAAAAGACAGAAAATACCTTGGAATAGAAGAGCTCGGAACCCCTAAAGCTGATACGGGAAACATATTCTGAACCTTGTCTGGCCAAACTCCTCCAGTAATTTCCTTAACTCAACATTAAATTTTTCCGTTTATATATTTAAGTGATGGGTTCCATCTCTTCTTTCTGTATTTCTCATCTTTTCGTGGATCTTTATATATCTCCTCCTGAAAGAACGATCCACGAATCCCCTCATCAAATCTTCCTCCAAAAACGGATACTTTTATATGGTGCAGAACCCAATTACATATATTCAAAAACAGCACCATTATCCCCGAATTTTCCATCTCCTTATTAATGGATTTTGCATCCGACTACCATAAAATCCGGGGTAAATTTCTTAGTTAAAATCAGACCTTAGAGGGATTGAAACTTCCTTGTGACTATGGAGCCTGCGTACCTCTACAAAGTTAAAATCAGACCTTAGAGGGATTGAAACTCTGTATTGGATTATCTCGGGAGTTTTAGAATACTTGTTAAAATCAGACCTTAGAGGGATTGAAACATATTTTGCTCCTTTCTGAGCAGCCTTAAAAATATCGTTAAAATCAGACCTTAGAGGGATTGAAACGATGTAGGATTTTGCATTTGTTCAGATCCCATTGAACGTTAAAATCAGACCTTAGAGGGATTGAAACGTCCTTCACTTCCTGGAGACCTCCGATGTCCGCAAGTTAAAATCAGACCTTAGAGGGATTGAAACGGAGTCTGACCTGAAGAGGGTAGCGAAGAAGTACAAAGTTAAAATCAGACCTTAGAGGGATTGAAACGGGGCAACGTTGGGACCGCCAAAAGAGTTGTTAATCAGTTAAAATCAGACCTTAGAGGGATTGAAACGGAAGAGCCCCGGTGCTTCCGGTAGGTGCTTTCAGGTTAAAATCAGACCTTAGAGGGATTGAAACCCTGGACGGAGCCACTCACCGGGGATGTCAGGATATTGTTAAAATCAGACCTTAGAGGGATTGAAACGTATATATTCTATATACTGTATTTTCACGTCTGATCGTTAAAATCAGACCTTAGAGGGATTGAAACTAATACAATATATAAGTAATCCCCTCTCAAGCATTCAGTTAAAATCAGACCTTAGAGGGATTGAAACCTTTATCCCGTTGAAGGGATCGAGACGGATAAAGAACGTTAAAATCAGACCTTAGAGGGATTGAAACATTGGTACCCCTATTACTTTGAATCTGAAACCTACCGTTAAAATCAGACCTTAGAGGGATTGAAACGAGGCTACAGCAACGTGATGAGGTTCAATCCTGCCGGTTAAAATCAGACCTTAGAGGGATTGAAACGGGTTTCACCTGACCCATGAGCTCTAAAAAGACGGGGAGTTAAAATCAGACCTTAGAGGGATTGAAACCACATTTACGGATACGAAGAGGAAAAACTAGCTATTGTTAAAATCAGACCTTAGAGGGATTGAAACGTGAAAACTTCGGATATCTTAGATAGTCTCGTAGGGCAATGTTAAAATCAGACCTTAGAGGGATTGAAACTTTTCAGCGGCACTGGGGGGCAGGGAAAAGCGGGCAGGTTAAAATCAGACCTTAGAGGGATTGAAACCTCGTTATTCCAACCGCATTCGATACAGGAGCACCCGGTTAAAATCAGACCTTAGAGGGATTGAAACTCTTTTGATTTCTCTGTCATAATCTCACTCGTTAAAGTTAAAATCAGACCTTAGAGGGATTGAAACGTAAGATCCTTTGGACTGGCTGCTTGCTAGTACACAGTTAAAATCAGACCTTAGAGGGATTGAAACGAGAAAAGGGAAGATGTATTGCGGGAACGTATCACAGTTAAAATCAGACCTTAGAGGGATTGAAACGCTTGAGAAGGAAGTAAGGAAACTCGGGGGGATACCGTTAAAATCAGACCTTAGAGGGATTGAAACTTTGCTCCGGAACAACCACCTTAACCGGCTCAGCCCGGTTAAAATCAGACCTTAGAGGGATTGAAACTATGCCGAACGCCCACACTTCTTCCAGCTTTACTATGTTAAAATCAGACCTTAGAGGGATTGAAACACAATATTTAATTATGTATGCCATGCATCCGAAGTAAATGTTAAAATCAGACCTTAGAGGGATTGAAACCTGGTGTCGAAGGGGTGTTCTTTCCAGGGTACTCGGAGTTAAAATCAGACCTTAGAGGGATTGAAACACAGCTATGGCGCAGACTTTAAGGGCGGCATTGAAAGTTAAAATCAGACCTTAGAGGGATTGAAACCAGACCTCACCGTCATTCTGTACGGGGCATCCTCAGCGTTAAAATCAGACCTTAGAGGGATTGAAACACAATATGGACAGCCGCATTTGTCGCCGTGTATTGTGTTAAAATCAGACCTTAGAGGGATTGAAACATCCCCGGCATAAAGTTCTGCGGCCCATGTGACAACGTTAAAATCAGACCTTAGAGGGATTGAAACCCCATACAGTTTCTTCATCATCAACTTCGCATATATCGTTAAAATCAGACCTTAGAGGGATTGAAACTAATCTCAATTATCGCCATAGCAGCAATAATAAAATTGTTAAAATCAGACCTTAGAGGGATTGAAACAACTCCTTGAAACATATTGTATCGTATTGAATGACTGTTAAAATCAGACCTTAGAGGGATTGAAACTTAACAGATTCGATGTTTTAAAATGGTCTTTCAACATAGTTAAAATCAGACCTTAGAGGGATTGAAACGGTACTATAATGATTCGGGAGTTTTCGAAAGCGGGGAGTTAAAATCAGACCTTAGAGGGATTGAAACAGAAATAGAACACTGTATGTTCTGGATTATAACGGTGTTAAAATCAGACCTTAGAGGGATTGAAACTTCATTACAAGTCGGCAATGAGGAGATGTGAGGAAGGGTTAAAATCAGACCTTAGAGGGATTGAAACCTTTTTCCCCTGCCGTGCTTCACTCCAAATGTATAACCGTTAAAATCAGACCTTAGAGGGATTGAAACTAAATCAGGAGTTAGTCCAGGCTCTTAAAGAAGCCCTGTTAAAATCAGACCTTAGAGGGATTGAAACACAGTCATGTTATAAAGTATATTATCGTCACCGACGGTTAAAATCAGACCTTAGAGGGATTGAAACATGCAATCTGAATCAGGAGAAGGTGTTTATTACTCACGTTAAAATCAGACCTTAGAGGGATTGAAACGCAATCTGTCCGGGTTGGTCCTGGTCGATCTGGGGTTAAAATCAGACCTTAGAGGGATTGAAACTCTTTTTAACATATCCGGCTTTGAAAGAAGTATACAAAGTTAAAATCAGACCTTAGAGGGATTGAAACATACATAGTATCTAATAAACAAGTAAAAAGGAGTAGAGTTAAAATCAGACCTTAGAGGGATTGAAACTAGAGAGAGTACGCCCACAAAATGGGCAATGTTTACGTTAAAATCAGACCTTAGAGGGATTGAAACCCGAAATCAAAGCAGCAGCAACCCTGGAAGCATCCCGGTTAAAATCAGACCTTAGAGGGATTGAAACGACCTTCAACCCTGGAAGCTGTCGGCCCATCTGTCCACGTTAAAATCAGACCTTAGAGGGATTGAAACAAAACACCCCTATTGGAGCAGAGGGGTCTAATAAAGTTAAAATCAGACCTTAGAGGGATTGAAACTTGCGTTATATGTATATTCAAGGGTGTGCGGTCCATGTTAAAATCAGACCTTAGAGGGATTGAAACGTGGGTGTATGACACTGAATCAACACTGAACAACCTCGTTAAAATCAGACCTTAGAGGGATTGAAACTCATTAACGAGGATCTCGAAAGCCTAGAAATTGCACTGTTAAAATCAGACCTTAGAGGGATTGAAACATATACATAATTGCATTTCTCCCACTATGCTTATAGCGTTAAAATCAGACCTTAGAGGGATTGAAACTCTTGGTATCGGATGGCACGGGGGGAGGTTAGAAAAAGTTAAAATCAGACCTTAGAGGGATTGAAACGTGGTTTTTTATTTTTTCTGCTAGTGCTTCGTTTTGTGGTTAAAATCAGACCTTAGAGGGATTGAAACTTTTCTTTGTCAATTTGTGGCATGTAAAATCACAACGTTAAAATCAGACCTTAGAGGGATTGAAACGTTGGTTAAGTCCTCTTGTTCCGAAGAGGAAATTATCGTTAAAATCAGACCTTAGAGGGATTGAAACGTTCCCGTTGGAGAAACATAATAATCCGTCGCACTTGCGTTAAAATCAGACCTTAGAGGGATTGAAACGCTGTCCATCTCCGGCGAGTAAGGTACCTGAACAAAGGTTAAAATCAGACCTTAGAGGGATTGAAACAATAGATGATTTTCGCATATATGACTCAGCCCTGAGTTAAAATCAGACCTTAGAGGGATTGAAACACTTTACCCAGGACCTATACACGAAATTTGAAAAAGGTTAAAATCAGACCTTAGAGGGATTGAAACACTGTCCAGTGCAAACAATATAATCGATTATACCCTGTTAAAATCAGACCTTAGAGGGATTGAAACGTTTCAATATCTACAACGAAAACGAATCAATATCAGGTTAAAATCAGACCTTAGAGGGATTGAAACACAGTATTCCTTGAAGAACTTTTTTATCTTATCAGCGTTAAAATCAGACCTTAGAGGGATTGAAACATCGCCTTAATGCTGCATTTCCCCTATTCAATTTATGTTAAAATCAGACCTTAGAGGGATTGAAACGGGCTCAGGGGAAACGGTGATTTCATCGAGAGGCTTGTTAAAATCAGACCTTAGAGGGATTGAAACATACATCACAGCAGATGGAGAACAAAACATACTATTGTTAAAATCAGACCTTAGAGGGATTGAAACTACCACATTTGAGAGTGTGAACGTTTTTGAATCGAGCGTTAAAATCAGACCTTAGAGGGATTGAAACCATTTTGGAAAAATGCGGGGGTTCACAGGAACGTGGTTAAAATCAGACCTTAGAGGGATTGAAACACGATCAGCTGGATGTATGTGCCGGCGGGATCCACGTTAAAATCAGACCTTAGAGGGATTGAAACGACGAAGCGTTCAGGCCCATGCTGCGTGGGGTGGTAGTTAAAATCAGACCTTAGAGGGATTGAAACCTTTTTTTGCAGTGGATTTGAGTGGACTCGTGATGAAGTTAAAATCAGACCTTAGAGGGATTGAAACGTACTTCACAGAGGGTCTACTGACTTACGATCTGCGTTAAAATCAGACCTTAGAGGGATTGAAACACAACGACGATACAAACGCCGCTACAGCGAAAGTAATTGTTAAAATCAGACCTTAGAGGGATTGAAACAAGCACGGCCGAGACTGAGCCCTCCGGAGCAGACGGGTTAAAATCAGACCTTAGAGGGATTGAAACCTCATCTACCAGGTCCGCAGACAGCCCCGTTTCATCGTTAAAATCAGACCTTAGAGGGATTGAAACAACGCCTCCGGGATGCATACGAGGCTGCCAGGGCCGCGTTAAAATCAGACCTTAGAGGGATTGAAACGGGATAATTGTGTGCTCATGCCCACGGATCAGTCGGGTTAAAATCAGACCTTAGAGGGATTGAAACCGGCACCGGCTCTTTCATGAAGTCATATGGCTCTCCGTTAAAATCAGACCTTAGAGGGATTGAAACTGATATTGGAAAGATATATGGTCCAGAAACCACTCCGTTAAAATCAGACCTTAGAGGGATTGAAACGAAACTCTTTGAGATCTCCAGGAGACACCTGGATAGGGTTAAAATCAGACCTTAGAGGGATTGAAACGTATCCAGCATAGCAGACCCCGGCGAATTCGTAAAGGTTAAAATCAGACCTTAGAGGGATTGAAACCCGGGATGCTTCCTTCATTAGGAAGTTCAAAACGACTGTTAAAATCAGACCTTAGAGGGATTGAAACAACTTTTCATCCAGGCGTCCTTCCGGGTTGTGGAAGCGTTAAAATCAGACCTTAGAGGGATCAATGACTCATCTAAATAGAAAGATTCGATTTATGCAGGTTCTTAAATTGTTTAAGTTTTGATTGAAAACAAAACGTATTTATTTGAATAGTCTTTCTTTATATGAAATTATCATTTCCTTTTATGGAAAGCGAAGATTTTTCTGAGTATGGAAGTATCTATAATGGGGCAGAGTTCACTTTATACATTTACCGGGAACCCGTTCGTTGATGCTGGCATCTGGGCTATATGCGAGTGGTCAGGCAAAAAAAAGCCTGAAAAAATTGATTTAAAAGACCTGAGCGAATTATCCCGTGATGTTGTTCACATATATCTTACTTCAGAATGGGCAAAGAGTCTTTACTCAGTTTTTCCGAATAATGCTGTTACCAATCCTTCTGTCAAAAATAAGGATCAGAAGCTGCTTGAGTCTTTAGAACAGTTGATAGGGCAGATTGAGCTTCTGGATGGAGGTGGAGAGTCCGGAAACTGCATAGCCTGTGGAAGGCATGATGTGCAGGAGATACGAACAAAAACTGAGATCCCTCTCATCGGTTCTGGCACATTGATTAATTTCTTCCCTTACGGGCAGCCTGGGGCTGATTACTGCCCTTCCTGTACTCTTGCTGTCCAGTTTTCACCTCTAGTTTTTTACGCTTGCGGGAAGCTTTTGCTTCTCCACTCAAATTCGGAAAAAGTGATGCATTACTGGGCAGAAAAAGCGATAAAGGACATTCAGAAACAAATTTCAGCAAACAGCTACAGAGGTTGTTTTGATGAAGGTTATAAAAATCCTGTTAATGCCCTTTTCCATATAATTGAGGACATAATTCTCCAATATGAAGAAAGATGGGTTGAAGAGAACCCCTCTATAAGCATGTACCATTTTACAAATTATAACCAGGGACCTGATCTTGATATCTATAGAGTTCCTACTCCTGTGTTCAGGTTTCTGGCTTTTGTTAAACAGTCAGAGCAGTTTTCAGAATGGATGAAAATTGTCAGAAGGGGCTATTTTAACTGGGACAAAATCAAGGAAGGAGATGAATACAAAAATAAAGGGAATTCTGTTTACATAAATCTTCTAAAAGGTCATTCTATTGTGAAATATTTCCTCGACAATAAAGCGAGGCAGGTCTACGGGGATTGGCAGTTATTAGAATATTATTTGACAGAGGTAAGAAACATGAGTGCTAAGAGGTTGGATACCCTCAAGAAAGTTGGGGACAGCATCTCAGATTACATAAAGGATACTCAAAACATAAAAAGATTAAATCAGCTTGAAATGGCGAGTAATTTTGCCACATTCAGGAACCTACTTCAGTACTTCGCTAATTTTCATCTCCTCATAAACGAGGCTGTTCGATACCTTTATATGGGATAAAAACTGCCTCCGTATGTCTTTTCCACCATGTAAGCCTAGATATGCCCCTAAAATTGAATTAA